>JBGAHZ010000028.1:0-103027 GCA_044225915.1 Obscuribacteraceae bacterium (SeqCode)
GACTAGTAATTTGTACTATGGATATCTAAATCCTCTTGAGAATCATTAGGTTATCGCAATTATTCAAATCCTGAACCGCAAAATAGGCACGGGTGCGCACTTTTTGAACTCGGTCTTGGAGGTTTGAATTGGTGCTTGAGCTGAAACGTGGTTAAGGTTAGTGCTGTTGCAGAATAGTTTCCGCTGTTCTGTTGAGTGAAAACACAGATGGGGACTCGATTTGGTTGCCTGAACGCAACTCTTATATCTGCCGCGGATCGAGTTTTTGATATTTATCCATTTGGAGTTCGTAACTTCTCTATATCGCTCGTACCTTCTCCGTATCGCTTGTTACTTCTCCATATCGCTCGTAACTTCTCCCCATCAATTGTAGACGCTCGAATCGATCGCCGAAGCCGGGATTTCGGTCGTGGTATCGAATATGGTGCCGCGTGCTCATGCGCCGTTTTCGCATTTGTAATGCGTTGGGTTTATCGCTCTGCTCACACCTCACTCAACCGAGCTTTACACCGTGGTGCCGGCGTCGAATGGCTTGAATCAAACTCACAGTTTCAATTCTCATTGTGCGAGTCCAGCAGTAGGAGCTGATCTAATCCTGCAGGTGCCATTTCGAAGGTCGTATTTTTCTCATGGTTGTCATGCGGGGCGACTTTGACGCCACTAAATTTGCGCAAATGGTGTCAAATTGCGGTTCTTGATTACTAAAAAGGCTTAAATGGGGCCAATTTGCGATCCTTGACATCTGGGCGTTTATGAAATGAGATAGTAGGAGGAGTGTGGAAGCAAAATCTCCGGAGAGGAAGCACCAGCCTTGCGGCCGATGCTTCTTGTCCCCGGAGACTTGCCGCCTGGCTTAGCGTTGCCGCCTTACCAGACTAGCCGCCTGATTCAGCGTTGCCGCCTTACCAGACTACTTCTTGCCGGCGAGCATCGCCTCGTATTCCTTGCGGGCCTTGCCCTTCAGGAACCGACCCTGCCAGCTCGTGTCGTCGGCCAGTTCGCCCGTGAACGTGCTCTGGCCGGTCTTGACCAGGTAACGCCAGAGGAAGTGGCTGTTGATGCCCATCGCGAACACGGCGTACGCCTGGACCAGCGCGGGGTTGTTGCGGATGACGAGGAAGAGCTCGTCATTGTTGATCGCCGCACGCATGCCCATGTTGTCGCTCGCCGCGCCGATGAGGACCGGATTCGGACCCCACGGATCGACAGCCACGAACTTCGCATGCGTCACCGCGTGCGCGTCCGTCAACTTGAGCATCTCCTTGACCCAGTCTTCCAGACCGTTCTCGAGCGCGGACGCCGAGATGATCACCGGGAACTTCTTCCGCGGCTGGAACACCCCGATTTCCTTGGCGATCTCCTTCGCCGCATCCGTCACCACGACGCCGTCTTCCGACGGAGCCATCGCTTCGGGGTGCTGCTCGCCGCCGGCGTCGATCACCGCCTTCGGCTTCGGAGTGCGCTTCTTCGGAGGACGCGGCAGCGCCTGGTCGGAGCTGACGGTGAACCGAATCGGCAGCGACGGCTTCTTCCAGCCCAGGTACGAGATCACGTCGACGATGCTCGGCGTGCCCGGGTAGAACGCGACACCGTAGACGCCTTGCTGGGCGCCCATGATGACGTCCTTCGCCACCTTCATGGTCGGAACCATGTCGAGCAGCGGGAAGACCTTGCCGTCATCCGGAACGCGCGGCTTGACGCGGTCCATCGAGCAGGGGCAGCAGATGACTTGCACCGACGTGCCGTCCGGAAGGATGACGGGGTCCGCCACCTTCAAGTTGGCCGCACGGTACTCGTCGCTCTGGATCGGGTCGGCGCTGCAGTCCGCCAGGGTCCGGTCGTAGTAGTCCTTCACGATGGCCGCCACGCCGTCGTTGTCGATCAGCATGGCGTGGTTGGACTGGGCGTAGAAGCCGGTAGCCGTCGCATTGGCGCTCTGGACGAGCGTCTTCTTCGGCTGCTTCTTCTTGTCGGTTTTGACGCCGACCTTGTTGTGACCCAGACCCTTGCCCTCCGGGATGAACCGGCGGGTGATGCTGCAGCCGGCACCGGTGAGGATCTCGGCCGCCGCCTTGTTGGTCTCGTCACCCTTGCCGGCGTTGGACAGCACCATGTCCCAGAGGTCCTTGTTCTGCTTCAGGTACTCGACGAACGGCGGGTACGAGAGTTCGTAGAACAGGTTCCAGACGTGGCCGCCGTCCACCTTGGCCTCCTCGTAGAGGGCGCGGCAGAAGTCCGGCAGCTCAGCGCCCAGCCACTTGGCCAGTTCGCTGTTCGGGTCGTTGATGGCGGCGAGGAACTTGACCTCGTCGGGACGGCCAGTGGCAGGGTCGATGCCGAGGTATTCGGCAGTCGCCTGGGTGCTCACCAGATGCCCGCGGTTGAAGCAGGCCTTGATGAACGGACCGTAGTCGTAGCCGATTTTGACTTCCTGGGTCAGCGCGGGAGTGCCTTCCTTGAGGCTGCCCGGCTTGCCAATCATCGGCACGACTTCCCACTGATACGTCTCGCCGACCACGACCTTGCCGTCGCTCCACTTGCAGCCCTGAATCGGGTGCGAGTCGAGCGTGGTCGCGACCTTCTGGCTGCCCTCGCCCTTGAACTTGACGAGACGCGAGCTGAGGACGGTCTTGACGCCGGTCCGCTTGTTGATCTGGCGAATCGAAAAGCCGAGGCAGTCCGGAATCACGCCGTCCCAGAGCCACACGATGATGGACTCGGCGTTGTTCGGCAAAGCGACGGCACGCAGGTTGTTGTTGCTTGCGTTACTCATAGAATTTGTCCTTTCGGGTTCGAAAAAATGCCCGGAGCTACGCGCGCCGGACGGTTCCACGGAGTTGAACTGCGCAGACAACTAAGCTCGGTTCGAGGAACAGCAGTCTCCTCAAGCCGATCTCAGCGTTCTAAGCAACTCGTGATTCCCCAGACAACCCGTGTGTTTGCTTGGAGAGTTTTGAATTTTTGGTTGCGCGTGTTTGCTTCTTGTTTGACTTCTTTTTAGGCACGTATAACCAAATGACTACTTGGTCTAGCAAAACGCTCTTTGAATTAGCAAATAGAGGCATACTCCTCTTGTTTGACTAGCTGTCAAGAGGAGTAAGGTTTTGCAGTTATTTTCTGCTATCTGACCTTTTAGCTTTTAGATAAAACTTGATCAGAAACTGTTCGCGCAATTAGCGCGCCGTTTAATCTTAGGCTTGTTGCCGCGGTTTTGACGGATAGCAGAGACAATAACGCGCTAGCTATCGGACCGTTGTTACTCGAATTTCTTGCCGGTTAAATTCGCGAACTTTGGTCCGTTAAGGCCGACGATCTTGAAGTAAAACGGACCTGACTTCAGAGCTTGGACGAAGCTGTCCACAAATTCCTTGCGATCTTGTGCGGAAACATTGGCAATCAGATTCAGTGCCGCGTCGGAGTGACCGGAATAAACGAGGTCGATGAACATCCGTTCTTTCTCCTCGTTTAGTGGAGCTGATTTCAGGCGAGAAAACTTGGTGCTGTCGATTGGGCGAAGCATGCGTTTTTTGTCGAGAATTGGCTTTTCGTTGTTCGTGTTTTGCCGCCACGTTAGATAAACCACAGGGCGCGGACCGTCTAGCGAATATGTTCTCCAGTACAGGAATGAGCCATCCTCCATGGCTAGAACTGCAGGCTTGTTTTTGAAGAGAATTTTGAGGTGCGCGCATTTCGCGTCGTCGAACCACAGGCGCCGACAGTTGTTTGCCATGGAAAAGACTTCGTAGGTGTAGCAGCAATAGGCACCACCGGACCACTGGCGGATGACGAAATCCTTGATGCCATCACCATTCAGGTCGGTGGTCTCGAAACGATCGTGTTCCTCGCATTCGACGAAATCTCCATTTTTTATCGTCCAGAGCCAGGCGTCATGCGCCTGACGCCGAAGGAGCAGTTTTCCGTTTTTGCGCACTTCGATGGTGGCGCTGTCTTCGCCTTTCCAATTCGAATTTGTTTTAGTGAAAACGAGGCCGTTGCACCGCCATTGCGATTGTTTGAGAACATGAGCTTGTGCCGGTGTGAATTGAAAATTGCCGAAAGCAATTATGGAAGCGGCGATTGCCGACCAGACTAATTGTTTTCTGATTGGTAAAAAACGCGACTCGTCTGCTCGTTTTTTCAGGTGGTCGAATCGAAAAAATCGAAGCGTGATAGTCATGAAACCTCTAATATCAATAGTGCTGGAAAGCGCAGCCTGTTACAGTGTTGTGGGTGCGAGAGCTGCACTAACATAACTTGTTTGGAGCTGTAATTAGGCACCATCTGCTCAGTATTAAACTTAATACCACTCGAAGCTCAAGAGTATCTAACCAGAATGGTGAACTAACGCATTTGATTTAAACATTTGTCCTGCTAGGTTGCAGTTATCTCCAATTCGATTCCGAATGAATTTGCGCTACACCAACTGAGTCTGTACACCGACATCGATTCCGACAATCATAGCCGACCCGCTGTGAAATCATGACTGCCGCTCCGGCTGACGTGATTGTCGTGATTCTGTGTCGCGAGCAACGGCAGTGACTCCGGCAACCAGTGTAGGAAACGTCGTTTCCCTGGTCGAGGAGGTCGGTAGCGTCTGGAGCTGATTTGAACACCGGCATGCTGAGTACATTCTCGGCTGCCCTATTTAAGGAGCTCAACATGGCGACAAAAATTTCGTCGCTGAATACGTACGCTAGCCGGCTCCCTCACAACCAGATTCGCGATCTGGTTTTGCCGGCTCACACCAACAACAAGGGCACCCTGGGGGCGATCCTCCACGACCGGCCTCCGTGGTTGTTCGACCTCGAGTCGGGCAAGAAGATCGACGCGCCGCTCGAGCATACTGCTGTCGGCATGGCGTTTCGGCCGATTGCGAAGACCGAAATCAATGCCGAACGCAATCAGGAGGTTGCCATCGTCCATGGTGACAACTCGCCTCGCGTCGTCTTCTACGACATCACCCTAGGCGCGCTCATGGAGCCACTCTATTTCGCACGGGCATCCGCCGTCGTCTACAGCAAGCAGGGTGACAAACTCGCGCTCGGCAACACCTCCGGGCGAGTGTGCATCTATGACCTGAACAGCGGACACAAGCGCAAGGAGCTGCTCTCGGTAGAGGTGTGCAAGTCGGCCATTGTGCGGCTCGAGTTTACCGGTCAGGGTGAATCGGTGTTTGTCCTCACCGCCGGTGGTGCGGTCTACTGTGTGGAACTGAGCACTGGATTGGTCACCCAGCGCGACCTGTCCGGTGGAGACGAAGATGTCGACTTCGAGTGCTGGGCTCACGCCATGCATGAGGATGCGCGCATCGCGGCTCTGGCTGGGAGCTGCCACCGTCCGTCCGGATGCTGCAATGTCTGGATTCTCAACATCGACAAGGGTCATCGTCAGGTGATCCGCACCGGACACAAGCGCTATGTGCGTCGGTTGCAGTTTGTCGGTGAGCAGCAGCTCCTCGTCTTCGGCGACCAGGGTGTGGAGGTCTATGACCTGGTAAGCAAGAAGAAGAGCGCCGTCCCGCACTCGGGCGACCTGCTCAAGGTCGCATACTCGGCGTTCCAAGTCGGGTGGACTGCGTATGTGATGGGCAGTGCCGAGGGTTAGTTGAACCAGGCGTCACGTTACGGCGGCTCACTTGGGCCGCCGTCTTTCCTTTCCTACGAGTACAAACAGCTATTACAGCTAGGGAGGATCAGATGAACCAATACTATCTGGTCGGAATCGCAGCGCTCATCGTGGTTGCGGTGGGCTTACTGCTGCGCTGGTATCACAACCGTTTCGTCGCCGGCAGAAAAGAGCAGCACATCAAGCTGTTGCAGCAGTCGCTCGGCATCAAGCCCGGACCGGCTGGGGACGCTGCGAAGAAGTCCGCGGAGGACGACGGTAAGAAGAGCAAGGAGCCGCCGAAGAAGCCGATGACGACGGCGTTGATGATCCGTCCGGACCCGGACGTCTTGCGCACCAACGGCGCGTGGGTCCACGAAGTCGCTTTGTTTACCGGTGACCCGAATCCGCTTTTCGGAACGCGCAACTCCGTGCGCGATGCTCAATCGCGGGCGCGGGTGTTGCACGACAAGTGCAGCGCGGCTCGGAAGCAGAAGAACTGGCAGTTGTGCGAGGAGCTGATTGACGCAGCGCTTCAGGAGTTGACCAACGGCATGCGTCGCGACCACTGGTACGCTGCTTACCTGCACAACCAGCACGGTTGCATCCGCTACGAGCAAGGCTTCTACGTCGAAGCTCGCGAAATCTGGGAGCGTGCGGAGATGGTGTGCCACGAATGGCCGGTGCAGTGCAACGACCTTTTGAAGACGGTCGAGGGCAATCTGAAGTTGGTTACCGACATGCTCGGTTTCTGACCAAGTGAAGCTCAATCGTTTTGTCTGGGCGTTCTCCCCTGCACTATCGGAGGCAATCGGACTGGTGGGCAACCACCTTTCTTGATTGCTTTCGGTTTTAAAAATTAATATTATACGCAATAGTAAAGTTTGAGAAAGCGAAAAACTGATGAGGTAAGGCTCTGCGTAGGACCCGAAATGATCTGTGTGCGAAAGCAAGACCCTCCCGAATGCGAGGATGCATTCGGGAGGGCTGGTCGGCACGGGCACCGCAAATGGTGTCACGTCTGTGTTAGCTGAGACCTCGCGAATGTTGATTGCATTCGGAAGACCTCGTCAGATGGCGGTCAGTTCTTCGGTGCGTCTTCCGGCTTCGGCTCCACTTGCTGGCGACCGTCGGTCTTGGGAGCGACTTCCTTGGGCGCGTCCGTCTTAGGAGCGTCGGTTTTGGGAGCCGCTTCCTTCGGGGCGTCGGGCTTGGCGCCGTTGCTCGGATCGTTGGCGTCGATCGGCTTCTTCTGGAAGAGCGGAACCAGCTTCGCGCCTGGGGCGAGCGCGGTGTCGAGCAGCTTCTTGAGCTGGTCCTCCGTGAGCGCGCCGGAGCCGGCCGCGGCGCTGATCGTGCCGTTGGTCTCGCTCAGGAAGAGGGTGACGGGCACCGCGTTCAGTCCGAACAGCGCGGTGACGCCGGGCGCCTGATCGACGTCGATGCTGACGAACTTGACCTTGCCGACGTACTGATCGGCGACCTTGTGGAAGGTCGGCGTGTACTGCTTGCACGGACCGCACCAGGTGGCGTTGAAGTCGATGACGACTGGCAGCTTGGAATTGAGGACTTCGTCTTCGAAGTTCTTGTCGGTGACTTCGACGACGTTGGCGGAGGCCTTGAAGGCGGCCGGTTGGGGTCCCTTGTCGAAGAAGATCAGGTTGACGGCGAGGACCGCCAGCGCGATGCCGAAGAGAATGCCGAGTGTGTGCTTGAGTTTCATGGGGAATCTCCGTTTACGGTTTCGATACTGCACTGGGCTCCCAATCATGGAAGTCCACTGAGAAGCAAAGTTTTCCAACTCGAACGAGACGATCTGCCGGCACCACCTGTGGTGTCGGTCAGGACTGAATTGCTCCGGGCGCCGCGTGCGCGATTTTGTTAGGTTGGCAGGGCGCGGGGATGACGGATTCGGGGCAGTCAGTTCTCGGTTCAAGAAGGAAAATGGGGACGCGTAAACCTATCGATAAGCTCTATGTTGGTTCAAGTAAGATTGCTAGTTTGCACATTCAGTTTGTCTCATCGACTGTGGGTTTTAACAGCCTGACAAGAGCTGAAACATCCGATATTGTCTTATCTTCGAGTGTTTATTATTAAACTTGAGCAGAGCGCTTAATTACGCGCACTTAATTCTTGATCTGGAAGAAACGGTTTTCTTAGTCTGAGTTTATCAACTCCAGACTTTTACGTGAACCGGAAACCGCCCAGGCATCCAAACCAAAGAAATCAGCATCAACTGTAACGCTCTGCTTGCCTGCGGATGTCGGTTAACGTTCAAGTTAGTTTGAAATGCCCGGCGATATGGTGTCGTCCGTGGTGCCCCGCCGATTCCGCAAGGAAACGGCAACCTCCTTTCAGGGAATACCATGACCAAGAAGGAACAGGACCGGTTTTTCGCCATTCTCAACAAGGCGACCGACCTCCTCGCGCGTTTCGACTCGCTGCGCCAGGAGGCTCGACTGCCGGATGCCGCCAGCCAGGCTGCGCGCAGTGCCAGCTTCAAGGCGCAGCTCCAGCTCGGCATCATCGTGTCCAACGTTTCCGCCGCTATCTACTCGACGCGCAAGGGGCGCGGTACCGCGCTTCCTGTCATCGACCCGGAGCACGACGCCGAAGTTTTCTCCGAATTCGTCGATGGCTATGCCACTGCTAACGCGCTGCGCTGTTGCGTGGTCGCCGATGCCTTCATGAGCGCCGCGGAAGTTCTGCTCGCCGGTGCGGAAACCGCCGCCCAGACGGCAGAGCTGCTGCTTCGCTCCGACGAGAAAACGCTCGTCGCCTTCGTCGTCGCCATCACCGATGCCGCCCTTCCGACCTCGTTCGCCGGCGTCCTCGCGGGAGCCACCCCGGCCGATTTTCCGCGTACCCGGATCGCCGACGCGGCCGGCTCCGCGACCACCTGATGTTGATCGCGGCTAGGCCGATGTTCGCACCACCCGTGCTACCGGAAGCCGGCTGATTTGATCGATATAGACGCGTGAGAAACTCGGTGAACGTGGCTAAATCAGGGGCGATGGCATTCCTCAGGCGTTCGAACGCCAGAGGGATGCCATTGCCTCTTTGTACGGTCATCGACACTACTATGCGTTGTCGGAGGGGTGGTGGAGGAGGCGGGTAAATGGTCAGCGGTGGACGTTTCGAAGTCTCTGTTCTTCGGTTCCCTCAGGGAGCGCTTTGTAAGCGCCGGGGCTGCTAATCCTGGCCTTGTCGAAACAGAACGGAATGGGCGCTTGCAAAGCGCCCCTACACTTAAGCCTCATGAACTGCGGGTCTCTGGTGTTCAGCAGTGCTTACGCTTCACGCTCAGCAGTGCTTACGCTTCACGCTCAGCAGAGCTTACGCTTCACGCTCAGCAGAGCTTACGCTTAACGCTCAGCAGAGCTTACGCTTAACGCTCACCAGTGGTTACGGTTCACGATCAGCAGAGCTTGGCTTGACGTTCAGTAGTGCTTGCGCTTGATGGTCAGCCCGGGCTTTTCGAAAACGTAATCAGATTCTCGACGCCGTAATCGCAGTAAAACTTGCCGTTTTCGGAGCGCCATTCGACTTCTCTAGTTTCGTCGCCTTCGGTTACCCAGACAGCATAATTCTCGAAGGCTGTGTTGTTCTGTACGAAACGCTCGTTTATTTTAAAGCATTGTGCACCTTCTACGGTATCAACTTCGACCCAGCCGATACCGGCGAAGTAAACCTGCGCCCACGTATGGGCGTTAACATAATCAGCGCGTACAGGCGAGAGGTCGCCTATGCCATTGGGTGAGAACAAGTCCAGCCCGAGAACGCCCTTGTACGGCAGGCCTGCACGCGCGCACAGTTGTTTGAAAATAGTCTGCTGGTGACCGCAGTGACCTCGCTTGTTTTGCATGATCGCGTTCGCGTCTTCGACTCCATACGGCACGCTCGCATCGTATTTGACATTGTCGCGAATCCATTTGCAGGATTCCAAAACAAAATCGACGGGGCCATAGGCGTTTTTCAAACGGTCGGCTAATGCTGAGATTTCCGGGTTGACCGTTTTGGGAATGTCCAGTCCTCTAAAATCGTTAGCGGTGTACATTTTCCACGTGACAGCTCGTCCGCCGCGGTCGAAATTGCGTTCGCAGGAAAACACCTCGAAGTCCGACTGAAAATAGCGAATTTGCCCTTTTTGAAATTTGGCGTTCTCTTCGAAATAAACGTGGGCTGACACGCGGTCGTCTTCTAGTTCGAGCTTGCCTGTTTTCGGCAAATAAGTCAGCGATGTTATTCCCGGAACGCGAGTGACTCGGCTCCAGGGGCGTGTCGTGGGAAGTGCGTGCCAGACTCGCAGTTGTTCGCACTTAGTTTGTGTTTGTGGCACCACGACTTTTGTCCGCATGCGGACACGATACTTGACTGGGTTTTTAATCGACACGCCGGGTGGGAGTGGAGTTCCGGCGGCATACGCAGCGGAACGGTCGAGCTTCGACGGATCGATCGAACTGAAACAGCTGGATGCTAGTCCTGCCGAAACCAGCATGACAAGCGCGATGACATGTTTGCCCAAAGCGCTGATGGGTTTATTTTTCAATCTTGTTTGGTCAGATATCATAGTTAGGCTGGTTAATACGATAGCATTTTTATAAGTGATACACTAATGCATCGTTTCGGAACTCTTCTCGTGTGAGTATGGCGCATGGATTGGGATACAAGCAGCTTCGGTAATGATGGAGCGCAGGAGTGGCTCAGAGAGCTCGGCGTGTCGAAAAGCAGTAATTCGATCACGCTTGCCATCGAGACCGTTGATAATTCGGACAACTTCATTGACTCAGGCGATGCTGAAAGAGCGGTTGCCGCGTGTGAAATGATTTCCGCATCACGCGGATTTCCGGCAGCGAGTTTGCCGCCTGAGGTCACTCAATGGATCAAGGAGCAGAGGTATTCAGCCAGTGATGAATTGGCGAATAAGGCGAAGTCCGTGATTTCAAGAGTGATTGCCAGTTCCGAGCTCAGAGATCTGTGGGACGGCACTGAAGCGGCTAGCAGCTGGCTGCAGCACGCGCACGACTTGCAGGAGCGTTTGAGCAAGATTGAGAAAGCTCCAGCGGCAAAACCTAGCGCGGTAAATTCCACTGATGTGGAGGAGGTTTTCAACGAGGCGGTTGAATTGGTTGCCGAAGGAAACCATTCGGCTGCGCTGGAACGATTCGATCGGGCATTGGCTTTAAAACCGGCTTTTGCTGTCGGTTATATCGGCAGAGGAACTTCGTATCTCGCTTTAGGAAGATACGAAGAAGCTGTTGCCGACTTGAACAATGCTATTGATTTGGAACCTGAAATCACTGAAATTTATTATTTGCGTGCCCAGGCACACTTCCAAACAGGGAGCACTGGTCGAGCAATTGCCGATTTGACTATCTTGATAAACATCCTTCCGGATCGATCGGATGCTTATTTCATGCGTGGTTTGGCCAATGCTGAAATGGGGCGTCATCAAAAAGCGATTGATGATTTTTCCAAGTCGATTGAATTGGAACCGGAGTTGGTGAACGCTTACCTCCATCGCTCTGAGGCGTACGAGCGAGTTGGACGTTTTGATATGGCTGGCAAAGACCGTAAGCACTATGAACGATTGACCGGAACGACCAGATCTCTCTAACCACTTGTGAACCAGGTTGTCTCTTGAGATCTCTGTGGAGTTTTTCCAGGCTTTGATTTAAATCTGCTTGGCATGTTGTTGTCTTCTGTCTGTTTTCTTGACAAGTCGACTGGTGGGCTAACAAGAGTCTTTAAAGTCCTTCTCTGGGGTCTTCTTCGCGTTTTGACAACCTTGTTGTCGAGTGCTGGAGAGTGCGGTTGATTTGAAAATGCTTAGTGTGAAACATTGACAACCGGCATGGATACCAGGCTAAGTGCAGCTAAGAAAATTACGTCTCAGTCGCGCGAGGTTCGCTAGTCGGAAGTTTTTCCCAGGGAATCAGCGTTTCTTTTCCGCTAGAGTACTATCTATCAATCATTTCAGATAACCTCCCTTGTCATCAGATCTCAATAGCTTATAGAGTTTCGCAGTCTCTTTTTTTCTTGTGACGTGAGGTCACGATCACAAAGTTTCCAACTCTCTCTGCTCACTTACCGCGATGCTTTTCTTACCCCTCGAAGAAGGGATAATTAAACAGGCGTCGAGAAGGGAGAGTGGTTTTTCGACCATCCAGGTCATTCCCCGGCAGTCATAGCCTCCTGCATGCAAGCAGGGCCTGCCGGAACCGAAATCCCTTGAAGGAAAACAAAACAGATGAAACGTGCATTCGAACTCCTCGTCTTTTCAGGCGCTGCTAACAGCGTCGTCGCTCAAGCCGCCACCGCCGGTGGTGAAGTCGCTGCTGTTGCTGTCACCGCTAGCGGTGCTCGTCAGGGTGACAAATGGCAGGAGCGTCTCGCCGCTCTCCAGGCGATCGCCGCGGCCCAACGCCTTCCCGTGCTCAGCGAAGACTCGCTGCGCGGGCCGACCGCAGACTCGATCGCGTGCGACGTCGAGTGGCCGATTTACCAGATCGGGCGCGACTCGATCATCCTTCTTGCCGGTTCGCCGACCGCCACGCAGCTTACCGACGCTGTCACCACGCTCAAGAACCACGGTCACGATCTGATCGTCGTGGTCGACGCGCTCAAGGATTTGAACGACCTTCTCCCCACGCTCGCGCACATCAACGAGCAAGCCGTCGAGATGGTGCCTACCGGCGCCGTCAAGATGCTGGTCACTGGCGATCACCTGATGGTGTACCGCTTCCCGAAGGCCGACTCGACCACCACCACTGCCGTGTTCGCCGACATCGACGCCGAAGACCCGCTCGTGCTCACCATGGTGCGCGGTGCCAATCCGTACAAGGGCATGGAGAGTTTTCCGGGCGGATTCCTCAACGTTCAGCTCGAGAGCCTGCCGGAGTGCGCCGCTCGCGAGGTGACGGAAGAGTGCTTCGTCAACCCCAATGCGACCGGCGACCACGACAAGTTTACCTACCGCGTGCCGGCCAGCGAGATGGTGCTTATCGACGTGCGCTCTGACCCCGATCGCGACGAACGCGGTCACGTCGTCGATCATGGCTATGCCTGGTTTATCCCCAAGGACCGGCAGGCTGAGGTGATGTCCAAGCTCAACGCCGGTGATGACGCCCAGGCTGGCTCTGCCCGCTTCGTGCGCGTCAGCGAGCTCAAGGGCCGCGCCCTGGCGTTCGACCACAAGAAGCTCTTCGAAGCGGCGCTTCTGCGACTCCCGGCCAAGAAGGCTTAACGCTCATCGCGTGCGCCATGGCTCTCGGAACTGATGACGTGTAATCCACGGTGTCGTTTCGGGAGGTCCCACACACGAACGGATTGAAGCCGTAGAGCGAAGTTCTGCCAGGGGCGGAACTTCGTGGTTTGCACATTGCGTTCGAATGGACGAACGCAGTCGAATCGGGGAGCCGTGTCGCGCAGGTCGTGATGCGGCTCTCCTTGTTACAAGCAGAAAGATGCCTCGAATTATGGAAGCAACCACCCCCACCAGCGGAACGGTCAAGCAACACATCCTCGCCTTCGTCGACGCGCCCGACCCGGACAACTTTGTCCAGGTGATCGCGCTTTGCAGGCTGAATCCGGACGCGATCGTTCACGTCGTGCTCACCGGTCGTCCGGTGCGCTTCGGTGCCTCCCGCGATCACGCCCTCTGGCAGTGGGATCCGCTCAGTTCGCGCATGGCTCAGGAAGCGTCGGCGCTGCGCGCCAAGAACTTCTTACGTCACTTCGGCGTTACCAACATCCGCATCTTCGACGGCGGCATCGCACCGCGCACGCTCGTGCCGCACTGGGTGCACTTCGCCGAGTACTACAAGTTTCTGGACTGCGACCCGTTGCAGGCCATCCGCCACAGCGAACTCGAATCGCAGGAAGAACTCGGCAAGCTGCTCTTCACTCTGCCGCCCAGCTCCGTCATGGTCGCCGTCGGCGGACCGATGACTGGTCTCTACCAGCTTCTGGTGCGATGTCCCGAGGTCGCCGACCGCTTCAAGGAAGTGCATGCGATGTTCGCGACCTGGGGCAACGTCAAGCTCATGCAGTTTGACGATAAGCCGCGCGATCCGAAGCAGTTCAACGTCGCCTGCGACCCGCAGGCTGCCCATGCGGTTCTGCTCGGGCTCACCTGCCCGATCTACCTGATGCCGACCGAGGTCACTCGCGTGCAGTCCATCGGTTTCCAAAACGCCCAGGCGCTTCGCGAGCTGCTTCCGCAGAACTCCGGAACGATCGCGCTCTACAACCTGTACGCACTCTGGTACGACGCCGCAGTGCGCCCGCGCCAGCAAAAGAATCCGGAAGAGCTGATTTTCATCCACGACCTGGTCGCCGCGCTCAGCCTCAACGAGGCGATTCGCAAGGAAATTTATCAGGTCACGCCGATCAAGGTGACCCGCGTTCCGCACCTGGTGACCGAGCAGACCGACTGGGGCAAGGTGGACATGAAGCCCACACGCAGTGTGCGCCAGACCATGCCGCGCTATGCAGCGACGGGGCTCACCGCCGGCGGTGCCGAAGCCTATCTTCGGACGCTCAAAACCATTCTCGCCTGATTCGCTGAATCGGCAGAGATCATGCTTTTCGTGACGTTCAACAAACGGCTCCGTTAATAACCTCGAGCCGTGTCACGTTCGATTGCTCACGTCGGTGTTTGCATGTCGCAAACACCGACGTTGATCGGGCTGAGAGGGACTACCGCCGGTGGTCTGTGCCCAACTAGGGATTAGAAAGCAAGTTCAAAAATATGACGACAAAGACAAATCCAGAAGCCATGGACATGAATGAACTCTTCGCATGGTTCGGCGAACGAGTTAAAGCACTGCGTCAGCGCCTCGTCGTGATCGGCGATTTCGGTGAAGACCTCGATGACGAAGATACGCTGCTGCTGCACGACGGCGAACGTCGCAAGCGCGAGCTTGCCTTCCTCAACACGCACGGCTCTCGCCGGCAAGACCTGTTCGAACTCAAAGCCGTGGTCGCCAACCTGGCGCCGCCGCTGGAGCGCGCGCGCCTGGCCAAAGGCACGCTCAAGGCGATCGGCCAGCCCCAGGTTCCGGTCGGTGTCGGCACCGACTGCGGTAACGCAGTCGGCGAGAAGCTGAAGAAGCTTCAGAATATTCCTTACCTCGCCGACGCGAGCGAAGTGGAAGAAGGTGCGCCTCTTCTGCTGCGGACATTGCAGGAAGCCGACGATCACAGCCTGACCCTGGTCTTGATCTCGGGTCTCACCGACATTGCCGCGGTTCTGCGTGAACATGCCGAGTTGGTCAAGTTGAAGGTGAAATCGGTTGCCATCATGGGCGGTGTCACGCTCATCAAGGGCACCGACGATATTTTCATCAACGATGAAGGATTCTTCGAGCCAGATGACGCGGCTAACAACAAGTTCGACATGGAATCGGCCAAGTTCGTCTATCGGCGATTCCAGGAGCTGGCCATCCCGCTCACCATCCTGACTCGCTTCGCCGCCGGCGCCTGCCAGGTGCCGCGAAGCTTCTACGACGACCTCGCTGCCACCGGACATCCGGTCGGCATCAAGTTGCTCAAAGCTCAGCAAGGTTCGATCGAATCGCTCTGGAAGCGCGCCAACATGGCTGCTGACGATCCGCATCGCGAGAAGCTGCCGGCACGGTGCGACAAGGCTTGGTTCTGCGGCCAATTCCTTGGCGGCAAGGGGCTCGATCGCACTGGCGCAGACACGATCTGGGACCTGGTTGTCTCGTTCAACCTCTACGATCCGATGACGCTTGTGGCGGCGGTTCCTGAACTGCGCAAACAGTTCTTCGATCCGACCGTCGTCAAGGTCGGCGAAACCGAGCACCTGATCATTGGCGTCAGTAAAACCAAACACTCGATCAAGGATGCGAAGGGACTCGCCGAATACATGATCGCGCGCTGTCTCGAGTCGCTCCAGATCAGCTTTACCGAACTGCACGGCGCCCTCAGGAACCAGGTGCTGGTATCGACAGATGCGGAGGTTCCCACGCCTCCACCGCGAACGGAAGCCTGAGGTCCCATTTGAGGACGCTTATCGAAGATTTCCCAAGAGGGTATCTTCGTCAAGTCGGAAGCCTTTCGCTGTCTTTTGCATGATTCGCTGCTTGCAAACGAACGTGAGCTACCACAGGGTGCTTTCGTGGAAATTGACGGCGGCGGCTTCCGATGTGGTTGCCGATTAACTCTCGGAGATCTTCTCCGGGGGTGTTTTCTTCGGCGGTGACGATTGCTTCACCGCCGCGAATCTTTATATCTTCGAACAGAGGCGTTAGAATTGACGCCTGCAAGGAGTACAAATGATCAACGACGAATTCAAACGACTGTTCGCCACGCAGTTCAAGTCACATCCGTGGCATGGAGTTTCACCCGGTGAGAGTGCACCGAATCTGGTGCAGGCCTACATCGAGATCGTACCGGGCAGCCCGGTCAAGTTCGAGCTGGCGAAAGCCACGGGCCATTTGCACGTCGACCGCCCCCAGCGCTTCTCATCGATGTGCCCGATGCTTTACGGTTTTGTCCCGCAGACCTATTGCGGCGAGACCATTGCCGACCTCTGCATGAAGCGGACCGGTCTGAAGAATGTCACCGGCGACGGTGACCCGCTCGATATCGTTGTTCTGACCGAACGCGATATCCTGAGCGGCGACTTGTTTCTCAATGCGCGGCCGATTGGCGGTCTGCGCATGGTCGACAAGGGTCAGGCAGACGACAAGATCGTCGCCGTGCTGGAAAATGATATCGTCTATGGTGGCATCCAGGATATCAAAGAGGTGCCGGCTGGATTGATCGAACGGCTCCAACACTACTTCCTGAGCTACAAGCGCCCGCCCGGTAGGAGCACGAAGAAGCAGGTGGTCGCGATCAAGGATGTCTACGGCCGCAAGGAAGCACAAGAGGTGATTCGGCGCAGCATCGCCGACTACGCCAACAGCTTCGGTACAGCCGAAGACCGTCTCGAAGCGCTCAAGCAGCTCCTCGTCGATTCCGTGATCGAGGAACTGGGTGCGCGCGGACTGCTCGTGAACGCAGCTGCCGCTCCCGCCAAGAACGGCGGTCGTCTCAGCCCTGCCGCCGCCAAGCGCGTCGCGAGTCCCAAGCCTCGCGGTCGCTAATAAGCGCAGCCACACTTCATCATTGTAATCGGAACGGAGAGTCGCCATGAAAGCGGCTCTCCGTTTCCGATTCATGGTGTTAAGACTTCACTCGAACTGAGTTCCCATCGGAACGAAAGAGGAACACCAAGATGTCACAGCCACGAATCCTCGTGGTCCAGAGTCCGGAACAATGGACCGGTAACGTTGATAAACAGGACTTTCTCGCCATTCCCTCAACCATGGATGTCGCACAAGAGGAGGCGGCCTGGTTTGCTTCCGGCGGCGACAGCAGCGGGAAGAGTTTTGCAGAATACTTGATCGCTCAGGGCGCCACTCGCTTGACGCCTGAGATTTGGTCAATCAACTACATGTAAATCGCCTCGGCGAGAAAGCAGAAGGAAGATCAAATCATGAGCGACAAAGCTCCCGAAGATCGGGATGGGAAGCCAACGCGGCCCGACCCGAAATCGAACGATCCCAAGCCGGCCGACAAGCCCTTGATTCCCAAGATCAACCAGAAAGACGCCGTCAACATGGCTGCCGCGTCACAGTTCGCCTACACTCTGGTGGGTGCGACGCTGATTCTGGGATGGTGCGGTCATTGGCTAGGCGTTCATCTGTTGGGCGGACGTCCGTGGGACGCGCTTCTCATGCTGCTTTTCGGCGCCCTCGGATTTGGCGCTGAAATGTACCGCATGCTGAACATGTTCAACGTATTCGGCACGAAAAAGGACGAGTCCAAGAAGGACAACAACGGAAAAGACGACACCAAGAAGGATTCCTGAGGCACTCTGCTTCAGCATCCTCGGTGCTCGTCTGCAATTGGCGTCAGCCGAGCGAGCGACTACGGTCGCAACCCGCTTGCCTGGCGCCTCTTGTCCTTTGACAAACACTACGAAATTATGTAGTATGTCGCAGGTGCGTAAAGTGTCGATATTGCTGGTTGATATTGCAAGTAGGATGACTTCAAGAGGAACTCGAGAGCCTTGTCATGCGTTTGTCCTGCCGGCCGATTGGGAAGTTCACGAATAGGAAGGCACAAAATGTACACAGATGCAAAGTAATGATGAACCGTTTAGAGGCGGAATGTTCCCCAAATTGGGCGACGCGAACTGATCGCAAAACCCAGGGAAGCAGACGATTTTGAAGGAGTGTTCAACATGTTTACGGTCTCGATCTTATCGTTGGTGATATCTACCAGCTTGTCTACGAAGTCGGTCGACGTAACTCAGGTGTCCCTTGCCAAACCAGTCGCAGTGCAGTTTATCGCCGAATACGATCCCAACGATGATCCTGGAAAAGACCTCACTCGCGATCCACATGACGAGATACACGATAAAGATTTGCCCTCGAATAATCCAGATGATTACTTGAGTGGCGAAACCTATCCACAAAATGATGCAGATTAGGTTTCGAGGTTCAACGAAAGAGAGTAGTAGAATGCTCTCCAGGTTTAACAGAAACTAAAACCGTAACGACGGACCGGCTTCTCATGCCGGTCCGTCGTCAGGTTTAGCAGTGCTTAGAAGGCACCGCTTTTAGAGTAAAGCTGCGAAAGGTATTTCAAACGACGGTCGTACTCCTCGACTTCTTTCGTGTTGCCGAGGGCTTCGTGGCTTTGCTTCATAACGATACAGGCGGCTGCGACGCGCATAATTCCGAGCATTCCGCACTCCTTGAGTTGCGGAATCGCGATCAGGAGATAGCGGTCCGCCGTTTCCCAATCACGCTGATTCATCGCAGTCCATGCCATTCCGAGGCATTCTTCCGTGTCGGCCAGATCTTCTCGTGCGATGAGAAGAGGTTCGCCGTAATCCAACTCAGTGCCCTTAAGCACCGGAAGGTACGCACCGTGAGTTCTCACAATAAGCGTCACGCGTCTGCGCATCTCGATCAATTCAACTCGTTCGCGAATCTCTCCACTACTGACCAGCGCCGCATAATTACCGATGAAACCGCAGACAACGGCCAGCGCGAACCAGGCGTACGAGGTCACCAACCCGGGCACAACCAGGCTGAGTAGCGAGAAGACCACGTATTGCGGAAGGAGTTGTGACGCGATCAGGGCGACGAAAATCATGGTCTGTTTGAACTTCGAGAATCTGGCTCCCAGCGCGATCTGGGCGCCGTAGAAAAGTTGCAGTTCCATCGTGCAAATCGCTGCGTATCCAGCAATGACCCCGGCGAGGACCATGGCTGAAGGCGCAGTCGACGTTGCTCCGAGAAGCGGGAAGAGCAACAGCCAGTAGATCGCGGAGAGGGCGAGGCAGATCGCGAATTCGATTTTAAGTCTCATGACACTGTTCCAGTTTTTCGAAAGCGGCACCATCCATGGTGCTCGGTTTCAGGAGCAGAGGCCTCTCAAGGCTTGCACCCTTACCAGGTCGGAACGGGTTTATCGATAACCTGAATTCCGCTGGTTTGTGTTTAAATGCGTTTGGCGCAGGGCCGAGTATGACCCTGCAACGCGGCTAGCCGTCTACGAGGGACGAACGGCGGCACCGTTCGTCCCTCTTTTGGGAAGGTGCTATAGAGACGACCGGACGCTCAGTCGAGGTCCGGACCAATGGTCGGCAGTGCGGTGCGGAAGCGGTTGGCTGCATACGCTTCGTCCAGGTACGCGACCTGAGCTTCGGCAAGCGCAGCCAGAGCGCTTTTGTCGAGAACCCCGACTTGAACTTTGAGGAAGATGTCCACGAGTTCGAGCGGAATCTCGGCGAGAGACTGCGGGCGGCCGCAGTTGGGATCGGCTCGGCGACTGGATTCGGTGACTTCGTCAGGCACGCCGATCAGTTCGCAGAGTTCCATGACGTCTGTTTTCCAAACGCCGACGATCGGAAGATACGTTGCCACCCGGCTGGCCAGGCTGAAGGTACCGAACACGTTTTCGGTGCGATTGCGCGTGCCGACCAGCCAGCGGTTCTCAGACAGACTGAGGCGCTGGCAGATGGCGTTGCGCTCGACCTCGGCGTGCCCCGGAGCCAGTCCGAGGTCGTCGACGAAGCGCACCGTGCCCGTGTTGCAAAACCACTCCCGCGCACGCAGGGCCTTGCCGACGTAGACGCCGATGGTCTTGTCGGGATAAACCTGATTAAGCAGGTGAAAAGCAAGAGCAGAGTCCGACCCTCCAGAAATCGGCACGAGCAGCCCGTTTGCGCGAGCTGCCGATGTCCGAATCCAGTCGGTCAGGACAGTGAGTCGAGTATCCATGGGGAAGCTCCTATTCGGCGCCCGTCATCATGAGCGGTTCGCCGTTGAATTCGGGAAGCAGTCCGGCGCAGACGAGAGCCACCTTGTCGGCGACCTCGGAGGCAGGGATGATGCGCTTTTGCGGGTTCGTATCCTCGATTTTCTTACGCGCCGCCTCGGGTGTGAGACCCTGGAATTTGACCAGGTTGGCGATTACGCGGTCGGTCATTTCGCTTTCGACGAACGAGGGGCAGATCGGCACGACACGGATGTTGTGCTTCTTCACCTCGAGCGCAATCGCGCGTGCCATGCCGACCAGCGCGTGCTTGGTCGCGCAGTACGCGGTCTGGTACTTGATGCCCTTGACGCCGGCGACACTCGAAATCACGCAAATGGAGCCGCTCTTGCGTTCGATCATTCCGGGCAGGCATGCCTGGATAAACCACATCGCACCATCGACGTTGACGGCGAACATGTCCTTCCAGACTTGCCGATCCTGCTTGTGCGCTGGGCTGCTCGTGCCGATGCCGGCGTTGCACACCAGATTCTGCACGGTCAAACCTTTGGCGGCCAGCTTGGCGAGCGCCGCTTCAGCGGTCTCCGGCTGTGAGACGTCGCCGATCAGATAGTCAGCGCTGCCGCCAGCCTTGACGACGAGGTCGCAGAGGCTTTTGAGGTCGGCTTCGGTTCGGCCCACTACCAAAACAGCCGTTTCAGCGGCCATGCGTTCAGCAATGGCTCGACCGATGCCCCTGCCGCCGCCAGTGACGATTGTCGCTACTTGAGTGTTCATAAAGTTCCCTTTCAGGTTAAATGAACTCGCACACGCCAGACATCCCATAAGTCCCTGACCGAAGTCGCGTACCACCCTGGAGTTCAGAGAGAACCTATCGGTATGGACTAAGGACTATGTGGGTTGGCTGCTTGAGTTTTAATGAGTTCAAAAAAGAAAATAGAAGATGTCAATAACCTAGCAGCCTCTACGCGGTAGTATTCAAGGCAAGTTAGGTTAATGTATGCCAAGGTTCATACAATCACGTTTTTGGTACCAGAGCTTAACTGGCTTTAACCGATGTCTACGACTCTGTCTGTGTTTTGACGGTCGAGCTTCGGAGAATGCCTAGCGCTAACCTTCGCGAGCGACTACTGAACCGTTACACTAACAAGCGTCTGAATAAATTGCCCAAATTTTTCCAGAGGTGTTAACTCGGAAGCGTTTGCAGGCATATAGTCTGTGACGAACATCGAAACCACCTTGCACTTTGGCAGTGGGCTTCGACGTCGAGGATTTCTGGAGTCAGGAGACCGGTTCTGAGCGACACTGAAACAAAAAATGACGGCTACACAGAAGCGGACAAAAAATGGCCGATTCTGTTTCGTTCGATTGAACAGGCGATGGCTGCCAAAGACTATAAAGCGGCAGAAGAACTGACGCTTTTCGGTCTGGAGTTGATGGAAGAATACGATGACAGCGATCCGCGCTTGATTCAAACTTTGCAGACGCTGAGCCGCGTTTACTACGCGACCGAGCGTTACAGTCACGGCGCTCCGGTTTTAAAACGTTTGATCAAGGTTTACACGAGACTGACTGGTGTAGACAGTGTCGAGACATCGACAATCATGCAGAATGCCGCCTTGCTCTATCACTATTGGGGCAAAAAGGCAGAGGCTGAGCGTTATTACAAAGAAGCGATCGCTGCGAAAACGAAACTGCTGGGAGAGAAAGATCCACAGGTGATTAAGCTTCAGACGCACTATATCAAGTTCTTAGAAGACCAGGGACGCAAGGACGAAGCATTCCGAATCAAAGAAAAGATTCTGCGCACCAAAGAAAAAGACACGATGAGCCGCACCGGGCGCTGGGAAACAATGAAGCCTACCGACTCGAGTTTGACCAAGTAACTTTTCGGATCTTAAACGATTTAGAGGCGAATGCGTCAACTCGTGGGAACGCGGCTTTCAGCCTGTTTTGAGACCGTTCTTTAAGGAGGGGCTTCGAACCTTCATTACTTATTTCTCTCTTCTTTCGGAAATGTCCTGGATAAACGGAGTTAGATGCAGGCTGGAAGCCTGCGCTCCCGGGATCTGTCAAAAGCGACTTTGCTTACCACTTCGACGAACGCTAATGTTCGTGGCGGTGGTGAATGTCGGGGTAGTGTGGGTGTGAGTGGATCAGTTGGTCGTGGCGGTGCGCGTGCGTATGCGGCTCGCCGACGGGATCTTCCGGGCTGTGCTCGTGTTGATGGTGCTCGTCGTGAACGTGTTCATGCTCGTGTTCCATCGGCTCGTGTTCATGCAGATGTTCGTGGTGCTCGGTAATGTGGAGCCAAACTCCGGCTGCCATGAGAATGGCTGCTAGTGCCAGGTGTGGCGTGACCGGTTCTCTCAATAGAAAAATTGCAGCGAGTGCGCCGACGAAGGGAGCGGTTGAAAAATATGCACCGGTTCTAGCGGTTCCTAAATGGCGCAGCGCGAGAACGAACAGGACCAGACTGAGTCCGTAACCGAGGAAGCCTACAATGACTGCTGCTACTGCTGGTACCGTATGTGGTAGCCTGCCGCCCAGCATCAGTGCCATGCTCAAGTTGACCACACCTGCGCAAAGTCCTTTGAGCATGGCAATTTGAACTGCATCCGCGTGCGAGATGTTGCGAGTCAGGTTATTGTCGATCGCCCAGCCCAGGCACGCGAGAATGATTAATCCGCATCCCCAGCTTAAAGCGATACCGTTTTGTCCGACCACGGAAAGTGTAATGCCACCGAGGGCGATGGCGGCCATTCCAAGTACAATCCTGCGGTCGTAGTTTTCTTTAAAGAAAACCCAGGCAAGAACTGCGGTTAGAACACTCTCGAGATTGAGTAATAATGCGCCTGTAGAGCCAGTAGTCATTGATATGCCGAACAGCAAAAGCACGGGCGAGATTATGCCACCGAATGTAATGGCGCCAGCCAGATAACGCAGGTCTTGAAATTTTATAGGGTTAAAACGCTCAGGAGAGCGGATCTTGTTAAACAAGAACAGTACGCTCAGACCGAGTCCTGACCCGAGGTAGAGCAAACCGGCCAACATCAGCGGTTCTACAGTGCCAACTAGAACTTTTGCTAACGGCGTGCTCAAGCCGAAAAGAAGCGCCGACAGTAAGCCGTAGGTCACGCCGATCGAATGATTTGGTTTGCTAATTTCCGGCATAGTGATTTTGGGATGGTGTTCTCAAAAATAGCACTTTTCAGCGATGACGCTAGCTTCGCTATTTGCCAAAGAATCCGCTCAGGGTGCGGTTCTTGACAATTGCGGCTGTCAAGGTGGCTGGGCTGAAATGGTTAGCCACTAGTCGATGGCGATACTTACGTGTTCTTGACATCAAATATTAGGCCTGATCACTACGTTCTTTTATGAACTCTATTCAAAGTCAATATCTTTCCTGAGTATTGAGTCAATATCATGACAATTAGTACCTTCAAGTCCGTGTTGTTTTTTCAGAATTTTGGATTCAAAAGCGCTATCAGGCAGTTAAGTACCTAGAGCAATCTTCGCGCGTGTGACGTCATGGACGTGTCATTGACACTGTCTGTGGTGCGCCGCCTGGATTGCCTGGATGCCGTGACTGTTTTTGCATCGCTGCGAGTACCAGATTAATCGTTTGGAACTGACTTTAGCGCAGCCGACCGGCGGATTGTTTCACTCGAAACTGTCTGTCGACTCGGCGCTGCCTATCTGACTCCAGACGATCGCTCGAGTTCTGACTCAACGACCGGACACTTCCCTTCAAGCGCTTCTCAAACAATTTGGAGAAATAACAATGGCGCGTATCACTGTAATTCCGCCGGATCATCCCAAGTATCCGGCGATCAAGCATGCACAGTTGCTTGCTTGGATTAAGACTCTCATCGGCTACGGCGCGATGGGCGGTCTGATTTTGCTTGCCCTCTGGGGTTTTGGTTTCACCTACAAGTTCCAGCTCGGTTTCGGGATGTTGTGGTGGTTGCTTCCGTTCGTCATGTGGTGGTTCAGTGCCAAGGTGGCGCTGCTCATGACCAAGTCGGTGCCGGCCGATCCGTCGATTCCGGAGCACAAGCGGCTGATTGAGATCGTCGATCGCGTTTACGCGAAGAGCGGTCTGAAGTTCAAGCCGCCGGTGTACATCTCGGACAACCCGCTGCCCAACGCCTTCGCGACTGGTCCGATCCATCGCAAGGCCGTGGTGGCTGCCACCAAGGGTCTGTTCGAATGCGGCATGACCGATGCCGAGATCGAAGCTGTATTCGCTCACGAACTCGGTCACGTGAAGAACTACGACGTGGCGCTCAACACCTTCGTGTCGGTGCTGTCGATGATCTTCTTCTCGATCGTCGACGGTGGCGTCCGGATCCTGATGGGCAGCATCCACTGGTTCAAGAAGACCGTCGGCATGAATCCCGAGAAGAAGGGCTTCTTCACCGGTGTTCTGGAGTGGATCATCACCGCGGTGATCTTCCAGATCATCAGCCAGTTCACCAAGATCATTCAGGCTTTCGTCGTCCGCTCTCGCGAGTCGGGAGCTGATGCCTCGGGTGCCGAGATGACCGGCAATCCGTGCGACCTCGCGACTGCGCTGCTGAAGCTGGTTGCGTACGTCGAGAAGAACCGTCCGAAGGGCCGCGACGCCGAGATGTATCGTGCGCTGCGCCCGATGATGACCATCGACCCGATCTTCGATGCTGTCGCCGCCGACCCCAAGCCGGCGTCCCTGTGGCAGTGGATCAAGAGCGTCTGGAAGTATCTCCAGCTCACTCACCCGCCTGTGCCCGAGCGTGTCGCTATGCTCGAGTACATGAACGGCGGTTCCTGCCCCCGCATCGACTAGTTTCGCAACTGGGGCGGCAAGCGCGTTTCCGACCTGACGGTTGAAACGGCTTGCCGCTTCTGCGAAATTTTTCGCATCGGGCGACGCCCTCGTTTTCTGCTGAGGATATCGGCGCGGTGGTATCACCACCGGTGCCGCGTCAAAGAACATAATGCGGAGGCTTTCAACCTTCGCAATCGGAGAACAACAATGAGCCGATTCAATTACAGACCTGGCATGATTGCCGGGTTAGCGCTTATTGCTGTGTTTGCCCTGCCGCTTGCCGGCTGCAAGAAGGAGGAGGAGGCGCCGCAGGTTCCACCTGCTGCGACCACTCCTGCGCAGCCCAAGTACATCGTCAAGGTCGTGCCCAAACCGGACGAGTCCGAAGAGCTCCAGCGTATCTACACCTATCTCGAAGATGGGACGCTGGTGAAAGTCGAGATTCAGTTTCGTCAGGGCGGCCGGACGCAGCGGCAACTGTTCCGCCCGGATGGCTCGGTCAAGGAGGTGCAGGAGTTGCACCCTTACACGACCAAGGTCCAATCGTCCACCGAGATGGCTGCCGATGGCACCACCAAGGTCGGACAGAAGACCTACCGCATCAGTGGTGATCTGGACTCCAAAACGGAGTTCAAGGCTGATGGTTCGAGCAAGACGTTGCGTTATCGCAACGGCGGCTCGCGCGTACTGGCCGAAATCACGACTGACACCGACGGCAAGAAGACCGGCGTCTTCTATCATGCTGACGGCAAGACGGTGTGGGCCAAGACCGTGGAGCTGAAAAACGGTGACTCGAAAGTCGAGACCTTCCGTCTCGATGGCACGCGCGATCAGGACCGCGAGGTCTTTGTCGACCGCATGCTTGTCACCGTATACGGTGCCGACGGCAAAGCACAGTTCAAGCAGACGTGGAGTGGTTATCGCTCCGCGTACAGCTCCTATCGCTATTACACGCTCGAGAAAGTCGAGGAATTCAGCGCCGACGGCACCACCGTCAAGTGCATCCTCGAGTTCGAGCGGTACGGCAGGGGCAACGTCAAGAAAGCGACCGACATCGTCAACGGCAAGCCGAGCAAAGTTCGGACCTATCGTTGGGACGGTACGCTCGAGAGCGAGGAAATCTTCAACGCGGATGGCACCTCGAGGTTGGAGCGTCATGACTCTTCGGAGAATCTGAAGGACACTCATGATCCCGCCTGGAAGGTCGAACCGAAGTTCGACGATCCGCTAGTCGACAATCCCTCGCACTTCAACTAAGACCCTTCCCGGCTGTAACCGGGGAGTCCATCAACAGCAAAAAAGCAAAGCTGAGGTGAAACCGGCGCCCATGACGATCGCAGGAATGCGGTCCAGGCGCCGGTTTTCATTCACTGGAACAGGGACTTAACGGTCTGAGTTTCAGCGAAGAGCGTGGTCGGACTGATCCCGTCTCTTCTGGAAAACGGAGGCATGAATCTCTGGGTTCCCCTGAGCTTGCGCTGTTCGCGCGTCCACGCGTGCGGGCAGAACATCAGGAGCAACGCCATGTCAGGCAAAAACAATAGGAAGTTGCTCGCCGTTTGTTCGGCGATCGCAATCACGTTTCTTTTCCTGCTGACAATGTTTAACCCCAACAGCAATGTTGGGCACAATCTTTTCGGACGATTCGTCCTCACTGGCGACACACCGTCGGTGGTGCAAAAGTCCAAACTCAACAACCACGCCGACCCCAGCCAGACGATGCGTGTCGTCGTCGGGCTCAAGCTGCGTGACGAAGTCGGGCTCAACAAGCTGCTCGCCGATATCTACAATCCGACGTCGCCCAATTACCGGAAGTATCTGACTCCGGACGACTTCGCGGCGCGCTTTTCGCCCACTGTGCAGGACGTCGACTTCGTGGTCGCGCACCTGCAGAGTCGGGGTCTGAAGATCATCAGCGTTTCACCCAACCGTACTCTGATCGAGACGGAAGGAACCGTCACTCAGCTGGAGAGGGTCTTCTCGGTCACCATCAACCAGTACACGATCACGCTGCCGAACGGTACGACGAAGCAGTATCTGTCGAACGATCGGGATCCGGCACTGCCGGCTCGGCTGTCGCAGATCGTTGAGTCGATCATGGGGCTCGACACTTTCGCCGAGTTCGAGAGCCGCATGCGCCGCAAGGATCCGGATCCGGCACCTGCGCCTGCACCCGCGGTGAGCACACCGAGCGGTTTCTCCCCGCAGGATATCGCTACGGTCTATGAGTATCCCACTGCCAACAACAAGAACATCAAAGGCACCAAACTTAGTGGCGCGGGCAAGACAATCGCCATCGCTACTGCCGAGGGATACGACCAGAAGGACGTCGATGCCTACTGGAAGCACTACAAGATCGTCCGTACCGGCAAGGTGATCGACGTCCCTATCAACGGGACTACCACCAAGACCAACGACGAGACGACGCTTGACCTGCAGACGGCGAGCTCGCAGGCTCCCGGCGCCGACATCATGATGTACATGGGTGCAGACGCCAAGTTTACGACTTTCACCAAGGTGTTCAATCAGGTGGTCACCGATAACAAGGCTGACGTCATGACGATTAGCTGGGGGCTCTGCGAAGAGCATACCGGCACTCGCCAGATGAAGTCGGAACACAACATCTTCAAGCAAGCTGCCGCTCAGGGTATCGCCGTTTTCGCCGCTGCCGGCGACGATGGTGCCTATGACTGCAAGCATGACGAGGAAGAGGACGGTGGCAAGGACAAGGACGGCAAACCGACCAAGAAGCCGGTGCTCAAGCTGTCCGTCGACTATCCCTCATCCGACCCGTATGTCACCGCAGTTGGTGGCACGACCTTGTACACCTCTTCGGGTGGCAAGCGTTCGGGCGAATGGGCCTGGACGGGCGGCGGCGGCGGTGTCTCAGGGCAGTGGTCGCGTGAAGCCTGGCAGAAAGGACCTGGTGTCCCAGCCGGCGACATGCGCGTCACTTCCGACGTGTCGCTCAACGCGTCACCGATGACAGCCTATTCGTTCTACTTCAAGGGCAAGTGGGAAGCCTGGGGCGGCACTTCCGTGTCAGCACCGGCGTGGGCTGCCCTCTGGGCGGTAATAGACGAAGCGGCGGGCACTCGCATCGGCATGCCGGTCGAGACGCTCTATCGTGTCGGCGATTCCACGGACTATAAGTCCACCTTCCACGACATCACATCCGGTGACAACGGTGACTATCGTGGTCCCGGATACAAAGCCGGAGACAACTGGGATCATCCCACGGGTTGGGGCGTTCCTAAGGGCGAGGCGCTCAAGGACTGGATCGTCAGCGACCAGCTCAAGAACAAGCAGTCGAACAACGCTCCGTCTGAGCCGCCTCAGTCGACGGCTCCGCCTGCGAAGTCCGAACCGGAACTCGTGCCGGAGAGGAAGTAGTCGAAGTTTCAGCCGTCCGAAAGGAATTGGCTGGCGCGGAAACTGGCGGGTTTAGAAGCAGGCTGGAAGCCTGCGCTCCCAGGATCCGTATCGGCAGGCTCTGCACAGAAACGGGGCCATGGCTTTGCGCGGAAAACAGGGCACCGCGTCGACCGATGTTTGCATCGACTGAAGCGGCGGTGCCCCTGTGGTTCTTTCGTTCCGGCGGCAGCGCAGCTGACCGCTAACTCCAAGAAAACAAAACCAATAAGATTGGGGAAGATACCTTGAAACCACTCATTGCACTCAACTGCGAGATCGACACGACCGGCACCGGGAAGGTTCGAGTCAATCGAACCTACGTGGAGGCCATTCGTCTGTCCGGCGGCATTCCGCTGCCTATCGCACCGCAGGCAACCAGGGACGTGAAACAGCTTCTCGCCCTCGCCAGCGGCTTTGTTTTTATCGGGGGCAACGACTACTCGCCGGCTCGTTTCGGTGAGGAACAGCACCCGTCGGTGACGCTCTGCCATCCGATTCGCGAGGAGTTCGACTTCCGGCTCATGCGCCTGGCTCTCGAAGCTCGCGATAGCGATGGTCAACCCAAACCCATCCTGGCCATCTGTGCCGGGCTGCAGTTGCTCAACATTCACCTGGGCGGTTCTTTGCACCAGGACATTGAGTCGCTCAAGCCAGGTCATGGGCTGTTGCATCGCAACCGCGAAGTGACGGCGCGGCATCCGGTCAACCTCTCGACCGGGAGCCAGTTGCGGAAGATCTATCGCGCCGCCAAAGTCGAGCGACCGATCAGTTCGCATCATCAGTGCATCAACCGGTTGGGCGACAACCTCGCTATCACCGGAATGTCGGACGACGGCATCGTCGAGGCGGTCGAACACCTGCACAGGCAGTTCACCATTGGCGTGCAGTGGCATCCGGAAGCCGATTACGACGGCAGCGCCAGGCTGTTCCGCGCGCTGATTCGCCGAGCTCGGCAAATCAATCTGTAGACCTCGACGCTTACCGACTGTTCGCGACTAGTTCCGAACAGTCGGTGAGTGACGACAAGTGATGGCTCCCGCGAACCGGAGCTAGCGCGACTGCGCTGGACACGAGTTTTGTAAACGAGTGTCACGCGCGCGACCGTTATCGAAACTAGCACCAACGTTTAAACCTCATAGAGCTTAGGTTTTGAGCATCGCCTTCGGGCGTGCGATCAACTTAACAAGCTTTACATGTAAACTAAAGCTTGTGTGGGGCTCACATGTGGTGCTAGACCAGGTTATCACTTGACAAGTTTTTCTCAGAAGGTATTCAGGTCCTCAGCACAGGAAATCCAAACCGATTCCGTCAGCTGTAACTCATCGGCTCTGTGCCGTGACCTGGACCGACTGAGTCTTCTTTCTAGGTTCGCTACCCACCTACCTGTCCTGTCCGCGTTCGATGACGCGAACAGTGATGACAGGTTTCACTCAATCCGAAACCAAACGGAAGGACGTGCTTCAAATGAAACTTAGCTCGATCGAAAACCAGCTTTCCAGCCTGTTCGGGGTGACCGCGAGTCAGCTCGACCGGGTTATCAGCGGTGCCGTCAAGGACCGTCTCAACGTCGGCGCGTTCTGCGATGTCTACCTCCAGGGTGGCACTCAGCAGGACCTCGTCTGGGACCAGGGGCTCCTCAAGCGCACCAGTTGTGCGGTCGTGAAGGGCGCCGGCGTCCGTGTCGTCATCGGCGACAAGACCGGCTACTCCTACACCGACCACCTCAACTTCACCAACCTGCGCAAGGCCGCCAAGGTCGCTCGCGCCATCGCCGACCACACGTCGGATGTGCCCGCGCAGGAGATCGTCGGACCGTCCGGCGCTCCGCACAACCTCTACCCGATTGGCGCCACGCCGATCGACGTCGAACTTTCCGACAAGATCGCGCTCATGCGTGCGATCGATGCTGCGGCTCGCGCCTATGACCCGCGCATCAAGAACGTCACCGTCTCGCTCGGTGTCGAGGACTACAACATCGTGATCGCCACCTCGCTCGACCAGGTCATCCTGGACAATCGTCCGCTGGTGCGCATCTCGGTGTCCTGCCTCGCCGAAGAGAACGGTCGCAAGGAACAGGGCAGCTCGGGCGGCGGTGGTCGTTACGAGTTCGGCTTCTTCACCGATCTCGATCGCTGGAAGAAGCATGCTCTCGATGCCGCCAAGGAAGCGGTCGACATGCTGTCTGCGGTTCCCGCCCCTGCCGGCGAGATGACCGTCGTTCTCGGGCCGGGTTGGCCGGGCGTCCTCATTCACGAGGCGGTCGGACACGGTCTGGAAGGCGACTTCAACCGCAAGGGCACGTCGGCGTTCAGCAAGCTCATGGGTCAGCAGGTCGCGTCGCCGCTGGTGACCGTCGTCGACGAGGGCATCCTGCCCGGTCGCCGCGGTTCGCTCAACGTGGACGACGAAGGCACGCCGACGCAGAGCACCGTGCTGATCGAGAACGGCATCCTCAAGGGCTACATGCAGGACCGCATGAACGCGGGCCTGATGGGCGTGGCCTCGACCGGCAACTGCCGTCGCGAGAGCTACAAGCACGCGCCGATGCCCCGCATGACCAACACCTACATGGCCGGCGGCAAGCAGACGCACGAGGAGATCATCCGCTCCGTCAAGCGCGGCATCTTCGCCACCACCTTCGGTGGCGGTCAGGTCGACATCACCAACGGCAACTTCACCTTCAGCGCTCGTGGCGCCTACCTCATCGAGGACGGCAAGCTCACGACGCCCGTCAAGGGTGCCACTCTGATCGGCAACGGTCCGAAGGCGCTCCACAAGGTGTCGATGGTCGGCAACGATATGGCTCTCGATGAGGGCATCGGAACTTGCGGTAAGGCCGGTCAGGGCGTACCTGTCGGCGTGGGCATGCCCACCGTCCGCATCGAAGATGTCACCGTCGGCGGCACTGGACGCTAAGGAGAATACGAACATGTCTAACATGAACACTCAGAAGCTGGAAAGCTTGGCATCGTTTGTCGTCTCCGAAGCCAAACGGCTCGGCGCGACGGACTGTGACGTTGCGATCTCGGAATCCGAATCCGTCGCCTGCGGCGTGCGGCTCACCGAGGTCGAAGAACTCCAGGGCGCCCAGGATCGCAGCCTGCGATTCCGTGCTCTGGTCGGCAAGAATGCAGCGACGACTTCGACGACGGACTTCCGTCGCCGGTCGCTGACCAAGATGGTGCGTGACACCATCGCAATGGCGAAGGCTTCGGAACCCGACGAGTTCGTCGGCATGCCGGAAGCGCATCAGTTCGCCAAGGCCACCGCCGCGTCCCTCAACCTCTTCGACGAGGGGCTCGCCAAGGTCGACGTCAACACCAAGATCGCGATCGCGGCCAAGGCGGAAGCTGCGGCTCGTGGTGCCGATCCGCGCGTCACCAACTCCGAGGGCGGCAGCTTCTCGGACAGCCGGGGCATGGTCGTCCTGGCCAACTCGCGTGGCTTCCTCGGAAGCTATGCGGCTACCCGCTGCTCGATCGGCGCCGGCATCGTGGCGTCCGAAGACGGCAACGCCATGCAGACCGGAAGCTGGTCGGCCTCCAGCCGCACCTTCGCCGGTCTGGATTCGCCGGAATCGGTCGGTGTGGAAGCGGCTCGCCGTGCGATCCGCCACCTCGGCGCCCGCAAGGTCAAGTCGCAGGAAGTGCCGGTCGTGTTCGACCAGCTCATGGCTGCGCGTCTGCTCGGTCAGTTCGTCGGCGCCGCTCACGCGTCCCACGTGTACCGCGGCAGCTCGTTCCTCGCCGGCAAGGTCGGTGAGGTCGTCGCGGTTCCGGAGCTCGTCATCGTCGATGATGGCATGATTCCGGGCGGGCTCGGTTCGCGTCCGTTCGACGGCGAAGGTCTGCCGACCACGCGTCGCGTGCTGGTCAAGGACGGGAAGCTGCAGTGCTATCTGGTCGACTCCTACGCTGGGCGCAAGCTCGGTCTGGAACCGAACAGCGGCTCGACCTGCAACCTGTTCATCGAAGCCGGCAAGCACACCGCCGAGGAGATCATCGCCACCGTCGACAACGGTCTCTACCTGACGTCGGTCTCCGGCCCCGGCTTCAACGCCGTGACGGGTGACTACTCGATGGGTGCCTCCGGCATCTGGATCGAGAACGGCAAGCTCGCCTACCCGGTCGACGAAATCACCGTCGCCGGCAACGTCCTCGAGATGTTCAAGAACATCGAGATGATCGGCAGCGACCTGGTCTTCCGCTCGAGCACCTGCTCGCCGACCCTCAAGATCGGCAAGATGATGGTGGCGGGTTCGTAAGTCGTAGTTCGATCGAGTCAACCTGAGCTTGCAGGCTCGGTCGATTCGAAAGAACGGCAGGACAGTTTGTCAGTCTGAAACTCACGGTAGTTAACATCTGGTCTAATGGAAGCCTCGTCAGGCTTCTGTCGAGGCACGGATGCCGGAGCGTTTAGATAAAGCGAACTGAAACTTTGTAGCGGTCAGCCTCAACGGTCGACCGTTACACGAAGTGCGCAAAGCGGGCCAAAAGCCTGTTTTGCCGCACTTCGGCTTCGGTGTTAAACTATTAGATGGAATAGTATAAAAATGGAATTCGGTAATCGGAAAATTCAGGCAAATGTTCAATCTAATAAAACCCGGAACATCCGTTAAATGAACGAACGGCAGACTTCATTGAAGTATTTCTGAAACAGTGCCAAATGCATTTTGAAAACACCGTTTTCTTTCATCTCGAATTTTCTGTGATTAGGATCATCAGCCATTGAAAATGTGTCAGAGTGTGACCCATGCGGGTTTCGAATAGTGACCATATTGCTGGCGGGATCAAAACCGATGATCGTGTACGCGTGTTGTGGAACCACCAATTCTTCGTATGAGCCAAGATGCGAAGCATTCCAAGTTCCGCATACGATGGGATTTTTCGACGAAATCGCGCCGCCAATGAATGCGGATAATTCTTGAATTTCCGTGCTGTATGGACGGAGTGATTGAGCCTTGCAGCCGGTTATGCAACCCAGTCCTATAGCCAATCTCGACTCCACTCCGCTTTCTCCTTCGGCTCCTCTATTGTTTGGAAACTTCATCACTTGCGCGCACTCTATCAACGATGCCCAGAGGGCTCTGTCGTTGATGTGCCGCTCTTTCATGACTTGTTCCGTGATTTTGTATTCGGTGCCATCGCCCGGAAAGCGTACAACGTAAGTGCCGGGACCGCCAATCTTAATCATACTCGCGAGCAGCCTCTGTCCGCGGGGCAGGTCGGCTAATGAAGCCATCGATGCCTCAAACCAACAGTTCGGATTGAAACCTTGATCGATGCCATTGGAGCCGTCCTTGGCTATGTCCGCTGTCGAGAATGGATAGGCGCCGATTCTGAGGGAGTTGTCGATTGCGAATTTGTGTCGTTTGCTCGCGACCATACTAATTTTCGTTGAGCTCAACTCATCATCGTCGTCGTCCTCGTCTGCTTTATTGGTCGTTAATTTTGCACCGGCGGTACCGCTGGCGGTGGCAACTGCGCCGGCCTTCCAATGTGCCATGAGTCTATTGTTATAGTCGTCGATAGCGCGTTTTAACGCCAGTTTGCCGGCTGGAGTGTGCATGTTCGACTTTGCGTCAGGCGCCAAATTTGCCCAGAAATCGGCTGGCAGAGTCTCCTCCGTCAGTAACTTCGGCGGATTAGACCTGGTGGTTCCTGCTGATGCCACCGTTCGAGCTGCATCGTCTTCGAAGATCTTCTTGCACAGCGCTGCTTCTTGATTGCCGCTGAAGTTGTTAATGACGTAATAACAAAGCTGCTTGGCTCGCTCTCTTCGATTAGCCTTCATGTTTGCCAATGCGGCATAGTAGTACAAACGCCCCGATGGTTTGCTTGACTTAATCACCGTTTCAAACGCGTCGGCAGACTCGACAAAACGCCCGGCGCCATAAAGTGCCCATGCGCTTTGCGCTGTAGGAGTTACTGCTGTTCTAGCGCCTCCGTCAGCCGCTTCCACCGAGTGCGAGGCACACAGAAGCGCTGCAGCGAGGAGTAGTGACGCAATCGGCTTGCCTGATGATGAACGGTTTTGCGGCGTACGAATGACCGAATGATTTGAATGTTTCACTGTTACTCCAGGAGCGACTTGGAGATCTATTTGACACGTATTTATTTTAATCAGTTTCTGAAACTAATACATCCGCCGCATCCCCGGAAATTAATTTTGCACAGGTAGCTGCATTCGAGTTATTTCTGGTATTCCAAACCGACAAAGTTTGCCGAAATGCAACGGTTTCTACTATCACGTTGGTTGACTAAACTAATATCTTACGGAAGCAATTTGCTGCGCTTTTCGAGAAGATCGCGTCGTGCGATTGCGCGCGCGTTTCCTTCGAACTTTTCGGCTTCAGTGGATCTTCCTGAGCTGCGCAGCGAGCGGCTCATGTCGACCATCGAGCTAGCAGTGAGTATGCTCATATCGCCTGTGGAACTGGCTGTACTGGCGAGTGCCCAGTAATAGACTTGAAGCGAAGTCGCGACTTTGCCCTGACTGTAGAGCATAAATCCGAGGTCATTCAGCCGCAGCGCGACTTCCAGTTTCTGGGCGGCCAGCGGAATCTTCGGCAGACTTTCGACGTATGAAAGATCCACAGTTGAGGTGCCAGGATTTTGTTCTTCCGAAATTAGCGCGAGCAGAAGTTTCGTCTGTCGTGCCGGCCCGGAGTCGCCAATGTAGGCCTTCTCGTAAATCTCTAAAGCGCGGGCGAGAAGGGGTTTTGCCTCGTTGTAATTCCGTTGCAAGAGATAGATGGAAGCTAAGCCGTTTAAATCACGCGCAACGCTCGGATGTTGTGCACCAAGTGAATCGATGTCTGCCGCAATCATGCGTTCGTAAAACGAAATCCGCTGTCGGTTTATATCCTCAAGCGCGGCGAAGTCGGAATATTTTTTGTCGGTTTGTGTTCTGACTGTGTCGAAGTTGCTGTTGATGGTATTGTTGGTGGTGCTAGTATCGATATTGCGGGCGGTGGCATCGGCGGCTGCTTTGTCGGCCATTTGAATGGAAACTTTGGTGCTGAAGTTCGAAACAGCAGTACCTTTCTTTTGTTTGAGGGTGCCGAGCTGGTCTTTCAACAGTTCATTTTGAAATGCAGAGTGCAAAGTTTTGGCGTTGTAAATCGTTGAGATCAGAAGGTTGGTGTAGTCCGATAGAAGCTCTTCGATAAACGCGCTTGTGGGCTGCATATTGGGTTGCATCACTATCGTCAATGCCGATAGATACGAAGCCTCGGCCTCTGCGATGAGTCCTTGTTTAAACTGATTGCGTCCCAGTCGATGAGTATAGTCAGCGGTCAGAAGTTTCCCTGCACCATCGGTGGTGGTGGTCGTAATTTCGATCGCCTTTGTGTAGTAATCGTTGGCTTTCTTGTAATCACCTTCGTCTTCGAAGATGTTGCCCAGCGTGACAAGTGTGGAGACTGTGCGAATGCTCTTTTCTCCATGTGCTTTCTTCAGCAGTTTGAGCGATTTTTTGTACAGCGGAATCGTTTCAACTATCTGATCTTCCATGTACAGAACTTTAGCGAGACTTTTCAGGCATACGACAACATCGTCTGGTGGTGCGGGCTTCAAGCCTTGTACATGTTTGCACGCTTGTCGAAAACAGTATTCAGCTTTCGCTAATTCTTTAGTGACGAGTAAACGTTCACCCTCTGCAAGTTCGGCTTTCCAGCTGTCAGAGAGGTTTTGCTTGACCGCGCCGGCAGGATTTGTAGGTGCGGATTGTGCGGCGGTTTGAGAAAGCGTAAGGGCGAAAAGCAGGGAACAGGTTATTGCGGTCGTTGAAATCTGGCGTGGGCAGCCATTGCCAGGCGAGAGGAGCGTTCGAATCGCTAACCGGTTGCTCGAGGCAAACGGTCGAAAGTTAGTGAACGACCCGATAACTTTTTTCGTTAATTGATTACGAAGACGCACTATGGCTCTGCCTCCCAGGGAAGTTTGCGCTGAATTTCCACCCAGCCGTTGAGTTTATACGGAACAACGGATCCGTTATCCGGAGCCATGGTGAAGGCTCCGTTCTGCCCTCGGTCCGGCTTCGAAGGAACCCAGTCGTGGAACATTCCATCGATTGGAGCGGTGAGGTCGCGGAATCGTCTGTAATCATCATCTTTCATGCGCTTGCGATAGTCATCACGGTCGGTTTTATCCACGTCGTGATCAACGTCGCTGCGCTTCCTGTCATCGTCTCTAAGATCTGGTCGCATGGCTGCCAGTGCGTTTAAATCATTGATATCCAGGTCTTGAAACGTGTGCATTCCAAAGTCGGTGTCGACAAAACTTTCCTGCCAGTTATGTTTCGGATTGGTGGTCGGTCTGTTGTTCGACTCTTTCTCGTCGAGTTTTCGGCGCTGTTCATCTTCGCGCTCTTCTTCTTTCTTTCGCTTCTTTTCGGCTTCGGTCCGCTTGTCATCGATGGAAAAGAAATCCGCGTTTTTAAAGTTGAAAAAATCAATCGACTCGTCATCATCAGCAAGGGCAGGCACGCATGCGTACATGGAAGCGGTGACGAGGCACATTGCCAGGGCGGCACTCCGCTTCAACGGTTGCAAATGTGAGTGAGATTTGAACACATGACTCCAAAGTTTGTCCCTGAATTATAGTCACTCGGGTGAAAATCGTCCTGAGCGCAGGTTTGACATGACATGGTCTTAAGTTTCATTCAATGAGTATAAGAGTCGAGTAAAATTAGCAGCTTCAATGCTCTCAAGCACGTATTAATAGCTCCTGATTACTATACTGATCTCGCGAAACCGGCTCATATCGCGCTGGTCGAGTGATTCGACGAAACCGATGACACTCTGGACACTTGCACGTAACTTGTTTTTGGTGATGATAATCACCACGGTTTTTGGGGAGTGTTTTGTCTCGGGTGCACATGCTGCAGGGCGCGAGGCGCCTGTCCCGGATCTTCAGTTTCAGCCGGCTCAACCAACCAAGGCTTACAGCATTCGCGAGAGCGTGGATACAGCGGTCAGAAACTACCCGACCATCAGGCAAAAGTTTTTCAAGCTGCGGGCAGCCAAAGCTAACGTTTCTCTGGCAAAGATGCAGTATTTGCCGAACTTGAACATTGATACGCAAATTTCCGGAGTAACGCCTAACCGCATTGCGAGCGTTGTCATGAATAACGTGTCCGGCTTCGACACCGTGCCGGTAGATTCCGGTCCGTCGGCCAAGCGGGCGACGTACAGTCCGGTTCTCAACAACCTGCAAGGTCTCAACTTAAACTGGCTGATGGTCGATTTCGGATTACGGAAAGCCAATGACCGGTTTGCCGACGCTGACGCAAGAACGGCACGTGCCGATATCAGTCTGACTGAACTTGATGTTGCGTTTGCAACCGCCGATTCATACTTCCACGCAGCCGCTGCGAAACAAGTAATAGTCGCTCGCCAGGCATCACTTGACCATATGGAAGCCGCCAAGCTGCGCGTGAAAACGCTCGTCGCCGAAGGGCTCAGACCCGGTGTTGATGCTGCGGATCTCGATTATGAGGTAGCGAAAGCAAAAATCAATCTTGTCAAAGCCGAGAAAGATTTCCGGCTTGCACTGGTCGATCTCGCAGAAAAAATGGGGTTGGCAACTCACGATTTCGACATCATCTCCGATCCTATTATCCGCAGCCCCATGGAGCCGCGCGAAGATCGCCCGATCGACTTGAGTTCTCATCCGCTTGCGCGTTTTAAATTCGCGGAAATCGAACGCTGGCGAGCGAAGCAAACAGTTCTAAACAAGGCATACAGACCGCACCTGTGGCTCAACTCATCATTGTGGGGGCGCGGCTCAGCAGACAACGCCGACAATCCGATTCGCAACAACACGGCGGGCATCATGCCTCAGGTGTTTAACTACATGGTGGGCGCGTCTTTCAGCTTTCCGATTCTGGAATACTTCCCGTTGAAAGCACAGAAGGCCATGGCGCGCAGCAACGAATTGGCTGCTCGAGCTGATTTCGATACCGCGATGTTGGTTTTGGAAAAGAAAGACGCGAATGCAAGAGTTCTGCTCGAGCAAACTCGCAAAGTCGCAAAGCTAACTCCGGAGCTGGTCGAGGCTGCCAGAGTGAAAGAAACCAATGTTTTGAAACGATACAGTGTCGGTTTAAACAACGTCGTTTCTCTGGCTGTCGCTGAGGAAAACTTAGCCACTGCCGATGTCGAAAACGCAGTCGCACAGATAGAAGTGTGGCGAGCGATTCTCGCGCTCGGATACGCCCAGGGAGATCTTCAAAACTTCTTTACGCTGGTGAAAATCGCGGAGGGTCAAACTAATTCCCCGTAGTGAGACTCTTTCATAGAGCCATTCCGGCATGCTGTTGGATTAACGAAATCAATTTGGTAGTGTTCCAGAGAGTCGTCGAAAAGACCGTTCTCAAAGTGTTCGAGGAAAACCGGTAATGTGGATCGTAGCCTGGGCAATGAAACGACCGATCACGATTGTGGCGGTAGTTTTGAGTCTCTTGCTGGTCTCCATTGGCGCGATCACGAGTATGAAACGGGACATCTTCCCTGATTTGAAGATTCCGGCAATCTACGTCATTCAGGGTTACGGCGGTATGTCACCGCAGCAGATCGAGGGCTACATCACATCCAGCTATGAATTGTTCTTCCTCTACGTGCCGGGTATCGAGCACATGGAGTCGCAGTCCATTCAAAACTTGAGTCTGATCAAAGTTTTCTTTCAGTCGGATACCGACATGGCGAGTGCGATGGCCAGTATCGTTGCGATGGCTAACCGTGCGACAAGTTTGATGCCTCATGGAACATACAACCCGTTCGTTCTGCGATTTGACGCGGGAAGTTTGCCTGTCGGGCAGTTGGTTCTCTATTCGGAAACCAAGACAGTAAAAGAGCTAGAGGATTTAGCCTATACAAGAATTCGACCCATGCTCGCCACCGTGCCTGGTGCTGAAGCGCCGCCTCCGTTTGGCGGAAACATTCGAACTATTGTTATAAACGCTGATGCTGACAAGCTCCGCAAATACAATATTTCCGGCGATGAAATAATTAAAGCGCTGGAAACCGGCAACCAAGTTTTGCCTTCGGGAAACGTTAGAACCGGCGACTACCTCCGAATCGCGCCTGTCAACACAGATTTGCCGGACATCCATCAACTCGATTATTTGCCGATTAGAACCGGGCACGGCCCGCAAATCTTTATTAAGGACATCGGTTCGATCGAAGACTCCGCGGATATCCTGGCTGGATATGCGCTTTTTCAGGGACGGAGAACGGTTTATATCCCAGCGGTTAAACGTTCCGACGCGTCAACGGTATCCGTTGTCGACGCTCTTCAAGCCGCGCTGCCGCGCATGCAATCAGTACTTCCGGCTGATGTGAAAATCAGTTACGAGTTCGACCAGTCCAAGTATGTTCGCGAGGCAATTGAGAACGTTTTTCACGAAGGTCTGCTTGGCACGCTGCTTCCAGGCCTGATGATCTTGCTGTTTCTCCGAGATTTTCGAAGCACGTTGATTGTTGTTACTTCGATTCCACTGTCGCTATTGTCGGCGATTGTGGGATTATCCGTCTGCGGACAGACCTTCAACATCCAGACCCTGAGCGGACTGGCGCTATCGATCGGTATCCTCGTGGACGAGGCGACTGTGTGCATCGAGAACATCCACAACCACCTGGGTGCCGGAGAACCTATGGCACGCGCCGTTTACAACGCTTGTGTGGAAACGATGGTTCCTCGACTTCTGGCGATGTTGTCGGTAGTCGCTGTGTTCATTCCATCATTTTTCATGGTCGGAATCACAAGAGAATTGTTCATTCCGCTCTCACTTGCCGTAGGTTTCGCCATGGTCGCATCCACGACATTGGCATCAACAGTGGTGCCGATTATGGCGGTTTGGATTCTCAAACATAAACATGAAGAGCCCAAACGAGATTGGGTAGACAATCTCAAGGATGCCCTCGGCGGAGTAATTAAAGCGCTGTTGCCGATTCGTCTTGTGGTTGTCGGAGTTTATGTCACCCTCGCAGTTTCGCTTGTCGTCTTCCTCTACGACGACATAGGTAAAGAACTTTTCCCGGACAACGGCAGTAAACAGTTTCGCGTTCGAATCTCCGCACCAACAGGAATGCGCGTAGAAGCGCTAGAGAAGCGTGTTTTAAGAACAATTCAGGAAATTAAGGACGAGGTTGGTGCCGACAACGTCGAAAAAACTTTGGGATACGCCGGTCAGCAGCCGCCGATGTTCCCTATCAGCTCCGCATTCTTATGGACGAGCGGGCCGCACCAGGCGGTGCTGGACGTCCAGCTCAAAGAAACTTGTAATGTCGAAATCTCGGCTCTGAAAGACCGTTTACGCAGTCGTCTTGCAAAAGTTTTGCCGGACACTAAGATGTCTTTTGAACCGGGGGATATGGTCAGTCAAATCATGAACATCGGCTCTCCGACGCCGATCAAGGTTCAAGTCATGGGACCGGACATGGTGGCGAATAAACTGTTTGCCAACAAGGTGCTGGCCGAAATGAAGAAGATCAAGACGCTTCGAGACCTTAACTGGGGTCAGCCGCTCGACTATCCGTCAGTTGAAGTCGATATCGACAGAGAGTTGGCAGGGCAGTTCGGAGTCACCGCCAAGGACGTCGGTATGTCGCTGCAGCCGGCATTTTTCTCCAGCCGCTTTGTGCACCTCAGTCTCTGGCGTGATAAAAACAGCGGATTCTCGTATCAGGTCCAAGTTCAAGTTCCGCAGGATCAAATCACATCCAAGGATGACATCGCGAAGTTTCCTACGATGAACAGCGCCAGACGAGTTCAAATGCCCGAGTTTAATGATGAACTGGAAGACCCGGATACGAACAAGTACTACCCGGATGCCAAAGATCGCCGTTCTCAGCATCCGTTGATTGGCGACGTTGCTGCTGTTAACTATGGTGTCACGGACGGTGAATTCGATCGATACAATATGATGCGGATGGTCTCTCTGACAGCCAACATCGAGGGGCATGATCTCGGGCGAGTCGGCGACGCAGTCAGAGCAGCGGTTGCCGCCGCGGGCAAACCACCTGCTGGTGTATTCGTCGATGTGGCAGGACAGGTGCCGGTTCTCGAGGATACATTCTTCCACTTGCTGACTGGCTTGTTGCTCGCTGTCGTCGTTATCACCCTCATGTTGCTGGCATATTTCCAGGCGGCAAGAGTCGTGCTAATCGTGATGTCGACAACGCCTGCGATTCTTTTGGGCGTTCTAACTATGCTCACGATTACGGGAACGACGTTGAACGTTCAATCATTCATGGGCGCAATCATGTCAACCGGTGTGGGAATCGCGAACGCGATTCTGCTTATCGTGTTTGCTGAAGAAAGCCGCGCCAAGGGCATGAGCGCGGACGAGGCTGCGGTTCACGGAGCGCAACAGCGCATGCGACCGATTTTGATGACATCCATCGCCATGGTGGCGGGGATGATACCGATGGCATTGTCGGCGGGGCAGAGCGCGCCATTGGGCAGAGCCGTCATTGGCGGTTTAACGATGTCGACGTGTTCAGTGCTAACCATACTGCCTCTTGTTTATTCAATCGTGCAAGCCAAAGCTCCTGTCAAAGTCAAATCACTTCACCCCGACGATATAGAAGAGGAAGAGTCGTAATGCAGAGCGATTTCGAAGTCGATAATCAACCACCACGTAAAAGCGGTCTGGCTGAAACTTTTAGTATTCGCAACATCATCTTCACAGTGGTCATCATTGCCATCGCCGGCGGTGTGTTTTATTTCATGTGGTTGAAGCGGCAGAAACCGGTGGCGCCTGAAGTGAAGACGGATGTGATTTCCGTTGACGTTGTTCCGGTCACGAAGAAGACGTTGTTTCGCGAGGATCAATTGCCGGGTGAAATCAACGCGTATCAGGATGTTTTGATCTATCCGAAAGTGCCTGGTTTTGTTAAAGAGTTGAACGTGGACCGCGGTTCCATCGTCAAAAAAGGTCAGCTCATGGTGAAGATGTATGCGCCTGAGTACCTGGCGAAGCGTCATGAGTTTGTTGCCAAAGTCGCGGGCGTTAAAGCCGATTTGGCTGCTGAGCAATCGAAAGTCGAAGATTTGAAAGCGGAACTGGAGAAGAAGCGCGCGAATCTGCTTGCCGATCAATCGACGTATCAGCGCGTATACTCCGCATCGCTCGTTCCCGGCGTTATTGCCGACAACGATGTCGTCCAATGGGCGCAGACGGTAAAAGCAGATCGGGAAGACATCAATGCCATCATGAAGCGCGTCAACGCTAAAGATCACGAAGTGTCCGCCAAGCGTGAGGAATTGAATGCCATGACTGAAGCGTTCGAAAGTTTTGCCGACTTCGCTTCGTACCTCGAGATCTACGCACCGTTTGACGGCTATGTAACGGAGCGAAAAATGCACGTCGGCAGTTTCGTCGGTCCGGATGGAACCGGCGCCTATCCACCGATTTGCCGTTTGAAGCAGCTCGATCTGCTCCGGATCGTCGCACCCGTTCCGGAGGATCTCGTCTCCGGTGTCATCATGGGTTCCGAAGTCGAATTTTCTGTTTCGTCCTTTCCGGGCAAGCGGTTTAAAGGCACTGTTGCACGGTTGGCAAACAACCTCGACAAGGACACGAGAACAATGCCTGTCGAGTTGAACTATCTAAACCCTGATTTCCAGTTGATGCCCGGCATGTTCACCAAAGTCTATTGGCCGACGCGTCGTCCCAACACAAGCTTGTTCGTTCCAATCACCGCCGTCGTGACCACACCACTAAGCACCTTCGTCTGCAAAGTCAAAGACGAGCACGTCGAGTGGGTCCAGGTCCGCAAAGGCGAAATCATGGACAAACAAGTCGAAGTCTTCGGCGACCTGAAAGAAGGCGACGTAGTCGCAGAAGAAGGCAGCGAAGAGTTAACCAACCAATCTCGCGTCACGCCTGTGCTCAAGCCCGTTAAGGTCAGCCAAAAGCTGGATTAGTCGCCTTGATCAGGAATTGAACTATTGTGAGAGGATTCGTCCGGCGCGCTGTTCGACTTCCGATGCCTGTGTGTTCTTGTCCAGTCCTCGGAGAACTAGAGCGTAGTCTTTCAAGCATGCGGCCAATAGCGGGTCTCTAGTGCCGACTGCTTTTTCGGTGCTTGCGATTGCCCATTCGTAAAACGTGCTGGCCTTATCGAGCTGACCTTGCTGGTAGTAGAGAAATGCCAGACCGTTGAGAATTTTTGCGGTTTCTAAACTATTGGGGCCGAGCGTTTCTTGGGCGTTGCTGAGAGCTTCTCGGTAGAGTTTCGTTGCTGCAGGAATGTTGCCGAGGCCGGACTCGACGGACGCTAGAGAAGCCATTGTGTTTATGGTCAAAACGTTTTGCGAATGGTAGGTGGCCTCGTAAATGGCAAGCGCACGAGTGAGGCAGGATCTGGCTTCAGAAAAGCGTTTCTGCGCGATGTAGAGTTGCGCAAGTCCGTTGAAGTCGTTTGCTACTGACGGGTGGTTTGGACCAAGAGAGTCTGTGTCGGCTGCGATCATGCGCTGATATTGCGCTTCTCCGAGGTGGTAGCGATTTTGTTGGAAGATGGTGTCGCTGACGACTTTGAATGCAGGTTTGAGCGCAGCGTCAGAGGAGGGCATGTGGATGCCGCGCAGCGAGACAGCTTCGTTCTCATTCGTGTCGGCGCTTCGTGCTTGTGCCAATTGTTGTTCTGATTGCTGCTGCCACTGTGATTGAACGGCGCCGGTCAGTGTTGAGCCCTGGTTGCTCGTTCCGCTGGTACTTGAAACCGCTGAATTCTGAATTCGGGTGCCACTACCGCTGGTGGCTGGAGTTTTTGCCGGCTGGCGGTCGTTGAAAATATCCTTCTGAAAATCGTCGATCAGGTTTTTATCAGAGGTGTCGCTTCCTTTGAGCAAATCACCGTAGTCGTGAGTTACGGCCTTGAGTTGTTCGGCTGCTTCGAGATTAGGCTCTTTCGATAAAATGGTGATGGCTCGTTTATAACTGTCTGTTGCCGCAGTCTTATTGCCCATCTTGCCGTGCACCCGGCCGATTCCACGCAGAGCAAACGCCGCATCCGGACTGTATGTTCCATAATTTTTCTCGGAAATTGCCAACGCGCGATTGTAGTACGACATTGCCAGAGGATGATCTCCTGCGGCTTCTTCAATTGAGCCGAGTCCCATCAGAACTGCCGTTAGCTTGGAGCTGCCGTTCCCGAATTTCTTCTGATGTTGATTCAACATTTGCTGAAGAATGGTGCGCGCTTCGCCGGTGCGGTCAAGCAATGTCAGTGCTGATGCCAGTTTTAGCAGACATTTGTCCAGGTCTTCAGGATTTTTCGATTGCTTCTTAACAAGAGCAACCGCCTGGCGATACCGTTGTTCTGCGATTGATGGCGACTGCGAGTTGAGCGCGCTATCTCCCTCTGCACATAACGCGGACCATGAGTCAGTGGTCGCAGCACTGGCTGTGTTAGTCGCGACGCATTGTGTGAGGATGCACAGCGCAATCAGGTTTCTTTTGACAGTGGTGGTTCTCATTGGTCGGTCCGCATCTTTCGAGACTCTTTGGCAGTGACCATTCTAACATCTCAGCTTTGACAGAACTTTGATATTGATGCATATCGGAGTTGCTTGTTGCGTCATTGAGGTATTGACATGCGCGCCCGTAAATACGCGTGTTTCTACGAATTTCTCCTGGCTTTCTATCTGAGAAAAAGGCTTAGCTTGAGTATCTCTTGTTTATCTTTCTTGAACTAAAACTCTAACCAAAACCCACAGCCCTGGATTCTTTTTCACTTAACGACGGAAGCTTTGCTTCTGCCGTGCTTCCCTGAGGTTTTCCATGCTGAGAGTTTCACGATTTCGGCTGGTGCTGCTCTTCGCTCTAGCTATCGCGATGTTCCTGCTCGTATGTGGAGATTCGCAGAACGGCAAGAACCGCAAGTCCGCGCAGCCCATCACCATCGGTGCCGGTGACAAGCGCGGCTGTCCGCCGACCAACGCCGCTACTGCAACCGTCAATCTGCCCGGCAGCGAAGCGCTCGGCGCACTGATTACGGACGTCTACGCCAAGCTCGACCCCAAGGGTGTCGGCTCCTTTACGCTCACCGATGTCGATCGCGCAATGCTGGCGCCCTGTATCAAGGGGCGGCATGCTATCGCACTGGTGGTCGTGCGCGACAACTTCACTGCTCTCTCCGGCGGGAAAGAGCGACTCACCCTCAGTGACCTGCAAGGTTACAAGCCCGGGGTGGCTCGCTCAAACCTGGCGGACAGCATTGACTGGCGGTTTGCTACTGCGGAAAACTTTTTGAAGAACGTCAATCGTGAGCTGTTTCCTCGGGGGACCCTGACGGAAAGCTGTGCGAAGATGCGTTCGGTCGAGCAGGTTCAGCGCGGCAACTGCTACCTGTTGTCCGGCATCGGTTCTGTTTCGGCGCAGACGCCCGACGTCATCCGTAACTGTTTCACCGATAACGGTGTGGACACCGCCCGCGGTATCAGAACCTACTCGGTTCGCTTTCCGCGTGACCGAGCCGTCGAGTATGTGGTCGAGGATTTCACCGATGCAGCCCTGCTCTACGCCGAAGTCTCCGAAGACTCGGGTACCTGGGTAGCGGTCCTCACGCGCGCCTTCGGTCAGTACATGAAAGATCATGCCCACGTCCGTATCGGACAGCGTCTGTTCTACAAGCTCGACAAACGAGTGCTGCTCGAAGACGCGACTGACCACGGTGGCATCGATAGCGAAGGACTGCGCATGTTGACGGACCCCAAGGTCACCGAGTTGAAGCGAGTGCTCTGGGGCTTTCCGGACGAGCAGGTCAACACGCTGTTCAAAGAAATCCTTGACGGCATGCTCCCTGAAGCCAACGAGATGATCAAGACGGTTTTGACGGCGGCGCTCCTGCCGCAGGTCAAGTCAATCATCAAGTCGATGTGCGTGCCGCGCGACGAGTCGGTCGTTCATGACCTGCTCAAACGTTCGGTCGCTGACAACAAGCTTCCAGCTACCGTGATCAAGCACGGCGGCGCTCACGAAGCCAGCATTATCGGTTATGAACCAGGCACCAGAACCGCGGACGGCAAGCACGAATCCAGGTATGGGTTCGTCACCATCCGCGACCAGGCCGGGTTGTACGAACCGGAAGAGAAAAATGTGACAGACGGCAAGTGGTGGAGAAACCCCGGCATGGACGGCAAGACTGTCGTCATGACCGTTGAGGAATTCACCGCCATTTACTGTGGGTTCAACGTCGTGCTCAAGCGTTGATACCGTAGATGGTGCTGAGATGGTAAACGGTTCCCGCCAGAGCAGGCTGGAATTACTGGCCGCCGCAACTTCGCGGCGGCTTATTTTTCATCGAATGAAAGGCAAAAAATGTTTATTGCAGACAGACTGGTGGGTACCAGTGGTCCGGCGCGCAACGCGCGGATCGTTCAACTGTTCGCGGATGAGATGGCACACGGACTGGCCGAGCTGAACTCGATGGGTCGGGACGGCGTCTCGATCTTCGGAACGGCGCGTCGGCGCAAGGGGCATCCGGACTACGATCAGGCTTTCCGGCTGGGCTACAAGGTGGCCAAGTCGGGTTTGATCGTGATTCAAGGTGGTGGTCCGGGCGCGATGGAAGCGTCGGCGGAAGGTGCGGTCGCGGCTGGCGGTAAGGCGGCGAGCATCTGCCTCAAGCTGCCGCACGAGGAAAAGCCGAATCCGTTCGGCTCGATCTCGGTGCAGCACCGCTTCTTCCCGACGCGCAAGTCGATGTTCATCGAGAAGTCGGTCGGGTTCATCATCGTCAAGGGTGGGTTCGGCACGATGGACGAGTTCTTCGAAGTGCTGTGCAGCGTTCAGTGCAAGATGAGCACGCGGGTGCCCATCTACCTGATCGGCAAGAAGTTCTGGACTCCGCTGGACACGTTCGTGCGCGAGTCGCTCCTCGACGAGGGGATGATCGGCGCCGACGACGTCAACCTGTACACGATCACGGATGACGAAGACGAAGCCGTCGACGGCATCGTCTCGCACTGGAGGGCGAGTCGCGAGCAGCGTTAGTCTCGCGTCTTCGTGAGTAACGTTAACTCGCGATGACGTGTTTGCCTTGTGCGGAGCGCCATTCGCTGATCAGGCGAGCGCATCGCATAATTGCGGACACTCTGTACAGGAGAGTCGTCATGTTTAACGGAAACCGAAGAGCGACGGGCGTTCCCCATCGCTTTTTGGTTTGTGAAATGTTTAACTATCGTATTTAGTAAAAACGCTTCGACGACCAAGCGGCGCTGAGGGTGCGCCGCCTGGTGTTTGGAACTGTTCCGTGCGCAACTATGCCAAAAGCAATTTGATGCCGATGGCGGCACTCAAGATTGCGGAGATCAGGCTGAGGACGAAAAAGATTGTCTTGCGGCGCCGCGCGTTTTGGAAGCCGAAGATGCTCACGCACGCGATTCCCATGTTCGACAGTACCATGCCGATGGAGAAGACACTGATCAGTGTCATACCGACGGCGAGGTTGCCGATGGCAGCGGCTGAGCCCAGCGCGAGTAACTGCGTGGGTGACTCGACGCCGATGCCGTGCAGAACGCCGATCAGGCAGCAGCCGAAGAAGCCGAGGTCATCCAGCTCGTTCTCCTTCGTAACCTTATTTCGGCTGAAGCGCGCGCGAATCTTGCGAGCGAAGCCGAAGAGCAGACGCCAGCGGCTGATGATTTTGCCCTCGTCTCGGAGCTTGATAGCCGAGTAGAGAACAGCGACCGCCAACACCAGAAGCGTTACTCCAACGAGCTTTTCCATCACTGTTGCCAGCGACGTGGGCAGGCTGAAGCCCAGCCATAGCGCCAATCCGCCGAGAACGAAAACGATTCCTACGTGTCCTAGCGCGTAGCCGAGGCCGCCGAGAATGGCGCCTCTTCGGGTGGTTTGGGCTGCGCTGATGTCGGTGATGGCAGCCAGGTGGTCGACGTCGAGGCTGTGCCTAAGCCCGAGTAGAAACGTGGCCCAGAGAAGGACCGAGTCGAGTTGAACGTCCATTTAGTGTTCCTGCGCTTTTAGCGCGGTAAAAGTTCGAAGTTCAAGACTGAGAGGGTTAAACGGTAAAGGATTCCGGAATCGGGCGATTGGTTGAAGCTGACCTATAACCTAGAAACATAGTCCTGCAAATTCAATGGAGTGTTTAGTGTGGGCTCACAAACGGCGAGCGGCGGGGATGCGGCTATCTATCGAAAGTGCATTTTGATATTGAATCCGATGTGCCGAAACTAATTGACTAGACTGACTCGCGAGGTTTTCACAGGCAGAAATCATTTCCATTATTTTGAAACCTTCAGCGCCGACGTTGGTCGGGAAAAAAAGCGGGTCGCATGAATAGTAAGCTTCGACACGTTCTACACTGATTGTTTAACACGATTTAGTCCTGTCGACGTAATAGTGTAGTAGAACGGTCGCAGTGATCGAGTTGCGAAAAATGAGGCGAGTCCCGGGAAACCAAAGTTTCACGGGACTCGCATGTGAGGTTTGAGGTGTGAACGGAAGCGTTCACGTGTGTTGGGTTTACGCTGATGGGGCAACGAGCAGTTTCGCCTTCTCGCTCAGGGGTTTGAACAACCAGAGGTTGTTCTGATCAAGGTTGTTTTGAGGCCAGGTCCCGCTATTGAGATAGAGGGGCTCCGGAACAAACTCGGCAGGGAGGCTCTGGAGAACGAAAAGCCAGGATTCCTGCAAACGTGAGAGCGTGATGCCTTGCTTGCGAAGCTCGGCGGCGCGGCGCTGGAAGTCGCGGATAGTGGCTTCCTGTGCGGGGTCGGAGCAGGCGTAGCCCTTGGCGCAGTTCCAACCGTAGACGTGGAGGTGGCTTGGTGCCGTCTCCAGGAAGTCGTAACCACAGGCGGTGGCAAGTTTGTCCCAAGCCGCATGCGCCAGTTTGCCGACGTCGGGGATTGGAACCGACACTTGACCTGGGTGACGCTGCGATTTCCAGGCGATCCGGAAGAGGCGCATGAAGTCGTCGGGACGGTCGATGTACTTGAACGGGCTGGCGACAAATGCCTCCAGCTCTTCGTCTCCGCAGGCTTTGGCGATACCGGTGCCGGGCAGATACGAGTACAGTGACGTTTCGCACGAGCTGGCTTCGAGCTGGCGACCGCCGATAACGAGCGGCAGATTGACTGTTTCGTCGTACGGATAATCGAGCAGTCCAGAGTCATTCGCTTTGCGGGTACCGTCGAAACGGCGGTCGCGCAGCGCCCAACTGAAGATCAGCTCTCCGGGTTTGCCACCAAGAACGTCGCCAAACCAGGCGAAAACTTTGACTTTGACGTGGTCGCGTTTGATTACCAGCGCACCATTGGCGGTGCGATAGTAGTTCGCGTACACGGGAAACCGAAGCACTTTGGTGCTTCCATCGACAGACCAACCGTTGAGATTGCTCATCTGGTCGCCGTCGAAAACACCTTCCGTCGTTTCGTGGATGCGGGAAAAGCTTTCGCCGAGCGGTCCGAGCAAGCCCTTCACCATCGGAGTGACGGCAGTTGTCCACAAAGTGCTATCGCTGATCGAGGCGAGCGGTGACGCGCCGATCTGTCTTGCGGCAGAGCGCAAGAATCTTTGTCGTTTCATTCGGGTGTACTTTCAGTGCGTGCAAGCGGGTCGTTCGATCCGCATGCGGTTTTAAAAATGCTTCGAACGAAGCAACCAGAAACATCCGTGAGCCTCCGCACGCAAGCTTTCGAGCGAGTGTGGCGGCAGGAGGATGTTGGACAAAACTAAAAGAGTTCGTTTGGTCTCAAGATTCTGGTTGGAAGAGTGGGTCAATTTCTTCTATCAAGAAGTGGTAAATAAGCCGATGTTGCTTTAAGTTTGTTATGTAACGTGATGTTTGAAACATCGAAGATACAAACGACGATTCAGTCCGAAACGCCGCCAGACGGTCACGGTTGCAACTAGCTTAAGCGGTTCTCAGGGCGGGTTCAGCATATCGCTAACTGTGCGAAGGGAAGTTAGGTGTGAATGTAAATGTGAAAACTTGATTGTAATGATAAACGAATTGCTAACGCCTTTATGAGATAGCCGAAATCGGCATCCTGTAAGCGTCTCGGGCGGGGATATTGATGTGTTGCGCATTGTGATGATCGACCGTTCGCATCTTCGTAATACATCGAGTGTTTGCTTAGTAAGTCATACCTGGTATCACGAATTACTTCTCGCACAAACCTTTTCGGAATCTCTTTATTACAGCCCAAAGTCTGCACCACAACTAAACTCATGCACCATCAACGGGACTAAGTCTCCGTAGTGGTGCACCGGCTGTGTATTTTGGTCTGAAAAGGCTAGCGCGAGTTGTCACCCAGCAACAGATCGGAAAAGGAAATGCAGGTTCGAAGGACCGCAGTTTGCCTCGCTATCCTTGCGGTAGCGTCTGCATCGCTCATCGGATATTTTTTCGGCATCGTGGCGGCACTGGCGTGGTTGGCTCTTGTAGTTAGCGCATCGGTGCTTTTCTTCGTGCGGTCGCGTGCCCTGGGCAGCGAACCCAAGCGGATTGTGACGCCCAACGAACGCCGTCATGGCGGTTATACCTATCGAGGTTCCCACTATCGCGACCGGTGGCCCGGCGAACCTCCGCACCGCTGATTCACTCAACTAGAGATGAGGACTCGCGCGCGTCGCGGTTCGAATCAAGTTGAGTACGTTTGCTCGAACACCTGAAACGGCGCGTTCAGCGCTGTTCGAGTTGAACGTGTTTAGTTCGAAGCCTTGCGGTTTTGAACACATGTTTCAAACACTTTGATTGAGTCGCTTCGCGGCTCTCGATATCAGCACAACGAACTCACCTGGAGAAATGGATGACCGAAGCCCAACAGCAGAAACCCGCAAAGTCCGAACGCTCGCACCATGCGGGCACCGAGCGGATTACGATCCACATTCATCGCGGGCTCCATGCTGCCGCCCTTCATCTCACGCAACACCACATCGCGTCTTACGAGGCCTATGCCAACCAGCCGGCTCTCAACGACGGCGAACTGCACGACACGCTCGTCGAAGTCACCAGCAGCGGTGTCGAACTCGACGTCGCGCTGAAGGTTGCGCACGAACTCGCCGGACACATCCTGCCTGCCACCATCGGCGGCAAGGACACGGAGATGGTGATCGTGGTCACTGATTGCAAAAACTCGCTGGGAGAAGTCGAGGGTCTGTTGCAGATCCTGAAGGGACTTAACCGGCCGCAACGCTGAGCATAAGGCGCTCTCGGCGTTTCTGAACGCTGGAGTGCCCCCATGGTATTTGTAGTGTGACTTAACTCGGTATTGCACGAAAGTGCCGTACCGAGTTCTTTTTTGAAAATGCATGTACTAATGAATATGGTAGTGGGGATCTTAGGTTCTAGGTATTTTGGTACGCGGACGCTCGAACCCTCTAGTAATGAGGTCTTCCACAGGGGCGCTTTGTAAGCGCCACTGGAAGCGATTTTACTATCACGGGAGCGTCGCCATCCTGGCGGCTTTTCGGAGCAGGCTGGAAGCCTGCGCTCCCAGGATCTGTATCCTGGAAACCTGTGCTCCCAGGATCTGCAGGCTGGAAGCCTGCGCTCCCAGGATCTGTATCCTGGAAACCTGTGCTCCCAGGATCTGCAGGCTGGAAGCGTGCGCTCCCAGGATCTGCATCCTGGAAACCTGTGCTCCTAGGATCTGCAGGCTGGAAGCGTGCGCTCCCAGGATCTGCATCCTGGGAACCTGTGCACCCAGGATCTGCATCCTGGAAACGGCTATTCGGAGACTAGTCGTTCGAGTTTATAGTTACGCCGGAGTTTTTACTGCCCAGAGTGAGGCTGGCCAGCTTATTTCCATTGTTTATTCTTACGCTGGTTGGAGCTGTTCCGGTCAAGTTGATGGTTTGAGTTTTGGAGGACGCAAAGCCGTTGCCCGTTAACAGTACGTTGCCTGATACGTTGACGTTCGATGTCGGCGTGAATGTGTTCACCAAAGTCGGTCCGAGGGAGATGGTTATGTCGCCTGTGGGACCAGATGATATGTCGCGATCGACAATCATCTTGCCTTTGGTGCTGGAATTCGTCACGGTCACATGACCACCAGCGACCAGACCCTGAGAAATAGACAGCGTTCCTGCGTTTGTGGTTATGTCTATATCATTGGACACCGATAGCGGTGATGAACCCTCGAGTTTAAGCGAACCATTCGCGGTTATAGCAGCTTGAGCCGCCGCTTTTGTGTTTTCCAGAATAGTGCCTTTGGGTGCAAGGCAGTTCAGGAATAGCGGACCAAATTTCGCTTGTGCTGTGACCTTAGGCACAGCTACGTTGAACGGATTCACCGACGTACCAATAGCAATATCGGCTAGTAGCGAGAGCTGTTTTGTGGTCACTGTACCGCCAAACAAGGAGTTTAAAAGGCTTCCGGCTGTTGTGAATCGGGCCTCGTCGGTTGCGGTCACATCCTGAAACGAGACAAGGTTTGCTGCAGTCACGTCGAAGGACTTGCTGAGGATTGAACCCGTTGCTGTAATATCGCGATCGGCGGCTGTAATGGAAACCTCCGCCTTCTGAGCGGTGATTTGAGCGATGTTTAGCGCTCCTGGCGACCCGGTGTTGACCTGAATGTTCACGCCGGTTCCACCGCATTCAGCCAATAGAGATGGCGCGATGATGTTCAAAGGATCCGACGACGACCCGATTTCCTTGCCTGCGAACAACTGTATTTGAGTTGCAGAGGTGATTGGCGGTGGTCCACCGCCATCCTTGATTTCGGTTCCAGCCGAGAGGATAACCAGTTGATTGGCGTTGATCGCGCCTTGTACGTACAGCTCCCGTCCAGCGGATGCTTGAAATGTTGTTGTCGAGTTGATTGGACCGGCAATGACTAGATCGGCATTTCTATTGAGTTTTTCCGCGCCAGTGAGAAAGGAAGTGCTCGTTCTACTTCCATCCGCTGCGTAAACGATGGGTACTTTTTTGTTGCTGGAGACTACGTCGGATGTTCTAATTGAGATGGAACCTTCGACCCCGGAGCTACCGCCGGTGGTGCTCAACGTACCGGTTCTCACTGCTTCAGATTGAGCTTTTGACGCTCCTCCCACTATATTGATAAACCCATTAAAACCTGTGCCGCTTCCACCAGTACTGATAGTGCCATTGGTAGTATCAATAGTGCCGCCGCCTTGTCCATCAGTCCCTCTTCCGTCGAAAGCAAATAGACTTACGTTGCCCCCGTTGGTATTACCCGAGGTATCAGTCGCGCGTGCCAGAATACTGGAGCCGGCGTCCATTTGGATGTTGCCCCCGGTTTTAGAACTCTTGCCTGACAACGTCACAATCCCTGCGTCAGCAGGCAACGCGGGAAGAGTTGATTTGTTGTTGCCACCTTGATTTGTAAAATCAGCTCCCGCGATTAGCGTGATATCGAAGCCTTTCGAGCTTGCATCGCCGGCGCTGACGGTAACCCCGCTCTGTATCTCGATATTGGAGGTTGAAACTACTACCAGTGCTTCTGCAACGCTAACGTTTCCTGTGATAGTTATGTCCCCATTCCGATTGAAAAACGTAGGGTCGCCCGTCAAGCACACGCTTCCTAGTTGGAGATTATCCGTGCTGGCAATTACGTGCGCTGCACTTCCAGTCTCATTGATAATGCCAGTGACTTGATTGACATCAGCAAATGCTGTCCCCATGCCGGAGTTTAGATTGAATTGTTTGCTAAATAAATCGCCGCCGATGATCTTGCTGTCGAATGCTCCGTTGTAATCACTCTCTCGTAAATTGACGGCGCCGTTGAGGGCGCTGATAACTCCATGCTGGTTGTTCACAACAAGTGCCGCGTCTGATGCTCCACGCAAGTTGACGTTGCCTGCAGTTGAAGCAATCGACCCGTGGTTGTTGACATTGGGAGCGGCAAAACTGAGATCTTTAGCCGCAGTGATCGAACCGTAGTTGTTTACGGTATTTCCCGCTGTCAGCGTCAAACCGGCGGATGAAGCGATTGTACCGGCATTGCTCAATGTTCCCGAAGCATCAAGAGTTAGATCGATGTTGGAGTTAATCGTTGCGCCACGGAAGTTGTTGATATCGTCAGCGTGAATGGCTCCCTGTCTGGCGTTGCTGCTGCCTGACAGAGCAAGTACCGTTCCGAAGTTATTCAAATCACCTAACAATCTGAAGTCGGAGCGCCTGGAGAAGTCACCACTGGTGGTGACGTTATTTGCTACTACCAGGTTGGCAGCTCGCATAACGTCATGATCGCCGGTTATGGCGTCAAGGTTGACATTGCCACCTATGGCGCGACCGCTGCGGTCGACGATTAGTTTTTGTCCATCGCCCGAAAGTGCTTGTTTAACAGCAATGTATTCCGCTGCTGTCACCTGGCTGCCGGCAGTGACAGTTTTAGTGCCTTCGCCTGATGTGATTTCGACAGAATCATGAGTGGCAAACAGGTTTTTGCCGAGTGTAATGTTTCTAGAATTCGAGGTCAGATCAAGATCCAGTCCGCTCTTCAGTTTTACGATGTCGCCCGAGACATTAATCTGGTTTGTTCTTGCGCGCAAATGATCCAGCATGTTCTGATTGCCGATTCGAGCGGCTCGCAGATCGGCATGACGGTTACTGGATGGCTGCACTATGCTGGCCGCGGGAAGTTTGTTCTGGCGATCGTTACTCTCGCGGAACAGCGCTCGGGCTGCGTGACGTTCTATGCTGGGATTTTGCAGTCTGAACTCTTTGAAGTTCGAGTGATTGTGACCGGCGTAGGCCGATGAAGTAGTCGCAAGCAGGAGTGTTCCTGCTAAGAAAGATGCTGATTTCAGCGTGACCTTAAGAGCTCGATACTGCATAACACTTTAACCCCGCATGAGAATGCTGGCCGCTGCTGCTTTTCAAGTGCAACAGTCCAGTCGGACGTCAGGTTAGCATGTCTGGCGCTATGCGGTTGATATCCTTCCGATTGGTTCGAAAATTTCTACGCTTCAAATTGATTTAGACTCGTCAAAACCGTTAACGCAACGACTGGTAGCGAGAACTTGCGCTAACTTTTCTCTTTTCGGAGTCATGGCCGGATGGATGTTTTGGGACGCAAGGCGCACCTCGGGCGAACGTTAGTTCGATTCAACGTACGAGGATCTTTACAACCGTAGTTTTGATATTCGGCAGTATCCGAATATCAATTCAGCTTTTCCTCTTTCCTTTCTGTGGTACCCGAAACCCTTATCCGTTCGACCAACCGACTTCTCCACTCAATAGCGCGGCGCGCTCGGGGAAGTTCGGATGTTGGTTTACAGGGGCGAAGGACTGCAAAGGAGTGAGAACGGCTTGCATCGTAAACGCGAGATTCGCCATTTCGGCGAAAACGCAAAACCTCTGTACAAAGGTAAAACACTCTATGGTCCAAGATCTGCTGAATTTCGTTTGGTTGGTGCCGGTGGTCGTCATCGCACTTCCGGTCCTGTTCTGGCTGTTCATGAGCATCAAGAACATCGGTTCGTCCGAAATCGCCATCACCGAGCGCCGCTACTTCGGTAAGGCGCTGGAAGCCGGTCGCGCTTTCGCTCTCAACGGTCAAGTCGGCATCCAGGCTGCTTACCTGGCGCCCGGGCTCAAGTTCCTGCTGTACCCGGTCGTTCGCATCGCCGAACGCGTCAAGTTCGTCGTCGTCGGTCCCGACCAGCTCGGCATCGTCACCGCCACGGATGGCGAATCCATGCCCCACGGCCGCATCTTGGCCGAGGACAAGGCCGGCGAACATCACGACAACTTCCAGAATCCGGAGGGCTTCCTCCGCAATGGTGGTGTCCGTGGTGAGCAGCTCCGCTTCCTGACCAACGGTCAGTTCAAGCTGCACCCCCGCCTGTTCAACATCCGTCTGATCGAGAAGACCCGCATTCCGGACGGCAAGGTCGGCGTCGTGTACGCTGCCGACGGCGCCTCGCTGGCCGCCGGTCAGCTCGTCGGTCGCGCGGTCGAAGGTCACGACAACTTCCAGAAGGCCGAGGTCTTCCTGAAGAACGGCGGCCAGAAGGGTCCCCAGGTCGACATCCTGCGTCCGGGTACCTACAACATCCACACCGGCATGTTCCGCGTCGACATCCGCGATGCGGTCACTGTCGCTGACGGCCAGATCGGCGTCGTCGAAGCGCTCGGCGGCTCTCCGATGCCCAAGGGCGACGTCATCGTCGACAGCCCCGAAGGTCACCAGAACTTCCAGGACGGCGAAGCCTTCCTGAAGGCCAACGGTATGCGTGGTCCGCAGACGGCGATTCTCGCCCCGGGTCGCTATTACATCAACCCCTACCTGTTCACGGTGTCCGCCAAGCCGCAGACCATCGTCAAGCAGGGTGAAGTCGCCGTCCTGATCGCCAACCACGGCAAGGACCCGTCCGAAGACCTCTCGCCGTTCGACAACAACGGACCGGTCGAGGGCAACGCCACCGACGCCGAGGAATCGCGCCTCAACGCCGGCAATCGCACCCGTCACGTCGTGTCGGCCGGCTACCGCGGTATCCAGAAGGACACCCTCGGGCCGGGTCGCTACAACGTCAACCCGCTGATGTACCAGGTCGTCATCGTGCCGACCACCACGCGCTCGCTGCACTGGGCGGCCGAGACCGGCGAGAAGGCGTCGACGGCGTTCGATCCGTTCGAGGTCGTCTCCAATGACGGCTTCCCGATGAAGGTCGAAGTGCGCTGCCAGTACCGCGTCCTCCCCGAGAACGCGCCCTACGTCATCGCCAAGCTGGGCTCCATCCAGGAGCTGGAGATCAACGTCATCCACCCGCAGATCGACGGCATCTTCCGTGCCGAGGTCTCCAAGTCGCCGGCGATCGCGTACCAGCAGACGCGCGCCGACGAGCAGAAGAAGGCCGAGCAGGAAGTCCGTGCCGACCTCGCCAAGTACAGGGTCGAGGTGGTCTCGGTCATGATCACCAACATCCACCTGCCCGAGCAGCTCATGCAGACGACGCAGGAGAAGAACCTGGCCGAACAGCGCAAGTCGATGTACGACGCGCAGGAAGCCGCGGAAAAGCGTCGTATCGAGTTCGAGCAGACCAAGGCTCGTGCCGACCAGCAGTCCGAGATCATCAAGGCGCAGACCGGCATCGAAGTGGCCGAGCACAAGGCGAACCAGAAGATCAAGGAAGCGCAGGGTGAAGCCCAGCGCATCGAGCTGACCGCCGCCGCCAACGCCAAGCGCACGCGCCTGGAAGGTGAAGCGGAAGCCGCCGCCACGCTCGCCAAGGGTGAAGCGACCGGCGCCGCCTACCGCAAGCAGGTCGAAGCCATGGGTCAGACGGGCGTCACGCTCGTCGAGGTCATCGAGCGCATCTCCGCCAAGGGCCTGCGCATCACTCCGGACATCATTGCCGGCGGTGGCGCCAACGGCGAAGGTGGCAACATCGGCTCGGTGATCACGGCGCTGCTCACCCAGCAGCTCCTGGCCAAGCCGGAAGCCGCCGCTCCGACCACGACCGCTCCGGCGCCGACCCCGGCCGCCGGCGAGAAGAAGTAAGTCCAAGCCCGGTGCCTCTTCGGAGGGCGGTGGTTTCACTTCGGTGAAGCGCCGCCCTCCACCCGGGCTCAGTGCGTCCATAATGCCTGGTTCTTATCCTGAACCACCAACAAGAGGAAGCAGAATCATGAATGGAGAGTTGCTGATGCTCTGTCTTGGAGCTTTGCTCCTGGCATGTCTTCGTTGCCAACCGGCGACTCGGCACTACCAGCCTCTTCGTCCTCGTCCCAGCCGCGAGGTAGTCTCACCACTGGAACGACCGGAGAATTTCGGCGGTCCCGTCGGTCGTAAGCCGGTGGACTGACTTCGCTGCGTCGTTAGTCTTAGGGAGACGCGATGTGTTGGAGGGCGGTCTTCACTTCGGTGAAGCGCCGCCTTCCATCTGGGTTTTGGCAATGCCGCCGGCGCAAGCCAGTTGGCTTGCTAGTTCTTCTAACAATGATCCACAGCAGGTGCTGTAGACCGGAAAGAGCAAGAACCGCCCACAAAGCGCGTTCTTGCCTCTTTCTTTTGGAAAAGTAAATACTAAATCAAGTAGTAAGTTTGGTGATGGCTAGTTTGAGCCGATGTTCCAAATAATGTCACTAGCGGTGCATGAAATGACACTATACGGATCATTTCAAGTTTGCTAGGACACCTCGATGGAGATGCTCCAATAGTGTCGAAGGACGGCGGATGTCACCACATGGAACATTCCAGATTTGAGAGCATATTGGTGATTGATTCAATATCACTGCACCGCCTGCGGTGGCATATGATTGTGTTCATGCAATTCATAATTGTTGAGATAGCAGGCTTTGTGTCGGTAAATTCGATGTGTCACATATCTTTCTCCTCATCGGAACGGCCTACCGCTAATTGCTTTACCACTCAGTTCAATTCGGGCAGCTCGCTGAACGCAATCTCCCAGGCTTCCAAGCCCTGGACACGGTGCTGAAACGCCCGCTCGCACCCAATACCGTGGGCACCGGAAGCACCCCGAGCGCCCCTCCCCCGACGGTTTAAGAAAACATCCGCGTGTCCTTTGAGATTTAAACGGGTCTAAATCACAGGTCGAAGTGTCAGTCGGACTGCCACTTTGACCTGTGTTCAACAAGAGGGAAACGTTATGCTTTTTCCTGCCCAACTGCTTGAAGAGGGGCGCGAGCTCTGCGACCTGGGGCTATACGAGCAGGCACAGGCTTGTTTTATTCAGGTCTGGCAGTGTCCTTATCCTTACGCAACGCCGCAGCAGAAGCTGCTCGCACTCAAGGGTTACTGCGCCGTGCTCGACTGTCTCGGCAGGTGGATTGAGAGCGAGACCGAGTTTAAAAACGGCTTCCGGCACCTAACGACGCCTTTCCAGGCTGCGCTGCCAGGCGGCATGTTCTTGCCCCCTGGTTTTTCGCCAGGTGCGTTCATCGCGGTACCAGGCGTCGGTTTCAAACCACCGCTGGCACAGACTTTCGGACTGGTGGTGTCGCCGAGCCCCGGCGCGTTCGTTGCTGTTCCAGGCGCGCCCGTCTTTCCGACGGTGTCGATGCCTCCGGCGAACACGGCAAACTTAGGCTTCACGCCTTTTCCTGTGAGCTCATCGACTCCGATTTTAAACGCGCCGGATGACCGATTCCGGTGGAACTAAAAGTCGTGTATCTAGGGCGTGGTTGGGATTGACTACGCGAGGTATCAAATACGGTCGGCACATGCCACCATATTTGATACCTCGTGTTCTAATTGCTAATACTAGCCGATATCGTAAAATTGGATTCGAAATGGGCTTAAATGTGGCGGGAGAATTTTAACCGTTTCGATTTTATGGAGTGCGTTCTCGCGCGAGTAAGGGTTAGCGCGAGGTTGCACGGTATGTTACGGTACTCTCAGCTTGCGGAAACCACCACGAATAACGTCCGTGCTCCAATTTCAAATCGCCTAAATTATGGGTTTAAGCCTCCCTCTGGTTTTTATCATGAACTTTGGATATTGCTTAGCTTTGTTCTCTTCTGTCATGGTCAAAGTATCTTTTATTTTCTTATAGCAGGACCGCAGAAGCCGACCAAGACACCCACCACGATTACATTTGCGTTTGCAGTGAACATCGCTGAGTGTCGTGTGCCGAAGTCTGCGGATTTGCTTGAGAGAATGAAAGTGGCGCAAGCGAAGAGTATTCGCGTGTGTCGGGTGAGGGCAATTAGAACTAGCCTTCTATCGGGTTGGGGGAAAGCGTAAAAACTTTCTCGGCCCGTGGTCCCACCTGCAGAGACTGGGAAGTAGACCTCACGGTCTTCTTCGGTCTTTCTGCTCCCAATTAACCACGTCGGCGCAAGCCGATAAACCATAAAACCGGAGCTGAAAGATGACAAACAACATTCCTGCAAATCCCACACCACAGGCGTTAAACGCCAACTCGAAAATCGGCGAAATCTTGATCGCACTTGGTTTCGCAACACAGCAAGGAGTCGATGACACCTTCGCATACCAGCAAGCCGAACGCGGCAAGGGCAACAATCCTGGTCTGATCGGTGAGCTGTTCGTGCAACGCGGAGTTTGCACTGCCGAACAACGCGACATCGGCATGAAGGTTCAGAGCCTGCTCAAGAGGCTTTCCAGAAGTCTCAAGAGCTCATCAACCTGGATTCCGAAGCGAGGATCGGCAAGATTCTCATCGCCTTCGGGCATGCTACCGCCGACGCGGTGGAAGCGACGTTCGCCTGGCAATCTGCTGAGCGTGCCGCTGGACGTGACCCTGGTCTCATCGGGGAACTCTTCGTCCAGCGTGGCGTTTGCTCTGCTGAGCAGCGGGACTTCGGCATGAAGATTCAGGGCTTGCTGCGTCGCTAGTCACGACGCGATGTTCGAGTAACTGCAGTCAACAGGCGGGGAAGGGCATCCTTCCCCGCTTGTTGTTTTGAATCTTTTGATACTAGGGTGAGTAGTAGCATGGCGGTCAAAACAAAAGGCACTAAATATGGTGGCAGCAATTGGATCGCCACAAGCACGAGGCTCGTGACGATCCAAGCTGATGAATTGCCGAAACAACTTACTCCGGCTGCAGATCGATGATGGCGCCCGGTTCCTTCTCGATGACGAGCGAAAGGTCGGACGTGATGATGCGAGAGCCGGCTTTGGCTCGGATCTTGCAGCCGTCATAGGCCTCGACCGTTGAGCCGTTTTCGGCGATTACCAGCGAGCCGCTTTCGGCCATGACCGACGAGCCTTTCTTGGCGTTGACGATCGAACCTGCGTAGGCGTTCACTTTCGATCCGTCGAGAGCGTCGACGATGGACTGAGCGTAGGCATCGACGGTGGAACCGCGTTCGGCCTTCACGCTGGAGCCGTAGACCGCGACGAGGTGGTCGCCGCTTTTGGCGGTGACTTGCGGACCAGGATCGGCGATCTTCATCGGACCGGCGAATGCTGCCCCGGCTACGCAGAGGCTGAGAGCGCCTGCGAGGGCGAAATGTCGAAAAGATTTCATGGCTTGAAATTTCCTGTTCTGAAGGACAAAACCCGATGTTTTGCCCATGCTTCTATCGTTGCAGGACGTGCACGTCGAAACACACCAGTGGCCTGGCATGATGACGTGCACGTCGCAAACAACAGGCTGGCTCCGCAAGAACAGCGCTTCAATCCTGAGAACCACCGGTGGTGCCGGTAGCAATCGAGACGGAATCGCAGCACTCCTTGTCGGAGCCAGCCTTACTCACTGTGACGCTAAAAGCCGCGCGCCAAGGTAAATCTGAACGTTATTTGCGTTCCGAGGTAAAGTCACGCATCCAGGGCGGTCGGTCAGGCGGATGAATTTCATCCGGCAAGAACCGCACCTGATTCGTGGCAAGGCTCGGAGTCAAGAACGACTAGTGCTCGTCGTGGCCGTTCTGGCTGGAACCGCAGTTCCTGCAGATGCCGCCCTGTTTCACCGGCGTTTCGCAGTTCCAGCAGTCGCGAGCGGTGTCGAGGCTGCGGGCGTCGGTGGTGAATCGGGCGGGCTTGACGGTGGCGTCGACGAGGCTCAGGTGCGAGCTGTACCGGGAGCCGAAGTCCTGCGCTTCCAGGAGGTGGAATTCGTAGGTGGCAACGACTCGGTCGTTCGGTCCGCCGTCGCGGAACATGACGGTGAAGTTGCGGGCAGGACCCTCTTCCACGTCAGGTTCGCTGGTGCTCAGGCGGAATGACGGGAAGAGACTGCGCTTGGGAGCAGCCTTCTTCTTCCTCGTCAGGAGGGGAGCGAGCTCGAACTTCGTCGTCTCCGGCTTGACCTCGACGGCCAGGACGACTTCTTCATCGATCTTGACTTGCATGAACGCATTACGGCTGACCGAGACCGCCAGGTGGGAATCACTGACATCGGGCAAACACACGTTACGAGTGGTCGCCTGAATGAACGTCTCGGCCGGCAATTGTTCTGAACCGGTCAGAACGGTACAGTAGATCATTGGGACTCCTTCTTATAGGTGTTTGGAACCGTGCGTAATGAGGCACAGCTCCGGTTGTCGATTGCCCTTCAGGTAGTTCGCAAGAAGTCCGTCTCTCCAGACACCGCACATAAACGCAGGCGATTGCTGAAGTTGTTGTTTTTGTTGGTTGAAAGACTCAGGGACAGGGATGTGAGAGAGGTCACCAGTGAAGGGCAGCAAGAAGCGTATTTAGACTAAAGAGCTAGAACTAGTTTTAAAAGAAGTGTTGCTTCTTGTAAGGCCAAACCACTTAGCGAGCATGCGCGAAGTAATTGAAATAGGGTGTAAAAACCCGCTCAGTGTGCAGATCTTGAACGAGTATATGGGCAAGCTTAAGTTGGTGATATGTACTTAGTTGTCATGGGTAAAGTTTCTTTGACAACCTCGTGAACGACTGCTCTGTGCCGCGCGAACCAACGTTTTTCTTTAGTTTTCGACCCCTTCGAGTGAAGGATGGTTTAAACGGACTCGGTCGCGAGGCGCGCCAGAAGTGTGTTTAGCCGGGTGGAAGCTTCGCGGGAGGCTTCGAGGACTTCTTCGTGACCGCCCATCGGTTTGTCGTCCCAGACGTTTGTAATTACTGAAACGGCAGCAGCGATGGTGGAAGTTGGTTGAGCCGTCAAAAGCTCCGGAACGGTCGACATGCCCACGGCATCAGCTTTGAGGCGACGCAGCATCTCAATCTCTGCCAGTGTTTCATAGCTTGGTCCGAGAAGTGCCGCATATACACCCGTTCTCAAAGGTCGTTTTGTTTCGCCTTCCAGGGCTTTGCCTACTGCGAGAATCTGTTTAGTCAATTCGTTTTCGCACGATTGTGGTGCCCTGGTGATCTCGCTCAGCAGACCGTCTTCCTTTTTGCTCAGGTGGTCGCGATAGCCGGTGACGACCATCAAGTCGCCTATGCTGAAGCCCGTGTTCAAGCCGCCTGCGGCGTTTGTCAGCACCAGTTTAGGAACGCCCCAAGTGGTTACCACTTGGGTAGGCAAAGTCACGACAGACCAGTCGTGTCCTTCGTAGAGGTGAAATCGTCCGCGGAATATTGCCACCACGGGCGATTCCTTGCGAGCGTCGAGCTGACCGATTGTCAGTGAGCCTGTGTGTCCTTCCACACTTGGTCCGATGCCGAATACTTCCTTGTACATGTATGTGCGGGAACTATGGAGCTGTTCCATTACAGCGACACCAGAACCGAGCACTACGGCTAAATCAGGTCGTGGAGACGATTTAGAAAGAAACTCAACGATCGATTCGACTGGTTTGACCAGAGTATCCGGCATGCTAATCTCCTTTTAGGTATCTGCAGGTGTCTTTGTCGAGCTGCTCGCCATGCGGAACGACGAGAGCGAAAACTTTCAATCCGATGTGCGCTGCCACGAGCATTGCCGGGACGAGGTTGTAACAGTAGAAGTCGCCACCCAGAGCACGAATGGCTGCCATCTGTTCTTCCGACGGTACGACACCGGGCTTCAATCCTACAGCCACTCCCAGAGGGAGATTGCCCAGAGGATTGTTCATCGGCAGTGTTTTTTTAGGATCGAGCGTGTCGATAATTTTTACATAAATATCGTTGATTACCGGAAAACGCGGTCCCGCCGCGTAATTCGGTCCAACCAGCGGATTGTCGCCGGTCAGGTTTAAATGATCCGTCACCACATGCGGTACCGCCTTCGGTAGGGCATAACCGCTGTCAACGATGACAATCATCTTGCTGTCAGCGCTATTTCGAATCAGGTCGATTGTTCGCTGGTCGAACTTCTCTAGATGGCTAAAACCGGGAACGCTCGACGTAAAATCGATTCGGGTTGCGGTTTTCAATGAAGGCATAACAGTTCCTTTCTGCGGTTTAAAAACTAAGCGACTCTTTCTTTTTGATGAACGAATGATTTCCCTGGTCCGGTCCAACCGGCTTCGAGCCAGTCCGAGAGGCTGGCCGCGATGTCGCAGAATCCGTTTCGAATTCCGATATCGATGCCCTGGTTGTCGAAGCTTGGACTATAAGCGATGATCGGCACGAACTCGCGAGTGTGATCTGTGCCTGGGGCGGTTGGGTCATTGCCGTGATCGGAGGAGATCAACAGCAGATCGTCTCCACTCATTGCTTCCACTATTTTGCCAAGCCAGTGGTCGATTTCGAGCAGCGCACCAGCGTAGCCTTTGACGTCCCGTCGGTGACCATACAACGAATCAGTATCAACTAGATTCGTGAAGATGAAGCTGACATCGTCGTCTGCTCGTTCCTTGCCGATTCTATGTTCTTTGAGCGGATACTGGTTAGCGATCGCGGCCAGCGTGATTTCCAACCCTTCTTTGTTGCTGCCGGTGTGCTTGGCGTGGCTGATGCCATGTCCCACGAAGATGTCTTCAATTTTGCCGACGCCGAAAACGCCACGACTTTCGTCGGCAAGTATGTCGAGAAAGGTTTTCCGAGGCGGTGGAACAGCATAGTCGCGGCGGTCGCCCGAGAGGCGCTTGTAGGCTCCTGGAGTGCCGTTGAAAGGTCGACATATGACTCGTCCGACCCGGTGCGGTCCATCCAGGATTTTGCGGGCAATTTCACACCACTCGTACTGTTTCTTCAGTGGCACAGTGTCAACGTGGCATGCGATTTGAAACACACTGTCGCCAGAGGTGTAAACAATCGGCATTCCAGTTTTCTGGTGTTCTTCTCCGAGCTCCTCGAGAACGGTCGTACCGGAAGCGGGTTTGTTACTCAGTACTCCTGTGACACCCGTCTGTTTGCAGTATTCATCAATAACTTCTTTTGGGAAACCATTCGGATACATAGGAAAAGCTTCTTCGCTTACGACTCCCATCATTTCCCAATGTCCGGTTTGCGTGTCTTTGCCGTTCGAGGCTTCTTCCAGTTTGCCGAACAATCCGAGCTTTGCAGCGCTTTCTTTGACACCGTCGATCGGGCTTATCCGACCCAGTCCCAGCTTGCTCAAGTTCGGCAGGTCCAGACCACCAACTTCTCGCGCGATGTTTGCCAGTGTGTTGCAATTCGCTGAGTCACCAAACGCTTGTGCGTCCGGCGCGGCGCCGATTCCGCAACCGTCAATTACTAGAACGATGGCACGTTTTTTGTTCTTGCCGTCTGACACGATTCCCCCTCCCCTAAGCGATGCGCTCAGGAAGTTGTAGTTCCGCCAAGTGCGATAGCCCAGAGTTTACCACCAAACCCCGGCCTGCTGTACTGGACAGGTCCGGTGGTCGCTCAGCGAGGTTTAAACAGTCATTCGTTGTCATGTTGGGAAAATCGAGGTCCAAGAGTGATAAACCGATCCAGGCCAGCGGTGAGCATCGCGAAAGATGTTTCGCTATATGCTAATTGTAAAGAGCTAATATCACGCGAATTTTTTTCGTAGTTTTATCACTGAATTGCTTATCAATCGTACGTCTAGCTTGTGTCCGTCAATTTCCTTCTGATAGCGTCATATCACTATTTCTCGCTGCACTCTAAACAGGCTTTTCAACAACTCAAACCAACCCAGTTCGCGCACTTTCACGTCTTCAAGACTGAAACTTGAGCAGTTGGGGGAAGCACGGGTTGATGATTAGCAGGCTTTTCTGTTTCAAAGGCGGTTTCGGAAACACAGGCTCCGAAGCTGTTAGAGGCGATTTAGCCTGTATAAACCGGCGTCAGTATGTAGAGTCTCCTGCTCGGACGTGTTGTTCGGGTGGCCACTCTATTGACGGACGCCAAGAAAAGGACACCAATATGAGAAAGTTCGCAATCGTTCTGACGGCCCTTGCGGCGTCATTGCTCGTCGGCACCACTGCCAACGCGCAGAGTTTCTCTTCCAACGTTCAACTGGCCAACCATCATCGCGGTGGCGGCAGCGTGGACATCCACATCGGCGGCGGTGGTTTCGGCATCGGCGTGCACTCCGGTCACGGCGGCTGGGATCGCGGTGGCTGGCGTGGCAACGGCGGCTGGGACCGCGGTGGCTGGGACCGTCGTGGTCCGGTCTATCGTTACCCGGCGCCGGTCTACCGTGGTCCCGTCTACCGTGACCCGTGCGACTACGGCTGCGCGCCCTCGACCATCACGGTCCGCGTGCAGGAAGTGGCGTACGACCGCTACGGTCAGGCTTACTACACGGGCCGCACCATCCTGTACACCGCGTGGTACGACGGCGCCTATGGCGGCTACGTCTACCGCGACCAGTACGGCCGCATCATCCGCGTTCGCTGAGCGGTGATTAGTGGGCTGCTTCCGGTCCACTGAAGAGAAAACATCTGGGCGCGACCTGTGTCGGTCTTCCGGTTGGTCGGTTTACCGGCTAACTGATTGATTGAGCAGCGTCGCGACCCAGGTGAGGAGATGGGCGGAAGACAGTTGCCAGCGATGGCTTCTGTCTTCTTCCTATTTCGACTCTCAATACGAGTGAATATAGTAGTAATGTTATTGTGGGGCCGATAAAAAAAGGGGTGTGAAATTCGGATTTACCGGGTACGAAGTGACGTAGCTAGTTTAGCTACGCTAGTTCGTGTAAGCTTGCGGATAGTGGGTCTCGGTTCCTTGGATCAGGAGTGAATAATGGCATCTCAAGACAACATGATGTCAATCAACACGGTGGCAGCCCGGCTCGGTCTGTCCGTGCACCAATTGCGACGCTGGGAGCTGATGTTCGGGCTCGAAATCAAGCGTGGTCGTGGTCAGCAGCGGCAGTATCGTCCTGAGGATATGACCATCCTGGAGCGCATCAAAGAGCTGGTCGAGCAGGGCTGGCCTACATCGCAAATTCGCCCGCAAATCGAAGCAGAAGGTCTAATCACTCCAAAACTGATAGGTATGCCGACACCGCCTGGTAATCCGGAGGTGGTGCTCGAATCATTGATCGGAATGAGAACATTCTGCGAACGCCGTTTTATTGAAATATCCAGACAAATCGATGAACTCAGGCAGTTAGTGATTTCCTTGTCACTGAAACAAGAGTTGTCCGGCGAAAGCGATTCGCCATGGCAGCCAATGGAACCGCCAGAGATGACCAAAGAAGAAGCAAGACCGATGTTGCCTCCTCAGGAAATCAATCTGGGACCGGAGATGAAAGCCTCGGTGATTCCTCCGCCCAATTACAACATGGGCATTCCTGCCAGTGGTTCGCCCGCTGCCGCAGCGGAAACCCCCGCGCCTGCACCAGTGTCGGAGGCTGTCAGTCTCGGCGAGGTCACCGACCAGAACTATCTGACGGTTCTTGGCCGAGCTCTCGATTTGATCGGCTGGACAGATGAAGAAGCCGATGAATATTCGGAAAAAACATTTGGCATACCGCACTGGGATGAGCTGGGACGGAGTCAGGCTGAGCGTCTGGTTGCGCACTTAACCGTTTTGCTCAATGAAGAACGCGGCGGTGGCGCCGATGTCACACCACCTCCAGCTGCATCAGAAGAGATGAATTTTGCTGTCGGTGGTGGAGCTGCTGATATTAATGCAGCCAATCAAGCCGCTCAGGGCGACGATTACGACGACGAATTCTACGAGGACGACTTCAACAACGCTGGTGGCGCCGGCGGTGGTAGTCCGTCCGAAGAAAAAAGCCAGCCTGACGCTCAATACCCGCCACCACCTTATGAGCCACCTGCGTAAAAATTTGAAGAATTGCGTAAATACACATATGGAGGGCAGAGTTTTCAGAGTAATGTTTAAATGAAATGCACTAGATAAGCGAACAGAGAGTCCGAACCAGATAACGCAGATACTCCAGAAGAGAGGAATCAGGGATGATACCTACCGAGGGCAGCACCGGTTCTGCGATCAATTGAGGGGTGATACCGAATCAGGTATCACCCTGTTTTTTTTCTGTGCAATAACACACTTGTCAGTCGGAGAAGGCTTTCAAGTCGACGCTTATGACCCATAGTTCGCACAGCTAACACCAGGTTTGGTGGCTTAGTTGTCGAGGTTTGCTTGCTCCGCTAATTATCATAAGCAAATATCAAAGCTTTTAATGGCTCATAGAACTAACAATATTGCCATTTCTTATAGCTCGTTGTTAGGGTGAGTTGTTCACTACTCGCTCAATTTCCGGAAACCACTGACACCGCTGCATCTACAGCAAATCCGAATAGCAAAGATCTAAAGCATTTTGCCTTCGGTGTGTCACGTCCTGTCGGAAGCGAATCAGAACAAGATTCAAGTTTTTCTAACAACGTAAGCGCCCATCAAGGGTGCCGAATAACTATAGGAGAAAATCAGACTATGGATATCTTGGAGCTCGCCAAAATTCGGGATCGCATGTATCGCGACCCTGAGCTCCTCGCTGTGTACGAGAAGGGCGACAAAAACTCAAAGGGACAGACGCGACACGACTTTGTCCACGGCGACGAGGTTCGTGACCTTGCGATGCAACTCACTTCGAAGTTCGACCAGGCATTCCCTGGCAAGATCGACGAGGTGACTCGCGAGTTCGTCATTCCCTGCGCCGCCTGGCTGCACGACATCGGTCGTGCCATCGACCTGGACACCCACGACATCGAAGGGGCCCGGTTGGCGAAGCAGTATCTTGAAAGCCGCGGCGTTCCTGCTGACCTGCGTCAGCGGATTTGCCGCATCATCGCGCTTCACCGCGCCGGCAAAGTCATCAAGCACGGGATCAAGTCTCCCGAGCATGCCATCGTGGTGATCGCCGACAAGTGCATCGGAGATGAAGGTCGCGTCCGTCCGGACAAGGCTTTTGCTCTGAAGGCGGCTAGCCTGATTCGCTTCGGAAAGTGGAGTGCTGCCCGCATCAACTGGTGGGGCAACGCACCGCACGACCGAGTGAATTTCGCTATCAAGAAGGCTGAACTGGACTTGGACTTCCACGACGAGACCAAGCAGACGGGCGACATCGTCCTGAAGCTGAAGGTCGACGAGCGGATCGCCGAGATCGAAGAAATCGTGACCCTCGACTGGTTCGCGGATTCGTTCTTCGCTTGCGGTAAGGCTGCCCGTTCGTTCGGGTATTACTTCCGCATCGAGTTCAATGGAGTTCGTTTCCTGTGGGACAAGACCGCCAAGAATGGTAAGGGTGGTTGGATGCCGATGAAGAGCATCAATGTTCCGCGCGGAAACTAAGCTGTCATCGTACACCTCAAGCCGAGGAGCAGTCGTTAGCGACGACTGACAAAAGGATTCATGGCTATCTGCATGGCTACGCAACCGGGAATTCCCGGTTAGCGTATGCCCGGCAGTGGCTGTGTTTCTCTTTTGTTTGGTTGGTATTCTACTAAATAGAGGCGTAGAACGTGAATGTCAGTAAATGGTCGATTTAGTGCAGGGGCGCCTGCAAGCCGCCCCTGCAAGTACAGGACAGTGAGCAGCGAAACTACGGAATATTCTTTCGACTTAATTCTTGCTGAAACATGCAAATATCAGAAGTGTGGCGGTTTGGGATCGGCAAATCGTCGTATAAAACCTATCGCTACAATCGTCACTCCAAGAAGAACTTGACGATCTGGAGCAAAAACCAACAGCGACCGGAGAAGGCAATGACTGGTCGAAGTCCGGAGTTCGACATCTACCGGACGGCCGGCTCCTGGGCTGTCCGCTTCCTGTGATACGCCGAATCCGAAAACAGTGGCTGGTTCGCCCGAACTCGCCGAAAGCGACGAGGAGTCCTGCGTCGAGAGAAAGTTCATCACATTGGGCTTGAGTCTAGAGTTTCGGTGGCATGATGTGACTTAAGAAACAACGGGATGAGGAAACCTTCGAGGCAGCACATGACTTTCGGCTTGATCAGCTGGCTAAAATCCCACTATCCGGATCTCAAATACGAGGTTCCTGTCGTCTATCCTTCTAGGGATAAGCCGGATGGCCGAGAGTGGCTTGTCACCAATGGCTTGGGCGGGTTTTCGATGGGGACTATCACTGGCGCGAACCGCCGGCGGTATCACGCCGTGCTAGTATCGGCTATTCCTCCACCGACTGACCGGCATGTGATTCTATCGCGCGTCGAAGAGGTCCTCACAATTAACGGGCGCGATTACGAGCTGTCGACCAATCACTGGGAGTCAGGAGTTGTATCCCCGACGGGTTACAAGTTCATCGAGAGCTTTACCGCATTGCCCTGCCCTACCTGGGTTTTCGAAATCGACGGCAACTATCTGGTGAAACAGTTGGTCCATGGCTGGGGTACTGAAGAAGTTCATATCGGATACTACTGGCTGCCGGACGACGAATCGAGCACCGATGTTGTGCATCTCACCTGTAAAATTCTGGTCGGTTTTCGCGACATGCACGGCGAGCTGCAGGGCTCTTCGGATAAAACGTACGCTCAGTTCGTCTCGCCCAACCAATCCGTGATTATTTTGGATGAACACAGCCGTTTGTGCTTGACGTGGAGCGATGGGCAGTATGAGTCGCAGAAGCAGTGGTGGTGGGATTTTGATTGGCCCGTCGAGTCGATGCGCGGCTTACCGAGTACTGAAGATTTGTATTTCGTCGGTTCCGTCAAATCGAAACTTACGTCGGAGAAAGGCTTATGTCTTGGCGCGAGCTATGACAAACCCATTCTATCGCCCAATTGCGAACCGGTATTGAAGGAAATTATTGCGCGCCAGCGATCTCTAATCGATCGCGCCAATTTAGACAATTCCCAGCGTTCCGACATGATGCTTCTGGCTTGCGACCAGTTTCTCACAACCAGCAACAAAGATTCGGGATTGCAAACGGTGGTCGAAGGATTCCCCTGGTATAACGTCGGCGGACGAGCCGCGATGTTGTCACTACCGGGGCTGACTGTCTCGACCCGGCGGTTCGACGCAGCCAAAGAAATTCTGACTCATCAGGCAAACGGTATCGTCAATGGTATCATGCCGAACTGGATGTTTGACCGCAACGAGATGGTTGACAATTCCCAGTTTGATTATGAAGCCGTAGATGTTTCTCTGTGGTGGGGATGGGCGCTATACAAATACTTTCGCGTTACGCGAGACTTGGAGCTGATTAAACAGCAATTACCGATTATGATTTCTGTCGTCGACCACCTTATTGGTGGTACTAATGACGGTATCGCGGTCGACCCGTCTGATGGGCTGTTGAGGTGTGCGGCGAACAACAAGGCGTTTACCTGGATGCACACAAAGGTAGAAGGCATGCCGATTACGCAGCGTCCCGGCAAACCTGTCGAAGTCTGCGCGCTCTGGTACAACTTCCTGGAAACGATCGTGTTTTTCGCTGAGTCGGTGACGCACGAGGATACCGAACGCATCAAAACCCTGGCGGCCCAGGCAAAGGAATCGATGCAGAAGTTTTGGAACGAGGAGCGCCGATGCCTTTACGATGTGATCGAAGAAGGCGTAAATCCGTCAAAACGACATGATGACAGTAAGCGCTGCAATCAGCTTATGGCAGTCTCCTTGCCGTATCGAGCCTTGACGGACGAGCAGAGCAAAGCGATACTGAGGGTAGTGGAAGAGGAGCTGATTACTCCTATGGGAGTGAGAACACTCGCACCTTCCGAATCGAGCTACCAGGGCGTATTCGGCTGTGGTCTTGCCCACCCGGATCAGTACCACCGCGATCTTTCACGCCATCAAGGCATGGCGTATCCGTGGCTTCTCGGACAATATTGCGATGCGTTGTTGAACATCAATGGGCAAACGCCGGACACCGTCAACCGTATTCGATTGATCTGGCAGCCGCTGTTCGACCACACTTTCAGCGAAGATTGTTTGGGTTCGATTACGGAGATGTTCGACGGCAATCGTCCGCAACTTCCACGCGGGTGTCCGGCGTCTGCGTCGGCTGTCGCCGAGGCCATGCGCTGGCTGCGTTGGGTTTTGAAGCAATGATCGGCGCAGTTCACAAACGTTCAGAAAGAGCCTGGGTTCGCGTTTTTTGATATTTCGGCAATCATAACCTTTTTTCTGAACGTTCATTGTTGGACTTGGGATTGCAGCTCTTTGATCCGGCTTATCCAGCTTTTGATTTGGGAACTTAGCGCTATCCGGACAAGTTAATCCGCGCAGGGTCTTGATAACCGTCTTTGATGTGAATAGGTTTGGTTTACACATCATCCATCTTTTTTTGAAAGGCCTGAATCTCCCAACCAAGTACCGGATTTCTCTTCCCCTCGCAACTTTGACTCACGTGGTGAGCGAAGTCGCGATTGGTTGTTGAATCGGCGAGTGTTCATGCCGGTTCATGCTCGTGTCGATTTCGAAAATTAGCGCAACCTGCCGGAATGGTCTGCGCGCAATCGGAGAAACTCTCATGTTGAAGCAGTTTTATCAGAAAGCGTCTGCTGCTCGTATCGTCACCGCCTCTGTGTGGTGCGCCGTCGTGGTCGTTCTCGGGATCTGCACGGTCGGACAGATCTGCAGCCAGGTCGAGAAGATTCGGACGAAGAGGGCATTCGACCAGGCGGACATCGAGCGCCACCAGAACGAACACGCTCGTCAGGGTATCACTTCTCAGGTCTTCGCCGAGGACCTGGACCAGTTGAAGACCAAGCTGGCAGCGAATCCCGACGCCAATTGGGTGGGCTTCTACCTGCATGGCAAGGACGACGGCAGCATCGCGTACGCGGCGAAGCACGTGCGTGAGCTGCGCGTTCTGACGGCCATGCGCGCCACGATGGACGATGACACGCTGAAGCTTCTCAGTACGCAGACAGAGCTTCGCCGGCTCGACGTGTGGGACACGGAAGTGACCGACGAAGGCGTCAAGGCGATGAGCACACTCACCAAGCTCGAGGACCTGTGGTTCGGCAGCTCGAAGCTGACCGACGATGGACTCGTCGGGCTGAAGTCGCTGATTTCGCTGCGCAAACTTTCGTTGGGCGACAGCATCAGTGGCGCTGGACTTGCTCACCTGGCGGACCTTCCCGAGCTCCGTGAGGTGGGTTTGCACGGCATCGAAGTCACCGATGACGGGATTGCCAGTCTTAAGAAGCTCAAACACCTGGAGGTCGTTAACCTTTACCACACCGGCATCACCGACAAGGGGCTGGCCAGCCTCGGAGAGTGTAAGGAGCTGAAGCAGGCCTACCTGGTGAAGACGGCAATCACGGACGACGGTATCCAGTCGCTGGCGAAGCTCGACAAGCTCGAGCTGCTTGATGTCTGCGATACCGCGGTCACCGCCGACGGTGTCGCCCGGCTCAAGCGGTCGCTGCCGAACCTGAGGGTGAAGTACGGACCGTGGTCGGCAGCCAACGAAGGCATCGGCGTGCTCGTCGACATGGGGTGGTTTCTCGGTTTGGCGATTAGCACGAGCGTTCTGGGCCTCTTCCTGGAGTCGTACGTTAGCCGGACGGCACAGGGCGTTTAGTTGCGCTGGCGCTGTTTAACGGCGTGAGCCGACAGACTTTGTAGTAGCGGAGAGGCACCACATTTGGTGCCTCTCTGCTCTTGGAATTGGAATACTAAAACGGTTAGTAGAAATCGAAAGCAATAAGAACATGCAAGGCGGCACCGTAGGTGGTGCCGTCTGCATGTCTTATTGCTTTGTTAGTACGCTAGGTCAAGCCGCATCAGCGGCGCGGCCTTGCGTTTAAACTCAGCGGCGGAAATTGAGCTTCCAATCCTCGTGGTCGGCGCGGACGGAGTTGGTCATGACGCGGACGGCGTCGAACAACCAGTTGTCACCGCGCTTCTTGAGGTCGGCTGCGATCCGTCTGGCGGCGCCTTCGGTGCCCATATGGACGTTGGCTGCTTCGATGCCCATGGCCCGCAGCAGCACTTCGGCGTTGGTGTTGGACGGCAAGTCCGAAAACTCAACTCGTGAGCAGTCCGGAGCCAGCCGTCTGACAGTCCAGCCGTTATCGGCGACAACCGACGGGTCGCCGGAGTGAACCAGCAGACTTTCGCGGATGCGTCGGCCGACTGACGCCGGCTCGCCAAGACCAGCCCAGACACAGGCGGACGGCACGATCATTTTGGCTTCGCGTGCGATGCGGGCACCGTTCCAGTGACCGAGGGCAACGAAGCGCGGACGGCCGAGACTGCCTTTGCCTGCGGTTCTCGAACCGAAAGTGCAGTCGATGCCGGGTTCCGGCATATGACTGCGCAGCACTTGCTTCACGTCGTCACCGACCCGAGCGCGGCGGTTTACCTGAAGGTCGAGCTTCGCCCAGAACACCTTGGGGTGCCGGAGTTCGCTCGACACGATACGACCGAGTCGAACGTTTTCTTCAGCCAGAACGATAGGTTTGATGCCGCGAGCTAGACCTTCGCGATATCCGTCGAGGATGACCGAGCAAGCGTCGCTTACGCGAATCGAGAGCTTGGATGCGCGAATGGCGAGCTTCGTCGAAGTTCCCAACCGCACGAGATCGAGCGTGTACGGCTGATGGTAAGCTTCATCGAAGTCGTTGATACCCCAGATGAGCCGCCCTTCGCCGTCGCGCCAGGTGCTGTAGTTTTCGACGTGCAAGTCGCAGACTGCGCGGACAACAGCCGCGTCCATCAAATCACCGCAGAGGGTGGGAAAGACTTGAGCCCAGCGGTAGAAGGTGGCGCGGAGAAAAATAAACGGGTCGGAAGCCATGGCCTCGTGCTTTTTCACAAGGTCAGTCTTCACAACCGGGATGTGGGTGACCAGCCATTTCTCGAAAGATCTGGTGGCTGCCACGATTGTGGTGGATTTCATTGTTAACTCCAATCTACCGCTATGGATAGACTACAAGTAATTTCGGATATTGTGCCAATCATCACCCTCGCGACTATAAGCGGTAGAGGAGCGGGCACCAACGAAAAGGCAGGGCGAAATCGATCGCCCTGCCTTCGCGATGCGCTTTCAGGCGCGCAGATAAGGGTGCTCCGAGACGACCATGCCGTGCGAGTCTCGCAGCAGCATGGTCGCTCAGAGCGGCTGGGAGGCGCTTAGCCTTGCGGCTTGTCGCCGGCCGGCGGGGTGGAGGGTGTGCTGGTCAGGGCGTCGAGCTTGGAGCGGCCGGACTTGGCGGCAGCCTTGGTCTTGATGTCCTTGAGCTCGCGCTCGCCGGCGGTGCCATCGGCCAGCTTCGCCTTGTTGCGGGCGACGTTGAGGTCGTGGTCGACGGCGTCGAAGTCCTCGGAGGCTTCGGAGAGCTGGTCGTTGATGTCCTTGGCCTGCTGCTTGGCGGCGGCCGAGGTGTTGATGGCGTCGGTCAGGTGAGCGTTGAGCTCGCTGTCGGCGACCTTGTCGGCGAAGGCCTGGAGGGACTCGACGGTGGAGTCGAGGGCGGCCTGGGGGCCTGGGCTTCCTTGGAGGCGTTGGTGGCTTCGGCGAGGCGGCCCTTGATGCGCTCGACCTTGGCTTCGGCGGCTTCGAACTGCTTGCCGAGGGTGTCGAGGGCGGTTTCGGAGGCCTGCAGTTCCTTGGCGGTCTTGTACTCGCCCTGGATGGTGACGACGGCGGCCTGGGCTTCACCGAGGTCCTTGGTGATGTCGTCGACGGTGGCCATGCACTCGGCGACCGAGGTGCGCTGCGCGGGCAGGAGGGCCTTGAGCTGCTTGTAGCGGTCCTTGTTGCGCTCGACGGGCGTGGTGCCCTTGGAGACGACGGCGCCGCCGCGGATGCGGAGGAGCTGACGGAAGGCCGGCCAGGCGAAGAACAGGACGACGCCGAGGATGGCCAGAACGATAACGATGGTGGTACCAGTCATGTGCGAATTCTCCAATTTGGATGTTTCGAGATTTGGGAGTCAGGCGTGTTTGCCTGGATTTCCCGGTTTGGAGGAGCGACACATTGCCGCTCGCTCCGACACCTTCCACGTGGTGGCAGGTTGAAAAACGATGTGGATGCCTCGAGAGACATCTACCTAATAACGAGCTGACGACCGAAATCGCCGACGAAGCGAGAGCTCCGCCGGCGATGCCTTGTGGTACTATCTGCGGTGCTCGGTTTGGGCTCAGAAGAAGAGCTTGTAACCGAGGCCGCCGATTGCAATCACCGCCAGAAGCAGGATGAACTGCAACTGTCTGATGCGAACGCGGTTTTCGGCTTCCGGCGCGGGTACCGGTTGTGGACGCTTCTCCGAGGGACCGGGAAGCCACCAGAACGGACCCGTGGGATCCAGTGAACTCCGTCGATAGTTCTGCTCGAAATTTCGCGCTCTTCGTGGAGCGAAGAGGAAGTAGTCGAACGTCAGGGCGACGATTCCCAGTGCGATCCCTGCTACGACGATGCCACCAATCACGGTGAGGACGCTCATGCGTTTGCTCCGAACGGGCTTGCAACGGCATTGGCGCCGTGCTGTTAAGGGTGTTGTGCGATGTGAGCGATACCACTGAGCTTATGCTCGAGATGTTACCACCCGGGTGACGCGCGCCTCTGAACGACCATGACGTGCGGGCCTCGCACGAACATGGCCGCCCAGAGGCAATGGCTGAAGGCGATCAGGCCTTCGGGGTGTCGCCGGCCGGCGGGGTGGTCGGGGCGGCCGGGGTGCTGGTCAGGGCGTCGAGCTTGGAGCGGCCGGACTTGGCGGCGGCCTTGGTCTTGATGTCCTTCAGCTCGCGCTCGCCGGCGGTGCCGTCGGCCAGCTTCGCCTTGTTGCGGGCGACGTTGAGGTCGTGGTCGACGGCGTCGAAGTCCTCGGCGGCCTCGGAGAGCTTGTCGTTGATGTCCTTGGCCTGCTGCTTGGCGGCGGCCGAGGTGTTGATGGCGTCGGTCAGGTGAGCGTTGAGCTCGCTGTCGGCGACCTTGTCGGCGAAGGCCTGGAGGGACTCGACGGTGGAGTCGAGGGCGGCCTGGGCTTCCTTGGAGGCGTTGGTGGCTTCGGCGCGAGGCGGCCCTTGATGCGCTCGACTTGGCTTCGGCGGCTTCGAACTGCTTGCCGAGGGTGTCGAGGGCGGTTTCGAGCCTGTGCAGTTCCTTGGCGGTCTTGTACTTTCGCCCTGGATGGTGACGACGGCGGCCTGGGCTTCCGCGAGGTCCTTGGTGATGTCGTCGACGGTGGCCATGCACTCGGCGACCGAGGTGGCGCTGCGCGGCAGGAGGGCTTCCTTGAGCTGCTTGTAGCGGTCCTTGTTGCGCTCGACGGGCGTGGTGCCCTTGGAGACGACTTCGCCGCCGCGGATGCGGAGGAGCTGGCGGAAGGCCGGCCAGGCGAAGAACAGGACGACGCCCAGGATGGCGAGCACGATAACGATGGTGGTTCCGGTCATGTGTGATTACTCCAGTTAGGATTTGTCGATTTGAGCAGAGCGTGATTGCCCTGCTCGGTGAGGTCGAAGGGCACATCGCCGTTCGACCAGTACGCTTGACCGTGACTCGGTCAGCAAGAGAAAACCAGGCGGTGATTGCCTTGTGGCACACGCCGCCCATACGCTCTTCCTGTTCCTCAGTCCGAGACGCACTCTGGCGTCGTCTGGCTGAAGACCGATGGGAAGAGGCAGAAGGTCGTCTGTGAGAGCACGACCGTCTGCCTCTCTCCACCTCTGTCTGTCGAGCAGGCAGAGGAAGAGAGGGCGAGCCGGAGGCAGTTGTCTGCGCATCCGGCTCGCGCCAGGGAGGCTTCAGCACCTGGGCTGTACCAGTCAGTCATTGCTGAACGGGTACAGCCCTCCGGTACTACCGGCGGTGCATGAAGTGAGCCGAACCGAACGGGGCGTTCGACTTAGCTCTGCGGCTTGTCGCCGGCCGGCGGGGTGGTCGGGGTGCTGGTCAGGGCGTCGAGCTTGGAGCGGCCGGACTTGGCGGCGCCTTGGTCTTGATGTCCTTCAGCTCGCGCTCGCCGGCGGTGCCGTCGGCCAGCTTCGCCTTGTTGCGGGCGACGTTGAGGTCGTGGTCGACGGCGTCGAAGTCCTCGGAGGCTCGGAGAGCTTGTCGTTGATGTCCTTGCCTGGTTGCTGGCGGCGGCCGAGGTGTTGATGGCGTCGGTCAGGTGAGCGTTGAGCTCGCTGTCGGCGACCTTGTCGGCGAAGAGCTGGAGGGACTCGACGGTGGAGTCGAGGGCGGGCCTGGGCTTCTTTGGAGGCGTTGGTGGCTTCGGCGAGGCGGCCTTTGATGCGCTCGACCTTGGCTTCGGCGGCTTCGAACTGCTTGCCGAGGGTGTCGAGGGCGGTTTCGGAGGCCTGCAGGTTCCTTGGCGGTCTTGTACTCGCCCTGGATGGTGACGACGGCGGCCTGGGCTTCACCGAGGTCCTTGGTGATGTCGTCGACGGTGGCCATGCACTCGGCGACCGAGGTGCGCTGAGCGGGCAGGAGGGCCTTGAGCTGCTTGTAGCGGTCCTTGTTGCGCTCGACGGGCGTGGTGCCCTTGGAGACGACTTCGCCGCCGCGGATGCGGAGGAGCTGGCGGAAGGCCGGCCAGGCGAAGAACAGGACGACGCCCAGGATGGCGAGAACGATAACGATGGTGGTGCCAGTCATGTGATTGTACCTTTCGGATTTTGCCTTGTAAGGCGTTGGTGCGAGGCTTGCTTCGTGCAAGTGTCTCGCGGGTGTGAGCGCACTCGATGGAGGCGCCCGTAGCAAGACTGCACGCCGCCATCAGGCGACGTGCTTTAGCGAAAAACCAAACAGTCTGTCGCTTGCGGTGGTTGACGACTACCTTCTCATGCTCCGGTCGAAACCGAAGACAATCGATTTAGTAGTTGCCGCCGCCGCTGCGACCCTGATAAGACGCGCCGCCGGAGCCTCGATCGATGTTGCCACCGCCCGAGTTGCTCGGTCCGCTTGAGCGCGGGGTGTCGCCACCGCCGCCGTTGAACCCGCCACCGTTGAAGCCACCGCCGTTGCCGCCGGTGTTCTTCGGACGCATGGCTTCGCGCAGCGCTGCGGCCGCCGCTTCGGCTGCCGCTACTGCATCGTCGTGCTTCTTCTTGGCGCGGCCTGCGGCTGCCTCGTCGGCTTCTTCGGCTTCCGTGAACGCGGACTTCGCCTTGCTCTTGGCAGTGGCGTAATCCTTGTTGCGGAAGGCGTTGGCCGATTCGCGCAGCCGAGCATTGGCGGTCGAGACGTCGGCCTGGACGTCGTAGCCGTAGTCGTGACGCGACACCGCCGCGATCTTCTCGCTGGCGGAGTCGTAGGCTGCATCGGCTTCGCCGCAGAGCTTGATCTCGGTCTGCGCCGATTCCTTGGCTTCGTCTGCCCTGGTCTTGGCGGCCCCGGCGTCGGAGCTGATGTCAGCCCAGTCGGACTTGGCGATGGTCAGCCGGCGGTTGGCTTCGTTGTAGGCGGAATTTGCCGCGGTCAGTTCGTCGCGAGTGCCCTGCGTGGTAGCGTTGTTGCTGACGTAGGGCTGCGCTTGCTGGATTGCGGTGTAAGCCGCGGCCACATCCGTGCGAGCCTGATCGTAGGCACGCTTCTGCGCGGCGATTGCCGTGTCGAAGCCTTCGAAACTGGCGACCACTTCGTGAGCGGCCTTGTTGACGGCCGGCCAGTCAGCGATCTTCTTGTCGGACTCGACCTTCTGCCGATCGAGCTTGATCTTCGCGTCGGCGAATGCCTTGTCGGTCGCGGCAGAGGTGGTGAAGCTGTTGTCGCGGAACACGCGAGCCAGACGTTCTGCGGTCTTGAGGCAAGTCGCGACGGTATCGCGGCTGTCCTGACGCAGACGGCGCAGCTCTTTCAGATGCGCGTGCACCTGAGTCAGCTCGCTGCGGGCGTTGTCCAGTGCCGACTGCGTGCTGCGGACCAGCGCGCGAGCGGCGATGAAGCGCTGCTGGTCGTAGAGCGCCTTGATGTTGGCCAGGCGCGTAATGGTGGCGTCGGCGGTGCCGTGCCCATTCGTCACCTTGGTGGGCTGGGTGCCGACGTTGGCAGCCAGGAAGTCGCGGTTGAGCTCCACGACAGCCTCGTCGGCGGCCGGCAGTTCGTTGTTGAGGCTGACCAGCGTGGTGCGTGCGGGCGTCACGCTTCCTTCGACCGTAGCCTTGGCGGAGACGATGTCGTCCACCAGCTTGCTCGCCTTGTCGGCAAACGCGCTGGCTTCGCCCTTGGCCTTGTCCGCCTCGTCGAGCTTGCCCGCATAGACGAGGGCCGTGGCGCTGTCCCAGCTCTTCTGTGCGTCGGCGAGATGGGCATCCGGATTGGCGCCTTCCTCATCGAGCAAGAAACTGGGCGAACGCAGCTCCATCGGCTTGGACTCATCCTTGCCGAGCGGGTACTGGTAGGCAGCCGCGGCCTTGCGTTGATCGGCGACCTTGGTGGTCGACGTGCCGATCTGGGTGCGCACGGTGGCCAGCAGCTTCTTGATGGAGATTGCCCGCTTGAGCCGCTCCCCGAGTGCCTTGAACCCGGCTTCGACCGTTTCGGAGCCGGCGAAGGCTTCCAGCGGATCGGAGCTGAGAATGGCGATGAAGGCGGTTTGACCTGCCTTCAGCTCGCGAATCGTTCCTTCATAGGGTTCCATCGTCAGCTCGGCAGCCTTGATGTCCGCCCGCTGAGCGTTGACCTGGCCGTCCAGGGCTTCGACGTCAAGCTTGTTCTGCTTGGCGCCGTTGAAGGCGGAGACGATGCCGGCCAGTGCCTTGTTGGTGCGCTCGAACAGAGCCGACATGGCGTCGAGCAGTTCGCCCGGCTTGTAGTCGGCTTTCTCGACCAGACCCCCGAACAGCGTCGCCTCTTCCAGCGGCAGATTGTCGCCGGTCACCTCGATGGTGCGAAGGCTGAGCAGTTGCTCGACTTCGTCGAAGCCTTTGACCGACGGGAACGAATTGGAGGCGAACGCTTTGCGCGCAGCTTCCAGGGTGTCCGTCGCCACCTTGCGACGAGCGGAGAATGCGGCGAAGTCCTTACACGCTGCCGTGTAGGTCGTGAGCGTGCGGTTCTTGAACTTGGTCTTCCAGTCCGACTGCTCGGTGAGGAAGCCCATGTAGCCCGTGCGCAGCTTGAGGTAGAGCGCGTTTGCCGAGTCGAGCTTGGTGGCCCAATCGGCAATCAGCGCTTCCATCTTCTTGCGGCGCGACGAGTTGCGCACAAGAAGGAAGATCAGTGTGCCAAGGAGGATGGCGGCCAGGGCGCCTCCGCCGATGTAGTACGGCATCGCCTTCTGGAGCGCCGCTGCCTTTTCGGCTTCGGCCTGACGAGCCTTGATGCCGTCGATGTTGCCGTTGACCACGACGACGATGGCTTCGAACGCGCCGGCCGGGTCCTGAGGCATGAAGCGCCTCAAGTTGGGAATCACCGGTCCGGAAGTCGTGTCGGAGAAGTAGGCGGCGGTCATCCCCCAATCGGAGAACAAGTTGCCGCCTTGAGCAGCAACCGATCCCTTATTGGGATTGTCGGCTCGCCGCACCCACATGATGATCATGTAGTTGTCGGACGGGAAGCCGGGTCGCGACTGCCACTTCAAGACGAGCTTGTCGAGCGCGTCTCGGCCGGGGATGGAAGCGTTGGCCAGGTCGGAAGCGCCTTCGGTCGCCACCACATAGATCTGCAGTCCGTTGCGCTGCCCTTCTTGAATCAGTTTGGGCTCGAGTGCGGACAAATCGACCGGTGCCTGACGGTTGCGCGCCAGTTGCGGGTCGACATATACATGCCTGTCCGGGCTGAATTCCGGAAGCCAGGTCTGAGATGACTGCGCGAGTGCCGGCTGTGCTAGCACCATGAAGGTGAGCAGCAGAGCCGCTGTGATTACACTGCGCCAATGCGAAAGTTGTCTGAGCATGAGAACTCCCAGCTGTTGGTTCGTTTGCGCTTAGCGTGATTACTGGAGCGCATGGCAAAACCGCCTCGTGAGAGACAGTGTGAAATTCGGTGTGCGATGGTTAGAACGGTTGGGGTGAGGGGTGAGACTTCCAGAGCTGCGGTTGAAACAAGATACGCACAGAACCTACGAAACGGCTGGACGTGTGCCCAACGATTATTGACGGTTTGTGAAGTTATCTCGTATTAACCCCGCCGAAAATTTGCCGAATTCGGGGTTGCCAAGAGCCACTCGATCAATATCGAATGGCTCTCGACAAGCTTCTCGTGACATCACGGCAAAATTATGATGTGACGGAATTTAAGCACCTCTTGACTAGCCAAGTTAGCGTAGCGCGAACCATGGTTTCTAAGAGCCGCTTAATTAGCCGGTTTCGAAGGCCGTTCTCGGTGTTCGAGTGCACTGCATATGGTGGCGCGCTATTCGGTTTTCTCTGTGTCCGCCGTTTGAGCTGGCGTTTCCGTCCCCACCTTCGTGGTCGCTGACGGGCTCGCCGCGCCGGGACTCGAGGCGCCCAGGCTGTCGGGGCAAGACTGGCAGTGACGACGCGAGCTCACTTTGATCTGCACTTCGTTACTGCACGCCTGTACGCGCAGGGCGCGGATGCCCTTCAAAAGCCGGCTCTCATCAGGATTCACGTCGACCGGCGCTTTGATGGCTGCCGTATACGGATTCAGATCGAGATGCATGCGCACCCAGTATGTGTTGGTGTGCGTCACGGGCCAGCGCGCCGGAAGCTTGAGTTCATCAGGGATGTGACTCTCCGGCAGATTTTGCAGACTGACCAGCCAGGTCTCTTGCAATACCGTCAGGCGCGAACCGCCATCGCGGGCGGAGAACTCGGACAACCCCTGGGCAAGCGCATTGTAAGCCAGTTCGTGTTCACCATACGTGAAACGAAAGTTGTTGCGCTCGAAGAAGCGCGCGACGTTAAACCAGCTCGGTACCGCGTCGACGCGGTGATAACCCAGCTCTTTGAGCAGCTTGATGGTTTCCTTGATGAAAAACTGCGGTACGCCCTTCATCGGACGAGCCGTCTGCCAGGGACCACGACCGATGTGAAACGCCTGCTCCCACAAGGGAAAGAATGTGGAGGGCTGGAAGTTTTTCCAGACATAATAGTCCGGGTCGGCAATGAAGTGGCCGAGAGTGCCTTCCGTAGCCAATCCATCGAGCAGGGTCTGTGGATCCCAGGAGTAGATGGAAATTTCGCACGCTTCGAAACCGACACCAGGCAAGCGATTGCAAGCCGGGTCGACGTTGGGGTAGAACGTCAAAGGCGAGCTGCCGTCCGTGCCGTCCAGTTTGCGGTCACGGATGGCGCACATGAGGATCTTCTCGCCTTTGTTCCAGGCTTCGATCAACACGCGCACGCCGTCGTTGCGAACCAGGATGCGTCCGGATTTGCCGGTGTAAGTATAAAACGTGACGCCACCAGCTTCTTTGACTTCAGGGTCGGTAAGCGGAATAGCGATTTCTGCAAGAGCAAAGACCGATGAATGCACCAGTCGAGTAAGAATCTGTCCCGTAGGGACCATAGAAATTTTTGTCTTTTCCATGGTTTGACTCCATGTTTAGTTGTTATCACCGGCTCTAGTCAGCAGGTGCTCGTTCAAGAAAGCTGATGGTGCGCGCGTTTCCATCTGCATATCAGGCAGAAGTGAAAGAGCTTTCGAATGAGTGAGTGCGCGCTAGTTCAGTTGCAGGTACTGTCAGATTGAAAATAAGAAGTACAGATGAACTAACAAATCATGAGATGTTATTACTAGTTCGAGAATCTGAATTGTTTTTCTATGGGCAATTGCAAACCACTTAAATTTCGACTGCGAACACGCGAAAACGCTAACTTTTGAAATGCTTAAGCGCCGCTCAGGAAGCGGGTTGTTGAGATTGTTTACAACCGGTGACAAGTTGCGCTAGCGATCAATCTTTCGTTAATAATTGCCCGCTAGGTTTTGGAAAAACGTTGATGGAAAGCGGCTTTGCGCCGTTTAAACCGCTACTCATCTGCGGTTTGGGCTCTATATATCACGACGATTGATCTGGCCTTAGTAGTGTTTAACTCTTGTGTTATTGCTCCAAAAGCCGAGTTTCACATAGCTTGTGTAGTCAACTTCAATTCTTTTCCAAACAGGACCTTTTCGCCGCACAGTATGCACTCGAACTCACTCACCGCCAAAACAATCGTCTGAAAAACGATGTGAGTACGCGTCCTGTCCAAACCTGGAAGAGAAGTTGAAGAAAAAAGTTCGGTTGAAGAATAAGTTCGGCACTGTCTTGAGCGCTTTCCGGTGAGAAGCGATCAGGTGGTGCTTGCACGATTGTCTTCAGACCGAAGTAGTGTTCGTTCCTTGCTCGTGATGTCATCCGCGGTGGCATTAATCGAGCAGGTCTTAACCCGGGATGAAACGATGTTGCGATCGTTTTGTCTCAACCAAGGAGAGTTCTCCATGAAAGCAAAATTCCTAGTTTCTGCCGCCCTCGGGGCAGGCAAGAAGAAATCGGGTGTCGAGCAGGTGGAAACACCGATGCTGATGCTCGCGAAGTTTTCAGGGATGAACCTGAGCGCCGATCTGGAAGGGTTGGTCGCAAGCTCCGATGGTCTCATCCAGGACCGGCTGACGGAGAGCGGCTTCAAAGGTGTAGCTGGTGAACAGCTCACCATCGAGCTCGCTCCCGGCAGCAAGCAAAAGCAGGTGATGTTCGTCGGGCTCGGTAAAGCCGGCGGCTTCAACTGCGGCACTGTCCGTGATACCATCAAGCTGGCCGTCGAAAACGCTGTCGCGACCGGCAGCGAGCGGCTGTCCATCCCAATCATGCCCAACCGGCTGACGTCAGCCAGCATGGGTCTCATGTTCACCGCCCACATCATCAAGTGCGTCGCCGACGACGTGCTGGCTGAGAAGAAGGGCGATGGCACACTCGAGATCGAGCTGATCACGTCTCCGCATGGCAAGCGCCATGTGGAAGCCGGCATCAAGAAGGCACGCAAGCAGTCCGGTCCCAAGCCTTGCGGCGTTTGCGATGAGGTCAAGCCGAAGGCTGCCAGCAAATCGGCCGCCAAGCCGGATGCCAAAGCCGCAGGCACCAAGAAAGCCGCTTGCAGGAAGTAGATCGCTCAAGTTCAGGATCCTGAAGGGTATTGCCTGCTCAGACCGCTTCTAGCAAAGGCGGCTTGAGTCGGGTGTTGACGTGGCCACGTCAGGGAAGCGGAGTTTCATCGACGCAAGTCGGTGATTCTTCCGCTTCCCAATTTCAACCATTTCTACTAGTCTAAGTCGTTAATTCTGGTTCGCAGATACTATGGTTTGTAGCAGAGTTGCCGGGAAGGTCAAATGCGAAAGGGGACGATTCAAAATCCAGGGCTGGTGCCCAGGAGCTGAGTCGTCCGCAATTCGCATCTGCCTGTCGATAGCGGAGGACCGTTATGGAATGGTCTTCGTGAACCGAACGACGGTCGGTTGTCTACTGATGGTCGGCGGGCGGCTCGGCGTTGACGCCGAGTTTGTATGAGCCGACGCGAATCACCAGATTGCTCTGGTTGCGACAGAACTTCTTGAGACCGTTGCTATCGCTGGTAAACGCACAGATGATCGAGCCCACGACGGCGGCGCCGACCATAATGCCTGCCACTGTCCATTGACGTTCGCGAATGGCGGGGATGGCAGCCAGCACGCCGGCGCATATGCCGGGAATGATGGCGCCGAGGAAGCCCTGGTAGTTGCCGGCGCCGAGACCGAAACCTGCTGCCAGAGCGAACAAACCCATGAGAATGATTAGAATCGTGTTCATTTTGAGAGTATCCGGGGTTGTGACGCGGTCCGGGAAAGTGGTGGCACATCGCCACCACTTCCCGAACGCGCAGAAATCGGGATGCTACGCGCTCTTGAGCGCGGTCTGAATCGCGCGGGCGCGGGCGACGAGCGCCAGCATGGCGTCCTTGCCTGCGAGCGGGTCGCTGGTGTAGGACTTGCGCACTTCCACTTCGTCGCGGTTGATGGCGTCGAACTCGCCCTTGTGAGGCGCGAAAGCTGCGTCACCGATACGACCCCACTTCATCTCGATGTCGGCTTGCACCGCATCGAGGTCGGAGCCGGCGGCGAGCGCTTCCTTGATCGAGCGCATGATGCCCGACAGCGCCTTGTTGGTCTGGTCGAACAACGTCGCCATCGAGTTGAGCAGCTCGTTGGGCTTGTAGTCGTTCTTCTTGACCAGACCGCCGAACAGCGTTGCATCTTCCAGCGCGATGTCGGAGCCTTCGACCGTCACCGTCTCGTTCGCCAGTTTGTTGATGCAACCCTGGTAGTTGCCCGCGTCGAACAGCTTGCGCGCATCGACGAGATGAGCGTTGGCTTTGGTACGCCGCGCCGAGAAGTCGGCGAAGTTGGTGAGCGCCGCCTCGTACTGGGACTTGGTGGCGCCGGTGAACTTGCCCTTCCAGTCCGATTGATCCTGGACGAATCCGAGGTAACCGGCCCGGAGCTTGAGGTAGAGGGCGTTTGCCGAATCCATCTTCTCGGTCCAGTCGGCCAGAGCCGCCTGCGCGGTAGCCTTCAACGCGCCGGTCGAACGCGAGCGCATGAAGAAGAAGGCGCCGGCGCCGCCAAGCGCAAGCAGGATGACGAACACGATCGGCAGCTTGCTCATGAAGTTGGAGTGCTCGGTCGCCTGCTGCTGCGCGGCGTTGTAGTCGTCGATCACCTTGTTGACGTTCGCGGCGATGCCGTTGAAGAGCCCCTTCGGGTCTTGTGGCATGTACTTTTTGACAGCCGGAACCACAGGACCGGTCGCCGAGTTGAGTGTGGCGCCATTCAGTCCGTAGACCTTCAGGTTGGAGCCGGCGTTGACCGCGACCCAGCCTTCCGACGGATTGGTGGCACTGCGCATCCAGAGCATGAGCACGTAGTTGTCGCTCGGGAAGCCATTGGCTCCGCCCCAACGCAAGAGCAGCTCATCGAGGCGATTGGCGCCCAGGTTGCCGGAACCGGTTTCGGTCGTTTGCTGAACGACCACGACCAGAAACTTGACGTTGTTTTTCTCGCCGGCTTCCTTGAGCTTCTGCTCGAGACCGGGCAGCGCCACAGGGAAATCCGGGTTGTTGGCGACAGCCGGATCGATGTAAACCTGCGTGCCCGACTTGAAGTCCGGACGCCAGGGCTGAGCCGCTGCCGCCTGAGCCGGTGCCAGGACAAGCAAGGCAATAAGCATCACGAGCGCGCTCGTGAGTTTCGTTACGAAGTTCATGTTTGCTGTACTCCTAGGTTTAGCGTTAGCTGTTGGCGTCCGCCTTGAAGCGGTCGTGGCAATCAGCGTTGACGTATGCGAGAAGCGGTGACTCGTGCACCGTGACGGTGAGCTTCGATCCGCGAGGGAATTCGCGAGTGATGTGCTGACCGTCGATGTAGAGCCGACCTTCGAACATGCCGGAGGTGACGACCAACTTGTGGTCGATCACTTCACCGCCACGCAATTCGAAGCGCTCCCCGGGTGTGCGGAAAGGCTTGTCCACCCAGAATGCGAATGTCTGGTCGACGATGTCCGCAATCGGACCACCGGCGGAGCGCATGAAACCAGTCGAGCCACTCGGAGTCGAGATGATCAACCCCGATGATTTGTGCTCGGCCGTTACACCAGCTACTTCGAGTTTGTAGCGGCTGGTTCCTGCCGGGCAGGAGTGCGTGACCAGGACCTCGTTGAGAACGGGCATGTCGAATGCCGGTTGGCAGTCGATTGAGAGCTGCAGCCGAAGCAGTGCAAGCGGCTTGCGTGCGCCACGGAGAATGGCATCGATGGTGGCTTCGAAGCCGGCGCGGTCTGTGAGGCAGAAGTGACCGAAGCTGGTGAGCGGCGCCGAGTTGACGCCCAGCATCGGAACCGTGCCGCGCACCGAGTGCGAAGCATCGAGGAAGGTGCCGTCACCGCCGACGGTGACAATCAACTCCTCATTCCCGACGTCGAAGTGCTCGCCAGGAGCGCGTGCGACGCACCGAGCATCGATGTCGCGGTCATGTAGTACATCGACCACATGCTGGAGGGTGAGGCGATGCTCCTGGTCCGTGCGCTCGATGCGGGCGTTTTCACTGCAGTCGGGCTCGAGCAGACGTTTGAAACGCGCCTCATCGGAAGCCAGAGCTTTCGACTTGAGCGTTTCTTTCACCACGACCAAAACGCGCTTGGGTTGTGCTGTTAGACCTGTCATTACCATAAGTTTCCTGTTTTGCTAAATCCCACTTGTGGCGGGACAAAATACACAGTCGACGTCAGTGTCGGCTGCAGGCGAAGAAACCTTCATGGGTTCATCTCCAAAAAAAAGTCGAGCATGTTCTAAGCGCTTATTTCGAAGAGCTGAGAAGATGCAGAACTGAGTTAGTTAGAGATAGACCGTCGCGTTGAAGTTCAAAGCAGAGAGTTTAGATATGCTGTGACGATAGAAATTAGCTAAGTTGCCAAGCAAGCTTTAAAGCCATGTGTGTATGTTTTAAAACCTAAATCTCCTTTCAGTTATATGCGGTTTCTTGACAGCATCGGAATTCGCAAGCCTGGGACCGCCTAGCGATGGTCGCGCTAGAAATGCTCTTTACAACATGGGAACTTTTCCGGTCTCACCTAATTCTGATTAAGACCCGGTAGAGAAAATCGATGCAGTTGTTCGAGGAGGAAATCCAGTCGGAATCACATTCGTCAGCGATCGATCTCAAAGACGCCATGTGGAGGCAACTGATTTTTAGTCAAGTAATCGAGAATTTCTTGCTTCTGCTCATGCGCCAAAACTTCAAGTGACATGCCGCAAACCGAATCGGTTAAATCTGGTGGTGTCGGCGTAGGACGGAATCGAAACGATTTTTCGCTGGCAGCTTTCAAAGCTTTTTCGGCGGCAAGCACGGCGTGTGTGGTTTCGAAAGTTACGATAATGCGCATGGTTGGCGGACCTTGGCTGGTTCAAAATTCCTTTGACAAAATACCATGTCATGGGATTTTATCGGACAGTTTGTGGGAACGTAAGCTACAGGTAAAAAAATCGCCAAACCTGGTATTTTTTCCGAATCGCGCTTCCCTGCTGGATTTCCCGGTGTTATACTGCAAATAGAATGCGAGGTGACTATGCAGTACTTTCTATGCCCACGTTGTAATTTTAAAGTCCCCGGCAATCGCCGATCCTGCACCACGTGCGGTTACGAAGTACCGAAGGCTGCAGGCAATGCTAGTGTCGAAGAAGACACACAGGCTCTTACCAAGAAATCGTCGGTTTGGTCTAAATTTCTAGGCTTCAGCCAGGCAGATGCAAAACGTGATGAGAACCCAGCTCTGGGCTAATCGCACGTTTCGATCAGATTGAATTATTCTCGCGCAGGCATTGTTGCTTGCGCGATTTTTTTTTCTTGCGGCGCGCAAGTTTCGACAGTTGCGATTTAGCCTAGTTAGCGAGCTTTTCCGCGCGTTGTGCGGCGAGATAGAGGTGCTCGTAGTTCCAATAGTGGGCGAAGACTTTCCGTACGTAATCTCGTGTTTCATCGTATGGAATGTCTTCGACGTACGCGTCCAGATCGTTATTGCCGACGGCCTGATGCTGCTTAATCCATTTTGCGACGGCATTGGGACCGCCGTTGTAGCTTGCAACGGCGTACATAGCGTTGCCTTCTGCTCGCTTTAGAACATAGGCTATATAAGCGGTTCCGAGCTGAATGTTTGTATCCGGTTTGAATATATCCGATGCGGCATTTAAAGCTATGCCATTGTGTTTTGCCACACCATAGGCGGTGCCTTTGAGAAGTTGCATCAAGCCCATGGCGTTGGACCGACTGACCGCTTTGTCGTCGTAACGCGATTCCTGACGAATGAGACCATGAATCAAAAGCGGGTCGACAGCACGTTTTCTGGCTTCTCGTTCGACAATGTTTCCAAACGCCAAGGGATATGCGAATCGCCAGTGCGCGGTGTGCTGCGGATAGCCTTCCAGTTTCAGCGAAGCGTTGGCACCAGCCTTTAAGACCATGCCTTGTTTAAACAGCACCCAGCCCTTAACTTCGGGCGGCACCTTTCCGGTGACGTATTTGAAGCAGTCGTTGTACTGACGCAGCCACATTAGAGTAGCTGCTGTTTCGCCCATGACGTGCGGCATTTTTTGCCATTGGAACAACTGGGGTGGTTGTGGCCAAACCCAGTCAGGATCAGGATTGTTTCGACCTACTACCATCGACCATTTTCGATCCGCAACTGGATGAGCCTGGTCGGAACGCAGATGTTTCACACGATCTCGTGAACGGTAGCCGTAGTAGCTGCCCGGATAGTTTTGCGCTGCGTAGTCGTAACTGCCGATGGCCAGCTGCTTTTGTCCGACGGCTTCTTGCAATTTGCCGCGCCAGAATGCGAATTTTGGTCCGATGTGTGTTTGCGAATAGCGCTGCATCGCTTTATTGCAATAATCGAGCGCGCGCGTAAAGTGCACTTTCTTGTTGGGACCGCTTTCTCCATACGCTTGTTTTGCAGAGCTCCAAACCAGCCACCATGCGGATTCCGGTGCGTACTCTGAAGTCGGTCTCTCCGCGATCAGTCGTTCGTAATACGGCGCTCCGGCAGGCGCACCAAGCCGTTTTGCAACGTTCCACAACGCCACGTCTATTTTTTCCGGTTTGCGTTTCAATATCTCCATCCAGAGTGCCTGAGCGTCTTTGGACGACACGCTTTTAGGTTTGCAAAAAGTCGATCCGACTTCCTCGATGTACGGATTTTTCGGATCGGCTTCAATGGCCTGCAAGAGGGCGGCGATGCCTTCTTCGCGTTTGCCTGTTTTCATCAGACAAACTGAACGGTAAATGTGTTTGCTGCCGATCTGATTCCAGGTGTCGAGCGCGTCCTGGTAACGTTCGTGTTTAAACAGCGCAAGAGCAATCAAAGCTCTGTCGTTGGCCGTTAGTTCGATCAGGGGCTGGGAAAATGACTTCGGATCCTCGGTACCACTGACCTGCGCGGGGGCTCCCGTAGCGGCTTTCGGTTGGCAGGCGTCGATCATCAACTGGATGATCTTGATACCGTTTTTTCCACCTGGTGCCAATTGCAAATAGCGGCGAAACTCTTTCTGAGCCGTTTTCCAATCGCCTGCCGTTTCCAGCGCGATGGCGCCGAGGTAATAAGATGTGCCCGTGGCAAACTCCGTGCCGGGGAAAAACTCGCGCACGCGTTCGAATACATTTGTGGCCGCGCCATAATCACGCGATCGATAGTATGATTCGCCGAGTCTGTAGAGTGCTTCCGGGAGAATCGGATCGAGCTTGGCCGTGCGCTGCCAGACTCCCTTTTCGTGATCTTGCGATTTTGCATTTTCACGTTCTTTCCGCACAGCCTGCTCCGCCTTTTTGAGAAGCGGGACGAGGATCTGTTGAACTTTCTTCTCATCGCTGGTACCAAGGGCGATATCAGAGGCTTTCATGCGGGCCGGCGTGGAAAGCGGTTCGTAGGCTGCCGCTTCCTCATACAGTTTAATCGCTTCGACCGGTTGGGCGGTCATAAGTCCGGCAAGGAGATAGGCTGCCATCTGCTTTTCGTGACCTGGCACAAATATGTTTTTTTTGATCCCTTGCAGTAGCTCTATCGACTGTTGCGCCGGTGCTTGTCCGATCGAGCCGACAGCTTCTTTAAGTTCTTTCGAAACTTTGATGAATCCTGGATCGAGCTGCGCGACGATTTGAACAGATTTGGGTTGAGCTGATGGACCGGGAATGTTGGCGTCATGATCTGCCCCACCTGATCCACCGTCGGCGGCATCCATCGATGATCCGACGGGATTTTCGGATTCTTCCTCGAGTTGCGTTTGTCCTGGCGACGAGCAGCCGACACTGAGCGTCAGCGCGATGGAGGCTAGAAAGATATGCGGCAGCTTTCGCAAGTATTAGACTCAGGAGAAATCAAATAGTAAGTGTCTAAAGGGCTATGCTAGCATAGCCATCGCCAGCACTCTTTTTTTGAATAGAATTTGACAAAAACTCGTATCTATTTTGACAACGCCGCTTCTAGCTTTCCTAAGCCTGAGGAAGTGATCGAAGCGATGTCCGAGTTTCTTCGAACTTGCGGAAATCCGGGGCGTGGTGCGCATCACTTTGCGCTCGAAGGCGCACGCAAAATATTTGACGCCCGAGAAAACATCTCCGAATTTCTCGGAGTGAAACAGTCTGAGCGCTTGATTTTTACAGGGGGTTGCACGGCTTCTTTAAACATGGCCATCAAAGGGCTTGCGGCGGGCGGCGAATTGAATGCGGGCGATATCGTCATCGTCAGCACTCTCGAACACAATTCCGTGATGCGCCCACTGGAGCAGCTTCGCGATACTCTGGGAGTCACAATAGTCGGTTGTCCGGTCGACGAAAAATTTGAGCCGCACCTGCGCGCGCTAGTGGAAAAGCATTCGCCGAAATTGGTTGCACTTACCTGGGCTGGCAATGTCACCGGAGAGGTGCTTCCCATCCCGTCTGTTGCCGATTATCTGGAAGAAAGAAATATTCCGCTGCTTGTCGATGCGGCGCAAACTGCCGGCAAAATAAAACCTGATCTCACTGAAAATAGTGGTATCAGTTTCTACTGTGCGTCCGGACACAAGGGGTTAATGGGTCCTCCCGGTGTCGGTTTGCTTTATGTCTCGCCAAAGTATTCGCTCGTGCCGCTCATCGCCGGGGGGACCGGCTCGCGTTCAGAAAACCTCGATATGCCCACCGCTTTTCCGGATCGCCTCGAGGCCGGCACTTTGCCCGGACCGGCGATTGCTGCGCTGTCTGCGGGCGTTGATTGGCTGAAGAAAAAGGGTCCGGAGAAAATTCTCAATGACGAACTCGCGCTCAAGGACAGGTTTCTCTCGTTTGCAGCTAGTCATGGTCAGTTAACGGTTTATGGTCATAAACCCGGAATGCGCAGTTTACCAACAGTTTCATTCTCAATGGCTGGATTGTCACCCTCATCCGTTGCTGATGAACTTGACACCGAATATGGTATCGCTGTGCGTTCCGGTTTGCATTGCTCAGCCACCACCCATCAATCGTTGGGTACGGTGAAGAATGGGCTGGTGCGTGTAAGTTTCGGAGCGTTCAACAGACCGGAAGAAGTGGATGTTCTCTGCGCTGCGCTCGAGAAAATCGCGTCTCATACTCGCTGATATTCGAATGTGGACGTCTGAACTGGCAAAACTAAAGCGATCACGTCTATCCGCAGTTATCGTAAGTTTGCGCGAGTGTAACTGGTCTCTAAACTTGTGATATTGCCGGTGGGGTCATTTACAACTGCAAGGTCAGTAACACCCGCGGAGCAAGAACCGAGGCCGAATCTCGGTTTTCAAGGGTCAGTGATCTTAGATGGAAATACTTTGAGAAGCACCCGATGCATTCTTTAATCTCGTACTGCTTCAACTTTCAGTTCTCTTGAGCTACTAACCACAACGTTTTCAAGTTTCACTCTCTTGCGACAATCAATCGAATGTCTTCGCCTCTCGCGAACGATCTTCGTCTTGTTGCGCGAATTTCTTTAGGACTCGGCCGCCGTGGTTCGGGTCGTGACAATCATCTTCTATCGAGGGTATTCCAATGAGTAAGAGCCGAAAAACCAGCGGCGCTTGCAAATTACGTCTTCGTGATCTGGGTATCGAGATCGGCACGCTCGAGACCGGGCGTTTCAACGCCATCACAGACGTGGAAGGCGTGCGTGTGGGTCAAGTCACAATCAAGGCAGGAAAAGGCGCGCTCGTGCCAGGCAAAGGGCCTGTGCGAACCGGAGTGACTGCCATCATTCCGCACGGCGGCGATTTGTTTCACGACCGAGTATGCGCTGCCTCCTTCGTCCTCAACGGCAACGGAGAAGTCACCGGTTTGTCCTGGGTGAAGGAGTCCGGCTGTCTGGAAGGACCGGTTCTTCTGACCAATACTTTGAACGTGCACAACGTCGCCAATGGTGCCATTACCTGGATGTTGGACCGCTATCCCGGCATAGGCATCACGGAAGATACCTACCTGCCCGTCGTCGGCGAGTGCGATGACAGCGCCCTCAACGATACTCGCGGGCGTCATGTGAAACCGCGTCACGCACATCAGGCTTTGTGCAAAGCTACATCCGGTCCGGTTCAGGAAGGTGCGGTCGGAGCTGGCACCGGCATGACCTGCTATCGTTTCAAAGGCGGGATCGGTACGTCATCTCGGGTGTTGCCTAAAGACGGTGGCGGATACACCGTCGGTGTTCTCGTTAACGCCAACCACGGAGCGCGACATCAGTTGCGGATTGACGGTGTGCCTGTCGGTCGCAACATCGAGGATTTGAAACCGACGGCATGGAAGGACGGATCGATCTGCATAGTGGTGGCGACCGATGCGCCGCTCGGTCCGCTGGAGTTGGAGCGACTGGCTCGCCGGGCAGCGCTCGGTCTGGCTCGAACCGGTGCCACTGCCCAGAATGGCAGCGGCGATTTCGTACTGGCTTTCTCAACGTCGCGACGCCTGCCACGCGGCTCCAGTTCAGTTGTTTTGAATCTGTCTCAGGTAAATGGCGAATACATCGACCCGCTTTTTGAAGCCACCGCCGATGCCACCGAAGAGGCAATAATCAACTGCCTGTTTGCCGCCGAAACCACAGTCGGACGCGACGACCACGTTACCCACGCCCTGCCCATCGACCGTGTCGCGGCGATTCTTCGCTTCCACGGCCGAAACGTCGAGTTTTAACAATGTGTCTCGAAAACGATCTCATTCTCTACTCTTACAAGGAGTCCCCATGAGGTTTCGAAAGATTCCGTCAGGTGCGATCAAAATCGACCTGCCCGATGTTCGACAGCCCGACAATTTCTCTTGTGGTGCCGGCGCATTCATGTCGATTGCCAGTCACTACAATGTCGGACCGTTGGACATCGAAGATTTCAAAGCGGCACTCGGCACGAATTCCGAGAGTGGAACGTACTACCGCCGCATCGTCGAATATGCCAATCGGCTCGGGCTCAATGCCTCTGTCCAGATCGGCATGACGAAACGACAACTAATCAAACTAATCGATCGGAAAATTCCGGTCATTCTGTCCATGCAGGCCTATGCTCTGGATCCTGATGCCTACGAGGATCCTGACCATCAGGATGACGGTCACTATATTGTCGCTGTCGGATACGATCGGCGCGACAATTTCTACTTCATGGACCCGACAATAACCGGTCGGCGAGGCTTTCTCTGCTGGTCGGAATTGGATAAACGCTGGCAGGAAAACGAAGGTTGGGAGGTGAAGGAATTCTACCGGCACCTCGGTATTATCGTGCGCCCCGGCAGGCGTCGAGCTGGTCCGCGGGCATTGCACATTGATTGAGGTTTAACGTAAATCATAATCATCATTTGCTGAAAAGCATAGTCATCGCATTGGAGTTCAGTCATGAGTAACATCGTTACTCCCCCGTTCTGCGAGCTTTGGCACAAGCAAGGTGGCAAGGTTCGTTTGGAAAACTTTTACCGTGTCCTTCTCGGGAAGCGCGAAGGACAAAACGTCTGGATCGTGGACGGAGCCAAGGTTATGCGCGAGCTCTACCCGGCATTCGTCATGGGTGGAAACGATCAGCGATATCGATTCAATCCCACCGGCGACATCTGGCTGGACAACCGCATCGGCGCGATCGAGCTGGAATACACGCTCGGTCACGAACTGATTGAACGTCGGCTCATGCGCACGAAGGGTATGACCTACGACAAAGCGCATCAACACGGGCTCGACCTCGAGCTCAAAATGCGCGAGGCTGACGCTCGAAACGTACTGCGTCAGCAAGCGGAAGTCGACAAGCGCATTGCACCGGTGTATCGCGCGTTCTACCAAACCGTCGATGGTGTCAACGTCTGGCTGGTCGATGGACCAACGGTGCGTGGTACTCTCGATGGTGACTTCTGTTTCGTTGCTTCGGATGCCGAGTACAGCTTTATTCCCGAAGGCGAGATCTGGCTCGATGCCACCATGACCTGCGAACACGTGCACTTCGCGCTGGTTCACGAGTTCGAGCGCCGGCGCGTCGTGGCTAACGGCAAGCGTGGACACGCGTACGAAGCCGGTCTGTGCAAACAGATCGAAGCTTACGCCGCGATGTCGAAGTTGGCGACGGAGCACGAAGCGGCGCTGCCGGATGTCTCGTACGGCAATCGTTACCGTGGCGTCAAGCCGCAGAGCAGGCGCCGAAAGAGGAGTTGATCGTTTAACGGATGTAGCATCATCAAATGCCGTTCCGAGTAGTTTTGAAACGGCGACTCGCTTTTGAGCCCGGTGTGCAGTGGAAAGTTCCAGTCCTTGGATTGGAACTTTCCGCTTTTTGTGATTTTCCGACTACTGTCTTTTGGCGGACTAATATCACAACTGTCAGTTGTGATGCGCGATTAGTTGCAACATTCACCGCATATGGTGATTTAATCCACTTGGTTTCTATAAGGTAGAACTATCATTCTTTTCATTCTTTGAACGTAATACTTTCTCTAGAAGCCTCTTCAATAGCCAGTTTCCGATTTACCTCCATCGCTGTCATGAGCGCTGGCGAAAATGTGCATTTGCACCATATATGGTTCCATTCCCACACTCGTCGCTGTGTTGATTGTCACCTGATGAGTGATGGCGACACGGTTGCACACAAAGGAGATCTCATGAACTACGCTCTCGTCCTCGCGGGTTTGGTAGTTTTGGTCGTCGCCACGGCGCTGGTGGCGCGACGCTTGTCGAGACGACCAAAGACCTCGCTGGCAAAACCTGAAGACCTCGTATCGCTTCGAACCCGGATTGCCGGGGTGATCGAGGCTTGTGGCGAAAAGAAGCCGGCGGTCGTCGCCATGCTGCGGGTAGCCGAACACTTCCTGGAACGCGCTTCGCATTCTCTGGAATTCGAGCACACCCAACGCGCGCGATTGCACATGAACCTCGTCGCGATTACGCTGACCTGGGCTGAGACGACGCTAGAAGAGCCGTTGTCCGACACGCCCCACGCGCGCACGACCAAGCGCCTGGGCTTGGCACTGGCGTATCTCAAGCAAAACAGCTTCGAGGCAGCCGAAAGAGAATTCGAGGCGGTCTGGCTCGACGAATACTCACACCTGCAAGCCAAGCGTCTGGCACTGATGGGGCGCTTGTGGCTCCACGCCTCGCGTGGCGAGCACGATGAAGCCGCCCAGGACGAAATGCTGCTCATCACGATGCCCGCGATTGCAGCAATGCCCGGCGTCACCATGGAGACGTCCGTGGAACGCGATTAATTTCGTACTGTCGGCGATTTGCTATTGGCAATCAACTGTGTTTGCCTGCATAGCCGGCTTTGTGCATAGGGGTTTTAATTGTAGGGGCGTTTTGTAAGTGCCCAGGCTGCTATAAGCGTGCGTTCGTGGCAGGGGCGCTTACAAAGCGCCCCTGTAAAATCCTCAGCAATATAAGGTTTTGGACATTCGCTTCTGGACGTTTTGATCTCTCGAAACGTTTTATCATCGCAGGGCGAACTACTAGTTAATGTCGTTTTGTGCACCGCGCGTTCTGAGAACATTGGGGATGCACTCGCAAACAAAGACCGCGAGCTTGCGACCTGACTGTAAGAGACAGCACCAGATATGGTGACAATATCTCAATGCGAAACAGATCCTGCGATTTTTTGGATTTGCGCGAGTGATATTACCAGGATTGTGATGGATGGCTGAGTCAAACGCTTGGAGTCACGACTCTGCACGTACTTCGATTGGGAATCAGGACAATATCCATTTTGTAATTATTTTCGGAAGATCATGACAACTTGTTAAAAACAGATTGTGTGCGGTTTCCGGCGAATGCAACATTGGCAATGTCCCGTTTTGATTTCACGCCAAACCCAGGTTGCTTCCGGCAAAAACAGTAAGCGTTGCACCAATTCAGTCGAGCCCCAAAATCCGCTTCCTTAGTGGAATGACGGAGACCGAGCCGACTGTAATCGCAACCACGCCGAGCGAAGACCTGTAGGTTAGCGTGATTAGTCTTTGTGCTCTTGCCCTTCCATGGTCAAAGTCCGACGACTGCGACCTCCCAACATGATCTGGAGATTCTGATATGAGCAACACGAACACCGTGTCCACCGCTGGCTTCGCCCTCAACCTGCTCAACAAGGAAATCGCGGCCAAGCCCGGCGAGAACGTGGTTCTGTCTCCGCTGAGCGTCTCGGTCGCCCTCGGCATGGTCGTCAACGGTGCGCGCAACAACACGCTGCAGCAGATGACCTCCGTCCTCGGCCTGCCCAACGACGCCACCGCCAGCAACGCCGCGTACGGCGCGCTCCTCGCCAGCCTCAAGCGCCCCGGCCTCGGCGTCACCCTGAAGATCGCCAACGCCATCTTCGCCCGCACCGGCTTCGAGTTCGTCCCCGAGTTCCTCGCCGCCAACATCCGGCACTTCGGGGCCAAGCTCGACACGCTCGACTTCTCGGACGACGCCTCGGTCGACGAGATCAACGACTGGGTGTCCAAGAACACCAAGAAGACGCCGAAGGACAAGGAGGGGATGATCACCAAGCTGCTCGAAGCCCCGATCGACCCCAACACCATCATGTTCCTCCTCAACGCGCTGGTGTTCAAGGGCGAGTGGAACGTGAAGTTCGACAAGTCCCTGACCAAGACCGGCGACTTCACCAAGGGCGACGGCACGAAGGTCCAGCGGGACATCATGTACCGCCAGGGCGAGATGGCGTACGTCACCGACTGGAAGGACAAGGTCTACAACGCCATCGTGCTGCCGTTCGGCGACTCGAAGGAGTGCCGCCAGGTGATCGTCGCGCCGCAGGACGGTCGCGCCGTCCAGGACGTGCTGGCGGTCCTGACGCCCGAGAAGCTGCTCGAGCTGTGCGCCAACGACTACGAGTCCGAAGGCGAACTCTGGCTGCCGCGCCAGAAGCTCACCTACGAGAACGAGCTGAACGGCTCGCTGATCGGCCTCGGCATGGACGACGCCTTCAACCCCGGTGCCGCCGACCTGACCGGGCTGTACGCCGGCGACGGCAACGCCTTCATCTCGCGGGTGAAGCACAAGGTGGTCTTCAATCTCGACGAGGAGGGCGCCGAAGGCGCGGCCGTCACGTCCGTCGAGATCGGGCTGGAGAGCTGCCGCATGCCGTGGCAGTTCAACGTCAACCGCGACTTCCTCGGCTTCACCGTCACCAAGGACGGCGCCATCAAGTTCGCCAAGTACGTGACCGACCCGAAGGCCGAGTAACGACGCTCCGGACCTTCCGGAAGAACCCGTGCCGAGCGGGCGTGTCGTAACGTAGCAATCGGTGCGGACCAGCGAGGAACTCTCCTCGCTGGTCCGTCTGTTTTTCTTTTTGTCATTTCAGATAGAAGTCGGGTAATGCTAACGCTTCATTGGAACGATATTTTTACTCTGAATTTATCATACTACGTTATATCGTGGTTTGGCTGTGAGGTCGTAAGAACAGAGAGGGCAGTGAATATTAATCGAGGTTGTTGAACGCTGTGTCCGAACGAGGACCGGCAGCTTATTGCCACCGGTCCCGTCTGGACAGTCAAAACCGCACTAGGGGCGGTTGTCTATCGGCTCTACGCACCCCTTCGCAGGTAGGTGAGGAACATGCGGATGGCGGGGATCTTGGAGCCGACGACGAGTCCGATGACGAATCCGATGATGATGCCGAGGAGCATGGTTCTTTCTTTCTGTTCTTGTGTGTGTGTTGTCGCCGCGCGATGCGCTGGCTTAAAAGCGACTGCTCGACCGGTCTTCTTTAGCGAGAGCGCTCACGAACCGGTCGCAGATTGAACGATTTATTTTGCACCGCAGTGTTGGCACTATCACTCAAGCGTTGTTCTCACCAATCGGTTACCCGGAATGGTGATGATCATGGTCGATACTGAACGGCGCTTTGGTGAAGTGAACTCCTGCAGATGGAAAAGATGAGGTGTCATCATCCTATTGAGAACCCAAAAGTCGATTCAATGTTCTTATATAGATATGCGGCTAAGGATTCTCACATAATGCCGTGATAGTCGAGGTTATTACCCGCAGTAGCGATTTAAAATCGAATATCGAGCGATTCAGGTTTCATAGTCGATATAAAAAAATATCAGAAAAGAGCTTTCAAAACCCTCTTGTTGTGCGCATCTATAGCCATCCGTCGAATTCGGATCGACAAATGCTGGCACCACCTGTGGTGAAAGGGCCAAGCGCCCGCGAAAGATCACAAACCGGAATTGCTTGTCATGGGGCTTGAGGTAGCCCTAGTTATCCACAGTTAGGAGATCCGCTCAGTTATGAATCAAGGTCTCAATTTCACAAACTCATGGCAATATGCGCTTCTTGGAGTCTCAAGATCAAAACCACGAGTTCGCGAAAGGGCGAAACCCTCTCACGAAGCCGGTCTTTCATTAAATCTGGAGGTTTGAATTCGATTCACTACCCCAAAAATCGAGAGTTTTGGCATGTGCTTGATTACCTGAAAGGCCTATCATGTGGGAAAAATCAGAGGAAGTTAAGAGTCGGGAGATGGCGCCGTTGACACGCTTTGGCAGTGTTGGTTGTCAATAATTGCTCGGCAATGTCCGTTTCCTTAGGATGAACTCATCAAACCACTGAACCCCCTCCGCCGGAAAACAAAGCAAAACATACGAATAACACCACAGGTAATACCGCGTCCCAGTCAATTGTCTAAGTACCGCATCCGGGAAAGACATAAAAGTCATAAAGGCAGAGTGTCGTAAGGCGCCTGCAGTACGGTTTGTTAAACGGTGTTGTCTGCAGTTGTATGTTCTTTCCTTTGTATCGGCGTTCTTTCTCGACCGCTATCGTTGGTTCAGCTTCGCCACCACTTTGCCACCAGAGTGATTGCGAAGTGAACAACGCAGATAGTGCTTGCGATATCGCAGGGAATCAGCGTTTCGATAAATGCGACGGGATGGCCGAGTGGTCTAAGGCACCTCTCTGCAACAGAGGTCTTCGTGGGTTCGAATCCCACTCCCGTTTCTTCTGCGTGAATACCCAAGTGGACAACGGGGCCTGTCTGTAAAACAGGTAGCTTCGGCTTACGCAGGTTCGAATCCTGCTTCACGCACTCACTGAAATCACAATCGTCATATAAGGAAACGCAAAATGGCCCAAGAACGAATCCCGCTTGGTGTGTACTGCTACGACGGTAACGGTGTCTGTCCGCACTGGCGTCGCGAAGGCAATTGGGTCTATTGCGAACACCTGAAGATCGTGACGGAAGTGGCTACGGAACCGGAACCGACGGTGCCGCATGCTCCGAGCCACGAGTACGTTCCGCTTTCGCTGATCTGGGATCAGTGCAAGGAGTGCGGCGTCAATGATGAAGAACCTGATGTTTAGAGAATGTGGGGTGGCGCAGTGGTAGCGCAGGAGTTTCATAAGCTCAAGGTCGTGGGTTCGAATCCCACCCCCACAACTTTCGGCCGCTAGCTCAAAGGTAGAGCACATCCCTGATAAGGATGCGACCCAGGTTCGATTCCTGGGCGGCCGATTGCACTATATATGGTGCGCTTTGCTCCCGTCGTCTAACGGTTTAGGACGTCGGCCTTTCAAGCCGAAAATGGGGGTTCGAATCCCCTCGGGAGCACTGTCGGGCATTCGCCCGAAAGCTCGCAGAGCCTTGTTTGGCCTGCGTGTCTCTTCTTTACGTCTCTCCGCTCGGCTGTTGCCGTGCGGGTCGCACACCAGAGGTACAGGCACATGGCGAAGAACAACAAGGTCGTGAAGGGCATCCGCGTCGCTGGCGTCGTGAAGGAGATCCGCCAGTACGGCGCGATCGTGGAGTTCGACGGCGGCGACGGGCTGCTGCACGTCAGCCGGCTGGCGGGTGGCTCCCGCCGGTCGCGCGACCGCCGGCTGTCCCGGCTCGTGCCGGGCGAGGCGGTCGTGGCCGACGTCTTCGACGTCCAGAGCGGCAAGGTGTCGCTGTCGGAGCTGTTCCGCGACGACGAGGTCATCGTCGGGCTCAAGGAGGGCTCGGAGGTGGCCGCGACGGTCGTGCACAAGCTCGACTGCGCGCTGATCGTCGCGCTGGACGCGGGCGTCGCGAGCGGCTACGACGGCTTCGTGCACGTCAGCGAGCTGGAGGGGCGCGACCGCAAGGCGCGCGACCAGCGGCTGGCGTTCGCGCAGCTCGGGCAGAGCCTGATGCTGTCGGTGCTGCGCGTCGGGCGCGACGACCGGGGCGACCTGAGCATCAAGCTCAGCGAGGGCCTCTGGGCGCTGCGCCGGAAGCTGGCCACGTCGTTCGCCGCGGGCACCGTCCACACGGGGACGGTGACGCGCCGCACGGAGGCCGGCTTCGTCGTGTCGTTCGGCGAGTTCTCGGGGCTGCTGCCCGGGAACGAGTTGGGCGGCGCGAGCGCGGGCAGCATCCGCGTGGGTGGCGGCGTGAAGACGAAGGTGCTCGCCATCGGCGAGGACCTGTCGGTCACGCTCACCCGCAAGGGGCTCTGAGCCGCTGTCCCAACCCAGGGGACCTAAAAACCACCGGCGTCTTCAGGAGCGCCGGTTAATGCTGGGGGAAAGTCCTGATATCGTGGGCGGTGCCCGGTGAGGAGTGGGCACCGCCCTGTTGGACGGGCACCGCCTGAATGACGGTCACCGCCCGTTGGACGGACACCGCCCATTGGACGGTCACCGCCCGCTGGACTGGCGCCGCCTGTTGAACGGTTCAATAATTGTAGGGGCGGCTCGAGAGCCGCCCGGGCTGCTACTCCTCGGACATCGGAACCGTTCGGACATCGGTACCGTTAGGGCGAATCTAGTTTCTGCTCGCCGTCGCATGGCGACCAGAAACGTCGTCCATTCTCACTTCACCACCTCTGGAGATCTGTCCTATGTACATCGAAGACGTGTTGACGCGCCATTAGTTACGCGTCACCTTTCCTGAGTCGGCTCAACTGCTGACCGGGTGACGCGGGCTAATGGAGCTACTTCCATGTCCCGCTCGTTCAAGCACACGCCCATCTGCGGCATCGCCTGCTGCCGTTCCGAGAAGAAGGACAAGCGCTTCGCCAACCGCGCGGAGCGCCGCACCGTCCACAACCTTCTCATCACCTGCACCGACTTCGACTTCCTCTTGCTGCCCATCAAGCGCGAGATCTCGGACGTCTGGAGCTTCGGCAAGGACGGCCGCCACTGGTTCGGGGATCTGCGCGACAAGCCCCCGACCCGCTGGCGCAACTATGCCCACATGATGCGCAAGTAGAATGCGCCCGCGCCGCCACTGCCGGTGGTGCGGGCCTACGCTCCTATCGTTCAGCCTGGTCCAGGACACCGCCCTGTCACGGCGGAGACGCGGGTTCAAATCCCGCTGGGGGCGCTGACTGTCTAAGTGTCCGGCCTGGACACATGGGTTACATATCGTTCCGAAGACAACGGTTACACTTTTGGGCCAAACGGATTTTCCAGCGGCTGCAAAGTTTTTTCCTCTAGGTCCACGTAGCCTAGATCATACTGCAT
>JBGAHZ010000029.1:0-98579 GCA_044225915.1 Obscuribacteraceae bacterium (SeqCode)
TTCGATAATTGTGGGATTCGATAATTGTGGGATTCGATAATTGTGGGATTCGATAATTGTGGGATTCGATAATTGTGGGATTCGATAATTGTGGGATTCGATAATTGTGGGATTCGATAATTGTAGGGGCGGCTCGAGAGCCGCCCGGGCTGCTAATCCGTAGAAACACCTTCCCCCAGACGTCTCGTAGGGCGCCATGTAAACCCCCATGCAACTCCCCCAATCTCGACTCCAACTACCCAACATTTCCCCTAAAGTTTCAGTCGGGCTTTCACGATTGTCGTTCAAGGGTTTAAGTATTACTCTATAAATATGAAAGCAATCACCAAAAGCCCCGCCACCGTAGTCCTCATAGTACTAAATACGGTGCTGTACTTCCTGATGGTTTCCAAGGCCGCCGAGTTCACACTCGCGAATCAAACCTCGCAGACTTTGATCGACTGGGGCGGAAACTTCGGTCCTCTAACTCTCGGTCCCGAACCTGGCCGCTTGCTTACATGCACTTTTCTTCACGCCAATCTCCCGCACTTGCTGGTCAATCTATGCGTCCTCGTCTACGTCGGCGGCGAGATGGAAAAAACAATCGGAACTGCAAGATACCTGTTGGTCTACTTGATCTCCGGTATAGTCGGCTCACTAGTCAGCGTCGAATTTCAACCCTGGAATGTAAGTGTTGGAGCCTCTGGAGCAATCTTCGGAATTTTTGGTCTGGCATTCTCACACGTCGGTGCAGCATCATTTGAAGAAGTCGTAAGAACGATAAAACGACGACTGATTGTTTTGGTCGTTATGCTCACCGTCGTACTCCTTCCAGGTTTCTTCTTAAAAGGAATGGACAACTCAGCGCATCTTGGAGGCTTTTTCGCGGGACTTATCTTAGGATTCGCGATGCTCGCACTGCCGGAAAAACCATATCGCAAATATGTGATCGGCGGATTCGCTACAGTCACATTAGGTCCGGTTCTGGCTTTTATTCTAATCGCGTCTCAGTTTCGCGACGATCCACGCATGAACAGCCAGCCGCTCTACATCAAGGGTGAGCAAGCTCTTTCTGACAAAAAATACGACGTTGCTCTCAACGACTTCGAAAACGCCGAGGTGGCTATTGGCGATAATGAGAAGTTCAAAAAAGAAAAATCCGCAATTCTAAAGGGCAAAACTGGCGCCCTTGTTCAATTGAAACGCTACGACGATGCACTAAAAGTAATCGAATTCAATAAAACTATCACGGACGAAAATGATCGCGGTCCGCTAATCGCCACAACTGCGTTAGTAAAACTCAAACAAGAAAAATATCAAGATGCTATCGACTTATACAAAGAAGCGCTCGTGAAAGAACCCGATAACGCCGGCATCTGCAACGACATAGCATGGGCTCAAACAGCACTAGGCAAGCTGGAGGATGCTCTCACAAACGTAAACAAAGCACTGAAGAAAAACGATAAACAGACAAGTGCTCTCGACACAAGAGGCACAATTTATTTGCTTCAGAAAAACTACGACGCCGCCACCAAAGATCTCGATCGCGCTCTAGCTATCAACCCCAAAGAGGGCGCTGCCTTCTTCCACAGAGCCGGCGTTTTTCTCCAACAAGGCGAAGAAGCTAAATGCGACATGGATCTCAAAGCCGCTAAGAAACTGAAATACGAACCCGACCCCTGGGAGCCAAAATCCTTCCCCGCTCTAGTAGATCGGCTAAACAAAACCGAGAGCTGACTTAGCAGGTTTCAACGGTTCTCTTAACGCACACATCAGTGCTGACCATGCGGAAGTCGGATCCTGGGAGCGCAGGCATCCTGCCTGCTCTTAATCAGCTATTGTAGAAACCCGCCCATATCTTTGACGGTGTCTTCTTTTACGAACAGTTGATATTCGCTGTCCACCTTCTTAAATCCGACTGGCTTCGCAAAAAGTTTCGCATCGGCTTTGTCGGACTTCGACAGTTTCAACGTGTCGAACACCCGCTCCTTCCCGCGTCCAGGTCGCGTAATTTCCATGCGAACCGGCATTCCGTTCCCGCCCGGTAAGTGCATAGTCGTAGATATGAACTGACACATATCATCTGAAATCGGAATGTCCTTGGTGAACCAAACCTCCTTGGTTACCTTCTTGCTCGGCACACCAAAGCACTTCGCATTGAGTCCGGCAATTTTCTCGCTACGCCCGAGGTCAGCGATTTTTGCAGGATTTTTTTCTTTGTATTTTTCAGACCATATTTTAAACGGCAGCTCAACAAACTTTTTAGTACTGGTATCGAATATGATGGCATCGAATTTCGGCGCAGTGACAATCGCGGTCAGCGACTTCATTTTTATCCTTGCACCGTGTTTGTTTACAACCAGTTCGCCACGACCGGCTTCGTCCGAAATCTGATCCAGAGTCCATGTTGTTTCGTTAGTCTTGTTTCCGCCTTTAGCATCGGCTGGCATGGCGGTCAACAACACACCGATCAGCAGGAGCAACCCCACGTCGGATAAATGCCTCCGATTCGCCCATGGAAAGACTGGAGACGCTTGTGGCGTATGGGTGATCGCTGCGTTTTCAAGTCTTCTCAATGTACTCAACCTGCAAGAGGGCGCGTGTGCTGGGTATAAATTATTAGAGCATGGATCGCCATTATATCTAATTGAGAGACAGGTTAAAGCCTGCATGCCAAACGACGTGGACCACAACGATCAAAAGCTTTGTCCCGATTGCGGCGAATCGCACAGTTCGGGACAGGGCAATGCCACGTGCACCGCCACCGGTGCCTCCTCTAAACAGAAGAAAGTTGGCGAAGATGGCGAGGTAATCTCCTTCGCACCCGAAGAACATCTCCCATCCCCAAACCGTCCGCAATTCAATCGTTCTTCTCAACAGTTTTCCAATGACGAAGATGGCACGTTCGAGCCGACAGTTAAAAATCAGCTGCCAACCGCACGTCCAGAATCCGCGCCCGAGGATCTCGTTGGTCACGGCTTGTCCGACCGGTACACGCTGCTCGAACTCATCGGCAAAGGCGGCATGAGCGCTGTCTATAAAGCCAAGGATTTAAAGCTGAACAAATTCCTCGCTGTAAAAATTCTGCTGCCGCATCTGATGGCAAATCCGCTCAGCCTCCAACGCTTTCAAGTCGAGGCGCAGGCTGCCAGCAGCCTTTCCCATCCCAATCTCATCGTCACCCACGACTTTGGCATCACGGAAGACGGGCGCCCCTACTTGGTGATGGAATTGCTCGACGGTAAATCTCTTTCAGAAATTCTGAAAGCGGAAACACGCCTTCCAGTGGACAGGGCTGTTCCCATCTTTATTCAAATTAGCGACGCCCTGTCGCACGCTCATGGCAAGGGTGTTTTACACAGGGATTTAAAACCAAGCAATGTTCTTATTAGCACCACTGGCAATGGCATCGATTTCGTTCGACTTTTGGATTTTGGTATCGCCAAAGTGTTGCCCCAAGAAGGCGCAGAGTCTATGGGTCTGACTCAAACCGGGGAGGTGTTCGGAAGCCCTAACTACATGAGTCCTGAACAATGCCAGGGCATGAAAGTAGACGCGCGCGCCGACGTCTACTCAATGGGTTGTTTGATGTACGAGATTTTGACCGGTCAGCCGCCGCTCGTAGGCGACAACATCATGGACACGCTGCTGAAACAGATGAACGACCCTCCGGCGAGCTTTCGTTCTGTCGATCCAAACTTGAACATTCCACAGCAAATGGAATTGATAGTCTTCAAAGCATTAGCAAAAGATCCAAACGATCGCTACGCCTCAGCGCAAGCGCTTGGAGAGGCACTTCGCGCATTCCAGCAGAATGTCACCGTTCTCCTCTTGAAACATCTTCAAGACCGATGGCAAATGGTCAAGTTCAAAATTCGTCCGTTCAAAAAGCGTGAGAAGAAAATGCTGATTGTCACCTCAGTAGTCAGCGTTCTCTTCATCGCAGTCGCCGGGAAATTGTTGAGTTCGTATTTCGAAATCAATGTGCCGACAGTTTCCGCGGCCAACAAGATTTTCATGCCTGAAGTTGCACCAAAGCCGTCGACAAGGCTCGACCAGGATGCGCTGTTCAAGAGCGATTTGCACCATCAAGAAAAAATGTTGCAAGAAAATCCAAACTCTCCCGCATACGAAGAGTACACTCGCTCTCTCGAAGGCATGGCCGAAGCCTATTCCAACAACGGACACATCAAAGAGGCCGTAACCTGTTATAGCAATCTAGTGGAACTGCTTAATCGAAACGATGGCAAGGCTTCCAAACCTGCAAAGATGATTTCTGAAAAACTTGCCGATTGTTTATTCAAACTCGGACAATACAAAGAAGCAGGCAAACTCTACGACGAGCTGCTCGCCTATGTTTACGGCACAGGAGAAGAGAAACGTTCCAACACTAATGACCTGCGTTTGAAATACGCAACCTGCCTCTTTGCACAAGGACAATACACTGACGCACAGCCAGAATTTGAGCGCGCCCTGAGAGCTTTCGGTGAAGCCAATCAATCCGAGAATCCCGACTACGCGATCACATGCGCTCGCTTAGCCGATTGCTACCGACAAGAGGGACTCTGGGGCAAAGCTGTGACGCAATACGAACACGCATCAGAAGCCTATCAGAGCCTGCTGCAAAACGAATCGTATTCAACTAACAACAAAAATCTCGTTCGTAGCGCACTCGTCGACTACTACCGCGCCTATTGTTTACTAAAACTAGACAAACTCGACGATGCCGCCAAGGCCTACAAATTAGCAATTCCTCAACTCAAAAAATTAGCTGGACCCATTCAAGAACTGGCAGTGGTAGCCATGTTCCAAAACGCGGACATCCAATGGCGTCAAGGCAAATACTTCGAAGCAATCGCAACAAGAATGAAGGCCCGCGACCTGCAAACATTGATCGCCGAATGACAAATTCGAAGAGCCGATCTTGACGGTGCCAAGTTTAGAGGTTGCCGCGGATTTCTTGTTCGCGTTCGATTGATTCGAAGAGGGCTTTGAAGTTGCCTTTGCCGAAGCCGTGAGCACCTTTTCTTTGTATTACTTCGAAGAACAAAGTCGGTCTGTCTTCAACCGGCTTCGTGAATATCTGGAGCAAATATCCATCGGATTCGCGATCGACAAGAATCCCGAGCTTGGCGAGTTCTTCGATGTCCTCGTCGATTTCGCCGACGCGCTCAGGAAGCGCATCGTAGTAGGAGCGCGGAACTTTCAGAAACTCGATGCCACGATCATGCAATGCGGCAACAGTTTTGATTATGTCTCTTGTCGCTATGGCGATGTGCTGCACGCCCGGCGCGAGGTAGTAGTCGAGGTACTCTTGAATTTGCGATTTGCGAACACCAATTGCTGGTTCGTTGATCGGCAATTTGATTGTGCCGGTCTTGTTGGCCATCACCTTCGAAATCAGTGATGAATACTGAGTCGAGATATCGTTGGCATCGAAGTATTGATAGACGTAAAAACCGAAAACGTCTTTGTAGAAATCAACCCAGTGTTCCATGCGCTCGACTTCAACGTTGCCGACGCAGTGATCGATTGCAGCCAAGCCGACGCCCGGATCAGCCTTGCCTTCGATTGGCTTAAAACCTGGAGCAAAATTGCCTTTGTAGTTCTGGCGTTCGACGAAGGTGTGGATGGTATCACCGTATGTGTGAACAGCTGCTGTAATCATAGTGCCATATTCGTCGGTCTCGGTGAGCGGTTCTGCATAGCTCTTAGCACCGCGGGCGATGGCAGTCTCATAAGCTTTCTTCGCATCGCGCACACGCATCGCGATCGACTTCACACCATCACCATGTTTATGCACATGCTCGGCAACCGCATCATCAGCGCTCAATGCACCAGTGAGAACCAGTCTCACGCCGCCTTGTTGAAGCACGTATGATACTTTGTCGCGTCGTCCGGTTTCTAATCCGCGATAACCGACGATGTCGAATCCGAATCCGTGATGATAGTAGTAGCAGGCTTGCAGCGCATTGCCAACGAAAAATTCGACGTGATCGAAACCGTCAATTGCGATTTCGTCGACTGCCGTTTTCTCAGCCTGACGCTCCATCTCTTTAACCATCGGAAATCTCCCCCGAATGCGACAGTGTGCCCTCGGGTTTAATTGTACGATAGAACCAGCCTAGTCTCCGGTTTTTTCGAGTTCCTTAAGAAGCGATTTAGCCTCTGGCTTTTCCGGTTCCGCCTGCAGCACTTTCTTGACCTCTACCAGCGCCTCGGCCTTCTGCCCTGATTCTTTGTAAGCACTTGCCAGCCCCATTCTTACAGACCCCAGCAATTGCGTCATTGTGTCCTGGTGAAACTCTTTAGTGGCTGTTTCGAGGTTGCTGAGCAGTTTCTTATAGTAAACGATGCTGCCCTTAGCATCGCCGGATTTGCGCATGGACTCAGCCAGTTTAAATGTCTGCATCGAACTGAATTCATTGGTCGTGTGAGCGCGACGAAAATGCACCACAGCTTCCTTGTGCTTGCCGAAGTGGTCCTCGATTTGTCCCATCATGAATTGCACTGACGAGATACCCGGATACTTCTTGTCGAGCTCTTCCAGCATTTTCATCGCGCCGGCTTCGTCCTTCTCCTTAACGGCTTTACGCCAGGCTTGCAGACAACCATCCGCTACAGCTTGTTCTTTGCTGATGTTCTGCTCGAACGTAACCTGCGATCCACTGGCTGGATCATTCGATGGAACCTGTTTTTGCGCGACCGGATTCGGTTTGTCTGCGTACTCGACTTTCTTCAGGTTCTCGGAATTCATTCGCCCGCTGCATGCCGTGAGCGTCGAAACCGCGACAATGACGCTCAAAATCCCGCATCGTTTAATAGATCCAACGGGAATTTGCGATGCTGATGAATGTTTTTTTGTCATAAACTTATGCCTAATGCTGTAAGACCGTATGACCGAAGCCATCGACCTCTTGTCCTTTTTCCAATCTCGACGCAGACAGTCCTCTGGTCAAATTTTCGTCCGGCAACGGCAGAGGTGGATCGCCACTATCCGTCTTGGCATGAGTATCTGCAACTTTTCTGCCGGCATGTTCTGTGCGTGATTTCGATTGCAAATAACGAATGCGATTGTTTACTTTCGCAGTAAACTTCGGTGGCACGGCATTATCGAAAACCAGGTCAACAAGCACCTTCGAGGCATGAAAATATTGCCCCTGCGCTTCAAGCAATTCGGACAACGCAACCCGAAGCATCAACTCTTTTGGCTTATCCGACATCAAGTGAGTGAGTCGCTTAACCCCCTCGGCAAGGGCTTTTGCGTCAGGCGAGCACAAAGTCATTTGGTGATATGCCAGGTAGTAAGACGCATCAATTTCGGTCGCCGCTAAATACTCTCGAACGGCATCTTCATTCCGCCCGGCGCGTTTCAGCGCTTCAGCGTATTTGAATTTCAACTGAGCGTTAGCAGGATTTGCATCAGAAGCGTCGCGAGCTTGCTCAACTGTCGGCAATGATGCTTCCGCTCCCTCGACAGCATAGACAGGAGTCGCTCCCAGAGCCAGTCCTGCGATAAGACTAGCAATTAACAGTGAATGTTTGGTGGCAAATTTGGTGCGCATCTGAAGAGACTTTCCAATCTGTCGACTTGTCCTTGCACTCGCTTAAACTTGACTGTACTTCGTACCTTTAACGGCAGCGTCGCAAGGGATAAGGGGGGTTATAGTTGATCTTTCCGCCGTTTGTCAATAACGCGCTTCACGCCTTACGAATCGACAGACTGTAACTGGACTCGGAAAGTTTCACGGTTGCCTCGATCGCGTGCCCTTCTGACTGTACGCTCGACGTAACGCTCTCAAGGGGTTCGCCGGAGTCCAATATCACCTTCAAAAGGTCACCACTTCCTATTTTGTCGAGAAACAGTCTAGTTTTGACAAAATTCATCGGACAGGCGACACCTGTCAAGTTGAGCTCATAGTCAGCCATTAGTGCGCCTCCGCTTGATCCGCGTCATTCAAATCATCCGATGTAAAACAGCTCTCAGGATAGCAGGCGTGCGGCTCTGGGCAGAATGAAACATTAGGATATTTCGCCCATTCTTTCTTAAAACAAGCGCGAGACAGCACGTAGTCCTTGATTCCGGTTAAAACATTCTCCGGATCACGCGCACTTTCCCTCCCCAGACAATTGAGGCAAAACATCTCATCAATGTTTCCGAGCGCCAGATTTATCACTTGTTTTCTCAAGCAAAGCGGTTTGGCGCACGTATTACAGTGCGATTGCCCACCTTCGATTAGCTCAACATTATTGAATTGGTCGCTCACAATCAAATACGAAACGCCCGGGGTCTGATGTGCAAGAATTTATTTCATGGAGCGTTGCTCACATGAAGTCAGGTTACCAGGAAAAACTTAGACGCATCTATTGAAATTCCTAGTGTTTAAACCCAACTACATAAAGTGTTTTCTGTCGACGGCAATTCTGCTGGGCGGCAGCACGCCTGTGTTTGCCCAGATGGCGGGCATCTCCTCAAAGTCTGCGCCACCTACTTCTAAAAGCAAATCGACAAACGGCAAGAAGCCTCAGACAGGTCAAAACCCGGATGGAGTGAGACAAGATACGCCTCAGCGAGATCCAAATGACGATAGTTACAGCGCCGGCGCATTGTACAGCCCATATCCCAGCGTTGAAAAACAGAATGCGGTCAAACAGGCTGCCAAATCAGGACTTTTCGGCAAACCTCAGCAGGGCTTACTGAAAACACCACCAGCTGGAAGCGCTACTCCCACCCAACAAAACGGAATGCCGCCTACCGCGCCACCTTTGGGATCCACCTCAGCTCCAGTACAACAGGTTGGTTTGCCGCAAACCACACCATCTGCCGGTTCCGCGGGTCAGCAAAAAACTGGAACTCCGCAGAGCCCGGCTCAGACCGGCAGCAATGCGCCAACGCAGCCACAAGGAATCACTCCGGACACACCGGTAGCCGGAGCGACAACTGCGGTCAAAGCGCCAGGAGCGACAACTCCAGCGAAAGGTGCAGCAACCACAAAGTCGGCCTCGAAGAAAGAACCGGCAACCAAGATGCAGGCGACGAGTACGCAGAAGACAATGCCGAGCGGTGCCACCACCCCTGATGTTTCAAAAGCCGGTACGCCCTCACAACCGACGGCGACCGTCCCGCCAGGCGGCTCCCCCACGACAAGTCCACCACCAGGCACTCAGCCATATGCTGGACAACCCTATCCGCCTCAGTATCAGCAGTATCAGCCGCAGGCGTATCCCGGACAATACCCATACAATCCGCAGTACCGCCCGCAGTATCAACCCTATCCATATCAAACTCAGCCCGGATACCCTGGTTATCCACAGGGCACACCTTACCAAACCGGCTACCCAAGCGCATATCCCGGCAGTCCAGCTGCCGCTCCCACAACACAACAACCCGGATATCCCGCCACCGCTCCAACAACACAGTATCCGGCAACGAACCCATCAATCCAACAACCCACATATCCACCCGGCGCAGCTGAGCCGTTTAGCACGATGAAACGCCCGGCTCCAGCACAAGCAGCGCCACAGAATTACTCCGCATACCCGACCCAGCAGCCACAATATCCGGCACAGCAAGCCTATCCGCCTCAATGGCAGCAACGTCCGTACTATCCACCTCAGCAATATCCAGGCCAACAATACCCGGGCCAACAGTACTATCAGCAACCCCCTCCGCAGAATTATCCGCTCGCCCAGCCTCCGCAAAACGCAGCGCCCATGCAACAGCAACAGGCTCCACAAGCGCCTGCCGCCCAATCACAGACCGTGCAACAAGCGCCCGCAGAACCGCAGCAAACCCAGCAACAGCCACCTGCGTCACAGCCGCCGGCGTCAGCACAATCCAACCCGCCTGAAAAAGGTCCCGCGTCAGCGGCGCCAGAGGACAAGCCGCAAACGGCTTCCAACGGCGGTTCCAGCGCAGCGTCAGGGGACAACATGACGGAATTTCTTGCCAAAGTAACCGCCGCGCGTCAAATGATATCCACCGGAAATCCCGCATTCGCAGTGGATTCTCTGGATCAAGCAGTGAAACTGCGACCAAGAAATTTGTCCGTTTACTTTTATCGTGGTCTGGCATACGACGAATCCGGTGACCCATCCACCGCGGTGAAGAACTACCTGGAATCAGTCGATCGCGCGAAAACCGTTGGCATGGATTCGGCGGAATTGCGCACCAACCTCGGCAATTCGTACATGAAACTCAACTTTTTTGATGACGCAATCGTCGAGTATCAAAAGGCGATCGAGATAGAACCCGCCAGTGGTACGGCACACATGCAACTAGGAAGAGCATTGCTTAGCAAAGGCGATTATCCCGCTGCGTTAAAAAGTTTGCGGAAATGCGAAACACTCGGAATCAACGATCCAACGGTTTCCTATCTGAAAGCGTTATGCTTCGCCGCGATGAAACAAAAACAAGAGGCGCTAACGGAACTTGCACCATTACTGACTCCTGCGAGCGCATCGAAAAATCCTCAGCTGAATAAACTAGCCGAAGATTTGAAGGGCGATTTGAAATGAGAACATCTGCGGATAGCAGCCTGGGCGCATACAAAACGCCCCTACAGTAACAGAATCAATAGCGACAAGAGGACTTGATGGCATCTCGTAAAGGACAACCCAGAATCGAAACCGACGAATTCGGCGAAGTCACTATACCCGGTGGATGTTATTGGGGCGTCGGAACCGCCCGCGCCATCGAGTTTTTCGCTGCCACTGGTCAGCCCGCACATCCCGCACTCATCGATGCGCTAGCTCAGGTAAAAAAGGCAGCTGCCGTCACGAATGGTGAGTTGGGGCAGTTGGACAAAAAGACGGTGTCTTCGATAACCCAGGTCTGCGACGAGATTCTCAGCGGTCAATGGCGAGATCAATTTGTCGTGGATGCATTACACGGAGGCGCAGGGGTTGGTTTAATCATCAATATGAATGAACTTATAGCCAACCGAGCTTGCGAGATTCTCGGAGATCCGGTTGATGCGCCAGCCTCCGTAAGCCCAGCAGATCATGTCAATCTTTCCCAATCAATCTCCGATGTTTATACAACGGCAATGCGAGTTGCAACAATCAACTCCTTGCGGAAACTCCAGGCAACCGTAATTGAGACAGAACGGCTCCTGCGCCGCAAAAGTCTGGAGTTTGAGCGCATCGTCAAAGTGGGACGAACCGCACTTCGCGACGATGCTCCAGTCACTCTCGGACAAGAATTCAATTGCTATGGCTCGATGATGGAACGCGCATTGCGTCGAATCAAGGATTCAGCCAGCAGTCTGGAGGAAATCAATTTAGGTGGTCGCTCTGTTGGCACCGGCTTTAATACCGCTCCAGAATTCGCGGCGGCAGCAACTCGCAATCTTGCTCACGTTACGAATCTCAGCCTGCGTCCGGCTGAAGACTATTTTCGTTTAACTCAATCAATGAGCGATTTTGTTGCAGTATCATCCACTCTGCGCGAATTAGCTCATGATCTCGTCAAAATCGCGGGAGACTTGAAGCTAATGAGTTCCGGTCCGACAGCGGGTTTCGGAGAGATACGATTATCCGACGCCATCATGAAATCATCCACTCTGTGGCCAGGTGTAATGCCCAAGGTAGGCATTCCTCCATTGACTGAGGTGCTGGCGATGGTCTGTTACCAGGTCATCGGAAACGACCATGCCACCTGCCTCTCTGCACAATCAGGCCAACTCGAAGCCAATACTCTGACACCCTCGATAATCAACAATATATTGGTATCGATTTCGATAATGCAAAAAGCACTGGCCGATTTCAATCATCATTGTTTAGTGAAAATAACCGCTGACAGCAACCGATGTAAAGAACTGCTAGAGAAGTCAGGCGCCTCGATTGCGGCACTAACAACCGAAGTTGGTTACGAACAGGCTCTCGCGTTAATTAACACGGCAAAGTCGCAAGGGCTCGATGTTCGCGAGTTTTTAATCAATTCAAAAACCCTTCCACGCCCCACTCTTGACAAGGTCTTCCATTACAAATTTCTGACAACACCACATTTATTAAAGCCGGGAACGCCACAAGAGAAGTCCGTAGATGAAGCTGGGTAAGCGATTCGAGCTGCGTGATCGTGTTCTCATATTAGTATTGTTGAAGCCCATCGCCCGTGAATTTGGTTAACATAAGACCTGCGATTGGTTCAAAACGATTACCATGACTGATTTTTCAGTACTAGCCAAGCGCCAAAAGGCCTACCGCCGATATATTGGAGACAAGTTGCGTAATGCTGAGTGGATATAGACTTGAGGTCATAGTCGGCTGTATGAGTGCCGGCAAGTCCAGTGAGTTGATCAGAAGAATTGAGCGCGCTCGTTTGGCTTACCTGCCGACTATTATTGTGCGCCCCAAGACGGACACGCGTTCCAAGCCTAATTTCGTTGAATCGAGAAACGGTTTGGCATCGCAAGCTATTGTTGTTGCTGAAGCAAAAGAAATTCTCAAATACTCGTCACATGCAGTCGTCATCGGAATCGACGAAGCTCAATTCTTTAATGATGATCTGATCGGCGTGGTTCAAACTCTTTTGAGACAAAAGAAAAAATTGATTTGTTCGGGACTGGATCTCGACTACCGCGGTCACGCATTCGGTCATGTGCCTACACTTATGGCAATGGCAGATCGCGTCGACAAACTTCTGGCTGTTTGCAGAAAGTGCGGATCTGACTTCGCATGCCGCACTCAGCGCATGGTGCATTCCGATGAGCAAATCCTCGTCGGTGATGCGCAGTACGAAGCTCGTTGCATTCATTGCTTCGAGCCACCTGGTGAATATCAACTTCGGCTTGAATTGCCGTTGTATGAAACCACACCAGTTCCTCTGGCTTTGGTGCAAACCGCACCCGTCGCCAGCTAACCAGCTCACGATCCGACATCCGGATCTCAGCACTGGACTTCCAACGCACGTAAGACACTCGGGTAATACCGGGTGTTTTGCGTATGGAATGGAATGGATTGGAATGGATTGGATTGGATTGGATTGAACTGAATTGGATCGAATCGAATGAAGCGCGCCCGCACGCAGTTTGTAAGCACCACCGGAACGATCAACGAATGAGTTGAACGACTGAACGAGCAACGTATTCAAACGCAGTATTCAGTTGAGACAAATTTGTAGCTTGAAAGAATTGAGCTCCATTGCCCGAAATACCTGCGATGCCCCCGGTTGATCGATCAGAAGAATCGTCTGTAAGAATCGCCGTTTGCGTAGCCTGGAGCGTCGGCACCATACACAGACCTATGCAATAAACAGGTATGCCGTATTGATTTGCCTTAGCCGCTTGAGTCCTTGCATCCGCGGTTGGATCGCCTCCGAAGCTCGAGCGCGTCGGCAATCCGTCAGTAAACAAAACAATTGCTTTTGTAGCGCCCTTCCTGGCCAACCCTCTTCCGCCTTGAGCGGTCGAAAGTAATTGGTCGAGAGCACAATCCAACGCCCCCGAAATGTTCGTGCCACCGTAAGCAAGCAGTGGGTTAACGGCCGAACTGACTTGATCGTAATTGCTGTAATCAGGACCCAGGGTGGGATCAAGGTCGATTTCCGAATTAGGAGGTCTTGGCGAGAGCGGATCAGTTGGAAAAGAATTGGACCGATACGCCGACGGATTATCGGTGATACTACCTATAGTGCTATACCCAACGTCGGACGAACACAGAGAACTCGCAGAACTGCCCACTCCATTGCCGAAAGTAACAAGCCCAAAGTGCACATCGCAATCGTTATTCATAATCGTAAAGAACTCTTTCGACGCATCGATTGCGTCACGAATCGGATGCCTGCATTCAAACGCAGCCTTTAAGTATGTTGAAATAGCCCGGCTTAGGCTCGATTCCCCAGCTCAAATATGGAACTTTAGCATTGTTTGCCACAGTCACGGATTCGAGATTGCCCCTTGCCGCCTCCACCAAACATCCAACATTGTTGGGTGGAAAAACGAACGTGGTGCCGTTGACTGTCACCATAGCTCCATCCGAGAAGGTCGAGGTTCCATCGATGTTAACCACCACGTCGGTATACTGGCTCGACATAGCGTTAGGTGCCCCAGCACCACAATTGGTACCACGTGCCGTGCTGCTAAATGTATAAATTCCATCGTTGGAGTCAAGATTTTGCGGAAACGTCGCATTTAATGCGGTTCCTGTAGGACCCGTACAGTGGAAGGCGTTATAAAGATTTCCCTGTCCAATTATTTTGTAGCCGTTAAATGTTGCGCCTTTGTATCTGTCCACGATCGACACGGCGGTGAAATCATCCATCGAAGATGAGATATCGAAGCAGAGCACTATGTCGAGCATGGGCAGCCCACCGTTAGCTGTCTCAACAACCGGATAAACGCCGTTCCAACCTAAGAAAGCAGCAAACCAGGGGACCAAACCATATGCAGCTGTGACCCGAATTACTTTGGCTCTAGTGCTTCCAAGCGGCACGGGTTGCCGAGTTATAGGGTCAAGAAACTCAAAATATAGCAACGTCTCTTTGGGCGCAGGCGCCATGTCAATCGTGGACGATTGACGAGAATCGCTCAACGGCTGCTCCAAAAGACTGTTTCGTTTAAACATATCAATTGCTGTTGCTATTGCGGTCTGCTGCGTGATCATCGGATCCGTTTCATTTCCGCTTGCCGTAGTGGCGGCAGCAGCCAGCGCGCAACTCTCCACGCATGTTCTCAGCTGCTCCTTGGCGAGTGTATAGCGCACCAGCTCGACGGTGAATAAAGACAAGGGAGCAACTACAAACATGGCCAAAACAACTATGAGGACGGAAACCGCTTGTCCATTAGATCGCTTGCACGTCTTGTTCCGGACACGTCGAAATTGATTGATTTCTGTACGTTTGGACAACATGATTGCAATTCCTCAGCCGTAAAATTTCACTTTGATAATTGGATAGGTGTAGCGTCTTCTGAATTTGATCGCACCATCTTTCATAAATTCCGATCCGAAAAATAAAACAGGAATTGGACATTTGATCGACGTCGACGTGGTAACCGTCACATACGGAGAAGTATTAGGCGGAGGATTATTAGCGAAATCATTGAAGACGAAGTCAGGTGAGGAGGTCGATTCGAGAGCCGGCTGAGTTATCCAATATCCATCAGCAGCATGAATCCGTAGTTGTGATTGAGCGGCTTGAAGTGCTTTGTCCGAACTTGATTGTTTTGCCGCGGCTCTGGCAGCGTCACCGCAAGCGCTATCATTCAAAGTCATTCCGAGCACGATCAGTGCAATATCCAGCCCAATAAGACTAAACACACACATAAAAAATGCGGTTAACGAAATCTCCAGACAGCAGGCACCGCGGTCGTGAATTCTATAAAAACGCTGTTGTCCACGTACCACGTAACCCCCTTAGAGCGTGAGCCCTTGCGTATTTTCAATCACACCATCAGCCGAGACCGAGGTAGTAATTGGCGCGCTAATTCCGGGGATATTAAAGATCCACCCCGGAGAATTGATTATTAGTGGCGACACTTGACCCCTCAGTACGACCTCGAAATCGTATGAATTGGTGTTGGTGTCCGCGGCATTCGTGAGGGGAGAACTCTGACGAACTATTGAGCCACCATTCAAAGGAGCCGTAATGATGTTGCATTCGACTTTCGTCAAAGTGATACCGCTTATGCCGTTAACCGTTTGAGTTGCCACAGCATTAGCTACCGTGACGGCAGAGCAGTCCTTCGGCGGATTGGCATCAGCAAGGAAAGTCGAACACTTCGATCCAGCCGATGCCGCCAATTTCGCGGCGTAAGCAAACGTTGTATACCGCAGAGCAACTGTACCGATTGCGATAGCAGGAAGAAGCAACATCACGAAAACAATAAATAGTGTCGGTCCAAATTCAGCTAATTCGTTACCATCACAGCCTCTTTCGATGTTGCTTAAACATGATTGTCTGCTGCGTGTTCTCGAAGTACTCATCTCAACCCTACATTTGTTTTTCCTGATACCTACGAAAAAAAATTCCGTTCTCACTGTGCATGACACCGACTCAAGCTCGATTTGGCATTGAGTACTCAATTAGTCGACTGAACAGGAGTCTCGCCAACAGCGGAATCGAGGAGGACTCGATCGTCAATTGGCGCTCTTTTTTTGTTTCACTGAGATGAATGATCGCGTCTTTCATGCCATTGACTTTGATGCGAGCAAATGGAGGATAGTCGTGTTCATCTAAACTATTCATACTGATGCCGAGCCACACCGCCGACGGTACTAGGAATGCATCGATTTCATCGGCGAATCCGCGTATCAACAATGCCTCGTTTCGCGAAGCAAGGTGTCCTTCAAAATAGAGTTTGCTACTCTCGTACGAACCATCCGAACGATGTTCATCACAAGTAACACGGTGAAACTGAGGATCGGAACATTCGATCCAAAGGTGCTCGTTGTCAGCTCTGCTGTTGAACTGATAGACAATGGAGTTGAAATTGGAGAATAACTGTTTGATCCAAAAAACAATAGTTTGTTGGGTGTTCGAATGCGTGACACGTTCTCCATCAGTCGTGTCTGACGAGTTGAAAGATGATGCCAGCTTCTGCACCCAATCATCACATGCGCAATCAGTTTTCACATGCTCTAGCACCGAACCATGGGGCAATCTTGGTGCAAAAATATGATGGGACTCTTGTCCCCATAGGTTCTCATAGCTACTCATACTCAAATCCGCCGTCCTAACCTTGGATTCTTAATCGTTCAATTCAAAAACATCGGTGGAGGTTACTTCGCCAAGGTGAAAGGTATAGCTTTCGTGGCGTTGAAACCGCTCCTTCACTTCTCGCCGCGTGACGATAGCGCCGTCTCCAAGTGCGCGAGCAATGCGAATGGTTTGCTCGTTACTGAACACCAGCTCTGCGAAATCATTGATGTTGGCAGGTTCATGCTGAGATATCGCAAATTCGATGTAGAGCCGATCTTTTAGTTTGAGCTTGAAATAGCAGTGATGGTGAATGGCTTCTTTTATCCGCTGGCAAACCTTGCCGGCAGTTACATCATCTACACCAGTCAGCATAAATGCGAACTTGTTTTTGCCGCAGCGAACTACCACGCCAGCATCCCCAACAGCGAATCGAAGCACATACTCAATCTGTTTCAGCGCCTTTTTCATCATGCGATTGCTGGTGCCACCGTCGCCCGTTACTTCCAAAAGGACAGTTGCGATTGGCAGTCTCAGTACCGTTTGCGGATATTTGTTGAGCGCTTCCACAAAATGTTCGACGACCTCATCTGGGCCCGAACAATGCGGAACTCTGGACTCCTGTCCAACAGCCGCGATCCGTTGATTTCGACTAACCGTTTCCTTTATTTGCTCTGCCAAATTGTTTGAGTTAATCATGGTGGAAATTCCTGGTTACTTTTATCGAGGGTCGAACACATTTTGGGCTTCCAGACCAATCCTCCCAAACATGTGCGTACGTTAGCGTCATGCATGGGGACGATCAGCGATCACCTCATCGGGTGATCACCCGATCGGGCTGTAGCCACTTATCAGTCAACGAAAAGAGACTTCAATCCTTCACGCGAAATTCGATGGAGGCTGTCGATGCACTTCCGTCAATTGTTGCGAGTTCTTAACGCATTTAAGTGTCACCGGGCTAATTTGTTACCCGGGCGATGTCAAGGGCATTATTCCTTTGGCCAATTCCTTATCCCTGGCCAGTTTTTATGCAGTGGAGCGAATACGAATATGTTCACACGGTTCAATTTGAAGGACTCAGCGCTCTTCAAGTTTGTCGCGAAATTATTCCGCGGGAAAAGAAAGCGCAAATCCACCTCCGAGAGTCCATGGCTAGAAGGTCTCGATAGCCGTCTCGCCAGTTACGATACGAATTTGATGCAGCCCACCACATACAACTCTAGTGAAGCCGCCGCAGAGGCAGAGGAGCAATTGCGTCAGCTCTGCTCAGGTGTACAACAAGAACTCGAAGACACCGACCGTGTAGTGATCCGAAAGGAGCGCCGGCAGGTGGATTCCACAGCCGTCGACATCAAAGCATGGTGGGGCGGAGCGGTTGCTACCTGGGATCCAATTGATATTAAAAACCTCGATTCGATCAATCAAACCCGACGCCCGAGAAAGTCGAAATGGTTCGATAACCAGCCCGGCAGCGATCTCGGAAGACCGAGCTAAACCAAAACTGAGACCGAGCCTCGCCAGAGGAGAAAACGTCGCAGTTCATTCCCTCAATCAAATTCATCGACTCAAATTCAAGTCTCCCTTCCATCTAAACCGTTAACGGTTTAGCGAATTTCGTTACAGAGAAATTCCAAGAGCCGTCCTATAAAAACTTCCTCTCCGCAACCATCCGCCCCCTTGACTTCAATCCCTCCATCGGTGGGCTCGGTGGCGTTTCCTTGCTTCAAACTGCCTGAAATCATTGCGCAAGAACCGCTTGGCAAGCCGTTCTATTGACAGCCGTCCGAAGGACCAAAGTGCCCCGAAATGCCGCACAGCGCGCTCGCTTAAGTTTAAAAATCCACCCAGGTGGTAGGATCAATCTAGTGTCTGAGCGATGACACTACAAAAACTGTGGCGATGGATTCTATAACTCCTATCGCCATCTTGTGGGGGGTTCTTATGTTAGGGCGACTATCAGCCGGGCTAGTTATCGCGCTAGTCTCGTTCACAACAGTCAGCGGTGCGTCTGCAGCCACTACGACTACAAAATCGCAAGTGAAGACAGCCACGACTCACAAACTTTCAGCCACAGTCACTAAGCATTCAGCGAAGCGGCAATTAGCTTACCGCCACCGCGGCAAAAGCTATCTGATACCGCCGCCGCCACCATACGCTCCGTCAATTCTTCCCGAGTTGGCATATGCCAGACATCATCGTGGATTGAGACACGCATCAGTTCAACAACCTGAGAAAGTAGAAAGCAGATTCGTAAAACTCGGCGTTCAATCAGCCGAAGGATACGAAGAGCCAGAACCAGTCAAAGTTGCGGCATTCGCAGTTTGCTTGCTAATCTGGCGCGTCCGCACCTTCACGAAAACCACTTTAATTGCGGCATTCGCAATTGCTTGCTAATCTGGCGCGTTCCGCCCCTTCCGAAAACCACTTTAATTGCGGCATTCGCAATTTGCTTGCTAATCTGGCGCGTTCCGCCCTTCACGAAAACCACTTTAATTGCGGCATTCGCAATTTGCTTGCTAATCTGGCGCGTCCGCCCCTTCACGAAAACCACTTTAATTGCGGCATTCGCAATTTGCTTGCTAATTGTAGGGGCGCCTTGCAGGCGCCCATGCAGCTAAGCCAACGATACCAGCAATGGTGCGGCTAAACGAACGCCTAAACACGCTCGATGATCATCGCAATCCCCATGCCGCCGCCGATGCAGAGACTGACGCATCCGTATCTTGCTTTCCGGCGTTGCAGTTCATACGACAGCGTCAACAGCAAACGAGCACCAGTCGCGCCAAACGGATGTCCGACAGCAATCGCGCCACCGTTGACATTGACTTTATTGCGATCGAGTTTTGCTTCCTTTTCGCAAGCGAGATACTGCGCGGCAAACGCTTCATTGATTTCGAACAAATCGATATCTTCGAGCTTGAGCTTCGCTTTCTCCAATGCCAACGGAATAGCTGGAACTGGACCAATACCCATGATGCGCGGTGGAACACCAGTAACCGCCCATGACACCACACGAGTGAGCGGCGTTAATCCACGTTTTTTCGCTTCGTCTTCGCTCATGACGACCAGAGCAGACGCACCATCTACGATACCGCAGGCATTTCCTGCCGTAACTGTTCCATCTTTCTTAAACGCAGGTTTGAGTTTAGCAAGCCCTTCGATCACAGTATCCGGGCGGCAATGCTCATCCTTGTCGATAACCGTTTCTTTGCCCTTCTTGTCTTTCAACGTCACGCCAACAATTTCGTCTTTGAAAACGTCCTTGGCAAGCGCATCGCGAAAACGATGCTGACTCATCAGCGCAAACTCATCCTGTTCTTCCCTTGCAATCTTGAAATCCGCTGCAAGGTTTTCTGCCGTTTCACCCATCGATGCATTCGGTACTGTGTCCCTGATATCAAGACCATCCCACAATTCCGAGTGACCCATGCGAGCGCCCCAACGAATTCCCCAACTTATGTAAGGCGTTTGAGAGAGCGAATCAGTACCGCCGGCAACGACGACCTTCGCTTGATTGGAGTTAATGAGCATTTCGGCGTTTGCCACAGCCATCACTCCAGAGCCACACAACAAGTTCAAAATCAAACCTGGTGTGTTTTCCTTACACCCACTGCGCAGAGCGACGTGACGAGCTAAATAGATCGCATCCTTGCTGGTTTGCAGAACGTTTCCCATCACCACGAAGTCGACATCACTCGGATCGACCTTTGATTTGGCTAAAGCACCCTTGGTTGCAACAACTGCCAAATCTGTCGCGCTCTGGCTGGTGAGTCCTCCGCCATAGGCTCCAAAAGCCGTTCTTGCACCGTTTACTATTACTAAAGACTGAGACATATGTTTGTGATCCCTTGTGAGAACCTTCTAAGAAAGGCTTCAATACTAAAACTTGTATCAAAGTATATGGAGTTGGCATCCACTCAAGATAAAATCTTAACTTCAAATATGGTTAAAGCTTTTTGCAATGGAGGGCTGTCCCTTGGCCAAGGTTGGAGTTCCAAAAGAAATTAAAGACCACGAGTATCGTGTAGCCTTGACGCTTGCTGGCGTCAACGCCCTCCTCGCGGAAGGTCATTCCGTCTACGTAGAGAAAAACGCTGGTGTCGGAAGCGGTATCACCGACGATGAATACAAAGCAGCAGGCGCGAAAATTCTTCCTGATGCTGCCTCTGTTTTCCAAGAAGCTGACTTGATCTTCAAGGTTAAAGAACCGCAGCAATCGGAACTCCCGATGCTCAGAAAGGGTCAAATCCTTTATACATATCTGCACCTGGCAGCCGACCCGAAACTCGCAGTAGATCTCGCTAAGACCGGCGCTACCTGCGTCGCTTACGAAACAGTTCAAACAGCAAATGGCGCACTTCCTTTGCTCACACCAATGAGCGAAATCGCAGGTCGTCTTTCAACACAGATCGGTGCTAACTACCTCGAGCGTCCAATGGGCGGCAGAGGCGTGTTGCTCGGCGGCGTCCCTGGCGTAGAACCAGGCGAAGTCATCATCATCGGTGGTGGTGTCGTAGGAACCAACGCAGCGAAAATCGCTCTCGGTCTCGGCGCTCGCGTAACCATCTTCGATCTCTCACTCGATCGTTTGAGATACCTCGATGATGTATTCAACGGACAATTGAGAACCGTCTACTCAGTCGGCAAATACTTGGAAGAACTGCTTCCTCAAGCCGACCTGGTAATCGGCGCCGTTTTGATTCCTGGCAAACAAGCTCCAAGAATCATCACCAAAGAAATGGTCAAGAGCATGAAGCAAGGTTCCGTCATCGTCGACGTTTCCGTCGACCAGGGCGGTTGCATCGAAACCATCCATGCAACAACTCACTCTGCTCCTACCTACCTCTATGAAGGCGTTCTCCACTACGGCGTAGCCAATATCCCTGGCGCAGTGCCATGGACCTCAACTCGCGCCCTCACCAACGCCACCATGAGCTATGGTTTGAAACTCGCCAGACATGGCTACAAAGCCTGTGAAGACGATCCAGCCCTCGCCAAAGGCGTCAACATCCACTCCGGCGAAATCGTTCACGCCGGCGTCCTCGAAGCAGTCGGTCAACCAGCTGCTGTTTAAGAGTTAAACTAAAGCCGGGTGGTTTAAGTCAGAACCCTGACACTGCCCGGCTTTTGCTTTGTTACCCGAAAGAAGAGGACTCGCATGGGTTACAGTCTTTCTATTGTCACGCCGCCCGTTTCCGATAATGACGACGAAGCTTGGAAACAGTTAAAAGACCTGATTCGCGAGAAGCGCGGATTTAGTAGAGAATGGGATGGACGTTCACTTCCTCCTCTCAATCAGAAACGACCGAAACAAACGCCGCCGCCTGAATTTCGACAACTTTACGAACTGCTTGTAGAACGCTATCCATGCATGAGTTCACAGCCTGATGGGGCGGAAGAGGACACAATTTGGAGCGACGGTCCTCTGTGGAATAATTTCGGAACCAGAGTCGCCACTCTTGGTATTCGAAGCGGTCATGTCGACACGGCATTGCCATTCATAGTCGAGTGCGCAAATTCGCTAGGCTTAATTTTGTTCGAACCCACAGTTGGTAACATTTTTCGACCAGATGTTCGGTGACTATGAGCACAATTTCTTTCGCATCGTGGAATGTAAACGGCGTTCGCGCCGTCGCTAAAAAAGGCTTTTATGAATGGCTGGATAGGCACAGACCAGACATCGTAGGCATTCAGGAAACCAAGATCTCTGCAGATCAGCTTCATCCCGACTTATCCGCCCCACCTGGCTACGTCAGCTACTGGAGCCACGCGGAGAAGCGCGGATACAGCGGCGTCGCCTTGTTCGTCCGAGAGAAACCTCTATCCATCAGCGAAGGTATCGGAACGCCCAGGTTCGATAAGGAAGGTCGGACCCTGGTGGCTGACTACGGCGATTTCGTTCTGCTGAACATCTACTACCCAAACGGAAAGATGAGCGAAGAACGCCTCCAGTACAAGCTCGACTTTTACGAAGCCTTTTTGAAATACGCACAAAAACTTCGCAAGCAAGGCAAGAAGCTCATCGTATGCGGCGATTTCAACACCGCTCACAAAGAAATCGACCTCGACTCGCCCAAGCGCAATGTCGGCATCTCCGGTTTCCTCCCATCAGAACGCGCATGGATGGACAAGTTTGTCAGCAAGGGCTACGTTGATACTTTCCGTATGGTCGACGAAACCCCCAAGAAATATTCGTGGTGGCACGTCATGACTGGCGCCCGCGCACGGAATGTCGGTTGGCGCATCGACTATTTCTTCATAAGTAATGACTTGTGCAATAACCTGAACCACGCTGCCATTCAACATGAAATCCTCGGTTCCGATCACTGCCCGGTCACCCTTAAGCTCAATTTCTAACGCGCAATGTTGTTAATTAGATACCGACGATTTCGATATTGGAACGAACAATCAGCGTTTCATCAAACTGCCAATTTCCATTCAATTCCGTCATGTACATCCTGAAGGAATTGGAACCGGCGTTGTCGAGTCCACGGACGCTCTCAAAAATTATCGGTCCGAGCGTTCGAAAACAGGTAACGTTTCTTGAGTTCCGACCCAGATGCAATAAAGTTTTTCAGTCAGATCAGATATAAATTCTCCATATGTGGATAAACATTTGGAGAGCGCTTTTTTTGACGCTCTCTAAAATACACGGAGAAGCATGAGCAAAGACTTTGACAAGTTGATGGAATCGGCCACAGAGGCGGTCCAAAACGAGAACCTGGCTCAGGCGGAGACGATGTTTAAGGCGGCGCTCTGGGAAGCCGAGCGTTCGAAAGACCCGCTGACAGTCGCTATGGTTTTGGATCGACTAGCAGAGGTTCACTTCGAGCAGGCTAACTACGAAGAGGCAGAGCCACTTTACCGCAGAGCGCTCGAACTTCGCGAAAAGGAATTGAGCCCTCAGCACGAAGATATCGTGCAAAGTTTGAACAATCTTTCCGCGGTTTATTTCTTCCAGGAGCGTTATGACAAAGCAGAGCCAATCTGCACGCGACTGACAGAAATCTATGAGCACGTGTTAGGACCAAACAATCCGGAAGTCGCGACCAGTTACAACAACCTGGCTTTGCTCTATGCCGCGCAGCAGAAATTCGGCGCCGCAGAGGCGCTCTACAAGCGCTCTTTGGAGCTCAAATCTAAGGCTCTGGGTGACGATCACCCCGAAGTCGGCGACATTTTGCACAATCTCGGCACGCTGTATGTGTCGGATGAGCGCTATGAAGAGGCGGAGCAAATGCTTCGCAAAGCGATGAATGTTTTAGAAGTCGCTCTGGGACCAGAACATCCGGATATGGAAGGTTTGATTTTAAACCTTGCGAATGTTCTCGACCGCAATAACAGCGGCTATGAAGCGATGAAGATGTACGAACGCATCCTTTCGCTCAAGGAATTGCAACTCGGACCAACGCATCCCGACGTCGTCGAGATGATCACGAACATTGCTACTGGTTATGCACGCATTGCGAAACACCAGGAAGCGGAGCGTTTCTACAAACGCGCATTGGCAATTAAAGAACGTTCGCAAGCGAAGAAAACGCCAGAAGGCGCAGAACTCCTGTCACATCTGGGCAGACTTTATCGCGATCAAAACAAGCTGCCGCAAGCAGAATCCTTCTACACAGAAGCTTTGACGATATGCGAGCAATCAGTGGGACCGAACCACCGTGAAACAGAAGCTCGTATTCGCGACCTTGCAACTTTCTATCAGTCTTACAATCGGCATGCGAAAGCCGAGCCGTACTACAAACGCATTGTGGACATGAAAGAGAAAGTTCACGGAAAAGAGCATCCGGACACGCTTTATGCAACCGGCGAGTACGGTCAGTGTTTATTGGGTCAGCAAAAAGCAGCAGAAGCCGAGAAGCTGTTCAGAGATCTCGTTGCTGCTTGCGAAAGAGTTCTTGGCGCAGAACATGGCGATGTCGGACAGTCTCTGCACGGCTTAGCCGAAGCACTCAGACAATTGAAAAAGTACGACGAAGCAGAAGAACTCTACCGCCGCGCCATCGATGTGAAAACTCGAGCGCTCGGTCCCCAAGACGTAAGCGTCGCCGAATCACTCCTCGCATACTCCACTTTGCTGGAGCAAACCTACCGCGAAGACGAAGCCGTCCACTGGAAATCATGCGCCCAAGCCATCTTCGACAACGAACGCGCAGCCTCCTCCTACAAATAGAACACAGTTCTCTACCTTTCCAACGGTCGTTCACGAACTCGTCAACGCTGGTTCGATGACTGGCTCGATGACTGCTTCAACGACCGGTTCGATGACCGGTTCGATAACTTGTTCTAATTGATTCAATGACTCGTTCTTATCGGTTCAATAATTGTAGGGGCGGCTCGAGAGCCGCCCTGGCTGCTGGTTCTTGCAGCTAACCTGGGAGCTCTTGCAGCTAACCTGGGAGCGCAGGCTTCCAGCCTGCTTCTAACACCGTCCACATGCGACGTTCTGCCAAAACTCACATTCACCAAATCCCCTTCGCGCTCATCTTATCCACGCGCCCCCTCTCATCCTTCCCCTTCTCCGAACGCCGTTTCTCCGATTTCCAATCTCGTAGAAGCGGACGAGTTGAACTCGCAAAAGCAACTTTTCGCTGAGGTTCCAAACTCACCTCCTCTGCACCATTCAACTTCGCTAGCTCTTCTTCCTCCTTTATCTGCGCAGCAATTCGTGCCTCGAATCCACGCGCACAGAGCCAGATTTCAAGAAAAAGTGCCAGATACGGAAGGAACGAAATTTCCACCGACGATGTGTGCAGAATGAATAATCCAATTAAAGTTCTGGAAAAGGCGCCGGAGGTGTTCGTTCCCCAGCGCCTTACTCCGTCTAGCATCAAGTACAGTGATAACAAAATCAAAATCAGATTGAGAATTTCAGGTGCTATGGACAACCAGAAAATAATTTTGTCCATCGTAGCTATGGCATAGTTGAAGGACACGTCCCGGGCTGAAGCGAAACTGGCTACAGGAGCGAAGACAAAACAGGCTAAAAGAAAAACTGAAAGTAGTAAGAACGGTTTTCGCATAGTAAATATCTCCACAGAAGACCGTAGAGGAACTGGACAGGCACGGCATTAAGGCGACACCATCGATGGTGCCCACGCAGAGAGTTCTTTCACATCGTCTTGGGACTTCGAGGAAGAACTTTTCGGAGCAGGCTGGAAGCCTGCGCTCCCAGGATCAGAAAAGGCAGGCACCGAGAAACTCGGTGGCGCACGATAGGGATTCGATAAGGCACATTCCGAGAAACTCGGTAGCGCACGATAAGGATTCGATAAGGCACATACCGAGAAACTAAGTAGCGCACGATAAGGATTCGATAAGGCACGTATCGAGAACTCGGTAGCGCACGATAGGGATTCGAGAAGGCACGTATCGAGAAACTCGGTAGCGCACGATTAAGGATTCGAGAAGGCACGTATCGAGAAACTCGGTAGCGCGCGATAAGGATTCGATAAGGCACGTACCGAAACTCAGTAGGGCTGATTAGAAACCGATATGAGTGTCCCCGGAGACGTTGACGCGGAGCCAAGATGGAACGCGTTTACGCAGCCAAAGGTGCACCATATTCGGTGACATTTACGCAATCAACAATACGAGAAGTATCGGCGAGTCATTGGTCCGGCGAGCATCATGCCGAAGCCACGACCGTGAGCCGTGTGATTGAGTATGCTGTTTTTTGTTGGTAAGTTGTGGTCAAGTTGGACTAAAGTGTCCGCTCCTAGATTAGATCAGAGCCGCGCAATTGTCAAGATCACCAAAAGCCTAGCAGCCCTCGCCGATCGGTCAACAGTCTCATGAACAGCCGTGTTCCTGTTACTGAACCTTTTCCATCTGCTCGATCTGCTGCTGTAATTTCGCTACGTCGTCCTTCGATCCTTGCGCCTGGTAGCCGCGAAGTAATGCTTTCTGCGCTACGACAAATCCGGGGTAGATTTCAGCGGCCTTCTTAAAGTTCTCGACCGCATCTTTCGGTTTATTCAGCTTCAAGTAAGCGTCACCAGCAAGGATGTATGCTTCAGTGAAATATGGGTTTTGTTCGAGCGCTTTCTTCGCAAGTTCAAGCGCGGAGGTAGCATCGTTTTGTTTCAACTTGATTTGACCGAGCACCAAATACGATGCGTAGATTTTGTCGTACTTAGCGAGAGCTTGATTAGCAGCCTCTTCAGCTTCCTTGAGCGAGCCAGCCTCATTCAAAATACGAGCTCGTTCCAAAAGCATTTCGGCTTGGAGGACCTCTTTGCCTTCTCCTAGTTTCGACGCCTCTTCTATAGCGCTATCAATTTCTGTCTTCGCATCTGCAAGCGAGCCTTTCAGACGCATCGCCCGTGCCTTGAGAGACTGCCATCGCGGATCTTCAGCAAGTTGCTCTTCTGACAAATCATCGATTTGCTTCAGTGCGAGGTCAGCCTTGCCTGCTTTAAGAAGCGTTTGAACGAGGGTGTATCTAAACCCTGCCTGAGTTTTTTCCGGCAATGTTTTGAAACCGGCAATCAACTCATTCGCACTGTCATCACGTCGATCGCTGAGCAATCGAGCTTGTTGAACCAAGTACTTGTCGCCAGCCCCCTTCTCAGTGTCGCGAGTCATGCCGTAAAGGCTTTCAAACTGCGCGCGGGCATCACCGTAACGACCTTCCACAATCAAGAGCGATGCCAGACTGCGGATGACATCTTCGCGTTTCGGATCATCAGGATTTGTATTGCCCATGAGCTGTTGCAAGGCGAGTGCAGTAACAAAGCCTGCTTCCGCTTGCAAATAATTCTCACGCTGAGCGTAGCAAAAACCTAACGCGACTAGATCTTGAACAGACCCAGGATTGATGTTCAACGCACGACGATAAGCCTCTTCTGCTTTTTCGAAATCGCGCTTCGCCGAGTAGATCGCGCCAATTCGCCGGTGAGGCCGAGCATCTTTTTGATCTAAGTTAGCAGCTTCCTTATATTCCAAAATGGCGTCGTCATCTTCACCCAACGTGTGCAATGTCTCTGCCAAATTGAAATGCAAGGCACCATCTTTCGGCTGGTTTTTAATCGCATTTTTGTACGCGTCTATTAATGCGTCAAATCGTTTCTCTTTGCCGAGTAGCGTAATCAACGTTTTCTGCGCACCGTTATTCGTAGGATCGATTCTCAAGGCTTCATTTAAACTATTGATCGCTTCTTTCGAATCACCGTTTTGCGAATACATATTCGCCAGCTCTACCAGTTCAAACGGTTTGTCTTTGCTTAGCTCGACTGCTTTCTTCTGGTCGGCAATGGCATCAGCAAAACTACCCTGATACTTGCGGATCGTCGCTCGCGTTCTGTAGTAAACAGCGGTGCTTGGGTCCGCTTCAATTGCCTTTTCTAGCTCAGCAAGCGCCTCTCGGAGACGCCATTGTTGAATGTATATTTGCGACAAACGGTAATGAGCTTTGCCATCTTTCTTGTCCGCATTTACGCCAGCGAATGCAAGATCCAGCGCACCATCAAAGTCATTGCGCGAAAGCCGTTCGTTAATCAGCATCTCGCGAACTTCACCTTGTGCCGGTTCCAAACGAACAGCCTCAGCAAATGCTTTTTCCGCTTCTTGAGGCTGATTCAACCAACGCGATTGCAAATAACCTAATGTACGAAAACCCCAGGCGAACTGCGGGTCTAGCTCAACAGCTCGCTTGCAATGCTCGGCTGCTGCGCCAGCTTTTCCTTGTTTGCCTGCCACCGCCGCCAGTGCGAAGTTAATGAACGAGTCGTTGACATGAGCGGTTGGGAGTTTTTTCAACGTCTCGCTGGCAGCGTCCGGTTTGCCCTCGCAAACCTGCTCAAATGCATCGATTACGACAACATACGCGCTCATCTTTTCGGACGGCTTATTCATATCAATGCGGTCGCTGAGTTTCTTCAAGTCACTGCATTGATTCAAAAACATGTATGCAAACGCAAGCCACGCATGATTGCGAGTCGGCAAGTTCGAATTGTGAGTCAGCGACTCTAGCCGCGCTGCTGCCGCTTTCCAGTTGCCCTGATTGACTAATTTAAACGTCTTCGCGTCCAGTCCGGAAGTCATTCGCGGAGGAATTCCAGCAGATTTTTCCCTGGACTTCTCACTCTTGGTCTCGGTCTTTTCTTCTTCGTCGGCTTTGGTTTCCTTATTATCTGCTTTCGCTTGCTTGTCGGCTTTCGCGTCTTTCTTAGCTTTCGCTTTTTCTTCCGCCTTTGCTTCCTTCTCGGCTTTCGCGTCCGCCTTAGCTTTTGCCTTCTCTTCAGCCTTTGCGGTCTTGTCCGCTTTTACTTTCTCATCGGACTTTGCTTGCGTTTCTGCTTTTGCAGGTTTATCCGCTTCTGCCGACTCTGCCATCGCCATTGGTGGCGTCATTAAAGCTAGCATTGAGAACAAAGAGACGCCAATTAGCAGTTGCCGACTGACCGGGATTCTACTCATTGCTTCCTCCGCTCTGAGCGACTGCAACGGTCGAAACTTCAACTGCGGAATTCTTACTGGCTTCAAACAACGAAAGTTGCATTACCTCGTCCATCGGTATGCTGCGCAACCGTGGTCCGTCGAGAATCTTCGAAGCAACGCCACGCTTCTCCATTTGATTGATCAAATACATCGCTCGATCGATCACCTGCATTGGCAAACCAGCCATCTTCGCAACCTGCACACCAAAGCTGCGGCTGGCGCCGCCTGGCACTACAGAACGAATGAACTCAACGTTCCCATTTGTCTCTTTGACGAGAACCTGGTAGTTGACGATTTGCGGGAAGAAGTTAGCAAGTCCATTCAACTCATGATAGTGAGTCGCGAAGATGGTCCTTGCACGCACTTCTTTGGCAAGATATTCGGCGACAGACCATGCGATGGCGACACCATCGTAGGTGCTCGTTCCACGTCCAACTTCATCCAGCAGAATGAGAGATCTGTCCGTCGCAGAACGGCAGCATTGAGTCGTTTCACTCATCTCGACCAGGAAAGTCGATTGACCTTGGGTCAAATCGTCAACCGCGCCGATGCGAGTAAAGATTCTGTCGACGATGCCGACTCGCGCTTCATCAGCGGGAACGAATGAACCAATCTGCGCCAAAATAGTGATCAGCGCAACTTGTCGCAGAAAACTCGACTTACCGGACATGTTAGGTCCGGTCAGCACAACGAGCTGATGTTCGTCACTCTGACCGAGCAGTCGCGTGTTGTTTGAAACGTATTTGCCCATCGGCAAAATTGTTTCTAAAACAGGATGCCGACCGTTTTGAATTTCGAGCACTCTTGATTGATCGACGGTTGGTCTCACGTAACGTCGTTCGTGTGCGACTTTCGAGAGGGACAACAAAGCGTCGACAGAGGCGAGCATGAAGGCAACGCGAGTAAGTTCTCCACCGAACGACTGCAATTGTTTGCGCAGCTCGATAAACATTTTGTATTCAAGATCGGATTGATTCTTCTCGGCGTTCAGAATGCGAGCTTCGTACTCTTTAAGTTCTGGAGTGATATAGCGCTCCGCATTAGTCAACGTCTGCTTTCTGATGTAATCATCAGGAACGCTCTCTTGGTTAGCGCGAGTCACTTCGATGAAGTAACCGAACGTTCGGTTGAAGCCGACCTTTAAACTCTTGACTCCGGTGCGCTCTTGTTCATTAGCCTGGAACTTATCGATCCAGTCTTTGCCGCCACCGAGCAAACCTCTGATTTCATCAAGCTCTTCGTTGAATCCATCTCTGAAGATTCCACCTTCGCTAATTTCGCGCGGCGGATCATCAGCGATTGTTTTGGCTATGGTCGCTTCCAATTCGCAAAGGGAATCAGGCAGTTTCGAAAAACTTGAAAGTGTCTCACTGCGCAGATTACTCATACTCTCGCCCAGTTTCGGCAACTCAGAAAGTGAATTGCGAATTGCCACCAGATCTTTCGGTGAAATTGTTCCGGAAGATAGGCGAACAGCAAGTCTTTCCAAGTCGGAAACGCCGGACAAAATCTTGGACAGTTCGTTTCTAACCGTGTTGTCAGAGACCAATTCGCCGACTGCGTCTTGACGTGCTTCGATTTCGGGAATTGAAAATAACGGACTGAGCAACCATTTGCGAAGCAATCTTCCACCCATCGCGGTAGATGTTTTATCAAGCATCCACAAAAGACTGCCTTCAAAAGTGCGATCGCGACTGGTTTCCGTCAACTCCAAATTTCTTCTCGTATTGGGATCGAGAAGCAAATGGCCGGAGACATCGTAAGCAGAAATACCTTCGAACTTCGGTTTTTGCGCGCCCTGAGTGCGATCCAGATATTCCATAACGGCGCCGGCGGCGCCCACTGCCAGAGGCATGTTCTGACATCCGAAACCTTCCAGCGTGGTCACGCCAAACGTGTCCAGAATGCGGCGATGCGCTGGGTCAAATTGGAAGAACATTGATGGACGCCCGGTTATCCGATATTGTCCGACAATTCCTTCGGGAACGTCTGCCACTTCCTTTGGTACCACTTCACCGGGACCAGGTTTTTGCATTTTCAGCGGAACGATAATCTCTTTCGGGGAAATCCGTCCCAGTTCCAATAACAGATCGGCTTCATCGAGCTGCGTTACGAGAAACTCTCCGCATGATGCATCAACGCATGCCAGGCCCCAGGTCGTTCCGCCGCGAACAATGGCTGCCAGATAGTTATTCTCGCGAGTAGGCAACAAATGCGATTCAAGAACGGTGCCTGGCGTCAAAACCCGCGACACCACTCGTTCCATCGGTCCTTTGACCTCGCCGGGAACGCCAACTTGCTCACAGATTGCAACGGAATAGCCCTTCGCCAGCAATCGAGCTAGATACGCATCGACCGCACGATAGGGAACACCAGCCATCGGCATGCGTCCGTTGGGAGAGGACGATTCCGGTCGTCCAGTTAGAGTGATATCCAATTCGCGGGCTGCGACCTGAGCATCGGTATCGAAAAGCTCATAAAAATCGCCGACCCTGAAGAGGACTAGTGACTCCGGATACTGAGCCTTGATGTCCCAATACTGGCGCATCATAGGCGACAGATTTTCAACAACTCTGTCGGTTACGCTTGTTTCACTCGCCGTCAAGTTTCCTCACCCTCGCAAAAGAACGTGATGTTACCGCATGATAACGAGTCGCCGAAATCGGGCAGCAACATGGTTACTAAGTCTAATCGACACAATATTACAACTTGCTCTGAAGCGGCGCTAATAAGCTTCTGGTAATATGGGAAACTTGAAAGTGGCAATTCTAATTCGATCAGCTCAAAAACGATATCGGCAAAATATAGGTTCAAACATGTTAAGGGCATCTTCCATAAGTTTAATCGTTGCAACCGCTCTCACTCTCTCGGTTCTTCAACCGGGTCAAGCCGCGGATCAATCGCAGCTGCTATCTCAGAAATCTACCGCTAAAACCGGCACCGATGCCAAGAAGGACACGTCGACAAAAGACACGAAGTCCACCAAGGCTCCGGACAAAGCCAAAGATTCCAAAGACGCAAAAGATTCCAAAGACTCTAAGGATGCAAAAGATTCCAAGAGTGATGCCAAGTCAGACGCAAAAGAGAAGGCTGACGCCAAAGAAGAAGTCGAAAAAGAAGTCGTTTTGACTAACGTCAGCAACGTCACCGTCGATCAATTGATTGAAAAACCCAAAGACTATCTGGGCAAAAACGTAAGATTCACCGGTGACTTCGCCAGCTTCTGCACACTGGCACTTAATTACAAACCGGCTTTCCGCCCACAAAAAACACACATCTCGTTTCTCATCAAAAAACCAGACAGCAAAGTGCCGATTTCCGAATTGAAGTTGGCATTGCCTATTCCAAAAGAAACTGACAAGGTCAAGAACAAATTGCTTACCTCTTTGAAGGATGGCGACAAGCTCGAGATGACCGGAAAAGTATTCTCCACGGCGCTTGAAGAGCCATGGGTCGATGTCGTCAACCTTAAACGCTTATCGGAAGCCAAAAAACCAACCGATGAAGAAAAGGAAGACGAGGAATAATATAGACGGAGACTCTGAGTAAGGACTTGGGAGAAAAACAGTGGCTGAGATAACTGATTCGGTAAAACAACTGGTCGCCTCGCTTAACGGCAAACACGGCATCCTGGGATGCTTGCTGGTTGGTCGAGATGGAGCCGTTCTTTGCACATCGCTTCCGCCGGACATCGAAGTAGCCACAATCGGCGCCCTTTCGGCAACACTGTTTTCCAACAACGACGTCTCCATTCAGCGTATGAATCGCGGCGCGCTGGTCCAAATGACACTGCTCACAGACCAAGGCATTTTGCACTTCATCGAAACCGCCGGTCACTACCTCGTCGTGCTCACCGCCCGCGGTCAGCGCATTAACCTCGAAGGTCTGATCCGCTCAGTCGAAGAGCAAGGCAAATCGCTCTCCAAAGTCCTGGTCTAGCGCATCAGTTCCTCGAAGAGCGCCTTAATCAACAGCGATCTGCGCATCAGTTCCTGGGAGCGCAGGCTTCCAGCCTGCTTCGAAATCCGCCAACATCAATCGTCAACGATTTACACCGCGTTCGCTACTTAGTTACTCTCTCAACAAGTTGTTTCGCCGCGCGTATCCCAGAAAGATACGCACCAGGTACGGTGCCCTGATTTAACCGCGCCGTAGCTTCTCCAGCAAAGAACATCCGTCCGACTGGCTCTGCAAGTGCATCAAATTGTTCTACCGTGGCGCCAGGGTGAACCACCGAATATGCGCCGAGTGCGAAAGGATCCTGTCCCCATCGAGTCACTTTAGTCGCGACCGGCTCAGTGACGGCATCTCCGAATAGCTGTTTCAATATCGCAGTCATCGCCCAGACATTTTCCTCGGGCGATTCAGCTTCCCATTCCTTCGCAGTATCCGCGGCCACGCAGCCTATAAGTACTGGCTCCTTGGAATACTTATACCAATTGATGAACTGACAGGTGACTCTTTTCTTGATTGGAGTAATCTCGATCAGATCGCAGTCTTTCGGCCAGAATCGATGCGAAAAACGCATGGCGACCTTGTTAAACAATCCCATCTTTAGCTCGCTAATCGATTTCTGCATCGACTCCGGAAGCTCCGGCGAAAATTTGACGCGTCCAGCTTTGAGCACGCCGAGGGGAAGCGTAATCACTGCAGCATCGGCGCGATGAGTCGCTTTGCTGGTTTCCACGGTCACGCCGTTATCGTCGTGCGTTACGCTGCCGACGACTTCGCGGTATTTTATATTCGCACCCGCAGCAAGGCTCTCTAATATTTCGGCATATCCGTTAGGAAAAACGAGATCGATGCCACCAAATGCAATAGCACCCTCAGTCAGCGCAAACAAAGACTGCTCCTCGATTGACGCACCATTCATCGCTTCGAATTCGATCAGATGCCGATTCAAAAAGCAAACTTCCTGATAGCTCATTTTAGCTTCTTCCAGAATTTTCCGAACGCCTTCTCCGACAGAGATGTCTTTGTGAAGCTGCTTAGCAAGCCGCTTTAGACGCGGCACAATTCGATCCGCCCGTCCGGCAAATTTCAATTTTTGAATTAACGAGACTTCTTTTCCTTCGTCGTTAATCAAGCAAGAATTCGACAAATTGCATGGAGCGGTCTTCACGTGATTCTTCAAAGCCAGCTCGTAGATTGGGTTTTTATTCTTCCCATGAATCCACGCGGCCCCGAGGTCGATCGGTAAGTCGAGCGAATGATCGGTCCAGATTCGGCCGCCCGCACGGTCGCGCGCCTCCAGAATCATAACGTCGAAATTCTTGTCGACAAGCTCTCTTGCAGCAGCCAGACCGGCGATCCCGGCCCCGACTACAATCACATTTCCAGCTTTGCCGCTGTTCACCTATTTAGATTTCCAGCCCTGTTTTAGTCGATACTCTTTGAATTTTTCATTCTGTTCCGGACTTAAAACTTGTTGCACCTTCAGGCGCAGAGCCAAATACTGAGCATTCAAATCATTTTGCGCACGAATAAAATCAGACTGCGTAGCCATAACCGTCTCACCAGTTTCACCTGATGTCAGAGACTTGAGAAACTGGTCACGCAGCTCGTCATGCCGTTTTTTCAGGGGGACGATTCTGACTTTAAAATCGTCCACAATAGCGGTGATTGATTTTCGCTGGTCATCCGAAGCGTTTACGGTCTTCAAAATCGGTTCCAAATGTGAGCCGAATGAACCATCCGAAGAGCTTTTAGTACCAACACTAATCGTCATGCTGGAACTAAACGTAGCCGACGTGCCGGGTCCCGTCATCTTGGTTGAGTCAGCTTTCTCGTCCTTCTTGCCCTGCGCATGCGCTGCCATTGCCAGAAGCAATGCAAATGATACTAATGCTGTGATGGTGCTTGTTTTCATGACAATAAATGAGAAGCCACGCTTCCCAAAAACCCCGTTTCCGTCCCCGTACAAATCACTTGACGTCAATGTGCTGCTCACGTTCCCGATTGAGTCTAGAATGATTTAGTAATGCGACCTTTCAGGTACTTTGTACCACAGCGACTGCGTCGGCCATGCAATTTGCCTTGCTTTGATTGATTGAACGACCAATAATGTTCAATACGCAAAATTATCTGGCAGAACGGCTCGGCGATTCGAGATTACTCGACTCAACGAAGCATTCAACTATCGGAAATAAACTAATCGCCGCCCATCCGGCGCTCTCGCCGAGTGAATTCGCGAATGGCTTCGTCGAAATGTCGTGGCATGAAATCCGGCCACAGCGCAGGCGTCACGTAGAACTCCGTGTATGCCGACTGCCACAACAGGTAATTGGAAAGGCGCTGTTCGCCTCCGGTTCTAATCAACAACTCAGGATCTGGAATTTCACTGGTGTACAGGTGTTGCGCAAACAGTTTTTCATCAATATCTTCCGGACGAATTTTTCCGTCACGCACCTGAATTGCCAGGCGCTGTGCCGCATCCGTGATCTCTTGACGTGAGCCGTAGTTGATTGCGACCTGCAGACTCAGTCCGGTGTTCATCTCTGTGCTTTTAACCGACTCTTCCATACGATCACGTAGCTTGTCAGGCATTGTTGATTTCTGCCCGATGAAGCGCAGACGCACTTTATTTTCCGCCAGTTGCTCTACTTCATCAGCAAGAACATCTGTGAAGAGCTGCATCAGATAACCAACTTCATCTTCGCTACGTTGCCAGTTTTCACTGGAAAACGCATAAACGGTCAGATAGTTGAGCTTTAGTGCGCCGACGTGTTTGACGAGCCGCTTCAGGCTCTTTACACCTTCTTTATGACCAACGACACCGGGCAAATGGTGTTTGTTAGCCCATCGGCGATTGCCATCCATTATCACTGCCACGTGCGACAGAGGCAGTTTTTCACTGCCCGGCACACTGGGCTTATCACTCGGCTTGGGTTTACCTGTTAGGTCTTTCACGAATAAAATCCAGGTCTCAAAAGTCGCGCCAGCGACGGGAAGTAACGGCGAATTAGCCATTTTACCCCGGCCAAGCTGAAATAGTTCGATTCATGTAATATTTATTGGGACTGACAACCCTGATGAATCCGCCAAGGCTAGTACATCCATGTTTCTTAAACCGACTTATTCATCCCCAGGAGATTTGACCACCCTGGATATCGACTTGCTATGCAACGACGGTATCAAAGGACTCATTCTCGATCTGGACAGTACTTTGATGGAACCAAAATCCGGCAAGCTCACTCCGCAAGTCGAACAATGGTTAGCGGGTGCACGCGGACGATTGAAGATGGTCGTGCTGACCAACAATCATCGCCAGTCATACATAGACAATGCCAGCAAGGTTCTCAACATGGAAGTGATCGGGCACGCGGCGAAGCCCTGGCGGCAAGGCTTTCGGCAAGCTCTTGCGATTTTGGAGCTGCCACCGGACTCGGTGGCGGTGGTCGGCGACAGACCTCTAACAGATATATGGGGCGGCGTACTTTCAGACATGAGAACGGTGCTGGTTCGCCCCCTCTCGACCATCGTAGAGCCGTCCATAAAGACATTTTGCCGCAACCTGGAACACGTTTTCATCCGACGATAAGGCACCACTGGAAGTGGCGAGCTATATTCTATTAAAGCTATTGCAATTGACGATCAATTAAGATAATTTGATGAGCGTCACGTTTTATCGCTGCCTGGCTTAACTAGATTAGGGGCCGATCTGTCCAAAATCAAACTTTTGACTTTCGCCATTCTGGCTTCGCTTTCAGTGCGTGAGGCCGGTGCGGAGCCATCATTGGAAAAGCCGATCGCAGGCGCTCTTGCAGCGTCGGCTTTGGCTAACGGTGAGTCCGACGAACAGTCGAAGACTGGTACTACGGGCGAGGACACGCCAAAATCTCCCGGTTCGGCGGAGACGATTCGCGCTCGAGCGAAACTAGCAAAGGCCCACTTTGAAAACGGGCTTAAATACCGGCGTGGCGGAGACAGCGGCAGAGCTCTTGTGGACTTCCTGAAAGCTACACGCGAAGATCCAAAACTCGTCGAAGCTTATTACGAACAAGCTTTGATTTTCAGAGAAAAGGGATTTCACAAGCTGGCAGTTTCAAGACTCGAGCAAGCTCTGGCGATCAGAGGTCAGTATCAAAAAGCAAGATTGCTGCTTGCCACAATCAAACTGGAACAGGGCAACGTTTCCGACGCGGTAGAACAGCTCGGCGCCTCATTAGGTTTGCCAAAAACCTCAACAGCCATGAAGCCTGATGCCAGTGACGAACATGACAATAAAATGCTTGGGATACCACCGATGATTTTGCAATCGGTGCACACCGCCATGCCGGTCGCAAAGCGTAACGAACAGAACAAAGTTCGAACCAAGCAAAATCAATCGGAGCAAAATCGCTCCGCAGAAATTGCTGAACAGAATCCAAATCTGGATCAAGACGAGCAACCGACATTCGAAGAAGAAAGCCCCAAAGCGCGGGTAACGAAACCGGCAGTCCGCCGCAAGAAGCCAGGCAGCCGTCGAAAAGTTCGCGAATTGATGGCGCGCAAGTATGGCAAAAATAATGGCGCGAAAAAACATCAACGCATGAGCTGGATCGCCAAAATATTCTCATGGCCAGAACCATTTAAATTCGAGCCCTCATCCGCGAAAAACGAAAAGATTGCAGTCGACGATCCAACTGATGACGAGTTGCAACCACGCGGCGAGTCGAATCTGGTTGCTGAATTCCGGACAGAGGAGAAAGAAAAACCGGCAGTCGCAGACACTGATGCAGATGACGAGTACACTCCGCGATTTCCGAAAACGAAAAAAACATTGCTGGCATACAATGGCGATCCAGTCGACACAATTGATCTAGTCGCCGAAAAGATTCCCGACAGAAAGCCACCTGAGACTAAGCCGAAAAGCGCTCCTAAAGTTCAGTATCAAGCAGAAGAAACTTCTACGCCGAAAAAGGATTCAAGCTGGTCGCTCGAAAAAATTACATCATCGAAAGATGAGACCAAGGTTTCCGATAGTTTAGAGAACGAGCACAAACCATCTGAAACCAAGAGTTCACCGGTCAAATCGAAAGTAGCCTCACGTCGTCCAACCGATGATGATGACTCCGAATCTGGTGGCAAAACATTCGCACTCTCCGCACGACAAGTCAAAATCGCTTCGAAAGGATTCCTTGATTTCGAGCCGGCAGCCGCGCACGAACCCGCGAAAAAAGTCGAGAGAAAAATAGTAAGCAAGCCGCCTGCCGCTCCCGTCGAAGACGAATGGACCAGACGATTGCGATATCTTGCCGAGAATGGCACTTCATCGCTTAAAGCAGGCGAAGCATTTATGTTCTCCGAAGACACTGGTGAGGCAGTTCTATTTACCAATGGTCAACGCATACGCAGAGTGATCGCCGACGCCCAGGAGACCCAAGAAGTGCTCAAGCTGCGCCGACCTGATGTTCTCGTTCCAAAAGAACTTTTTTACAACACGGCACTTCTCGGCAAAGTGGTTGCCTCTCCGCCACCGCCGGCGCCACCAACACAATTGCGTCTTCCCGAGGGTCCAACAACAGAGAAACCTTCGCTAGAACCGCCTGGATTCAAGATCGAACAGATGATGGACAATCCAACCGGCTTCTGGAATTGGTTTAAAGGTCTAGTGAATTTGTAGTTCGAAGACTCGTAAATCTTCAGTTCAACACCAATTACTTTTGAACTTTCGAGTGACTGGCATCCGGCGAATAATGACTCTCCAACCCCTCTAGAATCCACTGATTGAAAGCATGCGTGTTGTAGTCCATAAAATTGTGCCCAGCAAGATCAAAGATTTTCAGAGTCGATTCTGGCAACGTCTTATGCATCTTCACTATCTGATCTATCGGCGCAACCGGGTCGAAGCGGCCCGCCGACAGATGTACCGGACAATTCAACGTAAAGGGTTCGGAGAACAAGTCGATATCCTGAAAGTGCTCGACGATTTGCGAGAGACTGTACACCGGCGTGTTAAACAACGTTCGCTCACGCCACGCCATTTTTTCATGGAGCTTAGTTCCTTTCATGGACCGGAAGGGTCCGTTAAGAAAGTGCCTGAAGGCCGTCGCAATTGGCGCGTACACCTTACCTGGCAGCGCCGCGAGTAGAAGAGTGTGGGTCAAGTGCGGCTGTGTTTGTCCGATTCTGAGACTGATCAATGAACCCAGCGAATGCCCTACAAAAGCCGCTGGAAAGACGATTCCCGAGTCGTGCAGAGTCTCGAGAACATCGTTAACGTGAACTTTCAGATCGGTAGGTTCTTCAGGTTCGTGCGTCTCGCCGTGCCCACGCAAATCTACTGAGTATGAGCGATAGCCAGCCTGACTCAATGCTTCGACTTGTTTATTCCACATCTCTGATGATGAGCCGGTTCCGTGGATGAAAACAACGTCGACTTTTCCCGTGGACGCTCCTGCAACACGCACCGAAAGTTTCATTTACCGACTCCTCATCCAAGACATTTTCATTATCGACTAGCTGCTGTGACGAGGTGCCGACATGCAACAGTTTCTTAATTGCATGAGCACAAAGGGCGACGCAAACAGCGCCGCCCTCAGCAATTGACTTTCTATCAGGTTTAGCCGTTATTTATACGCGCAGCCGAAACCTCTTTCGCTCTTGGTTTGAGCTTGACGCCAGCCATTGTAAGGACAGAAGCGGCAATGTCATAAACGGCGCCGACCTTGTCGAGACCATAGGCACTCGGCAGCTTCATCGGGTTTTCAGGATCTCTGACTTTGACCTTAGATGCGATGTCGACGATGTCCTGCGGCTTTGTAATAGCGTGAGCTACGCCCTGTTCACAAAGAATTTTAGCGGTGCCCATTTCTTGAGGCATCGGCTTTGTAATCATGTCGATTGCCATCGGGAGCCTTCTGGCTAGCGCTTCGAACGAAGTTAAACCACCGGCTTTCGTGACCATGAGGTCGACAGCACTCATCAAGTCCGACATTCTGTCATGGAAAGGCAAAACTGCTGTTGGAATACCAGCGTTTCTTGCTTCCTTTTTCATGCTCTCGTAAAGCGCCTGGTTGTGACCGCACAAGAAGACAGCCTGAACGTCGAGCTTGCTGGCTGCCAACGCTCTATAGATAGCCACGGTATTGCCGCCGCCCGCCCAGCCTGCGTTGAAACAAACCGTTGGTTTGTTAGGCGATAAACCGAGATGAGCAATGAATTCTTCTCTGCTGGTCGATGGCGGTTTTATGAAACCTGGATGTACCGGCATACCAGTAACCATAATGCGTTCTGGTTTAATTCCAAGAGAGATTAAACGATCGCGACCGAGTTCGTTTGGAACGATAGTCAAGTCCGCGTCATCGCACGCCCAGCCGCTCCAGAAGTCGCCATTCGGATCGGTGACTACTGTAATCAGCTTGATTTTTCTGCCCGAATCCTTGATGGCACGCGCCATGTAGTGGTTGCTCATCGGATGGACCGACACGATCATATCGAGGTCCGTGTCGCTGAAAAGCTTCAGGAGATAAGGTTTAGTGACCTTGTAGCCGTACTCTGAATCATTCGGCTTTGTCTTTTCAATAAACCAGTAGTAATACTTCATCCCCGCCTGGTTGTGGCGAAGCAGAAAGTTGTAAAGTTCAACGAAATAACGATTTAATGGATGACTCTTTTCAACACCGTTATCGACAATAATCTCTGCTGAAGGACTATCCGGCGCGACCTCGTTGAGCAGGTCCAGAAGACCCTGTTCGACGGCTTCAGCCGCACTTCTGTGCCCACCACCCGTATCTGAGAAGAACACGCATATTCTCGGGTTTCGCATTAACTTTCTGGTGCTCCTGATTTGTCTTGAGTTAAGCATAAAGGATTATCTGATAATCTTGGTTAGGTGTACGCTAAACGAATGAAAGATCACAACTCATTCGAATCCTACAACCGGGCTCGGCCCCTCAAACGGTGACCAAGATAATGTACCATTCCAATCGGACCTGGATTCGCCTCTCGTTGAGCGCTTTCACAGCGGTTTCACTATCTGCCACCAGTCTTATGCCCGCAAATGCCAAGCCGCGTCGCTTGACATCGAACGTTGTTGAGAAAACTGAAATAAAAGATGCAGGTTTGCCAGTTTTCGCGCCATACGTGCAGCCACCTCACAAGAAAAAATTTCTCAAGAAGTCTCCCAGTGAAGTAGCAATTTACCAATACGACGATGCGCCTCTCGGTGACCGCAGTCCGCTGTTGATGGTGCACGGTCTGCGAGGAGAATTTTGGCCGGAATTCAGATGGGGCAAGGTCGCCCAGCATTTCAAGAAAGATCCGACATTCAACCAAAACTACAAAATCTACTTCTGCCGTTATCCGACGCTTGTGCGCCTGGAAAACACCATTCCGAAGTTCCGGCAAGAGATAGACAAGCTTTACACCGCATGCCATGAGCGTCCTATCACCCTGGTCGCATTGAGCATGGGCGGCAACCTTTCGTATGAAGCGATGCAGGATCCGGCAACGGACAGCAAGATCAAGGCGCTTATGGCGCTAGGATCACCGTTTCACGGCTCGCCATTGTTTAGTTCTGATTGGATGCAATACAGTCTTTACAAGCGCGTTTCGATGCCATGGACGCGAGTGGACCATAGTCTCGCGCTGAAACTTTATTTCAATCGCAATCAAAACTTGGTCGCCGACCTCGGTTGGGATGACGCGGACAACGCCATTCCCGATGCAGGCAAGTTCAAATCGAAACTTTTGTTTGGACCAAAAGGCGAACTGTCAGCAGAGAAAGTCGCCAACGTCAGATTGCTGAAACTCAACGACACTAATACGCACATCAAACGAAAGCTCATCACATATGGTGGCTACATCCACAATCCATACCTGGAGCCGGCGCCTGAGCGCTATCTGGAAAATGCAGCGATGTATCCGATTACATTCCTGACCGTAAAATTTCCAGCACACTTAGCTCGCGAACATCCAGTGCTCAACCTGCTCAACCGCGATATTGCTTCGGTTGAAGTCGCCAAGGAATGGAAGCAAACCACAAAAAATTCATATCTCTATGCTTTGAACGACGGCATCACGCCTCTGTCGAGCGCCCTCTTCCTTCCGACCGACGCACTAAAAGCGGTACCACTGATTTCTCATGACGCAGTGCGCAAGCTTCGAGACAGAACGGATGTGAAACTCGCAAGAGCATTTAAAGACGTAGATCATCTAACTTATATAGACGGAACCCGCCCGCTCAATAAATTGGAAAAATTGAACGGCAAGGAAGTCAAAATCCAGGATGAGCTGCGCCCCGAGGAAGGTCAACGCGACATCTTCGCGTGGATGCTCGGCGACATTCTCAATGTCGACAAACTCAATCCGAAATTAGCCGAAGAAAAACAAGTCAAAGCTGTAGTCACTCCAACTCCGGATGACGAAATCGATCAAGTGATCGACACCGTAAAAGACTAGTTTCAATCAGACCTTTAAAAGAATGATCAGTGATTCGCGTTAACACTTCGTTGACTCGTTTTGAATTGCGAGTTAGTATGCAAATAAATCAACGCAGCTCCGGCACACATGCGCGGAGCGTGCTCACAGGCTAAAGAAGTGAACCTTAGTTTCATCACCAATAATAATAACGACGATGATAACCGCCCAACGCGGTCGTCTCGTTTTTGGTGCTAACTAACTAAGCAACTCAACGAAAGATACGACGACCGCGACTCCCAGAGTGGCGGTCATTTTTTTTGCGTTTAAACAGTAAACAAAACGGATGTACGGAGCAAACAAATGAGTACCGAACGATCATCAATCAAGCAAGCAACTTCACGAGAAGGCGAATTAGTGCACGTCGCCGGACACGTGCATTCAATGCGTGACTTGGGCAAAGTGTTTTTCATCAATGTTCGCGACGCCTCCGGTGTTTTGCAAACTGTCGTAGAAAAGGAATCTCTGCTTGCAGTAGCTCGCGAAATCTCGCTTGAGACTCCGGTCCGAATTTCCGGCAAACTGGTTGCGCAGTCAGGCAAAAACGGTGGTTTCGAAATTCAAGTCGAAGCGCTGGAGCCGCTTGCGAAGGTCGTAGACACACCGCCTGTGGAATTGTCGAAAGACAAAAAGATGGACGGTCTTTCAATGTCGACACTTCTCGACTACCGACCAGTGACACTGCGAAACCCGAAAGTGAAAGCGATTTTCAAGATCGAGGCTGCCATCACACGCGCCTTTCGAGAGTTTCTTACGAAGCAAAATTTCGTCGAGATTCACTCGCCCAAAATCGTAGCTACAGGCACCGAAGGTGGTGCTCAGTTGTTTAAACTCGACTATTTCGGAACGACCGCCTACCTAGCTCAAAGCCCACAGTTCTACAAACAAATCATGGTCGGAGTGTTCGAGCGCGTCTTCGAAGTCGCGCCTGTATACCGGGCTGAAGAGCACGATACGTCACGGCATTTAAACGAATACATCAGCCTCGACTTAGAGATGGGATTTATCGAATCGGAGCAAGATATCATCGCGATGCAAATCAATTTGCTTCGCTACATCTTCGATCACGTTCGCGAGACCTGCACGGAAGAGCTTGCCATCTATGGCGCAGAGGCTCCTCATATCGAGACGATACCGCAAATAACACTCAGCGATGCGTTGCAATTGCTTTCCAGCAAACTCGGTTGGCAACAAGAAGCGCAGAACGACCTCGATCCCGAGGGCGAACGCTTACTTTGCGAACACTTCAGGAAGGAACATGGCAGCGATCTAGTATACGTAAAGTATTATCCGTTGGCTGCTCGTCCGTTCTACACAATGCCGCTATCCGACCCGTTATCCAACGGAAAGGTAGAACCACTCAGTCGCGGATTCGACCTGCTGTTTCGCGGGTTAGAAGTAACAACCGGAGGTCAACGCATCCATGAGTATGACCACCTGCGCAGATCAATTGCCGGACGGGGTCTCAATCCTGATGACTTTGCCGAATATCTGCAATGCTTCCGCTATGGCATGCCACCACACGGAGGGTTGGCAATCGGCTTAGAACGAATCACCAAGCAACTGCTCGGATTGCCGAGCGTCAAGCAAACCGCGTTATTCCCGCGCGACATAAACCGTTTAAAACCTTAACGGTTCTGCATCGCCGCCGTCGTCTTCGGCGGGCCTTTTTCGTTTCGAAAAATTCTGAAATCGGCTCTTCAAATCGGCGGCGACGAAACTGGCAGACGGAAGCGCAGACTTGTCGCCTTTGGCGACCGCAAGATCGTGGAGGCTGCGGGTCATGTTTGCAAATCCTGGCCGGTAGCCGCACGCCATCATTTCTTTAAACGCGTTGTCGAAGGTCCAGTTTTCAATCATTATTCGGTAGGCACCAGTCATGGTGCCTGTCCGATCGCGCCCATGAAGGCAGTGAAGATATACCGGTCCGTTTTCAGGCATCGAAACGACGTTGAGAAACTGCTGATATTGCTTATTGTCGGGAGTATCGAACGCGTACATCGGAATGTGCACAAACTTCATTCCGAGAGTCTCGGCCTTTTTACGTTCCAACTCCGCGATTTTTGGTTCTTCAGCACGCAGATCAATAATCGTCTTAACTCCCTGCTTCTTGAGCAGACTCAGCCCAGCATCCGTCGGCTGCCCGCCTCGAAGCAAACGTCCGGAGACCATTCGTAGATTCGGAATCTCGTTGGGATACTGCGCGAGTGATTGCAAAGCGGGCACAGTAAGCTCGCTTGAAGAGAGCGCAATGGGTTGCCTCGGGTTGGTCAACTGATTCGTCTTGCTCGAGGTTTGCTGACTTGCGTTGGTCATGGACTGATTGGTGTTGTTCGCAGACGACTGAATCACGGTTTCGCTTGGCTGACTCATCCCGAGCCCGGTTGGCTGACTAGTCCCGACATCACTTGGACTCGGATTGTTCTTGGCTAGAAGATTCGGATTCATCGCGTTGGAACTGCCTGGTAGCGATTTCAGATCGTCAGTGCTGGACACAACAGAAAAGCCGGTTGGAGCTGGCGGTGTATGCGACTTCCAGTGAAAAGCGGACGCCGACGAATTGAAACTAGCGCAGACCACAGCAGTCGCTATCAATAGTTTTGAACTCAAATTCAAAACGCTGCAACCCTGAGGCCGAGCCGTTTTTCCATGCAAACATATATCCACGTTTTCGTACCGCCAGATGTGATCCGTCTAAGAAAAGTAGCAGACCGGATGAATTCATCTGACGAGGGCAACGCTGGGAAGTTCCAGCAGTTCAAGCCCGCCAGCCTTATTAACAGGGATTAAGCCAATAATCAAACTTTGGCTATTGCTGTATTTCAAATTGGCTCTATAGTTATGTTAAGTGGCATCTTCATATTCCCTTTATATTTTTGGACCTCCTCCCCAGAGAGTCCAAACGGAAACCTGTCTTTTGGTAGAGAAGTACAGTTGCAGTCGCGTTGGTAACGCGACCGAGGAGGTTCACACATGCGGGTAGAACTCATCTACGCTCCTGGATGCGGCAGTTACGAGAAGGTATTGAAGAGACTCCAAACGGTAATCGCTGAAGAGCAGCTACCGGTGCCAGTTGAATTGATTCAAGAAAACAAGTTACAGCACGATCCCATATTACGAATAGACGGCGAAGCCATCGGCCTTCCTAAGATCCTCACGTGCGCAGAGACCATGCGTAATGCAATTGCGGACAAGTGGACGGAAATGGCCGTCAAACCACTACTTGCCGGATATTAGACTCTAAGTTTTCCACCTTCCTCCCTCTCTCTTGGAAGTAAGAAATAAGCCCGATCTTCACAGGTCGAGCTTATTTCACTTTTTAACCATGTGCTCAGCTTAAGGTCTTCCGGGCGCTGGCTGGTTATCATATGACAACGTTAAGTCGAGGGATGGCATTGGATTAGATGCTTTTCAATTCTCTCCAATATGCTCTGTTTCTACCGCTCGTCGTAGCCCTCTATTGGCTAAGTCCTCAGAAACTCAGAGTTCCAATACTTCTAATCGCCAGTTACCTCTTCTACATGAGCTGGCGGCCGATCTTCGTCTTTCTGATTCTTGGTCTGACCGTCGCCAACTATTTTTTCGGAATCGCCATCGACAAGTCCGAGAAGAAGAAAAAACACTGGCTGATTGCAGCTACAGTGTTAAACCTTTCGACGCTGGTTTACTTCAAATACGCCTACTTCCTCAACGATGTTGCGCACACGCTATTGAAGCCGGTGTACGAAGTTCAGCCAATTACTTTTGAAATCGTTCTTCCACTGGCGATTTCCTTTTTCGTTTTCGAATTCATTCACTACACAGTCGATGTTTACCGCGGGTCGGCTCCGGTCAAATCATTCCCATCGTTCGCACTGTTCGCAAGCTTCTTCCCAACTCAAATTGCCGGTCCAATCAAACGCTTCCAGGACTTCGTTCCTCAATTTTTGAACCCACCAAAGTTTTCAATCGAATACTTCGATAAGGGTGTTCCGCTCATCCTCCTCGGCTTGTTCAAAAAAGTGTTGATTGCCGACAATCTCACATTTTTCGTGCAAGGTGGATTCGCGCATCCCGAGCACTTCTCCGGACTCGACCTCTGGGTATTCGCATATGCGTTTGCTTTCCAAATCTACTTCGATTTCTCGGGATACACTGATATCGCCCGTGGTAGCGCAATCTTATTCGGATACAAAGTTCCAATCAACTTCAACCTGCCGTATCTCGCCAGCAACATCTCGAACTTCTGGCACCGCTGGCACATCTCACTGTCTACCTGGTTGCGCGATTATCTTTTTATTCCACTCGGCGGCTCGCGCGGCAGCAATCTGATTACTTCCCGCAATCTTCTCCTGACTATGACTCTCGGCGGATTGTGGCACGGTGCCGCAACTCATTTTCTGGTATGGGGCATCTATCACGGAGTGATGCTCGTGCTGCATAGAGAATTTCAACAGGTCAAAAAATCGATAAGTTGGCTCGCTCGCGCAATCGATTCCGTGCCTGGAAAGTGCTTCAGCGTTTTTCTGACGTTCCACGTTGTACTGATTGGTTGGGTTCTCTTCAGAGCAGAAACCATGACTTCGGCGTCAATCATACTCAAAAAAATGTTCACTCTGGAAACAGTTCAATCTGGCGCACAAGCGCTGGCCATGTATCTTCCTTCAGTTAACTATCCTCTGATTTACCCGAGCGTTTTCCTCCTGCTGCCGATTCTAGCGGTATCACATCTGGTGATGGGCTGGCTTGACAGCACGGACCTGGTCAAACGCTCGCCCAAGCTGTTAAAAGCAGCCTGGTGCCTGGCTCTAATGCTACTAATTATGGAATTCTCTCCTGACAAATCTCCACGTTTCATTTACTTCCAGTTCTAAGTAAAACTGTTCACTACCTACGGTGCCAAAGTGACCTCGCCACTCGACAAAGCAAAACCAGTGATGCAGCAGCTAGCGAAAAGCTACGTTGCCTGGGCTTTGCTCGCGCTTGTAGCGCTCGATGGTTCTTGCCGCATCGCCAATCACTTCAACGCCTGGCCCGTCACTCCATATGAGGCCGCACATCGAAGCACCGTCTTCTGGGCAGCCAAAGATTTCAAAGACGAACAGCGCGCTCCGGACATCGCCCTCATGGGTTCGTCTTTGATGATGGCAGCAGTCCATGGAGGCGACGCAACCTTCGAACAGAAATCGCAAAAGGTGGCGCTGCATCATAAGAGTTCACTACTCGAAAATCTTCTCAAAGATAAGTTTCACACTGACTATTCAACATTCTCGTTTTCTCTTAGCGGAGAGATGGCATCTGATGCTTACGTTCTCTCCGACACTCTTTTGAACGGAGAAAAACAACCGAAGATCATAATCTACGGAATTGCTCCGCGTGATTTGATGGACAACGCACTGAAGAGCCCCGCGAGCACCGAGATATTTCGATTCGTCAGCCGCCTTAAAGATCCAACCGAAGTCGCCATCTCCGCGCGCAATTCATTCTGGAGTGTGACTGAATACGGTCTGGAAAAATTGAGTTTTCTCTATGGTCACAGACCTGACTTTCTGTACTTGCAACATCAGGCGACAAAACAAATTTTGTGCCGACTCGGTTACAAAGACATCGAAGATGAAGTGCACACGACTTACGACATTCGCAAACAGGCGTTTACTGAACTCCCCGAAGACAGCGGTCCCAACGAGGTCGTAGTGCATCCGCCGTCAGCATCGCCTAACGAATACACAGACAATTTGCCGGAATACAGATACCGCTATTCGTCTTTTAAAGAGAAACAATTCAAAGAGCAAGTTTCATATCTCGAGAGATTTTTAGCTCTCGGTGAAGAGCGTGGGATCAAGATAATCCTGGTCAACATGCCGCTCACGAAAGACAATGTTGATACTATGCCCGCAGGATTCTACGATCGATATTTAAAAACGATCGGTAGTCTTTGCTCAAAACATCAAGCGCAACTGTTGGATTTAAACAAGCCGGAAGATTTTCCAAAGCGTTACTTTGCAGATTCCGCTCACCTCAATTCACAAGGCGGAGCGCGGTTCTTCGAAGTGTTGTCCGAACGTTTGATCAACCACTCGCAAGTTGCTTCGACGATGCGAAGTATCAAGTAAGGTCTCTGCGTTTAAGCACAGTCGCAGACATAATTTGTACTGTGGGTTTGCACACAGTTGGCTTGTTGCGCAAAAAATTGTGTGAGATTCTGTCAAAAAGAATCGGCGACAGTATATAGCCAAACATTGAACCGACGCCTGGGCAAATCGGAATTCGACCCGACCCCTTTACCAGTTCAGCATCGCAGCAGCTAGAACGCCCGGAGATATGGCAATCATGAGTTTTGATCCTTTTGACGCCAAGTTTAATACCGTACCTCCGAAGCCGGGCACGGCGCCGGTGGAAACCGGCGACAAGACTACGACGACCACGGTCGATGACAAAACGAAAAAGCCCGATGGTCCAACAACCGTTGTGCCGAACAATGTTTTCGATGACGCATACAACCTGGTTCCTAAACCGGCCAAGCCAGTCGAGACAGACAAAACTGTTGTTCCAAAACCAGAGGCTCCGTTTGATCCAAAGTTCAATCAGCTAAATAAAGTAAGCGATTTTCCTGTGTCGAAAGAACCTCCTCGTCCGTTCAATCAGAACGGCGAAGGAGGAAAGCTGTTTATCGACGAGAAGTCCGGCTTCGTCAACGGAATGCAGTTTACCGACGGTGCCCGCAAGGGTCAAAAGTATGTATTCGATCGTGACGGCCAGGGCAACATCACTAAGATGCATTTGCTCATGCCCGGGAAGGACGCCGCCACTCCGCCGCAATACCTGTCCTTCCAAAAGACCGACAAAGGCTGGGTTTCAAAGCCTGAAGGTCAATTGGTTCCAGGATTCAAAAATTTAAAAGTAGAAAATGGTGTCATCACTGGTGACTTCAAAGTAAATGCTAAAGGCGATTTCGGATATGAATCGGCCGATAAACAAGTAAGAAGCGTTCTTCGGATCAACGGTGATAAAGACCATTACGACATGCGCGAATACTCGCGAGAAACCGAATTGAAGAATGGTGAGAAAGCAACTACCTTTTGGAATGGCTACAACTGGATGCCTGGTCAAAGAAAACCGCTTGCCGACGGCGTTGTTAGAGTCGACTTCCAACCTAAGCCTGGACAGCCGACCTCGATGATTCGAGACGCGAAGAATAATGGTTTCAAGGTTGAGTTTAGCAGTGAAAAAACTCAATACAGTGTTGGTAATTGGAAAGATGGGAAGATGACGCGGCAGGTCGGAGCGACAACGGACACGCTCTACACGACTGGCGCCCAAGATGCTCAAGGAAAAGTACAGTGGCGCAAAGGTCAGGAAAAAGCAGAAGGGGAAAAACGGGTTGTTACTTTTAACGACGCACAGGACGCAGCAAAAGTAAGAGCTGGAGAGCTTCCGCAATCTTCGATCATTAATCCGAAAACTGGCGATGTGGTTTCTGTTTACTCGAATGGAACTCAGGTAGTTGTAGACGACCGTGGTGCTGCACAAAAAATCATTTACGCAAACAAACAACAAGTCGATATTCTGCGAGACGCAAACAGCGACTTCAGAGGCTTTCGACGCTCTGACGGCACCACGATTTATCGAGGAGTCGATCTTTCAGCTGGTCCTGGCGCGCCTTCGACATGGACAGTTCAAAGACCGAGCGAACAGCCGATCACAATCAACGGTATCTTGAAACCCGGAAACGCAGGCTCCTTCTCGATATTGAACGCCGGCAACGAAGGATTGAGCGTCACACCGGAAGGCGTCATGTCGACAAAAATTGGTGGAAAAGTCACCAGCGATGCTCCGCGTGAAGGAGACAAACCGCCTGTGCCACCAGTTCCGAAAGATGCAGCACTACCTGTGAGACCGAGCGATAAAGCTGAAGCTCCAAAGCCAACCGACGCGAAAACCCCTGGCAAAGCGCCAATCACAGACGAACAACTGAAAGCGCTGTCGACAAAATATAAGCTGGATCCAAAATTGCTGGCCTTCGCCAAAGCACGCGCCGAGCGCCAGGGTTTACATCAGACATTCACGGCCGAAGGTCTCGATAAGGTTCTGCAGCTAGCAGACAAGCACAAGCTCCTCGCAGATTTCGGCAACACAGCCGACATGAGTTCCAAGGGCCGCGACGGAGCCATCATCGGGCGCTTGCTTCCAGAGTTGTTGATCGACCCTACTACCGCGATCGACAAAGCCAATAAGCAAACCAGAGAGTCCATGGCGCAATCGCTCAAAGGCGCGCCTCAAGCTCGGATAGATGGAGTTTTGAAAACGGTCGATCAGAGATACGCTACTCTGAAAACCAACACACAGCCGTTCATCAACGAACTGGCTAAGGAATTGGCGAATCGCCCAGCTCCACCTGTGCCGACGCCAACGCCCGTTCAGCCCAAATAGGAGTCCACAAGTCAGTTTTCCTGGCACAAACAGTCTAAAGTCCACCCAGGCCAGCACCCGGCCCACAGTGTCATCCCAACATTAAACGGGAATATAGAGCAGGTAACAGAAAAGTCACGAACGCGACGTATCATTCAATATCCCTATATTGATAACCTTACTACCAAGTTCGAACGAGCAGCTGGGCAGGATTAAACAGTAATGGCACCACAAGGCGATAAACCAGAAAATCCAACAGTCAAGCCACCCGAGGCTTCGACCGCAGGCAAGTTTTACGAATCGGCATACAAACCGTTTGAATCGAAGTTCAACGAAGTCCCCAATAAGGACAAGCCTTCGACGATGCCGGAGCAGATGAAGAACGGCTGGCAATCAGGTGATGCCAACGCCAATGAGGCTTTCAATGGACTCAAGGGCGACTTCAAGGCGTTCGATACTGCTGAAGCAAAAGTGCGCGAGGCACAGGACAAGGGTCTGTTCAAAGAGACAACGGATGCCACGACTGGAGCAGTCACACGAAAATACGGCGCTCCCCTGGAAGGTTATTCGCACACCTTTAATAAAGATGGCAGCACCGAACTGAAAACACCGACTGAGTCAATTAAGTTCAACGGCGATACGGCGACGGTGACCGGAGCTGACGGCAAGCCCAGAGAACTGACAAAAGAAGAAACAGCGAAAAAAGTTGCCGAACTCAACAAAGCATTTGAAGGGGCAAAAGGCGATTTCACAGTAGACGGGCAGCCTGGAAAAGGCACCTGGAAAGTTGACGCCGTCACCGGAAATACAACCGTCGATAACGTGCCCGGAGTAAATGGCGGCAAGATGACGGTAAATCATGCCAATACAAAGGATGATGTTAAATACCACGCAGAGGCCGCCGGCAAAGACGGCAAACCCGGTTACTCGACCGAAGTCACCGGCGACAATAAGTCTGGATATAGATTCGTCGATTACGACGATTCGAAGGGACAGCCAGACGTCAAAACAAAAGAAGGGAAAACAATCGAGGGTTTCGTAGCACAGCGTGCTGATGAGCGCAGCGATGCACCGAAACCACCTCTGACATTAGTCAGCGACAAACCGGCAGGCGATGGTTCCGTAACTAAGATCGGCGTCGACGGCGTTGCAGAGACGAAATACGAACCAGGCAGAAAAGACGGCAAACTGAGCGAACGGATTTATCCACCGAATCACGAGAGCGGCATGGAGTCTTCTGTTCAGTTTGATCCTAAGCAAAACCCGGATCATTTAACGGAACAATTAAAAGCCAAAGACGGACGTTCGTCGACTACTCGCGCCACTGTAGACGGTGGCACAGAAGTAACCGATACTGGTCCTGGCGGGATCCCACAAAGGGTCATCAAAAACGGATCCGATGGAAAGCAGCAGTGGTCCAGACTTACTGATGCGAATGGCGTGGTCACATCCAAATATCCGAATGGCGAAACCAGTGTGGTCACACCTGGAAAGCCACCGACCGTCAAACTTTTTGCAGCGGGTGAGCCGCCAAAAGAAGCAGATGCTAAGCGTCTGGAAGAGTTTCTTAAAACACAGCCACCGCTCGCCACCGAAAAGCTCAGCGATACTCGCACACGCGAGACTCGCATGGACGGAACAACAGTCACCACTGATACCAAAACCGGTATCACAAAAACAGAAGCTCCGGGTGCGACCAAATACGAGTGGGATGCAACTAAAAAGCCTTCTCCGTCTCCGGCAGACATTGCTGAAATAACCGGGCTAAAACCAGCTGATCCGAAGGGTGACAAGTCGGACCGCCTCGCGGGAATCAAATCCCCCATCACGGAATATAAGGGCGGAGTTATTGACGTCAACTATGACACCAATACTCCAAACGTATTGAAAGATGGAACCGTCGACGGTACTAAATCGGCAGCAAGAATCAGGCGCGATGTCGATGGCAACGTCGTCGAAGAAAATCGCCTTGGTGCTACCAAGGAAGGTCGTAAGTTCTCTGAATACACAGATCAGAGTGGAGCAAGAACTCGCACATTCGAGCCAAAACCAGGACAGAGCACACCTGAGCAGGACGTCTACAATTCAAAAGGCGAGAAGATTCAGGACCGCAAAGTCGACGGTGGAAAGATCACCACGACCGACTATGAAGGTGGAAAGCCTAAGCGCACAGAAGAAATCGATAGCGTCGCGAAAACTTGGAAGCGAACCGAAGACGGCAAAGTGACCGGCGAAGGCAAGCTCCTCTCCGACGCTACCACCGGTCGTCGCATATACATGGATGGCGAAGGTAAGACCGTCAAAGGAATGACCGTTCCGCCTGGAACAGCTCGCGGAGGCGATAACTACTCGTTTGACCGTGACCCTGCAACCGGCGACCTCAAGGGAATGAAGGTCGAAACGCAACCTCATGGTGATAAACCTGGTCAGAAAGCCAATCTCGTTAAGGAAGGCAACGTTTGGAAAGTTGTTCCAAACGGGGACGTGCCCGGATTCCCTGCGGCCAACGATCCCAAAGAGCGCAATGCCGACGGCAGCTTGAAGGGTCAATTCTCCACCAACGACAAGGGCGAACTGGTCTACGAAAGCGGCGACAAGATGACGAAGCAAGTGCTTCGCGGTGACGGCAGTCGCGATACATATGACATGCGCGAATACTCTCGGATCAAGGAAGGTCCTGATGGTGTAGCAGGTCCGAAGAAGTACTGGGACGGCTACGGCTCCAAGGCAAATCCGGAAGATGGCTGGCGTGAAGGCAAAGCCACCAAGGACGCAAACGGCAACATCACCGTCGAGTTCACAACACCGATGGCCAACCATCCATCCAGAACCGTCCGCAACGGCGACGGCAACAATGATTCGTTCTCCGTCGAATTTCCAAATGGCACCGGCTTCAAAGTCGGCAATTGGAGCGAAGGTAAGATGATCCGCTCCGACAAAGGCAAGCCGGACACGACACTGTACAACACAGGCACCGTCGGTAATGACGGAAACGTACAGTGGGCCAAGGGCACTCCTGATGCCACCACCGGTAGAATCAAATTCGATGACCCACGCGTTCAATCAGGCGAACTTCCAGTCGACGCTAAGATCGATAAAGGCAAGGTCACCGCGACCTACGCCGATGGAACAGAGGTGGACAGCGACCTCGAAGGCAAGACAACTTCAGTTAGACCTGGTCATGCAGGTTCGAAAGCACTCAATCGTACCTACGGTTCACGTGGTGACCTCAAAGGATTCAACCAGGGTACAACCACAGGAACTCTCGACAGAACTGATCCACTGACCGGTAAGTCCGATTGGACGATTAACTCCGGCGGCAAGGACTACAAGATCGAAGGTGCAACCGTCACTGAGAAGCCTGGTGGCAAGTTCGAAATCGTCGGCAAAGACGGAACCAAGTACGAATCGAACGGTCGCTTGAGCACCAAAGAGGGTGGCAAGGACGTAGTCTACGATGCACGTGGTCAGAAGTGGACTAAGAGTGCTGATGCCAAACCTGGCGATTCAACCAAAACTCCTCCAACACCTGGAACACCTCCAACCTGGGAAACCGGAAATCCACCGAAGAAATTCTCTGGCGAATTGAAGATGTTCGACAATGGAAACGTCGGTGTTCAGACCAGCAATGAAAGAACTGAAACCGTCAACGGAGATGGTTCTGTTTCCAGAATTGATAACAACGGTTTCGAGCGCGAGCGCGTCAATGCTGATGGCACCTACCAGAAGCGCGGCGAGCAGGGCGAACTCACGGAGTTCAAGAGCAAGGACGGCACCGTCACAACACTCGACTACGACAGAGACCCCACGAGCAAGAAACTCACCGGTGGCGTCAAAGAAGTAAAAACTGTTGATAAAGACAACAAAGTTGTTCGTGTTGAGAAACGCGATCCTGCCAACCCGACAAAACTTAGAGTAGAAAGCGGCACGCCGCCTACCTTAGGCAATGAAGTCACTTACGATCGTATGGGAACGAGATCGGAGATCAAAGGAACCCCAACCGACAACACGACCACCGTCACCGACGTCCACGGTCAGACCCGCAACATCAAGACGGTTGGCGGCAAGAGAACGGAGATCACCGGACCACAAGCCGGCACCACAGGTGACACCACACTCAAACTGACTTACGGTGACGCTAGTGCTGATCCAACATCAATTACGGATGGTAAGAACGAGTACGTCAGAGCCGGCAAGAATGTGTTTAAACTCAAAGGTCAGGAAGCCAGCAAGGACGCTCCAACTTTCACACTCGATCGAGACGGCACACTGAAGTCTGCAAGCGATAACATAGGAATCGATCCAGCCTTCGCAATGCAACTCGACCAGGCCCGTCCACGTGACACCGCAAAACCGTCCGACGCTCCTGCCACCACTACCGATCAACAGTGGGCAGCAGCCGACAAAATATTGATGGACAAATACAAAGACGCAGGTATCAAACCAGGAACAGTCGCTGAGCTGAGGAATCTGGCTCAGGCAGCAGGAATTCCTGCCGATAAAGTAACACCTGGAACCATCGATACAATCCTGCAAGCAAGCAAAGAGTCCGGAATGCTTCCTGGAATGGATCCAGCTACCTTGAAGAAGATGGCAACCGACCTGGCGCCAGTGATGAAGCCAGATTCTGAAAGCAGAAAGACGGTTATGGCGGCTCTTGCAGTTGGAAATCTTGACGCCGTCAAGGCAGCGCTTCCACCATCGGTGCAGCCGTTGATAAACGAAAAGTTCGTTGCCGCTATCAAGAAGGCGTTCCTCCAACCAGCTTCGCCAGCGCCAAAATGATCGTGGTCCGATAGCAAAGTTGAATTCTCACTGAGCTTATGTGGCGATGCCCATCGGTTCGCTCATTCTCGACGAATATCCTGAGTAAGTTGCCATCAGCATTGCCCGCGCTCGCGCGAAATTCTGAGACACTCAGGTGTTCAAATCAGCCGTACTCGCGTAAATTGGGTAAGATCTCATTGAGTCGAATTCAATTGTTGGGGTGATGCCCGTGAGACGAATAACCGCGAATTTGTTGGTCCTGACTGCAATGTCGAGTGGCTTGTTATGCGGCTGCGGCGGCGATCGCCAGGCGGTTCCGTACACCACCAAAGTCTACACAGCCACATACGAGCGCAGCCCGAGTAAGTCAGAGAAGAAAACAACATTCAAATTGTCATGCGATGGTAAAGGACACAAAGTCTTCGTCGAAGACACCAGATTTTTGCCTGTCACAAACTACAGACGAATCGACGACCACACTGTTGGTCGCGAGTATTGGCTTGATGCAAAAGAGAAGCTGGCGACCTGGACCTTGATGAAAAACGGCAACAATTTCGCTTTCGACGAAGCCTGGTTAAAAGCCGATTCGTGGGTTGGCAAGCTAACGACGCTGCCGGACAAATCTGTCGATGGTCACAACTGCCGCGGATACATCTTCGAACTTCGATCTGAACTCAAAGGCAAGAAGCCATCATCGATCGAATATTGGTTCGACAAAGATACTGAAGCATTGGTAAGCGCCACGGGGAAATCAAATGGCCAGCCAACCTGGTCCGTTAAAATGACCAGCATCAAGAAAGAGTCGCTGCCGGCGGATACCTATATGATCCCGGAAGCATACGATCTGTTCGAAGATCCAATTGGTGCAGACAAAGAAGACGCCAACAACCCCTTCGAAGGCGACCACAGCGGACCACCGCTGTAATCGAATCTCAACATTCACGTTTCAACCTGGGAGCGCAGGCTTCCAGCCTGCTTTTCACCGGAACGATCCCGATCCGCGCATTAGACCGCGCCACCGAATATAGTATCAAACCCAAACGATCGCGACGCCCGGTCGCACACGGTTTCACTTGCAAGCGCACCAACACGAGACTATATTCAAACAAGATGAACGCGATCCGCCCATAGCCATGTTTTGAACATCGCGAAATTCGCGGCATTTCACCGTCTATAAACGCGTTTAAAACCGCCCTTGGCGCAACCGCCATCACCTCCCCTCCCGAATGTTGAGATTCTTAAGAACCTTAATAATTTGGAGACGCTCAGTACACAACGGTTCCCGGATTGAAGCCATTTTGGGGTACTTGACTGCGGTAGACGACCGGTCTATTCTAGGACTGGAAATATAAAAGGAGGACCGGTGGGTCCGGTCAACATTGTTATGAAACGGCTCTCTGTACATTCATATGATTCTTCCGCCTTAGCGGCGGACAATTCAACTGCTCGTGTAACTGTAACTAACATCACGACAGAACAATCGGGCGCATTCACCACACCCGTGGCTGGCAACGTCACTGCCAATGCTGTGGAGAATCAGCGATTGAGCTTGCCCGAAAACGTGATGGCAACGGCAGCTGGCAACGTCACGGCTATTGAGACAGAAACGCCCTCATTGGTCGCTATGAGCACCACTGCGCCTGCACAACGGATCGAACGCGGCGTTGTGATCGCATATGTCGCCTGTATTTTGATTTGGGGAACCACCTGGTTTGCAGTCAGACAGTGCGTCTTGCCTGGTGCCTTTTCGCCATTTACGGCATGCGCCTGGCGCTTCGTGATTGGGTCTGTTGCGATCATGGCAATTTTCGGTTTTGGATTCGTGAAAGCACCTATGCCGGATCGACGAACATTGGCTTGGACTATGCTCTGCAGCGTACTCTCGGTCATCAGTTTCGCCTTTGTTTACTCGGCGGAAAAATTCGTTTCTGGCGGTTTAGCCGCGATCATCTCGACTACCACTCCGATGTTAACCGCTCTAGCTGCGACTCTTACGCGGACTGAAAAGATATCGCGAGGTCAGATTGTCGGTTTGCTGATCTCTATGTTCGGCATTCTTATGATCTTCGGCGATCGACTGAACGTCTCTGCACAACAAGGCGAAGGCGTGCTCTTTCTGATTTGCTCTGTAGTGCTCACGTCGGTTTCCGGCGTCATATTGAAGCGCCAAACAACCAATCAAAACCCATTCGTTTCGGTTGCGATTTTCATTGCGGTCTGCACTGTAGCGTTCGTCAGTCTCAGCGTTTTCACGGAAGATGCAGCGATATTCAAGGCACCACCTCTAGTGCCAACACTGGCTGCCGCATATCTCGGTATCGTCAGTTCGATTATCTCTTTTGCGTGCTACTTCTATCTGTTAAAGCGGATAAGCTTGATGGCACTCAGTAAGTTGGTTTTCTTTCCTCCGATTATCGCACTTCTCGTGGACGGGCTGTTCGAAACACGCGTGACACTGTCTGTAGTGGCATACGTCGGAATTGCCATAACACTGTTTGGTGTGGCGTCAAAAATGCCGTCACTGCCAAAGCGACGGGTCAAGCAATAAATACTGGCTTACAGATTCAATGGTAAGGGCGCCCTGCAGGCGCCCTTACTGCTTTAAACTCGCATGAGACATCGGTTTCCACGATTAATGAGCGATTACTGAAACTTCAGTATGATATGCAACCTACATACTTCGCACCCGCTCTCCCCGGGAAAGGTAAGACTATGTCCGTTAAAACAGACGTGAAACTCGGAACCCTGTCTTATGTAATTATCTATGTCACCGACACTGCCAAAGCTGTCGCCTATTACAAAGATACGCTGGGCATGAAGGTCAAGATGGAAGAGGACGGATGGATCGAGTTCGATGCAGGCGCTACCACACTCGCTCTTCACCACGCCGAAAAAATGCCTGAGCGCTCCATCGAAGGCAGCCCGATTCTAGTTTTCTCAGTAGACAGTATCAAGCCTGCATACGAAGCACTTCAAGGTAAAGGCATCAAGTTCCACCACGAACCAATGCAAGTTTGCGAAACTCCTGACCATGTCGGAATGTCCGCATCCTTCTCAGATCCATGGGGCAACGTCCTCAGCATCTTCGCAATGGAACCTCGTAAATAACGAATCAAGCAAATCAAATACCAAAACGGCATGCCTTTGAATGGCATGCCGTTTTTATTTCGTGCGAATCATCTGAGAATTGTTAGCACCCAGGATGCTCGTTCCAAATTCGCTCACCCGAACGGTTACGTCTGCGGTTCCACCAATTTTCCGAGTCGTGCGAAATAGAGGCGAATGGCTGGATTCAGACCGGTAAGTTGGCGGATATCTCGGCAGTAACCTTCTAACTGCGCGGCGTGACGTCGAGCTTGTTGCGGCATTGCAGACTCCGGAATATCGTCCGTTTTATAATCGATGATAAACCACTTGCCCGACTCATCCTCGATAAGCAAGTCAGGACGCCGAGATTCGATACCTGAGTCGCTGATGAAAACGTACGGTAATTCAGTTAATCGTCGTTTCGCATTCTTCATAAGAACATATAATTCACTTTCGTAAAAAATATCCAGCAGCTTGTCGCCTTCATTCAGCAACATCTTCAACTTCTCGGGATGGGCAACTACACTGCCTTGCATCATGGCGATGCTTTCCTGAGTAAACCGATCGGGACGCTCTAACGATTCAGGCAGATGCTCAAGCACCGAGTGTAAGTAGACACCGACTACGGTGCCATCGAGTGGTTCCACTCCACCTTTTCCAGGCGTTACTCTCGTCCAACCTCGCCAGCGTGATGTCGGCGAAACCGGGTCCGGCAACACCGCTTCCATCAAGCTAGGCGTAGACTCGGAAGATTCGATCGCTTCCTCTTCGAGAACGGCGAGACGATTCTTCGCTAGCTCCGCTTCACTTGGAGTGACGGACACTCTATTCTCCATAGTGACAACATATTCGGTCGAGCCCCCGTCAAAACGTACTGACCGCAGGCGATTTTCCTCGCTCTCATCGTGGAAATCAATGTCGAGAACTTCAGCGAGCCATTGCCGAAACGACTCTTGCTGCTGTCCGATGTCCCGTTCCAAAAACAAGCCAAGATAATCCCGCGCTCGCGTCATCGCTACATATAAAAGGCGCTTGCGCTCTGCTATCTCCATATCCTGGTCGAGCTGCTTAGCGTATCGATACCAGGCCGGGCGAGACTCACTGTCACCACGGGAGGTATCAAGAGCAAAACCATAATTACGGTGAAAAATAAGTTTGCGGTCTTGTCCTAAGACTCGACCGGATAAACACGGCAGTGCCACTGCTGGAAATTCGAGCCCCTTGGACGCATGGATAGTCATTAGTTTCACGGAATCATGACTTTCAAAAGGCGCGTCAGTTTGCTTGAGTTCAAAATCTCGCATCAGCGTGAGACGTTTTGCAAACTCGAAAAACGAAAGTTCTTCGTGTTCCTTCGCAAGTGACACCAGTTTCCAGAGATTGCGCGAACGCTGCCTGCCATTCTCTGCGCTCATCAACGCCAGGTCATAGCAAGTCTTTTGAATAATTTTACGAATCAACGCTGTCAGGCTCAGTCTGGCGGCATCGTCCATGAAGCGACGCAGCTCGCTCACCGCGCGAAGGACATATTCATAACCTGATCGTCTGGTGGAAACAGCCTTGAGAAGAGCCTCCCAAAGAGTGAGCGAGCGATCTTCTTCGCGCATGGTCAGGAATAATTCGTGGATTGTATCGTCACTAAGAGCGAACATGGGTGACCGCAATGCACCCAGCAAGGCGTGCGAATCCTGAGGATTGCCGAGGAAATAAAGCAGGTTTTCAAAGTCGATCACTTCCTGACGATTGAGAAAACCTCTGCCCGCGAAAACCACATATGGTATCCCGCGTTCCAACAGACCTCGTTCGATTATTTTGAAGTGACTATTCTTCGCGACCAGAACTGCGAAGTCACCATACTTGAGACTACGGACGACGCGACCGTCATTGTCGAGAAGCGGCGCCTCGTTGTCGACCATCTCTTGAATCCACTTCGCGACAGCCCGCGATTCTGTCAGAGAAGAAACCTCACTGTCACGCTCTCCGAATTCGTCAGTCCCATCGAAGATCACCATCTGGACATTGGCGGTGGGCTTTGGCGGCGAGAAGTCTTCCGTGTTTTCGTCACCATCAGAATCGACGGCTTGCAGACCACCTACATACGCATCAGCTTCTTCGTCGTCATAAGCTTCATGCGAAGCTGGGAGCGGCGAGGATTCGTCAACTTCAATTTCGCCAATTTCAAAAGGCGCGTATGGGGGCGGTGAGGATCCACTCAAATCAAACAAACTCAGTTGCTTCGGCGGCGCGGCTTCAGGTTCTAAAGCAAAAGCCATTCCGGCGCCTGCGACCATTGTTGAACCAGCTCCGCCCGCAATGGCAAAACTTGCAGAGACATTTCCGGCGATACCCTGCGCTGGCGCAGCCACAGCCGAGTTCGAGGTGGTGACCGTTTCACCGAACTCGCTTGCAGTGATGGTCAACTCGCCAGCAGTAACATTTTCGCCAGCACCACTTATAGTGCTATTGTCCAAATTGACTTTTCTGAAAGTCGAAAGCGGTTCAAAGTCCGCGCGATACGGAATGCTCGACAGACCAGGCGAAAGCATCTTCGAGAAAACTGCGTTGACAAACGAAACTACATTCGGATGACTGCGAAAAGACACCGTCAGTTTCGTCACCATGGACTCGCCGGTCAGCTGACGCGAAGGGTCTTCGGACTCGCCTTTGAGAATCTGCTTCCATTCATTGAAGTTGGAAACATCCGCGCCTTGAAATTTATAAATCGATTGTTTGTCATCTCCAATCAAAAACAATCTCGTTGTTGAACCAGCGAGGAAACCGACGAGCTGAGCCTGAATCGTATTGGTGTCTTGAAACTCATCGACCAGAATTGCGCGAACTTTATCCTGATAATGTTGGCGAGCTGCCGACTCCGAGTTAGAAAGGGCAGCATACGCCAGCCCGATCAGATCGTTGTAATCCAGCTTGAGCTCTAGTGTTTTGCGCTCGCCGTAAATTCTTTGGGCGCGATAGAAAAGATTCGAGACGTGACGTTCATCATCAAAGTTCAACAAATCAGTCTGTTCGATAGCTGGCGGAAGCGGTGGCTTTCCAAGCAATTTTCTGGCGATTGACCGCAAAACACCCAACCGTTCTTTGATCGCCTTGGCTTCGTCGCTGTGTCCGCCAATGCGCATGTCTGCGGCGGCAATAACTTCCAAGCCGCGCCAGAGTTCCGCGGATTCCTCAGCATCAGTGTCCGATTTCTCAGTCTTCCGACATATCGTATGAATGTCGTCGACCGCTTGCACGATCCTCAATCGCTGTTGTTCGAGCTTGTCCCGTCCAAAAGTCTCGGACAGGTAGGAGTGTGCGGTCTGCCAGTCTTGCCTGACAATCACGTCTTGCAACATGCGACGTTGAATGCGATGGCGAGTATCGTTTAACTGAACGAGCAATTCGCCTTCAGGCAAGTTCAACAACATCAGAGCGGCTTCGTTGAATTGAAGACTGGAAGCCAACATTTGTTTCAACCAATTGCGGACTTCATCGATATTGTGGTCTGTGAGCAGTTTGATCTCAGGAAGAGTGTCGCCAATCACTTCGCGGAAAGTCTGATCGATACTCTCTTCTAAAAGCTGAGCCTGACTGACTTCGTCGATGACTTCAAATTGCGGATCAATACCCGATTCGGCAGGAAACGCTTTTAAGATCGACTCGCAAAGCGAGTGAATCGTACCAATGCGTGCCGAATCGATGTCAGCCAAACACTGCCGCCAGCGCTCGGACTCTGACTCAGTTTCTGTAAGTTTGCGAAAGCGGCCTTTCAAACGCGTTCGCATTTCTCCGGCAGCTTTCCGCGTAAACGTAACCGCGATGATACCATCGACGGTGAGCGATGGATCGTTTCTCAGAATTTCAATATAACGTTCCACAAGCACATGTGTCTTGCCGGAACCGGCACCGGCAGAGACCAGGACGTTTTTATCAACACTGAATACTGCAGCAAGTTGTTGCTCAGTTAACGAGGTCATTCTTCTCACCTCCCTTTCTGAGTTCAGAAACGCGACAGACGCGTTTATGATCGCAGCGCTCACAGACAGAGGCCGTGCTCGGTTTAACAGTAAACACACCCTTTGCCATATTCTCAACGTAATCTAGAATCAACTGTTCGATGCGTTTAATCTCCACATAACCGCGAGCATCCTCCTGGTCTTGTTCAAACTTAAGACTACCGATAGAACCGCCCGACATGAAGCTCAAGTAGGAACCCGCGGAAACTTTAGAGCCCGGCATGACGCATCGCTCGACAGCAAGCGCGTAAATCGGCAACTGCATGTTGCGCCCTTCGTTTGCCTCACGGGAAGGTATCACGGTCGAACCAGCCTTGTAATCGATTACGCGTGCCGTCACGCCGACGAAATTACGCTTGCCTTCGAGGTCTTCAATCGCTGATAAACCACCTGCGACATCAACTCTATCAATCTTGCCGCGAAATTCGACGGTTCGTTTTCCATCAGTCACCTTCAGTGCCGGCGCACTGATAGCACGATTGGAATCATCCATTCCGAAGGCGGCTTCGACCATATGCGGGACAAAATCGATCTTACTCTTCAACGCCCGATCGATTTCTTTATCGAAGAATTTCTTCAACCGGAAAATAATTTCTTTCTTTTCGTACTCCCAGAACTCGCCGTGATTCACACCGCGCTTCCTTTCGAGCCAATCAAGCGCTTCTTCGATAGATGCGTCGAAATACTTCATCAAGAGATCGCGATCGCTATAAGCGATGTGGAGGTTTTCACCAATCAGTTTTTCGTAAAACTTTTCCAGTGCCAGGTGATACGTTTCTCCCAATTCACGAACTTCGAGCTTGACCGTTGCTTCCTCGAATGGCGACAGGTTTAAAACATGCGAAACCCAATAACGGAAGGGGCACTTGCCATATTCGTTCAAACGCGAAGCGCTGAATCTGGAAGGCAGCTTCACGGACAATGCGCCGGATCTCACCGATTCGGCAATGAATCCATTGAACGGACTCTCGAGCATGCCTTCGGTTCTAGCGCGGACCATGGCGATCGACTCTTCCATCTGACGATAAAGATCGAGAACTCCCGGGTCACCATTCGCGGTGTCAAACTCCTGGTCATCGTTCCACAATCGACCTGCAATAAAGTTGCGATTGGAGACAGGAGTCGTGCGTGCAAGCTTAAAAGGCACAGCTTCAGTAATCGTGATGGGCAGCGACTCTCCGGTCAAGAAGAAGGAAGGCAATAACTCTTCGCCACTCATATCCCACATCGGATACGAAAGACAAACACGCTTTCTCGCCCGGTCGAGAAGAGAACGGAAGAGCGCGTATTCGAATGCCGGATGCATACGCGGATTATGAATATCTACGCCAAACATTCCCCAACGGCTGACTTCTTCCGCGTTGACAAATCCCCGCCCGGCGAGCCTACGAGGGAACTCGCCTTCGACTAATCCGGCAAGATATACTTCATCGAAACGTCGGCTATCAGCCAAATCTACTGATGCAATTCGCACGCTGTTGCTCGCGGCAGGTGACCCGCGGAAGTTTGCTTTCTCGAATGAATGAAGCAACTTCTTGATGAAACCCTGGTAGTCAGACTTGAAGCCGCCGCGGTCTCCGTACAATATATGGTCTTCTTGCACAACCGATGCCCAGAGATTCTGAATCTCGATTAGTGCTCGCTCTTCCGTCCAGCCTTGCACAGGGTCTTGAAACTCGGCGTCCTCGTCGAATGAAAGACAGGCAGACAGTACATCTTCGCACCACGAGACAAAAGTGGTGAGTGCAGCAGTGGATTGCGGCGGGGTTAAACAATCGAGCAAGACTCGCATTGAATCACCGAGGTCGAGTTTTTCCGCCACTCTCAACCACTCGCTTCGACCACCGATTACTTTCTCTTTTTGAGATAACCGATCTAGAGCGAGAATATTTTCGTCAGTAAAACCGAACGCGCTCTTTGTGAAAAACCGACTGGAAAGCGCTCGTATCATCTCGCTTCTAGAGAAATCGTTTTCGAAGGCACGTAGCAACGACATTGCGAATTGCACTATCGGCAATGTCATCATTCGAATAGAGTCGTCCACGAAGTATGGAACTCCGGCATCCTCGAAAGCCGATTCAATCGCGCCTTTGTATTCTTTCAAAGATGGCACTACGACGAGGATTTCATCTGCCGGTATTCGTTTAACAACCAGAGATTGCTTAACCTTACGAGCGATTTCTTCCATTTCAAGAAAACGATCAACGGATTTAAACGCATCGATCGGAACAATGGAAGTTGGCGAACCAACCTGACCTCCATTGGAAAGATCAGGATCATTCCAACAGAATTCAGCGTTGGAGAAAACCTGCTTCAGGTCTTCGAAGCTGGTGTCTTTCCACATGTATTCGCGTCGCGCATCATCACTCTCTTCTTCGTTGTAGTCGAAGCAGATAATTGACTTTCCGCTATGACGACTGAGTTCACGAAGAACTTGCAACTGCAGATGATTGAATCGGTCGAAACCGTCGACACCGATCAATCCGAAAAGCGGCTTGCTCGCATCCCTGGCAGCAAGCACTTCCCGGCATTTAAAAGCGATCCGGCGATTATCCATATAACCAATCCGATCGAGTTCATCCCAATAATGTTTATAAACCAGAGCCAATTCAAGATGCTTTGATGATTGCGCGGCAGAAGTTTCCAACCTTGCGATCACGTCATCAGGACTAAGACCAGAACGTTCCAGCTCATCGATCAAATCAAGAAGCGCCGCATGCGTCCCGACGAAATCGATGATGGGCAACAGATGCTCGATCTTTCCTTGATGATTCAGCTCTGTCAGAACTCGCGACACGAGAGCAGGGCGCACCGCCTCCGGTATCACTCGTGGCACGACGCCGCACCGCCGGAGAATCAGACTGCAAGCCTGATAGAACGGCTCTATGTTAATCCCCAGATAGCCGCGGCGGGTCGGTTCACTTGGCGCAAACGAAATTGAAGAAGGCTCTTCCTCTTCTTCTTCGCCGTACTCGGGAAAGTAGTTATCATCAAGTGCCGGAGTCGATCGGCGCAACAGCGCAGCGCTTGAGATTAGCGATTGCGCTTCTTCCAACGCTAAAGTCTGTGCAGCTAATTCTTTGTTGAACAATTTGACAATGCGTCGTTCTACGAGCCTCTGATATCTCTTCGAAGGCACGAGCAAAAGCGCGTCGCCCGTAGCAAGCACGTCTTCGCGACAATGGTCGGTCAGCTCAGTGAGCAGCGCGACAGATTTGCCGGACCGATACGGTCCGAGCAAGATTCGTGTGAAACGATCTTTCATTTTTCAAATATGCAGAATGATTTTGTTCAATAGTGTCACGTCACCGCGCACCGTGCAATGGTGCCCGTTTCACGCTTGCTATGCGAGACATATAGATCATGCCGTCTAACACATTGCTGATGTTCGCGAATTTAGATAAAAAATCGTGCCCGTTGAGATTCGAACTCAAGACCTTCGGCTTCGGAGACCAACGCTCTATCCAGCTGAGCTACGGGCACACGATTGGCTCATTATATACCCAGACGGCAGCTACAAGGGCAGATTTGGACTTTTGCTAAACAGTGAGTTGTCATTGCTTGCAGAATTCGCCAGCGGCGGCGATTCAAAGATTGCGGTTTACTTCCAGAGAAAACCAAAGATTGAGCAAATTGCAACGACAACGAGCCCGGTCATCCAGACTGGCTTGCGTTTCAGGTGCTTAAAAGACCATATCGCGCCACCAATTGCACCAATTGCAAGAAACAAGCGCACAACTTTGCTCGCGCGCTCGGCTGAGGTTTCGCGCTTAACAACGACAACGGGAGAATCCGAAACAACGGCATCCGTGGAAACATATTGTCCCCGCCAGGATGTGCCCTGGGAATCGCTTGATGGAGACGCCAACGATTGCGCATCAGCTGCATCGACTCCGGCGATGCCAAGAAAACCAAACGCAGCGGCTATGCACGCGACTCGTTTTACAATCCCGCGACGCAGACGCTGCAGCCCTTTAGGACAGTCTTCAGTCAGCACAGTACCATCACGACGTTTGAAGATCTGAATGCAAATCTTTCCTTCCTTCTCCCGAATCAGCTCGACGGCTGCATCGGCCGACAGCTTGCTCAGATCGAAAACATTTTTCTCACAGCTTCCGCAGAAACGAACTCGATCGTCGCCACTCATCGATTCCCAACTAACCGGACAGGGCGAGGCGATCTGAATGCTATTCAGAACTTCCTGCGATGTTTTTTTCTTGGATTTTTTGAACTGTTTAAAGGCGGTATCAAGCAAGTTCAATTTCAACCTCCTTAAACCAGCATCCAGACAAAGCCCATGGCTGCGCAAAACGCGACGACACTTATGCCGACGACCCAGATCGGTTTGCCCTTTAGTTTTTTGAACGAAGCCAGCATCGCTCCGACTGCGACTAAACCGGCAAGGATGCGAAGCATCATTCTGTCGGGACAGCACTCATCTGACTTGGCGTTGTCTGTTTTGGAATTTTGATCCACAGGCTTGACCGGCTGATTCGTAATTTCTTGCACCGAATATGGTGCAATCGCACCGCCAAGTTGTTCAGCTTCTCCATTCATCGGTGCCGCAACCTTACCACGCGTGGCCTCACACTTCGCACCTGACTTTAGGTCAGGAACAGGCGATTTTGCGTTAGCGCCCCCTGCAAAACCAAGCCATCCAAATGCTGCGACCACGCACGCGGTCTTTTTGATCATGGCTTGCCGCAAGCGTTTTAGTCCTTTCGGACAATCTTCGGTCAAGACCGTGCCATCATTCCTTCTATATAATTGAATGCAAATATTTCCCTGGTTCTCTCGAATCAGCTCTACAGCAGCGTCTGCAGTCAGTGCGCTAATGTCATAGACATTCTTCGTACAGCTTCCACAAAAGCGAACTTTATCGTCACCAGTCATTGAATTCCAGCTAACAGGACATGGCGAGGCAATTTGAACATTGTTGATCAATTCCTGCGCCGATTTTTTGCGGGGCTTTCTCAACCGACTAATTGCTGCTTTTAACTGACGCATTAAATAACCCCTTTAACCGCCAACAATCATCGACCTGCCAGATGCCGATGTTCGTATCATGACAGACTCAATTCCAAAGGCGCACCGGATTATCCCTGAGTCTCAACTACCGAACACTTCAAAAGAATCCGTTCGTCGCTTGCCTGTCGCTCGATTTCAATCCATGGATCAACTAGCAGCAGCCTTACGAAAAGGCGCAGATAAGACGCGACTGGAAGAAATGGCTTATGGCTGGCGAACAAGTTCCTCAAGCGCATCCATATTATGGATCGTGACTCGCTTCGATTCGATTTCGATCCAGTGACTGCTTCGAAACTTGTTGAGAATCTGCGTGACCGTCACGCGCGACGACCCGACCATGTCTGCGATTTCTTGATGTGTGAGCGGAAACTCAACTCTAATACCACTTGGGGTGACTCGACCGTGGCTTTCTGCCAGCGTTAGCAGCAGGCGCGCCACGCGACTCGGCACCTGACGAAATACAAGATCTTCGATTCGAGCCTGCGCTTGCTTCAATCGCCCACCGAGGATCTCGATTAAACGCAGCCCAAACTCAGGGTTTTCACGAATGTAATTCTGAAATGCCTCGCGTGAAACTTGGAATATGCGAGCCTCTTCGAGAGTCTCCGCATAACTGTCGTGCTCGCCGGCTTCCCATGCGGCTTCGCCGATCATGTCGCCGGGACCTAATAATGCCAGTATGACCGTTTTGCCTTCCGGAGAAAGACGGGTTACGCGCACTCTACCTTTTTCAATAAAGTAGATTGCCGAACAAGGTGTTCCTGGCGAAAAAACCATATGGTGCTTCGGCAATTCCTGCTCTTCGAGAATGCCTAGCAGGCGCCCCAGTTCAACAGGATTGAAGGACTCGAACAAATCACTCTGCCGTAAGCTGAACAGCCGCTGAGCTGTCTTCATCTCGCCCTCCCGCCGTTGGAAATGATTCATATCTCCACCCGGACACGCGCTGAAAAATAATCGCGAAAATTTAGCTCGCCCATTGAACTCGGCCGCGGTTACTAACGTCTAAGACCTTGGAACCTCAGTTAGGCAATTTGTTGTCTAACAACCTTTTTATACCCCTCGCGCCCCACCTTTAAAACCCGAAGCATTGTCAAGAACGCGCATCTGAAGAGAAAAAGCAGAAATCGCGATCGAGAAAGCGGCTGATGGAGCGGCTTGCGCTCGATTGAAATGGCACGACATATCCAATAGCGGTACAACCGGCACCAGGACTACTTTTAATTAGTTCTTGAACCGAGTGCGGCTATAATTTGCCCAAGGCGTGAAAACGCCGCACCCATGCGCCATACAAGCGATATACAAGAGCTATAGAAGTTGCCCGTCCTCGTAAGCGTGCTTCAGGTCTCGGCACCGGTTAGACTCTAGAAGGAGATACAAAATGGCTTTCGCAACCAAAGACAAATCTGGGAAGACCGCAAGCAAAAACGTGACCACAGACGAGAACGTAGAAAAAGAAACGACGGCCAAAGCCTCGTCTTCTTCAAAGGACAAAGAAGCTCCTAAAGAGCCGCCTTCAGTCGAGCGCGCCAAAGCTCTCGGCTTGGCGATGGACGCCATCAAAAAGCAATACGGCGATGGTTCCATCATGAAGCTTGGTGATTCAAGACATCAGGCCATTGAAGCGGTTTCGACCGGTGCCATCACCCTCGACCTGGCTCTTGGAGTCGGTGGACTTCCTCGCGGAAGAATCATCGAAATCTATGGACCAGAATCGTCCGGTAAAACAACACTGGCCCAACACGTTGCCGCCGAAATTCAAAAGAAAGGTGGCATCGCCGCCATCGTCGACGCAGAACATGCCCTCGATCCGGAGTACGCACGCGCCCTCGGCGTCAATGTAGACGAGCTTCTGATTTCGCAGCCCGATACTGGAGAGCAAGCTCTCGAAATCTGCGAACAACTCGTTCGTTCCGGCGCTGTAGATCTAGTGATTATCGACTCCGTAGCAGCTCTCGTTCCGAAAGCTGAAATCGAAGGTGAAATGGGAGACAGCCTCCCTGGTCTGCAAGCCCGCTTGATGAGCCAAGCTCTGAGAAAACTGACGGCTGTCGTTGCCAAAACGAAAACCACAGTTATCTTCATCAACCAGCTCAGAATGAAGATCGGCGTGATGTATGGTAATCCGGAAACCACGACTGGTGGTAACGCGCTCAAGTTCTATGCTTCGGTCAGACTGGACATCAGAAAGATCGAAACATTGAAAAAAGATGGTCGCGAAGTCGGCAACCGTGTCAAAGTCAAAGTAGTGAAAAACAAGGTAGCACCTCCGTTTCGCATTGCTGAATTTGACATCGTCTATGGAAAAGGAATCAACACAGTTGGTTGCATCCTCGACGTTGCCGTGGAACTCAACCTCGTCAAAAAAGCCGGTGCCTGGTACAGCTTCAAAGAAGAGAGAATCGGTCAAGGACGAGATGCATCCATCGTATTCCTCGAACAGAATCCGAAAATTCTCAAAGAAGTTGAAGATCTGGTCAAAGCCGACATGGAAGGCAAAAAATAGTGAGATGTCGAAAGACCGTACTGCATAAGTGCGGTCTTTCAAATTTCGTCCGAATGAAGTTAAATCGTTGGGGCGGTCCAACAGCCGCCCGGGCTGAAGCAATCGAGAGTGCCAACAATAACTAAAAAGAAAGATACGACCAAGTCTTCTTCATCAAAGAAGAGCGGCGCCAAGCTTATGACAGTCAGAGATTTTCTCTGGCTCACCGGATTTGGATGTTTGCTGGGTCTGGCTTGCCCCGGTTTCAATCAATGGTACTTGGGTTGGGTCGGGTTGGCTCCGCTTATTCTGGCGATCGCTGCCAGTAAGAGCGTTTGGCAAGCTGCTGCACGCGGACTGGTCTTCGGTTTAGCTTATAACCTGGTTTACCTCAACTGGTATCTCGGGCTACAGCCGCTTGAGTGGCTGGGTTTCAACTGGTGGCAGGGATGGATGCTAGCAGCTTGTGCCTGGTTTATTTGCTCATTTCACCAGGCGCTTATCATCGCCCTCTTCGCATTGTGCGCCCGCCTAATCCCTACGACGGGCTCATTCGTTCCGCAAAAAATTCCTGGTGGATGGAGAATTCCAGCAGTAGTGATGATTCCCTTGCTCTGGGTTTTGGTCGTCAACAAAATCGGCAACGCACCTAACTTTCTTGGCGTTCCGTGGAGCATGCTCGAGTACACCCAGTACAAACAAATTCCATTAATTCAAATCGCATCGATCATTGGTGGTATCGGAGTTTGTTTCATCATCGTCATGGTCAACACCAGCCTGGCATCACTGATTTCAACGTGGAGCGGCAAGTCGCTATACAAGGAGATCACTGCTACCAGCAAGACTGCGGCTGTAATTCAGACCTTAGCCGTTCTGCTCATTATTCCGCTCTGCCTGGGGCTCGGGCAGTGGCAGTCCGCCAGAACAATCATCAAAGCGATGACTCCAGTGGCGGTGCTGCAGGGCAACATCAACATCGAGATGCAGAAGACATCCCATCGTTATTCGCTCGATGAGCTGCTTCAACGCTACATGAAACTGATTCCCAGAATTCCTCCGGGAATGTGCATCTTCACCGAGAGTGCAATACCGACGTATTTAAGCGACAACAAAGAAGTCCAAAACCTCCTCTCCGGAATCTGCAAACAACGAGATCTAGACATGGTTGTCGGGGCAATCGGTCGGGATGAGGATGGCAGTCCGTATAACTCGGCTTACGGAATCACCAGTAAAGGCGTCATCCTGCCTAATTTCTACAGTAAGCGCTACCTGGTTCCTTTTGGAGAATATGCGCCCACAGCCGTTCAGTACATGCCTGATTGGGTAAAGCGTTTGACCAATACTCCGGCAGGCGCCGGACTATCCTCCGGAAAGCAAGCCGAAGTTCTCGAACTGAGTCGAGGCCACTCGGCCCCCTTGATATGTTTCGAATGTATATCTCCGGAACTGGCAGCCGACAGCACCCGTAACGGGGGTCAATTACTCGTCAACATCTCCGACCTGGCTTGGTTTCATCAATCGGTAGTCGGCGAGCAAATGCTCGCTTTTTCAGTTTTTCGGGCAATCGAGAATCGAAGATTCTTAGTTTTTGCCGCAAATACCGGTCCGTCGGCGATAATAAATCCCAGGGGTATGATAACTGAGCGCTCAGCTCTCGACGATACGACAGTACTTGCTGGAAAAGTCGGTTTTTCATCTGAAATAACGCCTTTTACAGCTTGGTTTCGGTAGAATCATCTTTTAAATTCGGAGTCTCCATTATTTTCACGGACAACGGCTCAACACGAAAAACCGCTGGAAGTATTTCTATTGCGTCGGCTGCGCTCGTTTTAGCGGCTAGCCTCACGACTTCGATTGCAATTCCTGCTGGCGCAAAACCGGTTGAATCTGCTCCGGAAACGTTTAGCACGGTCAGTCACGAGTCTAAAAAATCGCATCATAGTCACGGCGACGCTAACAAACGTCGGATTGCCAGCGAAGTACCTGTAAGCGTGCCATTGGTTCCTGCGCAGGACCCACTTCCGAAGCCGTCGAAGAAGTGCGTGGTTTCTGTTATGGAAACCACCATCAAGGCACCAGTCGATTTCGTCTGGCAAGAGTTGACCGATTTCCCTAACTATCCAAACTTGTTTCCGCGCATCGAAAGCTGCAAGGTGACTAAGCGCACCGGCAACTATGTTTATACGGAAAGCGAGCTGAAGCCGCAAATGTTTTTGAAAGAAAGCAAACAACTCAACGTCAATGATCTCAACGGCAAGCCGCACGTATTACGCTGGGCGATGCTTGAAGGAAATTTCGAATCCTGCCAGGGTCGTTGGGAACTGGCTTCAGACTGCGCCGGCAAAGCATGCAAGGTGAAGTACACGCTTGAGTCGACAACGGATCCAATTCCAAAAGCAGTTGCCGGCTTCACGCTGAAGTACGTTCAAAAAGATATCGTCAAAACTTTCAAGCGCACCACAGAACATCTATACGAAACACGTCAAGCCAGTGCCGGCGGCAGTCTCGCCGTAAGCGCGCCTTAACTCGACTTTCGATTTGTTTGATTCGAATCAATTCAGGCGCAGTTGGAATCAATGCAAGCTCAGCTGGAATCATTCCAGGCGCAGTCGGAATCAATTCAAGCGCAAATAGAAATCATTCCAAGCTCAACAGGAATTACTTCAAACCAACGTAGCCGATATCCGATTTAGCGTTTGGATTTGGGCTCGTAGTGGTCGTTCCCGTTGGTGCGCTAGTCACTGGATCGACAACTGGAATTTCAATGGTATCTTCGTTTTTTACCTGTAGCTGTCTGCGGAATCTGATATCGGCTATCACTCCGCTAGTCTGATATGTGGAGCGAACGCCACTACCGGCTTGAAATTGCTTGTAAGCACCAGGAGTACGAAGAATCTGCATAGCAGTTCCGCTCCAGTAAAATGCGAAATCTTCTTGCGGCAAGATCATTGGAAGGGCACCACTACCGCCACCACCGCCGTTAGATCTCGACAGAGCACCGGCGCTGATAAGACCTGCAGTAGTCACGCTACCCATGCCCGAGCCATCCTCACCAAGCTTGATCACGGGTTTGCTGTTGTGCGATACCAGCGGATCGTCCATCGGTTCACCCGAGTGTTTGCCCCCATTGGTTTTGCCAGGACGACGACCATAATCTCGAACATATAGATCGAATTTTTTCGTCAGAATGATTTCGCCGGCACTGTCCATGATAGGCGGACCCAAGTCGATCGGCTTAATCGAAAGTGTATTAGCGGCACCGTTTGTCAGCGCTTCGAACGACTCAACCATCATCTGCTTATCCGAGATCACATAAAATGGTGCTGGATCGCACTGCTTACTCTGATAGGAAACAGTTCCAGTCGGAGTGAACTTGAAGATATGGGCAACACCATTCGGAATCGGCTTGGCACCAGGGACTCCAGGCGGCCAGTTAACAGTGGCAGGATTGGCCGGATTGAAATTTTGATTTTGGGCGGCGATGACAGCATTCACGTTCGCTTTGGTACCAGCGCGTTTTATCCAGTCATAAAGCGCAATTTTTACTGCGTTGTTGGCTTGCTTCATCGTGTCTCCCGGAATCGGCCAATTCGGGTCGGGAGTCATGACGCTGCTTGGATCGACTGGATAATCGCCGTTGGAAGCGATGTAGACGTCCGAATCATCGTTGCCGTCTGCAAGACAGGTGCCGAGATAAAGATCGGAAATTTTTCTTTGAATACAATCACCATCCGGCACGCCGTCGGGATACGACAACACGAGCGCACCGGGCGCAGGTAGTGGGTCGTATACGCTGGCAGGCTGAGCCACGGCTACCGACTTGGTACTGGCAGTGATACCAGCGTCATTGATGTTTTGCACAGCTTCGGCTCTCACGATCGTTCTGTGCTGATAAGGAACACCACTGGCGGAAGCAATAAACTTGTTTGGATCCAGCAGCCTCATGGAGTCGCCGACACCAGCGAACACCCACGTCTTGCCATCATATCGGACCGGTTTGTAAGAAAGGTAGTAACCACCTTTGGTGGCACCGGCATTGAACGATCCTCCCCAGCCGGCAGGCGTCTTGATGTTGGTGACATTCCCATCAACCGCACCCAGCTCCAACTTCATCGAATTGGCTTGATACGTTGAGTTTCCTGCTTGACGGACCTGGTTAGCACGATAAGCGTTTTCCGCAGCCAGATATGGATTTAGAATATTGCCGTCCTTGTCCTTGGCAGTCTGACCAGCCGCTGTACATCGTTGTAGTTCCGCTTCCAATTGATCCGCTGCTGCAACAGCCTTTTGAGCATCAACCCAAGCGAGATCCTTGAGTTCTGCGTCATCAATTGCTTTTCCAATAATGTAGTCGAGCAGCGTCGTGCCCATCAATGTATTGATACCATGGACCTGGTTATAGTAATTGTCTGCCGTCGCCGTGCTGGTGCCGATCGGAGCGGAGTCCGACAGACCGACAAATCCGAAGTCATCATTGACGATAACTATGTTGCTAAACTCTCGCGCTGCAGCTAGTGCCGCGGCCTCGATTGCCGTCTTCTGCTCAAACTGCGTGCCCGTCAAGCGGACGAAGCCCAGAGCGAAGAATAGCACCGCCAAGACTACTGTCGCAGTGAAAGCGATGATCAGCACGAGCATACTGCCCTGCTGCGAACGGATTTTTTGTTTTTTCATGGTTCAGATTTGCAGCGTTTTGATAGGATTATTAAGTGGCATTAATTAACCGCGTCTAATATTCCCATCTTATCCACTCATCCTCTAGTCCGTCAACCACTCCAGGTTTGGCAAGGGTCACAGAGTCTTGGTAGAAGCCCACAGTTCGAATCCGCAAAAACCCGTGAATCAGGGTGTCGACCAAAACGCCTCGCGCGTTTTGTCCGATAACTACGTGGTTATTGGACAATTAGCGGATACCGATTTCAGTTCAGTACAAATTATTCGCGAGCTCTCTACCGGTAGACACCTTCTGGCAAAATCAATCACCAGCTCCAACGAGGCTGTGCAGGAGCGTTTTCACGCTGCAATCCTGGAGCACGGTCGATTGCAACACGAGAACATTGCCCAAACCGTTGATTGGCGCCTCTCGGACGACGGCAACCCGGTTTTCATATCCGAATTTTTGGAAGGCATCAGTCTCTCCGAATTAATAGATGAGGTTGGAACCCTCGAGGATGACGACGAAATCACGACCTTTGTATTCCAACTCTGCGATGCCCTGGAGTACGCTCACAGCCAGGGCGTTATCCATGGAGGACTGAAACCTTCTAATGTAGTAATCACAAAGCCCGAAGACGACATCATTGTCAAAGTTCTCGATTTCGGCGCAGCTAACAGAACTAGAGAACTGCCTGAGCATCCGGAAATTGCAGGGTCTCCTTATCTCAGTCCGGAGCAGCGAATCGGAAAGACAACCGTGAAATCGGATGTATTTTCGCTGGCCGCAATGGCATATCAATTGATTACAGGATATCTGCCGTTTTTGAAAATAGACGACGGTCGCGTACTTAGCGAAACAGCGTCCGAACTCGCTCCAATTTTCGACTACCGCCCTGACATACCGGAGGCTGACAGACTTGGCGAAGTGCTCGCTCGAGCTCTCGATTGGAATCCGGCTCGTCGAACCGCCACAGTAGCGGAGTTCCGGAAGGGCGTCACCAACTGGTATCACTCGATTGGTGGAACAGAAGCCGATGAAGATTATTACGAAGATGATGAACAGGAGCAAGCGCCAGCAGCCGCACCGAAGCCTACTGTGGCTGTGGATGAGATTGATGATGCGGACTTCGGAGAAATAGAACTTTCCGAGCAAACAGAAGAAAAACCGGAGCAAGCAGAATCGGAGCTAGCAGAACCAGCGAGCGAAGATGCTGCCAGCGAGCCTGTTTCGGCGATTGGGATTATTGTTAAACCTCAGGATAAGGAGAAGAGGCAACCAGGCGATCCAGACTACGATGAATTCGAAGACATTGATGATCTGGACGATCTCGATGAGCTCGATGAGCTTGACGAGCTGGATGAGCTGGATGAGCCACACGCGAGTCCGCCGCAAGAAGCTGCCAAAACTGGATTCGGCGCAGACATCGCTGACGATGAGTTTGGGGTCCACGAAAATGACGAGGGCGATGCGGGTCCCGCTGAAACGGGCACCACGCCTACGTTTCCCTCACCAATGGTGGAAGGCGATCAAGCACGAAAGCTGGAAAATATCGACAAAGCAAGAGCAGAATTTTCCATCCCACCGGATCAAGAACTCTCCGGACGTTTCTCTCGAGTAGCAAGACTTCCCGCGATGCAAGCCGTTCCTGGGATGGAAGCCAGCGTTGTCGGTCCACCGACGAAGCCAGAACCCACGGTAAAAACCGAGGCAGAACGCGAACACGAGAAAGAAAAGGAAACGATCAAAAAGTTCAAGAAGCCTCCGAAGAGACATAAGTCGAAACTTGACTCGACAATGACGAAACTGATGGCGTTGAGAACTAATCAAATAGAGCAAGAGCTGACGGTTTCGGCACAGATTTCGGAGACATTCGCACAGTCCGGTCCACGGGTGTCACCGAAGATGGTGATTGTGCGGATTGTCGCCAGCGTTGTTTTCTTCCTGGCCTCAGCCGCCCTCATCATCGCGAATATAAATACTCTGGGCAGCGCCTGGACTAACACTTCGAGAACACTTAGCTCAGCGCTGCTGAAAAAACACCCGCAAGATGATGCCACTACTGTTGGTGACATCGAGACTGTCGTAGAGGATGAGGTCGCACATAAGAAACGAGTCGCCAAGGCCGCAGCATCATCGTCGAACCCAGCGACTGAGACTGCGTCATCGGCTACTCCTAACGTCCAGCCTCCGGTAGCAGGCAAGCTTCAAACCCACATCATGTATGTGCCGCGCATTATCGACAGCAGAAATATCGCACCGAAAACAATGCCGCCGCCCGGTTCCAGACGCTACAGCGGAGTCGTCTATCCATACCTGTACACAGAAGAGGCTGCCAACCGCGACTTGAAAGCGCCGCGACCCACAGACAGCCCAGTCAAAGAAGTGACTGGACAGTAAGTTGCGCGACCGTTTTTAAAACCAGATTCTGACAAAACGAGTTGAGCTAATGGAAGCGCCAGCGTTCCACCCCTTCTTCCAGCGAGCTTCTCACCCTGGAGCAGGACCCAGTCTGTGCGATCGGGCTGCTATCCTACTTCGCAGTCTCGAGATTGGTGTTAACCTTGCCGAATTTGACGGCGACTTTCACTTCAATCTCAACAGTATTGCCATTAACGCTCTTCAGCCTACCGAAGGCGACTTCGCCCCAGGCATTGTCATCCAGCGGAGTCATGCATTCGCCGCACTGAGCAACCTTAATAGAGTCGTCATTAGGGTTGGACTTGGTCGCAGGCTTGTCAAGCTGGACAACGATTGTCGTAATTCCGTCGACCACTTTCGGTTTGCCGACCATGTCGCCCTTACCGAACTCGATCCAGCGCTGATTGGTTGTATTGGTGCCCACTCCCCATTCGAGAAGCTTGACAGGTTTACCCAGCCTGATCATCGAGAATCCCCCAGCGAAACTAGCTAACACGACAAATTAGCATACTTTGGCACCCACCACCCGAACATTAAGTGGCAATCAGGCTCTTCAAAAAATTTGTTTACGTGGACCTATTTCATCGCTTTCAGCGAATCGACAATATCGTCGAAATATTCGCGCATGGATGCATTTCGCACTTCGAAGTTCTCAAGCATGTCTTCTTGAGTACTGCATGCATCGTCACTCATCATGCCGGCAAGATCGTTTGTGAGAATGGAACGCGGTAACGCCTTGGCCATTATTCCCATGGTTTTGCCTGAAAATTGACTGGGCAGATTTACTGTCGAGCCGCCAATATCCATCGCCTTGCGAGTCATCTCCAGCAGTTCGAGCATTGAGTAATCATCAGGTCCAACCAGATCAAACGATTTACCAACACACTCACGCGAGTAAATACTTTGCACGATGCAGTCAGCGACGTCTTCTACAAAGACCGGCTGAATTGTGTTCGTGCCACCACCAATCATCGGCAGGAAAAGTTTAAAAGTAATAAGTGGCTTGAGATGCTCGAGAAACGGAAACCGCTTGCCAAAAATAAACGAAGGACGAAAAATCGTCCAATACTGTTTACTGTTGCGAACGATATCTTCGCCGTCCCATTTTGTCTTAAAATAGCGACAATCGGCATCTCGCCTGGCTCCCAGACAGCTCACATGAATCACACGTTGCACACCAGCGGCGGTGCCCAACTCGGCTAACTGTTCAACCAGGTCGACGTTAACTTCATCGTAGGCACCATCTCGACTTTCAAGAAAGCAACCCGCCATGTTGACGATCGCCGATGTGCCCTGGACGGCTTTTTCGACGACCTCTTGCTCTGTGATGTCGCCAATGATGACGTCCACACCCTTGTGGCGCAGCGTAGAAACGCTCGAATTTTGCCAATCCGCACCGCCGCGAGTCACGACCCTGAGCGGGTAGTCAGCTGCGATCATTTTATCGATCACGAACTTGCCAAGAAAACCAGTGGCTCCAAGAACTAACATCAGCTTTTGCGCTGACACTACGGCCACATACCTCCCCCGAATCTGACACCGCCTGTGCCGAATCGGACGCCACTACCACCAATACCAAACGCCGGGTTGGAATACATCGAATTTCCATAATACGGAGACGAGAAACCGTTGTTAAACGAATTCATACCGTAACTCGGCATCGTAGTTGGGTAGCCCATTCCAGCCTTGCGGCCAACCACGGCACCAGTAGTAGGATTGATCAAATTTCCGGAATATTGATCCAGCAACATTCCTGTTTGCGGATCGGTAACGAGATTGCTCATGCCACCATTCATCGGATAACTACCGACAGACATGCCGCCACCAAGGAAGTTACCCAGCGAATTCATGATCTTTCCGAGACCGCCGCGGCTCTTCGGAAGCGGTTGCTGCGCAATTGAAGACTGATCTGCGGGGATTTGCGACATGTCGACTTGTCCGTCACCATCCAAATCTTGATTCGGATTTTGCGCGATCGGCTGTTGCTGTCCGCCGGCGATCGGAATTACCTGCGTTAGTCTGTTGACACGCTCAATCGGTGTTCGCGACTTGGCGTTTTTGTCACCAGGGAATATCGTGGTTTCCAATCTGTCGAGTCGCTGAAGCAGCGGGTCTTGATAGGTTTTGCCAAAAACTTGGGTTTCCAGTGCTTCCAGTTTAAAAGACAATCCACCTGTTGCGGCGGCCGAGGCGGCGCCTCCACCTTTCACCACCGGTGGTGCCACAGGAGGCATCACTCCTCGACGAGGAGCAGAAGGCGGAGCGTAAGCCAAATCGTTGTTGTCGTCATCCGCGTCTACTGGAGCCGCTGCAGCTCGACGAGCGCCGTTGGCAGAGCCGCCGAATGGACTGCTGGCGTATGGGCTGGAAGAACTACCGTAGGCCGCCTTCCCGCCGCTGCTGAATGATGGTGGCACTCCACGAGATCCTGACGGAGAACCGCCGAAGCCATAAGAGCCGGTGCCGCTACTCGAGTAGCTTCCGCCCCCCATCCCGTAAGAACCACTGCCTCCGGATTGGCGATTGAAGGCTCGATTCAAATCAGCGCCTACGTCTCGACCGCTAAACGATCGACCAGAATCACTCGGAGAAACGCCTGGATAACGGCGTGCGACGGGAGCGCTCGGCTCGGGATATTCCGTTTCGGTTTCATCTTCGTCGTCCCAACCGGAACCAGACCCCTGATGAGCGACGTCAATACCGGTCTTTGCTTTGAGGGCGTCCGTTCTTTCACTGAGATCATTAGATGATGACTGTTTGCCGAAAGCCTTTTTCTCCAATCTCGTCAAACGGTCTTCGACATTCTCAGATTCAAAATCTTTTCCAAATAACTTCTTCTCGATCGCAGTGACTGCTGGATACTGAGAGCCACTGCCGTCTTCAGCTGCTGGCTCGCGAGCCGGAGCGGAGGCTTTAGCTGGTTGAGAGGTAGGTGCCGATTTCTTCGGTGCCGAACTGGTGCCACTATCAGCGCCACCACTATCAGCGATATCCTCAGCTGGAATTGATTTCAGCAAAGCGTCCAGACGTTCTCTATCATTACCGTCCTTCGCTTCTCCGAACACTAACTTCTCGAGTCGGTCGAGCCTGGCATCTGAAGTATCTTTCGGATATGTCCGACTGAAGAATTTGGTTTCCAACTTTTCGTAGTCGTTACCGGGTTGAGCTGCAAAGACCGGTGTCAGGCCAAACGAACCTGCCACCACCAATGCCACCAGTGACGTTTTTAAAAGCCGCGGGAGCTTGCTTCTCCAATCGAGAAAATTTGTTGTCCCTAATTTAAAGCGTTGCTTTATCTTCATTTGCGCATACACCGACAATTCGTAGCCACCCGGTCTGTAAACTGTCTTCACAGCAATCTTACCATGTACTTTCCAGCCCGAATTCCCCGATTTCTCCTGGTTGTTAGCCGGGAAAACCCGGTAATTTCCGCGATTCCCAAAGCACCTTGGCAACGGACCGACAGATAGCAGAGACGGACTGTAACATCCTTTGTTTCCACGTTTCCAAGAAAGATTTTAGGACTGCTGCCAATGAAGTTTTTAGTTTTTCCATGCGGCCATAATGCTACCCTTGCTTGAGTGGGAGCGGATCTACGTGAATAAAACTGACCAGGAATCACTTCTAATCGACGGCAGCGGGCTCAGCCTGGAAGACGTCAGCGCAGTCGCAGCGGACAGACGCCAGGTCGACCTGACCGACGCCGCCCTGGCGCAAATTGCCGACAGCCGAAAGATCGTCGAGCAGATGCTTGCGGACAGGGCTGTCGTCTATGGCATCACAACCGGGTTCGGCAAGTTCAAAGACGTTTACATCCCACCAGAAGACAGTCTTAAACTTCAAAAAAACTTCCTGGTCAGCCATGCGGTCGGTGTAGGACCGAATCTTTCGATCGAGGAGACCAGAGCAACAATGTTGCTCCGCGCCAACGCACTGGCCAAAGGCTTCTCTGGTATTCGCAATCGTGTAGTGCGCCTGCTTCTCGATATGCTCAACGCTGGAGTCCATCCGCTGATTCCCGAACAAGGATCGGTTGGCGCATCCGGCGATCTGGCGCCCCTGGCGCATTTAGCATTGGTTTTGATCGGCGAAGGCGAAGCCGAATACAACGGAAAGGTCTACGACGGGCGGGAAGCTCTCAATCGTGCGGGTTTACGACCAGTAATCCTGAAAGCGAAAGAGGGGCTGGCACTGACCAACGGCACGCAGGTAATGACTGCAATCGGCGGACTGGTTGTTCGTGAAGCCTTGGACCTGGCAAAGATGGCTGACATCATCGGAGCAATGACACTTGAGGCCCTTTTGGGCACAAAGGCCGCATTTGATCCGCAGGTGCACAAAATCAGACCACACAAAGGTCAAATAGCTTCCGCGAGAAATCTGCGCACGATGGTCGCCGATAGCGACCTCATGGAGAGCCATAAGAACTGCGGAATGGTTCAAGACGCTTACTCGCTCAGATGCATGCCACAGGTCCACGGAGCCAGCAGGCAGGCCCTCAACCACGCGCGCGAAGTGCTTGAGACCGAAATGAACTCGGCGACCGACAATCCACTTATATTCGAAAGTGGAGTGATTTCAGCCGGCAATTTTCACGGTCAACCTGTCGCACTTGTAATGGATTACGTGGCCGCATCGCTCGCCGAACTCGCCAACATCTCGGAAAGACGCACAGAACGCCTGGTCAATCCATCGCTTTCAAACGGTCTGCCACCATTTCTGATTTTGAATGGTGGTCTAAACTCAGGATTTATGATCGCGCAATACACAGCTGCCGCGCTGGTTTCCGAAAACAAATCACTGGCGCATCCGGCCAGTGTTGATTCGATTCCAACTTCTGCAAACCAGGAAGACCACGTCTCCATGGGAACCATCGGAGCAAGAAAAGCACGATCTATTCTTAAAAACCTGAAGTATGTGCTTGCTATCGAATTGCTTTGCGCCGCACAAGGACTGGACTTGCGCACTGGTCAATACAAGAGCGGTGGTCAAGCATTCGCGCCGGAGGGCATCAAATCCAAAGGGCAAACACCTGGCCGAGGAGTCGATGCTGCCTATGAATTCGTAAGAGAGCACATAGCGTATTTATCCAAGGACCGTTTGATAAAAACTGATATCGAGACCGCATTCGAACTCATCGACACTGGCGAATTGCTTGCCTACGTAGAAAGCGAAGTTGGCGCTTTGAGCTGATAGACAGGCTTTGCAACAGAGTCGACTTCGCTCACTCAATTCGCATTTTGACCTGCTTGAACCTGCAATCGCTTGGACTCCGCCAGAGCCCTGTTTTTCTCTTCGACCTTTCCTAATGCAGCATAAATCTGGCTGCGTTGAAAATGGAGTCTAATCTGATATCGCACAGGGATTAAACCAGTCTTCGCGAGTTTCAGCATTTTGTCGTTTATCTCCAACGCCTTGCCTCGTTTTCCGCTACCCAGCTTGATGTCTGCATAATTTGCATAAACACCAAACAATTCAATTGCTTCCCGGTGAGTCAACTGTTTAGGTTCTAGAATCTTTATAGCTTGTTCGTAGCACCTGGTCGCATTTGCATAATCGGATAACATCAGATAGCAATCACCGCATTTTATCAACGAATGCTCGCCAAGCTCAGTCTGTGATAAATGCGAGGATCTTTCGACCGCCAGTTTATAGCATTCGAGCCCCTTCGCCATTTGATGAGCACCACAGTAGGTGTTGCCCAAGTTGATCAACTGGGTAATCGTTTGTTCCGAATTAGCTTCGAATTTCTGTTCACATGCTCGCACGAGTCTTTCTCGTAGCGAAATCGCTGATTTCAAATCACCACTCTTAGCCGCGCTTAAAGCTTGTGCATTGAGCGCACCAAAAAGATATTCACTGTTATTGGTACGTTTATAAAAACTCAAGAGCTTGGCGATTGTTCTTTTCGCCTCGTCAGTTCTGTCGAGTCTTACGCAGATTTCAGCGAGCCGTGGATAGTACCTCGCTACCTGCGCAGACTCAGATCCGAAGCGGTTTTTCGCAAGATCGATCATCTGCCTGAGCGTCGTTAACGCAAATTTGTCTTCACCCACGGCGCTAGCTTCCCGAAACTGCTCCTCGAGAATTTCCAGAACTGACGCTTCCCCATCAAACCTTATATTTGGGAAGTCACTTCTGAGCTTCAGGTTATTGAAAAGCTCTGTTTTCCTCAAGTGCACCAGTTCCAACGAAGGCGCATGGAGAAGGCTCCTCAGCCCTGCCTCATGCAAATCGTTGCCCTCCAAGTGCAGGTTTTTGAGCTTAGCAAAACCCTGGATCTGTTTCGATGAAATGAGTTTGATCTGTGTGTGTGATACATCCAGATCGGTTAGGTCTGGAACAGTCGAAAGTATCTCCAATCCTTCATCGCCGATTTCATCGTGACTGAGATGAATTTCGCTTAGATGCTTCAGGTTCACGAGATTTTTCAGCGCGCCGTTTTGAATTTTCGTGTCATTCAACTCGATCTCCCGCAGATGTTTAACGCGCTCCATCCCGGACAACGTCTTCACATCCGTTCGATTGAGTTTCAAAACCTCGAGATTAGGAATATCAGCCAACAGCCTTATTTGCTGGTCAGAAAATTTCGAATCATCCAGATTTAATTGCAATAAACCTGATAGGCCCCGGCATTTCTTTAGGTTCTCAACACTATAAAGTTCGGCCATCATATTCAATTCATTACTGGCGCGACCAATCTCTCGAATCTTATTATCAATGTTGACACCTCCCGGTCCTTTGATGTCGACATCGATCGTTTTTTCAATTGCGCGTGAATAACTTTTCGACTTTTCCGTATCCGTATCCGCATGCCCTAAAATAGAGTGCACACTGAAAACCACACCGACACTCAGAAGAACTAGAGTGAGAGCCGCCACAAGAGTTTTAAGTCTTGTCGGTTTTGCCGATTGCAGAGGTTGATCATCGCCACCAGGAGTGGTGTCATCTTCCTCGAACAACTGCGCGCATTCCGTTCGAAGTTCTTCCAACTCTGGAATGACCACAGTCGCCAAATCCGGTCGCTTCAGTGGATCTTTAGAGAGGAGACCGTCAATCAAATCGCTAAGCCTTTCAGGAACATCAACCACGTCAACAAGTTTTCGCGGTTGCTGGTTAACATGCATCGAAAGCGTCTCCATGACGGAGGCGCCTTCAAAAGGTGGAGCGCCCGCCAAACACTCCCACATTACACAGCCCAGCGAATAATTGTCTGATGCGGTTGTGAGAACGCCCTTCCCATCACATTGTTCCGGACTCATGTAATTGGGACTGCCGACAATATTACCCGTTGGTGTGAGCGAAGAGTTGTCCTCTTCGATGATCTCCAATTTCTTCGCAACACCGAAATCCAACACCTTAACCAGGCAGTCACCAGCAGTCGAGCCTGAAATTACAATATTCGCCGGTTTAATATCGCGGTGCACAATGCCGGCGGCATGCGCGTGATCGAGTGCATCACAGATTTGCAAAAAGATGACGCAGAACTCGGCTACCGGAATCGTGTTAATGCGCTCGAGCAGTGACTCTAGTGTTTCGCCCTCAATGTATTCCATCGAAAGAAATGGTGTGTTTCCGAATATTCCAAAGTCGTAGATCATGGAGATATTAGGATGATTCATTTTGCTAATGGTGCGCGCCTCAGTCTGAAAGCGCAGGACGTACTTTTCGTTGTTGCCTGACAAAAGAATTTTCAACGCCACAGTCTTGTCGAGCAGCATGTCTTGAGCCTTGTAGACTCGACCTTTGGCGCCCACTCCTAACTCAGACAAAATCTTAAAGCGGTCAAAAGCGATCGACCCAATCGAAAGCTCTTGAGCAACTGGTTGCGACTTGTCTGGCAGATCCACTGGCGAATTTGACCCAAGATCGGTGTTCCATCATCATAGAGTAATACAAACACTTAATTAACTGTTCTTCGAGTTGAATCATATTTCGCCCGCGCTTTGAAAATAAAATGACGCCTAAATCAAGAGAACCGTCTTTGTCGACGCAGCCCGTTAACAAAAGCAATTCGCCAATGCTGCTGAGGAAGTACGTGAACCTCGGTGTTTTCTTCGTGTATTGGCAAGCCTGCTGCTGACCATGGATGATGGGCGATGAGGGACTCGAACCCCCGACCTTCACGGTGTGATCGTGCTGCGCTACCAACTGCGCTAATCGCCCGGATGCGATCTGAATTGTCGCTTAAGAATGAAATTTTAGTTGCTCAAGGCGCGCTTGCCAACATAATGTTGAAGGTTGAACGCAAAATAATTCATTGATTGAGAACAAACAATCAAAAAGGCAGATCAAAACGACCTGCCTTTTCAAATTTGATTACAATTGCCACCAATTCCGGTGACGAAAGTTTTAGGCGACTACGCCTTCCATTTCGATTTCGCCTTCAGCGAGATCGCTGAGGATGCCTTCCAGAGTTCTGATCATCAGATCGATTTGTGGTCTGGTGATAGTCAATGGTGGCTCGATTCGAACTGTGCGGTTAGCATTCATCGTACCGGCTACGAGTACTCCACGGTGGAAGAGCTCATGCTGGACACCGGTTCTCAATTCAATAGTTTTGAACTCGAGACCGATAAGCAAACCACGTCCGCGTACGTCTGACAGGTATTTTGGATACTTCGCCATCAATTCTTTGAGTGATGACATGAAGTAATTACCCATAACTGCAGAACGTGCAGGCAGATTTTCTTCCATCAGAACTTCGATAGTGGCTGATGCAGCCGTACATGCTAGCGGGTTACCGCCGAATGTCGAGTTGTGAATGCTCGGGTTGTCTTCAAGTACGCGCCAGATTTCAGGCGTCGAGATGAAGGCTCCGATTGGCATGACACCGCCGCCGAGAGCTTTAGCAAGACACATAATGTCTGGCGTAACGCCTTCGTGTTCGCAAGCGAACATGCGTCCGGTTCTACCCATACCAGTTTGAACTTCGTCGAGAATCAAGAGTACGCCACGTTCTTTCGTGAGCTTACGGACTTTCTTCAAGTAACCTGGTGCTGGTACGTTGATACCACCTTCACCTTGAATTGGTTCAAGAATTACAGCGCATGTATTCTCGCCGATCGCTTTTTCAAGTGCATCGATATCGCCGAAAGGCACATGGGTAAAGCCTGGAAGAAGAGGTTGGAATTGTTCTCTAAATACATCACGACCGGTCGCGGACAACGCACCCATCGTCACGCCGTGATAAGCGTTTTTCGTTGAGATAACTTCGGTCTTGCCTGTGTAGAGGCGAGCCAGTTTGATAGCACCTTCAACCGCTTCAGCACCGCTGTTACAGAAGAAAGAGTATTGCAAGTTGCCTGGTGTGATATCAGAAAGTTGTTTGGCAAGATGTGCCGCCCATGGGTTGAGCAAATCTTGTGAGTGCAGACAAACCTGGTCGAGCTGCGTCTTTACAGCGTTGATCACTTTCGGATGTCGGTGACCGACGTTGAAAATTCCGTAACCGCCTAAGCAATCGAGATAGCGTTTGCCGTGGTTGTCGTATGTGTAAACGCCCTCGTCGCGGAACTCTACGGCACCCTCTGCTCCGCAAAGTTTTTGCGAATATGCAGTGTTGAGGTGATTAATAGAATTGGAAAGCGCTTGAGATGCGATTTGTTCGTAGTGCTCAGGACTGGACTGGCTGCGTTTAAAGCCGACCGTTTCCAAATGCTTTTGCTCGATAACCATGACTAATTCACTTCCTTGTAAATGTCTAGCTCTCTGCTAGACCTCAGTCGAAAGACGCGCAACAAAGCGTTCATCGAACACTGTGCGATCGACTGGGTTTTAAATCTTTGTATTACTTGCGTACGTGTTGCCGGGTTGCCTAAGGCCAATCTGGCTACGCTATTTGAAGGTCATACTACAGTGACTACAATCGTTATCCATAACCAGACTAATTGCCTCTGGGACTGGGGTGTAGAAGTTCGCTGACGCGGTAACCATGACACCAGTGATAATGTCACTGTGCTTCGGTTAATTACCTTCCATACCTCTAATGTACATGGACAGCTGTGTTTCAGGCAATGTCCACACTGTACAAAAAACGCAGCAAGAATTTAGCCACTATGTCTAACAGAATCTTATCAATAGTTCTGTAAGCCCTAAAGGGGCTTTGCATACAGCGATTATCCGCATGGATCGCGGCTTTTGCGGTATTTCACCTTATTTGAAAAAAATCGCCTATACGCCATATTAATGGATTGTTTGCGGAACAACCTTCTTTCTTAGGCGGTCATCAGGGATAATTAGTCGAGTTTTCATGACTAGTGCCGGATTAACAGCGAAAACTAACGGATTGAGAGGTGTTCAGGTGAGGCGTAAGTATCTCGTTGCTCTTCTGATAGCAGTGTTATCGGCAGGAGCCGCACGCGCTGACAATCTACAAATGGCGCCCGACATGGTCGTTAAGTACAACGACGGTATCGCAGCGTTGAAGTCAGGCGATCTGGACCGAGCATTAAGGGCGTTTAAGACAGTAGTCTTGAGTAACCCCCGCGATCCACTAGTACACCTCAGTCTGGCAGCCGCTCTTCACGAACACGGCGAAGTCGACGATGCAATCGCAGAATATCGACGAGCTCTGGCATTAAGACCTGGAGACGCTTTTGCACATGAAACACTTGGCACGTTGTTGCAAAGCAATGGCGACCTGGAAGGTGCAATCCATGAATTCGACACAGCCATCAAGCTCAAGCCCGATGTGCCGCTACTGCGGTTGAATCTTGGAATCGCGTTACGAGTGGCCGGCCAACAGGATGCTGCGATATTGCAGCTCAAACAAGTCTTGGCATCTTACCCGGAACACCTGAAAGCCCGCTCCCATCTTGGCGCAGCCTATCAGGATAAAGGCGCATATCGAGAAGCTGTCGAAGAGTATAAGAGGATTCTTGCTTACGAACCTAGCAATTTCTCCATTCAGTACAACATGGCTAACTGCCTCCTTTATTTGAAGGACCTCAACGGCGCTGGACAGGCGTTTAAGCGCGCAGTGGAGCTGGATAAGAACGTTCCGGATACTCACGCGTTGCTCGCCAGTGTGTACAGCATGCAAAACAACTACGACCAGTCCGCAAACGAGCTGCGCACTGCAATCTCACTGAAAGGTGATAATGCCGAGTGGCACTCGCAGCTCGGCGACGTGCTTACGAAAAATCGTGATTTCAAAGGTGCGATTTCGGAATATGAGGAATCACAGAAGCTCAATCCAAGCGACGTTGACAGTGGATATTCACTTGGCTACTTGTTACAGCTGACCGGCGATCTTGACAAGGCGTCTACGCAATTTGAGCATGTACTGCGCATCTCGCCTAACAACGTCAACGCTCACTACAATCTCGGGATCATCAAACAGCGCCAGAAAGACCTCGAGTCCTCGGATCGAGAGTTCAAAGAAGTTTTGAAACTCAATCCAAACGATGGACAATCTCTCATTAACATTGGCCGCAACATGTATTTGAGAGGCGAGTACCGCGAGTGCGCCGACTACTATCGCCAGGGTTTGAGTATCGAGCCTACTGATGGCGCAGCGTTTCAAGAACTGGGCAACGCATTGATCAAAGTAAAAGATTACGTCGGCGCTCAATCAGCGCTTGAATCGGCGCTCAATTTGTCGCCCAACGATCGCCCGACATTGATGGCGTTAGCTACTTTGTTTGAATCAACGGGAAAAACGGAGCAATCGGAAATCCTCTTGCGGCGCTTACTTGCGCGCTCTCCTGAAGATACGAAACTGTTGAGCATGCTTGCCGCCAACCTGGAATCACAGGGTAAAACGCAAGACGCATTGCTGACGTATCAAACGATCATCAGAATCAACCCGAAATCGCATGAAGCATACAACGATTTAGGATTGGCGCTGCAGCGGAAAAATGAGCTATCAAGCGCACTTTCACAGTTTAAAAAAGCTCTGGAAATTAAACCGGACTATGCGCAAGCACACATCAACCTCGGCAATATTTACTTGTCGATGGATAACTATGACGGTGCCGTTCAAGAGTACCGCAACGCGATCACGGACAGCCCACAAGAAGCGCTTGCTCACTACAATCTTGGTTTAGCTTTGACTAAACTGGGAGATAACGCCAATGCGATCGCGGCTTACAAACAATGTCTCGTTTGCGATCCGGACTATGCCAATGCGTACTACGCGATGGCACTTCTGTATCAAACAGAAAATCAGTTGCACGAGGCCGTGCCTGCCTTCGAGAAGTATTTGAGTCTCGATCCCAAAGGCAGTTACAGCGATCAAGCGCGCGACAGTTTAGAGAAGATCAAGAATCCTTTGGGTGCCTCAGCCACTCCACTTGGCACTGCTGGTGGTGCCGTACCATCACTGACCGCTCCAAAGACAGCGCCGAAAACAGTCCAATCGGGCTCCTGGGGCAACAAGAATGCGGTGCCTGTAGCACCGCCGATTGTCCATGCCGATTCGGAGTACGGCGCCGACAAGGTTGATTTAACCAACACGGCACCCCCGGTTGCACCGAATTACAATACATCGGCCCCACCACCGACAGCAACGAACGACGCTCCGATTTACAGCGATCCGCAGGGAACCTTGCAAAATGATCCTGTCGCCGATCAGGAGCCAGCCGTCGCACCGGCGCCAGTGGAATCACAACCCCTGGACGATCAATTGAGACCAGCGATTAACGGACCTGAAGGACCGGGCACAATGTAAGTCGAGCTCATCGTTCAAGCAACGAGATAATGGCAGACGACTTAAATCCAGAAAAACAAAACTCAAGCATTGGCGCAGAAAGAGATTTTTGCGATATTGACAAAACTATTATTCGTGTTGTCCCGCAAGACGAAACTTACGGCAAGGATTTGGCACCATTAGTGGTGCCAGATATTTTACCGATTGAAACAGGTAAAGGCATCATCGGTTCAACCGTAGCGGGAATCGCGATCAAATCAATGATTGGCAGCGGCGGAATGAGTTGCGTGTACCGCGGCATCCAATCCGGAATCAATCGTGAAGTAGCTGTCAAAATGATGCATCCGCATTTACTGTCGGACGATACTGCGATGATGCGATTTCACCAGGAAGCGCAGGCAGTCGGCAAACTGGACCATCCCAATATCGTTAAAGTTCACGACTTCAGAGCAGGAGAGAATGGCAACTCATTTCTCGTAATGGATCTGGTCATAGGCAAATCGCTAGACCAGATTATCGACGAAGAACGCCAACTCACTCCGGAACGAACAATAGAAATTTTTTCGCAAGCCTGCGACGGTCTGGAACACGCGCACGCTCAAGGCATTGTTCACCGCGATTTAAAACCCAGCAACATCATGGTTGTGAAAACACCAACCGGCGAAGATCGAGTAAAAGTGCTCGATTTTGGTATCGCGAAGATCCTTCCCCAGGAAGGTGATAAGCAAATGAAGCTCACGCAGACCGGCGAGGTCTTCGGAAGTCCGCTCTATATGAGTCCCGAGCAATGCATGGGCAAACCCGTGGACCGGCGCACAGACATTTATGCGATGGGATGTTTGATCTACGAATCAATCACCGGCAAGCCACCTTTTGAAGGTGCAAATGCCTTCGATACTTTTTTCAAGCACACCACGGAGATGCCGGCGAGTGTTCGTTCTATCCGCGAAGATTTCGTGATGTGGAGGGAGTTCGACGCCATCATTCTCAAGGCGATGGCAAAGGATCCAAAAGATCGTTACCAATCGATGACGCAACTGAAAATCGACTTACTCAAACTGCGTGAACAAACAAATCGCGGATGGATTGGTAAAGCGGCCGACGATGCAGAACTGGCGCGGCGGCGATTCGGCGCACAGGGCAAGCGTTCTATTAAGTCGATCGTGGTTCAAGTTGGAATCATGGCACTGCTCGCGGGCACCGCGGGCGGGGCGTGGTTCTACTTCTCTAACGTAATTGAAACTCAGAATCAAACTTGGGACAAACTTTATCTCGCTGGTCAACAAAGCTTCAACCATGGGGATTACAAGAAGGCTACGCAGCAGTTTGAAAACGCTCTTAAACTTGCAGACAAAGACAAAACAAAAATGACTCCTGTGTTGCGAGAGCTAGTTGACGTTCAAATCGCTCAAGGAATTTTGGATGAGCAGAAATATATCTCGAAGAAAGCAACCATCGAGAAAGAGCTAAATGACTCCATCTTGGCAGAGTTAAACGATCTGCTGGCCGAGTTCAACAAGACAGCAACAAGTTCCGATCCTGATGCGAAAGAAAAATTGGAATCGCTTGCTCAAGAAATCAATGACAAAACGAATCTGATGACAGCACCATCAGCAGAGGCGAGGGAACGTCTCGAAAAAGCTCTGAACACAGTAATCACCACGTACGACAAGTTGGATGTTTCTGAACAAAAACTGGGTTATGCGAGAGCTTTGCACAATTATGCCGAGAGTTTAGGTTTCCATAAAAAATACAAAGAAGCAATTCCGTTGTACGAGAAGGCAATGAAAATCAAGGCCGCGATCAACTCTCAAGATCCTGCTTTAATGACCAGCTATCTTCAGACAATTAGCTCACTGGCTAAGGCATACAACAATTCAGGCGATCAGAAAACCGCAGAAAAGGTTTTTCAAAAACGGATAGCTGAAGCGCGAAAAATGCCGAGCGATAACAACAAACATTCTGTCGCTAGTAATCCGAAAGTTGCAAACGGTAAGTTAGCTCTAGCGCAGTACTACTACTACAGTCAACATGACGCAAAATCAGCGCGCCTGAATGCCAATGAAGCTCTGCGAATCTACGAACAATCAGAGAGTCCGTCACCCGAAGATCAAGCGGAGTGTTGCGCGTTGCTTGGTATGATCGACCTCGAAACTGGAAATTTGGCAAGCGCTGAAGAATTTTTCCTGCGCGCACAACAGTTGTTCGAACCCATGCATCGTCATGGCAGCTTGGCATGGATTGAAACATTGAATGGGCTGGCACAATGCGCCTTCGCGAAGAAAGATTATCAAACAGCGGAGCCGCTGTTTCGCAGATGTCTCGCTGTTGGTATCGAGAATTCTCCGAATTATTCAACTTATGTAGAAACTGCGATGAAAAAACTGGACGAGATTTCGCAGATGCGCGGTGCATCCAACTTCGATGACGTGAAGGCGCTCCAGCAGATGCGATTGCAAATTGACATCGCACAACAAGGTACTACAAGCCCCACAGTTATGAACGACTACTTGAGTCTGTTCGACCTTGCGCGTGGTCATAAGGACATGGCATCCGCCAGACAATACTTGAATCAAGCCGCAGCCATATTGGAAAAGAACAAGGACGAGAACAGCTGGACTGCTGCAAAAGTTTTATTCAAACAAGCTTTGTTCGAATTCGACAGCGCGAAAAAGGCTGAGGGAGAGCTATTGTTTCAGCGATTGGTATCAATGGTCGAAGGTCTGACACCAACACTGAATGAAAACAAACAATTGCTCAAAGAAATTCGTTCGCAACTCCAGATACGAATGCCTGCCGAGGTTGAACTAGCACAAAGAGTCAAGAAATTAAGTCCATAGTGCCTGCGTCGCGTCACGCGCGACCCTTGAGAAATTTCGATTGCTTACAAGAAAACTTTCACATTAGGATAGTCTGTAGCGTAGACAACAAAATCGAATTCGCTGTTGCCGAGTTCGAGTGGCATCAGCTTTGAGCGGGTAAAACATTCTTGTGGGTTCTCGTTTGAGGCGTGCAGAATGTTGAAACTCAAAAGACACCGTAATGGCGTCGGGGCGTCTATGGCCGAGTTCGGTCCTGCACTGTTCGTCTTTTTCTTGTTCATTCTGTTTCCACTAATCAATCTCATCGCGCTCGGAACTGGAGCAGCGACTGTTTACCTTGTTGCAAAACAAGCAGCGTCGAAAGCCGGCTCAAGCGCAACCTTCGGACAAGCACTCGTGGCTTCGGAAGCCAGAGCTTACGAAATCGAATCCGGTGGATTTGGAAAGTTCGCAAAGTTGTATCCTGTTGGCGGTTTCAACGGAAGCGGCGTGGACCTCTTCATCACTGAGACAGACATCGCGACCAACGTGAGCACTCAGTCCGGACCGAACACGCCATACGTGACCAACCCTGTGAACACAGACAACAATCTCTATTCATATGATGCAGTCGCGACATACAATGTCGGTCCCTTCATGGAGATGGGCGGCATTCCCTTCATAGGCTCTATTCCTGGCATCGGCTCTGCTGTGCGATTAACTTACACAGCCAGCGAAAACGTCGAGCACCCGGAAGGTCTAGAAGCCGGAATCAGACCTGCCGACATTCCAGCCCGGCAACCACACCAACGGTCACAACACAATCACCTACTAATCCCCCGCGGAAGATTGCGATGGTGCGCCTCGATCCGCGCCAACACCAGATCAAGTCGCCCCCGACACCAGATCAGGCGCCGGTGCCGACACTAGATCAAGACGCCCCAGCTCGCTTTCTAATTGTGGGCACCTCGCGAAACGCCGGGTGCTAAGTCCTACTCCGTTCCTTGCGCCAATTTGATCAGCGCTATCTCTCGCGATACCCTTCTCTCTGGAAGCCGCGCCTTAGCGGGGCTGCAACCAATGCGCCGCCTGGAAGAATTTTAACGTGTTCTCCTCGAACCGCATCGTATCTCTTTTGAAAAACTGGTTCATTGATCTCGACAATCAAATTCTCAAGCAACTGATCGTGTAGTTGAACAACAGCAATTGACTGCGGTGTATCTCCAGCTTGTACGATATACATTCTACGAACAGTGTCGTGCTGCCCCGCTCTTGTGCTTGCTGTTTGTTTTGCGAGAGTCAACTCAGCAGAGTCTTGATTTCGAATCGCAGTCTCATTCTCAGAATCCTCTTCCTGTTCTTCCGCGTCCGAATCATCTTCAGTAACTGGCATTACTCTTCTTGTGAGCGTCGACGAGTCATCGGACCAGCCACGAAGAGCTTTGTGTTGCCCCGAACTTATAAACGCCTGCAGCCTTTCCGAGCTAGGTCCGCGCTGCGCAATGTAGTTGCCTGAGTCAGTAATTTCAGGTGAAAATGACCGCTTTGGCAGTGACAACTGAAACTTTCTGAACACATCACGAATACTGTGCGGCACCATATCTGATGGCGCATCGTTTTGATTTGTTAGTTCCCGCCTTTGCTTCGGCAATAAACTTTCGACACGTTCGGTACCACCGCCCGCGGTATCCGCCTTATTTCCCACCGGGGTTATATCTGTCGACTGAGGTTTTGCCACAGTACCCTCAGGCTGCTGCTTTGCAAAGGTCCTCGTTGCATTTTCCGCAGGAACGATTGCACGATCAGTCGGGATCTTCAGACGTTCGCCGCGGACTGTTGCTGACTGATCACCTGCCGTTGCGGCATCACGGGGTGCAGGCTGAGCTTTGGCAATGGATGGAAGTCCGCGTTCAAACAAAACGTTGGGCGGCTTGGGTTGCTGCGGAGTCGCGAGTTTAGCGGACTCAATTTTCGCAGGTTCAAACTTTGACTTGCTCTCGAGCTCCACCCTCTTGCTCGCCACAAATTCTTTTACGACAGAACCGCTCTTCGGATCTAAAGTTGACGCAAACTTGAGTTCGTGTGCATTCGCTACTTTCGAGTCAGTTCTCAAACCCTTCATTTCGATCAGACTTTTTAGTCCAAGCGGTTTTACAACGCCGACGTCAATGACACCTAGTTTTCCGCCAGCAGTTTCTCCAACTTTGGTCTGCGGTCGTCGAATGCCGTCGTCTGTGGCAGCAGGTATTCGCCCACCATCGCCTATCCTGGAACCACCCAGCGGGGAAATGCGCACTCCATCGGTGGCATTGGACCCGCCTATGCTGGGTGCCTTGGCACCATCGGCGGCTTTGGAACCACCTATGTTGGGTGTCTTCGCACCATCGCTAGCTTTGTCACCAACAGTCCCGGATGTTTTTGTTGCACTGCCAATTTTGTCGCCAACTATTCCGATGCCCTTCGAACCAGCTGCACCAGTAGGCTTCACTCCTTCTTCAACAACATCAGACGCTTTCGAACTGCGACCAGCTGGAGCTTTTGGTCCTTCACCAACGACTTCTGGCACTTTCGAACTTGCTACGCCAGGAACTTCTGCTGCGTCGATTGGTTTGTCACCGACAGTGCTAGGTTGTTTCGCACCATTGACTGGTTTATCACCGGCGACTCCAGGCTGTTTCGCACCATTGATTGGTTTGTCACCGGCGACTCCAGTCTGTTTCGCTCCATCAGTGACTTTGATAGCACTCGCTTCAGACCGGATACCTTCGCCTATTTTATGACCAGACGCTTCTTGAGATTTCTCACTGCCTTTACCGCCTGGTTCCGGCGAACGAGAGCTTGCACCATCGGTAGTACCACGCGTTGCTGAACCTTCTTTCGATCCCACTGGACCTTTTGCGCTGTTAGAGTCTTTATCGCCAATCTGATTCTGTTTCTTGCCCGAATCATCGACGTTTTTGGCATCGCCGGGCTTGCCCTTTCCAGCGCTTTCACTGGACTGAGCTACTTGTTTATCGCCTTGCGTTCCGTCAACTTTTCCAGTCTTTTCCCCGCGCCCGGTGACATCAGCGGGTTGCCGGACATCCCCTCGCTGAGGTATTCTCGTTCCAATTTCAGCTTCACGTTGACCTCTAATCGTCCTGCCTGCTTCGGTATGAGTTCCAGGATCGATCTGCGGGGTTGCTTTTTCTTTTCCCGCTCTCGGATCAACAGGCTCCGCAGGCATGCGCGCATCGCCTTTACCACCAGCTGTTGGTGACTGAGTCTTCGACGACTTTCCATCACTAGCTGAGTCGTTTTTTATACCGTCAGTTTTAGACCCAGAAGTTTTTCCATCAATAGATTTGATTTCGGGCGTTCTTATCTTACCGTCGTTCCCGGCTATTCCAGGCGCCTTCGGTGAACCAGGCACCTGTGGTCTGTCGCCTGGATTGTTCGAACCTGTTTGCTGTTTCTCGGGTGATCTGATTTTACCGTCGCCAGCAGTGGTTCCAGAAACTTTTGTAGCCGGCCCGGTTTTGTCGCCGGCATTCGTGTTGGTGAGCGGGTTCTTGCTACCATCGCTTCTCACACCATCAGACTTTATCGAACCTGGCTTCACCCCTTCGGGTTTGACACCATCACTTCTGACGCCTTCAGTCTTCGCGCCCTCTGCCTTGACACCGTCCGTTTTGACACCATCCGTCTTGGCTCCTGTCTTAACACCATCAGGCTTGCTGCCATCTCCAGGTAGCTTCGTACCAGTATTTTGTCCAGGTACTTTCGCGCCACCATCTCCTGTGATTCCCGGCACTTTGACACCAGGCTGAGTCGATAACGGTTTACCATCACCCTGTGAAACCCTTGGTGGAACTCTAACTCCATCCGTGCCGACGGGTATCGCAGATGGCTTCCCACCGTCGTTCGGTGGCAGGCTCTTGCCACCATCGTTTGGCGGTAAGTTTTTTCCACCGTCAACACGACCAATCGGCACCTTCGTTACTCCGACATCAGTTAATCCGGAAGGCGTGTGCGTGCCAGTTTTCACCGAGCCTTCGATCACTGGAGCAGCCTTGATCGGTCCCTGCGAAACAACTTCTTTCTGAACAGGCTCTCTATCGCCACCAGATTTAATACCAGCTCTACTTAAGTCATCACCTCTCACTTGAGTCAACTCAGTATTTTTACCGGGCGAAGGCGCAGGTTGCAGCGTCGGCGACTTAATCTCCGCCAACGTCCTCGTGTTAACATCAGCAGTTCCGCTCGGCGAGTTTGGACCGATCCTGTTTCGCACAATCGGCTCATCCGCTGGTCTAGTTCCCTGTGCGACTACGCGCTCCGTTGGATGATCCACCGGCGTTCCTTCAGCCACCACTTTCGGTGGCGTACCTTTTACGTCTGGAACTTTAAACTCCGTCGCATTCTCTCCGATAGGCGCATTTGTTTTCACACGACTGTCACCCGCCACATCCGCATTCGGACTAGCCACCACCTTCTCAGGCTGCGCCGTTCGACGCTCGCCTTCAGCCGGACCCGGGTGAAGCTCCGCTGCTTTTAGCGACCCTGGTGTTACTTCCGCTCTCAGCGCGGCCGCTTTGGGATCTTTGGAAACCTCATTGATTACACCAGAAGTTTTTCCACCCAAACTTTCAGCCGTCGGCGCAATCGCTCCACTCCAAGAACCGCGGGCCAACTGCTCACGAGAAGCTACTATCTGCGATCCGTCATCCGTTTTCATATATTCCGTCGCTCGACCAGGTACCACAGCCTTTTCACTTGACGGCAGAATAACGCCCTCCGCCACGTTGGCGTTTACAACCTTCGGCACGTTAGTTTTGACATCGTGTTGAACGTCAAAAGCCGTGGGAATTTCACCAATAAGCGCCTTACTCTGGCGCTCGGCCTGTGCATCGAGCACCTTAACTAGCTGTCCGACTTCCACTCCTCGCGCTCCCGCAGTTTGCCTATCAACAGGCGATCTGCGAGTAAAACCAGATCCGCCATCACCGTCGCTGTTCGCAAATTCGGTCGACGTTGGTTGCGAAACAACTAGAGATTCGGTTTTGGGAACTTTAGGGTCTGCGAAAGCTTCCCGTCTTGCGGCCGCACCAAGGTTGTCGGAACCAACATTTCCAGACTTTTGTTGTTCGCCATTGGGGTCTTCGATTGGAGCTTTGGTGTTCATGAGTCCTCACTCTCGGATAATTCCCCTTATGTCCTGTGGAATCACAGTGGTGTCTTCCAGCCCAGGGCATGTGCCTGCTCCCAGTCTGCTTTAGCTTCCTTTACTCGACCCATTTTCTTATATATGGAGGCTCGAATGGCTAAGGCACTTGCTTTTTTCCGGTCAAGCTGAAGTGCTTTGTTTACATCAGAAAGGCCGTCCTCGGGTTTGCCGAGTTCCGCTTTTGCGATTGCCATGGTAACAAGGTTACTTGAATTTAGAGGCTCGGATTCAGAGACTTTGGTCGCGTCTTTAAGCGCCCGAGCATATTCCTTAAGACACAACAACACCTTCGATCGGTCGACATACAAGTCTAGACGCCTAAATCCCAATTCCTCTGCTTTGTCGAGATCAGCTTTCGCCTCGGGAAAACGTTCATCCAACTTATTCATTACTCCACGGAATGCATACATGGCACCATCCGATGGACAGAGAACAACCACTTTATCTAGCGTTCTGACTGCAGATTTGTAGTCCTTCAGCCACCTGTAGGCGTTGGCTTGATCGAGCAGTTGCTCTGGAGTGGGATTTGGTAATTCGCTGATGGTTTTTGCAATGGACTTCAACTCTTCCGGCGAAGAATCTCGCGAGACCTTGCTGTGGGCGGGCACCGCAAA
>JBGAHZ010000030.1:0-91785 GCA_044225915.1 Obscuribacteraceae bacterium (SeqCode)
GCCGTCCAGCTGACAGTAGAGCAGCTTGTTTTCGACGCCGTCCACTTTGACATAAGCTCCCGGCGAGTAGATGGCACCGTCGTAGTAGCAATAGTGCTCGACCGCAGCCGGTTTGCGTTCCTTTTCCTTGGAACGCTCTTCCTGATTTTTAGCCATTTCTACGTCTGACCTCTGTGCTCTTGGATGATCTTCAAGATCTTGTCGTAATTATCTTCGGTGAATTCCTGACGACCATACCGCCCATGGTATGTGTGAAGCATGCCGTCGATCGGCACCGCGTTAGGAATAAACAGAATCCACTTCGACCCCTTCTTGGGCAAGAGCGACTCATCGAACTTCCAGTCAGCAGGCTTTTCTTCGGTGATGATCTCGTCGTGAAATTCGTACTTGATCGCGATCGCCCGGTTGAACGGAGCTCCCTTCAGGTACTCCTCAATGTGATATTTGGCCTTCGGTGGAGTGAAATAAGTGGGCGGATGCGCCTTATCCATTTCCATACCGGTAAACTCTGCAATAACGATGTTTTCGCATTGAGCAAAAGCGGTTTCGTAGTTGAGTCCTAATCTTGAGGTGTGAATGTGAACTTTCGACGGGTCGAGCTCAACACGCTTTACTGGAACGATCTTCTTCGGCTCGACATAGACCTCGTCATAGAGACTCTTTTCAATGAGCGCGTCGACCTTAGATACTAGCAAATTGTCATTGCTTCCCTTCTTAATCAGCTTCTCCGCCGCCTTTACTTCCGAGGGTTCACGGTCCGCCTTCTTGAGCGCCTCAGCGAATTCTTTGGCGAAGGTACCCTTCAACTCCGGCTTACGGTCAAACAACTCTTCCAAAGCCATGACAGCCTGCCCCCAGCTCTCCTGCTTGGCGCTGGCGAGATAGAGCCCGAGATAAAAATCTTCGTTGTTTCGGTCCAATCCTATGAGCGCTCTGAAATTAGAGATAGCGGTTACGTATTTCCCAGCCTTCATCGCCTGAGCCGCTTGGTTGGCACGAACAGCAATGTTTTGAGAGCCCCACTGCTCGACGCGCTGTTCTTTCGTAACTTTGGGAGCAGCAGCTTCAGAAGTCGCGGGTGCGGACTCCGCCGGAGCCGATGTCGCCGCAGGAGCGGTAGCAGCACTAGTCTCGACAGCAGAGTTAGCGACTTGCACGCCCAGAGACAGCCCCGAGACGATTGACAAAGTCCAGCATAGTAAACGAAGTCTGTTCATGTTCCCCCCAAGTTGGATGATGTCAAATCCATTAGTCTATCCTACTAGAATATTTAAAGGCTTCGCCAGATTCTGTAAAGCCCGCCGGACCGCTTGACAGGACTATGTGACCGTAAGGTCGTCGGACATGTTCCCGAGGCTCTGGGGTTGGTTTTATTTTCAACCGGTAACGGTTGAAATTCCTTGCGCGGATACGGGCTTGACGGTGGAGACTGTTTTATATTTTCAACCGGTAACGGTTGAAATCCTTGCGCGGATACGGGCTTGACGGTGTAGGCGATTTTATATTTTCAACCGCTAACGGTTGAAAGTCCTTGCGAAGAAACGCGCTTGTCAGCGGAGCTGGTTTTATATTTTCAACCGGTAACGGTTGAAATTCTTGCGTCTAAACTCGCTTCAATGCGGAGGAGATTTTGTATTTTCAAGCATGGGTGGTTGGAACTCTGCGTAGCCGACTGAAAACGTAAGACGTAAGAATGCAGGACATGCTACATTTGATAGTATTTGCTCGAGAAGCGGAAGAAAACCAGGTTGCTTTCGCAACCTGGTTCCTCCGCCCGGCGCCTAGACCGCCGGACTACTTTCGCTTGGCCCAGGTCGTGAATCGTTCCCACTGACTCTGCGGCTTACGCCGTTTGTAGTGGTAGTGAATGTACGCCCCGCAGGCTGCAATACCAAGAAGCAAACCGAATACACCGGCATCGCCGGTAGTGGCATTCAGCAGCCACCCGTTTAAGCCCACGACGAGCAGCAGAGCCAACGGGAGAGTCGGTTCTACTGCTGGATGTTTCAGCCTACCGTTGACCCATGTCCAACCCAATAGGGTGCCGGTCAAGAGCACAACGGTGCTGAGCAAACCGACGACAACAGCGCCGACGGTAGCCAGGAAGCTCATTGTTATCATCCTTTCGTCTCCTTGAGGAGACCGACCGCATTGCCGTTGGCGCAAAAACGAGCCTCTGGCAATGCGGCGTCCTTTGAACCAGTGGTTGAGAACGACCGGACTGACACTACCGGTGGTGTTACCACTGAAGCCAGTGGAACGCTCCGTGGCAGTCCGTGTAACCGTACCAACCGGTGGTCGCATCATAGTAGGCGTTGTAATACCAGGTCACCGACTTGGCGACTGGCACTTCGGCGCCCAGAAACGGGTCGAACTCCATCTCCGTGTAGGTCTCCTCGACCACGACGGTAATCGTGTCGTTGTAACCTACCGGCGGAGAGTAGTAATAACCCTGCCCCGGCTGGAACCAGCAGTTGTTGCCGTAATACATCCAGCGGGTGGGACAGTAGTTGTTATACGAGAAGTATGGGTTTGCCGAGTAGCACGTGCCACCGAACCAGAAACCGACGTTGAAGAACGAGTTCCTCAGCGGCGAGTTGTAACGTCCGGTGTAGCGACCGTAGACTGGCGAACAGAAGTTATTCTGAATCACCGGCGGACGCCATTGGTTGTGGTAGTTCGGAGCATTGCCGGGAACGCAGCGCACCGGATATGGTGTCACATTTCGAGGATGCTGCGCCGGACGACCGACTGGAACTGGGGTGTAACCCCCTCCAGAATTACCTGGACGCGGATTGTGAACCGGTGCGGTCACCGGCACGTCGGGACGTCCCGGTCGTCCCGGAACAGGATGGGTTCCCGGATTCGGTCCGGGATGGTTTCCTGGATTCGTTCCGGGATGGTTCCCCGGATTCGTTCCGGGATGGTTCCCCGGATTCGTTCCGGGATGGTTTCCTGGGTTCGTTCCGGGACGGTTGCCCGGGTTAGTTCCGGGATGGTTTCCTGGGTTCGTTCCGGGACGGTTGCCCGGGTTAGTTCCAGGGCGGCCGCCCGGATTCATTCCAGGGTGGTTCCCTGAATTCAGCCCTGGCCAGCTACCATGCCGATTACCGGGGAAGGGCTGAACCTGCGGTTGACGCGGCGGTTGACCTTGCGGCTGACGCTGCGGTTGAACTTGCGGCTGACGCTGCGGTTGAACTTGCGGCTGACGCTGCGGCTGAACCTGTGGCTGACGCTGCGGTTGAACCTGCGGCAGACGCTGCGGTTGAACCTGCGGCAGACGCTGCGGCTGAACTTGTGGCTGACGCTGCGGTTGGAACTGCGGCTGACGCTGCGGTTGGAACTGCGGCTGACGCTGCGGTTGAACTTGCGGCTGACGCTGCGGTTGGAACTGCGGCTGACGCTGGGGCTGAACCTGCGGCTGACGCTGCGGTTGGAACTGTGGCTGACGCTGCGGTGCGTGGTTGCCACCGCCTCCACCGCCATGTCCGCCGCCTGCGTGCCCGCCACCATGACCAGCGCCATCAGCTTGAGCAGTGACGGCGACGCAGAAACACAAGGCGAAAAGCGTAATTGCGAATCTCATGCGGTTTCCCTTTCGAGAAAAAAATCAGTACGGTTGAGCGTACTGCCTAAACGTGCAGCACTGATCCCGGGCGACACTGCCCGTGGTGCTGCACTGGACAACTTCGAGGCCGATCGACTGACACTCGCACGGCGGAAAAAAAATCAACCATTCGATGAAAACACCTGAACTCGTCCTCTTTGAAAACGTGCTCAGGAACTCGCCTCTGAGAGCTGCGAGCGTTTATGTGAATCAGCACCAGACTCAGGTCCGCGGTCCACTCAAGCGAGTTGTGGAATAGATGTTGGTCTGGGTGCTGTTTGCTTTCCAAAACAAAAAAAATAAGTTGCTCCACAAGCTAACATTGTTGTTTCTAGCTTAGAAACAAATGTCATGATCAGAAATCAGTTTTGTTTCAAATATAGATTCTCTGAGTAAGCGCTTTGGATATTCAGTATGATTAGCGTCACTCAGGTAATTTAGTCGTAAATCAAAGCGGAGAGAGTGAAATAAATGAGCGAGCGCAAAAAGTTCTTGACAGTCATCGCTGTTGTTTCCGCATTGGCAAATGTGCAGCCTGGCGGCGCCCAGGTCGAAATAAACGCATTCGTTTCACCGGACGAAAAATGGAACCAGCTGATCAAAGACGGTCAGGCGGCGCTGGATAACAACAAAGCGATGCCGGCTGTGGGAGTGTTTAAACGCGCACTCAGTCAGATTCAACGCGCTCCGCAGGTCGACCAGCCCACAACCGACAGAATGACTGCAATAACAAACGTCAAACTCGGGAAGGCTCTTGCGGCAAAGGGTGACTATCAAAAAGCGGACGCTGCCTTCAAAGATGCAAAGTCTGCGTACGACAAACTTTCCATAACCGATGCGGAACTGGCTGCGTCACAGGATGAGCTGTCGAAACACTTCAAATCGGTAGATCCAAATTCGCTTGGGGATTCGGTGACCTCGTACTTGAAAGAGGCTAATGTCAGTGCTATCGCCATCTTCCCGAAGGAGGAGGGAGACCTGGTAGAAATCACCTTGCCACAAAAATACGTGAAACCGATCGACTCAAAAGACGTTCCAAAAGTCAGCTTCAGCAAGAAGGTAAGTTTTCAGTTTCTGACGAAACCAAACGGAGACTATCAGGTGAAAAAAATTCAGGGCATGCAGGTGCTTGCTAAAACGCTCTGGGTCAACCTCCTCGAGTCACTGGTCAAAGTCGGAACCAATCCTGTGGCAGAGGTGACGGCCGGCAAAATGGGCGTGACTAAAACGGTTTCCGTCAACATTCCAGCGGACATGTACAACTCGACCAAACAAATTCTCGACAATTTGATCGCCACAATAAAGGGTCAGCCTGCTTACGCGGCTACCGGTGAAACGAAGTCACCGAGCCAGATTTCGCCAGCCGACACGGCTGGTAGCACGACTGGTTCAAGTGGAACTGAGACCGGTGTTCAATCTGGAGCAGATGCTTCGGCGGAACCATCGCCGTCCGAGGTGACGGCACCACCCTCCACCGAGAACAACAAAGAGCCAGTTCCGCAAAACTAGCCGCAGCTACTGCGGATCTCGTGGCACCGACGGCGGAATTGGTGTAATCGTCGTCGTTGAGTTGAACTGCGTAGTAGTCGGCAAACCCAGAATGCCTCCGGCTTGAAAACCGCCCGTGGGGCTTCTTCCCGCGAATCCTCCAAGAAATCCACCGGTTTGCACGGTGCCCTGCGTTGTCACCGATGCTGGTGGCGTGATCGGTGCTCCAGGAGTGCTCTCCCAGGTATAGCTATAGCCCGGATTATTGAGAATTACTCCAGGAGTTGCCGGAATGCCACCATATGGAATACCAGTCATCGGCGCAAGCGGTGCCCCCGGATTACCAGGCACAACGTAATACCCCGGATAAATCGGCTCGAAAGAGCTGGTGAATCTGGTTCCCATTTCTTTGACGGGTGGGGCACCACGATTGATAAGCGGAATGATTGAACCGCTCGGTGTAACTTGAACTCCTACGTTCTGCAACTGCGCATCCGTTGGCCGAGCGCGCTCGAGATTGCTCTTCTTTTTTCGCTCCAGTTCTTCTTGTTTGTGTTTGTCCGAGTCTATGATCTCTTCCATAAACACGTTTCCGGTGTTGTCTTCAACCTTTTGACCGGGCAGATTGTCCGCACTTGCCGGACCAAACGAACCGGCTAAAAGCAGCGCGAAAAGAAACGAAATTGGTTTAGTTTTCATAACACACCTGGCTGAGCCTACATGTCTATCTTCTCAAATGATTGTGAACCCTGAATTAAACTCTAACCCCTCATGCTGTCCGGGGAAAACTCTCCGGGCGAAAAGTCGGCTTGAGAGTCTTGCATGAACGTCTTGAAGTCATCAAAATCTTTGCAGCTGACTGTTTGATCCCAGAGCCTGGGATTGCCCTGCTCGATGCACTTCCACTGCATGTAGAAATACTGCTCCAGACTGTTTGCATAAAAAATCCTACTGTCCGTGTCACGCAACCAGCGAAACACCTTACTCTTGTCCGGTCGATCACCTAGAATCGGATACGCGAACAGGTTCTCGAATTGATCGCTGCCGAAGAAAAGCATACTGACGAATGGCAGATAGACGCCCTCATATTCGTTGTTGAACCACATGTCGACATTGCACTCGAGGATCTCTTCAATCGGGAAGATAAGCACTTCGCCGTTTGGGCCGATCACGCCATCGGTTTCGCGCAACAACTGCAAAAGTGGCAGCGGCAATGTGAAGCTCAGCTCGTTCTCACACTTTTCGATCATGGCTTCCGAAGCCGGTTGGGCGAGCTTACACTCGGGCCATGCCGTTTCCAATAATCTGGTCCACAAACCGAACACTCCTTGCTGCCAGCGTAAGGGGAATTTTACAGCCAACTCATTCGCCATACCACTCAGAGGCATGAATCTATCGCGACGAGCGGGTGTTTGAGGTTGCAGTTGGGCGGGTAACTTTCAACCGTTAACGGTTGAAAATATAAAACCAACTCCGCTGACAAGCGGGTTTCTTCGCAAGGACTTTCAACCGTTAACGGTTGAAAATATAAAACCAGCTCCGCTGACAAGCGGGTTTCTTCGCAAGGACTTTCAACCGTTAACGGTTGAAAATATAAAACCAGCTCCGCCGACAAGCGGGTTTATTCACAACGACTTTCAACCGTTAACGGTTGAAGATAAGACACTCAGGATTTCAGAAGTGACTCCCGAAGAACAGCGCGAATACAGCAAACTGCTTAGTTTTATTTTGCGACATGAGCCGGGTTTTGCTGGTCTCATACCTGACCGGGCCGGATGGGTTTCAGTTGACGAGCTTTTGGTCGGTTTAAGCAAGCAAGGAAAACCTCTGACGCGTGAAGCGCTAGAGCAGATCGTCATCAAGAGTGACAAACAGCGATTTGCGTTTAGCGAAGACGGCGAGCGCATTCGTTCCAACCAGGGTCATTCAATCGATGTCGAACTCGGCTATGAATCAGCGGATCCGCCGGACATCCTCTACCATGGAACGGCAAGCCGGTTTATAGAAGCAATTTCCCGTGAAGGACTCCGCAAACAGTCTCGTCATCATGTGCATCTTTCGACGTCGTTGGAAACCGCCTCTAAGGTCGGAACCAGACACGGGAAACTGATTTTACTGACCATAAGAGCTGGTCAGATGAAACAAGCAGGTTTCCAGTTTTTTCTGAGTACCAACGGCGTCTGGCTCACAGACCATGTTCCGGCTCAATACATCGTGTTTCCTTAGTGACGGCTCGCACAAGCTGCGCCAGCCCGTGTGTGGTTTCTCAACTGTTTCTCACTTAAGAAACACCGGAGATTGTAGCTTCAGCAAGAAAAATGTCAGTAACGTGCTTATCAACTACCTTCTCTACAAAACATCAGATCACTGCTCCAGGAACTACTGATTCACTCACTTCCAAATCCGTGCGGAACTCCCAAGAGTTCCACACACAGTTCTTGCGAGCAATCCAGCCGATTAGACGGCTTCGCGCATCCATGCACAAGCATGGTGTGCACTAACCGAACCGGAGTTTTCATGTCAAATCCTGAACGCAACTCGCTCAAGGTCGTCGAAACAACGACCTCATCTCCTTCACGGAAGACTGTCTCCATCACCCGCGACGATCTGGACTGGGCTTCCAGCCAGGGTCTTCTGCCGGCCGATCAAGTTTCCAAACTCTGGCAAGCGCTTGTCGCTCGCACGAGCACGGAGTCTTCGTTCAACCTGGTCAACCTGGCCTACTATGCTGGTGCCGGCATCGTGCTGATCGCCATGGCCATCTTCATGGCGCTGCTCACGGTCAAATACCAGGCGCCTGCTCTGGTCGCCACTTCTGCCGCTTACGGCGCCGCGTTTATCGCGCTGGGCAGCCTCCTGTACTTCAAGAAGAACCTGCGCGTTCCCGGTGGACTGATGTTCACTCTGGCTGTGTCAATGACGCCGGTGCTTCTGTTCGGAATCATGTCGCTCAACCAGGTCTCCAACCTGTCCTCGTCGACCGAGCTCGTGCTCGAGACGGCAACGGTGGCAGCCGCTGTGGTGGCGCTGGTTTTCGTGCGCTTCCCGTTCCTGACCATGCCACTGTTCGCAGCATTGTGGTTCATGAGCATGACCGTGACCGGCATGGTGGGCAACCACGGCAGTTGGTTCTGGGGCAATGACCAGCTCATCGTCTCCATGATCTTCGGCGCCGCTATGACGGCTACCTCGTTTGCGGTCGATCGTCGCACCAACGAAGACTACTCCTTCTGGGGCTACCTCTTCGGCGTGTCGAGCTTCTGGCTGTCCTACACCTTCCTCGACAAGGGCGGCAACCTGGGCATGTTCGCCTACTTCGCCGTCAACGTCGGGCTGATGCTGGCATCGGTACTGATTCAGCGCAGCATCTTCCTTGGTCTCGGCGCGCTCGGTTCGACCGGCTACTTGATGTATCTGTCGTACGACGCCTTCAAGGACTCGATGTGGTTTCCGGTCGCGCTCTCAGCGGTCGGTGTCGGCGTCATCCTCATGGGCGTTCTCTACCACAAGAACAAGGACCGCGTGGATGCCATTATCCTCAGCGTTCTGCCCTCCGGTCTGACGCGCTCGCTGCCGAACAACCGCTAAGGTTCGTCCGGGCGTGCCCGACTGACGAACTGGAAGAGCCCACCCTGTCGAAACATCGACGGGGTGCGGCTTTTCACATCCAATCATTCTATGATATACGTTAGTACAGCTGCAGCCATCGCCGGGGTTTGCTCATACATGATATAAATATTCGACCCCAATCGAGTTCCTCCTTTGATCGCACCCGAACTAATTGACATGTTCAACGACGCCGCATCGCGAGCCCGCGAAGGACATCATGACGATGCGCTGAAAGCCTGGGACCAGATCATCCGCAATGCCAACAGCATGCCACCACCTGCAGTGACCAAGGGTTTTCTCGGTCAGGTTCATATGCGAAAGGCATGGAGCTTAATGGACCTGGGGCGTTACAAGGACGCGCTTGCTATCTTCGATTCCGACTACGTCAAGAGCTGTCTGGGCAATTTCGAACTGAAAGTTCTGTTCGACTATTTTTTCAGCTTCGCCAATACTCAAGGCGAATTGGGCGATTTGCAGGGCATGGACGACAAATTCTCGCGAGCGCTCAACATCGCAGCCGATGAAGGCGACAGCTACAGCGCTCAACTTTGCTGGCTCAATCTTATGCACTACGCCGAAGTTAATGCCGACTGGGCGTATTTAGAGCGCGAAAGCCGGTCTTGCATTGAATTCGCAGACAATAGCGAAATCCCGCGATTGGCTCTAGTCGCCGGTCTTAAACGGGCCACCGCTTTGTTCAAACTGGCGCAACACGACAAAGCCAGAAATCAGGCGGAACGTGTTTTAGGCTTTGCCAGACAGCTTGGCGAACCCGAGGCTGTCGGTCCAGCCGAAGAACTGCTCAAGCAACTCTCCGCCCCTCGATAACAGCACGGCGAAAGACGAAGCCACCACAAGCATTTCCATGTGTCCACCGGGTTTTGGGCGGTACGCAATTGGTGACAAATTTATTGCAACCATTTTCGAATTTCTGCGTCCACCAAAAATCACTGACTGGAGAGGCGAAGTAGAAGTAGCATGGCTAATAAACGACCGGTACACGAACATCTGTACGTTTGCCTGGGCAAAACGATCGCCAAGAGACGCAAACAACTGAATCTGTCACAGCAAGAGCTGGCCGAACTTTCCGGCGTCAACCGGGCATTCTTGAGCAATGTTGAACAAGGCAAACGCAATCCCAGCATCGGCGCCGTAGCAAGCATCGCGCAAGGGCTGAGCATGCGAATCTCGAGACTGTTGGTTAAATGCGATGAGTGTATCAAAGAAATAGAGCAAGAGGCATCGTAAGGTTTAACGCTCAACGACTGCCACCATATATAGTGCAGCATCGATAATTTACCAGAGTCAGAGTTGAAGCTACGACCTTAAGATTTCAATTGTGATATTGCACCTGTTTGTATTTTCAACCGTTAGCGGTTGAAAATACTCCGAACATTTATTTGACCGCAAGCCTAGTCGTGACGGGCGTTTTCGCGTAGCTAACCAAACCCGAAACCCGGCACCCTCTTGACATCAACCCCTTTTTAACATATAAAGACGACACTACTTTTGTCCGTTTTTTTTACTACGCTTCGCTGAGCGGTTGCATGCACCCCGAATATAATCCCGCGGAAGCGGGCGAAATTCTGAATCGAAGCTTTGAGACGTCCGCGGCTGTGGATGGACGCGTCGGTTCGCAGCTCTCTCAGCCAACCGATGTGCATGCCGCACGTGATTTTTTTCAGACTAACGCCGGTCAAACTAAATTACCGGATTTGCAGATTGACGGTTTCGGACTGGAGTCAAACGTGGGCAATGCCACAATCCAAGCTCCGACTGGATTCGAATCGACACTAAGCTCTCCGGCAAGCACGGTTCCCGGCCTCGATGCCGGATTGATGCCCGGTCTTGAGCAAGGTGCGCTGGCAGGCGTTCCGCCCGGCGGCGAGCCAATCTCGCCGCTTGTCCAAATGATTCTGAAGATGCCTGGCTTGACTGGCATCGTCGGCGATTTCTTCTCCGCATTGATGGCATTCTTCTTCCCTGCCGACGGCGGGCTGATGAATTTGCTAGACCCGGCTCTCTGGGCGGGTATGGCACAACAAGCTTTGACGTCGGTTTCCACATTTGTCATGCACGACCTGCCGTTGACACTCACCACAATGGGCGGCTCGAATAATCCTTTTCAGACACTGCTTCAGAACGGACTGCTGGACGGCAGCACGAAAGTGGCTAGTTCTGCCAGTCCCGTCACACTAAGCCTCGAACACCAGCCTCTCGGCATGCAGTCGTATGAGGTCGGAGGCGTCGCTGGACCAGGAAGCTCGCTCTACGAGATGAGCTCAATGGATGGTAGCCAGTTCCTCGACGGAGGGGCCGCAAACATCGACTTGTCCTCGAACAAATTTATCGCCATGGAAGGCGGCAACTCATTCGGTCCGACAGTCGGTGGTGCCTCGGTACCGACCGCGCAAATGCCGGCCACTCAACCTCAAGGCTTGACCCAGCCGGCGCCGACTTATCAATCTGCCGGCACTGACGCATCCGGAGTTCAAGCAGTGACTCCGGAGCGTGGTTCGCTGTTGCAAGATAACGCCACCGCTGGTAGTGGCACAGAGATAGCCAGTTCGGGTGCCGCTCCAGCTCATCACGTGGTTGAAAACGGTGACAACCTCTGGAACATTGCCAAAGACAATCTTGGTTCCGGCTCTCGCTGGACTGAAATATACGATCTGAACAAAGATGTAGTGGGAAGCAATCCTAATCTGATCTTCAAAGGCACCGACTTGAAACTACCCGGAGTCGAGAATGCCGCATCCGGAGCGGATAATTACGTTGTGCAGTCAGGCGATAATCTCTGGAATATTTCGAAAGATCATCTTGGTGGCGGACAGAATTGGCATGCAATTTACGAACAAAACGCCCAGACAATCGGCAGCAATCCTGATCTGATCCATCCGGGTCAAAACCTTGCCATTCCTAATGGCGGCACTCACATGCAAGTAGCTCACGGCGGACCTTCAGCTCCCGCTCACGCTACCGCGCACCATGCACCGGCACATCACGGCGCGGCGGCGCACGCCCGAACCGCACATGCCCCAGCACACCATCCAGCCAAAACCGTTGCCCATACGCCAAGTGATGCGGTTTCAGCCTCGAAAGAAGTGGCTCAACATACCAGCATGTCTCCAGCCGCGCAAGCATCCGATGCTGGCATTAAAACCGAGGAGATCGGCAATACGGCACAGAATCTCGATAACCTGACCCAGGAAATTGGACTAAAAGCAACAGCCAAATCGCTCTAAAAGATTCAAGTTGATATAAGATTCTGACGCCCTTTAGCGTGGCATAATCAGTGTCGATGGACGCAGCCGCACATCGCAAAGAATTGATTCATATACTCCAGATGGCATATTCGGGTGAACTCGCCGCCGCGTATGCATACGCCGGACACTGGCGTTCGTTGAAACACTCCCAGCAGAAATCAGACATCCGCAAGATCGAAAACGACGAGTGGAATCACCGCGCCATCGTCGGGACGATGCTCAGGGAACTCAACGGCAAACCGCAGACCTGGCGCGAGATCATGATGGTCTCAATCGGTATAACCGCATTCGTCGGCTGTTTCGCATCCGGATGGTTTTTACCGATGTATTTCGCCGGGCGGTTGGAAAATGACAATACCGAAGAATATTTCACGGCCGCTCACCACGCCCATGAACTGGGTCTTGATGAAATGAACCGGAATCTTCTTGAACTATCCAAAGTCGAATTGGAACACGAGGCGTTTTTCCACCAGATCGTGCAAGGACACGCGTGGTTGCCGTTTATGATTCGCGCTTTCAGATGGGGCGGTCCAGACGAGATCGCTGATGCGCGCTTTAACCAGATTTCCAAGTGAAGCTGTATTTTCAACCGTTAACGGTTGAAAATATAAAACGGGCTACATCGTCAACCGGGCTTGCGCGCAAGGATTTCAACCGTTAACGGTTGAAAATCGAAATTACTATTGCACCTTGGAAGGCACTTTCTCCTCCGGCGGGATTTTCAAAGAATCAGCCATGAGCCGGAATATGCTGTCGTACTTGCCGGGAAGCGCGTCAAAAGCCGTGCAGCACAAGAGGTAACCACGATCGCCTTTGACGGCGATGTACAACGTTTGCTTGGCTGATATGGGCGGTTGCGTGTTTGGCACATTTATCGAATAGATTAGCTTCCAAGCGTCGATTTCGCCAAGATGTGTTTTTTCCTCCGCTACTTTCTGGGGATGCAAGTCCTTGGCATCAGATTCGATATCACGGGTAGTGGCATCACGATACTGTTCTAAAGTGATACCGGATGGGACCGGTTGCACTGTGACGCTGGCGTTGACCTTACCACCCATGGTTTTCACATGAAGCACTCTGGGTTTCGGCACGTCTGCCATCCGCTCCCATGCGGAAGGATATTTCACGATCAGGTTGTCGCTCTTAAATTCCTGCAGCTCGACCGAGGAATCGGATTCCAGAGGCGCGCTTTTCTTTATCAGCGAGTCGTCTTTATCTCCTTCTGATTGGGGTTGTGCCATGCCGACTGCAGGCGTCAGCGCAATACAGAAACTGAGCAAAAGAATCTGGTTTTTGGTCATTTTTAAAGCCTCGAGCACATTCAAACGGATCACTCACCACATGTGGTGTCACAGTCGATTGATACAGTCAATCATCTACGAAGCTTCGGGTTCAGACGGATTCTTGGCCAGAATTTTCTTGGCTTGCATATAGTGCTTTTCTGCTTCGGCAGTACGTCCCATCTTCTTCAGAAGTTTCGCGTATTCTCGCAACAGGTTTCCGACGTCTCTATGATCGTCTCCCAGAGCCGCTTTTTTCAAAAGCAGTGCGTGCTCCAGGAACGGAATGCTCGGTTCGAACTTGCCTTGCTGGAAAAACAATCCTGCCAAAATCCGCAAGCCTTCAGCCAGCCGGAGCCCGTCTACAGGCTGCGTGCTTTCCAGGATTGTGACGCCGCGGCGCACAAACGGTTCCGCTTGTCTGAAGTTGCCCTGCACCCACAACACTTCGGCTAGTTTGTTGAGGTCTTCGACCAGGTCTATATGCTGACTGCCCAGTTCTGCTTGACGAATTGCAAGGATTTTCTCGTAGATTTTTTGGGCTTCTGCAAAATCGCCCTGCTCGAAGTAACTTTCAGCCAATCGATACATAGCGGCACCCACAGCCGCTTTCTTGTCAGTTTCTGGTTCAGGCAAATCCTCTTCGTTTTTCATCAGAAGCGAAGCTTCGTCGATCTTCATCTTCTGAGGAGCGATCGTCATTTCCTGTTGTCTGAGTGCTTCTTTATCGGGTCTGACTCTGCCGAGCGCACCCAACGGTCGGGCTTCATCCGGTGCGAGCTTCTTGATCTCCACAGGTGCAGCAGAACTACCTTGACCGTTTCCATTGGTCGATGATGACGCTTCCGATTCTTCTTGAGCCTCTTCATCGTCCACGATGCGATCAAGGATGTTGGCGAGCTTACCATCCGATTTTGGCGGCTCGGCGATGTTACTGATCGGGTCATCAAGAACGCGATCGGCAAAACTAATTACCGGAGTGTCCGTAGTGGCCACGCCCATTCCAGATAGAGAAGGTCCCTCACCGGAATCATCAGGATATCGCCAAGATTCATCTTCACTGACCGGTTCCTGCTCATCGACAGGCGCAGCTGGGGCGCTCTCTTCTTGACTCTCGACGGTTTCCTCATCGCCCTCGCTCAAACCAAAATGCTCCAACAAATTGAATCCAGGCTGACCTTCATCAGCCGTCGGCACAATTGCCGGTATTTCATCGGCGGTGCGATCCGGATCGAACGACTGATCGTGAGCGAGTTGTGCGTGTTCACTGGCACCAAGACCGGTATCAGACCAACCCAGTTCCGAGAGCGCTTCATCAAACCCTGGTCTCGCTTCCGGATGTTTATTGAAACAATAGTCCAGCGCTACTAGAGCGTCGTCCTGTGTCAGACGTCCCTGGTCCAGCAATTCGTGACAGCGCAAAACAGCATCGTGAACATGCCCTTCGATAAAGCCGGTCAGACAGAGGATTTTGGCTAGCGCCTCCGGAGTTTGGCGACAGATATCAAATGCTTCGTGAATCTGATCCTGGCTCACCACCCGTGAGAGAACAAGCAACTTTTCGAACGTCAGTCTTGGTCTTTCCTCTCCACCGGTCATTCGGAGAATGGGTTGCAGACTGGTTATCAAATCGCTTATGTCGCCACCATTATGGTAGACCTTCTCTAAAACTTCGCCTGCCCGCTCGGCATCGACCTGACCAGCCTCGATGTAATTTTGAAGTTCAAGTGCCGCTTCAACCAGCTGTGTGGAAACGTACCCTTGTTCCACCATCACTTGCCCAATCATGATGTTGAAAGTCAGCCCAAACTCGACGGCGTTGGTGACGTCGGTTTCACTCATGATGCCAGCCATGTACATCAGTTGCCCCAGACGCGGCCGCCTTGTCGCCGTCGGAAGCAGTAGATTCTGGGTGAGCGGCGATGCCGGCGCAAGCCCAGCAGCAACACGCATGGCTTCGATGGCTTCATCTCTGGTGCAAACTTCGTCTCTGGCCTTGATAAGCAAATCCAGGGCAGTGGTGAGCAGATAATCGTTGATAACGCCGTTTAAAATTAAAATCCGACCAGTTGGAATGTTCGTCGAATTGCTGCGTTGATAGGCTGCATCAAGCTGCTGTTGTGTCGCCACTTCGGCTTCACTCAATAAATGACCGAGTGTCCAGACCTGAGAATCTGCCTTCTCCTGGTCGATGGCCTGCTGATTGTCTACAACGTCCGGAAATTTTAGTCCTGATTTAAACGAGATTTTGAGACATTTGATCGCCATCTCGATGTCGATGACATTGGCGCGCAGCATGTCCTGCGCGTCAGTCGCGGCCTGCAGATCGCGCGGCGATATGTATCCGGACATCATTAGCATCTGACCCAAATGCAAACGCTTCATACCTGATTGTCGAACGCAATCATCCAGCTGCTTCTGACTGATAATCGAGGCTTTCACAAGAAGCTCGCCGATCATCACGTCCTGCATTCTGTGAATTGTCTGTTTTGGTTTGAAAAAGCTCGGTGACACCGTCCCTAGACCAACCTCTTGATAAAAATGTTTCTGGATTGCTTCACTCTTAAAATACGTTCCCTGCTCGACCCAAGCTAAAACAGCCGCTACTGCTCGCTCTTTCCTTCTCAGGTCTTGTGAGATTGACAGGACGAAATCGTATCACTGTATATCTACCCCGATGCACATACGGTAATAACATTAGTAGTTTATTTTGTTCGAATTGAGAAATATGCGACGGATGGCTTCCAAATATTTTCAACCGTTAACGGTTGAAAATATCAGCTAACGACTAGGTCCTTCAAACCGACTAACCCGGACCTCATCAGAGGTGCTGCGGGTCAACAACTTCGGAGCACCATCACCATCGAACACTTTTACTGAACTGTCGGTCTTGACTTTCCCTTCCGAAATCAGCGTGTACGTGTTGAACTCCTCGTCCTGATAGCTCTGCACAATGCGCTGAGTTTTCTTGTTGAGCACGAGGTGGAAGGCTCGCACCTCAACTACGACGGTGTTGGCACCAACTGCCTCGAGATTGTATTTAGTGACTGTGTGCCGATCGATAAACTCTCCACGGTCAACCTCACCTGATGCGTGATCTGACGAAAACAACTGCCAGATCTGTCCGTTTTTATCGCGGTAACTTCCGAATGCATCGAATGCTTTCGCCGTGTTTAAACCAGCTGTTTTCAAGGCTTTTCCGGATGGCAGCTCGGTTCGTTGAGTTTCGGTGGAATGACTTCTCTCCCATCTACCAGCGAGCCAATTAGGTATTTTGAACTGTAGATTTTGCTTTTGTTCGCGCTCGCCCTTAAGGTTTGGAAGGCCATAGGCACCAAAAAACGCACCAGCTCGAAACTTTGGCGGCAGGGGCGGCAGTGAGTCGCTGTGCTGGATAGTTGCTCTGAGGCGGGGAGCCTCGACGGTTTGCTGTGCAACGGCACCGGATTGCTGTGATATGAAACATACCAGCACCAATGTTTTTATCCAACCGTTTGCGGTCATCAACGAGAACTGCCGCCGGTTGAAGCTAGTTCGCGTTGGCGTCGTTGGGTTTCGAGATAGACCATCAGCACGGAAATGTCAGCCGGTCGAACGCCACCCATTCTGGAGGCTTGCCCTAAGGTTTCAGGACGGATGCGATTCAGTCTTTCTCTTGTCTCTTTGGACAGATGGACAAGATCGTTGTAATCAAGCCCGACAGGCAGTTTCACATTGTCGTGTTTTTCGGTTTGAGCGATTTGCGATTTCTGACGTTCGATATAGCCTGCGTACTTAATCTCAGTTTCCAACGCCATCGCAAATGGAAAAACCGAGTTGCTGTCGCTGGGCGAAAGCTTTTCAATGACTGAGTACGGAACCTGAGGACGCCTGAGTAATTCTTCCAGCGTGGCCGACTGTTTCAACTCTTCGCCATACTCCGAAAGCGCCGCAGACCAGTCCGCATCAGGGCGTACACGCGTGGAGGACAGGCGCTGTTTTTCGACAGCTATTGTTTCTTGCTTTTTCATGAACAGCGACCAGCGATGTTCATCGACCAGACCGATCTTTCGTCCGTACGGAGTCAGCCTGGCATCAGCGTTGTCCTGACGCAGGAGCAATCGATATTCGGATCGAGAAGTCATCATCCGATAGGGCTCTCCAATTTCTTTCGTGACTAGATCGTCCACGAGAGTACCCGTATAACTTGATGAACGTGGCAGTATCATGGGCTCTTGGCCGAGCACATATAAAGCGGCATTGATACCAGCTACGATGCCCTGGCTAGCCGCCTCCTCGTATCCGCTCGTGCCCAGAATTTGACCGGCCGCGAAAAATCCTTGCAAATCCTTCGCCATGAGCGTGTGCGTAAACTGAACAGCCGGAAGGTAGTCGTACTCGACGGCATACGCAGCTCGCACCATCGCTGCATTCTCCAGCCCAGGAAGCGACCGAACAATCTGTTCCTGAACGCTCACTGGAAGGCTGGTAGAACAGCCCTGCAGGTAAATTTCATAGGTCGAACGACCTTCCGGTTCGAGGAAAAGTGAATGGCTATCCTTGTCTGCAAAACGGACGATTTTATCTTCAATTGAAGGACAATAACGCGGACCGACTCCGTGGATCATACCTGAGTACATCGGCGACTCATGCAGGTTTGCGCGAATCAGATCGTGAGTTTTCTCGGTCGTATGGGTTTGGTGGCATGGAATCTGTTCCAGCACTGGACGTTTGTCTAGAAACGAGAAGAACTCTGGGTTTTCGTCGCCCGGCACGACCGGCAATTGACTGTAGTCAATCGTTCTGCCGTCGATCCTTGGAGGTGTACCCGTTTTCAGTCGCCCAGTCGTAAATCCCATAGATCGAAGATTTTCTGACAATCCGACCGCCGGAAATTCACCAGCCCGACCGGCTGGTTGCGTTTGCTTTCCTATCCAAATTGTTCCTTCCAGGAAGGTTCCGGCGCACAAAACCACGGCACGCGCGCCAATGCGTTCGCCAAACGCCAGTTCCACTCCGGTTATCTGATTACCGTCGACGATGAACCGATTGACCATACCCTGTTTCAAGGTCAGGTTCGGCAAAGTCTCGAGATAATTCTTAATCCAGATACTGTATTCACGCTTGTCCGATTGGGCTCTAAGAGCCTGCACCGCTGCACCTCTGCTTGAATTAAGCGTGCGAAGCTGCAGATAGGTGGCATCAGCCGCGATACCAATGACTCCACCAAGCGCATCAACTTCCTTAGCGAGATGCGACTTTCCAGGACCACCGACAGCTGGATTACACGGCATCGCACCAATCGTGTCGAGATTGACGGCCAGAAGCAGAGTCTTCAAACCCATTTTGGCGCTGGCGTTGGCAGCTTCGGTTCCGGCGTGGCCACCGCCGACCACAATCACGTCGAAATCCATTGTGCACCTTCTAACATGCTTTACAGAACATCAGATCATATCAAATGGATAGGTACGCCGCTTGTAAACTACGCTGCTTCGTTACGATCGAAGCGATCACGCTCAGCCAGCCAGTGCGATAAGATTTCTAGGGTGGAAGCAATAAAACCATCGCTATCAAAACCTGTTAAAACTAGTTTATGGCTAATTCTCGGATAACTCGGCACCTGATAAGCACGCTCTGCGTTTCAGTCTTCCTTTGTCTAAGTGCTCTGGCTGACGAAAAACCCGCATCTAACCCGCAAGTTCTTGATCCGAACAACTACGTGGGACAAGTAAAGGCCGGCTACGCAGCAGCCAAAGAGATCCCAGAAATTTGCGCCAAGCTATTCTGCTATTGCGGATGCGATTTAACAGACTGTCATGGCAGTCTACTCGATTGCTTTACCTCCGATCACGGCGTGGACTGTCACATTTGCCAGGAAGAATCAATCTTGGCGTTAAACTTTCATCGCAAAGGCAAATCCCTGTCCGACATTCAAAAGTACATCGACAAGCGCTATTCCAAAGAGTATCCGTTCGAAGTCGAAAGTCCGGGTCTGCAAAAATACAAGAAAGAACGTCTCTGGGACGCGGGCAAGAAAGCCAGCTCCGACGCTGCCCGAGAGACAAAAAAGAGCAAGACTCGCTCGACGGATGCATCATGTTGCGGCGGTGAAAAGAAAAGTGACTAAGCCAGCTGCGGCAATATCTTGACGAACGGCGCGGATACATACATGCGCAACTGTTGACGAGATACAGGAGACGCCTTCAAACAAACGGATAGAAGTTCGCCAGGTCCCCATCGTTTTCGATCGTTGTGGCACCAAAATGCAGCCAGATACCACTGGAGCGTCCTGCGCCCGATTCCTTGATGGCAAGTTTTTACGAATTTGATGAAATTGCCGATCGGAACTTTGCTGGTATCGACATCGTATTGACCAAGACAAACCCTGGAATATAAGCCTCTAGAGCACTTCACAAGACCACGCAATTCAAGAAGACATATTCCCGCATTCAATGCGGAGGTGTCCAACTTAGAGCGATAAGCCAGACGATCAAAATCAAGAGGTTCCTCAAGGCAGTCCCAAACGGCCTTTTCACAATCATTCAGCGGTCCGTAAAACGGGTCGTCAATATCCGCGATCGGCACCACCTCTGGTGCTGACCGGGTTTCTACTTGCTTTTCGATCTGCGATTGTTCTTCACGCGGATGCGCTCTGGCTGGGGTTTCGATAGTACGTCTAGAGAACAGCGCATTGAACAAACCGGAGGGAACCGTTGGTGAGTCAGGAGGCATTTGCTCGGCAACTAGAAAATCCAGTTTTCGCTTCATTTCAGCGGCCGTCGAACATGACACGTCAATTAACGAATGAACCTGGTTCGGGTTAAACAGAATTCCTCTCTCCATTAGCCAAATCAAAGCCAGCCAGGGTCGCAGTTTTCGAACGTTTTCAAAAAATGTATGAGCAGTAACCCAGACAGGTCGTTTGCATCCATGGCAACAAAAGTAGCGATCGGAGCCGGGAAATCCTACAACACCACAATTACCACACCCAACGCCATTCGCGGCAAGCATGGCAAGCACATGCGCTCGCGCAGAATCCTCATTCGGAATGGCGATCTCAAAACGACTCAAAGATTCTGCGATGCTGGCGAACTGGAGTGCCAACGATTCGCGTTTCGAGATCACAGCACCAATCGCGGTAACCATGAGTCACTCCTTTGCCCATCTAATAACTAAAACGATCAAACGGGGAAAAAAGTTCAATTTTTGGACGAAGAATTTGTGTGAGTAGTCAAATATTTTCAACCGCTAACGGTTGAAAATGTAAGCCCAACACAACCTCGAATCACCGCTCGTAATACCACTTCAGAAACACTGTCGTCCCTTCGCCACCTGTTGACAATCCAGTCCAGAAGCAGCTTCCCTGCAATTGCTAGCCGCGCCAGCTGTGACATCAACTGTCAAGAAGTAAAGCCTAGTGCATTACAAGTGGTACTGAAATTCCTCTAAGTAAAAGATATTGAGCTAAGAATAGACAATTGAGTAGGGTCACCAAGTTCTTTTCTTCAATCACATTTGGTCTACTCCGCACACACTCGTAGAGTACCTCTTCACTCTTTCTCCTTTCACCAAACCACAATGTAGTGGGTTGGTGGACCACAGGCGAACATACGTCGCGTCTCTGCATTGAACTCGGAACCGGGTCAGCAAGCGCGCTACCGCCGACTGAAACTCTAAAATAAAGGACACTCGGATGGCACATAATCCTTCCGCTATCTCTCATCGTCTCACGATGACTTGGATTCAGACGATTCTGGGCATTCTCTTTCTGACTGCACTTTCGGCGACCGGTATCTGGTGGATGGGCTTCCACTGGTCGGTCGGCACCATTTTGCTCGGACTCTGGGTTTTGTTTCCGATTCTGGGCTGGTATCACAGCGGCGCCCTCGTCAAACGCCTGATGCGCTGCCAGGAACCGGACATGAACGATCCTGACCATGCTCGTCTGGTTCGAATCGTCGACAAGCTGTTTCCGAAGACTGGTCTGAAAGTGAAACCGCCCGTCTACGTTTCACCGCTGCCCGTGCCCAATGCCTTCGCTACCGGACGTTCGCCTTCGCAGGCGTTCATCGCCGCGACTGAAGGTCTTTTCGAAGTGGGCCTGAATGATGACGAAATCGAAGCGATTCTCGCACATGAACTGGCTCACGTGCAGGGTCGTGACGTCGCTATCACGTCATTGACTGCCGTGCTGGGCTCGCTGTTCAGTCTCGTGGTCGCTCAGGGATTCCCCTGGTTGTTCCACTCGGCGTTCAGTTCGCGCAAATCGGCTACCCTTCTCGAGAAGCTCGAGAACAAGGTCAAGAAGCAGAAGAAGGGCTTCTTCGCGACGACTGGCGGCATTGCCGGCTTCTTCCTGATGGTGGTGGTGTTCTACATCGTCAGCACCTTCGCGAAGTTCGTCAGCTTGTTCGTCAGCCGTTGTCGCGAAAGCCACGCTGACGCGATGGCCGCTCAGTGGACCGGCAAGCCTTGTGCGCTGTCCTCTGCGCTGCAGAAGATTGTGCTCTGGATGACCATTCACAGCGGCACCGATCCGAACACGAAGTTCTTGATCTCGGGCTTGAACCCGATCCTTCTGGTCAGCAATCTTGAGGAAGACTTCAACAGCGAAGGTCCGAAGAGCACCAAAGGTGGTGTTCTGTCCGGACTACGTCGCTGGTGGAAGCGCCTCGGCGAAAATCATCCGCCCATCCCCGAGCGGTTGAAGATGCTGGACGAAATGGCTGGCGGCAGCTGCCCGCGCATCATGTGATTGAACGTCTGCGTTGCGATCAGACGATAGTGGCATCCGAACAAAATCTGTTCGGATGCCACGCTTTTTCAGCCAACTTCTCTTATATCCCGTAGTATTAATTACCGGACGCTGACAAAAATTCAGCCCCAACCGAAGAGCAAGCTGACAGCAAGCCTTCCGCCGTACATCCGGTCACTCCAACGAGCGATTGTCGCGCATGCCAATCATCGAGTCACGGCTGCCCATCACGGTTGCCTACAATCGCATGCACAGATATTCGACAGCCGCATCGCCTGACATCCAGTTGTCATGCGACAAATCAAGCACTCGAAAATCCAGAAAAATCTGACGATCAGGGCTTTTCACCATAGCTAAACCGATGCTAAAATTAAACATCTCCAAAGTTTCCAGGAAGGCGCCTTGACATGAATGGAATTGTTAATGCATGCCAGGAGTCCCAGACCTTCACTATCGTATGCGACGAACGCTGCACAGTCGTCCGCAACTTAGGTGCGCTCGTAAAATGGTGGGATCGGCGCCAGTTCTTCACTTTCGTCGATCGTGACTCATCAAGCAGCACTGCAAAGTCGCTGATCGAGCGTCTCGATCAGTCGAAGTGGAGCCTGCTATTGGTCGACGAATCAGGCGACCAGTGGGAAGGCCCAGAGGCGATTCCGTTTATTCTCAAGAATCTTCCGTTTGGAAAAATCGCAGCCGTCATGTACATTCTTCCCGGTACCATGTGGTTAACAAGACAGCTCTATATGCTGGTTTCCCGCGGTAGACGCAGGCTTACACCATCGGAATTAATGGTTTAGCACCTAAACAAAGGCACCGTATATAATATCATCCGGAATGCCGCAGTCTTTGCAAACCTCGGCAACGCACCAACTCTCCTCGGTGCTCGGCATGAAACTCTCATCACCATCAGTGGATGTTTGCGGTTTGAACGCGGAACCAGGATAGGCTTTGAAGGTCACATTGGCGGGCATCTCGAAACCGCGAATAATGGCGCTGGCCGTGCCGCAAGCCAGAACTAATCCAGGTCTTCTGTCCATCGACGTCAGTAAGGTCTTGACGCCGTTGTCCAGTTCCTCAGGACTGGTCGTCAATCTCATATACGCAAACGGTTCATCGGTAAACAGGATGATATTTGGACTCAAAGCCGTCGCTTGAAACGTGACGTCATCGATGGAGGGCGGCACCATACTCGCCACCACAAACTGTGTGGTCTCATCGAGCGCAACCAGCTCGGAAAGAGGGTTACCCGGCGCAGTACTGAAGTCGATTAGCTTGGTCGGAAAACGAGATGACAAAATTTTGGATGTGTACGATGACAATGAGAAAGCCCGATCTCGTTCAGCACTCACAACCAGAATCATCCTCAACGACAAGCGTCGGCGCCAATTTCGCGCCAGCGCACGCAAGGCAATCAACCCATCCGGAACAGCAATGACAGGAAACGGTGCTTCGGCTGGAATCGGATAATGCTGCCTCTCTTCGACAATACAGCCGATTGCACCTGCTGAGAAGGCATCTCCCAGGAAATCATGACCGTCATAAGTTTGGCCGGGAAGCGCCAGAAACCAGGCACCTTCAACGTCCTGACGGGTATCGGTGACCACGTGTCCGGACTGGTTGGGAACAAGACCTTGAGCCAGTCGCCCACCTGTGATTTCAATGATTTCGTCAGCCGACAGAATTGATGACATGTTCAAGACCCAGATCTAGTGCAACGCTTGCGACTCTCAACCGAGTAGAACCGCCGTCGATAATCCTATCACCAATCAACTCTTTGATTGTCCCGAAAACAATTGCCTCTAACGGCGACAGAACACTTGGCAATACAGCCCGACTCATTTCTCTTTGCCACGTTCGAGTTTCGATATCACGGACGGAACTGGTAAAGCCTCGCGCGCGCCAGTCTCATTTACTTGAGCCAATCATGACTGAAGCTATGGACTTTCTTGCCCTATCAACGCCACTATTAGTCATATGACAACCACCAATCAACCCAGGGAAATCAGCCACTGAAAACACAGAAACTGTAATCTCCCACTTAAACCAAGCTCTGCGCCCGAACTATAGCGTTCGCCACAATCGCACAGCACTACACGGCTCATTGTTCCTTCCCCAAGGAGTTACCAAACCGACCTTTAATCCAAGGTGTTGACATGAAACCTCCAGTTTCCTGCACTTGTGTCTGCGACCCAAATTGCCCCAACAAGCACAAAATCGTCCCGCCAGACTCACGCGAAGTCTCTTACATCGAGAAAATCATCCGGTACATTCCGGGGCCGCTCGTCACGGCTTACATGTTCCTGGACGGGGTTTTAAAAGAGCAGTCGATCGGCTACCAGATTCCCCTGTACTGGGTGGTGTTCTTCGCAATTCTGATATTGACGCCACTCTACGTCCTCTACCGCCCGACATTCATCGTGTTCTGGAATGAACCGCCCTCCCGGGCGTTCCATGCCATTGCCGCGACCGTGTCGTTCGTCGTCTGGGTTTTCGCCCTGGGCGGGCCCTTCGAGGTCACCTTCCCGGACACCTACCGACCATTCTTCGGCACAGTCATCTTGGTTTTAATAACACTGACGATTCCTGTGCTGGAACGAGTGGCGCTCAAAACGCAACTGTTCAACCCGCAACCGGTCCCGACCCCGCCGTCAAGCGGATCCAAAGTCTGAGACCATCCGACCTCATCTCTCCAGGAGAACGTTAGTGATAAACACATCGTTGCCATTCTTCTGACGGTGCAGCCTGAACAGCCGGGATGATTCCATCCGGCGGGCGGCACCCGATGAAGGGTGTGTCATGTCTCGCTCCAACAAGAAGTCGCCTGTGGTGTCTCCGTCCTCCTCCAAGGAGTTCAACTCCAAGGCAAACCGCCGCGAACGCCACAAGGTTCGTACGCTACTGAAAACCACGACGGATTATTTCGCCCTGGTGCTGCCGGTCAAACGCGAAATCTCTAACCTCTACGATTCGCCAAAGGACGGCCGCTGCAACATGTTCGGAACGCCAACCCACGGCGATCAAGGCGCCGAGCTCAAGAAGCTGATGCGCAAATAATCGCCACCCCACGACCGAGCCACTCGGTCGTGGGCTTCACTCGCGATTTACTATACTGACTAGTTTTTCTGAAGTGATTCCGGCAAATAAGCACAGGCGGGCCTTTGAGCAGAATATTTTCAACCGCTAACGGTTGAAAATAAAAATCCACCAGTCCACGTATAATGTCGACATGCTAACTAACCCGCCAGAAGCCTCCACTTCTCAAGAGATCGACAAATCTCTCCTGGATTTCTGCAAAAACGAAGGCGCCAAACAATTCCACGGTCGCCGCCATCTCCTCGACACAGGTGAATTGTCGCTCGCAGAAGTGTCTGCGATTTTGCAGACGGCCAAATCGGCTAAAGAACGGTTTCAAGAAGATAAGACGCCGCTGAGTCTTTTAAATGACAAAGTTGTGGCTACGATTTTCTACGAAAATTCGACTCGCACAAAAAGCAGTTTCGACTTAGCCGCGCGCAACCTAGGTGCGCGAGTCATCCACCTGGATGTCAGCACTTCATCTGTCACCAAGGGCGAAACCATCCTCGACACCGCTCGAACGCTCGTGGCGATGGGCATTGATGCAGTCGTGCAGAGGCATTCCAATTCCGGGGCGGCCCATCAACTGTTGCCGGTGGTGCCAGAATCGGTTTCTGTAATCAATGCCGGTGACGGCTGGAACGCACATCCCACCCAGGCTTTGCTCGACCTTCTCACAATGCAAGAAATCTGCCGGAGCGTGGAAGGGAAAAAGATTGCCATTGTCGGTGATATCAAACACAGTCGCGTGGCACGCAGTAACATTCGCCTGCTAGTACCTCAGGGCGCCGATGTTCATCTCTGCGCACCACCGGCACTGATGCCTGCGGATATCGCCGCAATGGGAGTGACCGTTCACCACGAGCTGCCAGGTGCAATCAAAGATGCCGATTTCGTCATGTCTTTGCGAATGCAAACCGAGCGCCAACAAGGCGGATTGATCACCAGTCTGGACGACTACCGCAAGCTTTATCGGCTCGATCACGAGCGCCTCAAAGCGGCAAAGCCCGGCGTTCGCATTATGCATCCCGGGCCGATCAACCGGGGCGTTGAGCTGACCTCCGAACTGGCCGACGACAAAGGTATATCGCTAATTCAAGAGCAAGTCACAAACGGCATCTTCACCCGCATGGCCGTTCTCTTACTACTCTTGTATCGTCTGTAAGGAGACCGATTCGATGAGCTCAAAACTGCTTCTGCGTCGAGGACTTCTGGTTCACCCATCGGCGCCGAGCCAGGGTAGCGGCAAGGATGCTTTTAAACGAGCCGACATCCGCATCTGCGATGGCGTGATTACCGAAATCAACGAGGAGCTGGCAAACGACGCTGGCGAAACGGTTATCGATGCCAACGATCACTGGATCCTTCCTGGTTTGATTGACATTCACACGCACTTGCGAGATCTGAATCAAGCAGCCAAAGAAACGATCGAAACCGGAACGAAAGCGGCAGCCGCAGGCGGCTACACCACTGTTGTCGCGATGGCTAATACGGATCCGACTACCGATTGTCCGCGTATACTTTCTATCATTCAAGAAAAGATAGCCGACTATGCCAAGGTCAGAGTGCTGCCGGTAGCGGCTGTAACGCTCGGTCTTCAAGGCGAGCAACTGACCGAGATGGTGGAGTTGTCGAACATGGGCGCCATCGCGTTTTCCGATGACGGTATGCCGCTGACGAATTTGTCACTGATGGCGCGCGCTCTCGAGTTTGCAAAACTGCTGAACAAGACGATAATCAGCCATCCCGAGGATCGCGCCTTGTCACGAGGCGGTTGCCTGCATGACTCGATCGTGGCAACCAGAATGGGTCTTGAAGGTATCCCGTCGGCGTCAGAAGCAGCCTGCGTCGCCAGAGAAATTGAAGTGGTGCGCTCGACTGGCGGACGTCTGCACTTCGCCCATGTTTCGACGATGGCGGCCGTGACCCTGATCAAACGAGCAAAAGCTGATGGTCTGCCGATTACAGCAGAGGTTTCGCCACACCATATCAGCTTGTGTGATGAAGACATTCCTGACTTCGACACGCATTACAAGATGAACCCGCCGCTGCGCAGCAAACAGGATCAGTTTACGCTTCTCGAAGCGCTGTCTGAGGGCGTCTTCGATGCGATCGCCACAGACCATGCGCCGCATACAAGACAAGAAAAAGCACAGTCGTTCGCCGCCGCCCCATTCGGCATAATCGGGCTGGAAACGGCATTCAGCGTCTGTTACGACCGCCTGGTCAAACAAGGAAGACTGTCGATCAATCAGCTCGCTTATCTTCTCACCACGGGACCAGCCCAGGTAATTGGTCTCGACGATCCCGGTCTCAAGGTCGGCGCCCGAGCCGACATTGCGATAATCAATCCGAAGTGCGATTGGCTTTATCAGGCACAGTCCGGTTTCTCAAAGAGTGCAAATTCACCATACGACGGACAAACGCTATCGGCCCGCGTAACCACGACAATCTCGCACGGCAAGATTGTATTTCAGGACCAGTCGGAGCTTGTCACCAGGTAACGAAGTGCTTTTGCATTCCGGTCCCTCCGTTCTTGGTTTGCGTTATGATCTAAGTAATGTTTTTAACATCGACTAAACTCCTCTGGCACTCGACCAGCCGTTGTCGGCTTATTTTGCTGTTTACGGCATTAGCAGTGGCCGTGCTTTTCGTGCACGTTCAGGACTTTGTGGCAATCAGCAGATTTCAGCATTACGGAATCGCCATCCTGATCTTTGGTTTCGGTTGCCTTCTCGAGACCATTCTATCGAGAAAGAAACTGAACATCTGGGCCCGAACAAGCTATCTTTCCACTTGCGTTTTTTTCCTTTCGGTCGGATTCGTCTATATCAATAACCCCTGGCTCGGTCATCGAATATCAATCGCCACTGAAGACAATCAGCGCACTGAGCAGATCTTGGCAGTTTCGTACCTGGTATTCAGCATCTACCTTGCCGCAGTGTGGACAAAATGGATACTGGAAGAACGCAAACTGCGAACAAACTCAGGCAAGAAAACCACAGCATAAAAGGAGATCCGGTCGTTGAAGCGAATAATTTTGATGATTGGCGTTCCCGGTTCGGGCAAAACTACTCTCGCCAAGAAGATTGCCGAGAAAGGTTTTCACTACATCAATGCCGATGGCATTCGCGAAGAGTTATATGGCAACGCCGCCGAGCAAGGCGATAAAGAACAAGTATTCAACCTGTTTTTCGAACGTCTGGAAGAGCTGATGAAAAACGGCACCGACGTAATTATCGACAACACCAATCTCAATCCCAAGCAGCGCAAACCGATTCTGGAAAGAGCAGAACAGTTTGGCTACACTGACGTTCAGCTCTGGCTTATGGACGTTCCGCTCGATTTGTGCCTGGCTCGCAACAAATCGCGCGAGAGAATAGTGCCGGAAGACATCGTCAGCAATATGTTCATGGAGCTGAACCGATCGGGTCGCCCCAAGCGAGTCGAGGGCAAGGTCGTCATTATTCGCCCCAACAAAGACGGAAGCGACTATCTGTTTTTCCCCCAGAATTAGATCAGCGCTTGCCACCCCTGGCGGTGGCACCACGAGATCGTTTACGAGCCGGTTTATTCCAGGCAAAAACGTTGAGCAGATGCCAATTGGCGGAATGCCGAAATCCCAGACTCTCATAGAGCCGCAGCGCTCCTTTGTTGCTGGGATTGACTTGCAAACTCCAGCCCATGGCCCGCCCTCGATATTCGCCAGTCAACCACTTGAAAAAGGCAGTGCCTACACCCGTCCCGCGAGCATCTTCGGTAACTAAAATTTCGTCGATTTCGACTATGTCGCCGGCAAATTCGTTGCTCCAGAAGAAAATGATAATCGCGTAACCGACCAGCCGGTCTGCCTTTTCGAAAACCAGCAAGCGCCCTTTCTTGGGGCTGGCTTTCAAGGCGTTATAGGTCAGCGAAACGTCAGGAATATCGGCGTTCGGTCCTGTGTCCGTAACGTACAGTTCTTCCACTAATGCCTGCAGCTCGACCAGGTCAGCCTTTTTGCAATTTCGTATTACGACCTTTTTTGCCATGGTTTGCGCCCGTCAATTCGTCCAATTAATCATAGCGAACGGCATGCCAGAACGAGTGTCACGCAAATGTTTGTATCCGAAATCTCGGTCTACTATATTGTTTCGTTGGCACCACATCTAATACCAAAACCATAAAGACGCCGGTGGCGCGGAGTTTTCTCCGCCACCACCGGCGCTATCATGGCATGGCATCAGACTAACGGCGCTTGACCTCAATCAAGACCACCCGCTCAGGCATCTCCTCGAACGGTGGCTCCAGCCGCAGATAGCCTGCCAGGCTATAGGAGTCGAACAAGTTGCACCACTCATGGCGAGTGCACTTGCCCTCCTCCCAATCCCGGTCCTCGATGACCGCGCTCAACCCTTCCCAACCGGAGCCTTTGTCGGCGAGCCGCTCGATCACATACAGCGCCACGGGTTCGTGGGCACAACACGGACGGCTGCAGCGTTCCGTCGAGCGCACATGCGTGTCGCGCTCGAACAGTTCAATCGTTGTGCCGACTTCAGGCAAACGGTCGGCCAGTCGGCAATCGATCAGCCTCTCGCCCTCGACATAGAGCAGAGCGATGCGGGCAGATTCGGGTTCGGGCATGTCTTGAAATCCTTTTTGTTGAATGGCTCGGGTTTCGCGACTTGTCCGGTCGGTGTATTTTCAACCGTTAACGGTTGAAAATATTAGTCCACCGACCGGACCAAAACCCTGGACTGGCTTACGATCTGGCGATCCAGAAGCGCTTGACGCGCACCATGACTTCCAGAATCGCAACCACCAATCCGGACAACACTGCGGCCCAGATTGGTGACACTGAAATCACCTGAGGGAGGACCGCTGAGGCCGCGTACAGAGATCCGGTCAGGAGCACAAAGATAACCGCATGCGCGATCGCACCGGCCTTATTGCGCTCCAGCAGAGGATTGATACCGAGCTTGATAGTGATTGAGCGAGCAACCACGGCACCGACAAGCACAACCGCCTCGGCGACAATCGCCACGAGGGCGGCAGTGAGAAGACCTCCGCCGAAAGACACGTCTGCGCCGGCGGTCGAGCCCAACCAGGGCAGACCGACGGCAAACAGCAGGCCAAACATGATGAGGTGGGCAATGACAATCATTGGTCGTTTCCTTTTCCGTTCTTGGTCGCCGGATAGCATGCCGGGCAGTTCTCCGACCATTGCGCCTCCAGCTTTTTGATTGCCGACTCGACGGTGGCATCCGGCACCGAGAGATTGCCGAGCACGCGAGTGAGCATGACAATTGAACCTGTGAGCTCTTCCGGCACGACTTCGTGAGCACCGGCGCGCACAAGCGCGTCGACTTCTTCCACCATCCGGGCCCGGGCAAGAACCTGAATTTTGGGATTCAGGGATCTGGCCAGAGCGGCTGTGCGGGCGGCGGACTGCGAATCGATCGTGGTGATGGCGATCAAGCGCGCCTGCTGGATGCCGGCATGCTCGAGCACCGAAGGACTGGACGCATCGCCGTAGAAGATAGGCACTTGCGATTTCTGACCGCTGCGCACCTGATCCGGATCAAGCTCGATCACCACATGTGGTGTCGCCACGTCCTTGAGTACGTTCGCCAGGGTTCGCCCGCCAACTCCGTAGCCGACCACGATGACGTGGTCTTTGAGCTCGCCGACGTTCTCCTCGGGAGTGGTGCGGCGGCCCATAATCCAGCGGGCAGGCAGCGCCTTTTCAAGGAGGTTGGCGACATGCAAACCGATGGCGCAAACCAGCGGAGTGACCGCCATTGAGAGAATCGCGACAGCCAGGAAGATCTGATTGTGAGCCGGGCTCCAGACTTTCTCCGCCAGTCCGACTTTGGCAAGGACGAACGAGAATTCGCTCACCTGAGCCAGAGTGAAGCCGGTCAACACGGCGACTCTGAGCGAGTAGCCGAAGCTGAACGCGATACCGGTGGTGATGGCAGCCTTGACGAGAACGAGCAGGACAAGACAGCTGCCGATCAGGAGCGGCTCAGTCAAAAGCGTGCGGGCGTCGAACATCATGCCGATCGAGACGAACACCAGGAAGTTGAAGACTTCCCGGAAGGGCAGAATGTCGCTGAACGCCTGATGGCTGTACTTCGACTCGGAAATCACCAACCCGGCAAGAAAGGCTCCCAGAGCCAGCGAAAGACCGACCTGCGAGGTGGCGTAGCCGGTGCCCAGACAGAGCAGCATCACGGAAAGCACGAAGGCTTCACGTTTGCGGGTGTTGGCTACGTGGTCGAGCAGCCAGGGCACGAAATAGCGGGCAAAGGACACGGCCAGGACCACGAACAAAATCGACTTGCCGGTGAGCAGGAAGATCTTGGTGAGGTCGAGTTCGGTTCCGCCAAGAAACGGTACGGCCAGAACCATCGGCACGATGCAGAGATCCTGGAAAACCAGAATGCCTACGGTCGTCGTGCCGTGTCCGCCGTTCATCTCATTGCGATGCTGCAGGAGCCGCACCACAAGTACGGTGCTGCTCAATGACACCAGCATGCCCAGGAAGAATGCCGTACTGCCCGAGATGCCGAACAGATACGCGACTGCCGCCGTGGCTGCGATTGTGCCTACGACTTGCAGACTGCCACCGATCAAAAGAAATTGTCTGAGCTTTTTCAGTTTCTCAAACGAAAATTCAATGCCGATGGTAAACAACAGAAGAACCACGCCGAGCTCAGCAAGAGCATCGACTTCGCCGATGTTATCGACGAGCTTAAAACCGTACGGTCCACACAAGAGGCCCGTTAACAGAAAACCTAGCACAGGGGGCAGGTTGATACGGTGGAAGACAACCACCGTAAACGTCCCCAGCGCGAACAGGACAAGCATGTCCTGGAGGAAGTTAAGGTCGTGCATAGACGAACTCCAAGTTGCGTTATCGAAAAAGTCCCGGTTGATGGGACTGCTGGATATGCAAGAAGGAAGACTGTTCCATCTTCTTCTAAAGTTTTAGTTGACCGCTTGTGACCTAAAGTCCAGCGATGAGAACGGTGACATTATCCGGCGCACCGGACACTAGAACTCGATCGACCAGCTCGGCGCACATGCGTTTGACGCTCATGCGGCTGGCCATAATCGACTCGATGTAGGCATCTTCGACGATGTCGGTGAGCCCATCAGAGGCGAGCAAGTAGAGGTCGCCTTCCTGCCATTTGTAGGCGTGGTGTTCGACGTTGACAGCGAAGTCACCGACGAACCGAGTGACGATGTGCGAACGCGGATGCCCTTTACGTTCTTCTTCTTTGATCTCGCCTGAATCAATCATGTCCTGAACAGCAGAATGGTCGCGGGTGAGCTGCAAAAGCTTACCTTTGCGCATGCGATATATTCGTGAGTCACCGACATGAGCGCAGTGAACGAAATCGTCGCCGACTATGAGAACGACACCGGTCGTGCCCATTCCCCAGAGATCAAGTTCAGTTCGTCCCCACTTGTAGATTTCGGAATTGGCTTGAGTGACGACCCGATCAGACCAGCTTTTGATCGCTTTGCGGTTGAGGTTAGGGCGTTTGACTTTGCTTTCCGTCTCGAACCAGTCGACGAACAACTGACTGGCGACAGAACCGCCGTTGTGACCACCCATTCCGTCGGCAACCACCAGTATCCGCTTATCTTTACTAACAAACAAACGATCCTGATTTTCGGAACGCATCAAACCAACGTCGCTCAAGCCGGCGACAGTGATCTTTAGTTTTTCCACAGCTTCCGGCTTGCCCATCGACTTCTTGACTTGATGCAGGATTCAGCGAAAGCCAAGAATAGCACACCGTGTCAAAAGAAACGGAGGTGACCGGTCCGTGTGGACCGGCCACCTGCCGTTTTTACTTGCGGCGAGGCAGAACCAGCCTCACCGTGACCAGTTTCGGTTCCTCCATCAGTGCCGAATTCAGGTCAGCACCGGACGGCCGCACACCGCGATTGGGGGTAGGCTCAGGCGTCGGCTGTTCCGCCTCGATTGCCGGAACGGCAAGCGACCGCCTCAGATCGCGCTCAGCTCGCACACGGCGAAGAATCTCGCCGCGCCGCTGAATGGCGATCGGTTCCGGAGGTGCCGCCTTAAACCGCCGGAGCATGAGCTCCGCCAGCTGCCGCGCTTTCTTCTGATACTTCTTGAACGGTTCGATCAGATAGCCCCAGCGCTTATCATGCGGGTCGAGATACGGCATCGACATGACACGAATGTGGAATCGCGTCTCGAAGTCGCAGGCCTCGCGGTACGCCCACGTCACACTGGTGACCTCCAGGATGGTGTTGCAGTACTGATCGAACGCCCACTTGGGATTGTGCTTCGGTCCGTAGTGCTCGAACAACCAGTGCGTCGGCTTGTGCTTGACCTGCCAGTACTGCTTCCAGATCCTGGTGGACCCGGTAGCCTGGGGGTAGAAGCCCGCCGGAACACGCTGACGGCTGAACGGCGCCTTCCAGATGTTCCAATCGGCCAGATCAACCAACGTCTCGTCCGAGGCGAAGAAGTTGGGCGTGACCTGATCGATACGCACGCAACCCAGTTCGTGGGCGATGCGCGCAAACTCCAGGTCGGAGAGCATCAGACCGTGGTTGGTGACGTGAAACCCGAACAGCCGCCTCCTCGGATCGTCTGCGATCTGTTTGACGATCTCGATCTGCTCCGGAGTCAGGTGCCGCTTCTCGAGCGGACGCCGGGAACCGTTCGGATCGTAGATATCGTCTTCGAAAGTGCCTCGAACGGGGTCGACCAACGAGTAGCCGCCGCCCAGGCAAGAATTCCCTCCATCGTACACATCGCAGTGATCGTAGGAGAGCAACAACTGGTCAGTGATCGAGTCATTGTCGAGCAGAAGACGGCTGGCTCTTGCGAAATCCAGCGTCTGCGCGTGACCGCCACTATGACCAAAACCAGGGCCGCCACTGTGATGTCCGGAAATCGGACCATGGTCGAACCCCGAATGACCGGAACCGTGGCTGGCCACACTGAGCGCCTGAGCGGTAATCGAACCGCCTTTGCCGCCGCCGTGATGACCACCATGATGCCCGCCGTGATGACCGCCGTGATGACCGCCGTGGTGTCCGCCGTGATGGCCTCCACCATGGTCACCGCCGTGTCCACCACCGTGGCCGCCGCCATGGCCGCCGCCGTGACCGCCGCCGTCATGTCCATCTGGACCACTCATATTTTTATCCTCCAATTACACTTCTAAGGCCTTAGCCCCGAAGTAGAGTTCGGAATTTAATTCTTCGACTCGGACGAGCCGAACTTTGCAGCTAAAAACATTTGCCCGACGGACACCAAAAGAGGTGCCCGTCAGGCTAGTTTGCGATCGGAGCGGAGGAATATTTTCAACCGTTAACGGTTGAAAATATAACCCTCCCCCCGACTACTTCTTGCTCAGCGTTTCCGCCAGAGCCACCGCGGTGCGGACGCCCCAGCCGGTCGCGCCCTTGGGGTCGATGCCCAAAGAGCGTTCCCGCCAGGCCACGCCGGCGATGTCGATGTGCACCCAATCGATTTCCTCGCCTGCGAACTCCCGGATGAACCAGGCCGCAGTAGTGGAACCGGCGCCGCCCGAACCTGAGTTCTTCAGATCGGCGATGTCGGTATCGTTGGCTTTGCGCAGTTCTTCCCACATGGGAATGTCGACCATCAGCTCGCCGACGGAAGCACCGGCCTCGATCACCTTGGCAGTGAAGCTCGGGTGATTGCCGAACGCAGCAGCGCCGACGTCGCCGGCAATCGACTTGACGGCACCGGTCAGAGTGGCAAGATCGACGATGCGCTTGGCACCGCGACGCTTGGCGTACTCGATCGCATCAGCCAGCGTGAGCCGGCCTTCGGCGTCGGTATTGTCGATTTCGATCGACAAGCCCTTCATCGACCCGATCACATCGCCGGGCTTGAAGGACTTGCCGTCCGGCATGTTCTCGGTCGCGGCCATGACGACCTTGACCGAGATCGGCAGCTTGAGCGCCGCAATCGCCTGGATCGCTCCAAGCACGGCAGCACCACCGGACATGTCGCGCTTCATGTAGCGCATTCCGTCAGCCGGTTTGAGGTCGAGACCACCGGAGTCGAAGGTGACGGACTTGCCGACCAGACAGAGGGTCTCCTCGGTCGGACCGGACTCCGGGGTGTAATCCAGCTCGATGAGAACCGGTGCTTCCGACGAGCCGCGCGCCACAGCCAGGAGCGCGTGCGCGCCCATCTGCTCGAGACGCTTGCCCCAGAAGTAGTTGCCCTTGATCAGCCCCTTGCTGCGCGCGACCACGCCCTTGGCGGCTTCCATCAGCTTGAAGGGCGTCAGGTCGCAGGCAGGGGTCGTGATCAGGTCGCGTGCGAGCGTGACACCGGAAGCCAGCGAGCGTCCGTCAGTCAGACCACGACGCAGCTGGGAAGCCACCGCCTGTGGTGCCAGGACCTTGAGCGTGCCGATGTTGAAATCGCCCTTCGGGTTGGAATGGGCGGTCTTGTAGTGCTTCGGGTTGTGGTCGAGCATCACGGCATAGCAGGCCAGCATTCGGCCCAGAGCGTACGGTTCGGCGCCCTGTGCGAGCACAGCGCTGGCGTCGAAAACCACCTCGGACGACTTGGTCTCCTTGGCTTTGCGATAGGCTTTCGCCAGCCCGTCTTTGAGAGCGCTGATCGAAAACTTGCCACGATCGCCCAGACCCAGCAGCAGCACGAGACCCGAGCCGGCAAAGTGGGCGAGCGTCTGACCGGACTTACCGACGAACTCCTGCTCGCTTGCCGCCAGCATGAGACCGTTCTGACTGAGAGCAGCCAGCGGTCCGGACAGCACAGCCGACGCCTGAAATTCGTCTGCAAAACACGTGACGATGAGCAAGCGGCCCGACGCCGTCTGGGCGCCACCGCTAGTGTCGATGAGAAATTTCATTGTTTATTCTCTCTTTTTTTGGGCGCCTCGTACGAGGCGCAGTTACGAGTGAAACCGCATCAACTGCGGTCGCAACCCAGCTGCCACGCAGCTGGATTTGCATGAACTGCCGTTACTTGGCGGCGTCCTTGGGCTGTCCGTCAGCACCTGCGTCCTTGGCCGGGGCAGCGGACGGGTCGACAGCGCCGGCATCCTTGGCAGGAGCGGCCGGGTCGACTGCGCCGGTCGTAGTGCCAGTCGTAGCGCCAGTCGGAGCGCCGGTCGGAGCAGTGGTCGCAGCGGCACCGGCCTTAGCCTGATCACCGCCAGCGGTATCAGCACTCGGACAGGTGATTGCACCACCGGTAGTGGCAGCCGCTCCAACCTTGCTAACCTTGACTGGCTTGGACCAAACTTCACGGTTGGGCACGGTGATCGTGCCTTCTGCGGTGTCGAGCACGGTCAGAACGTAGCCGATATCGACGACCTTGCCTTTGACGGCGACGCCGATGAGCTCGATGTCATCGCCCAAACAGAACTTGGGACGGAAGTTGAGCATGACGCCGGCGATCAAGTCATTAGCCAGACCCTGGAGCGCAAGGGCAATGGCGGCGCCGAACAAGCCGAATCCTACGACCAGCTTGGCGAGGAAGTCGGGTGCGATGAAGCTGACGCCGACAACCACCACGAAGATCCAGTAGACGAGCAACACGGCGCGCGAGACGACGCGCTTGCCTCTCTCGTCGGCATGACCGAGATTGAGCGCCTTGTCGAGTCCCACTTTCATGGGGTCGTACAGCAGGTTCATCAGGCAGACGAAAATCAGCCCGACGCAGATGTTGGCGGTGTAGGGCACAAGACCCTGAGCGTAGCTCTTGAACAGGTCGATGACCTGGTTCTGGACAGCCGCACTGAGAACGTCGGTGCCAGCGACGAGACTGGCGAGACCGACCACGATTACTAGCGGGATAAGCTTTCTGGGCTTCAAGTGTTTGAACATAAATCCTTCCTGGTTTCAGTGTTTCAGGCGGATCATCGAGATGATGATGCGGAAATCGTTCTTCGACCTAACGCGAAACCCTGGTGCAATGCTCAAGCAGCGCACACGCAGGAGTCGCGGATGAAGGACCTGGATAGCAGTGTTAAAACTCGCGTGTCACTCAAACACCCTTTTCGGGCAAGTTGTGAGCATTAGCGAGTTCTTAAAACAATGCTTGGGGTATTTCCAAGGCCTCATATAAAGTCGAATAAGATGCAATACAAACTAAGAGAATTCAGGAATTAAGTTCAACGATCGTGAACGCTCATGAGCTTATAAGATGCTCCTCTTTGATTCTCTTACCAAAGTGTTATTTTTATGCGCTACGCTAGTTATCACAGAGAATCCGCTTGACATCGGCATTTCCGACCGGAGTGCGCGAGTTAGCGCTAAACAAATGCACGGAAGAACAAGCATTTATGCGGATGTCAGGAGATAGACTTCATAGAAGACGCAACAAAACCACCAATCTCTCCGTCGGCAGAACACCACTGCTACCATTAGCAGTTCCAACCAGAGGATTACCTGCAATTGTCCGAACCACAGGAAGATCCATCACTGATACTTTTGGAACCGGCTCCGGAAGCGAAGCTAGAGAATTGGCTCGCGGAATTTTTCGGAAAACCGGTCACGATCGTTCAGCGCGAAACACTCCGACACCGGGATTTGAGCCGTGTCGAACGACTCACGTTTCACGACTGCCTGCCGGATTCTTTGATTTATAAACAAGTTCTGCCGCCCTGGGACATCGAACAAGACCTGCACGAGCGCATCCTGATTCCATCAATCGCAAGCTCCGCCCAACTCTACATGACCGCACACCACGGCGCAGTCACAGCGATGCTTCTGGAAGACCTGGGCGCCGTCAATTTGAAAGAACACGCCGTCGACTCCAAAACCGCAAAACAGCTCGGTGAAGACATCGCCCGCATGCACCGCGCGTATTCCTACAGAACAGACGAATTGATCCAGATGAACGTCCTTCGTTCGCTGACGCCCATAGACTACGAAACGTTCTTCACACAGACAACAGACCAGCTTTTGTCCTGGAACGACATCGATGTCGAAAGCGCAACCACTATCAAAACGGCAGCCCGCTCGATCGCTCATCGCCTTGCTGGCGAGCCAATCTCGCTCGTTCATGGCGACCTGTACGCCGAGAACATAATTACGCAAAACAGCAGATTGTTTTTGATCGACTGGTCGTGGTTCACCTTCATCGGCGTGCCCACAATGGACTTAGCCAGCCTGATTTCCAATCATCCCAAAAACGGCTTGCTGCGCGAACATCGAGACTCCATTCTTGAAGCCTATTGTTTCGAATCCGGACGAAAGACCGAAGACGTTTTGTCCGCACTCCCCTATGCCTCCGCCTTGGAACGACTACTCTTCCTGCATTGGCTGGTCGTGCGTAAATCGATGGGAATTTTAGGAACAACGGTCGGCCCCGTGGAAAAACTTATGCGAACCATCACCGCCGAAATCGTTTCCACCAGCCAGGGTTGGTAAATTTTCAAAAGTCGAACGAAAGCAAAGGAACGTTCATACCACAAGCGGTGGCAAACGTATAAAACATTCACACATGTAACCGAAGTCATCACGGTGGTATCCAACTAACAAGGCTTGCGCTAACGCCAGCAAGACCAAATCAGCGGAGCCGAGCGTTTTAGAATTTCCAGTATGGCGCCATAGTCAAGCGCTCTGCACCATCTGCGGTGACAACCAGATCGTCCTCGATACGCACCCCGCCCACTCCGTCTATGTAGATGCCAGGCTCGTCCGTGAAAACCGCTCCAACATCCAGCGGCGCATGTTCATAATCGAATGGGTCATGCGCCTCCAAGCCCAAACTGTGCCCAAGACCATGCGAGAAGTACTGTCCATAGCCTTTATCGCGAATATAGTTGCGCGCAACCATATCGTAATCACGATACATAATTCCCGGTTTCAAAGCCTTGCGAGCGGCCTGATTGGCAGCAAGCACGATGTTGTAAATCTCCTTCATTTTCGCTGTGGGAGCCTTTCCTGGAACGAAAACGGTTCTGGTGATGTCGGAGCAATAGCCACCACCGAAGACACCACCGAAATCCATGACCACAGGTTCACCCGGCTTCAGTTTACGTTCACCTGTAGCGTGGTGAGGGATAGCGGAATTGGGACCGGAAGCAACGATCGAACTGAAACTATTATCTACCGCTCCATGCTTTCGCAAACGCATGTCGATTTCAAAAGCGATATCGTTCTCAGTCATGCCCGGCTTCATGAGCGCAACTACTTCCTGGTAGACCTTGCTGGTGGCCTTGCAAGCAGCCCGCAACTGAGTGATCTCTCCGGCTTCTTTATACTGCCGAAGTTTCTCTACCATACCAGTCGTCGGAACCAGAGTAGCTCTCAATTCCTTTTGCCAGTCTTCCCATATTTGATGAGGCAGTCGATGAGACTCGAACCCAACCTTGCTCTTGCCCGTGAGACCGGCTCTCGACAAAGCTTCGTTAATAGCACCGGAGACTTTCTTGCCGCGCTCGATTTTGACTAATTCAAAATCTTTGGCCTCTATCTTGCATCTAGCCCAATAACGCGCGTCGGCCACTATAAGAGCCTTGTCAGCCGTGACCAGAAGCACGGCCGTGGAACCACCAAAGCCGCTCAAATAGAGAACGTTTTGATTGTTCGGCTGGGTAGATTGCCCGGATTCGTTTACCCTCAACAGCAAGCCCTTGATTTTTGCTTTGGGCAGCGCTGCCTGCAATCTCTTCAATCGTTTATTCATCAAGTTTCCGCCTTGTTCCCTGGAGTGGAATACTCTAGCAGAACAGAAGAAAACCGGATCGCAAATTCAGTTGTCAGGCTATTTGCAGTTTAATCTCACGAAAAATCGCATCGACAAGACTCTTCAACGAACGGTCGAGCAACAGTTCAATCCCATACCGATATGAGCCATCGTAAAATCGGGACACTCGTTGATAACTTCCACTCGGCGCAATGGCAAAACCTTTGTTTCGCCTTTCATCGAAAAGAACGATCCGATCGAACTCATCGACTCTCACCGCTATCGACTTCAAACCTCGCTCTTCAAGCGCAGCCACAACAATAGACATGGCATCGCGAAGTTCGGAGTTCGTAAGCTCGCACATCGCCCCAATCATGTCGGCGCTGTCTCCAAGCTCGACAGCTCGATACAATCGTTCTGAAAACTTGTCGACTCGAAATTGCCTGAGCGCCTGATTGTCGACTCCCGGATCGCGCACAAAATTTTCAACCGACTCCAACAACTCACGCATGCGCGCTTCTGTCCATTCAGCGACAGAAGGAGCTGTCTGCTCCGTCGTAGCCGGTTTAAAACAATGATCTAAAAGCTCGACTCTAACGTCGTCCATGGATTCTCCTGAGCTCGAGCAAAAACAATAGCGATGAGTTTTAGCGCGAAGCTTGAGCCTGGGAATACCGAAAGTGGCTGTATTTGGTAAGGAAGTGGTCAAACGGAAGTCAGTTATACGAAAACAAAATCAAAAAGTCAGTGGGGAAAATACGTAGTCGGTGTAAAACTTTTCGCTTGCTTAAATCAGACGATAAGCAAAACGCTGAGCGTGGAAACGCTTTCGGCAAGTGGTTTTTCGCCCAGGAATTTGAAGCGTTAGCGGTTGAAAATAATCAGACCTAGTCGTTAGAAACTCGTTTCAAGATTGGACTCGACCCGCACTTCCGATCGATAGCGATGGAGATCGGTGAAATCGATTTTCAACCGTTAACGGTTGAAAATATTTGGGGAGCAAAACACTGACCGGGCCTCGCTGCGATCTGCATCGCCTTAGTAAGCGCTGCCCCAAAAATAATGGGTCCTGGATTGACACTCCTGCTCAACCGCTGAACTGGTTTGGAAAATCTAACCAGAATCACAAGAGTCTTCGATTAAAGAAATTCGTTCAGAACAAATCGTTTCTATTATTACGTTTAGTATCTAAATTTAAAAAATGAACACGCCAAAAGCCTCGCGGCTCGGGCGTGTTCAAGTGTCGAAGCAATCACGGGGATCGCGTTTGCAGGCTAAGCTCGGGGTGTCACGGTCTAGCTGACCCGACCGAGCACCCCGAGCACGTTCTTCACCATGCAATTATGACCTCCGTCAGTTCGACTTGACGGGAGCCAGCGTGGCGACCACCTTGGCGTCGAGCTCAGGGTAGAGCTCTTTCACCAACTTGATCTGATCTTCGCTGGCCACGGCGTTGAGGGTCACCGAATATGGTGCCTCTTCCTGGATCGAGTAGCCCTTGACGCGGACGTTGAAGACGCTCTTCACGTCATGAATGAACGCGGGAGCCTCTTCTTCGAACTCATCCCGGCCGGTGAAGGTCAGAACGAGCGTCCAGGTCTTCTCCGCGTCCCGACGTGCCTGCTGGCGGGCCTTGGCCACGCGGCGTTGCAGACTGAGGCCCTTGAGGGAGCCGGTCGTGTCACCGCCGTAGAGCGTCAGACTTTCCAGAGCGTTGTCGACGTTGCCGTGGCCGCGCGCGATTGCGAACGTGAGATTCTCGGACTTGCCGTCCCAGGTCACACGCAGCAGGTCGCCGCCTTGCACGCGGTTTTCGTTGTCGGGGTCGAGCAGGCGTCCCATCGGCGTCACGAGCTTGGACTCGAGAACGCGCTTCAGTTCTGCCACTTCGCCGCCGGTCTTTTCCAGCAGGAACTCGCGCGCCGACGCTTGTACGTCGAGCGTGAAGTCTCCGCCGCGCGGCATCTGCGTAACGATGCGTTCCTCGATCTTGTCGACTTCGATGTCGACGATCTTGGCCACGTCCTCCTTGGACAGCTCGCGATAGACGATGACGCCATCCAGCCGGTTACGGAACTCCGGCTTGTAGGCACGGCGCATCTCGTCGTGGACGATGTTGACGATCTCGGGGTGGGTGAGGGTCTTGTCCTGACGGTTGAAGCCGATACCGCCGCGTTCTTCCTTCTCGACACGTGACATGCCGAGGTTGGAAGTGAGGATGAAGACGGTGTTCGAGAAGTCAACGGTTTCGCCGTTGCCCAGGGTCTTGCGGCCCTTGTCGAACACTTCCATCCAGAACTTGAAGAAGTCGTAGCCGGCCTTCTCGAATTCTTCGATCACGACGACGTCGATCACTTCTTTCGAGTTGATGCGCACGCGCACGCGGTTCCACTGCGACACCTTGCTATAGCCGTCCGTCTGGAGCAGCTGTTCGCGGGGCATCTTGGAGACATCGACCGGCGCGCGGTAGCCGACATACTTCGGCGTCGCACCAGTCAGGTCAGTCATCTGACTGTCATCCATGTAGTCTTCGGCGGTGATGCGGGTGAGCGCATCCTTGTCGCCGTGGAACAGCATCGCAAGGACCTGGGCCAGGAGCGACTTACCGCGACGGGACTTGCCGACGCAGTAGTACACGCCCAGCGGGTAGTCCCGGCTGCGCAGGGGGTTGCGGAGCTTGGTGCGCACGTCGAGTGCGATTTGCCTGGCTTCGGGCTGTCCGATCAGTCGGGAGTCGAAGCGGGCGACGAATTGTTCTTCTGCCGGAGTCATGTGCTCCTGGTCGACGACCACGAAGGGCAGTTCACGTTCCGAAGAAGCGTGGGGTGATGTTCTAGTATTCATAATCGTGTCCTTTTTGTGGACCGTGCCTGAGCCCCGGTCCGATTTTTGAGGCTTCCATCGCTATGCGACTTGGCCTGGTTTATGAAAACGGGTCACAACAGAGCCCCGAACTGACAACCTGTGTCAGCCCGTCCCATCGCAAACCCAGGTTTGAACGCAGCGGCGCTGCGCCCCACTTTAACGAAGTCCGGCGCAAGCGCCGATTTCCGTTCCCGAGATGTGGCGCTCGAGTGCAGCAGGAGTTGTTGCCACCTCCCACCAAGTTTTCTTGTTCGATTTTCAACCGTTAACGGTTGAAAATAAAATGCCGTTTGCAGCGCCCAGAAACCGAGCGATGTCGCCATCGCTTGCTTCTAGAGGCTGTAAACGGCATCTTAGTTTTTGGTCTGTTCCTGACGCGAGCGCTTGAGCATCTCCATGTAGGAGATGGCGAATTCGCGTTCTGAGCCAATCAGCTCTCTGGCGAACTTCTCAACAAACGCGCGAGCCGCGGCAACTGCTTCCTGGCTTTCGATTATTACTTCGATTTCCAGGTAAGTGCCCGAATAGCGTCCCAGCCCGGAGACCAGGTCGAGAGCAACGGTCACTCTGTACTTGTCGCGATAGCCGCCGAAGCTGCTACGTTCCTTGCTGAAAGACATCAGATCGCTGGCTGCCAGCCGACGTCCCAGTGCAAGAAACGATTCTCTGGCAATCGAGTCGATGGGATCGCTTTCGCGTTCCTTACGTTCTCGACTACCGTCGACATCCACCCATTGCTTGAGGGTGATTACTGTGGTGGTCAGTCCATCTACGGTTTCATCGCGAACACGAATCATATCGCCTTCGTTTTCGGCGGGAACGAACGTGTCCACAATCGTAGCGTCTGTCTTCTTTGAAAACCCGAGAGCCCGAAGGCGACGAGGCATTTCATCGAATTCCTGACGCGACAGTTGATACTTTCTTTCCACCTCGAAGTGAGGTCGACTGGCTCGCGTGCTCGCAGCAGCAAGTTTCTTAAACTTGCGCGTCAACCAGGGCCAGAGCAGGAATTGGAAGAGCTTGATGAATACGCCCATGGTTTGTGCCTTTTTGTACTTACGTGTTCGACCGGCGCTGTGCAGCGTCAGGATTATATTGTGTTTCGGTGCAGCGAGTTGTGTTTCCGGTGGGTTGTTTACAGCGCAGGAGAAATTTAAGCAGGTAATATCACAATAAAGAAATCCGCAGTGTCACACCATACCTTCAGTCGCGGCGTTCTGCTTGCCATCTTTGACCGAAGTTAAGCACTATACGCGCTAACTGTGAAATATCACAAGAGCCCTACTGACAACACTTTTCAAGGGTTTGCTCCTGATTTCTGGGGTAGTTGCAGGCCGGCACTTTCGACGCTTTACGGTCACACAGACAAGATTAAATCCTAAAGAAAACATAAATAGCGAGCTAGCACTAGCCATTTAAAGCTCCGCGCGGACTTTGTTAGCGTTTATCGCCAAATTTGTTTCTATCTCTGAACTACCAAAACACCCCCTCTATCCTGCAACACATTTTCTTATAGCTCCGGATCTCGGTTTCACCGCGATTCGACGTTGGTCTGCCCCTGTGTTCCAAGTGACGAACATGAAGGCGCACCAGCATCTTTGTGTGCACTGCACACTCCAAGCAGGCATTGAGCCTGGGAGTTATCGATATGAGTCTCTTTCGAAACAAAGCTTCGCCCGGCAAGTCCTGGTGGAAGCGCTTCCGCGACTACGCCGCCCTCTGCACCACCAGTGGTTTCATCCCGCGCGAGAATCGGGCCTTTCAGCACATCGCTCGAGGGTTCGCTCGACTCTGGGCATGGATTCAGGTTGGCGAAGTCAAAGTCGTCGGCAGGGAACACCTGACCGCCGGTACACACCTGATTTACTGCCCCAATCACAGCGCCATGCTCGATGCCGCCGTAATCTATCCGCTCATCCCACTGGGCACCCGCTACATGTCGGCCGTCGAAGAGATGCGTGGACTTGGGGGTCTCAAGGGCATTCTCATGGGCGCAGCCGGATGTTATCCGGTTGACCGTACCAAGGGCAGGTCCGTGATTCCGGCGTCCATCGACCTGGTCACAAGCGGCAAACGGCTGACCATGTTCCCCGAAGGCAAGATCAGCCCAACAGGGAAGTATCTCGAGTTCAAGAAAGGCGCTGCCTGGATCGCCCTTGGCGCCAGCGACGCTCTTGGTTCCGACACACCCGTGGGCATCGTGCCGATCCACATCTGCTACGGCACCCGCGACGTCGAGTCGGCTACCGACATCGGCAAGATGGGTTTGCGCTGGCGTCACGGCGTCACCGTAACAATTGGCGAACCCGTGTACGTCCATAACATCCAGCCCCGGACGGCCGAAGAGGTGATCTCCCGGATTAAGGACGACATCACCAGCCAGTCCTGCCCGACCACGCATCTGGACTAGATCCGTTGAAGCAGCACGCCAGCCGCTGCTTCACCGTTATTTCCACTGGCGTTTCGTAAGACGACGAGCCCGCAATGGCTCGTCGCCTAACTTTCACTATCCAAAAACAATAAACCCCGAAAGGGAATTTAGCCATGAAACCGTCGAGAACCGCTCTGGTTGCTCTGCCGCTTCTTGCGCTGGTCAATCTAGCTGTACTTTTCTTGTCGACCTCTGAGCTGGTCAGTACCGGCGTGCCGACAATGTCCATCGAGTGGGGTTTCATCCCTATCAGCCTGACAGACAGTCTGGCCAACGGCAGCTTGCTGGATATCGGATACGATCTCCTGACGCTGTTTACGAGCACGTTTCTGCATGGCGGTTTCGACCACTACATGAACAACATGATCATGCTCCTGTTGTTCGGCACACTGGTCGAACGCCAGCTAGGCGCAATGCGGTTCCTCGTCATCTACGTGGCGTCAGGCATCATCGCATCGCTCGGTCACTACTGCAGTGACATCATGAGCCCGTATCCGTTGATTGGCGCCAGTGGTGCGATTTCCGGAATTATGGCGGCGTTTATTGTCTGTGTGTTCAGCACTGCCAAGCGACCGAATTTCTTGCGCCTGCTTGGCACTGCCTTCATCGTCCAGTGGCTGTTCGAACAGGTTGCAGGCGTGCTGGTGCAGACGGTGCGAATCAAGGGCAGCGCTGTTGCCCATGACGCGCACCTGGCAGGTTTCATCGCCGGCCTTGTCGTGACTCTTCTGGTCATCATCTTCTGGCGTCGCAAAGGCACGGAAGAAGAGGCTCCGCCCAAAGTCGATCCACCTGCAATCGACTGGGATAGACTGATCTCCGCGGACCAACCGAGTCCTACTACACCTCCGACGCAAAGCCCGGAGCCGAAATTGGAGGACCATTCCTCCCCTGTGGATGCAGCTCAACCACGCGACCAGCAGACTACGCTGCCTGAAAAACCGGTGATTTCAGCAGATGAATCAGCCGGTGAGACTCAGGTACGCGAAACTCCGCCAACTGTTAAACGACAGACCCAAAACGGCTACCAGCCGGACAAGAATGACAGTCTTATCGACTAGACCGTCGTTTAAGTCGCAGAGTTGCCAGCCTCTACGAGGCTCTGGCACCTCTGTTTTTTGGGGCAGTTCTTCTACAAGGTTTAGTATAAACAAATAATTTTGAGCGAAACGAAGTTCTTCTCGATTTCCGGGAATATAAGAACTGGAGGTGCTTCAGATGGGTTTCGATAGTTCCGCACGCACAGCTGCATTTTTTTTGTCCATCGCGCTGATAACCAGCTACTCTAAACCTGCACATAGTCAGGATCTTCCTCCTGAACCGCCGGGCGCAGCCAGCGCCATTCCGGCCATACCATCTGAAGCACCGAAGCAGGCGACCGGAACGGACGCCCCGAACATCGCGCCTGGTCCCCTCGAGGAACAGCGCAAGAAACTGTACGCCACGATCATGACGGCTAAGAACTACGGCTTTGGTACCACGGCCTACTTGAACGCATTCAATGCGTTGGAGGATAGCGTCAAAGCCGGTGCCGCCGAAAAGGACGTGAAAGTTCGGCTGGACTCAATTGTCAGAGGTCTGGAAGAACAGTTAAAACGCAGCCAGGAACTGAAGGTGCAAAGACCAGCACCGCCGATCGCAGCCTCAGACACGCCGCCACTAAGCTCCGGCGGCGGCGGCACGAGTATTCCGCCCAGTTTACGAAACGCCCTCCAGAGCGGCAACACCGATGGGCTAATGGAAAAGATCAAGAACGGCTGGTTTGGCGGGGATCTGCCGGATTCCATCAAGAAGAAAATTCCAGCGAATTTTGATCCAAGTATGCTCAACAGCGACACAGCCAAAGAGCTTATGAAGAAATACAGCAATGGTAGCCACTGACGTGTCGTGAAACGACTGATACTACCAGTAGCACTACTCACCGCAGTCCTCGGTTGCACGCCGGCAACCGGACAGTCTCAGTATGTTTTTAAACCAGGAAGTCGACAGGCGGTGCGAGTTTCTCCACAGGAACAACAGCAACAGCAGCCGGTTTACAACAACAGAAGAGGTTACCCCGACCTGTCACGTGCTGGCGGCATGCCGGTTCACCACCTGCAAGGGACGACCGCACCACCGATTCAACAGACAACAACCACAGCCACGCCAACCAGCAGGCAGGCTTCAGCGAACTGGAGACAGGCACCGGCAGCTCGCTCCACCGCCGCGAGCGGCAACAGCAACGACTATGTCGACTACGTCAACGTATCGGGCGGCGTCCGCCCGTTTCGAGTACACCTGCCGTCCAAGCACAACAAGTCCAGAGCGACTCCCGTCGTCCTGGTTTTCTCCGGTCTGAAAATGTCGGGAGAATCGATGATCGGCGTAACTGGATTAAGCGGAACAGCCAACCGCAACGATTTCATCGTCGTCTATTGCGAAAGCGCAGGCGGCGAGTGGGAAGACGGCATGAAGAACCAGCGACACGACGACGTCGGTTATGTCGATGCAGTGATCTCCAGGCTGGCGCAAACCGTTTCAATCGACACACATCGAGTCTATGCCGTCGGTCTCAGCAACGGTGGTTATTTCGCTCAACTACTGGCTTGCAGCCTGCCTGACAAAATCGCCGCCACCGCCGTAGTCGCCTCGACCGGAATGGAACAGGCACTTTCACGAAGCCCAGCCACTAAACCCATGCCAATCGTTTTCTTTCTCGGCACAGAAGACCCCTTAATCAACTGGGGCGACGGCCGGGTCAGAAGCGGCGGAAAGTACGCCGAGAAATTGGGTAAAACCGAAATTGACCCCGCCTGGCTTTCCCTGGTGCGTTATGGAGGCTGGTTCGCTGTTCCGGACCTGCTAAATTTTTGGACCACTCACAACCGCTGCCAGGGCACTCCCAGGTCCTCTTATGAACCCGACCTCGACCCCAGAGATGGCATGCGCGTGAAAAAGGACGTCTGGGGAACTCGCGGCAACGAGGTGATTCTCTACACCATCGAAGGCGGTTCGCACACTTGGCCGGGATGCATTTTCCTAGCCGGACGGCGCCAGGCGCAGTGCTGCCAGGACATCAACACCGGCGAGGAAATCTGGCAGTTCTTCAAGAACCAATCACGCTAGCGAAGCTAGGAGATTGATAGACGGTTCCGCCACGGAATGGTCCCAGAGGCAGGGTTCGACATTGAACGAAGTTCCGAGTGTACGAGGTTCAGCGCGCGAAGTTCCGAGTGTACGAAGTTCCGAGTGTACGAAGTTCCCAGCGAACGAGGTTCCGCGTGAACGAAGTTCCGGGTGTACGAAGTTCCCAGCGAACGAGGTTCTGCGTGAACGAAGTTCCGAGTGAACGAACTTCCCAGCAACGAGGTTCCGCGTGAACGAAGTTCCGAGTGAACGAAGTTCCCAGCGAACGATGTTCCGCGTGAACGAAGTTCCGGGTGAACGAAGGTCCGAGTGAACGAGGTTCCGAGTGAACGAAGTTCCGGGTGAACGAAGGTCCGAGTGAACAAAGGTCCGAGTGAACGCGGTTCCGAGTGAACGAGGTTCGGCGTGACGAACATTCACCGTGATGAACGAGGTTATCAGTGACCGAAGTTCCGTGTGAATGAGGTCCATGCGAACGAAGCTCCGCGTGATTACGCTAGCAGCAGCGCTGGCTCCCGACAATTTAGCCCAACAACGGAAACCGCCCTTCGTGAACTCTGCTATGTTCAAAGCAGCTAGCCAGACTGCGCTAGCGGCACCGCCGCTCTGCTCAAAACCTCCTAAAAATAAGCTTTTAAACTTAACACTTACTTTTTGCTCAAGAACTTCAACAAACATTTCTCTTAGAACTAGGGAAAGCCATCAAGTACAGTGACTATGCAATCCCGACATCATAACTTAGGCAAAAACCACAAGAAACGCCTCTGAACCAACTACTCACGAACATCTCAAGTTTGTCTTGTAGAGATTCAGACGATAACGGGTTGGAAACTTGGCCGAGTAGCGAATCAACCGATTCGGTGCTCTTTATCAATCAACCATCAACGATGAGGAGGTCCCAATGACCACTTCTTCTCTTAAGTTAACCGACAAGACGGACCGCTGCATACCGGCTGGTTCGCCTCTCGTTCTCGGCGCAGGCGGCTGGAACATCTTCCATCACTTCGGTGTGCTCATGGCTATGCGCGAGCACAACATCGAAGTCGGCGATGTTCTCGGTGTCTCCGCCGGCAGCATGACTGCTGCGTTCCTCACCAACGGCTACCAGCCCGAGGACATGATTCCCATCTTCCTCGCCATGCGCAAGGAACGGGACAACATGGCTTCGATCATGGAAGGCCTCACGATATCGGACCCGATCAGCATGGCCGTCGGCGGCGTCTTCTCCATCAAGCCGTTCGTCACCAAGCTGATCGACCGTTACGGTCTCAAGCCCAACAACCGTCTCCGGATTCTCGCCTGCGACTATCTCACGCGTGAGCCGGTTGTGTTCCAGGGCAAAGACATCGACCTGGCTCTGGCTCTCACGGCTTCGGGTTCGCCCCCGTCCGTGTTCAAGCCCGAGTGGTACATGGACGGTGGTCGCCCGCGGCTGCTGGTCGACGGAGCGTACTACCACTACAACCCCACCGAATTCTTCGACCGTCCGGCAATCGTCAGCAAGTTCCGGCCACATCCAGATGCGCGCGAGTTCGCCACCTGATCGGCAATTTGGTTCTCCTCCGCAGTTCCTTCTGCAGGCCGGCAACCCGTCACGTCGACGAGTCGCGCAATCTCGTCATCGAGACGGGGCTGCCGGATGTCGCCGGTCTCAACTTCGGCATCTCCGAAGCGACCTGCATGCGCATGGTGGAAAACGGCTACAATACCGCGAACGAGCTATTGCCCGCGCTGAAAGCCGAAGGGCTGCCCCAGCAGCAAGCGTGGGAGCATAGTGAGCCGAATGACAGCGAAACGCGACAGCGAGGCAGAATAAACTCCTCGAAGGAAAAGTTGCACTCATCACTGGGTCGACTAGCGGTATCGGACTTGGTATCGCTCGTCGGCTTGGACTGGCAGGGTGCAATGTGGTGTTGAACGGACTGATGGCCGCAGATGAAGTCGAACGAGTGAAAGCTCAATTGGCAGAAGACTGCGGTCAGAAAGTGCTCTATCACGGAGCCGACATGACCAGACCGAGCGAAATCTCGCAGATGGTCGAGTTTGCCGTTCAAGAACTGGGAGCCGTAGACATCCTCGTCAACAACGCCGGCATCCAGCACACCGCCCTGGTCGAGGAGTTTCCCACTGAGAAGTGGGACGCCATCCTCGCAATCAACCTGAGCTCTGCTTTTCACAGCATCGGTTCCGCCATTCCGCACATGAAGCGGAAAGGACGGGGACGCGTAGTCAACATTGCCTCGGCACATCTTGCGGCTTTAGCCAGCAAGGCTGCGTACGTCGCCGCCAAACATGGGCTTATCGGGCTCACGAAAGTGGTGGCACTGGAGACGGCTGAGACCGGCATCACGGTCAACGCTATCTGCCCAGGCTGGGTGCGCACTCCTGGTAGAAAAACAAATCTCGGACCTGGCTAGCCGAGAGGGTGTTTCGCAAGAAGCTGCTGCCGTGCAATTGCTAGCAGCAAAACAGCCATCGAAGCGGTTTGTCGAGGTTGACGAGATTGGCGACACTGTCGTCTTCCTTGCCAGCGACGCTGCCGCTAACATCACGGGCGCCTCGATTTCGATCGATGGCGGCTGGACAGCGCAGTAAACCGCAAACCGCTGCGAGCGCAGCAGTTTCTAAACCCCAACGTGAGCGCAGCTAACACTGCGTTCGGTCTCGGCTCGCAAGAGCCGTTGTTTTTATCAACCCGGAACGGGACTCATCGGCGTAAACCACCACAAGCCACAAGGCGGACTGGTGCTATCGCTGCCACGAGTTTCGAGTCCAAACATGAAAGCTAAAACCATGGAAAACGAAAACGCTACTGTTCCCGCTGAAGAAGCGGTCTATGTGTTCCACAAGGGGATCGACCAGGAGTCGGTCCGCGACTTCGTCCTCTGGGCGAAGCCCACTCCGAAGGACAAGGGTATCCGCATCGAGCGAACTCGCAGGCGGCGGCATCCTTGGACTGCATCTCGCTGTTCGAGGAAGTCGGTGGTCTGCGCAAGCGCGGTCACAAGGTCACCGTCGCCGTCATGGGTCGCGCTGCGTCCTGCGCCGGCTGGGTGCTTCAGGGTGCCGACAAGCGCATCATCGGCGCCAACTCCTGGATCCTGATCCACGAGGTGCACAGCGAGGTCAAGTTCGGTCCCCGCAGCGCCATCGCCGCCGAACTGGCTCGGGTCGACGCCCTCCAGGCTCAGACCTACGGCATCCTCTGCAGCCGCACCAAGGAAATCGAGGGTGGTCTCACTCTCGACATGATCAACCAGCACTGCAGCACCGGTCAGGACTGGTGGATCGATGCTCCGACGGCGCTCAAGCTCGGTCTCGTGGACGTCATCGAGTACGCTCCCGAATTCGCGAAAACCACCAACGCAGCCTGAAAGCGAGGTGGTAATGCGAGATCATAACCGAGTGCGAAAGAGACACAGGTTTCGACTACCAAGTCGAAACCTGTACTCGTTGGAGGAGTGAAAGAACCAGGCAGCGCCTGGCTTTTTTCACTTTTCCTTCAGTTGCGGTTTTTACTATCTTCTTTAGTATTCTTAAATTCAAACAAAAATGATGGAGACGCTCTGCAACAGAGCGCCTCCACCAAGTCAACGCTTACTTGGAGCCCAACAAACGCTCGCCGGCAGAGTAAAGCGCGTCAATCAAGACTCGCATCTCGCTGACGAAAACCGCAGGATCCTTGATCGCTGCCACGTCGAGAGCGACGGGAATGCGATAGGTGTCAAGCATGTTCTTGTCTTTGGCGCCAATGCCGTTCACAACCATTGCACCATCAGCCTTGAGGAAGACTGTGCCGAATGATTCGAACGCCGCTTCTGGAACAACAAGCTCGCGCTTGATGATGTTCTTGTCGCCTTTGAGCAGCACTTCGACGCTGTCGGTCAGTGCTGCCAGCTGGTCGGCGAAAATACCGAACTGAGAAGCGACCAGCCTTTTGCCAATCGCTTCGACATCGATGTGGGCACCTGCATGATTTGCAGCTATGCCCTGCACGCGGGTAACCCGTTCCAAAGCTACGAGGAACGTATCACGCGCATGCGAACTCTTCGAGGACATTGTCCTGACTTTCTGGGTGTTCTCTTGTTGCGAACTAACTGGCGCTGCATGCCGAAAGCATGCGGCTGCATCAAACGAGAATGTCTGATTCAGCCTTGGCGCCAGCAGTTCATTGGTGTGTCAGTTGCAGAAAGAATCAGGCGCCGCAGCTACCGCCGGTCTTCTTGCAGGCGCAGTCGCCCTGGCCGCCGGACTTCTTGCAGGTGCACTTCTTCTTCTCGCCCTTGGCGCCGCCGGCTTCACGCTGAGCCTTCTCGCGCGCCAGTCGCTCCTGTTCGCGGATCCAGGCGTCTTCAGCAGCCTTGCCACGATCACCGAGCGGGTTGTTCTTGTCGGACATGGAGTTACCTTTCATGACTGAGTTTGTGGATGTTCAACCGATCTGCCCAATCAACCTCACCCTCAGCACAACCGCGACGGCGACATGCCACCACGTGCAGTATCATCCCGAGTTCCACTCAAGCACTTTCATGCTCAAGAAGAGATATTCCGGGATAAATTCTGTTGGCTGTTCGGAGTAAGTTCAGGTTAAAGGGGGAAATTTGGTTGACGAGTATAACTAGCAAACCAGGAAGAAGAAATTAGGCAGAAGTCCTGCTTACGAATTGCAAAAAAACTACGCGAAACTTTTCGAAACAAAGCCCGAAACGCGCGCTCATCAACCCTTTCCGCCATCACGAACAACTTCACGCAAACACTCGCGCAGCATGACGAATCTTGGGATTTCTCAACAAAATATTTTCAACCGCTAACGGTTGAAAATATTAAACACCCAATACTGCCTAGCCAGTTTCAACGCAATGTAATTTGCGCAAAATTGTTGTGGCGGCCAGGACGATTTTTCGCATAGAGGCCTCGACCAAATAATCGCCGAGGTCAAGCAAGTTTTGACACGATATTTTCAACCGTTAGCGGTTGAAAATATTAAACATCCTCCACAGCCAAGACCTTTTCTCTGAAAGCTATTTGCCGGAAGCGAAAATCTCACAAGTAGATTTTGGTGCAGGAACTTCAACCGTTAGCGGTTGAAAATATTCTCCGTGACTACGCCTCACTCGACAACCTGACAACCACGCACACCTAAGACACTGTGAAGTTTTAATACCGCTTGACATTCCAGTTCTCGCAATATCGCATTACGAAAATTACAGTCCTCGCGCTAGCCATACCGAGGTAATCAAGAGCTAATAATCCGATCATATTGACAACGTATCAAAAGCTAAACTCCCTGTGATCATTAGCCATGCTAAGCCTGGATTGGATCAAGCTCGTTTATTAGCTCAAGATCACCTAACAAATCCTGGTTGTGGAGAACACTCAAATACCACTAGTTTGAATTTGTCTCTTCAGTCCACAACTCTTCGAAATCAGCGCGCCAACAGTTCCCAATCCCAAGCGCCAAACCCGAGCGAATGTACTCCCCAGTACAGCCGGCAAACTTCGTCCTGAAGTCGCTGGTTCGGCTCGTTCGTTGAGACTCCCAAGTGGGCTGCCGTCAAGGTTGCGCAAAGCAACCTCTTCTGTTTTCTCACGAGGTTTCGCATAGAGCCTCACACCTTAACCGTCGCTCGCAACGAGCGGCATTTCTGAAGCAAAGGAATCACTCCCATGATTAACCAGAACGTTAGCAATGTGTTTTCCGCCCTCACCGGCGAAATGAACAAGGTCGTGGTCGGTTACGCTGACATCAAGCGCCTCACGATCGCCGCCATTCTCGCCGATCAGCATGTGCTTCTCGAAGGCATGCCCGGCACGGCCAAGTCGCTGTTCGTCGAGGTCTGCCAGCGCGCGGTCAGCAACTCCGCCAGCGTCCGCATTCAGATGACGGCTGACGTCAAGCCGATGGACCTCGTCGGCGTGAAGGTCTACAACCCGTCCACCGGTCGGTTCGACTTCGAAGAGGGTCCGATGATCGGCAAGAACTTCGTGCTCGTCGACGAGATCAACCGGGCGCCTGGCAAGACGCTGTCGGCTGTGCTCTCGGGCATGCAGGAGCGCCGCATCTACATCTCCGGCAAGGAGTTCGTGCTGCCCGACCCGTACTTCGTCATGGCGACGCAGAACCCGATCGAGCAGGAAGGCGTCTATCCGCTTCCGGAAGCGGCTGTCGACCGTTTCGGCGGCAAGCTGATCGTGCCGTACGCGTCGGCCGAGGACGAGGAAGCCATCCTCTCCAACGAAGCCCTGGACGAGCGCGATCCGCAGAACGTGGTCAAGGAAGTGGTCTCGACCGAGCAGATCGTCGAGCTGCGCCAGGCCATCAAGAAGGGCGTCTTCGTTTCGCCGGCGGCCAAGCAGTACATCGTCGCCCTGGTTCGCGCCACCCGCCCGGAACTGTCCGAGCATGAGGATGTCGCCAAGCAGGACAGCAAGTTCAAGGGCATGATCGAAGCGGGCAGCTCCGTCCGCGGTCAGCTCGCCCTGCGCGGTTTCGCCCGCGTGCTCGCCGCCGCCAAGGGTCGCGCCTATGTGCTGCCTGAGGACGTCCAGGAAGTGGCGCTGCCGGTGCTGCGTCACCGCATCGCCCTCAAGTTCGAAGCGACCGCCGACGGCCGCAAGTCCGACGAGGCGGTGGCGTCCATCGTCAAACACGTCAAGTTCAGCAAGGCCGAAGACCAGTACGTCCCCGTGGCCGCCTGATAGGGCGCCCACTTCGGGTGCTCTTATTTAATCAAGCTAAACGGAGATGTGCATATGCAAACAGACCCAAAAACCATGGGGATCGTTCGCGACATTGCGCGTCGAGTAGCTGCGGTGAAGATTCCGGTCGGCAGAATGAAGTCGCATCAGCGGCTTCCTGGCGACAGGCGTTCCATTCACCGGGGCGACGGCGACGACTTCGACGGTCACGAACTCTACATGCCGGGCGATGACCCGCGCACCATCGATTGGAATGCTACCGCCATGACCGGCGGTCAGCAAGTACTGGTGGCACTGTTCAAAGAAGAATCGCATGTGAAAAGCACGGTTCTCGTGGACGTGTCGTCGACCATGAACTTCGGTTCAACCCGCGTCACCAAGCGCATTCTGGCAGCCGAACTGGCCGCCTGCGCCGTGCGCTCGCTCTCGACCACACACGACCCGGTGGCTCACGTGAGTTACTCGCGATTTGGCGTGGAACGTCGCGTCAAGAGCGGCTCGGCCGCCGGTATGATGCTGCCCGTCATTCTCAACGCGCTCCAGTCGCAGGAGAGAGAACGCGTCGGTGAACACAGCGGACTGGCTAAGAGCCTCGCGCTCCTGCCACGCAGTCCGTCGATCGTGTTCGTCGTTTCGGACTTCATCAACACGACCGAAGCCGACTGGGAAGCGCTCAAGCGGGCCGGGCGCAAACATCGGCTGATCGCCATGTACGTCCAGGACCGGCGCGAGCGCGAACTGCCCGATGTCGGCTGGCTGCCCGTGCTCTACACGGTGCAGGACGCCTCGGGCGTGGTCAAGGACGTGTGGGTGACGCGTCGTCGCGCCCGCCGGCACGCCGAACAGTTCAAACAGCACGAAGCCGGTGTTCTGGCTCGTCTCAAGGACTGCCGGGCAAAATCGATTGTCGTCAGCACCGATGAAGGCGATTCCGCCGCGCTTCGCGTGCTCAACCAACTTCAGGCACCAACCCTGTGAGGAAACATCATGAATCTTAAATGGTGCGCCTTCACGGGCGCCTTAATGTTAGCTTTCGTGGCGTTGACCTTCGTCCACAAGGAGGTCTCGCAGGATCCGCCGGGCGTCGTGACGCGCTGGTGGGACGGCACTCTGCAGTCTGTGGAGACCAAGTACGACAACGGCAAGCTCGCCCGTCGCACCACATACGGTGACGACGGCAAGACCGTAATCACTCTGGAAGAGTGGGACTGGTCCGGCGCTCTCACTCACACCAAGATTCGGGGCAAGGATGGCCGAGTCGAGGAGAAGACCTTCCAGGAAGACGGCAAGACTCTCGCCTCTTACAGACTCTGGAACGGCGACGAACTCACCTTCGTCATCGAACGCAGGTTTTTCCGCACCGGCAAGGTTGCCACCGAAACGATCAACACCGAAGACGGTTTGACCACGGTCGAGCAACGCCAGTTCGAAGAAAACGGTCAGCTCCGCGTCGAGCGGATCGTGCTGGACAATGCCGATCAGGCGACCAGCATGTTCAACAACGGCAAGCTCACCAACCGTTCGATCTTCAAAGCCAACGGCGACTCCTGGGACGAGCAGTTCGACGAGAACGGCAAGCTCCAGATGCGCTCCAAACAGGTCCGCCTGGACGGCAGTTCCGTTATCGAGACGTTCTTCCCGGACGGCAAGGTCTCGAGCCGGTCGGAAGAGAAGCCCGGCAAGTCGCTGATGGAGCGCTTCGATGCCAGTGGCAAGGTGGTCCTCCGTCGTGAAAACGACGGCAAGTCCAGAAGCGTGACCAACATCACCGTCTTCGACGGCGACAAGGTCAAGCTGCGCCAGTACCTCAAGAACTGGCAGCTCGCAAGAACCGAGGAGATCTCGACGGCGACCGGCACCATCACCCGTGCCATCGACATCGAGTACCTCAAACCCAAGAAGCCCTTCGATTCGCCCACCCCTGTCGCAAGACGAGTGGAACTCTACCGGGTCGACGGCACGCTCGAACGCGTCAAGCTGCTCAAGGACGACGGTTCCGTCGCCAAAACCATCGAGTACGATTCGACCGGCAAAACCATCGCTTCCGATAAGGAAGGCGGCGAAGCCGAAAAGATCGACGAGAAACTTCTTCAAGACGCCAGCTCGGCGGACGGAGGACAATGATTATGACTTTCGCGCAACCTCTCTGGTTCGCCGCGCTCTTGTTATTGCCTCTGCTCTTCATCCTGAAGAAGAGGGGCTACCTGGGCTACTCGGACCATCGCTTGCTGAACGCCGGTTCCTCGCCGGTGCTTCGTCTGATCGGCAGCCTGCCTGTCGTATTCGCAGCGGGCGCCCTGATACTGCTGGCAGTGGCACTCGCCCGCCCGCAGATTCCGGGCGACCCCGTTCACCAGAAGATTCCAGGGCGAGACATCATCCTGGCAGTCGACATCTCGTACTCCATGACCTTCCCCTGGAAGGGCACGATGGAGCCGCACGATACGCCGCCTGAACTCGCGTTCAAAACCGATTTCAACGATCGGCGCCGCGAGCACAAGGGTCTGCAGTTCGTCCCGCCCAAGGACGGCAAACTGCAGCGCATCCACCCGACCCAGCAGGCGCTTCTCAACTTCATCGAGAACCGCTGGAAGAACAAGACCGGCGACCGCATCGGTCTCATCCTGTTCGATACCCACCCGCGCTATGGCTGGCCGATCACCGACGACCTCCGGATGCTTTACCGCAAGGCGCAGTTCATTCAGAACAACCTCGGCACCGGCACCAACTTCGGTCGCAACCCGCCCGGTCCAATCGATCTGGCTGCCGAACACTTCCGCGAATCCGGACAAGCCAAGTCGCGCGTCCTGATTCTCGTGACCGACGGCGAAGACGACATCGACTCCGACACCGAGCGGCGCCTGATCCAGGTGCTCAAGGAAAACAACATCAAGTTGTACCTGGTCGGCATCGGCGAAACGCTCGCCCAGAAAGAAGTCAGCATCATCAAGCTGGCCAATAAGTTCGGCGGCAACATCTTCCGCGTCGAGGACACGAAGAGCCTCAACGACTGCTTCGCGACCATCGACCGGCTCGAGAAGTCCGAGGTGACAATCTCGCAGTTGGAGACACGCGATGACGTGTTCTTCTACTTCGCCTGGGCCGCTCTGGGCTGCCTGGGACTGCTCCTCGTCTCAGAAATCTTCATTCTGACAAGGTGACCTATGCGAAAAACAAGCTCAATTCTGGGGAGATTGCTACTCTCCCTGGCTATCGCTTTAGCATTCGGTTACGGCTTCTACGGGCTGTTCACGTACGCTCTGCCGATGTCGCAAGACAACCTTCGGCAGGCGCGTACCAGCTACGTCGCCGACCAGACCGAAATCCTTCTCAACGGGGCAGCCAAAGCCTACGACGAGAAGCGCCTCGATGAGGTCACGAAAGTGCTCGAGCTCGAGCTCGAGAAACTCATCGACAAGGGCGGTCACTACAGCCGCACCGACCGCTGGAAACTGGAGCGCGTCTACTTCCTTCTGGGCAAGGCCTACCAGATCCAGGAGAAGTACGACAAGGCGATCCAGAACTACGAAGACACGCTTCGGATGAACCCCAACCATCTGCCCGCCAAGTACAACCTGGAGATGATCCAGATGAAGGGCGGACAGGGCGGCGAAGGTGGCAAGAAACCTCAAAACGGCAAGATTCAGCCGAGAATTTAGGAGCCACTCATGTATTTCCTGAACTCACAACTGCTGTATTTCATGCCGGTCGCCGCCATCCTGGCTGGTCTTCTGGTATTCGTAAACTGGAGGCGAAAGCAGGCTCTGCACCGCGCCTTCGGCGAATGGGACCTGTTGTCCCAAACGTCGGCGCCGCTTCCCGCCTCGCGCTACATCGCCCGGGCCGCACTGGCAGCCATCACCGCGCTGCTTCTCCTGTTTGCGCTGGCGCGCCCGATCGTCCCCAACGGCGATAAGGCAATCGCTGAAGGCACGGTCGACGTGCTCGTCGCGGTGGACGTCAGTCGCAGCATGGCGGCTCTCGACTACGAGGGTAAAGTGCCACCGTCAGCAGTGGCGAAGAGCCTGATCGAGCCGGAACATCTGTTCACCAACCAGGGCAGACCGATTCCGAAGAAGGAGCAAGCCAAGGACGAAGACGCCGGCACGCGCCTGGAGATGGTGCGCCATGTGCTGCTCGACAACGTCATCAAGCAACTGGACGGCAACCAACTCGGTGTCGTCAGCTATGCCGGTGCCGCCTTCCCGCAAGCATTTCTCACGCGGGACGCAAACGCGCTTCGTTGGGTGGTGGACCGCGGTCTCACCATCTCGAGCGCACCAGGCGAAGGCAGCGGCATGGCCAAGGCGTTGGAACTGGCACTCGCCATGTTCGACGCCGACTCTCCTGCCGACCACGAACGGCTGCTCGTGCTGTTCTCGGACGGCGGCAACGACGACGAGCCCGCTCGACTGGCGGCGTTTTCCAGCCAGGCTCGCGCTCGCGGCATCAAGCTGATAGTCGTGGCCATGGGCAACGTCATGCCCTCCAAGATCCCGGTCAGCAAGCTGGCCGCGGACGACGACGCCGCCATCGCGCTCAAGGACAACGGCAAGCGCTGGCTGGAAACCGACGGTCAGATCGAGAAGTCCGGCATGAACGCCGCGCTGCTTCAGAATCTCGCCAACCAGGCCGGCGGTAAGTTTATTCATCTCGAGAACGCATCGGACCTCAACCTGCTCGATCAAGTCGGCAAGACTTCGATGACGCGGGTACCGGGTACGGTGGAACTCTTCCCATGGGCGCTTGGTGGCGCTCTCGTCAGCCTCGTGCTGACATTCGCCGCCACCAACCAGTGGCGCAGGAGGAAACAGTCATGAAGAAACGCATTCTCATTATCGCAACCGTCCTGACCGTCGTGGCAGCACTCACCGGGGCAGCCTGGTGGTTGACGCGACCGGTCTGGCCGGAGTTTCCCCAGGCTCAGTCACAGGACCCGCAAGTGCTGCTCAAGGTCGATCGCGACTACGCGCACCACATCGGCGACCTGATCACTGTCGACCTGTTCATTCGCCAGAAGCCCGGCACCACGGTCGATGGCAAAACGCTGTCCGTCACCGGTGATTTCGAGCTGGCCAGCGCCCCCGAGGTGAAAACCAAAGAGGGCGAAGACGGCTCGGTAACTTACCGTTACCGGCTCAACGTCCAGACCTTCAAGGTCAAGCCCGAGCACAAGTTGGAAGGTTCGATCGGCTGGAGAGTGGACGACAAGCGTCACGACCTGGTGCTGCCGCCACTGTCTATCTTCTGGTCCAACACCTACGATGGGCGCGAAAACCTCATGGAAGGCGAGGATCCGCGTGTGCCGGTGCTCTGGTACACGCTCAGGCACGCCGTCCCACTGGCGGTGTCGAGCCTGCTCTTCCTGGTGCTGACGGGGGTGGCATTGGTGCGCCTGATCAAGAAGCTCATGCAACCGAAGCCGATCGACCAGGCCCGCGCTCGTGTCACCGAGCTGCTCGCGCTGGTGGCAGACGGCAGTTGCTCCAAGAAGCAGCACCTCGAACTCGACGGACTGATCCGTGCCAAGTTCGGCATCGGACCGGTTCCTGCCAGCCAGCTGGACTCGCCATTGCTGGACGGCAACCTCGTCAAGTTCCTGCGCGAAAACGAGCCGGCGATCTACGCCGAAGACGCGCTCGATTCTGATGCGCAAGCTCGCCTGCGCACTCTGGGTCAGACGGTACTGAAGAGCTGGAAATGACGGCTCGGCTCTTGCCAACCAAACCCTGAAACCTCAACAGGCTGTCACCGGAGCCCTGTATTTTCAACCGTTAACGGTTGAAAATATTAAGGGCTCCGGTCGGGGGCGGAAGTGTCGAATTTGGGAAACACCCACATTCGCCTCTTCTTGCGCCCGTTGCTTCAACTATCATGTTTAGTTGAACACATCATCAGCAGTTCGCTGTTTTTGCTGTTTGAAAATTGATAGTCAAAATTGCCATTCGCCGTTCGCTCCAAACCCGAGTCAACGTTCACGGTTTCATTTCAATCGTCTACAATTTGCGGGATAATCAGCCTCGTATTCGCTATTCGGAACGCAAAATGTCCGCGTTTTTCCCTCGCAATTTCAACAAGAATTATCCGCTACTCCAGTCTGCCAAAGGCGTTTGGATCACCGACACCGACGGAAAGGTTTATCTGGACGGTTGCAGCGGCGCAGTAGTAGCCAATCTCGGCTTTGGCATAAAAGAAATTACCGCTGCGATTTCTGAACAGGTTTGTCGCGCACCCTTTGCGCACACGTCGCAGTTCATCTCGCAACCGGCATTGGATCTTGCAGACAAACTCGTCGAACTGGCACCGCCGAATTTTCGCAACGGCGGCCGAGTTTACTTCTCCTCCGGTGGCTCAGAGGCGGTCGAGACAGCGCTCAAGATGGCGCGCGGTTACTTCATCGAATCGAACGAGCCGGAGCGACACATCGTTATTTCGAGATGGCCCGGTTACCATGGAGCCACTATTGGTGCGCTTTCCGCCACCGGTCACCTGGCAAGACGAAAACCATATTTGCCGGTTCTCAAACCACCGGCACTTATCCACACAGACTTCAGATACCGCTGCCTGTGCGGTTTCGGACCCGGTCCCTGCACCGATGAGAAATGTTCGATTGCAAGAGCCGATGAACTGGAAGAGGCAATAAACTTGCATGGACCCAAAAACGTCATGGCATTCATCGGCGAACCAATTGTCGGTGCCGCACTTGGCGCCGCCGTTCCCGGCGACTCATACTGGAAACGCATCAGAGAGATCTGCACCAAATACGGTATCTTGCTAATCGCCGACGAGGTGATGACCGGCCTTGGTCGGACTGGAAAAAACTTCGCGATGCAGCATTGGAACGTCGAGCCCGACATTCTGGTCGTCGGAAAGGGCGTGGCCGCGGGTTATCAACCGCTGAGCGCCGTTATCGCAAGTAAAACCGTGGCGTCGGTTTTTCAAAATGGCAGCGGAGTATTCGAACACGGCTTCACTTACAGTGGGCATCCCACCTCGTGTGCAGCAGGTCTGGCAGCGATTGAATACCTGAATTCGCACGATCTAGTAGCGCACGTGGCACAACAAGAAAGCAATTTCTTCGAGCGGCTAAACACGCTCAGAAAGTGGAATTTCGTCGGCGACGTTCGCGGTCGGGGTTACCTTGCCGGAATCGAATTGGTCAGCGATCGTGAAACCAAAGCGCCATTTCCGGTCAGTTTCAAAGCCCATAAAATTCTCGGCGAACTGGCAAATGAAGCCGGTCTTCTCGTTTACCCGGGCGCTGGATTTATCGACGGTTCAAAAGGCGACCACATCATGGTGGCACCGCCGTTCGTTATCAACGACGACGAAATGGACGAGCTCTTCAAACGCCTGGAATCAGCTTTTGTGCGCTTCGAAACACGAGTGAAAGACCTGGGTGAGCTGGCCCATACACACTGAATCGACCCGCTTGCGAAGTTAGGCCAAGTGCCTAAACGATGAGAAGTTATAAAGAAACACCTGAATCTCTCTATGATTTCTGTGACGTTTCATTTAGTCACAATGTAAACATAGACCGACCCTACGCCCCGTTGCTAGGGTCGGGTCAAAACTAATAACTAATACTCCGACCCAACTGTAACACCTGCCACCCCGCTACAACAGTGCCTTGCACGTTCTCGATCGAGTTTCGACCGAGGGGGTGGTGTTCGTTTTGCCGCAGCAGCGAATCAATCGCTGCTTCCCATCTACCGAGATGCAGAGGAGTTAGTCATGAATACGGTAGACAAAACACAACCAGCAAATACCGCTTACGAAGCCGAGAATCCCAGCCAGGATCGGCTGGTGATTAAGAACGGCTCACACTTCTTGATCCTTGACGAACGCGGCATGATGCCGATTTCGCAGGACGTCCCAGCTCCGTTCGGACTGTTTCGCGATGACACGCGTTACCTGAGCGCCTGGCAGATTTACATCAACAAAACCCATCCCCGCCTTCTGTCGCGCGATATCGCCGGCGGATTCCAGGCTGAGTTCGTGTACGGCAACCAGAAGGTCGACGGCATTCCCGAGCAGAGCGTTCTAATCGCTCGCAGCCTCGTGATCGCCGATCGCTTCTGCGAAAAACTGGTGGTGACGAACTTCCACACGCAGGCAGTGGACGTCGAGATTGCCATCGTATTCGATACCGACTTCGCCGACATGTTCGAAGTGCGCGGCGCCAAACGTCCGGCGCGTGGCACGCTCAACCGCCGCCGCGTGCGGTCGCTCGGCGGTGCCCTGCCCGGCAAACGGATCGCCTGCTCCTATCGCGGTATCGACGGCAGCGTCATGCGCTCGGCCATCGACATCCGCGCTGGTCAGGCGCCGATCACCATCGAGCCGACCGCCGCCGTGGTGAAACTGCACCTCGAATCCGGTCAGGCGCACACCATCGAAACCGCCGTCGTCACAAACATCGAAGCACAACTCGACGGTGTGCCGTTCACCAACCCGACATCGACGCGGCGTTCGGTCTCGTTCGACAAGGCTCGTCAACAGGCGGACTTCGACTACACCGCCTGGCGCGAATCGGGCTGCACGATCACCACCGGCAATACCACGCTCAACGATGTGCTCGATCGCGCCTACCGCGACCTGTACATCCTGCGCCAGCCAACACCTCAGGGCATGTGCATGGGCGCCGGCACTCCGTGGTTCGCAGCCGCTTTCGGCCGCGATCAAGCGGTCACCGCGCTGCAACTGCTTGACGTTCTTCCGAACGTCGCCCGCGAAGTGATAAGCGTCCTCGCCGCCTACCAGGGCAAGCTTTACGACACGTACACCGAGGAGCGCCCGGGCAAGATCATGCACGAGCTGCGCCTGGGCGAGATGGCCCGCACCGGCGAAATCCCGTTCAAACCCTACTACGGGACTGTCGATGCCACTCCGCTCTGGCTCCTGCTCGTTGCCCGCTACGTCGCGAAGACCCGCGACTTCGAATTCGCCAATCGAATCTGGCCGAACGTCGAAGCCGCCCTCAACTTTCTAGCCAAGTCGGTGCACGCGACCGGCTACCTGACATACGGCGGAATGCCCGGCGCAGCTCTGTCCAATCAGGGCTGGAAAGATTCGGGCGATTCGATCATGTATTCCAACGGCAAGCTCGCCCGGGCGCCGATCGCTCTGTGCGAGCCCCAGGGTTATCTCTACGAAGCCTGGGCGCGACTGAGCGTTCTGGCAAGCGATATGGGCAAGCAGAGCCGCGCCGAAGACCTGGTCCGGCGAGCCATGGCTCTGAAACGTCGCTTCACCCGCGACTTCTGGATGCCCGAGCACAAGTTCGTCGCTCTGGCGCTGGACGGCAATGGCGATCACTGCGACGTCGTTTCCTCAAATCCGGGACACCTGCTCGCGACAGGCATCCTGGACCACGAGAAAGCCAATCTCGTCGCCAACAAACTGATGTCGAAGTCCATGTTCTGCGGCTGGGGCGTTCGCACGCTGGCTGAGGGCGAGGCGGCTTTCAATCCGATGAGCTACCACAATGGCTCGGTCTGGCCGCACGATAACGCCATGACCGCCGAGGGATTGTGTCTCATCGGTCGGACCAGGGATGCTCATCGCATCCTCTCCGGACTCCTGTCCGCAGCCGCCCACCAAGCCGATCTCCGCTTACCGGAGTTGTTCTGCGGCTTTGCCAATCCGCAGTCGCAAGGACCGATCCGCTATCCCGTTTCCTGCGTCCCGCAGGCATGGGCAGCCGGCACTATGTTCCAGATCCTGACCGCCTGTCTCGGTTTGGAAACAGAAGCCAATCGTCTGGATGTAATCGAACCCTCGATTCCAGCCTGGATCGGTCACGTGGTGGTAAACAATCTCGTCGTCGGCGACTCGCGCGTCGACCTGCGATTCGACACCACAGGCGATGGCAGAACCGAAGTAACGGTTCTGCAAAACAGCGGCAACGTGACTATTCGCATCGAGTAGGCGCGTTTTAACTTACAGGGGCCGAGCACGGCTTGGCTCCTGTAATTTTTGAAGCCACATTTACTACTCCGGATAGTATTCCACATGCACCATTGAGACTTCGACCTTGGGATGCTCGTTTCTGAACTTCGCCAACCCCTCTTGCGTAAAGCCAACCGTGTTTTCCAAACCCAGATATCGCAGACTTCTTATCCGACCAATATCGACAAGATTCTCATCGCAGACCCGAGTTCGACGCAGAAGTATTTCTTTGATGTGGGAAGCGGCTAGCGGTTTAAACGCGTCCTCGGCGAACTGATTGTCGTAAACCTCCAGCCCCTCAAGATGTTTAAACCCGCTCACAACTTTGAGAATCTCAGAGCCGACGCCTAGATTGCTCAAGTTCAAAGACCGCAAATGCGAAATAGCCTTCAGCTTCGCGATACCACCAGCGGTGACATCGGGCGCATCTCTTACAGTCAGACTCTGCAGCTTATCCATTTTGCATAAAACCTCCAACCCGCGGTCGTTCATCAACGGACCACCGACTCGCAGATCGTCCAACTTGGGATGACCGACCAATTTGGCTAAACCTTTGTCGGTTATTTTCGTATTGGCAATTCCTAAAACCTCGAGCTTTCGAAAACGGCATATCGTCTCAACATCCTGGTCTCGCATCTTAGTTCCATCGATCACGAGCGCCTCCAATGGCAGCTTCAGGATGAAGATAAGCGCACGCCCATCGACCGTATCACCCAGAAGCGACAGCCGCTTTATATCAGCCCGCCCAGACAATTCGATCAAGCTGTCGTTTGTGATGTTACCTTTGGCGATCGTCCAGTCAACACCGTGGCGCTTCGTTGTTTCGAATCGCGGGCGCAAGCTCTCTGAAGCTGCATCTACCAACACGGCCCCGAAGATACCGTGATCCGGGACAGCTATGGCCTTCTCTTCCGTTAGCTTTTCCGAACTCTGAAAAACCTCCAACCCCAGCTTACCGGCCAGCACCACACCCGATACCACAAGCAAACTGGCGAGCACATAACCACTCTTGCGCGCGAATACATCAAACGGCTTGTCAGGCTCCTCTTCAAACGCCTGAGGTTTCACGCATAATTGGTCCAGCGCATCGGCCAGATCGTTCATCGTTTGAAAACGTTCGTCCTTGTTTTTCGCCAAACAACTGGCAACAATCTCCTCCAGTTCGTCGGAAAAATTGCCGTCCGGACGCCTGTCAATCAGTCGCGGCGGTGGTTCTTCCGCATGCTGGCGCATAAGGTCCATTACCGAGTCGCCGCGAAACGGCGTGTCGCCGGTTAGCGCCTCAAACAGCGAACAACCAAATTCGTAAACCTCACTGCGCTCATCATAATCCTCACCACGAGCCTGATCCGGAGGCATGTATCGCGGCGTGCCGACCAGCGTCTGTCCCTGACCACTTTGCCCGAACATCGAAACACCAAAATCTATAATTCGAACATCCGCCATCTCTCTTTGATCGCGAAAAATAAGCAGATTCGAAGTCGTTATATCGCGATGATAGATCCCGGCTGCGTGCGCATGCGCAAGCGCATCTGCCACCCGGCTGAACAACCTGACCACTGTATCAGGCTCGAACATATTGCCATCAGCAATCAACTGCTGCATGCTCACGCCGTTGACAAACTCCATCGCCATAAACGGCACACCTGCCGCCGTGGCACCGAAATCCATGACACTGACAATGTTGGCGTGATTGAGCCGACTCGTGGCCCGGGCTTCGTTTTGAAACGAGAGGAGTTCGCGAGCGTTTAGCGCGTGCAGAGTTTTTACCGCCACAGTCTTGTCCAACAGCCGATCACGGCAATAATAGACAATGCCGGAGCCGCCTTTGCCAATCACGCGAATAGGAAAATATCGATCTAAGGGAAACTTTGCCGGAACAATATCAAGACCTCCACCCTCCTCCACATGGCTCCCAGTCTCAATTGCGACGGGCAGCGCGCTTATCACTTCGACATCGAGTTTCGAAATAATCGGATCTTTGCACGCACATAAGTCCTGCCGAAAAACCCACTGCGTCAGCGAACCGCTGCGCCCGGAATGCAATCGCTTTCCACACCGACCACAAATGTGCATTCTCGGTGCCGAAGCGGGCATGTCCTTCGACAATGCACAACTGCAAACCGCAATCCACTGCGTTATGCTGCCCGACGAAGAAGCACCGGTGGTGCCACCACACTTAGGACAGCGCTCTTCAATCGAGGAATTCACCGACCGGCGGCCTCCGAGCTGTTCTTTCGATATACCGCTTTTCTTTGCAAATTCAAACTGTTTCGAAAACCAGACCAGATCGTCAATCCCCGGCGAAATTTTCAAAACATTTTCGGGGTAGCCGATCAGAGCGCCCGGCGATCAACGCGTCCACAAACTCCCACACAGTGAGGTTTGTGATTATGGAATATTTTCAACCGTTAACGGTTGAAAATAGATTTCACCTCTGACCCGTCCGAAATTTTTCATCCAACAACGGAATCGAGAAACAAAAAGTGCTGCCTTTTCCTTCCTCGCTTTGCACCCAAATGCGCCCGTTATGTTTCTCGACCAACGCCTTACAAATTGCCAGCCCTAGTCCAAAACCACGTTTCTTCGTCTCAGCGGGCTGATTGAGCTGTCTGTATCGCTCAAAAATTGCCGCTTGAAAGTGCTTGGGGATGCCCGGTCCCCGGTCGCGAACTCTGAAGACGACGCCGGCGCCTTCGAGTCCGGCGGAGATTGTAATCACTGATCCGGCAGGAGAAAATTTGATTGCGTTACCGACCAGGTTGACTATGACTTGAACGATGCGCTCCTCATCAGCCCAGAAGACATCGTTGGTGACATCTTTCTCGACAGTGACATTAGCCGACGTCGCAGCCGATGAAATCGCATACATTGCACGGTCCACCACCATCCCGCACGTAGTTTCCTGAAACTCCGGTTCGAAATCACCTGATTCGATTTTTTCGGCATCCAAGAGGTCGACAACCAGTGAGATAAGCAGGTCGGCACTGGATTGCGCGCGTTCCACGGCCCTATGCCCATTGCTCGAGATTTCGCCATAAGCGCCCTCATCCACCATTGTGAGGAAGCCTCTAATTGACGTGAGCGGCGTTCGCAAATCATGGCTGACCATGGCGACGAAGTCTTGGCGCAGGCGGTCCAGACGATGGCGTTCGGTTATGTCTTGAATGTGAACGAAGTTGAGCTGAGCGTCATATTCGTTGACGAAGATCTCGGCCGGAAACGTCTCTCCGCCTTTGCGCCTAGCCAGCACTTGAACGGGCTTGGGATTAATTTCCAGGTTCAGTAGCTCGGGAAACAGAACACTGATTTTCTGACTGACCAACTCTTCGGTTTGGTAACCGAAGAATTCTTCCACGAGTTTATTCAGTGCTTCAATTCTTTGCTGATCGTTGACCACAAGCAATCCCAGAGGGATGCTGTACAAAATTTCGCGCGTCTTGTTTTGTTGAAACGTAAGCGTGCTTTTCAGTGTTTTGATTACCGACTCGTGCCGTTTGACGAGTTCGGTCAATTCTTCAAAACTAGCTGAAGGAAATTTATCGGCGTTGGTCATCGAGCCCACAAGTTCACTGATGTGGATAATGTACCCGACTTACAACTGCTTGTGGCTTGCACTTGCGAAATAACCGACCGGTTTTCACAATTCTCCAACTCAAATGGGAATAATGTCCTTGATGTGGTCAAAACTGAGTACGGAGATCGGTTCTTGAGCGAAAAAATTTCCAGGCGGCAAGTTCTACTTTCTCTGGGCGCCTTATCATTCGGCGGTCTGTCCTGGCTGCTTTGCGACGAATTTCACGCCTCGACTGCCAACGCCGAACCGCAATCCGGGCTGGTTCCTCTGATCTACAGCGACGGGTATAACATCACGGCTTTTGGCTTGGAGAATCTCCACCCTTTCGACAGCCGAAAGTACGACAAGATTTTTCGCAGCATTAAAAAAGCCGGGCTGCGCTCGGACAGCGACTTTTTGCTTCCGAGCACGATTACTGAAGAAGCCTTGCTTCGCATCCATACGAAAGAGTACCTCGATTCGCTTGAGGACAGCTGGGTGCTGGCCAAGATTCTCGAAGTCGGACCGTCAATGTTTGTACCTTCAGCACTCCTTGATTGGAAGATTTTGACACCGATGAGACTGGCTGCCGGCGGCACTCTACTGACCTGCAGAGAGGCACTGAAACACGGGCTGGCGATCAATCTCGGCGGCGGATATCATCACGCATTCAAGGACAAAGGCGGCGGTTTCTGTGTTTATTCAGACATCCCAGTCGCCATCACGGCATTACACGAAGAGGGGCTCGTGAAGCGGGCCTTGATTGTGGACACTGACGCGCACCAGGGCAACGGTTTTGCCACGATCGCCAGAGCTTCCAACGAACTCATCTCTATCGTCGATTTCTACGATGAAAGCATTTATCCGATTCCAAAAGTAGAGGAGGACTGGGGAGTACCCTTTCCGAAAGGCACTAATGGAAAAACATATTTGACCGCTCTGGAGGACCACGTGCCTAAAGCGATCGACAAGTATAAACCTGATTTGATCGTATACAACGCCGGCTCCGATGTGCTGGAGCCAGATCCACTGTCGAGTTTCACGCTGACTTCAGACGATATGTCGCGCCGCGATTTCTTCGTCGTCGATTACGCTCGCAGCAAAAATATCCCTGTGGCGATGGTGCTGGCAGGCGGCTACAGCAAGGGTTCCGGCATCGCACATGCCGAGTCGATCAAAGGCATTCTGAACAAATTCGACGACAAAACTTAGACGTTGTCGGCAAGCGGAATCGCCACGCAGAAGGTGCTGCCTTTGCCCTCATCGCTTTCCACCCAGATCGTGCCTTTGTGTTTTTCAACCAGGGTTTTGCAAATTGCAAGACCCAGACCGACTCCGCGTTTCTTCGTATCCTTTGGTTGATCGAGTTGGCGATAACGCTCGAAGATAGCGGTTTGCAAATGCTTGGGAACACCGACTCCGCGATCGCGGATTCGAAAGACGATTCGCGCTCCTTCAAGGCCGGCATTCACCGTGACCGTCGAATCTTTGGGTGAATACTTGATGGCATTGGTAATCAGATTGATCAAAACTTGAACGATGCGCTCTTCGTCAGCCACAAACACATCATTGGTCACCTCGTGCTCGAGCATGATCTCACTAACCTTGGCCGCGCCCTGACTGGCCGCGATAGCGCGCTCCACCACCCGAGAAGTAGTTGTCTGCGTGAGTTCGAGCTGAAGATCGCCTGATTCGATTTTTTCCGCGTCCAGCAGATCGTTGACGATCGAGATCAGAAGTTCGGTGCTGGACTCGGCTCGTTCTATCGCTCGCTTACCGCTGTCCGTGATTTCGCCGTAATTGCCCGTCGCGGCCATTTGCAGAAACAAACGAATAGACGTAAGTGGTGTTCGCAAGTCATGGCTGACCATGGCAAGAAAATCTTGTCGCAACTGTTCCAATCGGTGACGTTCAGTGATGTCCTGGATGTGCACAAAATCCAGATTGGCATCGAATTCGTTGACCGAAATTTCGGCAGGAAAAGTTTCGCCACTCTTCTTGCGAGCCACGACAACAACTGGCGTTGCGCTGTATTCGAACTTTTGCACTTCGGGAAACAACAGCGTGGCGCGTTTGTCCTTTAGCTCATCCGGTTTATAGTCAAAATGAACTTGAACGAGCTTGTTCACGGCTTCGATTCGCTGTTGTTTATCAATCACCAGAAGACCCAGCGGTATGCCGTAGAGAATTCCTTTAGTGCGTGCCTGTTGCTGCGCAATAACCGTCGCCTGCTTCTTCACCAGCGCGCTGAGCTCTTCGTAAGTTAGCTTGTGTGAATCCGGCGGCTGGGAATTGGTCATTGGTGTTCTACTGCATCGACTGCATAGTTATAGCAGTTTATTCACGCTTGCGATAAGCGTTACAACCGTTCGAATCGCCAACTGATATTACTTGTAGTATCACAATCTCGAGCGCCTGAAAGTTAGTCGGACATTGAGTTACAGCTCGGCGACGCCGATTGCGGTTACCACTCGGTTGGCTAAAAAACGCTTTAGTTACGCTAATTGTCGATTCAACATCTAATGTAAAAAACCGATGTGCACCGTACTGCGGGATCCTGTCAAGGCGCTTGGACAGGACCGTCTGGGTATGAAGCCCGGGCTTGTTTTAACCGATCGAAACTCCTACGGTCGAATCGTAACTCTCTGAATCTCATTTCGATCGACTCGCTCCGTATCAAGTAACAGTCACCACCTTCCGAACCGCACATCGATCACCCCGGTCGATGAACGAAAAGCCGGTGCTGACTGTTCCTTCTCGTTGCGATCGGTCTCAAACACCTTTGAAGGAGACCCGACATGGTTCTGTCTCGCCGCTCGGCCGGCATCATCCTGGCCGGATTCGTCACGGTATCGCTACTGGTGCTTTCCTTCGCCCGCACCAGTCCCGACAAGAACCCCAAAGAACCGCAGCAGACGCAGATCGCGCCTGCAGCACAGCAGCAATCGCTCCCGGACACGGTCCCCGCAAAAGACCTCTACCACATCACCTGGAGCGCCATTCCCCAGCTGACCTACAATACGGACAAACTGGGCAACTGGCACGACCTCGCGCACAAATACTGCTCGGACATCAAGTCCGAAGACGACGCAATCAAGTACGCCAACAAGATGCTCGAAACGCTTGACGATCCGTACACCGTGCTGCACTCGGCCAAGCAGTTTCAGGACTTGCAAGTGCAAATGACTGGTACCATGGCCGGTATCGGCGTTCGTTTCGAGCAGGACAAAACAGTGAAGCCCGGCAATCCGCCTCAACCGGCTCGCGATACTGACGGACACCCGCTAATTCAAAAGGTGGTGGACGGTGGCGCCGCCAAAGACGCAGGCATAGCGGACGGGGACGCGATCGTTTCAGTCGACGGCGTTTCGACCATAGCGATGGGATTCGATGAACTGTCGAAAGCGATTCGCGACAAAGTCGGCACCAAAGTGAAGGTGGTATTTCGCCACAATGGAGCCGACGTCGGAGTGGAACTGGTGCGCCGCGAAGTGAAGCTGCCGCCTGTGGAATTGCCGACCAAGCGCTTCGGCCAAATCGGCTACGTTTACCTGCCCAACTTCACCAGCAACGCCACCGTCCAGGAACTGAAGGACGCGTTCAACAAACTCAGCGACTGCGAAGCCTACATTCTCGACGAACGCCACAACCCGGGCGGCCAAATTCCCGTCTGCTTGAAAGCGGCTGGTCTGTTCATGGACAACGGCACGGTGGTGAAGATGCGCCGCCGCATTCCGTCCGCTGGATACGCCGAGACCGTGATCAGCCTGGAATCCGACTGCATCAAGTTCGAAGACATCGACGAAACCAGCGGCAGAAAGCAGGTCAGCAAGCAGCCTCGGGAAGCGAACCTGATCGGCAAAAAACCGCTCGTTCTTCTGACCGATGCGGGTTCGATGTCCGCCGCCGAGATGTTGGCCGGCTGTTTGAAAGACAACAACCGGGCGATCATCGTGGGCGAAACCACCGGCGGCAAAGGCATCGGACAAGAAGTCTTCCCTCTACCCAACGGCACCGGACTGCGGGTCACCAACCTGCGTTACTTTACACCCAATGGACTCTGGGTCGGCGACGGTCACAAAGAGTGCCACGGCATCAAGCCAAACCACGAGGTCAAGCTTGGTGACATCAGCACATTGGGCACCGAAAAGGACGACCAGATTGCTCTTGCAATCAAGGTGCTTTCCGAGAAGCGCTGATCGCGAGCATTCGAAAAGCCGCAAACGCGATGGCACGGGCCGTCGCGTTTTTTTCCCCACACTCCACTACTCAATGTAACAGGACCCCAAAGACGAGGAGCGGCGATTTTATTTTCAACCGTTAACGGTTGAAGTTCCTGGGCCGAAACCACCTTGACGCATGCGTCGATTTAATATTTTCAACCGTCAACGGTTGAAGTCCCTTGAGCCGAAACCATCTTGACGTATGAGTCGGTTTAATATTTTCAACCGTCAACGGTTGAAATTCCTTTCCACAAACCCCCTTGCCAGCGCGAGCGCTTTAATATTTTCAACCGTTAACGGTTGAAAATAAAATTCCCAGACCGCCCCCGTCGATCGAGCCTGATAAGATAATACGAGCCAACTTCCGCGACTGCGTGCAGGTCATATGCCGGATACACAATGGTTTTACGCTCGCGACAATAAACAGGAAGGCCCGGTAAGCGAAGCGGAGCTTATGCGAATCCTCACCGAACAACGCTTGCCGCCGACGACGCTTCTGTGGGCGGAGCATCTCGACCGTTGGACCGCGGCAAAAGATATTCCGGAGTTTCAACGAGCCGACCCGAGCGACGTCTACACAGTGGCTCCAAGACCCTGGCACAGACTGATTGCTCGCTTGATCGACCATTCGATCTACAGCATTCCCTACATGGTTTCCTGCGCCATTTTGCTATCCATCCTGAACGCCATTCGACCGATCGACAAAGACGCGGTCGTGTTCCTCGTGCTCTTGATACTTACTTTGTTGTCTCCGATGCCTTATGTTCTCGAATCTTTGTTGATGGGAACGCTCGGCAACACTCCAGGCAAGCTCTTGTTAAATTCTCGAGTTCTGAATGAACATGGCGAAAAACTGTCGTTCTTACAAGCTTTGCAACGAACCGGCGGCGTCTGGGTTCGCGGCGGTCCACTGGTCGCTTACGTTCCCGTCTTCGGCTTTTTAGGTCTGCTTGGGTTGGGCGTTTATCAATACACTCAGCTTGTCACTTTAGGAACAGTAAGTTGGGACCGTAATCAAGCTCTGCTCTACGAACATGGAAGCATCAGCGCGGCTCGTGTCGGCGCGCTGATTGCGGTATTCATCGGTCTTCTTATTTGGTTCGGAGTGCTCAGTTTTTCCATAGCCAACACGATTAAACAGCTTGGTCCGGGCTAGAGACCGATACCGCCCATAGTGGCATGCTTGTACCCAGACGCTACTAATCATTATAATATTCAAAGATTAAACAAACAACGCGCGAAACTGCCAGCCTGAAAGGCTGCGCAGTCTCGCGGTTGTTTGCCGACATGCCGGACCGATGCATTGTTGCTTACGCATCAATGCGAAGGTTTGCTCGAGACATCACTGCCCATGAGCTTGCGCACGGTCGGCGACAGGAACGCCAGCACCGCGGCCGCCACCAAGCCTGAGATCGCAAGCGACCCGAAGAGGATTACCATCACCTGGGTGTCCTCTTTGAAGAAGCCTGCCAGGGAGCCCGCAAGCTTGCCTCCCAGAGCCGAAGCGAGGAACCACACGCCCAGCATCAACCCGGAGAATCGCGGCGGAGCGAGTTTCGTCACCGTGCTCAAACCCACCGGGCTCAAGCACATCTCTCCGACGCATTCGATGAAGAAGAAGCCACAGAGCCAAAGCGGCGTGACCTTCCCGGACGCGGCCGAGAGTGAGGCGAAGACCATCAAGCCGATGGCAACTGCCACGAACGCCAGCCCGAACGCGAACTTCACCGGCGCTGACGGTTCACGCTTGCCCAGCCACGGCCAGAGCCAGCCGAAGAAGGGCGTCAAAACGATGATGAACAGCGGGTTGACCGATTGAAACCAGCTCGAAGGAAACGACCACCCGAGAAGCGGAACGTGGTTATCGGTTAATCGGTCCGCGAACAGACTGAGGCTGGTGCTGCCTTGTTCGTACACGGCGAAGAAGAACACCGTGAACACAAACAAGATTGCGATCGCCCCCATGCGCTTCCAATCGGCAGCGGTCAACCGTTCATTCGCCTGCAGTTCCTTGTTGCGCGCGGCGGGCAGCCCGACTGCGCCGAAGCGCTTCTGCTGCGTGCCGTATTGCACCAGACCGAGAATCATTCCCAGTCCGGCAGCCGCAAAACCCCAGTGCCAGCTCTTGGTCGGGTCGAAACCCCAACGGACAAGCCAACCCTGGAAGATTTCGTGCTGCGCGAGGAAGCCGCAAACAAGAGGAGACAGGAACGCGCCCACGTTGATGCCGAAGTAGAAGATGGAAAACCCGACGTCGCGTCGCGGGTCGTCCTTGCCGGCGTACAGCCCACCGAGCATGTTCGAGACGCTGGGCTTGAGCAGCCCGGTGCCGCAAACAATCAGGGTAAGACCGCCGTAGAACGCCGTCATCCCGTGAAACGCCATCAGAAAGTGACCGAGCGCGATCACGATTCCACCGATCAACACCGCTCGCCTGGCACCAAGCCAGCGGTCCGCGATCAGCCCGCCGGGGATGCAGGCGAGGTAGACGGACATGATGTAAGTTCCGAGAAGCGCGCCGGCCGACTCGTCCGACATGCCCAGACCACCAGCCACCGCCGGTGCCACCATGTAGAGCAACAGGATGGCGCGCATGCCGTAGAAGCTGAAGCGCTCCCACATCTCCGTCATGAAGAGCGTAGTCAGCCCGCGTGGATGCCCCAGGAAGCCGCTTCGATCAGCGACTGCCATGTTTTCATTCCGGTCCATGATTGTTCTCCCTGTTTGAGAGTTAGAGAAAAAGAATCAGTTAAGCGACACGAGTTACGTTGCTGTTTGAAGTCCTGATGGGAAAAGAGAAGGTGACATTTCACTGTGCCATTAAGTCTTTAGTAAACGAAATAGGCTGAAGACAAAATTCTTGAGCTGAAATGTCTGTACTCATAACACTGACCAAGATGCACTGTTCAAAGCCTTCTTCAAAGTGATCTTGATCGGCTATCGGCAGTGATATTGTCTAAAAACAGAATATTCAACTGAAAACCACTGATATCAACTTTGCTGAATCAGGCAAGAGTTCCATGAACAGAGCCATCCCGCGGTCACTCCCTGGTTGCGATATTTGCCCTCTACGGCAATTCGCGCTCGCACTCAACTGTGGAATCTACCGTCAAGAATCTACACGTCGAGCCGCGAAACTTGCCATCAGGCCAGTTATCGACCTAATTTAAAACATCTCCATTTCGAACAAAAACACCAAACCAAACAGGAAAAAATTCCGCCCGAAACCTCTAATGTTCAGCAGTATCAAATCGACAAAGCACCACCCATGGTGACGCAGCCAGCTTTCCTTACACCCAACCCAAACGTGCAAAATGAAATTCTTACTCCAATGGCTGGCCCGACTGCTAACGTGGCACCAAGCCTGGCGACAACTGCAAGATCTCGGCTACCTCGCCAGAGCCGGTCGCACCCAGAGTGAAACCTGCCAGTCTTCCAGCTTCAAAGCCTTCGAAGCCTGGGTTCAAGAAGCGCAAACGGCTTACGACGCCAGTGACATCAACGCCACCGTTGAAAGCCTGGAGCAAGCCGCCGCCACGTTCGAACGACTGGACCAACGCGCCAGGAACGAACTCGCCCGTCAAGCCGCGGCCACGCGCGCCCGGGAGTACCAGATGCACGTGGCCAACTGCTGCCAGTGACCGACCAGCCGAAAATATTTTCAACCGCTAACGGTTGAAAATATAGCCTCCCCCATCACCGCTAGCCCAAGCTGGGAGACCAATTCCGGAGGTCACCCAGCTTTCGCCCTCCAATCGTTTACAAACCAGCTCTACGTCGTGTTATAGTAATTTTCCAACCAGGAATTAAATCGTCTCACCGGGCATAATTGCCCTGAAGCGGCACAGCCACGATTACTGATACTCTGTGATCAACAGCTCAAAACAAGCACCACTCAAGGAGCTACAACTTGCTCCCCAGTTTTTGTTCGGGCTCACCGCGCTATTACTTTTGGCTCTGTTCATCAGCATCACGACATTCTGGTTCAGCCATCCGATGCTGCAATTTCCCGATCAAGCCATGTATCTTGCCATGGCCGGTCTGATTCTAGACGGTCAAAAAATCTACGTGGACATGGTGGACTTCAACCCACCACTGATCACTTACATCAGTTTCATCCCCGTGATAATCTCCCGGCTTTTCTACATTCCGGTCTCTCTTGCATTCTCGTATTTTGTCCTGGGCCTTATCATTTTGTCGATCGGTCTGTCCAGCATTCTGCTTATTCAGAATAGCCGCAGGCAAGAGGCCTTTTTCTATCCGGCGCTTCTCATCGGCTTCCTGATGTGGAGCCAAAATCTGTATATCGATTTTGGACAGCGCGAACATTTGCTGCTCATCACCTATTTTCCGTTCTTCATTCTGCGATACTTTCGCTGGCAGAATGTCGAAATCAACAAATATCTGGCTATCTTTTGCGGAGTCTATGCCGCTGCTTGCTTGTCCTTAAAACCACACTTTCTGTTGATGGCTGCCGCGCCTGAGTTCATCTACCTGCTGGAGAAACGCAACTGGCGTCCGCTGTTTGCCCCTGAAGTCTTTGCCGTGGCTATAACCGGTTTGACATACGGCGCACACTTCTTTTTTCTCGATCCGGAAGTAAAAGACCGCTTCTTCAATTTCATCGTACCGCTGGTCAGAAGCGGATATGACTATTACACCGTCTCATTCCTGAAAGTGATCGCGGACTTCAGTAGAGATGAAACGTACACTCTTGCTGCTGCAATTATGCTTGCGCTGGTCATGCGTCGTGCCTGTCCGTTCATAGCACCGGTAACCGGATTTACACTGTGCTCGTTTGTAATTTATCTTCTGGCGTCTCAGGATTGGTCACACCATTGGTTGCCTGTTCTTGCAGGCGTTAAAACTCTCATCGCTTTGCAGATCTGCGTCATCATTAGATTTCTCGCTTCACATTCCGGTCAGGCGTCGGTGATCAATCTCTACATGTTTTCTGTTCTTACTGCCCTCGGCGTCCTCGGTAGCGCAGCCAACACTCTGACTGCCGCAACTCCGGACAAGCGATTCGTCAAATCCATCTCTATGAAACCATTCGGCTACACCGGCGAATGTCCATATGACGATCTAGGAATTTGGGGCGACATGATCGTGAAGTACAGCCAACAAGGCGATCGCGTGCTGTTCCTTTCCGACGCCATTGCGCCAGGCTATCCATTGGCACTGGTGACCAATCGACGACCAGCGTCGCGCTATCTGCATGCCATGCCGCTCATGATGGCTAAATATCTCGCCTTCGAAAAATCCGACAATAAAGAGCGCCAGGAGGTCAATCAAAATGTATTCGACAAAATCATTCTGGAATACGCTGAGGACATCAAGAAATACAAACCAGTAGTGATCGTAATTAGAAACTCGGGAATCATGGACCCTCTCGAGCGAACACAGTTTATCACCCGGTACTTGACCAACTACGAGAAAGTGGAATCAATCGATGACCATTTCATCTACAGACTCAAACGATAAATCGGCAGAAGCCGGTTTCAACTCCATGCGAGTGACCATCATGGTCGGGCTAGCTCTGTGCGCGCTCCAGCTCGCCAATTTGCTTTATCGAGTCGATTCGCTGCCGGGCGAAGTTTCACTGCGCATCGAGTGCGCCAAACTGATGTTGCTGGGAAAAACACCGTACGTCGATTTTTTCGTGCTCGACGCGCCCATGGCTTTGTTCATAACAGTGATACCGGTCAAACTGGCGGCAGTCCTCAATCTGCTCACAGGCTACGGAGAAGCCTATTTTACGCTGGTGTTCGAATGGCTGATCTCCCTGGGTTCGCTCGCCCTGACCAGTAGTTTATTGCTTCGACAAAAGCAGCTCGGACACTCCCTCTGGAGTCAAAGTTTTCTTCTGACCATCGCCGCTCTAAACATCGCATGCACTTTTCAATTCGGGCAGCCGGAACACTTCCTGATGCTGGGAGCGACTCCATATTTGGTGGCACGCTGGCTCGAATATGGAGGCAAAAAACCGGAACTCTGGCAAACCATTATGAGCGGTGCAGGCGCAGGCTTGGCGATTCTGCTCGATCCTTGCTATTGGGCGGTGCCGCTCGCGATCGAGTTCACCCTGCTGATCCACTTTCGAAAATTTCCTGGTCGGATAATCACGACATTGAGCTTGCTCGTAGCCACCGCTTTCGCGTTAAACACCGCAATTAATTGCTTCGGTGTGACAATGATGAACGGGTACAGATCGTACATTTTGCCTCTGCTTATCGCTGACAGACAGTCTTTCGACATCTACTTGTACGGACAAATGTCATGTCCGGACAGTCGAATTTTTTACTATTTCCTCGCCTTCGTGACTTTACTCGCGTTTGGAATTCGAAAACGAAGTTCGATAGTCACGCCGCTTGTTATCATAGGTTGGCTTGGAATGGCTTACCATGTCGCCCTCTGCAAAGCACTGTTTTTCCAGGCGCTACCCATGTTCTGGTGCTCAGCTCTTGCCGCCTCGATTATGGGAACCACCCTGTTGTTCGATCTGCGACGCGCGCTGCCGAGCCGTCTCGCCAGGTTAATCAAACCTTTTCCGACAATTATTTGCGCATGTATTGCCACCGTATGTGGTTCACTCCTGCTCGAACAACACCTTCAGCATTTAGCGGACACCGCCGCCGAAAGGTACCAATCGCCAAGTCAGCGGCAAATTACCGATGTCTGGAAAGTGATCACGGCCAAGTCCAGAAAATTCGATAAGATTCTGGTTCTGAGTGACAGCGTTCCGCCATTTTATCCAGTAGCTACGCTCAAACAGCGCGTGCACGGCTCGAGAATAATGTGGTCGTTCCATCTGCCTATTCTGGCGAAAATGAAAAGACGACCAGGCGGGGAGCAAGAACACGAGAGACTGTTTCAGTTCTACAAAAAGATTTTGATGGAAGATATCGAAAACAATGCGTCCGCTTTGATACTCAGCGAACAAACCGAAGCAGCAAACCTGATCGCCAGAACCGACGTGGAAAAATTACTCCGCCAGCATTACGTTCGCGAGGAAGAGGCGCAATTCTACAGCGATAATTTGCCGCCACGCGAGTTCGACAATCCCAATTATCCAATGTGGGTCGACTCTTATTCGCAGTAATCAGCCTTACCGGGAAGCGAGTAGAACAGCAGCCCCAGAGCCAGATAAGCAACGAACAAATAAGGCAGAAAATTGTAAGGCGCCGCCGGAACAGGATAAATGGTTCCGCCCAGCGCATAGAGCACGGTTAAACACGAAAGCGCTGAAAGCGCAAGGTCTCGGCTTCGCAGTTGTTTTCGTTTGGACAGGAACATTGGTGCCGCCAGTGATACCAGAAAATACGAGGCGATAAAGCCGTACGTACCAAAACTAGCTACCCAACCAACGATATCGAGAACAGGAAAGCCACATAGGGTAAAGAGGACCGCAGCACACGTTGCTACAGCGGCGCAGAAGAAAACCGCAAGGTGCGGTGTTCGATTCTCGGTGTGAGTATCGCCGATTCGACTATGCAGAAGACCGTCGTGACTCATTGTCATAAGAATGCGAGCAGCTGCGTTAATCGCGGCAAGCGCCGCGGCGAACAGACTGATTCCTGCTCCGGCACTCGTCAAAACGCCGATGGCCGGCATGTGGATAGCCGCTGCCAGACTAGACAACGGCGTTTGACATTTACCCAGGTCGATTGAAAACGATCGACACGCCGCCACCATGATGTATGCCGAAGCCACGAAGAAAAATCCAGAGACCAGTGTACTCACCACAATCGAGCGCGGGATCGTACGTTTCGGATTGCTCGCTTCCACGCCGAGCGATGCGGAACTTTCGAAACCGACAAACGCGAAGATGGCAAGTATCAAGGCAAGATGAATACCTTCCGGAGTCGAACCCGACAAGCCGATCTGCCCCTGATCGACCAAACTGACTTTTTGCAAAACAAGCACGGCGGCAAATAGACTGACGATCAAAAGCACCGAGATACCTTCAAGCCAGAGCATCGTTTTGGTGGAAAGCTGAATGTTGCGATACGCGATGTACGCGATGCCTGCACCAAGAAGCAGAATGCCGATCAATGGCTCGAGAGTGTTTCCAAAGCAACTGGACAGCACACTGTTGAAGAACATCGCGGCAGAACACATGGCCGAGCAAGAACAACTGACATAAGCTGCCACCAGGGACAGTGCCGTAATGAAACCGGCCTTTGGACCGAGCCCCATGGTCACGTACGTGTAAAGCGATCCAGGTGAACTCGATCGGCGCGCAAACTGATTGATGCTGAACGCGGTCAAAAGCATCATGCCCGTAGCCAGAGCATACGCTAGCCAGGCGCCGTTACCGGCCAAACCAAAGCTAATAGCCACGCTGAAAGCCGGAGCAGCCGTCGGAGCAATTCCGGCAATCGACTGCCCGAGCACGTCGATCGGCGACAAGACCCCACGATGAAGCCCGGCGCAATCCTCTTTACCTGACGGTCTGGACAGTGTTTGGGTCATTAAACCCCTCCGTTCCGGTAATCATAAATTCAAACCGCCACCACGCCCACACGGGTATTACGAACGCCGGGCATGTTCCACTTCGGACGCCGCGCAGGTTCCACTTTGAACGCAGGACATGTTGCACTTCGGATTAACACGAACGCTCACGCTCTACGATTTGCGATAGTGCACCACCTGCGGTGAAGAAGAGACCAAGACGGCCGACCGTAGTCGGCACGCCCTGGTCCTCTTCACGAAGCAACTACTTCGACGGACGAACACCCAGTCCCTGGTGGTCGAAAACACGGTGCGACTCGGCGCGCGCGTAATCAACCATGGACAAAGCTTGATCGCGGCAGATGCCGAACGTCAGCGTTCCAACATCAGGCTTGCCGCTGTCAATCGTAATGTGCGCATCGTTTTCCGCAAAATACCGTTTGATGAAACGTCCACCTGCCACTTCGATGGTCTGGAAAAGATACTCCGCCCAGGTCGCACATTCGCTGAGCGACTTTTCCGGCATCTCGGAGGCAATTCCGAGGCGGCTGATGATGGCTTTGCCTTTGCAAAACTCTCCAGGCGCCGGATGGTACACACCACCATCGACCAGCACAGCTTGATCGCCTTTTCCGCGAGCCCGCCTGATGATCGTCCGCAGCGTTTCACCCTTCTTCCAATCGCCCGTCCAGACAGGACGCATCACGACTGGGATCGAACACGAGGCTGCCACTGCCGTCGCAAGGTCGTACTTTAAACCTTCGAACACCACGGGCTTGCGCTGAATGGCATCGTAAGCGACAATCCGCAGATTGCGCCGGGGCTTGACCTCGTAACGCGTCATCACATCCTGAAAGAACGGCAGCAAATTGATACCGCTCAAGAGCGACAACACAGTCGTCACGCTGTTCGGCTTCCGTCCGCGACCGATTACGCGTTTATTGAACGCAGTAAACTCCTTGAGCAATATGTCCAGAGCTTCGTCCGGACAATAGCCGTTACGGTACAGCGCTGCCACGGCCGAGCCGATGGAAACACCTGTCACCATACCAACTTTGATTTGACGTTCATGAATGGCTTTGAGAACACCGATGTGTCCATAGCCTTTAATCCCGCCACCACCAAGCACGAGCTCGAATTTCTCCGCGCTCGGTTTTGATTTCGTAGACATATGGGTTTTCCCCTGGGTCTTCTACAACGCAAAAACGCGCTGCGCGACCTCTTCTAGAGCACAACGGCACAAACTTTCAGCTATAAAACCCAGGCGAGTTAACCGCTCTGGTAGTGGAAGCTCAGCGCCGGCTGAGAATCTCGCGCGACTTGTAGTGCACCAACTGGCCCACGGTCACCACCAAAATCAGGTGGAAAAACCACGAGCCACCATCCGGCTGCCCCCAGAATAGGAGCGCGGCGACACCGTAGCCGGCGAGTCCGGTCAGAAGTTGCATGATCGTCCGATCGTTTCGAAGAATCCCGCGAGCATCACACAGCCCGGCCAGAATGCCCCAAAACACGCCGACGACAAGGAAGAACAGATAGCTCATTTGGCTAGCCCTTTTTTGTTTATTGGTCCGCAAACAGCATCAAAGCCGCCGCAGTAAGGCACAAACAGACAAACTACTGACCCAGCTCCGCGACGACGCGATCCTTCTCGCGCTTCAGGAGACCTTCGAAGTTCGGCTTGTACTGCCGCCATTCGGGCGCGTACGAAAGCGCCGCGTCAATCTGACGCACAGCACCCTGCAAATCGCGCCGGCGTTCTGCCACGCGGAAGAGCCCGTAGTGAGCCTCCGACATGAGCAGCGGGTCTCCGACGGCGAGCATGGTGGCACGACTGTAGAGTGATTCGGCTGAGTCGAGCCGACCCGTCTGCACCTGCATCTCAGCCTGACCGATCAGCCGATCGGCTTCTTCCTGATTGCGACGAGAACCGCGGCTGTGACCGGACGAGGTCGAGCCACCGCGAAGAATTGATGGGAGGACCAAAATCGCCACGACGGCGATGATGATGACAATGAGAGTTCCGGACATGGTCTTGCCTTTTTCTAAGGCGGAAATAGTAACGAGGCGCTATTTCCTTCGCCTGTGAAACGCCCAACTCGTCCAAGAAAACAGCAACTTGAAACGATTCCGGCTGAGAACTTACCTCAAAGAAGGTCGCGTCCTAGAACAGAATTGGTTGAGTAGCTTGTTGCTTGGGCCTGAGATGAGACGAAAAAGAATGAGAGTAAGAGCTTCAAGTTTAGATATTCAAGAAGAACCTAAACAAGAACAATTAGACGACATAAGCTGAAATTCAGATCACTGACACTGCACAAAACAAATTATTGACTTCCTGGCACAATTCGCTACCCGGCAGCACTCTTTCAAACTTGGCATCCCGCCAAGTTCTCAGCTCTTCCGGCTAGCGCAAACAACTGTATTTTCAACCGTTAACGGTTGAAAATACAAACCACCCCGGTTGGTCCTTTCAGTTAAAACGTCCATTCGTCAAGTATCGAAAAGTGCAAGTAGTAAAAAAACGATAAAAGCGCAATGGCTGTTCATGCGCATTCCCACCACCTGCTACAATGATTAGTACGTCGACCAAGAACCGAATAGAAGCCAGAGCACCAAGGGTGGTGGCTTCTATTCGTGACCGCTAATTGCGCGGTCTCGTACGCGATTGTTCTCAGGCCGACTTTCCCAGCAACGAGCACAACAGCAGCCCGCCCACGACCAAGCCACCGACCTTGAGCAGAGTGCGTCCTTCGCGGGCGCGTTGGAGGCGGGTCTGGCGGGCGAGTTCGCGACGACGGGGCTCGTTCTCGAGAATGATCTGGCCGGCGACCATGATTTCTTCGGCATCATGATACTCACCAATCTCATCGTACGCCTTGCAGAGGGCGTGGAGTTGGTTGTAGCAGTGGGCCGGCGTGATGTTGTCGCTGCCCCAGGAACGCAAGAACGATTCGATCGGGCTCCTGAGAGCGGCGCGGCGGCAGGAGTTGAGACGATTCTGCAAGCGGTCGCTGATGAACATGGTGGTCTCCATTTTCAATGAGTAAACGGCGCAAAAACATTTCGCTTTGCCAGAACGTGCCGACATCAGCAACACAGCCAGTCGAGTAGTTGCATCGGTATGCAGCTCACTCAGGATTAAAACTGGATGTGATTGGTGACTGGTGAGAGATACTGTTCCATTCTGGGTTTGCGAAAGACATAGTTCTAGGTAATCAGATCTTTTCACACGTAGCAAGAAATTCGCCTAGCGGTTTTAAAAGTCGAAAAAATCCCGAATCATTTAAGGGGAGTGACTTACAGACAACAAAAGACTGGTCGGTGAATCGAACCTTGCGCAAGAAAACGAATTTCGGCACCAACTTACCGGTGGCGAAGGCAAGCCCATTGATATTAGCGATACACATTCCGCCGAGCGCCTCTCCACAACCGAGCATGGTTGCTATATTGCGCTAACCTTTAAGGCTAGTTGAGATATTTGTCATAAGCACCTCCGGCACCTGTCGGACCTCACGGAAAAATTGCCGGACCGAGCGCTTGTAGCGGCTATCGATATTTTGTTAGGGTCATGTATCTCTTTGTATACATGCCCACTCCAAATAACTACATATTTTTCGCTACTTCTCTCGTAATAGCGCTCCCTCCGTGCTTCCACTCCAGTGACCACCTGGAAGATTTTGCACGTCTTCGAAACTTTCGACGAATCGTTTGTCGACTGAACTCATCGAAGAAGTCCTCCTGGAGCGCTTCGGCATAAACGCAGGCTTGCCTGCCACAACAACATGCGTCCGAATCGGTTCCAACTCACCGATTCGCAAACGCAGAAAGACCACTATGAAGCGACGCATTCTGCGCATTGCTTGCTGTCTCGGTTTCACGCTTCTCGTCGCCTGGATCGCGCTTTCTCCGCGCGTGTCACCATCGCTCTACAGCGATAAGCTCTTCAAGCCTTCATGGGGAAAGGGCTCAGCCAAAGACCTTCTGGCATACACCAAGTACGCCAATCATGAGGTCTACTTCCCGACGACAAACGGCGCTCAACTGCACGGCTGGCTGTTTCAAAATCCTGTCAGTGACAAGATTTTCCTCTTCCATCCCGGCAACGCCGGTGACATCGCCAAGCGCCTGCCGATCATCGAGTACCTGCTCGACAGCGGCGCTTCGGTTTTCATCTACGAACCCCGCGGTTTCGGCTCTAGTCCTGGCAAGCCGACGATTCCCGACTTCTCGGCCGACGGCGTGTCCGCATACGATCACCTGGCTGCTCTGGGCTATAAGCCCTCACAGATCGTGCTTTACGGCGAATCGCTGGGTGCGTCCACGGCAACACACGTCTCCAGGCGACGCACCGTGGCCGGTATCATTCTACAAAGCGGCTTTTCTGCTCTTGCCGACATCGGCAAAGAACAGGTGCCGTTTCTCAAAGTGTATCCGGACTTCATGTTCACCTCGCCGCGCCTGGACAATGCCGCGTTGATGAGCAGGCCGCACGCGCCGCTGCTTATCCTGCACGGCGAAAAGGACACGCTCATCGGCATCCACCACTCGGAGGAAATCTTCCGACGAGCGGTCGGACCGAAGTCGTTTGTGCGGTTTCCAAACTCAGGTCACGCCGACGTAACCCAAGCCGATCTTGAACTGTTCATCAAGACCGTATCGGGGTTCGTCAAAGGACTTCCTTGAGAACGTGCAGCCTCTGGAAAAGCTCGCACGACAAAACCAGAATCCTTGAAGAATGGTCCCTGACCGGACCATTCTTCAAAACCATTCGCTTTACTAGCTGATTTAGTATACACCACAGGTAGTGCCAAGGACACAGAGAACGCAAGCGCGCTCCATGCCCCCGGCGAGAACTGAAAACATAAAACATCTCTCTAACGCGGCTCTTCGTCGACCTTGCGTCGGCGAATCCGAAGACCCTTGAACGGCTGACCGAGCCAACCACGCATCCAGAGCCAGAAGACCAGTCCACCCATCATCAGAAACATCAAACCAAGGGCAAAGGGGTAACCCAAATACCAATCCAGTTCAGGCATGTTGAGGGGCGATTTGTCGCTGTGGAAGTTCATTCCGTAGATGCCGGCGACGAACGTCGGCGGAATGAAGATGGTCGAGATGATCGTGAGCACCTTGAGGATTTCGTTCATCCGAGCGCTTTCGCGGCTCAGATGGAGATCCATCAAGTCAGAGCAGAGCTGATGGTAGGTTTCGATCAGATCGATAATCCGAACGGCGTGATCGTAGCAATCACGCAGATTGAGCGTCGTTTCGACCGAGAGGACCGAACGACCGTCGCGCACCAGCGTGTTGAGAGCGTCGCGCAGCGGCCAGATGGTCCGGCGCAGCGTCCAAACATCACGCTTGAGCTCGTGGATACGCGAGGGAAACTTGTTGTCGTGCTTGATCAGCACTTCGTCTTCAAGCGAGTTGAGGCGCTCGCCGACGACGTCGAGGACAGGGAAGTAACCATCGACAACCGCATCCACGATAGCGTACGCCAGGTGGTCGGCCGATTCTTCGCGAATCTTACCAACGCCCCTGCGAATGCGCTCGCGAACGGGATTGAGACAGTCGCCGCCCACCTTTTCCTGAACAGTGACAACGAAGCTCTGCCCGAAGAAGATGCTCAACTGTTCGGTCGAGAGCTTCTTTCCGACAGAAACCATACGCGTGACGATGAAGTGGTGCTTGCCGTACTGTTCGACCTTCGCCCGCTGGTGACTGTGAAGAACGTCCTCCAGAGCCAGGGGATGGAGATCGAAGATGCTGCCGATTTCGGCCAGCGTGTCGGCATCGACTGAACCCTCGATATCGACCCAGGTGACTTTGTGCTTTTCGTAGTAGTCGCGGATTTCCGCGACGGAGCGCAGCTCGACTTGGACAATATCGGCTGATCCATAGGCGAGCACGCGAATGCTGAACTTGTTTTGGTCTGGCATAAGAATGCTCCTTTCCGGGTTATGCCGGCACTTTGATAAATGCCGGCGTAGCTTCAATGCTAAAAAGAACAAAAACAAAGCCGGATAGCAGGGCGGTCGAGATTGGCTTGACGCCAGCCTCGAACCGACCTGCATATCCAGTCTGTTTCGTTTAACCGTCAGTGCTTGTCTCACCAGCGACGACCGTAATCGGCGCACAGAACCGCACACTGACTTGAGTAGAACTTAGAGCTCCGCGAGCAGGCGCGCCAGAGTGCGCACGCCCACGCCGGTTCCACCCTCGGACTCGATACCGGAGGCGGTGGCAGCCGTTCGGAAGGCCGTGCCGGCGATGTCGGCATGGACCCACTGCACGCCGTCCTGGATGAACTCCCGGAGGAACCAGGCGGCGATGATGTGAGCCGGGCCCGAACCGTCGTTGGTCAGGTCGGCGAACGGTCCCTTGTTCTCGTCGCGATAGGCTTCGACGAGCGGCAGCTCGAACATCGGCTCACCAGCGAAATCGCCGGCTTTGCGAACCAGGCGCGTCAGGCGCTCGTCGTTGCCGAAGATGCCCGTGGTGTACACGCCGACCGCGGTCTCGATGTCACCGGTCAGGGTGGCGAGGTCGATGATGCGCTTGGCGCCGCACTTGGTCTGCATGTAGTGCAGAGCGTCACACAGCGTGAGACGACCCTCGCAGTCGGTGTGCCCGACTTCGATGGTCTTGCCCGACATCGAGGTGATTACGTCACCCTGCTGCATGGCCCTGGGGCCGACAGCGTTGTCGGTCGCGGCGATCACCGCGCGGATCGAGTAGCGGGGCTTGATCACCGGCATGAGCGACATGGCGCCGATCACGGCCGCCGCACCACCCATGTCCATCTTCATGTCACGCATGCTGGTGTAGTCCTTGATGTTCAGACCACCCGTGTCATACGTGACCCCCTTGCCGACCAGACCGAACACCTCTTCGGTGGCACCGCTGGCGGGGTCATACGAGAGTTCGATGAACACCGGGGGTTCCGCCGAGCCGCGATTAACGGCCAGCACACCACCCATCTTCATCTTCTCGATGGACGCCTTCTTGAACACCTTGCACTTCACGACACCGCCCGTGGCGGCAGCCATCTTGGCGGCCTGTTCGCCGAGCCAGGTCGGCGTCTTGACGTCGCCCGGTTCGTTGACCAGGTCGCGAGCCAGGCGGGTAGCCTCGCCCAGTTTCCGACCCAGGGCAGCGCCGGACTTGGCGGCCTTGAGCGTGCTGCGCGTCGAGACCAGGGTGAGCGACTTGAAGTGCGTCACCGGAGCCTCATCGCGCCAGGTCGTGGTCTTGCGATGGTTGGGCTCGTAGTCGGCGAGCGTCGCGTATTCCGCCACCACCTGGGCGAACTGCTCCACGGTGAAGCCGCGGAGGTCCACGTCGATGAGCGGGAAGATCAGGTGCTCGCTCTGCGCCGTGTCACGGGCTTCGACGAACGCCTTGGCCAGCGCCGAGCGCAGACCGTCGAGCGTGAGCTTGGAGCGCTGCCCGAGCGCCACCAGGATGATCTTGTCGAGACCGGGGATGGTCAGATCGGTGTCGATCGTCTTGGCCTGCTTGGTCTTCGCGTCGAACAGATCGTGTTCGATCCGGCGTGACAGAAGCCCCGAGGTAGCGGTCTCGACGGCTTCGAGGTGAGTGCCCTTCAGGCCTTCACCGGAAAAGATAACCAGGATCAAAGTCGCCCGCTTCTCCGCGAATTCGGGGAGAAGACTCGGCAGCTTGCCTGCTGAGACATTGATTTCGAGATTCATGATTTTGCTCTCCGTCCCGACTCTTGCGTCGGGTGGTTAAGGAAAGGCGCGGCAGGTGGGCGTTGACGCCCTGAGCGCATGCCGCGTCGGGATAAGTGGTCGCCCGAAGTGGTGCCTCCACTTCTGCGAATGAGAAAACGCCCGCACGTCTTGCCGAGCGTCTTTAGAACACGTCGTTCACGGACTGTTCCGCGATGTTCTCGAAGCCGTCGTCGGAGTTGCCGACGTGGTTCGGAATGCGGGCTTCGCCCTGATTAGCGTCCGCACGGAGAAGAATCTCCACACGGCTTGCCGCCCCGAATTTCTCGCTGAGGAAGGCGACGGCCGCGTCGACCAGCTCGGAGCTGGACGCGACCGGCACGCTCATCGAGAACGAGGGCGGGATGCCGACCATGAGATCGATGTCGTTGGTAGCGGCCCAGAGCTTGGGTTCGCCATCATCGCCATTGAGTTTGTCGACCGAGATCCACCAGAAGTTGTTGATGCCGGCGCAGTTCGGATCCGTGAAGCGAATCTGAGCGCTGCGCGCACGTCCACCGACCACGATGTCGACCAAGGCGGTGATGGATGCTGAGAAAAGAGATGCGACTTTCGCGTTGGTTTCGCTCATAAGCATTGAGCTCCTTTGGCAAATTAACGGGACAGAACGACGGCAGAAGGACCCACTCCCGAATGCAGATTCTTCTGAGCTCAGCCAGGGCGACGCTCTACGCAAGATGCTTTATGCGATCTCACGCGCGTTAGGCGAGCATTACTTAAACGAGTTTTTCGAGCTGTTTTGGTTGTTTACTTCCAGAAGACTCGAGTGAAGAGATAGGCCTACAACGTAGCTCTGGAGGATTTCTCTTAGCAATAAAAATAAGTAGCTGAATAAGTGATACTGAGGTCAGAACGATCGTGAGATTAGTCCATGCTTATTTCTTGAAAACCACACTACCAAGCTGTTTTCAGCCCCTTGGGAACAGTTTTCTCATAGTGATATTGACGCCAAAACCGCGATAGGCTGTGAAAAAAGTAATTTCGAAAGCAAAATGCTAAGAAGTGGCGCTGATTGCGCTACCGCTTGACAATAGCACCGATTTGAGAGCTTTCAGAGCTATTGATTCCGCACTCGCGCGTGCGTAGTTTCGAACTAACCCCAAAACTCTTTTTCCGAAAGGAACCCTATGTAACACCTGCAAAGGTACTTCTCCCGCGCCATTCACCCGATCAAATCACACGCCAACGCGTTGAGAACGATCAGGTGGCGCGGCAGTTTGCGTTTGAAACGCGAACCAAACCGTCCTCTGGAGCTCGTTTTGTGAAACGAGTTCTCTGTGTTTGCACTGTGTAGCCTAAACCTCAAACGCCAGGAACTTCACATGAAATCAATCACCAACTGGGTCTCCGGGGTGTACAAAGACGCCACCCTGAAGATCAACATCGACGAACAGCACGGCTCCAACACCGCCTCGCTGATGCGTCAGATGGGCTTGTTCTCAGTGATCTTGTTCACGATCACCTCGGCTGTGGGATCGGGAATTCTCACCACACCCGGTATCATCGCCACCCAGTACGCCGGTCCGTTCGCCTACATGAGCTTCCTCAAAGCCGGCATGATCTGCCTGTGCCCGGCGCTCTGTCTGGCGTACATGGCCAGCAAGACGATGAAGAGCGGCAGCACCGGAAGCTACGCCTGCCTCGTCCTCGGGCAACTGCCCGGTCTTCTGATGTTCGTCGACGTGATGATGGAATGCATCGGCGGAACCGCTGCTGTCTCGGTTTCGCAAGCCGAACACATCAAGATGATTTATCGCCTGATCGGCGAGGAGTGGTTCCAGCAAAAATGGGAGCTTGGCGATTGGTGGACCAAGACGCCGGAGCACGTCAACTGGCCGATGTTCTTCGCGACCGTCGTTTCGGGCATCGTCACAGCAGTGCTCCTGAGCTACTCCCGTACGCTTCTGAAAACGAAGACGGACGCGAAAACCCACAGCCGGACGCGGTCGACTACGATCGCTGCCCTGGCCGGCACCGCGGTGGCAGGCGCGATCACCGGATTCTGCACGGTTCGCTTCGTGCAGGAGCTGCAATCGATCAACCTGCTGTCCATGCTGGTCGTCCTCACCGTGATGGTCATCCTGCTGCGTGGCGTCAAGGAAACGGCGATTCTCACGAACCTGTTCACGCTCACCAAACTGTTCGTTCTGGGCGTGATCGTGGTCTACCTGCGCAAGCACTTCGACCCGGCTAACCTGGCTCTGCCAGTGCCTCCCGAGCTCCCCGGTTCGCTGGCCGGCGCCTCGGTTGCCTTCTTTGCCTTCGTCGGTCTGGACCTGGCCACCACAACTGCCGGCGAGGTCAAGAACTCGAAGCGCAACGTGCCCATCGGCATGCTGATTGGGCTTGCCTGCGTGACCGTGCTGTATTACCTGGCCGCCTACTACCTGACCGCCGCCGTGCCTTACTACAAGCTCAGCGAGGGCAAGGAGGGCGATGCTGCTCCGATGATTCGCGCGCTGGAACTGCTCGACCACAAAGAGGTCGCCATCTGGGTTGCCATCGGTTCGACAATCGCGTTGATCTCGGTGGTGCTTGCCAGCGCCTACGCTACGACGCGACTGCTGTACAACATGGCGCAGCACGGGCTCATGCCGGCCGCGTTCGAGAAGCTGTCTCCGAAACGGCAAGTGCCGGTCTTCTCGACTCTCGTCGTTTGCATCGGCATCTCTATGCTGACGGCTCTGATGCAGGTCGAGGAACTCATGCACCTGACCAACATCGGGACGATGACCGCGTTCATCACAATCTCGCTGACGGTGCTGGTTCTGACCATCCGCGAAACCGAGTGGCGCACCGCGCGCGGTGCCCTGAAAGGCACGTTCTGGGTGCTGATCGCTCTGGGCGGCATCGCCGGCCCGGCGCGCCTGCTCATGGAACTGCCGTGGGAAGCGTTCGCTCGACTGGTGGTGGTGTGGAGCGCGGTGCTGATTCTGTTCGTGACGTACTCGCGCCACCACAGCCTGGCGCGCAAGCAGCAAGAA
>JBGAHZ010000030.1:91816-97025 GCA_044225915.1 Obscuribacteraceae bacterium (SeqCode)
CAAACGTCGGCGAAGCGCATGCTTTGCTGACCTAACGAGGAACGAACATGCCTCTGGTTATGGGAACTCTTGCCGTCATTTTGCTGGTTCTTGGCGGACTGATTCTGCTCATCATCAACATCGCCAAGAACTCACCCGAGGAGACAGGACAGTTGCGCATCACGCTCTACTCGCCCGACGGCACCGCGATTCGCACCTGGGAGTCGATCAAGTACGCGGACAGCTCCAAAAATCGGGTAAGCTTCACCGACCCAGAAACCAAACAAAAAGTGGTGCTGCGCGGCACCATCGTGATCGAAGACTCCGATTTCACCTGGGTTGTACCCAAGAGAGCGACCCACACGGTCTCGCTCTACGGACTGTCGGACAAGCCGATCCGGCAATGGGCGGCTGCCGCTCTCGAAGGCAATTACGACGGCGAATCCGAATTTTACGACATGCTCACCAAGCGTGTCGTCACCGTATTCGGTACCACCGTCTGCGAGAGCCTTGCTGTTTCATAATGTCCAGTTGAACACGAGCTTCTCGTATTCGGCCCGGAAAGCGATGAGGAGCACAACTCCTCTCGTTTTTCGGTCACCCATGGAACCATACTACTTCTTCTAGTTGAACATTTCTCCGCTTTACTGGCTTACAAAAAGATCAAGCGGAAGGTTTTCATAGTCCGGATCTGATGACTTTTTCAAACTGGCAGGCGGTGTCCAACGCACGAAAATATTGGGCATATCCTTCTTCAGCTTGCTGACTCCATCAGCGGTAATGTTCTTGCAGCCGGAGACCTCAACGAAGCGCAGTCTCTTCATTTTCCTGAAACTATCGAACGAAGCATCCGTTATCGGATTACAAAACAGGTGTATGTCGCTGATCTCCAGATTTTGCAAAGCAGCAAGATCCTTATCGACTACTTTGAGATCGGACAACCACAACATCTGCAACTTCTTAAGCCCGCTTATACACCTGATGCCCTTTGATGTTACGTGAGTGTCGCTGATGTTTAGCACTTGCAGATTTGGAAGATTTTTAACGACGTGTTCAAGACCTTTGTCTGTAACTCCCGGACAGGAATCGATGTCAACACGAAGGAGATTCGGCATGCGCCCCAACTTCATCAACCCCACATCCGTCACAGCGGAGCGTGTACAATGCAACCACAACAATGTCTTCATATCGGCGATTGCTCCCATGGCTGAGTCACCGAGTTTGGTATCACTTATATCAAGAGACTCGAGCGGCAAACGAGCCGCAACGTCTCTGACGCACTGGTCGGTAACTAAATAGTTATCAGAGAAACTCAGTTGCTTAACGTGGGTGCCCAAAAGTACCGTCATATCTCGATCTGTTAAATTTTTGCCAGCCGACCAAAAACCCGTTACGTCGGTGCGAAACCCTGGAGGAGGCTGATCGCCAGAGACCAAAGTCTTTTGAGGGCTACGCTTTTTGTCGTGCTTTAAATCATCAGACCGCTGTTGAGATTGGTATAAAAAAATGCTGGTAGATCCAATCGACACCAACGCAAGCAGCACTATTGCACTAACCCACTTAGAGCGCCTGGGGGGCGTTGATTCTTCTGTCGAGGGATTCTCCAACGTGACATTTGTCAGTGCCGAACGTAAAAGCTCGGCAAGCTCAACCATCGATGCAGGACGGCTCACCGGATCTTTTGCGAGACAACTCGAAACTATCTCTTCTAATTCCTGAGGAAACTCGAGATCCGACCTCGTTTCTCGCAGTTTTGGCGGGCCCTTGCAGTGATGCTGATTGAAGATTTCTAGCGCCGTTTGTCCTCTAAACGGAGTCGTGCCCGTCAATGCTTCAAACAGCGCACAACCAACACTGTAGATCTCAGATCTCTCGTTGAATGGTTGACCACCCAATTGGTCAGGAGACATGTACTGCGGCGTTCCAACGATAGTCAGACCTTGGACGGTGCAAGAATGATCTGGTTGCCACGCGATTGCTGCCAATCCAAAATCAATTATCCAAACATCCGGAACCGGTGCGTTCAAGTTTCTCACGAGAATATTGGCGCTCTTTATGTCTCGATGGAAAACTCCGTGTTTATGGGCTTCGGACAGGCCATCGCAAACCTGCAAGAACACTCTGATTGCCGTCTCCACATCGAGCGGTCCGTGTTCTTTTATGACACGAAAGAGATCTTCGCCTTCGAAAAATTCCATCACCATGTAAGGCGAGTTGTCGGAATTTACGCCAAAATCCAGTATTTTTACAATGTTCCGGTGATTCAATCTCGAGGTAGATTTTGCCTCTTTCTGAAACGCAATCAACTGATTGGACGTCAACTTTGTGCTGTTCAGAAGCTTCAATGCCACTTTCTTACCAAGCACCCGATCACGACACAGGTAAACCAAACCAGAGGCACCTGAGCCAAGAACGGCGATTGGTCCATATCTGACTATGGGAAATTTATCCGGATCTACATCGAGTTCTACTGTTGGTAAAACTTTTGATGAATCTTGCTGCTTTTGAACGGATTGTTCTGGGGTTGCTGGCCTTTGAGCCGTAGAAAGACAATTGCACACATCTGCCCTGAAAATCCATTGCGTAAATGAACCTTTTCTTGCCGTGATTATTCGTTTATTGCAAGTCGCGCAGACCACTGGAGCGCCCTGGCATTCGCTTGGAAAATCGATGGTTGAATTGCAATTACAGGTTGCCATCCATTGTGTGATTGAACCGGATTTGGCATTGCCTGTGGTGCCACCACAACGAGCGCAGCGATCTTTAGTTGAAGTCACATATCATCCTGTAAGAGTCGATAATAAATACTGGCATGCTCTATATACCCTCTCCGGTTGATTAGTCCGCAAATGCAAGCCAGTGACCGTGCTCAGATCGCACGATTGAAAAGGCGAGAAGAACCGATATTTTGTTGGTCGCGGCAGATGTCCACTTAATTGAAAAAAACACTGAACGTTTTTACGAGGAACTTGAAATTCAAGGCGGTCAGAAGCTTGTACGCTCCTGACCGCCTTTTGATTGTTTCTTATCAGAGCGGGAGCGCCGCTGGTCTAATTTCCAAGTCCAGCCTATAACCTTCGAACGGGTTAGGAATACCGTTGAGTGCGTCGACACGATCTGATAAAACTCGAATCGCCTGGCTGCGTTTGTTTATGCCTACTGCGTGTATCCCGTTTTGCCCGAGGTACAGCAATGAGAATTTTTCTTTGGCTTCTTTGAGCGTCATTAAACGTCCTTTCCTTCTCTTATTTTTAACGAACCGTACGGCAAGCACCGATAGGTCTGGTACTTTCTTCACCGTTGTGCTGGCATAGTGATCGACAGTGGACGAAAAAATTTTGCACCCAATCGATCGCCAACAATTCTTCAGCAAAAAAATGCGTCGATGAAGCCGCTATTCGCCGCCCATTTCAGGTCTAGTTGCAGTTATTCAGCCTTTGTTCGAGCGCTCTTGTTTCTCATAACCAATAGAAGTTGACCTCAAACTACCTTTCGCCGCCCTTCGAAATCAATGAATAAACTGCGCGCTATCCACAAGCACGCATATAGTGGAACCGCCCTACCGGCAAGGGCTTAAATGCTTAAAGAAATTTCCTTGTAGCCCACTTTTATGATTCGCTAGAGACCCATTGCTAAATGTGCACACCTGATTTTATTCCGCGAGCGTTACTGACAACTCGTCAGCGATAACGCGAACTCCACTGCTCTATCCCTGATTTCGTGCTCGTCTAGATGCGCAAATGGAATTAGATATTCTCTCGACACAGCATCTTGCATGTAGAATCGACCGGTGCTCATAAGTGCAAGACCGGCATCACTGGCGCACCTCAAGATCTCCTCTTCCCGAAAGTCGTTACCGAAACGACACGTAATGTGCATTCCTGAGGTCTCGCTGGACAGCGAAATCAAGCTTTTCAAATTGACGGTGAGTGCGTGAACAAGAGCCTGGCGACGACTTCTATACAGGGCTCGTGTTCGCCTGATGTGCCGATCGAAATGGCCGGCTTCGATGAAATCAGCAAGCACGCACTGATCCAAAAGTGGAAAGTCTCTTTCCACCATCGCTTTGGCAACTCGGAAAGTCTTCAGAAGAGAGGCCGGAACGACGATGAAGCCCATCGCGACAAGTGGTCCCAAAGTTTTCCAAAATGTCGACATATAGATTACGCAATCGCCAGTGTCGAGCCCCTGTAATGCGGTCACTGGTGCATTTCCGTAGCGAAACTCACTGTCGTGGTCGTCCTCGATGATAAAGGTCGACGTCTGCTGGGCCCACTCCAATAATTCTTGCCGCCTCTCAACAGACATAACCACTCCCGTGGGATCCTGATGCGATGGAGTTACGCAAATCGCTTTGAAATTGACTTGGCTCTGTTTTAATTTCCGAACAATCAATCCTTCATTGTCCACCGCAATGGGATGAATCCTCGCACCATGGGTGGTGAACGTACGCCTTGTTCCAGGATAACCTGGATTCTCGACAGCCACTGCATCTCCGGGCTCAAGCGTCAATCGGCAAATCAAATCCAGCGCAGGTTGTGTCCCGGAAAAAATCGCTATCTGATCTGGTTCGCAATTGACTGAGCGGACTCGCTTAAGGTAGCTCGCGAGCACCTCTCTTAGTCGTGCAAGACCCATCGGATCGCCCGAGTACATGGGCATATGCGGATCCCTAAACTGCAAATGTTTGATCGCTGATTGCTTCCATACTTTCAGCGGCAAATCTTTTCTTTCAGGAATGCCGTAATTGAGCTCGGGGTAAAGCTCTTGATCAAACGGAATTTCTAACTGGGTTCTCTCTATTCTTCCCGCATACTGCGAAAGTGTGGGTTTGATTTTATGAGCATTCCCTTTGCGCAATCGGTCTTTTACTCGTTCGTCATTCTCTTGGGTAGGAATTCTCTCGACGACAAACGTTCCTGACCCTGTCACTGACTGTGCATAACCCTGGCTGATTAGATCTTCGTAACTGCGGCGAATAGTCAATCGGGCCACTTTTAAAGATTGGGCGAGATCTCTAGTTGATGGAAGCGACTGTCCGGGTTTCAACCTTCCATTCTCGATTGCATCACGAATGGCCTCCGACACTTGCTTGTACAAGGGCAGACCGGTTGTGCGTTCTAACTTCAACACGAGTTCCATGTGCATACTTTACCCAAGACGAGTAAGATGCGGCGGGTCTGGCCGCGTAATGCGACCAACGGGCACAACCAGACACCTATCGCAGTTA
>JBGAHZ010000104.1:0-10108 GCA_044225915.1 Obscuribacteraceae bacterium (SeqCode)
TTTCTTTAACGAGGTGATGATGCGCGTCGAAGATCATAGGCACACCGGAGCTCAAACAAACTTGCAGTATGTCCTCCGATGAATAGGACATCTCGTCATTTTCGAGCACCAAACGTGTTCTTACGCCATCAGAGAGTCGATCGATGCTTCGAAGCAGAACATCAGAGTTACCCCGCTTACCACCGTGGAGCGTTATGGCGTTCCATGCGCTGCGAGGCTGTTGCAGCATATCGAAAATCATTGAATGCATCTCTAAAACGACGACGCTATTCGCGATCACACTTTCGCTGTCAGAACTGAGCACAACAAATTGATCGGGGTGAGCTACGATTCGAATCCCGCGTTGTGCGGCTTGAACACCGGCTTGTGCTAGTTCGTTCTCAAACTCGTGGAGGACCCGGCGACCGATCTCAATATCCGAGAAGGGAAATATTGATGATGGCATGCGATACAAGTTGATCTTTTGTTTGGTGCAAAAGTCAATTGCGCTGAAGAACGATTTTAAATTGTCGCGATAAAGATCTCGTAGCATGTGTACTTGATCGTCCATCGTCAATGAACTAAATCGCTTCATTGTAGCCTGTCGATAGCGTACGGAAGACGAGTTCGTTTGACACACAAGACCAAGATTTGGTTTTGTTAGAACTGCCGAGTCTGTTCCACTCACGGTAGTCGTATTCGACTTTATCGAACTCTTCTTTCGCACAATCTGACCTCGCTTTCCTTCAGTCTAAACTTAGAAAGTGAATGGCAGGTGAATGCTGTAGAGGTTCGTTGGTCTCACTTCAGCGAGAGATGTTTTTTATTCGCCAACGCTCTGATGGGCGACCTGGTCAGCGAAAACCTTTTCAAAGATACGGATTTTCTTCACCATCAGCGGTGCAAAACTTGCTATCAAAAGCGTTCTTTTAAAGAACTTACCCGACATTTTCTTGAGGAAAGTATTTGTTCTAAGAACGCTACTAGCATTAATCGTGCTGAACTGATCCTGGTGTCAGGTTTATACGGACATCAGCCGCAATAAAGCGCTCACTCTTGCCCTGCACTCAGCGGCTTTACCTTCGAGCCCGAGTTTAACGTAACAGTCGCTCATTTCATCGAGGACAGGAGCCAGCTTCATGCTATTTGGTGCGTAGGTTTTCTCAAGATCGCGCAACGCGCGCTCGAATAGTGCGATGGCCTTAGTGTAGTTGGACTCATCCGCGTACTTTCGCGCTCCGTCAATCATGATATTCGCGATAGTCAGTCGATCAATGTTCATGAGAGTCACATATTTAGTTTATTCTTCCAAAGATTATGACAGTGTCCCCTGCCTCAGCCATCATTCTTTCGGTTGAGTTCGAAAGGATGATTTGCGAGGGCAGGGATGTTAGAGGTTTTCGCGCTGCTAATTGGAGTCAACCAATTTGCAGTTCTTTCAGATATTCAACTAAACTCTGCTGTCCTGGAGTTGTAGAGGTATCAATACCCTCTTTTACGGAGATCAGGTGCTTAGCGTTATGAAAGAACTGACCATGAACCAAGGGACTAAGATCTCGTAGGGGATCGCCATCGTGTTCAACTAACCGCGAGAGGTCTGCGACGATTAAGCCGTCCTTGTGCTCTAATTCACAGAGGGCCTCATGCAATGCCATCGCCGGCTCTTTAGGGTTCCAGTTAAATCTGGATTCTGCGACATAGTTATGCAGTTCACAGAAGTCATTAATCCGCTGAGTTTGCATCTCTTCGGTGTTGGTTTCGCCGCCGTACTTTGTGTATGCGACTAGACGGAGATTGTTACCTGAACGCTGAGACAAGGAGAGACGCCCTTGTGATGACGGATGCTGTCTAGAAGGAGCGTTGTTGTAGTGCTCGAGCATCTTCTTCAACCGATCGCATTTCGATTCTGACCCACCACAATCCTTATGGAAAATGTTTTCGAGAAGCCGTTGGAACACCTCGAGAAACGATGTTTGCGTCATGTTGTAACCTCATAAAGCGATCAGGATTGAACGGTGAAGTTCAATCCGGTGATACCACTGTTAATGCGCTGCAGATGGAAGCGAATTTTGGTTCGATTATCATCTCGCCCCAGGCAAGTGTAATTACAACATGGAACATATAAACGTTGAATTGACCTAAAGGATGATTGAGAACTGCCCCGAACGCTTTGAGGTGGGACTGTTTTCTATTTGAGCCGTTTTTAATGAACAACCAAGAACGCACCGATTAGCGATTCACAACCATTCGATATCGCCCGGTTGTGGGGTTCATCAGGCTGTTCGGCGGTGGCATAGTCGCCACTGGTGAGTGAGATCGAGCACCGAAGGTTCTCAAATTGCTCACTGCTGGCGGTGCATTCTGAAAATTTGAATATGAACTGGAACTGCTGGATTCATAAGTTGATCTCGGAACCCCAAAAGCGCTCGGTATTCCGCTTTCTGAAGTCATTGCAGAGGCATCAGCACTCGACTGTTGCATTGGTACGGCTTGGGAAGCTTCCGCTGCGGCTTGCTCGTTCCACGGGTGCTCAGAGGTAATGTGTCTGGACGCGTCTCGAGAATTCGCGAAATCGATGACAAAAAGGCACATCATGAAGAACAAACCAATCACTGAGAGCGCCATCATGCGACCTTTATTATGACGCAGCAGTTGCACCCACGTTTTTTCACGCATGCCCTGCATTGCCCTGTTCCAGTTGACTGATTCCGCGGGCGAGTTTGCAGGAATACCTCCATTCAGATGACCGTGGTGGGTGTGATGATGACCGTGTTGAGCGCCGTGGCCGCCATGACCTTGACCGCCATGACCCTGTCCGCCGTGGCCCTGCCCGCCACCGTGTCCTGTTCCGCCACCGCCGTTATGCATTGAGTTTCCCTTTGCGAGACCGTCTAATACATGATACGCGCCGCCAAACCAAGACGGTGGGGATAAGTGGGATTTCTCCCATCATAAATAATCTACGAGTCTGTGCAAAACAACACTGCTTTCGGGTGTCCGTAGGCATATTTCACGGTGGTATCATGCTCGCGAAAAACTCTACAACTTAGTGGCAGTCTCATCACTAAGGTGCTCGAAAGAGCGACCACCGTCTGAGCTACACAATTTATCCTTCTCGCTATCTTTCGACTCTTTGTCAATTTCTTGCGGAGTCATTTTCTCAGCTTTCTTCTGAATTTTCTTTTGTCTTTCAATGTCCGCCGAATCACCGCACTCAGTACCATTCTCAGAATGAACAGTTTTGCAGGCGTCTTCTGACTTTTCTTTCTCTTCGGTGTCCATAAAAATTCCTCGGCTTTAGTATTCTACTTATAGCGAGGATTAGAGATCTTCATGCCGGCGCATAAATGAGCGGATAGAGAAGCGGAATGTGCTGTCTTCGTATTTGCAGCCTATGCCTTCAGAAGATCTTCAATCCGTATCGGCAAGTCGCGAACACGTATACCGGTTGCGTGGTGAACGGCATTGGCTATCGCGGCTGCCATGCCGGCAAGTCCGATCTCGCCAACGCCTTTAGAACCGTATGAATTGAGATCCTTGTTGGGTGTTTCTAAGAAATGAACTTCGATATCTGGCATGTCGGCATGAACCGGCATAACGTAATCTGCAAAATTGCTATTTAACGGGGCGCCCTTTGTTGGCTCATAATGCCCACCTTCGAAAAGTGCCATCCCGATGCCCATAACAATCGAACCTTCAATTTGGTTACGTCCGGCTTTAGGATTGATAATCAAACCGCTGTCGATTACCGTGACGACACGATTGACTCGCAGACGAGCGAGTGCTTTTTCCCAAGTAACTTCCACGAAGTGAGCGCCGTAAGCATGTCTCGATTCGGTGGGTTTCTTCTCGAAAGTTCCGCCCGATTTACCCTTCCCTGAGATCAGCCTGAAATCAGCCTGTTTCAAGAATTTACCGAACTCCACACCCTCACTCTCGGACGCACCTTTTTTAAAAATTCTTCCATTCTTGAACTCGAGATTTTTTGCCTCGACTCCATGAAATGGCGATGTGTCTGATTGCGATGCCGCCGCTAATAGAGACTCTTTCGCTTTGTGCGCCGCTTCCACGACAGCCGGCACTAAAGAACCGGTCGCCATCGAACCACCGGAAAAAGGACCAGGTGGAAGCGCTGAATCGCCAATCTCAACTAAAATTTTGTCTAGCGAAACTTGGAATTCTTCGGCAACCATTTGTCCGACAACTGTGTAAGTTCCGGTTCCAATATCTTGCGTTCCGCAAGCAACTCTTATAGTGCCATCATCCTTGAGTTCAACAATCGCCTCAGCCGGAACGCGCTCTGCGATCCAGCCTGCGCCTGCCGTTCCCCACCCGAGAACAAGACCGTTTTTCTTCATCGAACCAACTGCAGGATTGCGATCCTTCCAGCCAAATTTTTCGGCACCGATTTTATAGCATTCGAGCAAGGTGCGCGTGGCAAACGGTATGTTCAAACCTTCATCATGAGTTGGTTCATTGATTGTGCGAAGTTTGATCGGATCCATATTCAGCTTGATGGCCATTTCATCCAACGCCGATTCCGTCGCCCATAGACCAGGAACGGCACCCGGTCCGCGCATCGAAGTTGGGTTGCCGATATTCCTCTGCGCATGACCGGAACGAATTTTGACGTTTGGACAACTGTAAAAATACTTCGTAGCTTCACCACATTTCTCGGCATAGTCATCGAGAATCGAGCGATGATTCACGAAATCATGTTGCAACGATGTGAAACGACCATTGTCATCGGCACTGATACGAACACGCTGCTCAATAGCTGGTCTGTGACCAGCTGCGTGAAACACCTGCTTGCGAGATAAAACAAGTTTGACAGGCTTTCCCAATTCTCTGGCAATCGTTGCCGCCATCGCGCTCTGAGACCACGGCCAAAGCTTGCCACCAAATCCGGAGCCGAGATATTTAGTGATGATCCGAACATCTTCCGGTTCGACGCCGAGATGCTGCGCAAGAACGTTTCTGAAGTTCATGACCGCTTGAGTCGTCTCATACAGCGTAAACATTTTGCCATCGTAAGTAGCAATCGACGCGTGCAGTTCTATAGCACCGTGGAATTCTGCTTTCTGCGAATATTTCAGATCGAGCTTATGATTCGAGCTGCTGAATGCAGCATCCGTGTCGCCGCGTTCGTGCTCGACTTTTAGCGATGTGTTAGAGAAAAGGTCACTAGTTACATTTGGAGTTTTCACATCGTATTCGACGGTTACAGCATGAGAGGCCGCCTCCGCTTGCTCGTAAGTTTGAGCAACGACGACAGCAACGTACTGACCATAGTATCTAACAATATTGTCCGCGAGTGCCGGTCGCTTCTCGTCGATGATTAGCTGGACGTCCTTCAACGGTGCAATTCTGAATATCTTAGGCAAGTTGTCCTTATGATAAATCGCAATTACGCCCGGCATTTTTTTAGCTTTAGACGTGTCTATCGATCTCACTGTGCCATTGGATATGGTGGCGCCCACCGGCACCGCATAAACCATACCGGGAAACTGGTGATCCGAGCTGTATTTAGCCGCACCAGTCACTTTGAGTGGACCATCAATCCGATTTGTCGGCTTTCCGACTACAGTTTTCTTTTCAACTTCGGTATTCACTATTTTTTCTCTACTCAGGCTTGTGAGGTTGCAGTACTCAATGCGTGCACCAAACAACGTTTGGCTAGTTCGACTTTAAATTCGTTGTCCCTTAGTGGTTTCGCTGCGCTTAAAAGTTTGTTTGCTGCTGATTCGAAGGCTCGCTCATCGGCCCGCTGACCCTGAAGCATTTTTTCGACATCGGACGCTCTCCACGGTTTGGTGCCGATGCCGCCCATCGCTACCCGCAAAAACTTAATTGTGCCACCATTCATTTGCACGAACACCGCAGCCGATGCAAGAGCAAATTCATAGGAGGCACGATCTCGTAACTTCAGGTAGAGTGAGTGCGATCCAGCCGGTAGTGGATCAACATGCACATAGGAAATCAATTCGCCAGGTTCCAAAACGGTTTCTATGTGCGGCGTGGCACCAGGTTCTCTATAAAATTCTACCATCGGAACGACTCGGGTGCCTTTAGTACTCTGAATCTCGATTTTTGCGTCAAGCGCCATCAGAGCAACATTCATGTCCGACGGATTTGATGCCACGCAGTGCTCGCTGGTTCCCATAATCGCCAGGTTACGATGATCCCCTTCTATAGCGGGACAACCGGAACCCGGCTCTCGTTTGTTACAGGCAAAAGCAGTGTCTCTGAAATAAATGCATCGCGTTCTCTGCAACAAGTTACCGCCGGTGGTGGCGCGATTACGCAACTGCGTCGATGCGCCCGCGAGGATCGCTTGCGACAAAGCGGCATATTGGGTTTTGACATATGGGTGATTAGCAAGATCCGAGTTTCGAACCATTGCACCAATTTTCAACCCGCCACTACTGGTGGTTTCAACCTTATCTAAAGGCAAACCAGAGATATCCATCAGCTGTGATGGCGTCTCTACGTTCAACTTCATTAGATCGACAAGAGTCGTTCCACCAGCTATGAATCGGAACTCCGGACGATTCGAAGGTCCTTCGTTTGCAGCCGGTGCGCCTTTCAGTGCGACGTCCAGATCTGATGCTTTGAGATAATCAAAAATTTTCACTGTGATAGCCTCTGCTGCCTATGCGTCTCTGACTTGTTTAATCGCTGACAAAATATTCTGGTAGGCACCACAACGGCAGATATTACCGCTCATGGCCTCGCGAATCTCAGAATTGCTTTTGCCGCATCCTTCTTTGAGCAAAGCCGTAGCCGACATGATTTGACCGGACGTGCAGTATCCACATTGATAGGCATCGCAATCTACAAAAGCTTTTTGCATTGGATGCATATTTTCAGGCGAGCCGAGTCCTTCAATAGTGGTGACTTCCTGTCCCTGACACATTACCGCCAGAGTCAGACAGGAATTTACTCGTCGTCCATCCAGGTGAACAGTGCAAGCACCACATTGCCCGTGGTCGCAGCCCTTCTTCGTGCCGGTAATATTGAGGTTCTCACGCAAGCAATCAAGAAGAGTGGTTCGCGGATCAATCTTCAAGTCTCTTCGCTTTTTATTTACTGAAAAGGAAACTGAGATTGCTCCAGGAATGGATGGAGAAATTGAAACTGAGTCGTCCCCGGCTTTGATAGCTTCCTGCGCCTTAGCCTGCAAAGAACCAGCAGCAGCCGTAGCTCCCGCAATACCCATCTGAGCCAGAAAGGTTCGTCTAGTTACAACCTTCTTGGCAGGTGGACGATTTTTCCGTTCGTCCGAATCGTGGAGTTCGCCGTTATCCATTACCGTTTGCCACCAATGAGAAAGTCAAGTTCCACACCGAGTTTCTGAAGGGTCTAAGTTACCACGGTTTAATTGGAATTTCGACTGGAACAGTTTCTCGAAAGGAACTCATTCCACATGTCGGACCAATCTAAATCGACTGAGTGTTCCGATTGATTGAGTCTCCTGCGCGCACATTTTAAACACGGGTCTCTAATCCTCGCGAAGAGTGGCATTTGACGGGTCTAGTATACTGGTGCAATACCGGAGACTCCGATGGATCAGACATCAAACGACAAATGTGCTGACTGTGGCAAGACTCGCTCAAACGTGGCTTCGATCACTCAGTGGATCATGCGCGGTGATAAATGCTCATGCGGCGCTCCGTCTGAATCACGCAAGCAGGAGTTCGATACGTCCGAGTCCGCATCGCCGCGCAACAAGATATGTGCGCGATGTGGCGGTTCGATTTCAAAGCAGGATGGTTCCTTGACTCAATGGGTATTTCGAACCACTCCTTGTAAGTGCAGTGATGGTGGAACCTTCGCGGAATTAAATACGAACAGTTCCGACTCAGCTCAAGAAGACGCTTCGTCGGAGCTTGCTGATGACTACGACGAAATAGAAACAGAAACCGGCCGCTTTCCAAAAGATCGTTATCGCGCACTTTCGTTGATTGGCTCAGGAGAACAAGGCGATGTTTATAAGGCACAGGATAAGCTGCTAAACCGAATTGTCTGCATAAAAGTTTTAAGAACGGAAAAGTTGCTCCCAGAGCAAGCGGTTAGGTTTCAACAGGAAGCAAAAACAGGCGGAAAGCTTACGCATCCTAATCTGACCACAGTTCTCGATTTCGGTTTGACCGAAGCAGGGCAACCGTTTCTCGTAATGGAATTCTGCTCGGGCAAATCATTGAGCGAAATCATTCATGAGCGCGGACCACTTCCAGAAACACTGGCGATGAAACTTTTCTATCAACTCTGCGAGGGCGTGCAATATGCTCATGAGCACGGCATTCTTCACCGAGATCTTAAAACAACAAATATATTGATTTCCGGTATCGATAATGAAATTCCACAAGTAAAAATCATCGACTTCGGACTGGCTGGAATGGTTTTAGACACCATGGGCGATACCGGTAGAATTAATCACAATGAACTGCCGATGGGTACCCCAGCTTACATGAGCCCGGAACAAGTCAATCAGAAGAAGGTCGATCAGCGCTCCGATCTTTATAGTCTCGGTTGCATCATGTTCGAAACTCTCGCTGGCAGACCAGTGTTTGAAGAAGACAACGCCATCGCGGTGTTGAACATGCAAGTCCACACGCCAGCCCCTGCACTATCGGAAGCTTCGGATACCGAATTCAATCCGGCATTGGAATCAATCGTCGACAAGCTGCTGGCGAAAGATCCATCCGCACGTTTTCAAACTAGTCAAGAATTAAAAGTTTCGCTGGAAGAAATAATCGAGTCTGACAAATTTGTTTCGCACCCTGCGCAAAACTCAAGCACTGAGCCACTGTCCTACAACTCCGATTACGCCCGGTTGCAGGCAGCCGTGCTCGCCGCAAGCGAAGCGAACACTAAAAATAAATCGATATCAAAGCCACTGGTGGCAGTGCTGATTGTGGCTACAGTAATTGCCGGCACATTCCTTATGGTATCGTCCGTCATTTCAGACGACTCAAAACAGGTCTCAAAAGATCTCGTAATCAGTGAACTCAGTCTTGCCGACGGCAACTGGCAGGTCGCGGGCGGAGAAGTACATGGAGCCAATGCGAAAAAACTCGAAGAATTGAAAACAACATTTCATTTGAAAATTGTTGATCCAAATTTTGCAGATAGCGATCTCGTGCACCTGCGAAAATTGCCACTGAAGGTTCTGGATCTCTCAGGGACAAAAATCACTAATAGCGGGTTGAAAGAGGTTTCCAAAATCAAATCGCTTATGTGTTTGATACTGAATAACAACTCGAACATAACGGACGAAGGCATTAGTAATCTTGAGCTTCCAAACCTCCGCGTCCTGAGTCTGAGCTCTACCAGGGTAACTGATGCAGGCGTCTCGGTTTTAACGGGCATGCCTTCACTCACCAGCATCGACATTTCGAACCTCGACAAAGTCACGGTAAAGTCCATACATGAACTCAGTAAATTACCAATGCTCGGAGTTCTGAGAATAGGAAACACTGGTATCAAACCCGAAAACATAAACGATTTGCGTGAGATTAAGATGCTCAAGGTCGTTTCACTCGCAAACTTGGGATTGTCGGATGCGGACATCGACAATCTTCTCGCATTGCCTGACATTCGACTTCTTGATGTTTCCGGAAACAAAAAAATTACTGCCGCCGGAATACAGAAGCTCAATCCACTCCGCTACTGGAGACTGACATACGAGAATTGTGGAATGTCAAAAGAAGAAAAAAATGCGGTGGACACAAAGGCGATTCAGGACGCCGCTCAACCAATTCCAATGGCGCTCGATTACATTTTGCCACCGGAGAATGATTCGTTAGACATTGACCGGGAGGTGTACTCGTTTTGGTACAACCCAAAGTATGGGAATGCTCAGTATTTTGTCGATGCTGCGAAGAATATGTACGGACCGTAGCGAGGAGAGATTACGTTTGAGATACTTCGACGACACTAGTCGGAATTTTCCGCAAGCAATGTAAGCCGAAAACCAAGCGCCGGTCATCTCGAAAGCTTCGAGATTTCAGGAGGTTTTTGAGGTGCCTTGCAAGTTTTACAATAATCGCTTTAGACCCTTTTCAAAGACTGTGAATGGTTTTGGGAACTGCGATTGCAGATTCTTGAAAACCGGCATACCTTGACC
>JBGAHZ010000031.1:0-91602 GCA_044225915.1 Obscuribacteraceae bacterium (SeqCode)
TTTTCCAAAAAGCTGGTGCCACTACACCAATTGCCTCGTCCCTTCTTGCGAGCTCAAATCTCAATGGTTCAATAATTGTCGGAAACATCTCAGTCGGTGGCGACTCCAATGTGTTCATCACCGGCGGAACAGTTACTGGTGCCGATGTTACAGGTGAGGCTAGTTCTCCTAATGTCCTAGGGGTGCAGACTGCGGCAGGTTCCAGCGTCAGTTTCAACAACATCACGATGTATAGCACCACCATCACGTCCGGTGCAGATATCACGATTAATTCTCTTAACCAAGCACCATTTTTAGTGAATACCGGCGCGCTACTCACAGCGACCGGCTTGGTCACGCTGGGAGCAGTGAACAACCTCGGTTCTCTGCAGGTAAATGCCGGCAATGTCGACCTGAATGGCGCGATCACAATAAAGAGTCTCTCAGTTGTATCTACCACAGACATCGCTCTGGGCGCCGATATCACATCGGCGGGCACGGGCGGTGGCATAACACTGGTCGCTGGTCGCAATATTTTCACTGACGCCAGCGGCGTTGATTTGTCCACTGCATCAAATTCAGGACCGGCCTCCGACATCACGATTGTCGCGGGCGCAGCGTTCACTAACGCCTCATCGACAGTAACAATCACGGGTGCATCGGCAACCGGCGGGTCAATTGATTTCGCGTTCACACCGCTTGCAACGCTCAACACGAGAAGCACCGCAGTTAATGGTGTCGGTGGCGACGTAACTTTAGTTTCATTCAATGGCACCACCAGTGGCGCTATCAGTACTGGAACTACGACAGTCATCACGACAGGTGGCAATGGCACTGGCGCCAACGGTAACTTCACTGCGATTAATGGTCAAACAACTGGCACCGGGATTTCGATTCTGGGCGGTCTAAATACAACGGGCGGTTCGGGTGCTAACGGAAACGTGTTCTTGGCGACGACAACACCGACTACAGCTCCTAACCCCGTAATCAGTAAATCCGATGCCACATTCACGAACACTTTCGTTGGTGGCACGCTTCAAAATAGCAGCATCGAGACTGGCGCAATCACGGCAAAGGGCAGTGTCACGGTTCAATCCGGTGATCTGGTAACGCTCGGCGCCATAACAACGCAGAACGCAGCAGTTAACGTCAGCGCAGGGGATTTCCTCTTCGTCAATGCAATCAATGCAGGCACCTCAAGTATCGCGTTAGCCACCAAAGACTCTTTGAGTCTCAACGGAAACCTGACAGCAAGAGGTGGAATACTGCTGGTTTCTGGTCGTGACATATTCACAAACGTAGCAGGTCTTTCGCTCAGCACATCAGGAGCCGGAACTTCTGGAAATATTTCGCTTGTCGCTGGAGCAAATTACACAGAAACAGCCTCCATCGTCACTGTGACCGGCGCGTCCGCAACCGGTGGTGGACTGTTCTTCGATAATCAAATTCTCTCGTCAATCAACACCACCAGCACTTCCGGTGCTGGTGCCGGTGGAAATGTCCTCCTCGTGGCATTCACAGGTTCTGACGATTCAGGAGTCGTCGTAACAGATACAACTACTGCCATCACCACTGGTGGCAACGGAGCTGGCTCGAATGGAAACGTAACAGTAGTTGCGGGTCATAGCACCGGATTCACAGGCGTCGCTCTTGGAACATTGAACACTACTGGCGGCGCGGTCAACACCGGTAACATCGAGATTCAGACTGCGACTCCTGATACGACTCCTGCGGTTGTTCTTCAAAAGAACACGGCGGCAGTCACAACTGGAGACTTCCGCTCTACCGCAGTAGTCAACGCTGACGTGTTTGTCGGAAACATCACGCAAGCAACCGGCACCACATCGCTGACGATCAGCGCAGGTGGACAGGCACAGGTCGCCCAAATCACATCGGGAAGAATCTTCCTTTCAGCAGGAACCGATTTGTTCCTTGGAGGACCGATAGTATCGTCGACTTCGTTTTCCGGAGTAGCTGGCGGATTCCTCGATCTAAACAACGATATCACGGCTCCGGGCGGTATTCTGCTGGTAGCTGGACTCGACATAAGTCCGAACAGCACAGGCGTTGATTTGAGAACAGCCAATGCTGCAGGAAACGCCGGAGACATCACCATCGTCGCTGGTGCAGCATTCACGCAGAATGGCACAAGTGTCACCGTGACAGGTGGAACTGCTCAGGGCGGCAACATCGACTTTGACTTTGTTGCGTTAAACACCATAGATGCAAGAAGCACCTTCACCAATGGTAGTGGCGGCGACATTACAATGGTCGCGTTCGACGGTAGCGGTGCAGCCAATACTGGTGGCGTCTACACCGATGCGACAACTTCGCAAATTTTCACTGGCGGCAATGGTACCGGTGCAAATGGTAACTTCACCGCAATCGGCGGTTCCAACACTGGAGCCGGTGTCGGTATCCGTAACGTTCTCAACGTCACTGGTGGCTTAGCTGGTACCGGCGACGTCTGGGTCGCAACCGCAACTCCGAATACAACACCAAACGTCGTAATTCAAAAGAACGATGCTTCGATTGTGACCGGTGATTTCAAAAATGGAGCTGCCGCACCTTCCGATCTATTTATAGACAACGTCACTGTAAGCAACGGAGCGGACATCACACTCAACTCCGGACTGTCAGTCCAAGCCGGGGCATTGACCGCAGGTGCTCTCTCGGTCCTCACAATCAATTCAGGAACGTTTACAACTATCGGCGCAACTAATGCAGGTACGATCAACATAACTGCAGGCACTGACGTCACGACCTCCACGCTTCTACAAGGTGGCACGGGTATTCTCACCATCACTGCCGGCGGCACGGTAAACGTCGGACAAATCACGACTAACAACGGACGAATCATTGCCGGACAAGATCTCAATCTGAACAACACCGTCAGCGCTAACGGCAGTTTTGCCGCTACAGCAGGTCGCGATATCTTCCTGTACAACGACATCACCGCTCCTGGTGGCATATTGTTAGTTTCAGGTCGAAACATTTTTGCAAACGCTTTCGCAGTGGTTGACCTATCAACCGCTTCGCTAACAGCTAACGCAGGCGATTTGAGCTTGATCGCCGGAGCTGCTTTCACCCAAGACGCGACATCCGTCACAGTTACCGGTGCGTCAGCGACCGGCGGTTTCATTGATTTCGACTTCAACAACGTAAATTCGATCAATACACGGAGCATCGCAGCCAACGGTTCCGGCGGCGATCTAAATATGATCGCGTTTGCAGGAAGCGACTCCGGATCCGGTGAGGTCCTTACGGATGCAACGACAACTGTGCTCACAGGTGGCTCCGGAGCAGGCGTTAACGGTAACATCACTATCGTAGCCGGAAACTCCAATGCCAATGCGATCGGCATTGGTGCCGTCAGCACTGTTGGCGGTACTGGTGGTGCTGGAAACGTCTACATCGCGACATCAACGCCGGATACGACACCGAATGTGGTGCTGTCGAAAGCAAACGGCTCAATTACATCCGGAGACTTCACGACCAGCGGAACACTCACTGCAGGCAACATCTTCACGGACAACATCACTGTAGCGCCGGGCGCTAGAATCGATGTTCTCACAAATGGATTCGCTCAGCTCGGGAATTTGACTAGCAGCATATCCGGAGCTAACTCAATAGTTAGAGTTTCCGCAGGAACATCACTACGAGTCGGTTCAGTCACGGCCAACAATACCGCGCTCCTGGCAGGTACGTTCCTTCAACTCAACGGAAGCGTCACTGCTCCTGGAGGTATCCTGATGGTAGCGGGTGGTGATGTCTTCACCTTCGCACCAAACATTGCAATCTCGTCAAGCTCCTCCACCGGCAACGCTGGCAACATAAGCATCATCGCTGGTGCCAACTTCACACAGAATGCGACTTCAGTCACAGTCACCGGACCATCTACCAAGGGCGGCAGAATTGATTTCGACAACGTCAACCTCACCAGCCTGACAGCTAACAGCTCGTTCGCCGGAGGCAGCGCAGGCAATATCACCCTCCTCTCTAACTTCGGAACGGACAACACCGGCGAAGTCTTCACCGATGCCTCTACCTTAATCCAAGCCAACGGCAACGGCGCTGGCAGCAATGGAAACATTACCGCTGTTTCTTCAAAGAATAATGGAGCAACAGGTGTAGTAATCAACGGCAACATCACCATCGCAGGCGGCGCAGCGGGAACCGGTTCAATCTCTCTCAACACCTCAGCCTTCAACGGCGCGGTCACCCTATCGAAATCGACCGGCGCGATAACTGCCGGCACCGTCACTGGTGGCGCACTCGTCAACTCGGATGTCTTCGCGGGCGGTCTGACTGTACGAAGCGGAAATATAACCGTTCGTTCCGGAGTCAATGTTCTTCTCGGAGCGCTCAATGTGAGCGGCAACGTTAACGGACCTGGTGGAACGATTAACGTCAGTGCCAACAGTACCGGAGTGCTGCAGCTCGGTCAGACAGTAGGAGGCAACAGAGTAGCGTCACTCAATGCGGCAGGCGGTTCCACATCAGGTAACGGCGGGGCGATTTTGGTAACAAACTCGGGCACCGGCGGAGTCGACATCGGAACCTCCCTCAACGTCGCTGCTACCGAAGGCAATGGCGGCACAATCTCGGTTCTAGCTCCGACTGGTGATTTGACTTTCACTGGCGTGAGCACTCTAAATGCCAGCGCCGGTACAACCAGCGCGACCGCTCGTAACGGTGGCTCCATCACGCTGCAGGGCAATAACGTGAATGGAACCGGCAATATCTCTTTGCTGGCAAACGGAGTATCGGGCGGCACTGGCGGATCAATAAGTGTCACTAGTGGCGCAGGCGACCTCACAGTTGGAACTGCTGCTGGTCAAATTCAGGCTCAAGCAACCGGCACGAACGGTTCGATCTCATTCATCTCAACTGCTGGCGGCGACATCACCGTCTCCAACACCGGCACGCTGACAGCCTCGACAGTAAACCTCCAGAGCACTGGCGGAGTCGTGGTCGTCAACGGAGCTGTCAGCGGGGCGACTGCAGTCAACTTGTCCGTGACAGGAACCAACACAATTACAGGTTCAGCTACCATCAACGGCGGCACGCTCGGCATCACCGCCGGCACTGGTGCCACCACATTGAATACAAATGTCACCAACCTCTTGTTGGCGACGAATGGCAACGTTTCGATTACGGAAACGGATGATTTGAATCTGCTCGCCGGTACAACTGGCGCTGGCAGCCTCAACATCAACGCAACCGGTGACGACATTACAGTCGGCGGCAACGTCACCGCCAATGGCGGCATCACGCTAACCACGACTGGAGCGGGCACCGTGACTGGTGCGGGCAGGCTGATCTCAGCAGGTCAGTTGTCGATCACGACCGGCAATGGAGCCGTTAACGTCCTGACTAACGTCAACTCGTTCACTGCCTCAACAACTGGTTCTGTAACGGTCAGCGAGACCGACAACATCATATTGAATAACATCGTTGCAACATCCTTGAGCGTTACCGCCGGCAATGGAATTGCGCACGGAACCGGCATCATTGATGCAGACACCATAGCATTCACCGCCAACGGTGGCGATATCGGAGCCTCCTCCGATTTCATTCAAATCAATAACGGTGCTAATCCGGTGTCACTAACTGCATCAGCAACCGGTGACATCTACATCAATATTCAAGGTACCGGATCTCTCAACCTGGGTACGACCACGGGCAACGACATCAATTTGACCTCGGTAATTCCAATCACCACCACAGGCAATGTCACAGCGACTGGTGATATGAACATCACCACGAATGTTTTGACCAACACAAATGCGTTGACTGCTGGTGGAACCCTCAACATCCAGAGCCAGACTGGTTCGCCGTTGACCATCAATGGTGGTACCGGTGGAACCATGACGGCAAGCAATATCAACATCACAGCGTCATTCGGCAATTTGACCTTCACCGGCAAACAAGACTTCTTCGGTCCAACCACACTGAGCGCAGTAGCTTCCGGTGGAGCACAGCTGGTGATCGCAAGCGGCGCCCTCATCACGGGTCACTCTCAGGTGACTGTTCAAGCCAACTCAACAGACCTTCAAGGAACATTGATTGGCAGTCCGCTGGTCTATCAAAACAACTTCTTCACCATCGCCAACAGCACTGGTGATGTCAACCTCGCTGGAGACATTATCTTCGCAGGTCAAAACTTCGCGATCTTGGCGCAAGGCAACATCAACATCACTGGCTCGCTGACACTGGTCGATCTGAGCAATACCGGTAACGCCGGCTCGCTCCTCATGGCTGCAGGCTACGACTTCACGCCTAACACCAGCGGACAAGTTCAAAACGGCTTCCTCTATACGCTATCACCTAACAATCAATCGGTGTCCGGTGGCAGCATCAATATGGCAAATGCCGATTTCGACCTGAGCTCAACAAGCGGCAATGGAGGCAAATTCACAGCGATAGCGACGACTGGAACCACCAATTCCGGAACGATTTCGCTCGGTGACATCACCACCACAGGTAATACCGCAGGCGACGTAACTATTATCGGCGAAGGCGGCATCAATGTCGGACAGATCAATACAAACGGTACTGTGACCGATGGTTCAGTCACCCTTGCCGTAGCGGTACCAAACATCACCGGCGGCAACGTCAGTGTTTCCAACGGCACCGCAACCGGAGGCTCTTTCACTGCAACTACCCTGTCCAACGGTAATCTCACTTTCGGCAATATTGTCGCGGCTAACAACGTGGTGCTTCGCGGAGCACAGGGAGTTGCCAACACGATTACCCAGTCGGGCAGCACGCTCGTCGCCAATTCTTTGTCCGTGGATGTCGGCGCCGGTTCAGCCGATATCGATTCGCAAGTGAATGTTCTCAATTCTTCCGGAGACGGAGCCATCAATGTATCCAACACAGGAGCGCTTCAACTCGGAACCATTTCGAGCCCCAACAACAATCTCGCGCTCAACGTGATATCTACCGGCGTTATCACAACACCTGTAGGCGGAATCAGCGATGTAGCGAACCTTTCTCTCACGGGAACTGCTGGAGTCGGTGGTACGGCGATCGTGCTTAACGCGCCAATAAGCGCCTATACATCACTTGCACTCACCGCCAACGGTGGCGCGGATCTCGTGATAAACAATCAAACTATCACCGCTCCAAATGTCACGCTGACCAGCGCTCTGGGCGACGTGAACATCACCAACACAGGCGCGATAGCTGCCAGCATCAGTGCTTCAATCGTCGCTGGAGACTCGTTTACGGTAGCTGGTAACATCAGTACGCAAACGCTCTCCTTGACCTCGGCTGATGACATCACAAACTCCGATCTGACCGGCACAATTACAGCACCGCTGGGAACCTTCCTTGTGTCAACAGCAGGAAGCATCGGAACCAACTCAAGCAGTCGGTTTATCACCAACTCGAGTCAACTGTTGTTCCAAGCAGGAGGCGGCGGCGTGTACGTCCAGAGCACTGCGACCGGAGGTGTCGATATCCTCGATGTTTCCGCAGCTACTGAAGTAGACGTTCTCGCTGTAGGACCGGTAACCGTCCACGATGTAGATAGTGGCAACGGTGACATCTCGATAGTACAAACCGGTCAAGGAACATTCACCGTTGCTGCCGGTGCAGCCATCAACTCCACCGAGGGTGATGTCATTCTGCAAAACCTCGACCTCAACAGAAAGACCGGCAAAATCGTCATCAACGATGGCGCCACTATCAAAGGCTCGGGCACCACTGCTGGTGTCGGTGAAGTATTCATCGCGATGGGTCCTCTGCCTGTACCTCCATATGGTGATCGCAGAAAACCACCGAAAAACGTGACCATCAATGAAGTCGGTGGTGGCGGAGTATTCCTTGGAACAAAGGGCATCGACACCAAGAAGGCAACCAACATCACATTGAACGCGCTAGGTCGCGATCTAGTATTCAGTTTGAGTGGCAAATTAAACCGCAGAAGTATCCACCTCGGTTCTAATGTCACCATCACGGCTGACCCGCCCGGTGACGTCGCTCCAGCAAGCGTTCTCACCGGTCGCAGAATCGATTCGACGATCAGTGCATTGACACTTTCCGGCGGTTCGCAAAACAACCCGGCGGCATTTGCAACGACTGAAAAATTGAATGCGATTTCTCCAGCCATCATTTCCGTATCGAATGGAATAGGTCAAGAGCCGTCGCTATCACAACTGACAGCAACCGTTTCCAATGCAATCGGAAATCCGCTTGTTTCGAATTTCGAAACACTCAGCTCGGCATCGAGTTCGTCGAATAACGTCGACTTGCTTAGCGCCATCTACGGAGATGAGCCCGGAATGCTATGCGCGCTCGAAGCAGCCATCGTGTCAGATAGTCTGCCTCATGCGCTCCGTCCGGTTGCGACTTCAGCCAACGGTAAAGTCTCAACCACGCACAGCATGACTAGCGGTTCTGCAGTCTTCGCCCCAGCGCGAAACATGATTGTGAACACTCCTCACGCTGAAATTGCAATCGCTGCCGATTCGGTCGTCCTTGTCATCGCCGGTTCCACTGGAACCGCAATCTACGATCTGCACGACTCGAAAAAACAAGCGATCACCGCTTCCTTCGGCGGACAAACTCTGGCTCTCAGCCCCGGTCGCCACGCCATGGTTTGTGCCAATGAGAGAGCCTCCTATGCAGATGCTAATCTCGCTGAACTGATCCTCCACCGAGGAATGAACAACGCCAAAACCGCCCGTGGTGGCAGCGTGTTCACTTCGGAATTCTCGGTCAACTCTGCCATCGATTGCGTACCGGCCCTCCGAAGTCTAATGGCATCGAAGGAACCAGCCTCCGCGAAGATTGCGCAAAAACTGACGAAAACACAAGCCGTTATTCTCTTCCTTTCACAAAACAAAGAAGAGTTTCAACAGCATGTAAGAAGTCAAATCACCGCAATGCGCTAGAACGGAGAATAAAAATCGCCTGCGAGTTCCGCCAATCCTGGTGGTCTTAAGAACGCGCCGGAGAAAACTCCTCATTTATAGAGAGCAGCGTCTATTTTAAGTACGAAGAAGCGTCCGTCCCTGCTCACAAAAGCAGTTGAGACGTTCTCCTTGTATGTCATTTGAAACGCCCTGGCCAACTCGTAGGCATTGTTTTCCTCTGCATAGCCAGGCTGTGGAGTTACGATCAGGTACCGCACCTGATACCGTTTCAAATTACCCACAAAGTCATCGACCGTACCGATGAGCGGACCGGGTTGCCCGTAAAAACCGGCAGCAATATTTAGTTCATATGGTCTCACGCACTTCCTGTTTGTATACAGAAAAGTGAGAGAGTCGTAAGTCGAACATAGCGTGTCACTCTCTCGAGTGTTTCGTTTTATCCATTCCAGCACTTCCACGTAAGATGACCAGTGAGGCTGGTTGCGCGTCAGCATCATCACGGGAATGCGAGAGGTTTGAATAGAATTTATAACGGGAGACAACACAGAGATATTCGCTCCTGCCAGTGACATCGCAAGCAATACCACTATCATTTGAGCACTAAAGGTAGACTTGGTAAATCGAAAACAAACGTTCTGAATGGGCATGAAAAACCCAACAATTAGATATGGCAAAACCGGCATAAGAAAACGAAATGGAGGCCATGGCCATGCGATTACCAGAATCATATAACTGGCCAATACAAATGGTAGCGCCCTCCGTTTCATCATGGAAGAGCGACGAGGATCTGTGGCAAGTGATGGGAGCGGAACTGATTTCTCAGACGAAGAATCGCTTTCGACTGGTGCCGCTGTCGGAAGCCCACAGAAAATATACACGTACGGAATTAAACCGATGACCACAAATAGGCCAGTGGAGAGCAATGAAGGATGCGAAAACTGGGCAATTCCACAGAAAACAATTTTAGTAGTCATCGCAAGAATTTCTTGAATATTTTTTAGTACGACAGCAGTTTCGCAAGTCATAAAGAGCCGCAAGCCCCAATCTATATAGTTGTCTTGATAGGTTTGCAGACCGGTCGCTTCAGGAGCTCGTGGTTTGGTAAGTTTGCCTATCAGCAGAGGTGACACGGCAATGCAAGTTGCCAGCGCGTAGCCAATCATCACCAACTTCATTGGCAATTTTCGCAACCACAAAAGACCCAATGAAAAGATTGGAATCGGTAGACCAATCAATCGAATCATGGACGGAAGCGCCAGCGCGATTCCGAGAAAAATCTGATCGACCCGCGAATTATCCTCACGTTCGCAATATCGATCCAGACACCATAGACAACAAAGAACTCCCAGTGCAAACGGCATTTCAGACAATACTTGACCGCCGAAGAAGTCAAAACCCGGTATTGTCAGGCAAATCAAACAAGCGCTCATTGCCACTACCCGCGATGCGTAATTAAAGCGAATGAGGTAGAGATAACAGACTCCGAGAAATAGACCAGCGCTTACAGCACTCACCATTTGGAGGGCAAAAATGTTGGCTGGGAATTCGGGATTCAGCGTCCAAACAACGGCGAGTACGATTGGAAACAGAATCGGATACTTGGTCTGGGCAGGCTCACCCGGGAAATGTATAAGCGAGTACCCACGCCCTTCAGCAAGTGCTTTAGTGGTACTGACATAAACGCCGTCGTCATGGAATGTTCCGGTGACACCGGAGCCTGAAAACGCCGCCGACAAGAATAGCATCGCAAAGAAAAGCAGTGCGGAACAGAGGAGATCGCGTTTACCCAAGATCATGACGCTAAGCGCAGTCCTGAGACTGAACAGGCATCGTCTGCGGTACCACAGACTTTCTCACCCTCAGCGCTGTAAGTTCCGTTGCAATATTTTTCACTGATAGCCAGTTGAGAGGAAATTCCAGATATACGTGAGCAACACTCAGGAAAAGCAAGACGTTGAGCCCAATCCGGAAGTCGTAGGCATAAATAGCCATAGCGCCAAGATACAAAGCTGCGATAATTCCGAGGTTACGCTTTGACATTTTGTGCCATTGAATAATCTTTGTTTTCGAAAACCAATTCAGATAATGATATGTATACGCAAACGCGACAAGCCTCATGGCAGCAACAAAACTACCGTAATCGTTATTCCAACCCAACAAATTGCTTAGTCGAATTTCGATGCTTCCAAACGCTTTGGCGCTAGCCGCAAAGTACGGCGCCACACTGTAGCCGTTGGTTTGCTGAGGCATAAAGAAGAAGCTCAAGGCGCAGACAGTAAGCGTACCGAGTGCGATAAAACCTGAAAGCTTTTTCTCCTTCAAACTACCCAAAAACATGAATAGCCATGTAAACAGCAAAACGTGAATAAGAGACGTGAGATAAAGACCGAACAAAAATTCTGTAAAAGTCATTATAGAGACAACTGGTGAAAGCACTATGACAGCGGCGATACCAGCCAATCTTCGCCAGGTGTTCGAAGTAAGCACCATCACCAGTGCCGAACCGAGCGCGATGAATGAGACATACGCGAATCCATACACGACATGCATCAAGCTAACTGCCGTTGCGACTATAGCGAGAATCCAAAACCACCAGGCTTGACTGGAGGACTGTACGAAGTAACCCTTGCGATTGAGCCAGGGAATTTCGGTCAAGTAATGGAGAGGACCTAAAATTGCGTAGGTGATGATAAACAGTTCGAAAGGCATCAGGTATGCCAAACCATACGAAATCAGGATGAGAGCTGTGTTCCAAGCATTTAGCGACATGCATCACCGACACTATTTTCCGACTCACATCATAACAACATCGCAAAAAGATACAACGGTGATATCCACCTAAAGTGGCTCCCCATAAATCTTTCACCCATTCGGGTGATAACACGGCTCGCGCGAGCGTTCACCAAACCTTCGTTTTCACGGTTCGCCAAACTTTCTAAAAACAGAGACTCGGTTATATCAAGCCTTTCAGAGCATCCCGAGTTCGAAGCAAAACTTATACGAAGGAATCAGAACAGATACGTATCGAGTCCTTCACCCATCTTCACCACGGTCACCGCTTCGGACCAAACTCCTAGCGGCTGCTTTTTCTCGTCCAGGCACCGCACTCGTATCTCGTAATAAGCCGGTTCGCTGAACAACTCAGGTTTGAGAATCGTCGCACCTCGCACGAGGTCTACTGCAAGAGTGTGTGCAACGGCGGATTCTTTCGTTCCCATCAAATAGTTGTCGAAGAAAAAGTTAGGTTTTGTAATTTCAATTTCCACAGATTTCGCATCCGGTATCTTGAGACCATCGAATAAGAACACTACCGGATCGTTGCCGATCACATACTCTCCGGAATTGAGCGGCTTGAGGTCCTTCACACCAGCAAACGGCAGCAACTTGTCGCCTTTAACCAACCGAACATCGCTGACTTCAAGCGTGTCCGATTCAAATAAACGGATAACGAACGATCGAATCGTCCCTGCGGAAAAGAACTGCCAGAAGTGCGAAAGCTGAAGTTTAAACTGATTCTTTTCACTGAGCTTCGGAACATTGAGAGCCATTACCGACCAGTTTTCAAATCGATCTTTCTTCACTGACATCGAGTTCCAGCCCACCGCCATCGGAACAAGCATGCGCATGTCCTTGGGCTTCAAAGCACCGCGGATGGTGAATTCGATAAAATCATATTCCAGTGGCGAAATGTCGAGCTTGTCTATCTGGAGTGCGGCACCATCATCGGTATTGTGCATTGCCATGCCGTTGCCTTTAAGCTCCGACGTGCCTGTACCGTGATACTTCCAAACGCTGTTCCCAACAAGAGAATTTTCACTGGTTCGAAACGGCAACTCCAGTGTCTCCGGCATGTTGGTCCTGCCGCCAAAAACAATCGGAATGTATTTTGCATCCTGACGATTCCACACATAAGGTCCTTTCACATCGGGCGACTTCATCAGGGTTTTCAATCGCTCGCTGTTTATGACTTCAAAAGGGCCGATGATAAACGGTTCAAAAGTCAAAATACGTTGAGACAGATCCGTCTCTGTAAATGGCGGACGTAGCATGTGGTGAAACGTAGAGCCGTTAAAATTGACGTGAGCGCCTTTATAATCCTTCGGGATACCCAGGACTATCGCCTTCTCTTTTGCGCTCAATCCCTGGGCAATTTGAATGGTATCAAGCCATATTTTCTTCAACTCGTGACCGGCTGTATACCAGAAGCAGTTCGTTCTGTAACTCGCCCAGGTCATCGTCACTGTCATGACTAGAAAGACTGCAGCACTGACAATACCAAGATTTCGATTCGCTTCAGCGGGCAGGTTATACGAAGCACCAGCTCTGGGAGGGTGAAACAGTAGCACCGGCCATAGTATCGAATACGCCATGGTGAAAAAGAAAAGTAGACGGCTTGTCTCGAGTTCGAGCCCAACGCCCCACAATTTGGCTAGCGGCAAAATCGCAGTCGCCATCCAGATGAGCAGGAAAAGAAGCCACCTGAATGGACGCGCTTGAGCCAACAAACGGATCAATATGATGCAGACGCAAGTCGAAAGACAAATCAGCATAATCCATTGAGGATACTGTTCCGGACTTATACTTGCAGGAAATGGCAAGAGTATTCGAAAAATGTTGACAGGATCAAACCAGCGAAGCAGAAGATGACGGTCAAGCGCGCCACCCATCATGCCACCATAGCCGCCTACGAATGTACCGAGCACTTTCAGGCGGATCAGTAGGTAAACAACTCCAATTGCACCGAAGGGCCAGGTAACCTTAAGAGCGAGCTTGAGTCGACGCATAAACGACCACTGCTCACCGGCATTAGAAACGGCGATGTCGGCTTCGCTTGCGGAACCAGACTTAGCCTTGTCCGTATGACTCTGTTTCGAACCAGTTTCATTTTCCAAATCCGAACTACGAGGCGGTTCACCACTGACGGTATCATCACTCTCCGAAGTTTCGATATCGCTATTAGACGGATCCTCATCAATAGCCTCCACAGAACTTGGCTTTTTCTTCTTTTTCTTTTTGCCTTTCTTTACAGCCCGCTCATAATGCGCGGCTTGTCTTGCACTGACGTTTTTCGGCGGAGCTTTCGGAACAGCGTTGACACTCGAACTTGGTGCATCAGATTCGACTTCCGTCGCTTCCGTTTTTGTTTCCTTATCCTGCAGTTTCTGTTGTTTAGACAACGGCATGCCGAACTTTTCTTCCTCCGGCCAGATCATGACAAAAGCCGCCACAATTGCCGGAAGCCCGATTGAAATTTCTTTGCTCAACAACGCGAAGCAAAAACTGAGCAACGAGAGAATGTAATAACGACGATTGCCGCCCTTCTGGTGACTGATCACAAACAGTAGAAACGACGTTAAGTAAAATGGCGCCGCCAGCAGATCCGCTCGTCCAGAAATCCAGGACACATCCTCGCAATGCAGAGGCGTGACCGCAAACAGCAACGCGGAGAAAAATGCCGCCCACGAAGAATTGTAATCAGGCCAGGTTCTCGTCATAACTTTTACGAGAACAAAAATCAGCGCGACAGCACACAGGTAGAGAATCAAACTTGTGACGTGGTAACCGACAGCGTTCGCACCATAGAAAAAATAATCGAACAAAAACGTAAAGCCGAGCAATGGTCGGTAAAATCCGAAGCTCGGGAGCTGCAAATAGTTGCTTGTGAAATTGCGCCAGATTAGTTCTGTTCGTCCGTCAAAAACTTTGTGAGCGAAATTGACCTGCCAGATATCGTCTGCGACAAAGAAACTATCGAGCGAAGGCGCATAACTCCAAATCACGACCCCCAGAATAATTACAATCTGGATAATCAACCTGATATGAGCTTTATTAATTTTTGACATCACTCAAAACTATTCCACACAACCTACAGCTTAAGATCACTAGGCCGATAAGAGAGCGCGCTCGCAAGTAGTGAATGCGACAAAAAAAGACGACAGCTGACCGAGCAAACGGATAAGACCACGTAGCTAGCTGAAGAAACCGAACCCACGAGTCCAGAAGCAACAACCGGACGGTTTAAATAAGGAGTATGAAAGGTGACTGATAATACAACAGACGTCCGCGCCATCCGGATTGAAGAGTATGGCGGTCCTGAAGTTCTTCAGTTGAAGACAATTACTCTCCCGCCTCCCGGTCCTGGGCAAGCCCTGGTTCGCATTCACGCAGCCGGGCTCAACTTCATCGACATCTATCGACGTCGGGGAGATTACCAGACCGAGTTGCCGACCACACCGGGTCTAGAGGCATCGGGAGTAGTCGAAGCCATCGGCGAGGACGTCACTGAAGTCAAAGTCGGCGATCGCGTCGCATACACGGGTCAACCAGGTGCATACGCCGAGGCTGCGATTGTAGAGGCTTCAAAACTGGTTCCGCTGCCAGACTCGATGTCGTTTGCGGAAGGCGCTGCATTCCCGCTTCAGGGAATGACCGCCCATTATCTGATCAACGAATACGACAAGCCGAAACCAGGAATGAGCGTCCTCATACACGCGGCAGCCGGTGGCATGGGTCTACTTTTGGTTCAGTGGGCAAAACACTTGAGAGCTAACGTAATTGGAACCGTCTCGACCGCAGAGAAAGCGAAGTTGGCACAAGAAGCCGGTTGTGACTATGTAATCAACTATTCGGAACAAGACTTCGTCACTGAAGTGAAACGAATCACCGCCAATAGTGGCGCAGAATTGATTATCGATGGCGTTGGCAAAGACACTTTCCCGGGCGATCTCGAAGCAGTCTCGTTGAGGGGAACGATAGTAATTTTCGGTTCGGCTAGTGGCAGAGCAGAACCTGTCAGCCCTAACGTTTTTCAACAAAAATCTGTCAGCGTATGTGGTGGCAGTTTGTTCAATTACCTGTTGGACAGAGACGAGCTGCTAATGCGCGCCAACGATGTAACCCACGCTATCAAAACTGGCTGGCTGAAACTCAACATCCATAAAGAATTTCCACTCGCCGAAGCAGCGAAAGCGCAGCAAGAACTGGAAGGAAGAAAGTCGACAGGCAAGATCATCTTGACTATGGGCAACTAGCCGAAAGTCAGCTTCATAACGCTGCTTCGTAGCGCCGCCGAGTAGGGCTGTTTTTCTTGGCGCTCTGTAAGCGCCCAGGCGGCTTGCGCCAAAGTTGCTGGTACCGCGGGTTTCGTGACAGTGTCCGAAACCCGCAATTTCGTGCAAAAAAACAAAATCTGAGATTTCATCTGAATGCAGTAGACGCATTAACGAAAATTAGGATAGTATCTGCACGTCGTAGCGACACCTGGCGGTTCGCAGTGACTGGCTTGCGGCTGCCTTTTCAGAGACAGCCAGCAACTGGAAACCCAATTGAAAAAAGAAACCCGCAGGCGAACCGAGCTGTTGTCAAATGGCGACCACGGTTTGTCGACCTTGGTTTGACTACTTTCGCAAAAGCACTTTAAGGAGTGGATCTTATGGGAATTAAAACTGGAAAACCAGTTCTCGGAAACAGCATGCTCAGCTTCGTTCCGCTGACAGCCGGCACATGCCTACTAGTATCCATGAATCCTTGCTACGCCGCACATGGCGGGTTTCCAGAACGCGGAATGCGACATCAGCAGGGCGGACGACATGCCGGTTTCGCCGGTGGTGCGAGTATCAATCAGCTGCAAAACGGATTCACTCAAGCATTCAACGACCGCGTGCAGAGGAAAACAACCGGTGTAGATTCGCGTCGATTCGATCTCGATCTTTCATCCTCTTTAAAGAACATCGAGCTGGGAAGCAGAATGTTTAACGGCATTCAAAGCGTAACCATCAATGCTGATGGAGCGCAACAAACATTCAGCGCGGGCGATCAAGTAACCGCGGCACAATATGTAGCAATCCAGCAAGTGCTGTCGAACAATCCCCAATCAATTGCGGTAAGTGCGCAAGGCACCGCCAGCGGTGGCTCATTCGCATTGGACCAAGCCGCGGCTTCTCACGTCAATAACCTGTTAATCCCCCAGAGCGTATCTGCAGTCAATAACTTCGCCAACAACCGCTCCGTCAATTTGTCCGGCGACCTGACCAACCTAGGCTCTATATATGGATTATCAACGAGCAACCGGGTCAGATCAGGAGTCATTGCCGCAGACGACATCAACAACAGCGGCAACATCTCAACGGATCTGACAGGCACGGCCCTGCAAGGTGCAGGCAATGTTAGACACGTCGATTTGACTCTCGTAGCCGAACACAATTTAAACAACAGCGGATCGATCACCAGCAGCGGTGCCTTAACTGTTGCATCCGCATACGGCTCGCTCAGCAACAGCGGCAACATAACCGCTCAGCGCGGAGATTTGAACGTCTTCGCTGGCGACGGAAACTTGAATAACAGCGGTTCGATAAGCGCACTCAACGGCAATTTGAATATCGACGCATCACAGATTGCATCCGACCTCAACATCAATGGAGCGGGCGGTACGTTCAACGCCCTGCGAGGCGACATCAATATCCGCGATATCTCGTACACAGACTCAAACAACACGACGCTTAATGGTGGCACCTACAGTGCTCAAAATGTGAACATATCCGGTGGCGGTGGAACGATCAATGCCTCGGTTGAAGAAATCGACGGCAAGCTGAACACATCCGGACTTGCCGCTCACGTACTTGCCGACGGAGGTACACTGACACTAGGTACGAACTGCCTCACAGGCGACCCGACATTCGCGAACACCACTGGCGACATCTTGATCACTGGCGGTGTTATCGCCGGTGAATCGATAGCTATCCTGGCAGCAGGCGACATCATCGCCTCCGGCAACGCATTCATCAACACTTCAAATTCCACTGGAGCGACGGCAGTTCCCAACACCAACGTCACTCTCGTCGCGGGAGCGCTCGTCACCACCACTGGTGCACAATCGACGACGATACCTGGTACAGGTATCGGAGCTGGACAAACCGCGACCGTCAACTTTACGGCTGGCGCACTCGGCGGAAACATCGACTTTTCAAAGAGCAAATACATCGGTCCACTGATCGACACGAGCTCTGACCTTCTTGGCGGTGGTGGTGGAAATCAGCAGCGTAATGGCGGCAATGTCTTTATAGCGGCGTTTTCAAACGGCGTAGACAACGGTTTCGTCAAATTCCCGACTGCAAAGCCTTCAATCAAGACGACGAGTTTTTACCAAAACTCGGGATCGGTAACGATCATCGCAGGAGCTCCAGGCGGAACGAAATCTTCGAAAATTCCAGCGATAACGACAGGCAACATCAATACGCAGGCTGATCCAACCAGCGGTAACACATCCGGTAACGTGGTCATATTCGCCGCTCAACCAGAGACGACCACTGGCGCGCCTATTACGTTCAACTCGTCGGGCGACATTACAGGCGTGGTCGGCTTCGAGGTAAACCCAGCCAACCTGACATTCTCGACAGGAAACATTCAATTCAACGGTTCAGTTCTCGCCAATAATGCAAACGTCACGGCACAGACGGGCACGGGCGGCATAAGCCAACTTACCTCGAAACTGCCTGCGCGCATTCAGGGCAACACTGTTAACTTCACTGCGGGCGTCGGCGGAATTGGTGCCGGAGTCGGAACGAAAGTGACACGCATCTTTACCGAGGCGAACACGCTCACTCTGACCAGCGGCAGCAACATATTCATCAACAACCTCGGCTCTGTGACGCTGGGAAATGCCACTACTCCTAACACCACCGGTGGTAACCTCGGACTAGTGGACATCACTACCACAGCCGATCAATCAGGAAGCGGCAGAATCTCGCTGAGGAGCGGGGCGTTTATTCAAGCATCCTCAGGTTTGCTCACTTCAGTCAACTTGGTCTCATCCGGTGACATAGCAGGCAATGGTGGTATCAGAACCCCCGGTAATGCGACTATCATCGCCACAGCAGTCACGCTTTCCGATGTCAATCCACTCACGCCGACTACACTCGGAAGCGGGTTCGGCGATATCGGTCAAAACGGCGGAGCTACTCACATAAACGTAGATGCTTCGACCGTCAGCGCCAGCACTCAAGGTAACGTATTCATTCAATCAACCGGCTCCATCGGTTTGTTAAGTTCCACCGCCGGGAATGGCAAAACGTTCGAATTGAGAACGGTTCCTGATGGCGGAGGCAACGGACAAATAACCGTCCTGGGAACCATCAAATCCAACTTCGGTCGAATCGGAGTCCTGACTCTGCAGTCCTCAGAAAGTGGTGCCGGTGTCGGCGGTATCATCCCCGGTGGCACGTTAGTCGCCGATACGGTCAACTTGCGTGATGACGATGGACTAGGCAACCTGGGCAACGCCAGCATCGGAACGGCAGCCGCCCCAATCGTGGTCGATACGTCACATTTGAACGTCGACACGGCCGGACCCGAAATCAGCATCCAGAACATCATCAAGACGGGCATGGAATTGCAGGGCGTCAATACAAATGCCCTGAGATCCGGAACATTCACACTACTCAGCGCTAGCACCGTTCACACCACCGGAACAATCAACGTAATCAACTCCGCGTCCATAACTGCGACCCTGGGCAATATCCTCCTCGATGGCGATATAAACCTGAGCGGCGCAAACCCAACAGTATTCCTGACCACCAGTTCGGGAAGCATCTACAGCCCGGGCGGTGAAGTCCGACCTCAGACACTAGCCAACGCCGGAAACTTGAGCGTGACTCTGACTTCGAAGAGTGGTGGCATCGGTACCGATGTTGTTCCATTCGCAATGCAAGCGGGCAACCTGACAGCTAACGCACCTGGCTACACGAACATATATAACCAAAATACGGTCGCGTTGAATCTAGTTGCGACACTAGCGAAAAATCAGTTCACCCTGCAGACCGATGGCACGCTCAACATTAATGGCGTGATCGGAACCGCTACCGGAGTAACGCTCGGCACCACAAGCGGTACCGCAGGAATCAACATCAATGCGAATGTCGGAAGCACCAAAGCAACAAACCTGCTCGAAATCACGACCGCCGGCAGCGGCTCCATAGCCACTGCGCCGCTCGTCATTCTAGGAGCGAAGCAACTGATCAATCTCTCCACAGACGACGGCAACATTGGAACCAACGCAAATCCAATCACAGTCTCGACGCCAGGTTTGTCAGCCAACACGAACACCGGCGCCGGTGGCGTTGTAATCAACGCATTGGCTACGAAAACCGTGCCGTTGACCTTGTTTAACTCCGGTTCTGGCAGCGATTTCACTTTGACTGCTGCCGGCTCTGTTTTGTTAAACGACATTCAAACAGTAGATGGATCAATCACAGTAAAAACAACAGCAGGTACGCTGTCTACCAACGTAAATTCCAGAATTCAAATTGCAGAAGTAGGCAATCCTGCAACCGCTGCGGAGACCATCAATCTCCAAAACGCAGCTGCTAAAGCAAGCAAGGGCGCTTTGATTAACATCGGCGCCGGCACCACAATCGCCACCTTCGTCAACACGCCTGGAACAGGAACGCCCGGAGGTGGAGCAATCAACATCTGGACAACAACGGCGACGACTCCAACCCAAACTCTAGGTAGCCTCCCTGCAAACGTGGTTCTCGGAACTCAAACCGGCGGAACGACGTTCTTCGGGACTAACGGCATAACAGCAGTTGCACCTAACAACACTATGGACAACGTCGGCGCTGATATCACCTTCGATACCGGAACCAAACCAGCAAGTGCCATCGTTCTTGGTGGCGGTGTGCTCATCCACGCAGACCCACCAGTGACAGGTATGGCGTCGGCACTGACTGCACTGCCTTCGAGCGTGCAGAGCATGCCGACAGAGACTTCAGCACCAGCCGCGATCAGCGGCTCGGCACATGCATCTCAAGCTATGAATTTTGTGCCTTCGTTCGTCTCGTCAACGACACCAACTCCGACAACTCAAGCACTGAACAGCGGCTTAATCCAAGTCGATAACAGTACGGCGAACAGTTCACTAACCAACTTCGCGACGTTGGCTGCGGAACTGAGCAACGCGCAAACAGCAATGAACTTCTGTTCTAATCAGAAGGAAGGCTGGATAAGCGATACCGAATTGTCCAACGGCGATATCCCTGCTCAAATCTTTGGCGATGTCACCGTATCTGGTGACGCCAGCGCAGGAGCAGAACTAGAGTATCCAACTTCCTCAGCACCTTCGACGGTACAGAAGTCGGCAGCAGGCCAGCCTCTGGTCGGCGCGGTCACCACAACAGTTGGAGCACCGAAGATTGCCACTCTTCACAGAGGCACGGTCATGGCTGCTCCATCAACGGATGCAGTTATCAACACACCGATGGGACAGATCAAGGTAGGTGCGAAATCACTGGCTCTCGTAATGGCCTTCGCCAATGGGCTCGCAGTCTACGATCTCGATGACACGCGCAAAGGCGCAGTTGAGGTCATCGCAGGCGGAAAATCCATGACCCTGTCGCCAGGTCAACACATCTTCGTGACCAACAGCAACGTTCGCGGTTTCGAAGACGTAAATCCTGCGCAGATGATCGGTTATCGCGGCATCACAAGCCAAGATCTGAACAATGGATTTAAGGTGTTCTCGGCAGAGTTCAGTGTGCCTCACGCCTGCAATGCGGTGAAGCCATTGAAACAACTGCTTCAATCCAATCATCCGCACGACAAGAAGGTCGCGAATCACCTCATCAAAACCACAGCAGTGACAATGCAACTGCGCGGTCGCAACGGAGAATATCAACAAGTGTTCCGTCCACGGAAAACTGCTTGGGCTCAATAATGATTCGATAAAAACCGAAAACGCTTCTGCCACATAGCTTGGGCGAAAAACGCTGATATTCATCGTTTATAGACTTTGTCGACCGGGCAAGTTTGAAGAAACCTCAAGGAGGGTTCCTCGTATGGCAGCGCGGACGGTCTTTGTAAAATCGATTGTGGCGGGTTCAATTTTCGCCTTGTGGGGATCGTCGGCGCAATGCGTTCCGCCGAGCACTGGAAAAACTCCGGCGATTCCTGGAATCAACACGAAAAGTAGTTTCTCGAAAACCGAAACGAAACCAGCAGCAGGGTCGACCAACAAACCGCTCAAGGAAAACTTTATTGACCTTGGTCCGTTCATGGTTCAAATGCAAAAGAAAATATCGAAAAACTGGCATCCGCCCAAGGTTCTCAAATCCGTCACTATCAAATGGCAGGTTCTTCCCAGCGGGCAGATCACCGGACTGCGCGTCGATAAGTCATCCGGCGATCCTGCCAACGACAAAGCGGCATTGGACAGTGTTGCGCTAAGTGCGCCATTTGAGCCGCTTCCAGCCGGCGTTCCACCAATGCCGATTCAATATGTTTTCGAAGATCAAATTCGCTCGGGAATGGAACAAATTTCGGTTTCCGATCGCAACGCATCAATCAATCTTTCCAATTCAGCGATCGATCTGACAAACAACAAAGAGTATGAACAGGCGCTCGACAAGCTCGACTTCGCGTTTGAAAAAGATCCAAAAAATCCAAGCATCTCGCATGTTCTTCGCAACATTGCCGCCTATGTCAACGACGACACGCCGGACAAAGTTCACTTGCTCTACCGTATTCTCGCTCTCGATCCTCAACAGCACGGGGCGATAGAGAAGTTGCGAATTCTTCACCGCGCAAGCGGAATTGACCCGGATTCGGTCAGTCAACGCATGGAGCTTGGTGAGTCACTCTTGAAAAAGTGGGACGCGGAAGGAGCGCTTGTTGAATTTACTTCGGCAAATTCGATAAAGCCCAATTCTTGCCCTCAGGAAAAAATTGTTGAAGTTTATCGCGTGCTAGCCGGACAACGAATGGCGCGTAAATGGCTGGTCTACGCAAAGATTCGAAAAGACGTAGAGACGCTTTGCGGGCTGGGAAGATCGTACCAACTGGCTGGCGATTACGAAAAGTCTGAAGACTATTACAAACAAGCATTGGCTTTAGATCAAACGTCCGACATGGCGAAGAATCTAAAAGCGAAGTTGGAAGAGGAAAAGAAAACCGGTGTTAGAGAGAAAGTAAACACGGTTATGGTTGAGCACAATACCGGTGAAGCTGGAAAAGCAGATCTGATCTCGCGCGCTCACATTCTCAACAATGAAGGTATTGATGAACTCAACGCCGGCAATTATGCTGGGGCGATAGAGACATTCAAGAAAGCACTGACTGCCGATCCATTGGACGAACATGCTCGAGATAATTTGTCTACCGCGTTCAACAACTTCGGCACGAAAGCAGCCACTGAAGCGGAGAAAGTACAATTCTATCGCAAAGCTTTGTTCGTTTCTCCCACTAATAAGCATGCAAGAACTAACCTGACGAATCACATCAAATACGAAGGAAAAAATCCTGACGCGTTTGACGATCGGATGAAGTTAGCAGAGCAATTTGCCACCGCCGGTGATTACACTAGCGCGGCGGTCGAAGTTCGCGAAGCTCTATCGAAGAAAAAAGATACCGCAGCCCAGAACAAGTTGAAGGAATATTCGGAAAAAGCTCCCGCACTTCCCTGAGGGAAACTGTGGAGAGTGGTGGGAATACCCAATAGAAACTGGTAACGCCAATACATGTCATGACCACTAATGACACGAAGGCAAAAGGCGGCTACTATGATAGCTGCGCGGGCGCCTTTGAGATGTCTGGAATTCGGGACAGGAGCAAGAAATGCTAAACGGAAAGAAACTGGCAGTGATCGGTGTGGGAAAGCTTGGTGAGGCGCTTATTTCGGGCTTACTCAAGCAAGGCGGACTCACCACAGACGATATCATTGGATCCGTCGGGCATGAACCGTCCATCGAAAAGGTCAACAAAAAACTCGGCATAAAAGTTTCAACCGACAATCGTGCAACCGCTAAAGGTGCCGATCTCCTGATTCTTGCAGTCAAGCCGCAAAACATGCACAACGTACTTGTCGAAATCGAGGATGTACTGACTCCCGATCAGCTAGTCATCTCGGTAGCAGCATCAGTCACCACTAAGTTTGTCGAACAGCGGCTGACAAAGCCCATTCCCGTAATTCGAGCAATGCCGAATACTCCTGCGATTTACAACGCAGGGATGACTGGAATGTGCAAAGGAAAACATGTCACGCCCGACCAATTGAACATGGCTGAAGCTGTTTTCAAATCAATTGGTGAAACAGTTTTTGTCGACGAATCGCTCATGGATGGCGTCACAGCCTTGTCCGCCAGCGGTCCGGCATACCTCTACGTAATCATCGAGTCGCTGGCAGAGGCGGGTGTTAAGTTGGGAATTCCTCGCGATATATCAACGTTGCTCGCTGCGCAAACTGCGTACGGCGCAGCAAAAATGGTTTTAGAATCAAAAGCACACCCTGCACTTCTGAAAGACATGGTCACAACGCCAGCCGGATGCACCATCGACGGTTTGATGGAACTCGAAGAAGGAAAAATTAGAGTTACACTGATTAAAGCCGTTGTGAAAGCAGCCGAGCGCGCACGAGAACTGGTGAATACCCAAAACTCGAGCGGCGAGAGTTAACGGTCTAGGATTCGATTTTACAGTTGGGCAATTTCTCGACCAAAGTTTTGACACCGCCTTCGGTGATCTTCGTATCTTTAATCGACAACTTTTTCAAAGAACTGAAATTCTGCAAGTCGACTAAGCAAGAGTCATCAACAGTGGTTCCATCGAGCCAGAGTTTTTCGAGCTGTTTTAAATCAGTGATGTATGACAATGCATCGTTGGAAATTTTAGTCGATGAAAGATCAAGCTCTTTCAAATCAGATAGATTTTTCAAATGAGCTAACTCGAAATCCTTGACTCCGGATTCGCTGAGGTCGACAGAGAAAAGCGCAGTTGGAGCCAGGCTTGAAACGAACCCGAGCTCAACATTTTTCTTCTCTTTGATTTCTAATTGAACGCGTTTGTTAGTGGGAAGTTTGATGACACCACGGGCAGCACTAAGGGTTTCCCAGTACTCCGGATCATCATCCGACTCTACGAGAAACTCACCGTAAGTTTTACCAGCCGGCAATCTAATGACGTTAGGACCGTCTTCGATTTCGACATCATCCTCTTCCTCTTCTTCTTCATCATCTTTTTCTTCGAGAACTTTCGAAGGTTCAAATTGGGTTTGCCAATTCGGAGGTGGAGAAAAGGGAAAGCCGGCGGCTGGAGACTGCGCGGGGGCAGGCGATGGTGCAGGAGCGCCTGCCGCGACCAAACCACCAGTCAAGACGGCTGCAACACCGACTTGAACAAAAAGTCGCACGACATCGATTTCAAGACCTTTCTCGGGAGTGAGCGCCGTTGGTGGAGAAAAAATCGGAGCATATTGCATCGGTAAGCCTGTCGGACCAGCTTCCTTCCACGGGGGATATAACCCCATGACAGCGATGGTTATGATTCCCAAAAGGAAGGCAAATTTTTGTTTGCTATTCAAGCGGATAAGCCTCCAGGCTCCAATAATTCCATAATCTTACACAACCTCAAGCAGCGCGCCTAAAGCTTAGTCAGAAATCTAAAACATTGGTATCCTTTGTGACAAAGCGCCTTAGTAATCAAGAGAGGCTGATGGATGGCGGAAACATTGCAGTACCAATCGGGCTTCGGAAATCACTTTTCAAGTGAGGCAGAGAAAGGCGCCTTGCCGCCTGGTCAAAATTCGCCACAGGTGGCGCCGTACGGACTATATGCCGAGCAACTCAGTGGCTCCTCGTTTGTCGCAATGCGACATGAGAATGTGCGCTCGTGGCTTTACAAGATTCGCCCATCGGTTGTGCACTCACGTTTTTCACTTCGCAAAGAAAATAATTTGCGCAGTCGCCCCTTCGCGGAAGTGGATTCGCCTCCCGATCAGATGAGATGGAACCCCGTTCCTATCCCTGAAAAACCAACCAATTTCATCGAGGGTTTGATCACAATTGCCGGCAATGGCGAGAATGCCAGCGTTCGCGGTTCTGCCGTTCATATTTACGCGGCTAACACTTCGATGACTGACAGTTTTTTCTATAATTCAGACGGCGAACTCTTGATAGTTCCGGAATTGGGAATTTTAAAAATCAGCACCGAATTCGGTGTCTTGCAAGTTGAGCCACAGGAAATTTGCGTTATTCCAAGGGGTGTAAAGTTTCAGGTAAAACTCAAGGGTGACACCGCCCGTGGTTACATTTGCGAAAACTACGGACCACCTTTTCGGCTGCCGCATCTGGGTCCGATTGGCTCAAACGGTCTCGCCAACCCTCGCGATTTTCTGGCTCCTACGGCTGCCTATCAGGACAAAAAAGGTTCATTTGAACTGATAACAAAGTTTGGAGGAAAACTCTGGTCTGCCATTATCGATCGCTCGCCACTTGATGTGGTGGCATGGCACGGCAACTATTATCCTTACAAATACGATCTGCGTTTGTTTAACACAATAAACACCGTGAGCTACGATCACCCTGACCCTTCTATTTTTACGGTGATCACATCACCGTCAGAATTGCCTGGTGTAGCCAACGTCGACTTCGTCATTTTTCCACCGCGCTGGATGGTGGCAGAAAATACTTTTCGGCCGCCCTATTACCACCGCAATTGCATGAGCGAATACATGGGGCTGATTGAAGGCGTTTACGATGCCAAAGCGGATGGGTTCGTGCCCGGGGGCGGCAGCTTACACAATGCCATGTCTGCGCACGGACCCGATGCTCAGACCTTCAACAAAGCGTCGCAGGTCGAGTTGAAGCCTCATCGGATTGAAGACACCATGGCGTTCATGTTTGAAAGTTCGCTGGTTTATAACCCGACCAGATTTGCCGTGGAGTCAGGTTTGCTGCAAAATGATTACATCAGCTGTTGGCGCGAGTTAGAATCAAAATTCAAGCCACCTGTTTCCAAGACAAAATAGTTCAAATCGTCTGCGTTTTTGTGTGTCAAATTTCCAGGGAATATTGAACGCATGGCGAACATAAGCAAGACGCTACCTTGACTTCTATCTATTTGTTATCATCGAGATCTTAATAAGAGAAGAAGATTTTGTGTTGCGTGGCATAAGATAGTCGTAGTCCATTAAAAAACAGGCATTCCGCGAAAGTAAATACATGTACAAACCGCCACCGAAAGACGAAAACACGCCCTTAACCCGACAAAAATTGCCGCCGGAACAGGGCTGCCCATCGATGGGCAAAGTCAAATTTATGATCGAAGAGGCAACCAGCCGACGAGGGTGCCTCGTCGAGCTTCCCTGGTCCGCCGGCGAAGCCTTTTTTGTTCTCACTTGCCAGTGGGAGAAGTCAGTCGAGGAGCCGGTTTGGACGCTCTATGAGCAGGAAAACGGCGTAACTTCGAAAGTCGTCTGGACACAATCCTTCGCGCCTGGCGACTTGGAATTCATGTACGACATCCTGGTGATGTCGGCACCGAAAAATACGTCACTGGGCAATTTCACTGCCATTCCCGATCTTCTGAAGCCGGAAGTAGACACCAGCGCGGAAGATAACAGCTGGAGTGGTGGAGCTTCGCTTCAGCAACCGGATCCGATCTCCAACTTCCCAGCGATGGCACCACTGCCGAGCCCGGGCATGATGCCCGGAGCGATGGGCACAGGCCTGCCGTCAGCCCTGCCTGGCATGCCTGGCATGCCCGGCGGACCACCGCAATCTTCCTATCAGAACATGCCGCCGCAGCCGCAAATGCCTGCGCCACACCAGCAGGGCAGTTCTTTCAGCAACATGCCGATGCAGCCGCACCCTGGACATCCCAACCAGAACATCTCTGGGCAGAACCAGCAGTACAACGCAAATAATTATCCGCCACCGCAGGGCTACCCGCAGCCGCAGCAAGGTTATGGCGGCTATCCGCCGCAGCAACCCATGCAGCAGCAGTATCCATATCAACAGCAAATGCCGCAGCAGATGCCGCCGCAGCAAATGCCACCGCAGCAAATGCAGCCCATGCAGCCGGCTTATCAGCAACAACCGGCCTATCCACCACAGGGATATCAATCACCACCGGCTCAATTGCCGCCAGAACCAAAGATCAACATAGACTATCACTTGCTGGACAAGAGACCCAATGTGCTTCTTGGCAGTATGTTAAAAAACGCCGGTTTGATCAGTGAGCCGACACTCGAGGCTGCGCTTAAGCTTCAAGATTTGATCCGCGATGAAAGAATGTCACCTGAGCGTGCACCTCACGTTCTGAAGCGCCTTCACGCCATGGGCGGAAATATCGATCAATATTTGACACCGGAAGATACTTCACTGGAGCCACCTTCGCTCCTAGACGCACCGGCAAAACCGAAGAAACCGGAGCCAGCAAAACCGCCACAAGCGGCAGGAGCTTCCGGAGGACCCGGAGCAGGAGCAGGCGCAGGCGCCCCAGCTGGAGCAAAACGCAACCTCAAGCCGGCGTTCGATCTTTTACAAACAGCTGGAATCTTGTCTGCCGAGGACATTAAGGTGGCGCTGGAGGTTCGCAAGAGCCATGGCGGAGACCTAGTCGGCATCCTGGAAGCAGCCAGCAAAGTCAGCAGAAAAACAGTCGATGCCGCGTTCGTCTGTTTGCCTCTGATCCGCGAAGGTCTGCTCAAGGTCGAGCAATGCATCATCGCACTCAACTATTGCAGTCGCATGCGAGTTGGTTTTGATGACGCGCTAGACGAGATGGGATGGCAAAATCCACGAAAAATGCGCACGGATTTGAATCTATAAAATTTAGGATGCGCACCTGACACGGCGGTTGGAGAGACTCCATGGCAAAAGGCAAAACGCTGGACGACCCATTCGAGTACTGCAAAGCCGCCCAAAAACACGAGAACTCAGGCGATCACGACGCCGCCGAAAGCGCTTTCAAAAAAGCGATCAAGGCTTCCGACAAGTTGCCGATGGCAGAGTACAAAGAGCATCTGCGGGTCGTGACGAAGGAATTGCGCGGCAATTCTGGCGAAGAACAGACTCTCGAATTGGAAGCAGTGACAGGAGCATATCATGAGCTTCTGGCCATGCCGTTTTTAACCAGAATACAGTTAGCCGGTTTCTACGCCCGCCAAAATAAATTGAGCGAAGCGCGCAAAATCTGCAACGAGGCATTCGAGCGCGGTCTGGACGCAGAGACATTGCACACGCCGGTGGTCGCAATCATGGATCAGCGCGCCGCTCAGCTCCACCAGGTGCTCAACGACATGATGGGTCCCGAGAATGCAGAACGAATTTTCGCCGAATTGTTCGAGCGATTGGACACCAACCACGATAACTTCGTAGACGCAGCCGAGCTCCGACGCGCGCTTCTCGATATCGAGATTGACGATGAGGGTCACGCGCTGGTTCGTTTCCTGCTCCACAACTACGAAGACGTGATGCAGTCCTCCAAGGATCAGATGTGGTTTTCCGACTATCTCGGCATCAGCAAAGCCGATTTGAAGAGTTATCAGAAGAAACATCAATCGGGAATTCAACCGAAAACCAGATTTGATGGTTAAAAAGACATCTCGTCATCGCTCATGCTGGGTATATTCCAGACAAGCAACGCTCGCTGAAAATGGCAACTCAATAAGCAGATCGCCCTGATGGCCAAAACCATACTCATCGTCGATAAAGACCAACAATTTCGCAAGCTCATCGCGCCCATTTTCGAAGGACGCGGTCACAAAGTTCTGCAAGCTGAAAATGGACGCGAAGGCAAAGAGATATGCGCACAAGACAAACCGGACCTGGTCGTGCTTGGCTCTCCGCTGCCCGACACGAGCGGCATTCAGTGGGTCGAAGATGTAAGAAAACTCGGACACGGCATGGAGATCGTCTTCGTTGCAGGCGATAAAACCGAACTGCAAGAAGTGAAACCGATCCTCAAGGATTGGAACATCACTCTCAGCGCCAGCAAACCACTCATTCCATTTGTCTTCGGAGCGCAAGTCGAATGTCAGTTTGCCACTGAAAAGGGAGCTGAAGCTCAAAAACAAAAACTCAAAGATTTTGAAACCATGTTTCTCGCGCTCGTTTCAAAATACGCGCGCGTGTTGCCAGAGAAACTATCGGCTTTGGCGCAGGTGATCGAAAAAGCGAAAGCAGATCCAAATGACAAAGAAAGCCTCGAGGAAGTTCGTGGACAGGCGCATAAAATCAAGGGAACAGGCGGTTCGCTAGGCTTCAAGAAAGTCGGCGAACATATGGCTTTTATTGAAAACACCGCCATTGCGATCGCTGACAAAGCGCAGGACGAGCGCGATCTCATGTGGGCAGAAATCGATCGCCGATTGGTCGAAGCACAAATCGATGGCGAAACAGAAGCTCGCGAAGTAATGGAAGTGGTGTCAGGCAAGGAAGAAGTCGCTGATTCCGGCGATCATCAACCAGCCATGGCGCGCATCATGGTGGTGGATGAAGACATGGGCTTCCTCCAGATCGTCGAAGACCTGGGACGGGAGCGCCTCGTCGAAATCGTAAAAGCTACCAGTCAACAGGAAGCGTTAGAACGTGCTGCAGTTTATCCACTGGATGCAGCGCTGATCAACATTGTCCCCGAGACTCCCGAGAATGGATTTCTGCTGGCGCGCGAATTGCGCTCGCTGCCCGGATACGACAATTTGCCACTGGCATTTATCTCCGGAGATGCACTGGCAAAAGACTTCGTCGAAGGAACACACGTCGGCGCGTCACTCTACCTGGACAAACCATTTGAATCCGATTCACTTGAAAAAGCGGTGCACCACCTTGTCGCGATAAGACAAGGCGGACGCTCACGAGTGCTGGTTTGCGACGACGATGAATTCTTCGGAAATACGGTCGCACTGGTTTTGAGAAATGAAGGCATGATCGTAAGAACACTTACTGATCCAAGTATCATTCTTGAAACCATGCAAGAATTTCCACCGGACATGCTCTTGCTCGACGTGATGATGCCCGGCGTTACGGGATTTGAAGTCTGCCGAATGCTTCGGTCTATTCCTCGCTGGCAAGATTTGCCAATCATTTTCCTCACTGGTCAAACCGGAGTCGAAGCTCGCGTCGAAGCCTTTCGCTGCGGCGGCGACGACTACCTGCCCAAGCCGGTTGTTAATGAAGAACTGCTCACCCGAGTTAAAGTTCGACTAGATAGAGCTAAGATGCTGCGCGAACGATCGGACAAAGACACTATCACAGGTCTCCTTCTGAGACGCGCATTTTCAGAACAGTTATCAGCGATCCTTGCTGAGTCTCAACGTGTAAAAACGAATTTCAGTATCTGTCTTTTGGACGTAGATCACTTTAAGAAGGTAAACGACACCCACGGACACCTGGCTGGTGACAACGTTCTTGCCGGTCTGGGACAGCTTCTTTCAAGACGATTCCGCGTTGACGACCTTCGTGGTCGATGGGGTGGAGAAGAATTCATCCTGGCCTTTAGACGAGAGAAAAAAGAAATCATCCACAAAGCCGTCACCCGCGCACTGGAAGAATTTAGAGAAACCGCATTTTTCAGCGACGAAGGCCTCGAGTTCCACTGCAGCTTCAGTGGCGGTCTCGCGACCTTCCCTGATGACGGCGAGTCGATCTTCGATCTGGTGCAGGCATCAGACAAGCGGCTCTACATCGCTAAGAAGGCCGGACGTAATCGCATCATCTACGAAGATGAAGAATCAGAAGTCCCATCAGTCACCGCCGGCGGTGGTCACTAAACTTACTTCGCTTGTCCCTGATGGCTGTTGATGATGCTATGGATTTCGTCGAGGTTTTTCTCGTTTAATTCCTGGCGACCATATGAGCCGTGAAAAGTGATATACCTTCCGACGACCGGCACGGCGTTGGGAATGAAGATGATCCACTTACTTCCGGGCGCAGGCATCAGAGAGGGGCTCCACGTCCAGTTGTCCGGCTTCGCTTCTTTGACATCGCGATGAAATTCGTATCGCACAGGCAGAGTTCTATTCAACGGCGATCCCTTTAGAATGGTTTCTATCTTGTACATCGCTGTCGGCGGATCGAAAAAGCCAACGTGCTTCTCTGCCTCAAATCCCTTATATTCAGCGATTACAATGGTTTCTGATTTCATGAAGGCGTTGAGCATTGTCAGTGCTTCTGTGGTATCTTCACTTACCGACTCAGGCTTGAGAGGATCATGGACTGGTATCGAAGGCGGTGGCGCCGGATTCCAGACAAGAGTCGGTCCTTGAACCGGAGGCGCTTCTGGCGGGTCGCTTTTAGCGTAGAGCGTCTGCAGTTTTGCATCTAGAATCGAAGGCTCATTCACTCTCGCGAGAGCAAGCTTCAACTGAGGCTCGGCTTCATTGAATCGATTCAGTTTGAAGAGAGCTTCACCATACTCCATGTTCATTTTGTCGCGCAATGCCGGTTTCTTATCGAAGAGCAATTCCAACGCCAGAGCAGCCTGGTCCCAGTGATTCAGCCGCCGGCTGGACTCGTAAAACCCAAAGCAGAATTCCTCATCCTTGCCAGCCAGCGTGCGGTACTCCGATTGAGCCTCGCTATACGAGCCGCTCTTCATTGCACGCGCGGCTTTCCTCGCGGCCCCAGCAATTTGAACTGATCCAAAAATTCCGGGGTCATCACAATAGGCCGGTGAAACAGCCGCGGTCGAAAGAAGGCACAGCGATGCCGCCAACAGACTTAATCTCATGGCATAAACCCCCAACATGTTTTCGCCAACGAACAGCAAGTAAACTTGCTGCTTTATCCATTACTACATGCCGGTATGTTTTTTCGAAAGGAGGGAAAACCCTGAAGTTTCAATCCGATGGCTTTACCAATCGTCGTCATCATCATCCGTACTTTTCTTCGTTCCGTCAGGATTCTGCTGTTTCTTCTGCTGCTCCTGCAATTTCTTCTGCTGAATTTGTTGCTTCTTCTGCAGTTCGTATTGCTTCTTCTGCTGCATGTAAGCTTGCAGATCGGTATACAGCTTCTTGTACTTCTCGCCGCCGCCGTACTGAATCGCCTTTCCGTACCACTTGAGCGCTTCTTCGGGGTTCTTCAGTTTGGTGTACACCGCACCCACAGTACCGTTGTATTCGAAATTGGACGGATCAAGCTCCACAGCCTTTTTAAGCTGAATAAGCGCAGCATTGAAATCGGCCGGCGTATTACCCTGCAAAATGTATACGCCATATTCATAGCGAAGCTTCGGATCGGTCGGTTTTAATCCGACCATAATCGCATATTCGGACAAAGCTAGCGGGCGCTTTCTCTGCGCGAGATAGATGCGCAGCAAACACTCGTGAATCACTTCTTTTCGATTGGCGACCTTTTGGGGATCAACCTGCGCATTCGCGGGAGCAACCACCGACGATACCGTAGCAATTACAGTCGCCGCTAAGACGATGCGCTTTAGCATTAGAATCTCCTGAGTGAAACACGATCGCATTCGGGACAACTACCCGGACTTACCAGTCGTCGTCATCATCATCCGACTTCTTACCGCCACCGTCCGCGCCGCCACTCGTCTTGGCGGCAGCCGCTGCTGCTTTCTTGGCCTCAGCATTTTTCTTAGCCACGAGGTCCGCACGTTTTTTCGATTCTATATAGACGAAAGTTTCTTCGTACGTTTTCTTGTAGTCAGCGCCACCATATTGCACGGCAAGCTTCAAATAAGGCAAGGCTTCATTGGGCTTCTTAGACTTCAGGTACATGGCACCAAGAACGCCATTGTAAGTGAAGTTACCAGGATCGAGTTCCACAGCCTTCTTCATTTGAACGATACCAGCGGCGATATCAGCAGGCACATTCGAATTAGCGAGATAACGACCATAGGCATATCTCATTTTCGGGTCGGAAGGTTTGAAGCCGACCATGATGGCATACTCTGCAAGCGCTTGTGGCCTCTGTTTTCTATCCAGATAAATCTGCAACAGACAAGCGTGAATCACTTCCTTGCGCTTCTGAATTTGGTTGGCGTCAAGTTCCGCAAACGCCGGGGCAACTGTGAAGGATGCAGCGATTACTGCCATTGCCAATCCACAATTTATAACTCTCTTGGACATCTAAACCTCCATGAAATCACGACCGTTGAATCAAGCGTTACTTAGCCTGACCCTGGTGTTCCTCGATAATTTTGTGGATCTCGTCAATGACTTTATCGGTGTACTCTTGGATCCCGTAGGAACCATGGAATGTCTCGAACTTGCCATCGATCGGCACGCAGTTCGGAATGAAGATCAGATATTTGTGCCCTTTCTTAGGCATGAGTTCGTCACTAAACTTCCAATCTTTCGGTCTCTCCTCACCCAGCTTCTCATGGAACTCAAACTTGACTGGTAGAGTGCGACTCAAAGGAGGTCCTTTCAAATACTCTTCAATTTTGAAATTCGCCTGTGGCGGTTTGAAGAACGAGATCGGTCCTTCGTGCTCGTATCCTTTGTACTCAGCGACATAAACGCCTTCGGATTTCATGAATGCGTTCAAAAATGTCAGAGATTTTCTCGAAACGTTTTCGTGCACTTCGGACGCTTCGAGCTTACCTGCGCGTTCTGGTGCGACAAACTTTTCAGGTTCCTTATAAGCGACGATCGTACCGGCTTCAGGCGCGTGCACGATAATGCTCTTCTCCATCAGCCGCTTCATTCGCGCATCGACAACGGATGGTTCCGCGACTTTAGCCAGTGCTTTCTTCAAAACAGGTTCTGCTTCGTCATATCGATTGAGGTGAAATAAACATTCCCCATATTCCAAAAGCATCTGATCCTTGAACTTTGGGTTCTTGTTGAAAAGCTCTTCTAAAGCCAATGCGACCTGGTCCCACTGTTGCAACCGGAAACTCGACTGATAGAGACCGAAATAAAAATCTTCCTGGTTAGGATCAAACCCTATGGCTTTTCGATATTCACCCTGCGCTTCACCATAATTACCTTTCGCCATCGCGGAGGCGGCAGCGGCAGCAGCTCGCTGAATGGTGACCGAACCATAAAAGCCTACATCATCAGAATCAGCCGCGTTTGCGTTTGACATTCCTAATGAGCCCATCAGACTCAAGCTAAGCGGAATAGCCAGCAAACCGTGTTTGATTCTCCGCGAAAGTCCGCGTGAGGAGTCTTTTGGTTTGAGATCGGATTTCGACATCTCGATTCTTCTCCTTAAAAATTGGCAGCAAAACGATAGGCAAGCCATATTAGCCATTTTCCACGTTTGATCGATTTCCCGCCACTACCGAGGTTAAACTCTTGTGAATTGTTTCAAATCAGATTGTTCCCGAATCGGGCGGAACCCTTGCAGTAGTCGCAGCGAAAGGTTCACTCAAAGTTCCTGCCCCGCCAGATACAGTGCTCCACGCTCCTAGGAGCCCGGTTTACTAGCCTGCGCTGATCCCCTTGGATTGCCTGACTGTCGGGTTTACGGCTCAGCTGAACAATCACCTCATCGACAATTCGGAGAGTGAAAAGCAGGCTGGAAGCCTGCGCTCCCAGACGTCGAAACGCCTGGCGTCGAAACTCCAGGTGCGAAACTCGAGGTGCGAAACTCGAGGTGGCGAAACTCCTGGCGGAGAAACTCCAAGTGGCGAAACTCGGCGAAGCTCCAGGTGGCGACACTCGAGGTGGCGAAACTCGAAACTCCAGGTGCGAAACTCCATATGCGAAACTCCAGGTGCGAAACTCCATATGCGAAACTCCAGGTGCGAAACTCCAGGTGCGAAACTCGAGGTGGCGAAACTTCTTGGCGGAGAAACTCCTGGCGGAGAAACTCCAAGTGGCGACACTCGAGGTGGCGAAACTTCTGCTGGAGAAACTCCTGGTGGCGAAACTCCCAGGTGGCGAGGCGTTCCGGTTTCGAAGCTGATCGTCGTTTTAAACCGCTAGAGCGCAAACAAAGCACTGAGGAGCCGATAATATTTCACGGACAATCTGCGCGTCATGAAGATCTCAATGGTCGGCAGTCACGTCCAACTTCGGACCAGCGCCTGGCGGCTCCGAAACCATCACGGATTCAATCGCTCGCATACTAGAACCAAGCGCCACCACAAACTTCGACGAAGAAAAATCACCGTTGTTGGTGCTCAACTGTTCGTACCAGTCTGGTGCCTGTCGCAACGCGCCGTGAAATTCCTCAGCCCATTTGTCCGCTACACCCAGCACCAGTGCGTACGGCAGAAGCCGACCAAAAACCTCAGGGTCTTCCGAACCAATCAGATTTATACGTCGGGGCTCGACTGAGTTGATGAAGTTGACGAAGCTCAACGATCGTCTCAGTGCCTCAACGCCCTTTATGGTACGTGCCGGCATAGCAAATGCAAACGTGCCGATTATCGCGGATGAGATGACCACTCCGATGCCGAACGGAACCAATGTCGTTTCATTACTAGAAGCCAAAATCAAAAGCATGCCGACTACACAGAAAAATAGCGCCAGCCCGGTGCAGTTCTGACGAACGTTTTCAGGGTTTTGCAGGAAGTAACCTTCCTGGGACATGGACTCATAGATCTGTTCGCGAAGAGACGGAAGCTTGTCGTAGAAACGATTTTCCAGGTCCGACAAAGATCGTTGTAAACCAGTATGGGAGCCAGATCCAAAGATCGAGTAGAGCAAGTTTTTCTCGTACAACCGCAGCGGTGGATCATCGGCTGGTGGTTCTGTTTTGATCAAAACATAATCGAGTGCATCATCGCTAGAAGCAGATGTCATCGCTGACTCTTTGATCTTCAGATGACCTCGCGCAGCCAGATCGATCAGTGAGGCAACGATATCTTGTAGATCGCAACGTTCATCATAAAGCGTTCCGACTTCTGCCGGCGACATCTCCGTAGGCGGGTCCCAGGTTGTTGATAAAGCCTCTTTGGTAGCGGCATCCCGCCCATAATGCCACCAGATTGCGAACACTGAAAATCCGGTGAGCAATGGCAAAATTATTGCGGGCCACCAATCAGATAACCAATAAACAAAATTAGCAAATGGCGATGGCGGCGAGATCGAACCTTTCGGGAAGCCCAGACTGACTGTCAGATCATCACCGGGATTCAAATCCGTTGCCATTATTTGAACGTGATTTATTCCATCAGTAATTTTTACGTTGCCGGCGTCGCCAGGCGCCCCGATGTAAGCACTCTTCGTGATCGACGGATATGCAATGTTGTTAGGAGTAAACACGCGAACGACAGCACGACTGATTGGTACCGGGCATTCAGCGCCTGTGATGCTCCATTTGAACTCCGGCGCGCCCGAAGCGAAACTCACACCTCGACGCAAAAGATAGCTAATCTTGTAGATCCGTCTGCCAGACACTGCGACGCGCGGATCGCCCACCGTGATAGTGACGGCATCGTCGTGCGCAGAAACCTTGCTGTGGAGCGCATCTCCTTCGCTGTTAGTGACGCTCAATAAATGAAAATCTACTGAGTAGTTATGCCCGCCGGAGGAATAATTGAGTGGAATGTTCCGGTAAAAACCGTATCGATTGGACGCCTCGAAGTCGTAGACATACGACTCAGTGATATGCACGCAAGAGTCCTTTCGGATATGTATATCAGAATCCAGATATCGAATGTGTTCGGCAAATGCGCTTCCACAAAGGGTTAGCAGCGAAAGCAATGACACCGCAATCGATACCATCGTCATTCGATAAAAACGGGATTCAGGTCTCATGAAGCCAACCTCTTATTTGAATGCTTTCAGTTTTTCTGCCATCTTGTTGGCTTTAAATGCATTGCCGGCCTTGTTCCAGCATTCCTCGCATTTTTGGATCATCTCCTTACGTTCGGCAGATTTTATGGTTGCTGGATCTTCGCCCATCAAGTTAACTGCGGTCTGATAAACGTCCGCGGCTTCCTCCCAACGAAACTGCTTTGTGAGCACTCGTCCGAGATTTCCAAGCGTTATATAAACCGTTTTGTTCTTCCTGCCAAACGCTCTAATGAAGAGCTTCTGCGCTTTGTTTAAAAGCGGTACGGCTTGAGCATACATCTCTTTTTCTTCGTAGATAGCTGCCAAGTTATTCAGAATTGCACCCTGTCTCGCCTCCTGGTGCTCATAAAGATCGCACTGGCTAAGCGCCACGAGAAAGATTTTCTCGGCACGATCCAGTTGCTTGTTCTGCAGTGCCTGGTTGCCATCTTTTATATTCACATCGAGCTCACGCTTCATATAGTCCGGCTCTGGCTCCTTTTGAGCATCCGGCGCAGCAGCAGGAGTGTTAGCATCGGTGGTATTGGCGGTCTCAGTCGGAGCGACCGGACTCTTGGTTTCAGGCTTGCATGCAGTCAGCGCTGATGCAGCGATTACAAGACCAAGAAGAATAGAAATTGTTTTCATCAAACACCCCTGAGACAGATCCAAAAAATCGCAAACGCAAAGCCGGTCATTTGCATAATACAGTTTAACTATATGACTAGTTCATTCAAAGGCATCGATACAATCCGTCGGGTAAACGCGAATTTTCGCCAATAATGAAATAAACCCTTTATACTAGGCACGAGTTATTGGGCGCTCGCCTAATTTTTCAAGTAGTCAAGTAAACGTTGAATTACCCTTTCGAGCAACGCGATATAAGACATGGCAGATAACAATACAGAAGACAAGAAATATTCTCGAGTGGCAGTCTTTGCCATCGTCTCGACATTCGTGCTCGCAGCCACTTTAGCACCACGCTTGACGGCTAGCCCAGGATACGGACCGAGTCCCAACCAGTCGCCTGTGAGGATGGAGTCATTCACACCGCAGAGTGTGCCGCCGCCTCGAATCTTTGACCCGACGCCACCCATCATCGTGCCGATCGACGTCCAACCGAACCTTCAAACATTTCAAGGTCAGCCGATTCAAATGTCGCCCGCTTACATGGAAGCGGTCACTCAGGCTGCGCTTGCAGGCATCATGCGTATTCCCGACAGCGCTTTCATCGACGAAAACCAATTGCAAGGTCCAGCCTCCGGAATCACAATCAAGTTCAAACCAGGAAGCGAATACACAACTGAAAACGATCGCATCGTTGATTTGAAACGAGGAGAAATTCTGGTTTCAGTAAAACGACCATCGAAAGTAGCGCTGATCAAGACCATCTGGGGCGGTATCTCGGTATCTGCTGATGGTGACGTTCTCGTTAAATTCGAAAACGGAATTTTGCGAGTCACCAATCTTGATGGCAAAGGTCAAACGATCAAATGCCAACTCAACAAAGGACCGTTCTCTGGTCCTGGCGATCCAACCGTCTCAATTGCTGCCGGTTTCGAGCTGGTCGGTGGCGACCACAAACTGAACCGCGCCGACATGCGTCCGAAAGATGGTGTAGCTCGCCGCCACTTCAAAGTATTGGAAAATGGACATCTCGGCATCTGCGAAATTTCAGTCGAGAGCATCATGAAAGCCAACGACGTTATCGCCGACTTGAGACAACAATCAACAGGCGTCAAGGAACGCCGCATCCTCGGCGATATGTCGAAGATGGCTGCCATCCTCAACTTGAAGAACAGCACTCAAGGTTTCCGAGTCGAAGAATAACGCTCGACAAATACATAAACGAGAGGTGGCACCAATTCCGGTACCACCTCTTTTTTTATTGATTAGCCATTGCCGATAGTCGTAGAAAAGCAACCCGGGCGGCCCCTGAGGCGCCCGGGCTATTGCCCTTCGAATTTGTCTACCGGTATTATTCAACCTACGCAATGGCATCGAGTTCTACTTAAGCACTGTATCGCAGTTCCAGCTCGTTCGATTCAACACAACATTGTTCCGAACGTTTTCCATCCCGCAATGCCACCACTTCCTCGAACAGCCGTTCCGAAATGGCTCGCTGCGCGTCTTTCACGTTGCCGCCGTTCTCCGGAAGTTCATTCGGATGGATAGGAGTTCCTATCTTGACCTTGGCCGAATAACTTCGTTCTGAACTTATATATTCGATGTACATCGGAATGATTGGTGCATCAAAACTATTCTTCTGCGAGTGCAAAACAATCTTCGAAACGCCTGTTTTAAACGGGTGTATGGCTCCATCGTAAAAGACATTCCCCTCAGGAAAAACAACCACAGGCTCACCCACATGTAATTGCTGAATCGCATAACCAACAGGATTCAGCCGCGGATGCGCAGGAAACGCGCCAACACTCATAACGGCAGCACCTTGCAGACCCTTCATTTCATTGGGCGAAACCATGTAATTCGATCTGCGGTTCAAAATATGCTGAACCAACGGTCCATCCCAACGCGCAGAATGGTTGGCGATCACGACAAACGGACCGCTCTTCGGAATGTTAGCCGCACCCTCTATGACAATCTTGCCGCGGAAATGAAACGCGATAATGATTTTGTTTATCAAATTCCAAAAGAAATATCCGAGCAGCGTCTTGCCATCCCGTGGCAGCGTCAATTTCGACGGACCGAGCTTACTAAGAATTTGCTGATAAAACGATTTCAAACAACCTGACATTGAAACGAACCTCCTGATTTAACCAACGCGCCAAACGCCGACCCGCCTATAGCTTCGAGGCTGGGCTTTACTAATCTTTGTGCTGAGATGGTGTGAGTTGCTTCTGAAAATTATTCGATTTGGCTCTCAAACCCGCTCATTTAGAACGACCATTAACCTCGTCCACGATTACTAACATAGACGGGCTGGAGACCACTGAGGGCAGCTATAAAACACTTCCAACAGTGTAGGACGACAACCGGAGTGACCCCACAATTCGATGACTGATCGGTAAGACTCCGACTTATATTCATCGTATACAAGTGGACACACCCGACATTCCATTCGCGCATCCGAAGAACCAGTCATACCAGACCGATTCCTTCTCTTTTTCTGCTCAACTATTGACCGTGGTATCGTGGTAAAACTAGGGTGTTATTTCCTCTTACCAATACATCAAATCCATGCCTGACACAGGAAAAACGGTTCAATCCCAACTGCGAGATGCCTCGCATCTCCCCGATCCGGAAGAAATTAAAGCATTCATGGACGAAGCCATTCGTGAGGCCATGAATGGCATGGAAGAAGGCGGAATTCCGATTGGATCGGTGCTTGTCCGCAAAGGCAAAATAATTGGTCGCGGTCACAATCGCAGAATTCAGTTCGGTGATCCGACAGCCCATGCCGAAATTGACTGCATGCGAGCGACTGGTCGTTTGCGATCCTATAAGGATACGATTCTGTTCAGCACGCTAATGCCGTGCGCCATGTGCGCAGGCGCAACCGTTCAATTCGGGATTCCCATAGTAGTTGCAGGGGAGAACCGCACATTTGCGAGTTCTTCAGATTTCCTGAGAGACAACGGTGTGCACGTCGTCGATCTGGACCTCGATGAATGCTATCAAATGCTGGCCCAGTTTGCCAAAGAGCATCCTTCCCTCTGGGCTGAAGACATAGGCGTTGAGCCAGCGTACGAACCTTCCTAAAATTGCGATCGACGGCACCGAGTTTCAAGGCCCGCCTGCCAATTGCATGCGCTCGTTGTTCCCTCGCTTATCAATTTAGACCGATCGTCTCCAAAACGTCAGACCATGCCGCGGAAAGTGAACAAAACATTTTGGGGCCTTGGCAAGATTGACATTTGTGCTAGGGTAGAACATGAGAGCTCGATGAGGAGTGACCATGAGAGTAAGTACAGATAAGCCTACCTTGAAAAAGGTCGAAAGCAAAACAGCCGAAAAGACAGGCTCTGCAATGCTTGCGACGTGTCCAACAGGTGGCGGAGGCTGGTGCTCTTATCCATTTACCGCTAAGCAGCTGGAACGACGGATGAAAGCAAAAGCAAAGATTACTGAAATCGAATCTATGCAACAGTCGACGGCTAAGAAGAAAACGTCGAAAGCCAAGTAGGCTCTACATTACAAAAACAGTCATAATATCTTCGATGGTGATTATTACTCGGAGATTTTAGGTTGGCAAAACTTCTTCTGGTCGAAGACGAGATAGACCTGGCTAAGCAGCTAGAGGACTGGTTTCGGCGCGAGCAGCACACCGTTGATGTGGTGCATTCCGGACAGGACGCGCTCAATCATCTTAAAGTCAGCAAGTACGATCTGGTAATTCTGGACTGGATGTTGCCGCAGCTTAGCGGACTGGAAGTCTTGCAGCACATGCGTTCGCGCAATAATCGCACGCCCGTGATTATGCTCACGGCAAAAGATTCCGAGGATGACAAAGAGCGTGGTCTCGATTCTGGTGCCGATGACTACGTGACTAAACCATTTTCACTGCGAGAGCTGTCAGCCCGCACCCGCGCCGCCTTGAGGCGTTCATCCCAGGCAGCGAAAACGGTGCTCACTGCTGGTGACATCGAACTCGATCCGATCTCGAGGACGGTTTCGAAATCGAATCTCGAATTGCATTTGGAACCGAAGGAATTCAACCTCCTGGAGTTCTTCATGCGGCACCCACAGCAGGTTTTCAGTGCCGATGCATTGATCGATCGTGTTTGGCCGTCCGATACACTGGTATCAACTGACGCGATTAGAACATATATCAAGATTCTTCGAAAAAAATTGGACAATGAGAGAGTGATTCAAAATGTCCGCGGCGTAGGCTACAAATTCGAACCCGACGTGAAATGAAGTTCTTCAATTGGACCCTCACATTTCAATTCGTTATGCTGGCGCTGGTCGTTTATATAGCGCTCACCAGTCTCAGTCTGTTTTTGTTTCGAGGCGGTCTCAATGACGCGCTCGACGATCAGCTAGACTCGCTATTGGCTGAGCAGGCCCAGTTGATTGAATACAACGGCAGCAGTCTTAACTGGCTAGCCGGTGATTCGATAGGTTCGCACTCTCAGTTTTATCCATCTAAAGCTTCCTATCAACTGTTCGACAGCAACGGAAAGATCCTGGGCGCCCACGGCAGTTACAACTGCGCGACGCTCTTTAACCACGCACAAGAAATCCATGGCACGCCATCCTATAGATCGAAATCCGTTCCCCTCAAAATCAATGGTCAGCCTGTCGGCTCGCTACAAGTGGAATTGCCGACAACAGAGCGTGATGCACTCATGCTCAAGTACGCCATCACCATTTGCGGTGTCACGTTGCTCGGATTCGGATTGCTCTCGGCAGCAGGATACAACTATTCGAAGGAAGCAGCCAAGCCCATCTTTGACTCATACGAGATGCTCAAACAGTTTTCCACCGATGTCGCCCACGAGTTAAACACCCCAATCAGCACCATCCGCGCTACCGCTGAAAACATGAGCGAGGAGTTGAACGAGCCCGAGGCATTGAAGACCAGACTCGACGTTGTTAATCGCGCTCTCGACCGGATGAACATAATCGTCAAGGACCTGATGCTGCTCACAAGACTCGGAATGGAGTCGGAAAAGCCAACAAAAGTAGCAGAACAAATAGAGCTGAAGAAGCTCATAACCGACGTTGTCGAAGAGTTTAAAGATAGGTTCCAGCAAAAGTCCATTGCATTGAAGAGTAGAATTGAAGGCAACCCTACGGTAATGGGTCATCCGGACCCGCTACACCGAATGCTCGCCAACCTTTTGGAAAACGCGCTTCGTTATACCGACGCGGAAGGCGAGGTCAATATCGATTTAGTGACCGATCACAACGCTGCCACCATCACCGTATCTGATACCGGAATCGGAATACCAGAGGAAAGCGTCCCCAAGATCTTCGACCGCTTCTACCGCGTAGACAAAGCCAGAAGCCGCGACCAGGGCGGCAGCGGACTGGGTCTATCCATAGTTCAAGCCATCAGCACGATGCACAACGCCACCATAGACGTCGAAAGCGAACTCGGCAAAGGCACCAAATTCATAGTCATCATGCCAGTTTCCAAAACAACCAAAGTCTAAGCACCATCACCCGTGCCCCTATAACGACGTCAAACAGCCTACTCGGTTGCCGACTGCTCCGCCGGAAGCAGCTTGTCCAGCCCCTTGCTGATGAGGTACTGTCGAAACAGCGCTTTCATGTCTTTGCCCTGATAAATATCGACTTCGACAAACGGCGTTGATTGCTTAATCTTCGCGATGTTGTCCGACTGACGATTCGCCTTCCCATTCGCATCGAAAGATTTAGTCGAAGCAGTCATCTCAATCGAACCACTCTCCGCAGTAGGAGTATAAGTGGTAATGCTTTCCTGTTGAAACGATTCAAGAATCTGACTGGAAGAATTCGATCGAATAACAGTCATTACAGTCGTAAAGGAAACGCCCTGTTCATCAGCCTTGGTGAACTCTTTGCTCTTTACCAGATGATACTCAGTGAACTGAGAAAGCGCAGTTTTCGAATGATATGGCGTTCCAATGTAATGCCAAATGCCACCTTCACGATCTTTCTGCATTCCGTATTGAAAGTCATGGCGCGCGAAATATCCCTCCGCTTCCACAGCAGAAAGATTGAAGTTGGCACCGGGTTTGAGTTCTTCCGACACTGAAGGGAGCACTTCCGTGTGCTGGACACCGAGGTCGAAAGTCTTTGCCAGTACAGGGCTTTCGGTTCCAAAAACCAAACAGGATGCTAGGGCCGCATAGAGCAGACCGTGAAGAAGGTTGCGGCGAATGGTTTTGCCAAAAGAAAATTGCGCCAAAACTGTCAAGAACCACACTTTTTGGGGGGAAGAGTACGTACGGAATCGTAGTTCCACCAATCGACCCTCCGTGGTTAATTGATTATCATTTTGACATTGAGATTGCGAAAGCAAGTTTTTTGAGGAAGCCATCATGAATAACACCGAATTAGAAATCGATTTGAACGTCGATAATCAGTCCGAAAAACATGCACGGACAGAAGAGTCCAAGCCCGAGTGCAAAAATGGTGTTTGCGAATTGAACTGGCAGCCCAAAAGACCTCAAGCAGCCTAACGGCTGGCGTATTGGCAAAATAATTACTGAAGCCGGAGACTTGGCGGTCACCGGCTTTAGATCTTTTTGGGCAAGAACGATATCGTTCTACTGTTCCGGGTAAATTGTTTCGACGACCCATTGTCGATCGGTTCAGCGACAAAACGTCAATGAAAGGGTCGGTCGATCAAACTGTCACTGATAACCTCCACCCCGGACTAGAGAATGAAACTGATCTCCGCAGTCATCAGACCCAAATACCTTCAGCGCCTCGCTACCGCGCTCAGGAAAGCAAATGTGCCCGGAATTACGGTCCTAAAAGCTCAAGGATTTGGCAGAGAACAGCTAGATTCCGATCTCGGGCTCGTCGGAATTATGGCAGAGAGAATCAAAATCGAAATCGCAATCGAAGACGACGAAGCACCACGAATAGTAAAGTTGATAAACGACATCGTGGCTACCGGTAGAGATGGCGATGGAATCATCTTTGTCTGGGAGTTGGCGCAAATAAAACGCATTGAGCGCGGTGGCACTGACCCCGGGGTTTAGGTCTGTTATATTGTCCGAATGAAAATTTATGCCATCGGATCACTGATTTTTGTTTGTGCGATGGTTGGTATGTCCTCGGCTTGCAGAGCGCGTGTGCCGGCAGACCAACAAATTTTCGGATACGTAAATAAAAGCGGCAAGCTTGCTTTTCCAGCCCGCTTTCACGAGGCCTACGACTTTTCGGAAGGCGTCGCCGCAGTAAGAACAGAACGAAATATTCATGCGGTCTGGCGATTTATTGATAAAGCCGGCAGCGTGAGGTTGTCCTGTTCGCCTGTTGTTATGCGCGTTCTGAATTTTTCGGAAGATTTGGCGGGCGCGCAGACGGCGACATCTAGAAAGAATGGGGCTTCTTCCGGTTCAATTTCGACTCATGTATCAAACTACAACGGAGTCAATCAGGGCGAAACCGAAGCCGGCGCATCCTGGGGATTCATCGATCGCAAGGGAAATTTTGTTATTCAGCCTCAATTTGAATCTGTCGGTCCGTTTAAAAATGGACTTGCACCAGCCAGGGTGGCAGGCAAATGGGGATACATAAACAAATCAGGAAAGTTCGTTATCAAGCCACAATTTGATAAAGCAAACGATTTCTCCGAGGGTCTCGCGGCCGTGAGCAAAGAGGAAAAATACGGTTTCATCGATACCAATGGCACAACCAAAATTCCATTTCAGTTCCAGATGGTTCAAGACTTTCACAACAAGGTTGCCGCAGTGTGCGACGACGGTTGGTATCCCGTTGACCAATCAGGGAAGAAACTGGCTGGTGATGCGAAGTTCAAAGGATACCGAATGAGTTCGGACCACCTCTATCCGACTCACGATTCATACCATTCGGTTCAGGAGTACGATCCGAAGTCGAAGAAATTTGTTGTTACTAAAGCGGGCGACTATATCTTCTACGACGAGCGAACCAGCGATACTGGAGTTCCAATTGGATTCATGAATCAAGATGGATCTTTGGCGTTCACGCTGCCTCCTAGTTTTTTAAAAGAAGAAATATCCGTGCGCGATTTTGACCAGGGGATCGCGATAATAGTTGTGGGCGATCAAACGGAACAAGGGCGGGGTAGACCTCCTAACAAAACCTACTACTTGTGCGACAAGACTGGTAAGCTGACAAAAGTAAATGCCCTACAACTTTCTACTTTCTCTGAAGGATTAGCTCCGGCAGTGAGAGCGCGTTGAGTCGTTCTTATGCATTCAGCTGATATCGGGATGGAGTTACTTAGCTGTTCTTAGCGCGCGGGCACGTTCTCGAAGTTCAGTGGACTTGTCGTTGTCGCCGGTTCGTTTCAAGGCATCTGCATAATCTTCGATGTAGACGATCAGATCGGGGCTTTCTTTTCCTAAGGTTTTCTCTTCTTGGCTGAGAATGCATTCGCGTACGGGGAGGGCGAGATCGAAGCGGTTTTGGCGTCCGTAGATTTCGGCTACGACAATTAGGCTCTCAATCATTCCGGGATGATCGGGATCTTTTGCCTTGCTGGCTATCTTAAGTGCGCGCTCCACCAGTGGTGTCGCTTCATCATACTTTTCTTCGTCTATGTAAACGGCAGCGAGGTTGCTCAAGGTCTTTGCGACGGTCGGATGGTCCGGTCCATAAGCCTTTTCGTCGATCGCCAACGCACGCACCATTAACGGCTCGGCTTTCTCGAATTCGCTTTTCGAACTGTACAATTCAGCCATGTTGTTCAAAATTGCAGACAGACCAGTATCCGTTTCTTTGTTCTGAGAAACTTTTTCTTGAATTGCGAGTGCACGCTGCAACAACGGCTCTGCTTTGAAAAGCTGCTCTCTGTCGAGGTATAGACCGGCAAGATTGTTTAAACTATTTGCGACTTCAGCGTGCTCTTCGCCGTAAATTTTTTCTCTAATTGCCAGAGATCTTTTAAACATGGTCTCAGCTTTTTTGAAATCGTTGAGCATGTCGTAAATTTCTGCGAGGTTGTTGAGCGTTTTTGCAACGTTCTTATCCTCGGCACCCTGTGCCTTTTCGCGGATTGAAAGAAGCCGTTCGAAAACTTGCTTCGACTGCATTATTTTGTCTTCGCCCATGTAGAGCAATGCCAGATTTTGCAAAGCGTCCGCTGACTCGATTGTATTGGGTCCAAACTTTTCTTCGCGAAGAGAAAGCGCTCGCAACAGCAGTGGCTCTGCCTTTTCGAAATCGTTTTCTTTGAAGTAAATCAGAGCAAGATTCTCTACACTTTTGTACAAACGCTCGTCTTTGTCACCGAATTTTTCGGCATCCTCTAAAGCATCCTTAAGAAGCTTTTCCGATTTTTCGAAGTCGCCAGCTGAGTATGTCGCTAATGCTTCGTCAGTTGCTTTCTGCCAGTCCTCATCGTCATTGGCAAAGCCTGGTACCGCAATCGACATGAGCACCAAACTTGATAAAACCAATACTGCGCTCTTCTGCATTCTAACGATTCTTCGACTGTATCGATTCACGGTAACTACACTCAACAAACATCATCACTGCGACTGGTTGCCAGAACAAAACCTGAATTACTTCTTTGCTGGTCGGAATGGCTGGAATGAGAGAAATGGTTTGCCTTCCCAGAGTCCGGTACCAATCGTCAGAGGTCCCACAGAGCTCAGTTTAAGTCTTACGGAAGAACTGCCAGCGTTTGCCTCATCAATCGTACAACCGTATATCCAGCTCCAATCGACGGAGCAGACGGCTTCAGCTAGATTCGGAAGTTCCGCGGCACTGACTAAGCGCGCCGCAACTGTCGGACTTGAAGGTTGCACCGCGTCGAAGATCACACCTGTTTCATCATCAAATTTGACAGCAAAAATAGTCAACTCGCTCGCGGCTTGTTGAACCTTTTTACCAATGATGCTTTTCAACGCTGCATCTCGATTGGCGTGAACACTCTGTGTCATAGACATCTCCTTTACCGGACGTCAATTATACGAAAAGAATGCAACGAAGTTTTGAATATAAGAGTAATAAAGAGTTTTATTCCATTAACAGCCCGACAACATTGTGACCATTGATTTCATCTATTGGAACTCTTTGCGCAAAACCCCATCTAGAGAAAGACAAAAATGGGGGAAAACGTATGTTTATCAAACTGCTCAAAAGCTCATCATTGGTGGCAGCAATGCTTATTATTGCGTCACCAGCCTTTTCGCAATCACAAATTGACAATAATCAACCGGTTCAAGGCTCGTTGCACACGCGGGAAGCAGAGCTGCAAAACAAGCTCAACGCTGCGTATGATGCAGGAAATCTTGACTCGACAGAACTCGCTGCGTTTCAGCGAGATCTGGATGGAATTCTTGTGAAAGAATCCCGTGAAAAAACAAAATCAACGGGCTTGACTGATTCAGGATACGAAAGAATTTCCAAAGATCTGGATATATTCGAAGGACGACTCGCCAGGCACACGAATAAAACTGGAGTTATAACGAAAGCCGATCCTGCGACGCCAAAACAAGCCGCCAGAGATGTTGAGAATAAGGAAGCGGCACCAATTCTAGTGCCCGTCGGTCCGCAAATGACAGGCAATCAAAGTTCCATTGTTCAACCTACAAAGAAAGTAATTCTGGTGCCTGCTGATAACACTATCGTCGTTCCGTCTACGCAATAAAGGCGAGACACTTTAGAACCGAATCGATAAAAAATCGGCGAAGTCTCTATAATTCAGTGGATGAACGCGAATTTCGACACTGTAATTATTGGAGCCGGCGGCGCTGGCATGATGTGCGCAATGACGGCAGCACAGCTCGGCAAGCGTGTGGTGATTCTCGACCACGCGCCCTATATCGGCCGAAAAATTGTGATCAGCGGGGGTGGTCGCTGCAACTTCACGAATCTATATGCGGATCCCGAAAATTATGTGTCCGCAAATCCGCATTTTATGAAGTCGGCTATGGCTCGGTATACGCCGGGAGACTTTATCGAGTTAGTGGAAAAACACAAAATTCCCTATCATGAAAAGAAGCTGGGACAGCTCTTTTGCGACAACTCCGCAACGGACATTGTCAATTTGTTAGTGGATGAATGTGAGGCCGCCGGCGTCGAGTTTCGCACCAGCTGCGATATCAAGACAATTGAGCCGCCAGCGGAGTTAAAGCTCGAAACATTCCATAATCAACTTCTGCCGGGCGGCTTTGCATCGGGCTCTTCCTCTGGAAAGGAAACCAGCAATCGCTGGATAATTTCTACCACTAGAGGAACATTCGAATGTGATTCGCTGGTAATCGCTACGGGCGGATTATCGGTTCCCAAAGTTGGTGCCACCGCTTTTGGTTACAATATCGCCAAACAGTTCGGATTAACGATTGTGGAAACGGCACCAGCACTCGATGGTTTTGTGTTCAACGACAGAGATAAGGAACGTTTTGATGATCTCCAAGGAATTTCCGCAGACACTACAATTACTTGTGGTGGCGCTTCCTTTAGAGAAAATATTCTTTTTACACATCGGGGATTGAGTGGTCCTGCCAGCCTCCAGGCATCGCTTTATTGGCGGCAAGGCGCGATCGTCGAGATCGATCTGCTACCTGAAATGGATATTGGAAATGTTTTGCGAGAGCATCGAGCCGAACGCTCGAAGAAAAATATTCGCAACATCCTATCTGAATATATCCCAAATCGGCTGGCACAGCGCATTTGCGATGACCAGAAACTCGATGATTCAATTCAGCATATCTCGGACCAAAAACTCGATCAGCTCGCCAAAGGAATTAAACAATTCGAGTTTAAACCGAACAGCACAGTCGGATATATCAAAGCTGAAGTCACTCGCGGTGGCGTCGATACCAATCAATTATCGTCCTCGACGATGGAATGCAAAAAAATACCAGGATTGTATTTCATCGGAGAAGTTGTGGACGTAACCGGTCAGCTCGGTGGTTTCAACTTCCAGTGGGCGTGGGCTTCGGGCTATGCGGCGGGACAGAGCGTTTAATGCAAGTTATTTTGGTTTTTGGGATTCTTGGCCTGCACTGTTGGAGGAATTGAAATGCGCGCTGTCATGACAACGAAGAAAGACGCTCCGTGGGAGATCCAGGAGATTGACAAGCCAACTCCGGGTGCTAATCAGGTTTTGTTGAAAGTTCATGCAAGCGGCATTTGCTACACGGATGTTCACCAAACCAAAGGCGAACTACCGATTAAGTTTCCATGCATACTGGGGCATGAGCCTGTCGGGGAAATAGTTGAACTGGGCTCCGGAGTCCGGTCTCGCACGCTCGGACAACGAGTGGGCGTGCCCTGGGTTCAGATGGGATGCAACAGTTGTGAGTGGTGCCTGCGCGGCAAAAACGCGTTCTGTCGACAGGCGTTCGGCACAAGCGCTTCGATGCAAGGTGGACACGCGGAGTACATGGTGGTCTGGGCGGACGGCACGATGCCTATTCCGAAAGAGCTATCCTATGAGGAAGCAGCGCCAATCTTCTGCGCCGGTTACACGGTCTGGAGCGGCCTTCGAATCGCTCAACCCCAGCCTGGAGACAGGATCGCAGTCATAGGCATCGGTGGTCTCGGTCACCTGGCGTTGCAATATGCCGCAGCCAGTGGATTTCACACGATCGCAGTCACTCACTCCGAAGACAAGAAGAAATTGTCGAAGGAACTGGGTGCCAGCGAGGTAGTTGCCAACGGAAAAGAGTTAGCGGAATGTGGTGGCGCTGACGTAATCCTGGCATGCAGCAACTCTGCAAAACAAACGATGGACTGCATTCAGGGAATTCGCCCAGACGGACGTTTTATGGTGATGGGCGTGTACAGCGAACCCTTTCAGGTCAACCTGATGGACCTCCTGTTCAAGCGGGCTCGTATTATCGGCTCCATTCAAAATGGAACCGAATATCTCTACGAGGCGCTCGACATCGCAGCGAAAGGCAAAATCAAAGTGATGACCGAGGGATTTAAGCTCGACGATGCAGTAACAGCTTATGACAAGGTCGCAAAGGGCGATGTGCGCTTCCGAGCCGTGTTAACTATTTGAGTTTTCGACAAAAGAGTTGAAGGAATTACTGATAGCAGGCTTAATCGAGGAGCCGAACAGTAAAAACATTAGCGAAACCAGCAGCGTTACAATGAGAAGGGAGCCTACGCCTGCCTGACTGCAAAAAATGGCTGGTTTCTTTGATGGCGCGGTATGCTCGAGAGACTCTAATGGTTCTGACTGCATTTTTCCCTCCGGGTAACTGGTCCCCATCTAACATACCCGTTTACATACGAAGTATTCTTATGGACTCAGGGAGGAGTTCTGCTTCAAGCCCATTGAGCGCGGCGACAAGCCGACTGTGAGCTGATCTCAGCTGTAAAGCAATGATCCAATAATGTCGAAGTGAAGTTCAAAGGCTCCTGCGACATGTTAGTCTTGTTCGTTGACTAATTGTCGCATCATAACCGCATCTTGGAGTTGTGCATCATGGAAGTAGCCGACCGTCTCAAAGCGATCCCGCCTTATGTATTCGCTGAAATTGGCAAGAAAGCCAGAGCCCTGGCTCAAACTGGCGTGGACGTAATCAATCTGGGAATCGGAGCACCCGACCAACCGACGCCGCGTCACGTCGTCGACGCGATGCATGAAGCGATTGAAAAACCGGCGAATCATCAATACCCTCCATTCGGCGGTACGCCTCAGTTCAAAGAAGCTGCTGCTCAATGGGCAAACAAAAGATTTGGTATCAATATCGAGCCTGACACCGAAGTCACGACCATGATCGGTGCCAAAGAAGGTCTTCACCACTTGCTTCTCGCATATATCGGAACTGGCGATATTGCTTTGATTCCAGACCCAGCTTATCCGGTTTATAAAACCTCGACGGAACTGGCAGGCGGAACCCCTTATTTTATGCCGCTTCTACCGGAAAACAATTTCCTTCCTGATTTGGATGCGATACCAGATTCGGTAGCAAAGAAAGCAAAAATACTTTTGATCAACTATCCGAACAACCCGACTGCCGGCGTCGCTGACCTGGCGTTCTTCGAGAAGGTTGTCGCGTTCTGCAAAAAGCATGACATTCTGCTCTGCCACGACAACGCATACTCCGAGATGACGTTCGATAACTACAAAGCCCCTTCTGTCCTCCAGGTCAAAGGCGCCAAAGACATCGCTATCGAATTGCACACCATGTCGAAGACCTACAACATGGCTGGCTGGAGACTCGGTTTTGCAATCGGCAACAAAGAAGCCGTTGCCAACCTGGCCAAAATCAAATCGAACGTAGACACAGACGTATTCACAGCGGTTCAAGTCGCCGGAATTGCGGGTCTCAACGGACCACGCGACCACATCGACCACTGCAACAAGCTTTACGAAGAGCGCCGTGACCTGGCTGTTCAAGAGCTTCGCAAACTCGGCTGGGATGTAGAGCCAGTCAAAGCGACCTTCTACATGTGGCTCCCAACACCAAAAGGCATGGGATCTGAAGAGTTCAGCACATTGATGCTCAACACCGCCGGAATCGTCGTACCGCCGGGCAATGCCTACGGCCCGGGTGGCGAAGGCTTCTTCAGAATCTCACTCTGCGTCAGCAAAGAGAGATTGCAAGAAGCGTTTGACCGCATGGCCAAGCATTCAATCACCTACAACATGCTGAGCGCTGCTAAAGTCTAGATTCTAGATTCCGCAGGTTATCAGGCGAAAATGCCGGGCGACGCATAGCGTCGCCCTTCAGCTCTCGCCGGGAACGAACAGGGCGGTAAGTGAGAATCGAACGCGCAATGTAGCGCCCGGACGTGTGTCCATATAAAATATGGAGCTTATAGTTTTTCAGCCTGACAGGGAATAAGATTGCATAGGCGCGGGGAAGTCCTCTTTTAGCATGCTACAAAATCAGCAGAATCAAAACTCGACAGCAATTTTGCCTGGATGCCCATCCATTCAAATCGTGCACCACATGCTTGCCGAGGCTCTGGACAATCAGAATCGCAGCGTGGAATGCGCATGGAAATCTGATGACCAAACCAAAGTATTCACGCTGAGCATCAAGTCTGACCCGATCGGTCGCGACCCCACATGGCAGCTCTACCAGTCAACCGGTGGAACTCCCGCATGCCTCTGGCAGTATGCGAGTTGCGACACTCTGATTGTTCTAAACCGGGTAATGACTTCTTGCGGACAGACTGTTTCTCCCGTGCAGTTCACAACTGTTGGTCAAGGCGGCATGCAGGCGAATACAACCGCCACGCAAAGTTCACCATCCGAAGAATTCTATTACGAACCTTCTAGCGGTCAGGCTCAACGCAAAACCATTCCATTGCCCGCGATGAGCAACTCGCAAACCGCGCTATCAAAGCGTAATACGGTGCTCAACGGCGAGCTCTCATTCATTCAGATTTCGGCACTGCTGCAGTCGATATACCTCGCAAAAATGACAGGACGCTTGCAGCTAGACAGTTCCGAAGGCGCCGCAGAAATTTTCTTCGAGGACGGCAAACCAACACACGCAACAACACCGACGAGCAAAGGAGAAGAGAGTATCTTCGAATTGATCGCCTGGTCGGACGGTAAATTCTTCTTTCAACCTCAAGTTCTCACGAAGAAACGAACTATCAACGACAGCCTGGATAGTTTGATTATTCGCGGCGTTCAGCTTCTCGACAAACTAACATTGCTGAAAAACTCCGGTTTCAGAGTCGATGGCGTCCTGCGCAAAGCCAATGAAAATCTCTCGGATGTAGACCTCACAACGATGCTATCCATCGGAGATCCTGGTCTCACAGAGGTGCAACGCCAGCTATACTTCGCAATTGACGGAGTCTCTCCATACAACGAAGTACTGAAAAAGGTCGGACTGGAAAGAAGCCGATGGATACCAGCACTAAGCCATTTATTCAGATGCAAACTTGTCACCGTCGGCGGTGACACCGGCACACGCAAACGGGTTTTAGAAGCGAAGACGATCGACAGTGCTGCCGTTCAGGCCGTTATGATGACGCTGAGACGGGCTGACACGGGGATGTTCAATTACCCGGCGTTTCTGTACTTCCTGGAACAGGAATATTTCCGCGGACATCGTGCCGGCACACCTCTGTCGGTGATCGTTTTTGAACTTCGTGTGAAGACCGGAGTCAAGGAGCAGATAAGAGAACCGCTGCCGTCAAACGCACTTAACGAAGCCGTTCTTCGCATCATGCAAGAGAAGCGACACAACGATATGTTGGCGCACTACGAATCATTCGATTACGCTTTGCTCTGCCCTGATACCAAGGGTGAAGGCGCGGTTGTTTTCGCGAATCGGCTCGTCAAGGCACTTACGAAAGAACCATTGAGCACGACGGTCAATGCAAAAAACTTGTCACTGAGTTTTGGCATAGCATGCGTGCCAGAAGACTTCTTGGAACTCGGTCTGATCCTGTCCGCCGCAGAAACGGCTCGCAGTCACTCAGTGGAATCAGAAGTACCGGTAGTAATCTACCGCCAAATCGATCCTCAAAAATAACTCCATCGACAGATGGAAACCTTGTTAGTAAAAGGAGAACGGTACCGGCCCACGAGACCGCCTCCCTTCAACCGATCCGCGGGATTGAATCGGCCGAACCTTTAAAATCAAATAGAAACTGGATGTTCGAATAGAAACTGAAGTAGAAATAGAAACTGCATGTCGAGCCGTTCAGCATTATGCTGTATAAATCGCGAACTTGATTCTCCTCTCAACGCTTGCATGTGGATATACACCGTGGTCACTGTTTTTTGACACTAGACTTTGATATTTTAGACTTTAGAACTGAGCGAGTTTTCGTGCCTACACCCACCAAAGCTTTAAGAGCATGGAAGAATTTCGTACTGAAATTCCGGCAGGATTTCGATCGAGAACATAGTTGTGAAGATCAGTTCTCGTCACTGTCTTTGATTCTCTACGCCCTGGCAACTTCACTCTCCATGGATGCCGAGATTGAAAGGGAACTCCAGGTGGGCGACGCCACGTTCGTCCCTGGCTCTCAAACTACAGCGACGCATGGCGGCAGCCAGTCTTCGTTTGAAACGAGCTTAAAACGCAATCCACGGGGCGCAAGCAATCCCAAGTATCGAAGTCCACTTATTGATTTGCCCAAAGCATTACGGCGAAGCCAACGCTTTCACGACGAGCTGAACAGCGTTCTACCCGAGTCTCTGCTGTTTCGTTTTAATCAAAGCACTTCTGAATACCCGGATCACTTCTCGAAAATTCTGACCGCGATTGAAATCAGCGAAATCAAAAAACATCCGTTCATCATTGGCTATACGTATCAGTTTTGGCGAGACAGTGATAGGAAGACGGCTCAAACCGAAATTCAATCAGCAGACAAACAGATTGACCGAGAAAAACTGATCGCGTTCACTCAGATCTACACACCGAAATGGGTGGTAGATTTCATTGTAGCCAACAGCCTCCTGCCGCTTGTAGAACCACAAATAGTCAGCCGTTCAGAGCTTCGTGCACTATTGATTCCGCAAGATAAATCGACTCACGCATCACCACTTTCTTCCATTTCAATTCTCGATCCCGCAGCAGGCGCTGGTAATTTTTTGCTGGGAGCGTTTGATGCGCTGTTTGAACTTCACACGAAGTCCGGACTCTCGGCAGACGAAGCCGTGAGTCATATTGCAGAACAACTGCATGGCTGCGACATCGATCCAGTGGCTCTATCAGTTGCTGCGCTGGCTCTGGTCGTTCGTTGCCACCAACACGGCGTAAAGTCGCCTCCCAAGTTTCGAGGGTTAGCTCACGCAAACCCAACTAAAGATGCTCTCCTCGGTTCACTTTCCACTGACTTTCCGGACACACATCCGCTCTCTCGAAAACATAGCGTAGTCATAACCAATCCCCCATACATAGGTAGAAAACTAATCAGCAGAGACCTCAAAGCTCTATTGAAGTCACACTGGCCAAACAGCCATCATGATTTGAGTGCTGCATTTTTCGAGAGGTCGCTTTCTCTTTTGCAATCCGGTGGTCGAGTGGGTCTTATCACTCAAGCTTCCATGCTTTCTTTGCCAAGCCACGAAAAATTGCGAACTCTAATCCTCGATCAATACAATCTAAAAACAGCTATAGATGCAGGTCCTGGAGTGTTTCCGTTGCAGTCAGGTGAGAAGGTCAACAGCGCGATTTTGATTGTTGAGAAACCTGTTTCTAATGAATGCCGTGATACTGCATCCAGTGCTCCCAATAATGTCGCTCATTTCTTTAATCTGAAAGACTCTGACGAAAAGCACGAATTGCTTTTGCAACAGTTGGATTCCCTCCGGTTGCATGAAGAGTCGGGAAAGACCGGCTCTGCAACAGCGCTCAATCCAGAGATGTTCAAACAGTTTCATGGGCATGCGTTTAACTACAGCATACCGCCAGTGGTGGCACAACTCCTGACTCACGCCCGGTCATTGGAAAGCATTGCAGAAATTCGGCAAGGTCTGGCGACTACCGACAATGAACGATTCGTCAAATTGATCTGGCAAGTCAAGCCCGAAGACATCGGCCGAATCTGGCATCCCTACGTCAAAGGAGCGGGCGGACAACGCTATAGCAGTCCGATCAAGCACGTAGTCAATTGGCACAACGATGGAGCCGATATCAAAGCAGCCGTCGCGGAACGCTACCCATACCTCAAGGGGAAAACTGCCTGGGTCGTCAAAAATGAATCGTTCTATTTTAAAGAGGGACTTTGTTTTTCCTTCGTCAACACACGCGGAATTGCCGTGCGAAAACTCCCACCGGGCTGCATTTTTGACGTTGGCGCCTCTGCAATATTTAGCGACTGCAATGACTTTCTTCTAGCTTATCTCAACTCATCTTTTATGGTGGCGTTAGCGAACTCACTCAATCCGACAATCAACAATCAAGTCGGTGATTTGAAGAGATTTCCGGTTGTTAAATTCGATCAATCGATCGAGCAAAGGCTTTCGCGACTGGCGCGCGAATGTTCTGATATCAAAAACGAAATAAACGCGCTGATGGATCCAAGCACCTGGTACTCAGACTCATTCGCCGGTAGAAACAATTCCAATATGGCAGTTGCAAGCGTCAGAGCAGGTCACGAGTTCTACAACAACGACTACACCACAACCGAGCAAGCATTCAATGAATTCGAAACGCTGGTTCAGCGACTGCAATCAACACTAGATGCAAAAGTGATGGAGATTGACGAGGTTGTTTTAAACTCAATCGCAATCATTGAAAACTGGAATGCTCAGGAACTTGCCGAAGTTCAACGATGGATATTAAGTTGCAGTTTGAGGACAGAGACAAGCTTCCCCACCGGGTTGTACGAGATATTCTCGAATAATATGTTGATGGCTGCCATCCTCAGAGCACACGCTGGCAGCCTGCAAACTGAAAATGGTCAGAATGGCGGAGCGCCCAGCAGCGACAAGTTTCGCTCTCTGAGCGAAGGCAAGCCTGGCTCGAGTCTGGCTTCAGAAAGTTTCCAAAGCCATATTGAAAAATACTTTCTAGGTTTTCCGCCGGAACCATTGCGGTCTTTTCACTTAAAAGGTATTGTTTGTTGACATAGGCTTCTGAGATTTACGTCGATCATGCGGTCAATTCGATGGTCGGGAGCGTACGAAGTACATGGTCAAAAAGGTAGTAATTTTAGTTTTGCTCGTCGTGGTCGTAGCTTTTGCTGCGCGTGCGCTGATTTATCCGGCGCTGATGCAAAACACTTCTGTCAGCCCGACGCTCAAACCCGGCGAAACAATGTTGATTAGTCGAGCAGAACGATTACTCAATCAGCCGTTTCAGCGCTTCGAAGTGGTCGCCATCATCCCGCCGTTTTTGGAAGGAAAAGCGTACAATCCGCTCGAAACACCTATGACCACCTTCGCGGAATACACGGGAATTCCGATAGCTCCGCTTCCGGCGATTGAGCTGCAACGCGTGATTGCATTGCCTAACGAGACCGTGGTTATTCGAAAGGGCCTCGGAATTTTCATCGACGGAAAACTATTGGATGAATCGTCATATACGAAAGACCTACCGCACAGCGATCTTTTCGTGCTTGCCGACATCGTCAGAGAATCGCTGGAAGGAGGCGTTCTTCAGTCGTACGAAAACAGTGAGGCACCAATTGTGGTGCCTGCAGATATGGTGTTCGTCTTACCTGACGATCGCAAAAACTTTTCTGGAAGCAACGAATGGGGCTTCCTGCCACAAAGCCGCGTGGTCGGTAAGGTCGGATTCAAACTGGCGAAAACAGGCATCGAAGCTATAAAAACTCCAGCTGTGAAATTTGCAACGGAGAAGATCGCAATCAACGATGATGGCGTTCGAGCCCTGGACAAAGGCGAGTATACGAAAGCAATCCATTTGTTCAAATCATCACTGGCAATTGATAATAACTTCGAATTGGCTAGAGACAACCTCAGCATCGCTTATAACAACTTTGCCATTCAGTCAGCGAGCAAGCCAGAAGTCGCCCTGGATAGCTTGCACAAAGCGTTGTTTCTCGACCCGGACAACGAGCTTACGAAAAAGAATCTGGCAGGAATTCTAAAAAGGCTCGGAAAGGACGCGAACAAGTATGAGGATAGAATCGCATTGGGTCAGGATGCGCTGAAACACAGGAAGTCAATCAGCGCATTGGTCGAGTATAGAGCCGCGGTGAAACTACATCCCAGTCCGGACGCTCTTGCTAAAGTCTCGATGTTGGAAGCTCAATGTAATTTTCCACCGCATGCGATTCCGGAGGACCTGGTCACGGCGACGGTGGACACTCCGGTTGATACGAATGATTCTGTAGAACAGAAGGCGCAGAGCGACAATGTTGTAGCGAACTCGGAGAGCGCGTCGTCACCAGATTCAAGCGAATCGAGATTGGAATTTGGTCAGAACAATGCAGGCGTATCCTCTACGGAAATTGGCTTCAAGAAATCTGAGTCGAGTAAAGACGCGGTCGGAACCAAGGTTTCGAAGGAGCCGGAATCAAGTACGGCGACGCCAAAAGATAAAGGGGAATCACAAGAGAAAGCATCTTCTAAGAGTAAGAAATCGAAAAAAGAACTGAAGACAGAGAAAGAGAGCAAGTCCGAGAAGGGCAAGAAGACGGCTTCTCATGACGTGGAGAGCGCAGCGACCGAGAAGGTTGCTCTCGATGAGAAGGCGACGGAAGCAACAAAAAAGAGTGAAAGTGACAATAAGAAGATCGCATCCAAAAACGACGTGGCTTTACCGGATGACTTTGTTCCGGTTCAGCATCAGGCGTTAAAACCCTCAGTAAATGCCGGTTTCGACCTTGGGTCATTTATGAAAAATTTGGTTTCTTCATTCTCTGCGAAGAACAATGCTTCAGAGATTGAGGTCAGTCCGGAGGGTTATCGCGGACCGCCACGATTGAAAAAGGATGCGCAGTGAGGTTAAACGGGTTCGGCGGAAAAGTTCAGCAAATCCCTATTTGGCTGGCTTTCGGAGCAGGCTGGAAGCCTGCGCTCCCAGGATTTGAACGCGAAGAACTTCGATTCGATGAGTTCCACGATCTGAACGCGAAGAACTTCGTTCGATGAGTTCCAGGATCTGACCGCGAAGAACTTTGTGTAGAGGCGGTCACTAGCGCTGACTATAACGAACTTCGAGTAGAACACGGGTTAAGGGTAGCAGACTCGCACGGACCCGAGGTCTAATAGTTTTCGTGGACTTTCTCGTAGTCGTTCTTGACCCAGCTATAGCCTGGTGTGACGTTGTGGGCGGCGATGTAGTCTGCTTCGAAACTTACCATTGGACGTTGCGACTTCGTTGGGAAGGTCAAGCCTGGGTTGCCTTGCAGATCTTCGATTACACTGCGCAGTTTGCGGTCGAAACGAGGACTGCCATCGGAGTTGATGAAAGCGACACTGATTGTTCTGTTTCTATCTACTGTTACTCGAACAGTTGCACGTCCCGGTTCATCGGCGACCGCACTCCAGCGCTCGTAGATAACTTGAGATAGCTGTTTGTGCCATTTTTCCCATGCCAGGGTCAATTCGCGAGAGTTGCGCTCAGTGCCGAGGTCAAAACCACGAGGCAGATTGAAGTCATCCGGTTTGACCGCACCCAGTCTTGACGTGTCTTGTTGTGCTTGTCCCATGAGCGGTTTGAACGCCGAGGTATCAACGAGAGGAGTGGATGCTTGAAGGTTAGGACCACGTTGCAAGCGGGCTGGTGCCACCGGCGGTGCACCGTCAAGGTTAGCGCCAGCATTCAAATTTGGACGCGAGAGTCGCGTAATGGTGTCTTCTTTTGAGACGTTACCCTGAAGAACTTCAGCCTTCACTGGGAGCGCTGAGAACATCGTGACGAGCATCGTAGCTACAACCAGAGAGATTGAACTCGCACTTGCTCTGTACCGTTTCTTTGTATTTAGAAGTTTAATTCCTTGCATCATTGCACCAATCGCCTGACCGGATGAAGATTCTCCGGAAATTCCCGACATTCTATTAGACTGATAGCACCGCGTCTAGTTCCCGATCGTAGAATTATCTACCGGTCATGTATCCGACCATGCCACCAAGAAGAGCACCTTTAAGAGCTGAAGACGTCATTCCGCCTCTCGAATGCATTCCAAACAAAGCTCCCGCTGCGGCTCCGACGGCTCCGCCGGCGAGTGCGCGCTTCATACGGGTGGATCGGTAGGCAGCAGATGCACCACCGTTGAGGAAGCCTCCGCCTTGAGAACCAAATGACTCAGATCCACTGCCCGATTGAGAAAACGGAGTGAGTTGTCCGGGCGGAGTGGAGTCGGCCTGACTGTCGTATGCCGTCGCCGGCGCACTGTCATAAGCCGGAGCGCGGCTTGGCGCTGGGCTCGGCACAGAACTCGGAGAGTTGTTAGCGACCGAATTGCCAACTTCCTTCAAAGCGTTTTTGTACAAACTGCTCTTCGGATCGATTGATGACGCACGAGAGAAAGCTAGACGAGCCTTTTCATTGTCACCTTTGGCACGATAAGCTTGACCTAATGCGTATTGAACATCAGGATCATTTGGAGCCTGGTTGGCAACTTTCTCTAATTTCTTTGCTGCATCGCTAAAGTTACCGCTCTTGTAAGCAGCAGATGCGTCGGCTACTTGCTGGCGGAGACTTTCACGAAGCTGCTGGCCTCGTTGTTGCTCTGCTTCAGCGATTTTTGCACTTTGCTGTTGAGCAATCTTCGTTCGCAGAGATTGAACAGTGTCCTTCAGCTCTGAGTCTCGAGGATTAAGTGCTTGCGCTCTTGAATAGTTATCGAGCGCCTGGTTCAAATCCCCCTTGCCCTCATACAAAACGCCAAGATTGAAGTAAGCATCGGCGTTGTTTTTGTCGATGCTGAGTGCTCTTTTGAAAGTCTTTTCGGCTGTGGCGACATCACCAGCTTGATACTGTTGCATGGCGCGTTGAATCAAGTCTCCAGCAGGAGACTTAGGTTCTTCATCATAGCCCGCTGCCACTACTGCCGGTGCTTGTTGAACAGGTGGTTGATCGAGTTGGGCAGCTTCAGGAGCTTTGAGATATTTGCTTCTGTCAATCTTCAGAGCGTTCTCGACCTTATCGAGACGGCTGTCGATGCTGCCTTTACTGACGTCACCGAAGAGATTAGTTTCCAACGCTCTCAGTCTGGATTCACTGGAGAGATTATCATGCGAGGTGCCGAAAACAGAACGTTCAGAGTTTTGAATTCTGGTCATTTCAGCGGTCGTGAAACTCGAGGATGCGAGGGCGAAACCAGCATTACCGAAAACTAAAAATGCTGATTGAGCTAAACAAAGTGCCGCTCGTCCTATTCCTTTCTTCAGTCTCATACCGCTCACCCCGACAAAAGTTCCCCAAAAGCCCGCAATTGTGCCACTTTCATTGCGATGCATCCACATGGGCAAAATGACGCCACGACCAAAGGATTGTTCCACAAGCCCGGCAAAACTTTTCGCCTTTCTGCTCTATTTCATGTTTGGCTTTTTCCAGAGCTTTATACTAATTTCTTACCCTTTCCGGTCACAGAAAGTACTTGATGTGTAGTTCCAAGAAGCTTATGAGACGAATATTCGCGCTAATCGCACTCACCTGCCTTGTGGTATCGGCTACGCCTCCATGCTATGCGCAGCGTCTTGCGGCGAGGCCCGTTACAGCAGCTAAAACGCCGGCGCAGGTAGCAATTCCTGGTTTCGCCGGATATGGATATAGTTACACCATAAAAATCCATATGCTGACCTACACAGGCACTCTGATGTCGTACATCAAACCCGGGTCGGCAGCCGCCAGGTGCGGGCTCAAACCAAAAGACATCATCTATCGCATCAATCATGTTGATACTCCAAACCCGGAAAAGCTCAAGTCGGTTCTGAAGCTCAATGAAGGAATGCCAAAGCGTATCGAATACTTTCGGTACAACGGCAAACGATTTGAAGTTGATGTAGCCGAGACCGATGATGTCCGCAAGTTCACCGACCGCTTTGGTCGCGAAGTGAAGCGGGCATCCCAAACTGAGATGGAAGACTATCTGATAACGCTCATCAATCAAGACCGCGCTAAAAATGGACTTAGCGGGACACTGCGGAAGAGCAGCGCACTCTCCCGCATGGCGCGAAGTTATGCGGATGATATGGCGAAGCGAAACTTTCATGGACACAGAGATCCTGAAGGACGCGATCCCTGGGCTAGAGCGAAACTCGCAGGCATTAACTCGATCAACATTCGAGAAAACTGCGCATATCCTTTCCCCGATCCTAACTCCATGGCTATGGTGAAATCCGGAGAAGCTCAGCTAATGGAATCGCCTGAGCACAAGGTTTCTATCGTACAGGCTGACAACGTGTGCGTGGGTTGCGGTGTGGCTTACCGCAATGATGGAGGGCTGATGATTGTGCAAGTGTTCTGCCCGGACGACGTTCCATAGAGACGTACAGAGGGGACTAGGATCCTCTGAACCTGCTCAACTCTGATCGACTCTGCTGTAAGCGAGGCGCACGAACACAGGCAGATGATCTGAGCCTACGCGCCCGAGAACTCGACGTTCGCGTACGGCGAATTCGGGTGTGAAGAGCAAATGGTCGATTGGAAGCAATGAGACGCGCATCTTGCAATTCCAGGTGGGTTGAAACCCAAATCCGCGCTCTGAATCGACAAGCCCGCCATCCTTGAGGAGTTTATCAAACGTGCCCGACCACGGCGTTGTGTTCATATCACCAAATACGATACCAGGATTTTCAAACCTTTTCGCATCATCAGCGACTTCAGCAAGCTCTCGATTTCGCCAACTCCGGCTTTTCATCGGCGTCACCGGGTGTATAAATACCACGTCCATCTTCTGTCCTTTCACATCCAACTGAGCGACTACGCGAGGTCGCTTTAATTTGCCGAAATATTTCACTTCTGATTTCAAAACGGGATACTTGCTGAACAATGAAACCCCTCCGCGCCGCGGCTCAACCACTCGGTACGGATACCTGGTCAGCTTGGTCTCCAGCTGTTCCGCCCAGCCTTGAGTCAATTCAGAGAGCCCGACGATATCAGGGTCGGTTTTCGAAATAAGATCAAGCGCTTTCTTGTAGTTTTTGTTCTTCCCTCCCTGCAAGTTGCACTGCAGGATGTTCAAGTCCTCTGTCTTGCTTGCCGTCGAAGACCAGGTAGGGATACTCAAGTACGCCACTGGAACTAGATTTACAATCAACAGAAGTGCCGCCAATGCCGTCCCCAATCGTTGTTTTAAACACAAGAGGAACAACGTCAGACCAAAAAAGATTGCAACATACACCACTCGAAAGTGGCTTGCGAGCTCGAACGGCGTACACACTCCGCTAAAGAATCCGGAAACTGAAACCGCACCAATGGACAACATAGCAATAAACAGCACAGTGACAACGGTGGCGCGCGTTATGCGAAATGCCAGGTTTCCAGCCTTGAGAATTGGTTTCATTCAAATACCTCGCTAACCTCTAGATTTCAGGTTAAGTGAGCAAGTTATGAGTTCAGGAAAATTATGGTCAGAAAAAGGTTAAGAGTTGAGATCATCTTGTGCAAAAAAGCGTAGAGCGCAGTTTTAAGGATTGGATGGTCTAACTCGGCGTCTAGCCACGCTTCAGTCAAGACTTGCGGAGACAGACAGAGTTTCGCAGACTTCGAAACTGCCACAGGTGCGTTACGTACGGGTAGGATTGCTCGCTGCTCGGGTATGAAGAACGGGAGTAGGTAGCCGCCAGGGTGCCAATGACTGATATCCTTCTTCGGCCGAGCAAACAGAAGAGCATCTTACGAGTTTTGCTCTTGCTGTCACCGATATTCCTATTTCAACCGCTCATGCAAGTCATTCAGGGATGGCTCGTACCGGGATTGCCTCCGTCCCCATTCGGCTTTCAGCTCTGGGTAATGGGTGCGCCATATCTGTACATCATGACCCTGACTTCGTTTTTCTGCGATCGGGTCAGAATCAAAAACGGAAAGCTGGAACATGGTGGTTTCGGTTCCAAAAGCATAGACCTCTCCAGGGTCGTCGAGGTCACCGGCGATGAAGGCGACGTTGGAAATGATTTCACAGAAAACATAATTTTCAAGTTCGACAGTGAAGACAGTGAAGAGGGAATTGTTCTTCCACTGAAAGAATACGACGAGCATGACATGCGCGCATTCTTGTCGACACTTAGAGAAGCTCACCCCAACTGTAAGTACACGTACTCGGATGTAATTCCATTTGAGTCTCGCGGTCTTATTCGTTTTCTCAGCAGCGTAAACGAGTCGGACACCTTGACCGTCAAACTGAGCAAAACACCAACTGAGGACGCCATCATCTCGCTGGTTAAGAGTCACGAGAAAACCTTTTGGCTAGTCTATCTTTTGATGTGGCTATTGATCCTTTTTTCACTCTCCTATTACTGCTTCCTATTCAATGCAGAGTGGTCGCAACATCCGGGAATGCCGGTGCAATGGCAAAACTCCAACGCTACAAGAGACGCAGCCGCAGTGCTGACTCAAGCGCAAAACAATCCGACTACACCGTGGTACTCACTGATGCTGGCTAACGCGATGTTCGTTATGAACATCGGAATCGACTACGTCACCACAACCGGACTCTTCACTATGACAGCGGTTTGGATGCTCGCTGGAATAACCGTTTCGACAATTTTGCCCGCAATGAGACTCTGGTCACCATCGTATTTATTTATCGATTCGAAAACAATTGGTTTGCGCAAGGATTTCGTTCCATGGGAAAACGTGCACACTGTAACACTGGAAAAGCCAGGTAAGATGGGCGATCCACTGGAAGGAACGCTGACGATCAGCAGTACTTCTGGTAAAGGAACGCATCACTTAAAAATTGATTTGACCAAAATTCCTGATGTTCAGAAACGACAACGCGCCCTCCGGCTGATTGACCGATATGCCCACCACGCCAAGTTTAACGGCGAGTTTATGCGCACAACGAATATGCTCGTGGACATTCAGTTCACCGATCTATGGCTCGACGAGCAAGGAGCCAACGCGAAGCTAGATCAAGGATCCGGTGAGAAGAAGAAACCAGAACTACAAACGCTGGCCAACGGCAAGTACAAGATAGAATCGATGCTCGGATATGGAGGACAAGGCGTCACCTACTTAGCAAGCAAAAATATTGATACTACCCGTGGTGTTGCCTCGGAAGAACCGGAGCAAGTTGTGATTAAAGAACTTGTTCTGCCAAACTACGCCGATGTACGCATCATGCAGGATGCAACCAGTCGATTTGAGCGCGGAGCCAAACTCCTGAAAGATCTAACCCACGAACAAGTTGTTGGATTACAAGACTACTTCATGGAAAACGGAAAAGCATATCTCGTTATGGAGTATGTAAAAGGAGAAACACTCCGCGATAAAATCGCTCGCGATGGCGCCCTTTCCATCGAGGAAGTGAAGACTCTGGGAGCACAGTTGTGCGACATTTTAACTTATTTGCACCAGCGCGAAGTTCCAGTTATTCATTGCGATTTCGCTCCGGACAATTTAATCGTCACTCCTGATGGTGGCATCAAGTTGATTGACTTCGACGTCGCCCGAGTTGTCGACAGCAAGGCGCATACGTTCATTGCAGGCAGACCTTCGTACACTCCTCCGGAGCAATTTCGCGGTCAGCCGACTACACAAAGTGATCTCTTTGCGCTCGGCGCAATTATTTATTACCTGCTAAAAGGCGAAGATCCACCTCCGTTATGTGCTGGTACAGACGATGACGATGAGAATATAGAACGCACTTCGATTGAGGCTCTAATCCAGAAGTGCTGCCAGTTTGAAGCAAAAGACAGACCGAAAACTGCAGAGGAAATTAAACAAGAATTGGAAAGCTCAGACAACGATCGCGAAACTAATAAGATTATTTTGAAAGAAAAAGAAGTCGTGACGGAGCTCGGGCAACGATGACTAACAAAGCCAGCGCAAAAACTGCAGTCATAAAATACGAGAGTCCAAAGGCAGTAATCAGCCGGAAGATGGCGGTTATTTCAGCGGCATGCTTGATCGTTTTCTTCCCGCTACCTCTGTTGTATCCAATTTTGGTGCCGTATAGTCATGGTTTGCCAGAAGCAATTTTGCTCTTTCTATCAATCGCTGCCGCAATCTTTTTTGCTATATCATTCAACGCATTTCGAGTCTATCGAAGTACTCGGTTAGTGATAACCGACGCAGGAATCGTACTGCCGGACAAGCTTGGCACAACCACGCAAGAAGTTGTTCCGTGGTCGAAAGTCGAGCTGATCGAAATTGCAAGCGACAAACAACAAGATGAAGAAATCTTCTTCTCACTTAAAGGTTGGATGCCGATTCGATTGAAGACATCATCGCTTAAACCTGAGGATCTCGACAAGCTGATTAGCGCGTGCGAACTGTGGGCCAATCCGGTTGCGAAGAGTGAATCGTTCAAGCAACTAGTCGACCGAGTTACCTTGAAACGACGGGACAATGAAGACACGAGTTTCACCGCTCTTTGGATGGAAGAGGCGCAAAGGCGATTAAGCACCACTCCATTTACCCCGTTGGAGCCGGGTGCACAACTGCAATCAGGACGCCTGCAAATCGTTCAACCGCTGACGGCAGGCGGTTGGTCCGCTATCTACTTGTGTCAATGGAAAGACACTCCCTGCATTCTGAAAGAAGCAGTTGTTCCACCCTCGGCGAAAGACGAACTGCGAGCAAAGGCTTACGAACACTTCGAACGAGAATCGGTTTTGCTATCTGGTTTAAACCACCCACAGATTGCCAAAGTGATCGACTATTTCATTGAAAACGGCCGCCAATATATGGTGCTCGAACGCATTAGCGGCGCCAATCTCAGAGCGTACATCCGCGATCGTGGAGCGGTGTCGGAAAAGCAAGCGATTAGATGGGCTGGTGAATTAGTCAAAATCGTTTCGTACTTACACTCGCAAGAAAAACCTATCGTCCATCGCGACTTGACACCTGAAAATTTGATCCTGGACATGAAAGGATCTCTTGTCTTAATCGATTTTGGATCTGCTAATGAGTTTGTCGGAACAGTCACTGGAACGCTAGTTGGGAAGCCATCTTACATCTCGCCGGAACAGTTTTCCGGACATGCAAAACCACAAAGCGATCTGTATTCAATCGGCGCCATTTTGTCATTCATTTTAACGGGCAATGACCCGGAACCACTGACGGTGGCAAATCCGAAAACAAGCAATCCAATGATCTCGGACGAACTCGATCAACTGGTTCAACAATTGACCCAACTAGACGCACGAAAACGAATTCAAACGGCTGAACAGCTCGCCCAAAAACTGGAAGAGCTAGCGATCAATTCAGATCAGGTTGGTTCTGTTACTTAGGCAGAATTGAACGCATTTATTCATCGGTAAGCGCAGGAAGTTCCGCTAACGATTTCTTCAATCGCCTGTACAAGGCGGGGAGCCATTTCGGCTGAAGCTTGAAATCGACGCCCGACGGTTTTGTCGACAGATCTACAGGGGCGAGAATAATGTCGACGTTTTCCCTACCAGTGTCGTTTACAAGAATGAAAAGTTCTTCAATCGCGTCGTCACCGATGGCTAGACACCCGACAGAAACTTGGTTTCCGTGAATCATGATGTCGCCGCCCAGGTTGGTTCGTTTCTCCTTTTTCGCGCGCGCGACATCTTCGTGGTTAGGATAACTGACACGCATCGAAAGATGGTATGCGGAGTTTGGGTTGAACGCCTCAATCTTGTAGAAGCCCTCGGGAACCTGGAAATCGCCCTGTTGCAATTTCGGACCGGCTTCACCGCTCGCTGCAAGGATCGGATAGGTAGCTACTTTTTTCAGTTCGCCTTCATCGTCTGGAGCCAGCACAACCAGAAGTTTCTCTTCTTTTAACCCTACGAGAGTGAGGTGCGAAGGAGGATAAGCAATGTCCGCTGCTCTGAAAATCGGACGCAAACGTTTTCTTGCGGAGGGTCCGAATTCTTTGACCGCCTGCGGCATGGTGCGCCATTTTTTCTTTTTGGCAGGCACAAATTTTTTTGGATCTGATTTCACCATTAAACTACACGATTCATGCCACTGCTCGGGAATCATTATGACAGCAGATCCAATTCCACAAGTGAGGCTGGTCAAAAGAACCAAAACGTATTCGAAGAAGGAAAGCATTCTTGTTTGTTTGAACTTTCTAAAGGCGGAAGAATTCGCGACGACCAACGAAAATTCATTGTATTCGCAAACATTTTTTTTCGCTGGTTAGTAGCTCAATGCGAAAAATGTTCGGCTCCGAACGAAAAACAAAGCCGGACACAATACAGGTCCGGCTTCTTAGCGCGAGTGGGTGGATAGCTACGAGAGTTTGACCGAGAGTTTCGTGAGAGCCTCGCCGAGAAAAGCAAGAACCGAAGAGAGTACGTTAGCTGGCTTGCGTTCGTTGGACTCAACCCAACCTTGTTGGATTGCCGAAGCCGTTGCCATTTTGCGTTTCACACCGTGTTTCGCACTTCTCAAAAGCACATGACCAGTATGTATCACTCTTCTGACTCGACGAGATCTTTTACGAGGCACGTTGGGAGCATCTTGACCACTGATACCGTATGCGGTGCTGCCCTCGACTGCGTGGTCGTAATATCCCCAAATATTCTCTTTGATTTCGAACGGTTGCGGCTCTCTTACGAATACGTAGTAGTAGGCCGCTGCTAACATGCACAACTCAGCAATGATAAGTAGGTGCGCGAACATGATCGCCTCCTGGCACGATGTGCCTGGCGTTGGTTTCCGTGTTGGTTATCAATCAATCTGTTTGTTGGCAGCAGACTTATTGAAATATCTTAACCTTCTAGAACATTCTAACGAAACATTACAGAAAAGCTAGGGGTTTTAATAATTCTCCGCGATGTCAAGCGATTAAATCTGAGCGGCGTAAAACCTTGCTATCACCACGTATCCGATGAAGATGTAGCAGCGGTCGAGGTATAGGGTTTCCAGTACTACCAAATTTCTTCACAATTGAGAGTGGCACCAGGGGTGATGTCAAGCGATCTTCAACCATAAATCCGGGTACAACAATCGATTCATTAACGGATTTTTGGTGTTCCAAATCAGCTCAGCTGCACGCGGTTGTATTACGCTAATCCGGTCGGCAGGTCGATTCCAAGAAGACCATTACAAAGCCGTGCAATCGCGCACTTCCGTTCCGGAAATTACTAACGAACTACTGCCCGCGTCAGGGCTCTATTGAAGAGGAAACATGCAGATTTCAAGCGTCGCTGTAATCGGAGCGGGCACGATGGGCGCCTCCATTGCCGTAGCTTTGATCAGCCACGGATATCCAGTCATTCTTAAAGAAGCCAATGACGAGCTCCTTAAAAAGGGATTGGCAAACGTCGACAAAATTCAAAAAAAACGTATCGAGAAGGGTCTAGAAGCCGCTACATTCGACGAAGAAATGAAGCGCCTGCACGGCACCACTGATTACGCTCGAATCGCGGACGCGGACCTTGTAATTGAGGCAGTGCCCGAAAATATAGACATCAAGAAGTCCGTCTTCGGAGACATCGACGAACACTCGGATGTCAATGCAATCATCGCCTCTAATACAAGCAGTCTGCCAATCACTCAATTAGCGGCGTTCACGCGACGACCTGACAAGGTCATAGGTCTTCACTTCTTTAATCCAGCGCACCTCATGCGTCTGGTCGAAGTAATTCCAGGTTTGGAAACGTCACCAGAGACTGTTGAAACCGCACTCGCATTCGGGCAATCGCTCGGTAAGCTGGCAGTCCGGGTCGACGAATGCCCTTCATTCCTCGTCAACAGACTGCTCGGACGCTATATGAACGAAGCACTCTTCTGTTTGCAAGAAGGACTGGCAACAGTCGAGCAAATCGACGAAGCCGCCAAGCAGTACGCAGTCCCCGTCGGTCCGTTGTCGTTGCGCGACATGAATGGAGCGGACATCGGACTGGCAGTAGCCAAGTTCAACTACCAGGAATACGGCGAAAGGTTTGCTCCGCCAGCCATCCTCGAGAAGATGGTCGAAAGAAATCTTCTTGGTCGAAAATCAGGTTCCGGCTTCTATATATATGACGAAAAGACCGGGCAAAAACAAAAACCAAATCCTGAGATCGATGAGATTCTCAAAAAGCTCAACACACCAAAGTCTGAAGGTGAATTCGATGTAGACCGGCTTTTCCTGCCGATGATCAATGAAGCCTTCATCGCGTTGCAAGAACGCGTATGTTCAATCGAGGATCTAGATCCCGCCCTTATGGCTGGTCTTGGAATGCGCAGAGGTCCGCTAACGATCGCCTCGGACATCGGCCTGAAAGAAACGCTGACAAAAATGGAAGCGCTACACAAACAATTCGGCGAGCGCTTTCGCCCAGCACTTCTGCTGAAGCGCCTGGTCTGGGCAAAGCGCGCAAACATTTTTTAGACGCAACGACACGGTCCTGACGTTTCAATTTCTTGATTGAGAATCCGTACGACGTTCTTCGTCTACGGGGCTGGCTGTTAACGTTACTGGTTCATCAATTCTTCTGCGAAATGACACGCAGAAAAATGACCGGGAGTGATTTCGCGCAACGCCGGATCGTCAGTTTTACAACGCTCGCGCACCATCGGACATCGTGTATGAAATCGGCATCCCGACGGTGGATTGGCAGGACTAGGCAAATCGCCTTGCAGTAAAACGCGATTGCTTCTGTCGTAGTTTGGATCAGGAACTGGTGCTGCAGAAATCAATGCTTTCGTATACGGATGAAGAGGCGTTTTGTAAACGTCGTCGCACTCGCCGATTTCGACAATGCGTCCAAGATACATAACAGCAATTCGGTCGCTGATGTAGCGCACAACATCAAGGTTATGCGCGATGAACAAATAAGTCAGTTGAAACTCTGATTTCAAACTGATCAATAAATTCAAAATCTGAGCCTGAACACTAACGTCCAACGCTGACACCGGTTCATCAGCGACTATCAACTTGGGCTGCAGTGCTAAAGCCCGCGCGATGCCGACTCTCTGCCGCTGTCCGCCCGAAAATTCGTGAGGAAATCGGTCTGCCATTTCTTCGGACAAACCAACTAAATCGAGCAGCTTTAAAACTCGATCGCGAAGTGCTGCACCACTGGCAGCGTTATGAACTTCAAGCGGTTCCTGGATAATTTGCCGGATAGTCATCCTTGGATCAAGGCTGGCATAAGGGTTTTGAAAAACAATCTGCATATGCCGGCGCAGCGCCTTCATCTCTTTTTCGTTAGCGGTTAAAACTTGATTGTTTTCGAAAGTGACACTGCCTGCAGTGGCAGGCAACAGTCTCAAAAGCACGCGTCCCAGAGTCGATTTTCCGCAACCGGATTCTCCTACGAGACCCAGCGTTTCACCTTTGCGAATAGTCAAATCGATACCGTCGAGAGCACGAACGGCGCCCACTTGTCGATTGAAAAATCCCTTTCTGATCGGAAAGTGTTTCTTGATCCCAGAGATCTTAACTAACTCTTCCGTAGCAGTCATCGGGAAATTTATTCTAGCCTCTAGAGCCGTCAGCCAATTTCGGTCTCAAATCTGTGACGGAGCCATCTGTGCGCTGCCAGAGAGCACCGAATATGCCGCGTTCAATCAGATCATCGTACACTGAAAACACACATTTTCCAGGTCCGACTCCGGCTTCATCCAGCAGTGGATGAGTCCACTTTTGCAGTGTCATGATACGAGGAACACTGCCGGTCACTACCCAGATAGGAAAACCTGTCTTCAAGAATGCCTTGATCTTCGGCTCCCAGTGGCGTGTTTGACGGAAGTTGCCCGTGTCGATCTCCAGTAAAATTCGCAATGGTTCCATGCGAGGATAAGAAAACGAAATCGTCGCATCGGCCTGCTCGGCACCATATACGATATCACCGGAAAGTTCTTTCCAAAATTCACGACCGGTAGTAAAGTCGAGGTTTTCAATAAACCCCTGTTGCTGAGCCTCTTCCAGAGCCAGTCTTACATCGACAAGCCTGAGGAAGTGTTCCTTATGATATGTATGCGGTGGACCGGTCGGAATTTCCTCCCAGGAAATTCCACGGTGCTGTTCTAAAGCCTTCGCTCCGGATGTGGTCAAGAAGTAAATCAGTTCCGGACGTCCCCGACCTTCCATGCGCCCGCTTGAAGCGCAGCCGGTGAAGCCGCCTTGCTGTAATCGTCTCAAACGTTTGCGAGCGGTCTCGTAACTGATGTCACTAAAACATAGCCGCGCCAGTTGAGTTGAAGTGACAGTCCTGTGCAAATAGAGCTGCAAGAGAGCCAACAAGTCTCGCTCCATTAGTACGAGCGACTTCTTTCTCAATTTGGTACGAGCAAGCCTTTCTACCATGCCAACGATTTGCGACCCCTTTGGGATGAATTCCCGCTGTTTCGGACCGGAGGTTTCCCGACTGTAAAGGCAGTGCGGGATAATTCGGGGCAGGCATCCCAAGAGTTAACGCCCGGACCCTATTTATACCCCTTAAATATGATTGTAGAACATCGGTGAGAGACTGACGACTATATTAGGTTCGAACGACCCATAAAATCAGCAACTCTCATTACATTCAGTACTAAGAGCCATGCCATCTAACTTTCGTCAAACTGCATTCTCGATGTTTCCTTTATCAACAAAAAACTATCAGCTTGATTGCAACCTCGGTGTGTTTGAAAGCTTGAATGGTGAAAACCTTTATCCGGCACGGGTCGGGATCTCGCATGCTATAGGAAAAACAACTTAGATGAGTGTCGAAAAGCGCATAGATGGCTGTTCTCGTCTAAACAGGCAACCAATTCAGATACACAAATATATGAGATCAGTGGACACGACAGGATCTCTAGCAGAATCGCTCGAATATACGGACTTGAGAATAACCACAAGTGAGAAACCGTCGTGAAAAGATCAGAAACCGATATTAAGAATTACCGTCCAATCTGGCTCACCAGCGCCGTAGCGAAGGTCCGAAGACAGAAAGGCATGTCAACATCCCAGCTAGCCAAACAGGTCGGATGCTCAGAAAATCGTCTTGTGCAATTCGAGTCGGGCAATCAATTCAGCCTGTCTTTGCTCAGAAAGATCGCGATTGCACTCGACGTGACATTCCTTGATATCTGTCAGCAAACCGAGAGATCGTAGCCTGCAAGTGCGGAAAAACTGAGCGCGATGGAAGCAGAGCTCCGTTGGAATGTTTCATCATCCAGCAGTTTTTCGCTTCGCTGCACAAATATTGCCGGGCGGTAACTGCAAGTGTATACACGCCTCCACGTTTCTGCGAAAGATTCGTCACCAACTTTTGTATTAGAGGTCAAGCTGTCGGTAACTGCACGAAAAACGTTGTGCCCTTGCCGCTCTCGCTAGTGAGCCATATCTTTCCTTTGTGCAATTCGACAATTCGCTTTGCGATGGAGAGGCCAAGCCCTGTTCCCGGATAATTGTTATCAAGTCTTTTGAACATACCAAAAATTATTTCGTGATCGGAGCTGTCCATACCGATTCCGTTATCTTGCACGGTGATGACGGCCATCTTGGCCGAAACCTTAGCTTTTATGCGGATTTCCAAGGCCACTTTTCGTCGGAATTTAAGTGCGTTACCGATTAAATTTTGAAACAGCGCAGCAAGCATGTCTCGATTGCCAAAAACAATCGGCAATTTTGCAACGGAAATATTAGCACCGGATTCGGTGATTGCCTTTGCCAAATCAATTGTCACGCTTTTTACAACTTGATTGAGATTGACTGACTCTGCCGTAAATGAGCTCTTACTGAGCGAACTATAGCGCAACGTATCGTCAATGCGAGCAAGCGCGTTGGTGGCACTGCTGTAAATGATCGATAACATCTGATTGCCGTCGTCATCCAATTTATTTCTATATTCATCGTGCACAAGTTTGGCATATGTGCCCATGGTGCGAAGAGGTTCCTTCAGGTCATGAGCGGCTACCCATGCGTATTCTTCGAGTTGCTTGTTGGTTTCGACAAGCTGTTGTGACATCAACAATAATTCTTTTTCCGCCTGCTTCTGAACCGTTATGTCTCGAATGATCGCAGCACCATATACGGTGAGATCGTCAACTCCGGAGATTGGATATATTCTGATAGATAGATCAAGAACCTGACCATCCCTGCGAGTATAGGAATGTTCGATGGTATCGGAGGTCCAAGTGCCTGCCGCTGTGGGCACCAAATTTTCCTTGAACGAAATGATCGTACCGAGTTTTTGTCCGATAGCATCTCGATCTTCGATTCGAAAAAGGTCACGCGCGCCCTGGTTCCAAGACAACACATCTCCGTCTGGAGACAAGCCAATAATCGCGTCTATGGAATACTCAACAATAGATGCGAGTAATTCTTTGTGGCGAACAAATCCATGCTCACCGTCATCCACACTATCTCCAATGTAACTACCCGCACCGTCCTGCTCGGTTGCGACCGGAGCAGGCAAAACCCTAGTCGTGCGCTTCGAAACGTTGCTCAAATCTGCTTCAACAGCGGAGTTGTCTTTTGGGTCCTTAGAGTCACTCTTTTTGCGTGCCATGAATGCCTTGAGTTTCGATCAATTGAAAAATCGATCTTAGCCTATTCTTCCACTTGGTTAGCAGTCAAATAGCATAATTCATGAAAGCTGTGGCCTGGCTTTGCGAAACGTTAGAGCGACTGTTCTCATGCGGGTTGGCACCGCACCTATTAGAACTCAACTCCTTGCTTATCACGCTGCGGCTGAGCCGGAGCTTGAGCCTGCACCTGAGCTTGTTGCTCGGGGGTCAAGCCAAACTTCGCAACATCAGGATTCAGGCTGGTCACGGTTGAACGCTGATAGGGATTGGCTTGAGCCGCATTCTCCATCGCGGTACGTTGAGACAGCGGTCCAGCATTCGGAATGCCACCAGTACCATAAGCGAGTCTTGGATCGACTTGTTGAGCATATGGATTAGAACCACTCATCTGTTGAGCTGCTTCAGCAAGAGATGGTTTCTTCGAAGGTAGACTGTCACGAGAAGTCACTTCAAGCCCGCCATAGCGTGGTTGCGGTCTACCTGCGTTGTTGGCACCACGAGTGCCCATCGGCCCGACCACTTGTTGAGCCTGCGCCACTTCCTGCGGTGCGGCTTGCTGCGGTGCAACTTGAGCAGCGAAGGCTGGGCTCAATGAGCGCACCATCTCTGGTGTGGGTGTAGGCGCTACTGCAGCGGGAGCTGCGTCGCCGACTTTCTGTCCGCACTCGATGCAGAACTTACCTTTGCCTGGATTCTTGCTGCAGTGAGGGCACATGCGCTCTCCACTAGCTGCTGGCGCAGCTGCGGCTTGCATAGGCTGTGGAACAGAACCGGTCTGGCCGTACGGTACATCACCGAAGGCACCCGATGTCTGACTGTACGCAGCGGCTCTGGCGTAGACGCCTGACTGCGCGATGTCATTGAGATTGCTCTGTGCGAATGCGTCCATTGCACTGCCACCAGCTTGTTGACCATGGAACGGATCGGTCACCGGTCCCATCGACTGCGCTGCGGCATATGATGCGGCTTGCATAGAAGCGAGCTGATCGTTGTTGCTCATTCCGGCAAAACCAGGTGCACTTTGAGGAGCATAGCCCTGGGGAGCGACGGCACCGAATGCGCCACCAGCGGTTTGATTCATCAAGTGACCGGCAACTGCCAATTCTGCGGCACCGGCTGGCACTTGTGCGAATGAACCGGACTGCTGAGGCTGCTGATTGGCAGCGTCTTCAGGTTTGCCGAGTTTGCTTCCCAAGAAATTGGTGATTACCGACTTCACTCCAGTTTGCACAACTTCGGCCAGTTGACCGACGGTCTGAGGTGGAGCAATCAATTCTCCTTGAACTTGAGTAGTTGCGCGTCCGTTCTGTTCAGCAGGTTGTTGAGGCTGCTCATGTCCGTTGAAAGCATTGTTGATAGCTTCGCCGGCATTAGGCACTTGCATGAAGGACGGCACCACATTCGGTGAAGGAGCGCCTGGGATTGATGGTCCGCCTGGTGCAGGTCCACGACGTGCACTGACGTTGTGCAAGAGGTGCAATCTGGCGATTTCTTCGATACCTCTCAAGTCGACCATGAATGGCTTGGTTTCACCGAACTCAGGGTCGCCGGCTGGTGCCAGGTACACGAGCGCGTGTTGTTTCTCCATACGTTTGATCGTATCGGAATCAACGCGAGCGACAACTTGTTGAGAGTGGATTCTGTTCCAACTGGACGGGAAGATACCGAAACCGGTCGACTGATAGTGGTCGGCAATACCGGGGACGATGATGGCGTGTTTGCCGATTTCTTCCGAGAAGAATGCTGCAGTTTGTTCGTCTGCGTTGTGCAGACAGACACGAATCGCGCAGTTGGAGAATATGGTCCGCATTTCTGCTTCGGCGTTTTTTCCACCCGATGTGATTTGCGAGATGTTCTGAAGGATGAGGGTCAATCCGCCGTTGGCGCCCCGTACGATAGCTGACAATCTGCCGGCTACGTCGATGTTCAATGTCTGGTATTCATCGAAGAACGCAAACAATGGGAGAACTGAAGCGGTACCGTATCTGGTGTGCAATGCTTGTTGCATTTGGTAGACGAAGCAACCGGCGAGCGATTCTGCGTCAGGACCGAGGGATGCAGGAGCACCGAAGATGAGCACGGTTGGTTTGTGCATTGCCGACTTGAGGTCGATGTTGGATTGTTCGGTAACGCGCAGAACGCCTGGGTTCTTGAACATTCTCAAACGACCGCGAACGCCCTGGATGTTTTTATCCCAATCAGCATCAGTTCTGATGATGGAGGAGAGACGTTGAGTCATTTCGCTCAACTCGGCGCTGTTGATTTCAGGATTGCTCTTCGCTTGTCTCAAGGACTCGACGATGTTGCGACGGTTGTTGACCAGTTTCATCAAACCGCGTGGGTTGCATGGAAGCTGTTCCAACTCGGAAGCTTGACCGTTTTCGTCTTCACCGATGACCTGCACAGCGCCCCATTTGAGGAGTTGAGCGAGACCTTCGATGTAGCCCATGTCGCGTTCTGCCCAGTGTTGCTCTTCGGCATCGAGGGCGTTAACGTCTTGAACAATAGATGATGCGAATGTGTTTGGTGGAAGATCTAATGGATTCCAGTGTACGGAATCAACGTCGAGAGGGTTGAAGTACAGGGTGTCGAAACCAGCTTGTACAGCCTCAGGCAACACGGTGTATTTGAAACCTTCTTTCTTCTCGTCCAAGTTAGGATCGTTAGCTTTAGCTTCCAGAGCGATGACTACGCAAGGCTTGGCGATCAAGGATTTGATGATAGCGCGCATCAGGGTCGTTTTACCGGAACCGGATGGGGCTACGATGAACATGTTTTTGTTAGGCAGTCTTCCCATCGGGATAGTGATTGGAAGGTGCGTTCTTGCCAGGAAGCCGAACGGGATAACGACGCCGTCGACATCTTCCCAGGTTGCTTCAGGATTACGTTTGCCCATGCGTCCATGACGACGAAGGTTAGGCGGGCAGAGGAAAGAACGTTCGTAATCGCGTGGTGTCAACATACCGGATGGTGGGTTGAACGTACGGATTGTCTGCCATGGGAACAGTCTCTTCTTGTGAGCTGCTGCGATAATCAAGGCGAGCAAAACGAGTGTCGGCAGCAGGATTGCGATGGATGTCGCATCGAGGAAGCCGTGGCTTTTGCGTGGATGAGCTACAGCACCGCCACCAGGGGTGGTACTGCCATGAAGTTGTTGTGGGTGAGCATGCGGCAGTCCTTCCAGACGAAGCGACTTGCCTTGCTTTGCCATACCTGCTGTAGGAGGCAGACCTTGAGTTGGATCGAGAGTGGTGGCTCCGTATTGAGGCATACCCTCGCCGGCGCCTTGAGCTGATGGAGCTTGACCTTGCCCTGGAGCCTGCGGCATACCGGGAAGTTGACCGGACTGAGGATTGAGCATTTGAGCGCCGGGCTGAATCAGCGGAGTAGCCGGTGGCTGACCCATGCCTTGCTGCATAGGCATTCCACCCATTTGCTGCATCGGCATTCCGCCGCCTTGCATTGCCATTGGGTCCATACCAGGCTGAAGCATCGGAGGTCCACCCAGACCGCCACCTTGCATTTGCATCGGCATGCCGCCTTGCATTTGCATCGGCATTCCGCCGGCTTGGAGCTGTCCGCCGCCGCCTCCACTATGGTTCATCGCACCAAGCTGAGCACGCCGCTCGTATTCTTTAGCGCCGATCTGCTCGCCGGTCTCGATGTCCTTGTAGAAGACAACTTGACCCTTTTCATTCATTACTGATTTGTACGTCATGCTTGCTATCCTGAGCCTTAGTTTTCTATCTTATAACGCCAGTTGAACCGAATACTTTCTAGAGTCCGAAGGACTTGCCTGCTTCAGCGATTCCGGCAATTTGCATTTTGCCGTCTTCTGTTGATTTGACCAGATACTCGAGCTTCACTTCATGCGCATTGGCGCCCTTGCCCGGTACTTCGAGAACTTGCTGTCCTTCGACGCATATTACGACGGCTCCGTCCTGGCGGGTTTCGCCGACTTTGATGACGCTTGGGCGGAAGCTGCTCACTGCACCTGATGCAGCGATCGTCTTAGCCATGTCGTCAGTCCAGATGTTTTGTCTGTAAGCGCCGGCACAGTCGGCAGACATATATTGCATTGCTTTTTCCTGGCTGGCTCCGGCGGTTGCGGCGCTAAAGTCCCAGGCTAGATTCAACCATTGCTCGACGAGCTGCTGAGCTTGGTTGGCATCGGTCTTTACATAAGGTTGAGCGGCGGCTTGTTGAGCCAATGCTTCTTGAGGATTGGTTTGGTATCCGTCGATGGCGCGACCGTGACGTCCGCTTGATTGACCACCACCGTTAACGTCCGGATTGTCTGCCCATTTCGGTCTGTTTTTGGCGACTCTTGATGGTGGCGCAGTTGGTGTGAGCAAAAGCGTGAAGAACATGCCAATCATCGCGCCGGCAAAGCCAACGATGATTAGTGTCAGTTTGTATTTTTCACCTGCTTGATAGTCAAACATTTCTTGATACCACCTTAACCAGCAAGTAGAAGATCGGGAGAGAACGTTTCCGGAACATAGCCTTGTCCCAACAAGTGGCAGGCCCAGCGTGCATCTCCTCTACAGAGGTCAATCATTTGAGCACGCATCGGTTGGTCGGTGTTAGGTTCCGTCGTTGCTACCCAGTACATGAAACGTGGGACGATGAGCCGGACTACACCGCGCGATAGTTTGTGATAGACAAGGAAAGCGTCGGAATATTCTCTGTTCTTTCTTGTCAGGTGAGCGATGGAATTCATCTCTGCAGGCGTCAATCCGCAAGCATCGCGAATCAGATCGAAGTTGCTCGGGTCGTTACCGAGAATGATCTTGAGTGAACTGTTAGTCGCCAGGTTGCGTGCTCTCTCGTCTCTCAGCAAATCGCCCAATTCCTGGGAGATGCCGATGAACAAGAGACCCAAGTGGCGTGATGTACGCGAAGCGTCTTCAACCAGAGTCTTGCCGCCTTCGTATCTGAGCAGTCTCCACAACTCGTCTATGCAGAATACGAAACGGGCAGGCTTGCCGGTTTTCATTTTGTTCTGCTTGTGCTCGGCTGCGCTGCGAAGAACGAAGTCCGAAACGAACAAGGTGACTACAGCTTCAAGAGTCTTATCGTGAGCCAGATCCGATGTATCGAATACGATCAAACGAGCGTTGGTCGGAATCGAAGTCGGTCCATCGAAAAGTTTTCCGTAAATAGCACCACGGCAGTAGAGCGAAAGTCTGTTGAGCAGGTCTTCGCAAATTTCAGCACGTCTTGAACCTTTGCTTCTTTGAGCTTCTTCGCCGAGCCATGCAACCAGATCGGATTCGATTGGAACGCGACCTTTAGCTGCGCATTCGCGATAGATGGTTTGAATGCCTTGCATCAAAACTGGCTTCTCATCTTTGGTCATCGCTTGCTCGCCGCGCTCGCCGAGCATAACGGAGTGGAAGTTCAAAATCTTGATGATGTGCGATTCCGGTGGATTGGCTGGATCGATTTGCTTGCCGTCGCTGCTTACCAGAGGCAAGTCATACAGGTTCAAGCAAACTTGTCCATCGGGACCGAGTCTGATGTATGCCGTGTCATCGTATACATCGGCAAGCATTTTGTATGAACCGGAACGGTCAATGATCATCACCTTGGCGCCGCCGACCATCTTCATCTGGATGATCTGTTGTGCAACCATCGATTTACCTTCCCCAGGTTGACCGAAGACTACACAGAGAGCGTTAGGCAGTTTTTCATCATAAGGATCAAGGAAAACCGGTTCCAGAGTCTCTTTTGAAAAACCGAGCCAGCTGCCTTTCTCTTCAGAACCAAGTTTGGCATGAACGAAAGGAAACGAATTTCTTACGGTAGGTGTTCTAACAGCCTTACCACGACGGGTTACATCGAGTCCCATTCCTGGAAGCGAACCGATGAACAATCCTTTTTGCTCGCGATAGCCGACGACGAAACGAGCGCCGCGGCACTGAGGAGCAGCCGATCTTACAAGTTCTGTAGCGCGGTTGATTTCTTCGAGTGAATCACCTTTCAGTGTGAAATAAATCGCGTAGTTGAATACTTCCATGTTGGAAGTGTACAGTTCCGATCCGATGTGAGCCGCTTCCTGAGCCTTTTCAGCTTCTTCCTGGTTAGGAGCGGAACGCTGTCCCATCAGACCTTGATATGTGTTGGCGCTGGCTTGAGCTTGTTTGCGTTGCATGGATTTGCGGAAGACTTCCTTATCCAGCTTGTGCGCGTAGATGTTCATTCTCCACTCGCAGTTCAATCTCAGAAGCGGAGACAACCACAGTGGACCGGTGCGCTCTGGAAGACGGCTCATGTAGAGCGTCCGCAAGAACATGCCTTCTTTTTCTTTGGCATCTTCAGTGGTCAAGTTTGCCATATCCGAGATACGAGCATAATCAGGATTGCTGAAATCGTATTCCGATTCAGTCAATTGCTGACGAATAGTTGCTGGTTCCATGTCAGGAAATACTCTTTTGACTTTCGCTGAAAGCGGTTGAGTAGCTGGTCTGACCGGAAGAGGAAGTTTGTCTTCGCTCATGTGGGAGAGCGTTGGGTTCAATTCTTTGTACAGCATGCGGAAGTATTCGAGAGCCGAAACTGGACGACCAGTCATGCTGCAGGCGCTCAGTGTGCCCATGTAACCTTGTGCACGTTGAAGGAGTGTGGCAACGTTTTTCATGTGAGCGCCGACACTTTGACGAGCGGCTTTGTTGCCGAATACATCTTTCAAAGTCATCATCGCGTTTTCGATGATGCCTGATTTCTTGGCTGGTTTCTCACGGGGAGGACGGAAACAGAAAGTGACGAAGAAGCGCAATTCCGGAATGAAATTGCGAGCAAGAAGATTGGCTTGATCGTTTTCAACACAACGAGCAACGTACTTGAGGAACTCATCGTCGATTACATCGACTGGATGCTTTTCGAAATACTCACGCTTGGTTGTGTTGTGGCAATCAATGGTGAATTGAACCGAAGTGTCGATACCATTGAGGAAGCCGGTGAAGTGATTCATCATCGAGACCAGGCGAACTTCGTCAAATCCACTGACGTGAACGCCGTCTACTTCGAACATGCATCTGTAGCTGCCATCTTTCAAAACCATGATTCCGAGTCCGGAAGCATCATCTTGAAACAAGTCCCAGAGAGGGAGGAGACCGGCGGCGGAAGGATGAGGTCTTGGCACTGCCATCGAAGGAAGCTTGGCGATTGCATCTGCCAATTTCGGATCGATAACGGCTTTCTTATCACTCTTTTTGAGGAATCCGGAAAGACCGAGTTCTGGTTGATTTGATCTTGAAATAGAAGTCGTCATTTTTGACTGTCCTAAAGAAACGGGTTTTGTTTGGTCTTTTGAGTTACGTCGAGCGGCTTGTGTACTGTGAACTTGAACTTGGGGTTAGGCTGCGGATGGGGTGGGTTGGTCAGTGTTTTCGATGAAGGCGTTGAATTCGATTTCGAGGGAGTCGTCTGGTGGTAGGTCCAGGTATTCGGGTAGCACTTCGTCTTTCAGAAATCTGACTGGATTTGGATCGGGTCCCGGGATGAAAACTTGAGAGCTCATGTAGTAGTTCATAACACTGTCCCAGTAACCGCTTTGATTGTTGAGACTAAAGAGACAGTAGGCTGGTCCACAGAGACCGAAGAATATTGCGATGTAGAGTCTCAGGTCGTGCGGTCCGATCATGATTGGAACCATCCAGGAGTAAAGCTGGGTTCCAACGATCAAACCTCCCAGACATGCGATCAGTTGGTCGTATCGCAAACCGAATAGCTTCGGCGAGTCTTCTAAATTTAGTGGCGTTTGGTCTTCCATCTCTCTTTAATTCCTGGTCTTGTTGGTCTTGAACTGTTTGGTGTTGAAATTGTTGTGTTTCTTGAACTTCATTCAGCTTCTACACTGCCGCTTGAGCGAATACGATTTCGCTTGGTGCAACCGAGGGCACCACCTGCGGTTTCGGAAGGAAGATATCTTCGATGATGTGAGGAGGGAGCAATGTCGGAGTCGAATCTCCGTTTTTCGCTTGTTCGACTTGGTGGTCGATCAGTTCTCTTGGAAGAACCGAACGTCTGTCAACCAGGTCATAGAAGCGCACTGCATCATGGAACTCACCCATCAGGCGAAGTACTTCGCCCATGATGAACTGGTATCGTCCGCGGTTACCGTTCCAGCTGTCGTCGTTGAGCGCTTCGTAGAGCTCACGAGCGGCAAGCTCAAGCCATTTGCCGGCGGGTTGGAAATCTTCTCTGGCGCACCAGTAGCCATTCAATGCGATGATGGCACGATCGAGGCTGTGGGCACCGTTCTTGCGTCCGCTGAGGACAGCATGTCCAAACTTCTTGGCGTTGTCTACCGGTGGAGTATCAGGCAACATTTCAGGCAAGAAGTAATGATTTTTGAAAGCAGACAACCACCAGGTGTAAACACACTCCGGGCACATCGCAATCAGACTGGCTCTGATAGCGGCATCCGGCAGCACACGGTGGAGGTCGGTTTCAACGCGAGAATCACGTGAGAGCTTCGGCATCTTAGCGACCGGCGTCGCGAAGGTGAGCTCGCACTTGGGGCAAATCACAGAGGTTAATTTGAGGCTGTAGAGTTTCATGAGGGTTAAACTCGTCGGGTCGCTCTCTGCTTCTCTTGAAACCACCGTCGGAGCGGTCGGGAAGTGGTGGTTCATGCATACAGATTAGATGCGTATGAGGCTACGGTAAATCGGGGGGATTCCCACAATCCGTGGGAGAATTCCCATTATTAGATTAACTCTACGCGGGAATTACGTATGAAGACGAAAAGATGCCCGTTTTATCAGTGTTTTGGCGATCGCTTTTTGAGCCTCTTTTTTCTCGCGTCAAAAGTTTTTTTTGCCAAAACGAAGAATTAATCTGACCACCGAAAACACGCATGAACTCTATCGCTCCGAAACCCAAAATTAAATTTTCACGCCAGGTAATCCGTACTACTGATCTGTACTGCTGATCTGTACCGGTGATCTGTACTGCTGATCTGTACTGCTGATCTGTACTGCTGATCTGTACGGTGATCTTTACTGCTGATCTGTACGGTGATCTTTACTGCTGCTCCGTACAGGTGATCTGTACAGGTGATCTGTACTGCTGATCTGGATCTGTACTGGTGATTTGATACTGGTTCTTAATCGCGGGGCGTTAATTCTTCAGGATTAATCGTAGGGGCGCTTTGCAAGCGCCCATCGCCGTTTGTGTACGAAAACGTCCGGGATCAAACGGCCAGTAAACCGCCGCATTAGCACCCTGGCCGCTTACAAAGCGCCCCCTACACCGCGCCGCCACAGATTCCTACTTCGCCCAATTAATAGACGTCGTAGTCATCCTTGCCGTTGCCACCGCGACCGCCGCGTCCACCACCAGAGGCGAAGTTCTGAGTATCTTCGTCCCTGTAGTCACCAGCGCCGCCGTAATATGGATCCTTACCAGCAAGACGTTGATCCATCTTCTCGCGGATCACGCGGACGACTTGCTTGTGCAATCCGCCGCCGCCACCACCTTGAGATGGTCTGTAATCAGGATGGCTGATGATCTGACTGGTGAAGTTCTTGGTTGGATACGCCTGGAGCTTCATTACTGGGTGCTCTGACGGTCCACCTTGATCTGCTGGATAGTTGCTGATCTCATCTTGATACTCGGCGATCAGCTCGGTCTTGTACTCCTGGTGCGCATCGCTAATTGCTTCTGCAGCGAAGATGCTCTTCGGATCGATGTTGTTTTCGTTCCAACGTGGATCGCAATCGAGCATCGCTTGAACGACTTCAGTACGCTTCATGCTGAAGCCGGCAGAACCGAGCTTACCAGCGGTAATGGCAGCGGTATGAGCCATGCCTTTGTTGGTACTCATCACTGCCATCGCGACTTTGGCGATCTTAGGATCGGAAAGTTGCTCATACGAGAATCCGGCAGAGTGCAGGTCATAGACTACGTTGTACGCCATCTCAGCAGTAGTGTCGTAGCCGTTTACCATGTTCGAGATGTTGGATTCGATTTCTTGCTCGCTCACGCCGCCGATATCGCCAGTCTTGCCGAATGACAATTCTGCTTCAACGTGGGTTTCGATTACTTGACCGCTGTTGCCAGGGTCGTTGTATCCGCCCATTTGCATGTTGACTTGCGGGGTCGAATCTCTCAATGGAGCCTCGAAGCGCACTCTCTGCGTGCCGCCGTTACTGCTACCGCCACCACCATTGCTACCTGGAATGAAGGTGACGTTGGCGCGTACTTCAGCAGGACGCGAACTGGCTGCTGGAGGCACTTTGATAAGCTGAGCATCGATTGGAGGAGGAGTCGGTACGTGTCCTGGAACAATCTCAACTTCCACGTTCTGTTCGTTGATGATTGGAGGAGGAGCGCCTACGCCGCCCACATTGTTGATGTGCATTGGTCCGACAGCACCTGGGTGAGAATCGCCCTGGATGCGCATCGATTGAGTCGGAGGAGGAGTATTACCTGTTCCTGGTGCATGTCTGAACGAAACATTGGCTCTGGTTGGTGCGCCACCGCCACCCATGTTCGGAGCGTTGATACCACCAAGGTTGAGAGCACCCGGATTCACAGGACCGGAGTCGACATCGACATCGTAGGCCGCATCGACCGGTGCAGCAGCGCCGCCGCCACCTGGAAGAACGGTTCCAGATACGCTGGTGCTGGTGAAGCCACCACCGCCGCCGCCGCCGCCAGGACCGCCACCACTGATGGTGCCGCCACTGATCGGGCCGCCACCACCGCCGCCGCCTTTGTACTTGTCGCCGATTGCAGCGGACACTCTGAGAGCTTGATAGGTGCGGCAATATTCTTCCGCATTGGCGCCTGCGCCTACGATGTTGGCTACATCGTTGACCATCGCTACGTTTCTGCAAGATTCGTCGCCGTATTCTGCAGCTAGAGCGGTAACGGTGTTGACCAGGGAAGGAGCCATCAATTGTGCTTCGCGACCGACCCATGCATCTGCAATCATCGGGTGCGCATCCGGCATTTCTTCGTTTCTTCTCGATTCCATGTACGCAGATGCACCGGAGATCGCGGAACGTTGTTCCCATGGACGTGATCTGAGAACTGTCGGGTTTGTCGCAATTGCTCTTGATGTAGCGTTGATCGGAATTGCGTTTCTTACCAGAGTTTCCGTAGCAGGGATGTGACCCCAATGCCAGCTGGATTCCGGAGAACCGCCGTCGGTCATGATGTGAACACCCCAGGCTTGTTGCTCGTCGGTCATCGGACCGTAGCGTTGGTTGAGGTATTCGGTGTAGGCGTTGCCACCTTGTCCGTTGACATAGGCTTGCGAACCTTCCACGGCGCTCGTGTAGAGTGCTTGCTGGAATGCTTGTTTGGCGTTAGCTGTTTGTGCCCAGCTTCCACCATTATAAGAAAGGATACCGGCTGCCATGCGCTGAGCAAATCCTTTTGGTTTGTCTGCGCCTGAGTCAATCGCCGATTGACGCGCGGCATCATATGCGGCTGGATCGTTGCCGACCATTGTGGAATAACCGGCTGTCATCATTTGCAGTGCCAGTCTGTCCGGATCCATTCCTTCGGCATGTCTGACGTGGAAGGTCTGACCTTTCGCGTTACCGATCAACTCAGGCTCGCCTGATGTCGATGGTCCCAGAGTTACGTCTTGAGCCAAGCGGATAGCACCGGAGATACCACGAGGTGGAATCCAACGATAACCGGCTTGTTGATAGTTGTTCATCGGGACTACGCCTTGAGCGGCTTGTAGTCTTTGTTCGTGAGGGCTGGCTGGAGCTGTTCCGTGAGGGATACGATCTGGTGGATCGTCGTCGCGACCGCCGCCGAGACCGCCGCCACCGCCACCACCAATACCGCCGCCGCCAGCGCCGCCACCGGAAACTGGTCTAACAGGAGCATCTTCCGGTTCCCATCCTGGATCGATGAAACCGTGAGCAGCAGTAGGTCTGCCAGCACCGGGGTGACCGCCTCTGCGCATAGTTGGAACCGGAATCGCAGCAGCTGCTGCCGCTCCCAGAGCCGCACTTGCGGCTGTCGCCATCGGGATAACATCAACTTTAGCCGGTGCTCCACCAGATGCAGGTGGAGTTGAACCTGGAACTACATGACCGTCTACAGCATCCGGCTTCCAGCCTTCGCTGCCAGCGGCCGCCACAGTGCCTGAAGGGAGATTCACTGGTGCATCTGCAGCACTGGTGGAATCAACCGGCACGTCGCCGACTGCACCACGATTGCCTGTAGGTGCGCCAACACGACGTCCTGGTAGCTTGACCGTCACTGGAGCTGTAGCTCCACCTTCCGGACCAGCAGCACCAGATTGAACAACTTCTGTTTTGTTGTCTACTTTTCCGCCGGCACCATCAGTTTTGACTGGTGGCAATTTTGTTGGGTCGAGATTGGTATCAGTTGCGCCATCATCACCAAGACGTGGGTCAGTTGTCGGGTCAGCACGACCAGCAGTAGGATCGCTTGTGACTCGACCAAGTCCATTCATAGTCGGATCGGGACTGGTTGTGCCAACCTTGCTTCCTGCACCAGGTCTTCTGGTTGGAACAACAACGGAAACACCATCGGCTTTATTGTCACCAGTAGTTACTCCCGGTGCAAGATTGCCTGGAGGAGTGATAGCCGGTTTGCCGTCTTTGTCACCAGTAGTGGCACCAGGAGCGAGTTTAACTCCGCCAGGGCCTGTAGCGGCACTGCCGTCTTCGACGTCCATGTTGAGCGCCTTTCCATCTGGTCCGGCAGCGCCTGCGCCATCTTTGTTAGTTGGATCTTTTGAAAGAGCGGCGAGGTCTTTTCCATCAGCCGTTGGCGGTGTCAATCCTGACTTGGCTCCACCAGGTCCAGGTTTGATTGTGCGATCGACAGCTAAAGTTTGATCCTTCTCACCGCCTGCCGCACCAGTTCCACCGGTAGCATTTTTCGCAGCCGGTGGCGTCAGTCCATTAGCCAGGGCAGCTCCGACATCGGCACCATTCTTCGCATCGTCTTTCTTACCATCTGGTCCCGTTTTGACTTCTTTGCCTTCTACAAGAGTTGGAGCTTTTGGATTTTTGCCATCCTTGTCTCCGTCTGCAACGCCGGAGTTGATGTCATTGTCGAGCTTCTTCGCAGCCATAGCGGCTTGATCTAGAGCGGCTTGGTTGTTGCGCGCATCTTGAGTATTAGGTGCGCCGACATTGCCAGTTCCTGCAGCTCCGAGTACTGCCGCAGCAGTTCCTACACCGGCTGCAACACCAGCACCAGCAAGACCTTTCTTCGCTGCATCACCCACTGGACTACCAGGAGGTGTGCCAGGAGTCGTGCCATCAGCAGGGTTAATCGTTTTACCCGCGGCATCAGTCCCAGGCAGGCCTTCGCCTTTTTTCTTGCCACCATCAGGACCAGTGCCTTTGACAGGAGGCGTAGGTCCGGTTCCATCCGGCTTACCACCTTTAGGTCCAGTTACATCCTTACTGCCAGGAGCTCCGCCGCCACCGGCTCCGCCATCCTTGTCGCCTTTAGGTCCTTTCGGTTCGCCGTGAGCGGCGTCACGAATTCCTTTAAGAAGGTGTGGATCGCGAGGTCCGTGAGCCAGACCATTGAGGTCAGCTTTCTTAGACATCTCCGGTCCGCGTGCGGCACCGGTTGTGGTATCACCACCAATATATTTAGCGAGCTGCATTCCTCTTTGCGAAAGAGTGTCGCTGAGGAATTTGCCACCCTTCATCAAACCACCGGAAATCAATCCAGCAGAAACGAAGTCGGACATCGGGCTGATCTGAGCGCGAGCCAGGAATGAAGGAACCTGAATCATCATCTGCAGAATGCCGACAGCAAGAATGATTTTGCCCCAGGGGTTGAAATCCGAGAGGATCATAATGACGAAGATCTTGAGAAGACCAACCCAAACGAATGTCCAGAGGCTGACTTCAACGAATGATTTGACGAAACCGGAAGTGACGTTTTCAGTGTCCGGAGTCGCGAAGAATACAATAAAGATCGGAGCGAACATATATTGTGCTGTCAAAAGCGCCGTTTGAATTGCCTTCAAAACGAGGATGTAGATCAGCTCGGCGATAAGAATTCCGCCCAATATAAGGTAGATGATCAAACCAGCAAAGGCGACCAGGTTACCAACCGTTCCTAATGCAATACCACCAGGTCCGGCACCAAGTACGCCACCAAAGGCTTGACCTGCCATCGGAGCAGTAGCGTTGGCGATTAGACCTGCACCTGCCATCAAACCGCCTTTAACAGCGGCTGCCATCGCGGCGTCCAATGCAGAAACTTGATCGGCGGAATTGAAGTACATCGCCTTGATCATTTCATTGGTGATTTGAATTTCGAAAGCATAGATTGTCGGCCAGGCGAGCATCAATCCGGAGGTGAAGATCAAACGACCAACTGCACCGACCAGGTTACCACCACCTCTCCATGCAGCTTCAGCCCAGTACTTCCAAATGCAGAGGATGAAGAGAAGAAGGAGAAGATCTACTGCGATACCGTACATGACGTCTGCGCCCTGGCGTACGAAAGGCGAGATGTCATCGCTCGCTCCGCCACCAGGTGTATTAGCCATTCCGTTGACTGCGATGTTCGGGTTGAGCACGAACAGTCTCAGGAAACCAGTCAGGAACTGAACTGCATCAGATACCCAACCGTTGATGAATTCTGTTAACCACTTACCGATCAACTGACCGATGTTAGCGAAGAGTTGCGAAATGATGTCATCGCCCCAGAAAGTGTGAAGTCCAACGTAGGTGTCGTTGTACTGCCTGAAGTTGTCGGTCAGCATTGCTTCGACGTTTTGGATGACGGTGTCTTTGTTTTGCTCGGCAGCCTGATTGACGTAGTTGGTCGGCGGTTCGTCCGGAAACGAACGAGCAGTCGCATCAGTTCCTTGAGCACCAGAACTCAATGCATTGGCATTCGGATCTGAGTTCCAAGGCTGTCCAGGCGGCGGTGGCTCTGTTTGAGCGAATGCAGCCGAGAAAAAGAAAGGCGCCGACAGCATGAAGATTGCTACCAACGCGAGAATCGACCGAGTGGTCGATTGTCTAGGCTTTGAGGCTGGTTTGGTGTTCAAATTGCGCACGGGGTGTTGGTGTTCGCCGATAGAAACGAGTGGTGTTATAGCTTGCAGTTTAAGACTGGCGCGCCGATCTGTCATTGGGGAAATTCCCATCAAGGGCGGGCGTTCTCCAAGTTCCTTTCGTAATTTCCCACGTTATTTCGGGGCATTTGGAAACTCACCATTCATGCGCCTTTTTAAGAAGGTCTATTCTTATATGTGAAAAAAACCGCGCTTTTTAACGCAAAAAGTTTTCTAAAATTTGGTCTGAAATCGAAAAATTAATCAAACGAAATTTCAATGTCCAACGGATGCATCAAGAATCAGGTGGTATCGACCGACTCTTGAACCTGCAGGAAATGGTGGAAATTTTCCCACCGAAACAACGAGGCGTTGCAGGTTTCGCAACGTTCTCTCGCTGACGGGGATGTCCCGATGGGCACGCTCATTTCCTGTATAGTTCGCGACTTCCTGAATACTTCCATCCGATCTTATGATGAGGTGAACGCTTGCGACACCAGGAGTGTTGCTCAACTCGTGCGCCCGCGCTCTAAATACATTTTGAACCGCATTCAGCCACAGTTCCCACTGGGAGCCAAATTGCCGCATCGATTGTTCCTGCGATAGATTCTCCCACCAATTCGCCGGATTTTGAAAAGCCGGATCATTAGTCGCTGGACAGTGGGCCGCACTTACTGTGATTGTTGGTCTACGGTCTCGAGTTTGTTTCCTGTTCTTCTCGGAATCGCTCACTGACACAGTCGGACCAACGGAATTTTTGCTCTGCCACGCGGAAAGCTGACTGCCAAATCGGTTCGATCTGATGAGCAACTCATCACGGACTGGTATCCCATTCATCAACGAGCCGCCGCTCAAACTGGCGCTTCCATTCAACACCGTGCCACCGTTCGAACTCGTGCTGTCGTCCGAGCTCACGCTGTCGTCCGACGATGTGCTAATTGTGGGGGCGCCTTGCAGGCGCCCGGCTGCTGATTCAATGCCTGTGGAAGCCGTGCCCGGTCGGTTGATCCGCACCGATTCCTCTTGCCCAAACGCAGGCGCCATCGCAATCACTTGCAAGATCAGTAGGCAACAGTAGAGCGTGACTTTTCTCATCTTCTACTGAATTATCCTCAGGACCTCTCAATCCTAGAACACTGTTAGACTCTCGGGACCAAAAAAGTTTCCTGAAATTGGGTCGGAAAGAAGAATTAATCACGATCATTGTACAGATAGAGAATCACAAGCCTCGTCAGTTCGAGGTTGGATTCATCAATCGTTTTCGCTGAACGCGCAGCAACTCGTGAAGGATCGGAAATGTCTGCTAATAGTTCTGAAATAGGATCATACGCCTCGAAATGGCCCAGACCGAGAATCTTAGTGCCCTTCGGATCAGCCTCAAGAATCGCTTCGACGTTTTGGATTATGGTGTCTCTGTTTTGCTCCGCAGCTTGAGACACTAAATTGGTGGGCGGGTTGTCCGTGGCGTTGGGCCACCCCAGACAGACATAAACATAACCATCCCATAACCACTTAGATGCGTATTGAAGGCTGTTCTCGAGAGATACAGCAAAAACATCCGTTCCAAAAGTATGCGCGGCCGAATAAGACTCATTAGCTTCGTTGAGACATGCTCGTTGCCCAGTCTTCACGTTAGCATTTGAGAGGAATCTAGCTGTAGCCTGAACGAGATCGTTAGACGTCTTT
>JBGAHZ010000032.1:0-91000 GCA_044225915.1 Obscuribacteraceae bacterium (SeqCode)
GCGTTCAAGATTGGCATAGCCACATGCTTTCTGAAAAACCAGTTCGCCCTCGTGCGCAATCGCCACCACAAAACCCGGAACTTCCAGTCGGCTGTATCGGTAACCTAACCAGTTATCCAAAAACGCAGTCGCCCGTTTCAAAACACCATCGAGCATGGAGCACCTCGTCAGTCAAATGCAAGTGAACAATTATAGTCATTCATTACGCGATAAATAAAGCGATAACAGCGCAAAACCACTGTACAATTCGTTCGTCACGGCATCAATAGGGTACGGGAATGTTTGAATTACAATTGCCTTGGTACGAGCTAGTTTTTCGGAGCGCCTTGCTCTACGCCTTCATCTTATTGATTCTCAGAATGACGAATCGAGAAGGTGGCCAGACCTCAGCAATCGATCAAGTAGTTCTATTTACCATTGGCGATTTGATTGCTTCTGCGGCCATCAAAAACGACGATTCGCTGACAGCTGCGTTCATTGCCATGTCTACTTTTGTAGGAATGAGTTATCTCGTCAATTTCTTGAAGTTCAAATCAAGGAAGCTAGAGCGAATTGTTGAAGGTGCTCCGTGTGTACTTGTTCACAACGGTAAAATCAATTGGGACAATATGGGAAAAGAAATGATCACCATAAAGGAATTAATGACCGCCGTGCGTCAGGCTGGAACCGTCTCCATCGCGAATATTCATGTCGCGATCGTGGAAGCAAATGGAACGATTTCAGTCGTTGAAAAGAAATTCTAGTGCACCATTAAACCCTTGCGCATTTCCGGAAAAGCAGCATGCGATTCAAAAACATTTATGGCTGCGGCGACATGGCCTTTTTGATGTCTGCTAAAACCTGCTTCGCGATTTCGTCCGCGGGGTCGTCGTCGCATGCTTGTTGTGCGGCTGACAGCGCTTCGTCAAAGCGTTTTAAACCGAGATTCGCTCGCGCGCGTTCAACAAGAAGTCTGTTATGCCACGTGTCCGCTTTGTCTGGTGTAACCGTTTTACTCGTGTCCGTTTTGCATGCATCGTCAATATCTTTGAGAGCCTTATCGTACCGTCCCAAGCGATTTAAAGCGGCGGCTCGATAATACAGAGTGCCCGAGCGGTTACTCCACATTCGGTTGATATCAGGATCGTGATTGAGTTCCAGCGACTTGTCCAAATCCGCCACTGCATCAGCATCTTGGCCGAGTTTATACTTCGCGATTCCACGAACCATGTAAGCTCGAAATTCTTTCGGCTTGGCCGCGACAGCAAGCTCTGCCTCGTCCAGAGCCGATTTGAAATCGCCCATCTCGACGAACACATCGGAACGAATTCTGTGAGCCCAAAAATTCGATTTCGGCTGCAGCTCGATCGATTTCGCCGCGTCGGCAAGCGCTTCTTTGTAGCGCCCGGCATCACGATAATAGCGAGCTCGCAAATGATAGTTGGTTGCCGAAGGATCCTTCTCGATGTCTTTGGTTACTGACTCAATGGTGCCCGGCTTGAAAGACGAGATGAACCAGATATAGACAACAAGAAAACACACGAGAATTGCAGTCAACACGTTGAAAACTTTTTTCGTATTGAACTTTAGACTCTTGGAGCGCACCCTGGTGCCTAGCGGCTCTTCGCCTGAAGCTAACAGATTTAGATCGGACAAAAACTGATCGCAGCTTTGATAGCGTTCGTTCGGATCTTTGGCTAAAGATGCATCGATAAGTTTATTCAACCCATACAATCTACCGATTGGTTTTAAACTCTTGTGGCTCTCGCTCACATGCTTCAGGATCACTTCAAGCGGTTGAGAACCAGTAAACGGCGGCGAGCCCGAAAACATTTCATACGCAATGCATCCTATGGAGTAGATGTCGGATCGCTGATCGACAGTTTTTCCCTGGCATTGCTCAGGACTCATGTAGCTTGGAGTCCCGAATACATCTCCGGTCTGCGTCAAGTTACGCTGCTCATCGCCCTCAATCATCTTCGCGATCCCGAAGTCGATAATCTTTATCGACTCGAGACCAACTTTGTTTTGATAAACCATAACATTAGATGGTTTCAAATCGCGATGGACGACTTTGTGAGAATGAGCATGCGACAAAGCACTCACAATCTGAATCAACAAAGCCAAAGCGCGCTGCGGTTCCAACGCGGTTCCAGATGCAAGTATGCGGTCGAGACTCTCGCCCTCGACAAACTCCATCACCAAATACGGTATCGCCTTGTGGATGCCGAATTCTCTTATGCCGGCGATTGAGTCGTGATTTAGTTGCGCCATGGTCTGCGCCTCACGCTGAAATCGGATAATTGCTTTAGAGTTCATTTCAGTATCAGGAAGCAGAAATTTAATAGCTACCGGTGTGTCCAGCAGCGTATGGCGAGCTTTGTACACTACGCTGATTCCGCCCTCTCCCAACAATGATTCGACTTCGAAGTGCCCGCCAATAACCTGACCAACCATCGAGGCACCATTCGTCACCTGGTCGAACTCCATCGGAGTAGAATCGGCAACGGCTTCCGGCGTATCGTTTACCACTATCGTCGCCGGTGGTGTCATGAATTCAGAATTCTGTTCTTCAGACACGAGCACTATTTCTCCGTGGAGTCGGCAGAAGGGTTATTTTCAAAGGAAGACTTAAGCTTTTCAATCTCTGCATTGTTCGGATCAAGTTTTTCGGCGGTCGTAATGTCCATCAGCGCCGCTTCTTGGTTGCCACGCGCATGATACAGCTTCGCGCGATCAATATAATTACTAACCACTTCCGGGTGCTGCCTGATTGCTTTGCTGAGCTCGGCGGTGGATTTTTCGTGAGTAACCAAACCAACGAAGTACACGGCCGCACACGCGACGGCAAGCAATGCGAGAACGGTATATATCAATTTGCGTTGCAGTTTTCTTTTGTTGAGATAAAAGGTGTTGCGAGGCGCTTTTCCGGATTCAAGCAATTCTAACTCGGACAACATTTCATCTGCCGAGGCATAGCGCTGCTCAGGCTCCTTGGCTAACGCTTTATCTATGACCAGTTCGAAACCGGCCACTCCAGACGGCGGAGGCAATACCATTGGCGCGTCATTGATATGCTTGAGAAGCACTTCCACAGCTGTGGTGCCTTTGAATGGTGGCACGCCCTCGAGCATTTCATAGGCAACACATCCTGCTGCGTAAATGTCCGTTCGATGATCGGTAGCAGCGCTTCTGCACTGCTCCGGGCTCATGTAATACGGCGTCCCTAGAATCGATCCAGCTTTGGTTATATCGGTGCGATTTTCGTTCTCAACGATCTTTGCAATTCCAAAATCGATCAGTTTCACTTCTTCCGCACCAGCATCAGTGGTGAAGACTATGATGTTTGCAGGCTTTACATCACGGTGAACAATGCCATGCTTATGCGCATGACTGAGAGCTTGGAGCAATTGCTTGGTGATGTTCAAAGCTCGAGCTGGTTCGAGATAACCTCGTTCCACAATCTGCTCCAGCGATTCTCCGCTTGCAAACTCCATCACGATGAAAGGCATGTCGTCGTGGAGTCCAAACTCCTGGACCGAAGCGATATTTGGATGAACTAGACCGATTGCGGTTTGCGCTTCTCTTTGAAATCGCCGCACAGCCCTTGCATCCAAGTTCTTTCCAGTTCGCAGAAACTTTATTGCTACCGTTTTGTTGAGCAGCTTGTGATGCGCTTTATAAACCGTGCCTAATCCACCAGTGCCGAGCAAACTCACGATTTCATAGTGGTCAGCCACGATTTGACCTGAGAGGTCTTGCAGCAACTGCGAGCCGCTTTGCTCAACTGAACCATCGTCAACAATGAGCTGAGGCGGATCATCTTTAAGTTGTGAGTTGGGAATTTTCGGTTGCTCGGACATCTTCTGCCGCGGTTGTCATCAATGAATCAATCATACTAACTAAATGAACTGGTTCTGTAATTCGGTTCTGCTGTAATTCGGTTCTGTAATTCGCTTCCGTAATTCGGTTCTGCTGTAATTCGGTTCTGTAATTGTAGGGGCGGCTCGCGAGCCGCCCGTGCAGCTAGAAACAAAGGTAACGAAAAATAGTTGATTAATGAATAACTGAGGACAGCAGCCCGGGCGGCTCTCGAGCCGCCCCTACAATTATTGAATCGAGTTCTGCTACCAGGAGATCTGCCACCTATAGATTTGCGGAGATTTGCGACACAAAGAAGGGATCGCAGGAAAGCGCAATCCATCGGCTTGGGAGTTTCGCCGCAAGAAAAGTCGGATTCGTACGTGTCCCGCAACCCAAGTGTTTCAAGGTCTGTTACACAATCTCGAAAAACATTTTTCTGCGCTTGACTACAAAGAGCCGCGCCAATGCCCGTTTCCGAAGATCCTGACAGGGGATCGACTTCCGGCAAATCGAAAGAAAACATTATTGTGAGATAAATTTTTTGCGTCCCTATAAGGTTAGTATGTAGAATGTGTGGTTCGTTCGCCGGAAACGGCAACCTGTGACGCCTTCGAATATAAGACCGAGTTAATCTGGTCGACACGAAGGAGGCAATCGCGGGCTGTATCGTTTGCCCTTCGCTTCGCGAATTATGAGGTCCCACCGGGGATGCGGCATCGCTCCCGAGTCTTGACCCCAGACAGCACCGGCAGAACTATCGACGATTATCAAAACGACTTTCAGTCGAAATCGTTCCTTCTTATATAGATGGCAACGAGTAGTTCCACCACCAATGGAGAACAAGGGAATATGGCTGGCGCCAAAACTAAAAAAACCGAAGGACAAGCCGGCACTGGTAAAGTGCAGCGCATCCGCATTCGTTTGAAGTCGTACGACCACAGACTTCTCGATAAGTCAGCCGATCAAATCGTTGACACGGCGCGCCGTACTGGAGCAACTATTTGCGGACCAGTTCCCTTGCCGACACGCAAGAGAGTCTATTGCGTACTCCGCTCTCCTCACGTCGACAAGAAGTCGAGAGAGCACTTTGAAATTCGCATACATAAAAGATTGATCGACATCAACGATCCGACGCCTACGACGGCTGATGCGCTAATGCGTCTCGACCTGCCTGCCGGCGTTGATATCGAAGTGAAACTATAAGCAGTAAAGAGAGGCGATTGACGAACGCAGTTCAAAAATCGCACCGTTGAGGAACTAGGAATGAAAACTCTAGGCGTGTTTGGCAAAAAAGTAGGAATGACCCAAGTCTATTCTAAAGATGGACTGGCTATTCCTGTAACCGTTGTTCAGCTTGGCGAAAATATCGTCACCCGCAAGCTCACCAAGGACAAAGATGGTTACGAAGCGATTCAAGTAGGCGCATTCAAGATCAAAGAGAAGAAGCTCACCAAGCCAGCTCTCGGCACCTTCAAGAAAAACGAAATCGAACCAGTTGCTCCTCTCAAAGAGTTTCATGTCGAAGATTCCAACTCTTATAAGGTAGGCGATGCACTCCCTATCACCGACATCCTTAAAGAAGACATGCTCGTCGACGTACGCGGCAAGTCAATCGGTAAAGGATTCCAGGGAACCATCAAACGTTGGAACGCAGCTCGCGGACCAATGACCCACGGTTCTAAATTCCACCGTTCTATGGGTTCGATCGGCGCAGGCACCACTCCAGGTCGCGTATTCCGAGGAATCCACATGCCTGGACAAATGGGCAACGTCAATGTTTGCACTCGTCGCGCCAAAGTAGTTCGCGTTGACGCAGAAAAAGGACTTCTTTTGATCAAGGGACCAGTTCCCGGTGTCGAAGGAAGTCTTGTTGTAATTAGCCCCACAAGATTGAAGTGGAACGGCTAATCGGTTTATTCAAACCTAAAAAGCAATTCCAAAGATATTCGAGATAAGTAGAGAGACGACGAAAATGACATCCACGCAAGTGCTAGATCTGAAAGGCAAAAAAGTTGGCGAGCTTCAGCTCGAAGACAGCGTTTTTGCTAGCGAGCTCAAAGTCGGGCCGATGCATCAAGCCGTAATTAGACAGCTTGCCAATGCAAGATCCGGAAGCGCCAACACCAAGACACGCGCTGAAGTACGCGGCGGCGGACGCAAGCCATGGCGCCAAAAAGGCACCGGTCGCGCACGTGCTGGTTCGATCCGTTCACCATTATGGAAAGGCGGCGGCGTAGTTTTTGGACCAAAACCAAGAGACTATTCCGTTTCGATGCCACAAAAAATGCGCCACGTCGCATTGCGCTCGGCACTCTCCGCATCAGTCGACAAGTTCGTTGTAGTCAAAACTTTCGATTCTTTCGGCGAAGCCAAAACCAAACAATTCGCTCAACTTTTGAAAGATTTGAGCATCGAGGCCGGCAAGAAAGTTCTGGTCGTTCTCAATAACTTCAAAGAAGATGCAGATGCCAAAGTGCTCCGCGCCGCTCGCAACATCGATAAGTTGAAAGTAATTTCCGCTTCGCAGGTCAACGTCAAAGACCTCCTGCACTTCGATGTAATCCTCACTTCCGAAGTGGCGATCGACTCGATCAACAAGCACCTCAAGAAAGAAGTTTCGGATAATCCATATCCAAAAGCAGAAAAAGTAGAAAAGAAATCTTCTAAAAAAGCTGCGAAAAAACCGGTGAAGAAGGCGAAGGAAGCTAAGCCGAAAGCCGCTAAGGAAGCCAAAGCCAAGGTGAAATCACCGAAGCCTGCCAAGGAAGAAACTCCAAAAGCTGAAAAGGCTCCTGCCAAAAAGAAAGACAGCGACAAAGATAAGAAATCCGCAGCCAAAGCCGATAACGCTAAGTCTGAAAAACCCAAAAAGAAAGACAAAGAATAAGGTAGAGCGGTAGTCGAATCCAAGCCAGGAAGAATCAGGAAAAGATCATGGACAAGAGATACTCCCAAATAATTCTGAGACCAATCATCACTGAGAAATCAGCTCAGATGACGCAGCTTGGTCAATACACCTTCGAGGTGACCAAAGACGCCAACAAGGTCGAGATCAAACAAGCGATGGAGCAGCTCCTCAAAGAGCTATATCCTGGCAACAAATCAGAAGTGATTTCGGTTAACACCGGAGCCGTAAGAGGCAGATTCAGCCGCAGAAGACGTCATGGACGCGTTCCTAAAGACGGCAAAAAAGCGATTGTCACCATCGGCGGTGACGCTCTCGATTTGTTCGAAGGCTAAAGCTTAGAGCAAACACAGAATTCCTAGAATGTACGCAGAAGGACAACTAGTATGCCGGTCAGAAAAGTAAAACCAACATCCGCAGGACGACGCAATATGTCGCTGTTCGATTTTTCGGACATCACGACAGACAAGCCTGAGAAATCACTTTGCCGGTTCCAAAGCAAAACTGGTGGTCGTAACAACCAGGGTCGTCTGACCGTTCGTCACAAAGGTGGCGGTCACAAACGTCAGTATCGAATTATCGATTTCAGACGTGACAAACACGACATCCCAGGCACCATCAAAACGATCGAATACGATCCGAACCGCAACACAAGAATTTGTCTCGTTTTCTACGCCGATGGCGAAAAACGATATATCCTCGCTCCCCTTGGTATCAAGGTTGGTGACAAGGTAATGAGCGGCGCCAACGCTGAAATTCAGATCGGCAACGCCATGACCCTTCGTCAAATCCCACTAGGTACCATGATCCACAACGTCGAGCTCACCCTCGGTCGTGGTGGTCAGCTCGGTCGCGCAGCCGGCGTGCAAATCCAATTGCTCGCTAAGGAAGGCAACCTTGCAACTCTGAGACTGCCTTCGGGCGAAATGCGCCAGGTCCACATGGACTGCATGGCGACCATCGGTCAGCTCGGAAACACGGATGCTAAAAACGTAACTTTAGGTAAGGCAGGACGCAAACGCTGGATGGGCATCAAGCCTGCCAACCGCGGCGTTGCCATGAACGCAGTCGACCACCCACATGGTGGTGGCGAAGGCAAATCGCCTATCGGCGGCAAACCTCAAACACCTTGGGGCAAGCCGGCAATGGGATACAAAACACGTCGTGGTCATAAACCATCAGATCGTTTCATCGTTAAGAGAAGAACGAAGTAAGTAGGAGGTAATTGTGGGTCGATCGCTAAAGAAGGGACCGTTCATTCATCCCTCGCTCCTCAACAAAATTGAAGAGATGAATCGTAAGGGTGAAAAGAAGGTAGTCAAATCATGGTCGCGGGCTTCAATGATCTCGCCGGACATGATCGGTCATACGATTGCAATCTACAACGGTCGCAAACATGTGCCAATCTACGTAACCGAACAAATGATCGGACATAGACTTGGCGAATTCGCTCCGACAAGACTCTTCAAGGGTCACGCCGGCGCCGACAAAACAGCCAAACGCGGTTAATAGAAGAGGGACCTAGCGATGCAAAGTAAATCGCAAGCAAAATGGATAAGAATGTCACCACGGAAGGTGCGTCGCGTCGTGGATCAAATTCGCGGCAAGAAAGCTGGCGAAGCAATCGACATGCTTACATTCATGCCTTTCAAGGCTGCCAAGCCAGTTTGGAAAGTACTCCACTCTGCAATGTACAACTTGATTCACCACGAGAAGCATCCAATCTCCAGAGAAGAAGCTGATCAATTGGTAATCGTAGAAGCCTATGCCGACCAGGGACCAACCCTGCCACGCAGATTCAGAGCACGTGCACGCGGTCGCGCGATGCCGATCTTGAAGAGAACGAGCCACATCACGCTCACCATCTCCGACGTTTAAGTTTTAAACCAATGGTGGCAATACGCCACCACCACACACCCGAAGCTATCGCTTCAAAAACACACGGTAAGAAAGAGAGGACAGGATCTTGGGTCAGAAAGTTAATCCTAACGGTTTTCGACTTGGCATTCATAAAGGCTGGTCGTCCAACTGGTTTGTCACGAAGAAAGACGTTGCTCCTCTAATCGAGGAAGATCATCGCCTTCGTCAATTTCTTGCCAAAGAACTCGCCGGAGCCGGCGTTTCGAAGTGTGAGATTCAACGCAAAGCCGATCAAGTTCAGATCGACATCTACACTGCTCGTCCAGGCGTAGTCGTCGGTAAGGGCGGACAAGGTATCGAAAACCTGACCGGCAAGCTCAAAGGTCTCCTCAACAGAACCGGTCTCGACATCAGAATCAACATTCTCGAAATCAACCGCGTTGATCTCGAATCCAAACTGGTGGCAGATTCAATTGCTCAACAGTTGGAAAAACGGGTTGCCTTCCGTCGCGCCATGAAGCAAGCAATGCAACGTTGCATGCGCGCCGGAGCCATCGGCGTCAAAGTCATGGTCGCAGGTCGCCTGGGTGGTGCTGAAATCGCACGTACGGAATGGGCTAAAGAAGGTCGCATTCCACTGCAAACATTGAGAGCGGATATCGATTACGGAACGTCCGAAGCCAACACGGTTATGGGCATCATCGGAATCAAAGTTTGGGTATTCAGAGGCGAACTCGAACCCGGACAATGGTCGCCGCCAAACATCAAAACGCAAACCGATCGGGATCGTCAAAATGCCGAAGGTGGCCGCCAAGAACGTGGCAATAAGAGAGACAACGACAAATCTGGGCGTAGACCCAGGAAGGCAGGTTAAGCATCATGCTACAGCCTAAACGCACCAAATATCGCAAGTTTCACCGTGGTCGCATGTGCGGCACCGAAACCCGCGGCGTGACTGTGCAAATGGGTGAATACGGTTTGCAAGTACTCGAGCCGGCGTGGATTACATCACGTCAAATCGAAGCAGCCAGAAAAGCAATGACCAGATCCGTAAAACGGGGCGGTCAACTCTGGATCCGCGTTTTCCCAGATAAATCCTGCACCAAGAAACCAGCCGAAGTTCGGATGGGATCCGGTAAAGGTAACCCAGAATTCTGGATCGCTGTCGTCAAAACCGGCCGCGTAATGTTTGAAATGGCAGGCGTATCGAGAGAAGACGCCATCAAAGCTTTGAAATTGGCCGCTCAAAAACTGCCGGTAAAATGCCGCGTGGTCGAGCGCCATCACGGAGGTTAGGCAACATGAAAGTTCAAGACATAAGAGAACTATCGGCTGAAGAAACGCAAGCGCACATCGCTGACGCTCGTAAACAGATCGTCGAATTGCGTTTTCAATTAGCACTGAGAAAACTCGAGAGTCCAGCCAGACTCCGCGCCGCAAAGAAACTCCTCGCTCAATTGCTGACAATCGAGCATGAGAAGTTCATCAAAGAAGAAGAGAAAGCAGCTTTAGCTCAATAGTGATACCACTCCGGTATCACGCAGGACGGGAAAGTAATAGAGGTTCGCAAAGAAAATGCCCAAGAAGGAATTAGTCGGAACTGTCGTTTCCAACAAAATGGAAAAGACGATTGTCGTCGCCATCGAAAGCCGATATCCCCATCCTAAGTACGAAAAACAGATGGTGAAGACGAACAAGTTCAAAGCTCATGATGAGAAGAATGAGTGTGCTGTCGGCGACAGAGTGAAAATTCAAGAATGCCGACCATTGTCGAAGGATAAAACCTGGACCTTGCTCGAAGTACTTGAGAAGAATCCAGACGCTCTACTCAAGGAGTCAAAATAATGATTCAGCAAGAAACGCGACTGACATGCGCAGATAACACTGGAGCCAGAGAGCTTCTTTGCATTCGCGTGCTGGGTGGTTCGAGAAAAGTATTCGCCACTGTGGGTGACACCATCGTCGCGACCGTCAAAGAAGCACTCCCTAACATGCCTGTCAAAAAATCGGACGTCGTCAAAGCCGTCATCGTCCGAGTCAAACAGAGCGTGCACCGTCCGGACGGCACATCAATCAGATTTGACGACAACGCCGCCGTCATCATTCAAAAAGACGGCAACCCGAAAGGTACCCGGGTCTTCGGACCGATTGCCCGCGAACTCCGCGACAAGAACTTCACGAAGATCATTTCGCTTGCTCCGGAGGTTCTATAACTCTCATGGCTATCGCTGAAAAGAAGAGAAAGATTACATACTGTCAGGCTCCCGTCTCACCGAAGGTGAAGAAGGGCGGCGCGACCGTAGTTTCTGAAGCGCTCATCAAAAAAGGCGCAACCAACCTGGTCCCTGCAGTACACGTCCGCCGCGGCGATATGGTCAAACTGATGACCGGCTCGGAAACCGTTGGCAGAGGCAAAACCGGAAAGGTTTTGACCGTGCTTGCTAAGGAAGGCAAAATCGTGGTCGAAGGCATCAATGTCATCACCCGCGCCACCAAAGCAAAAACGCAAATGGGCAAGGGTGGACTGATTAAGAAAGAAGCTCCAATCTTCGCAAGCCGCGTAATGTTGTTCTGCACATCGTGCAAAAACACCACCAGAATCGCTCATAAGGTTTTGGAAAACGGCAAAAAGACTCGCGTTTGCAAAAAATGCAATGAGTCGCTGGATACGTAGAAATCCAAAGTCATGACGACAAAGACCGTCTGACAAATCTAAAGGGACCGAGAGATGATTAACGTAAAAGATCACTACGAAACGACAGTTAAGAAGGCGCTGAGAACTCAGTTCAACTACGAAAACGACTTGGAAATTCCACGCATCGTTAAAGTAGTGATCAACATGGGCGTAGGCGAAGCAACTGCAAACTCGAAAGCAATCGAAAGCGCAGTCAAAGAGATGGCAACGATTAGCGGACAAAAGCCTGTAGTCAACAGAGCTCGCAAATCGATCGCTACCTATAAAGTAAGAAAAGGTATGCCAATCGGCGTTTCCGTAACGCTGCGCGGCAAGAGAATGTATGACTTTCTCGCCAAACTCGTGCACATCGCACTGCCTCGTATCAAAGACTTCCGCGGACTCTCGCCAAAGTCTTTCGACGGACGCGGCAACTACTCGCTCGGTATCAAAGAGCAACTTATATTCCCCGAAATTAGTTACGACAAAATTGACGCAACACGAGGAATGGACATTGCCATGGTGACGACCGCGCGCACCGACCAGGAAGCGCTCGCGTTGCTAAAAGAAATCGGCATGCCGTTCAAGAAATCCACTTAAGGAGAGGATCGTGGCCAAAACATCGATGATTGACAAAGAGCACAAGCATCAATTGCTTGTAGCCAAAGGCAAGTACCCTAAGGTTCGCTTGCATAATCGCTGCAGAATTTGCGGACGGCCGAGAGGTTATTACCGCGATTTCGGATTGTGCAGATGCTGCCTTAGAAAGATGGCACACGCAGGTCTGCTCCCAGGCGTCACAAAGTCTAGTTGGTAGGAGATTTAAACCAATGCCCGTAATCGACCCTATTGCCGACATGTTCACACGCATCAGGAATGCCACCAGAGTGCAAGCTCCTGTCGTTGAAATGCCCGCCTCCAAACAGAAAGTGGCGATCGCCAAACTGTTGAGAGATGAAGGTTTCATCAGCTCTTTCGAGACGAAAGATCTCGGCACACCAGAACAAAAAATGCGCATCGTTTTGAAATACGGCTCCAAAGGCGAGCAAGTGATTCAAGGGATCAAACGCGTCAGCCGTCCTGGTCTGAGACTCTATCGTCCGTCCAAAGCAGTTCCTCGAGTATACGGCGGTTTGGGAATCTCGATTCTCAGCACCAGCCGCGGTGTCATGACCGACCGCCAGGCCAGAAAGCAAAATATTGGCGGTGAAGTAGTCGGTCAAGTCTGGTAAGCAAACGCTGACTGCGTATCACAAAGGTAAAAAGGTAGAACCATGTCTCGAATAGGCAAAGCACCAATCAAAATTCCCGCCGGCGTCACCGTCGAAATCAAGGGTCAGGACGTCAAAGTCAAAGGTCCTAAAGGTGAGCGCTTCAGAACATTCAGACCGGAAATCGGCTTCAAGCAAGAGAACGGTGAAGTCACGGTCGTCAGAAATTCTGAAGATCGAATCGCCAGAGGATTGCACGGTTTGAGCCGCACGCTTCTCTCCAACATGGTGACTGGTCTGTCCACCGGTTTCACACGCAGACTGGAAATCGTCGGCGTCGGCTACAGAGCCGTTGTCGAAGGAAAAAATCTGACCATGCAGTTGGGTTATTCACACCCGGTTGTAATCGAAATTCCAAAAGACACCACCGTTGAAGTAGCCGCCAAAACCAACGTCATCACCGTCACTGGTGTCGACAAGCAAGAGCTCGGTGACTTCTGCTCATTCATCAGAGCCAAGCGTCCACCTGAAGTTTATAAAGGTAAGGGCGTCAAATACGAAGGCGAAGTCATTCGTAAGAAAGCCGGTAAGGCAGCAGGTTCTAAGTAAACCGTCATTAGATTTTTTCATGAGCTGCTCGGCAGCCTAATCAGTTTCAAATCGATCCACTAAGGAACTAAGGCAATGATTACGAAGGTAAATAGAAAAGAGACGAGAGTCAAACGGCATCAACGGATTCGCCGTTCCCTCTGGGGTCAAGCCGAGCGTCCGCGCCTCTGCGTTTATCGCTCCAACAAACACATCTACGCTCAACTCGTAGATGATTCCAAAGCAACAACGATTGCCTGCGCTTCGACACTCGATAACGAATTGAAAGTCGAAAAGCCATGGAACAAAGATTCCGCCAAGAGCGTTGGTGAGCTGATCGCCAAACGCGCTATCGAAAAAGGCTACAAATCAGTGGTCTTCGATCGCGGTGGATACATTTATCACGGACGTGTGGCAGCAGTTGCCGAAGGCGCTCGTGAAGCAGGTTTAGAGTTCTAAAACGATCTCAAAGAAGATAGAGGAAGAGGATTTTCCAGATGGAAAAAGATCACAAAGGTCCACCAGTAGATGACGCCGCAGCCGATGGTGCTAAGCGCGGACGGAGAACTTCCGGTCGCGAGAAAAACCGTTCGCAAGACGAAACCAAAAGAGACCGCGAGCAATCTGAATGGGAAGAAAAAATCATTCAAGTTCGCCGCGTAACCAAGGTAGTCAAAGGCGGTAAGAAACTGAGCTTCCGTGCTGTAGTCGCAGTGGGCAACGGCAAGGGTCAAGTCGGTATCGGTATCGGCAAAGCATCCGAAGTAATCATGGCGATTCAAAAGGGTGTAGCTGATGCTCGCAAATCGCTTATCACCGTTCCTTTGATCGGCGCAACGCTTCCTCACCAGATCGTCGGCAAACAAGGCGCAAGCCGCGTGCTGATGAAACCAGCCGCTAAAGGTACAGGCGTCATCGCCGGCGGTGCCTCCCGCGCTGTGTTGGAACTGGCAGGCGTAGGCGACGTATTGTCGAAATCACTCGGATCGCGCTCACCGCTTAACGTAGCGCGTGCCACCATCAATGGTCTACACGAACTGAGAACTTTCGATCAGTCATCCAGACTGCGCGGAATCACCGTTCAACAGATGCTCAACTAGCATCTTGCCCGATGGGCATCATGCCCGATGCGTAATTAGTGGGGGTGAAACTCCACAGAAAAATTGGAGTTTAGTCCTATGTTGAAGATTACCTTGAACGCCGGAAAAATCGGCAAGAAAGATACGCAATTAAAGGTGCTCGAGGCGCTTGGTCTCCGTAAATTCGGAAGCTCGGTCGTCCGCCCGTCTTCTCCTACGATCAAAGGAATGCTCGACAAAGTCGGTCACCTCGTAGAGATCACCGAAGTGCCGGACTCTACACCAGTAGGGAAAGTCACTCGTCGCGCTCGTCGCGAAATGTGCTGCCAGGCAAAAACCAAAGCTCGCGCAGCAAAGTAGTTTGACAGGCGAAGTTCAATCGAACTGACGCCGCAAAGATAGCCGAGTCGGTAAGGAAAGTGCCGGCGCAAGGCGAAGGAGATCGAGAAATGAAGCTTACAGATTTGGCACCGCCCGAAGGCGCAACGCACCGCAAAAAAATCGTCGGTCGCGGACGCTCATCCGGACACGGTAAAACATCGACTCGTGGTCACAACGGTCAGGGTCAACGTTCCGGTGAAGCAAGACGCTTCGGTTTCGAAGGTGGTCAAACACCTTTGTTCAGACGTCTGCCTAAAATTCACAACTTCCCTCAAGTCAAGCGTCGCAACTGGGTTTCCGTCAACCTGGGCACGCTCAATTCGCTTCCTGCCGGAACTGAAATCAATCCGGAATCATTGGTTCAACACGGTGTTCTGCGTCAAGTATCGAAGTCACTTCGTATTCTCGGCGCCGGAGAACTGAAAGTTGCATTGAAGGTAAGAGCGCACCACATCTCGCAAGGCGCGATCGACAAGATCACACAAGCCGGCGGAACCTATGAAGTAATTCAATTGGAACCAAGAGTTCGCGGTCGCAAACCACACGGTTTTGTTCAACAAAAGAAAACCGTAGAAACCAAAGAGCAACCACCGGAAGAAGAGAAAGCACCGAAAGCCGCTAAGGAACCAAAAGAACCTAAAGCCAAGGAAGCTAAAGAACCTAAATCCAAAAAATCCGAAAAATCTGAAGACTAGAAAGTCCAGATAGTTAAAACAAATATGGTTCAGGAAAAAATGCCCCACTCTGTCTAATATGATGGACGTTTGTTGGGCATTTTCCGTTTGGAAAACAAGACAATATCAGACAAAATCTGATCGAGAAGAAAATCGCTGACAGGCGAAATCGACCATACAACTCGCTTGAAGCGACATGGGAGGATAGGCGTGAATACACCACCAAAGCGTGGAACTCCAATCGGAGGACCGGAAGATCTTTTCAAGATGCTTGGTGCCGCTGGGCTGAAGGAGCGCATCTTCTTTACTCTCGGCATGATCTTTCTCTATCGCGCCGGCGTTCACATTCCACTTCCGGGCGTTGATTCGCACGCCTTCCTGAAGCACCCCGAATATGCTCAGAGCTTGCTCGGCATGGTCGACCTCTTCACCGGCGGTGCGTTGAACAAACTGTCGATCTTCTCACTCGGTATCGGACCGTACATCACGGCTTCGATTATTTTGCAGCTCATGACCGCGGTTATTCCGCAGCTCGAAGACCTGCAGAAGAACCAGGGTGAGCAGGGTCGTAAAAAACTGCAGCAATATACGCGCTGCTTTACCGTTTTAATTTCGATACTACAGTCGGTGATGCTGTCCAACGTTCTTATGAAGATTCAGGCGCCGCCGGTTGTGATAACGCCAGGCCCGCTCTTCGTTATTACCTCTGCGATCATCATGACCGCATCAGCCATATTCATTATGTGGATAGGTGAAGTCATTACAGAACGTGGTGTCGGTAATGGTGCCTCACTTCTGATCTTCTTGGGTATCGTCGCGCGTCTGCCCTCTATGGTGCACAACACGTACGACTCAGTACAAACCGGTCAGACTCCGGTTTGGGGCGTTGCCGTTCTGATCGCGACTTTATTAGTTCTCGCCGCATTGATCGTCTGCCTGCAGCAGGGCGTTCGAAAAATCATGGTACTGGGGGCGAGGCGTAATGTCGGTCGACAGGTCTTCCAGGTGGCGGCACCTGATGACTACCTCTATCTACCAATCAACCCATCCGGGGTTATGGCTATCATCTTCGCATCATCACTTTTGATGTTCCCGACCACAGTCATGCAATTCGCCAGCCAGGGCAAATCCAAAGATCCGGGTCAGGCAATATTTGAACTTCTAACGAGCATTCCGGTTTTAGGCGATGGCATCATGAGCATGTCGAAGGTGCCCACGGTGCAATCCGTCTGGAACTTCGTGGCGACCGAAGTCGGCAACATGTTTGTCTATTACCGCTGGGAACACTCGCTGATTTATTTCGCGTTGATTCTTTTCTTCGCATATTTCTACGCCTCGATCATCCTGCAACCGCGCGATATGGCGGAGAACTTGCGCAGACAGGGTCGCGCCATCCAGGGGGTTCGTCCCGGTCGACCGACCGCGGAGTTTCTAGAAGATACGCTCAGCAGGCTGGTTTTCATCGGTGCAAGTTGCATCGCTATCATCGCCATTCTGCCGATTCACACAGAACAATTCACACAAGTGACAACGTTGCAGGGCTTGGGAAGTACGTCTCTCATCATCCTTGTCGGTGTCGCCATCGATACTCAGAAACAAATCAAGACCCATGCGCTATCAGCTCGTTATCAGGCCCGCGGCATCTTCCGCAAGCCTAATGAGGGTAAGGCCTGAGTTTTTCAAACGCGTGCGCGTTCTTTTTAAATCAAAATTGGAGTTAAACGAAAATGCAAATTCTGTTTCTAGGCGCGCCTGGAGCCGGCAAAGGCACACAGTGCAAAAAGCTAGCAGAAAAACTTTCTCTTCCTCACCTTTCCTCCGGCGACATGCTTCGTGAAGCAGTGAAGCAAGGAACGAAAGCCGGCGTGGAAGCCAAGTCATACATGGACAAAGGTTTGCTCGTTCCGGACGAAGTGTTGATCAACATGTTCAGAGAATTCTTGTCCAAGAAAGAGATGGACAAAGGATTCATCCTCGATGGTTTCCCACGCAACTTGCCGCAGGCCGAGAGCCTCAACACGTTGCTGACCGAACTCAGTAAAAAACTTACTGTCGTGATCAATTTGCAAACTTCAGATGAGCTGCTCGTCGATCGGATTACCGGTCGCCGCGTTTGCCCAAACAAAGAGTGCAATGCCGTTTATCACATCAAATATTTCGCGCCGCAAAAAGAAGGCGTCTGCGATAAATGCTCGACCGAACTTTCACATCGTTCCGATGACAAGCCGGAAGTCGTCAAGCAACGTTTGCAAACCTACGCTGAGCAAACCGAGCCGTTGATCAAATATTACGGCGACCAGGGTCTCGTTAAAAACGTTAACGGCGAAGGTGACGCAGACGAAATTTTCGAAAGCCTCGTCAAAGCCCTCAAAGTAACAGCGTAGTTTCGAGTATACGATCCTGCAATCGCAGCTCCTGGGAGCGCAGGCTTCCAGCCTGCTTCTATGCCGTCAAGATATCGGTCCCCCTTGGCTCGCAAAGAAACTTCTCTAAAAATTTCCCGAAACGATCGAATCCACGCGGCGTTTAGGAGCAGGCTGGAAGCCTGCGCTCCCAGACTCTGCTAACGGCCAAGATTTCGCTAACGGCCCAGGATCCGCTAACGGCGCGCTTCGCGTTCCCAGAATCGGGTATTATTTATATCGTCCCTGTGTTTCGCCCAGGTTAGTTCATGATTGTCACAAAAACCGAAGACTTCGAACTCATCCGCAAAGCCGGTCAGCTGGCTGGTCGCGTTCTTGAGATGCTCGAGAAAAACGCGCAGCCCGGAATCAGCACCTGGGAATTGGACGCGATTGCCGAGAAAGAGATCCGCGCTGCAGGAGCCATACCGACGTTTAAAGGGTATCGAAACTTTCCGGCTACGGTTTGTATTTCGGTAAATGAAGAAGTCGTTCACGGTATTCCGCGAAAAGACAGAATCGTCAAAGAAGGCGATGTCCTGAGCCTCGACATCGGTGTGACCTTTCAACGCGATGCCTCGCCTCAAGAAATCGAGGAGCGCAAAAAAGTTGGACGAAACAACGGAGACAAAGGCATGAAGCTGGATCTGATCGCTGATACGGCGGTCACCGTTCCTGTTGGCAACGTTTCCAGTGGTTTAAGCAAATTGATGCAGGCAACCAGAGAAGCGCTCTACGCAGGCATCCGCAAGTGCGTTCCCGGAGCTTGTCTTAATGACATCGGCGGTGCAATCGAAGACGTCGGTCTCGACGGACAGTACGGAATCGTGCGCGAGTACGGCGGTCACGGCATCGGCTACATACTGCACGAAGAGCCGTTTATTTTCAATTACAGAACACCAGCCGGTGGAAAGACAACCTTGAAACCTGGTATGGTTATAGCGATCGAACCCATGTTCAATCTCGGCGGCGAAAAAGTGCGCACGAAGAAGGATGGGTGGACAGTTGTAACGCAAGATTACAAACCTTCTGCACATTTTGAACATTCAATTTTGATCACAGAAGGCGAGCCAGAGATACTTACTAAGCGTCCGAATGAGGATTTTGTGTGGTCAAGCAAGGCGTAATTGAATTCGAAGGGATCATCAAGGAATCCTTGCCCAATGCCATGTTTCGGGTAGAACTCGATAACGGACACAAGGTCTTGGCGCATATCTCAGGCAAGATTCGCAAGAACTTCATTAAGATTCTTCCGGGCGATCGCGTGCGAGTAGAGCTCTCTTCATATGACCTGACTCGCGGCCGCATCACGTACAGAATCCGAGAGTAATGTACAATTAGTCATTCGGCAGGCTGTGTCGGTTTGCATTTCCTCAGAAAAGCAGGCTGATGGCAGTTTTTGCATGTGTTCGAAATTAGACTTAGGAAGCACTTTGAGGAGAGGCGCCTCGGCGTCGAAATCAAATGAAAGTAAGAGCATCAGTAAAAAAAATGTGCGAAAAATGCAAGGTGATCCGTCGGAAACGCCGTGTCGCCGTCATTTGCGAAAATCCAAAGCACAAACAACGTCAGGGATAATTTTGGAGTAAACGCTTAAAGCGTTAAGCCTTGTCTCGTTAAGTATTTTTCGAAAACAAGGCGATTTATTGGAGGATTCATGGCCCGTATAGCCGGTGTTGACTTACCCAAGAACAAGCGCGTTCATATCGCGTTGACGTATATCCACGGCCTCGGCCGCACTTCTGGCGAAAAAATTTGCAAGAAGTTGGAGATACCAGCCGAGAAGCGAGTTCACGAACTCACTGAAGATGAAGCGTCCAAGATTCGCGAGGAAGTCGAAAAGAGCGGACTTTACCAAATTGAAGGTGATTTGCGCCGAGTCGAAGGTCTCAACGTCAAGAGACTGATCGAAATTAACTGCTACCGTGGACAACGCCACAGAAGAGGCTTGCCTACACGCGGACAGCGCACCAAAACGAACGCTCGTACCCGACGCGGTCGTAAACGCGCCACAATCGCGAACAAAAAGATCGCGACCAAATAGTGGTCAACCTCAAGTCATGCGCGCTGCGTGAGCATCCGCGCATTGCTTGACAAGGTGACGGGCTGATCTCAAGCGACTGATTTCAATCATTTGCTTAACGAAACGCCCAAAATCAGTAATATTCGAACGAAATTTCACTTATTTACTGACAATTCATCTTAAGATCCATTATCGATATAGAACTGGTTCCCGTCACGATAAGACGGATTTCACACACAGGAAAAGAAGAGACAAACCATGGCAGCTAAAGCTCCTAAAGCCAGAGGCAAAAAGAAAGAGAAACGGTACGTATTGCAAGGTACTGTGCACATCAAGAGCACCTTCAATAACACCATTATTTCGTCGACCGATCCACAAGGTCAGGTTATTGCCTGGGCTTCAGCTGGTACAGTCGGTTTCAAAGGCGCCAAGAAAGGCACGCCGTTCGCAGCTCAACAAGCAGCTGACACGGTCGCTCGCCGCTCGATGGACCAGGGCATGCGTCAAGTAGAAGTGCTCGTCAAAGGCCCAGGCGCCGGACGCGAGACAGCCATCCGCGCACTGCAAGGTGCAGGATTGGAAATCACTTTGATCAAAGACGTCACCCCGATTCCTCACAACGGATGCCGTCCACCAAAACGCAGACGCGTATAAGTTTTATTAGCGCCGGTTTCATTGTTTTTTGCCGGCAAATTTGAGTTTGATTCCGCGGCAATTGGATATCAACACTAAAACGATTAGGAGATCGAACGTTGGCTAGATATACGGACCCTGTTTGCAAACTCTGCCGAAACGAAGGCGCAAAGCTCTTCTTGAAAGGCAGCCGCTGCTATACCACTAAATGCGCCATTGAGCGTCGTCGCTATGGTCCCGGTCAACACGGACAAGCGCGTAAAAAACACTCTGAATATGCATTGCAGTTGAGAGAAAAACAAAAAGTGCGCCGCACTTATGGTTTGCTCGAAAAGCAATTCGCAGCTTATTACAAAACTGCAGCAGCTCAGAAAAAAGTTCCAACCGGTTTGAAAGTTCTTCAACTCTGCGAAGCCAGATTGGATAACTTGGTCTACAGAAGCGGCATGGTTCCTTCGAGAGCTCAAGGCAGACAATTGATCGCTCACGGTCACTTCACCGTGGATGGTACCAAGGTTTACACACCTTCTTATCGTCTGAAACCAGGTCAAGTCGTGTCGGTAATGGAAGGCAGCAAGGCTCTGATCAAGAGCATCATCGAAGCCAATCCAGCGCCAATCGCACCAAACTGGATCTTCGCCGATCTCGACAATTTGAAGACTTCATTCGTCAATCCGCCAGCCAGAGAAGACCTCGATGGCACCATCAAAGAAGCACTAATCGTTGAATACTATTCAAGAAAATAGTGCTGAGCTTGAGGGCGGCGTAAGTGCCGCCCCCGTTTTTTAGGGTAGACAGCAACTGGGAAGAAAAAAACGTGAATAACGACTTCAATCGACTCTATATGAATCAAACTTTGGGTGGCATGTCATCATCCTCCTCTTCCATGGGAATGGGCGGAATGGCAGGCGGCATGGGAAGCAGCATGGATTACGGCCTCGTTCCGGAAAGCAGCCCGAGAGAGCCAATCAAAATCAAATGTCTGGAAAACAAAACCCACGCTGATGGTTCTATCTACGGTAAGTTCGTAATCGAGCCACTAGATAGAGGTTATGGAACTACTCTCGGTAACGCATTGAGAAGAGTTCTGCTTTCACACATCGAAGGTTCCGCAGTTACTGCAGTAAGAATTGATGGTATCACTCACGAATTCACCACCGTACCTGGTGTCGTCGAAGACGTAATCGATATCATGCTCAACCTCAAAGGCTTGGTCGTGAAGACCTTCTCCGCCGATCCACAATACCTGCACCTCGATGTCGAGCGTCCAGGTCCTGTCACCGGCCGTGATATCTTCTGCCCAGCCGATGCCACCATCATCAATCCTGACTGGCAAATTTGCACCCTCGCCGAAGGCGGCAGAGTGCGGGCTGAAGTCACGGTAGAGCGTGGTCGTGGTTATGTTCCAGCCGATGCTCACAGCCATTACAAACAAGCAATCGACGTACTTCCGATCGACGCTGTTTACATGCCTGTTCGCAAAGTCTCTTATGTTGTTGAACCTACTCGTGTCGGTGAATCAACCGATTACGACAAGCTCACAATCGAACTCTGGTCAAATGGCGCCATCGATGCAACCGAAGCAATTTCGCAAGCAGCGCGTCAAGTAATCGAGCATTTGGTTCCAATCGCCGAGCTCTCGGGCAAGCCGATGGTACCGACCACAACGCAACCTCAGCAGACCGAAGGCAAACATTCATCGATCTCGATCGAAGAATTGGAACTCTCAGTTCGCGCCTACAACTGCTTGAAGCGCGCCAACATCAACTCCCTGGGCGAGCTGCTCAAGCTCACCTATGACGATTTGATGAACATCAAAAACTTCGGTAAGAAATCAGCCGACGAAGTAATCGAAAGATTGCGTCAATTCGGTTTGACTCTCGCCGATACTCCAAAAGATAAATAACCGCGACGACATCCGTGAAGGATGCCACTAAAGAAGGAATCGAGTTATGCGTCACCAGAAGGCACGCCATTTACTGTCCAAACCAGCAGACCAACGCAATGCTCTTTTGAGATCATTAGCGACGGAATTGCTTCGCCACGACGAGATCATCACCACATTGTCGAAAGCCAAAGCTCTTCGCCCACATGTGGAAAGATTGATCACCAAGGGCAAAAATGCTCACATCGCCGACTACGCTAATCTGGCTGAGAAAGCCAAGAAAGGCGACGCCGCAGCAGCCAAGGAAGTCGCACGCTCCGTGCACCTCCGCCGCCAATTGCGTGCCAGACTCTATGACCGCGACGTGGTCAAAAGAGTTGTCGACGAAGTAGCACCACGCTACATGGATCGTCAGGGCGGCTACTGCCGTATCATCAAGTACAGAAATCAAACCGGTGACAACACACCGCTTGCGATCATCCAACTCGTCTAAATAAAAGTATTTAGCCAGTTGTTGAAGGCACCATCTGACGATGGTGCCTTTCTCGTGTCGTGGTTCGGGGAAATACCGTTCGCTCACAAAGAAGTCGAGGCGTGCCCAGCCGAAGTCAGTTCAAAAGACTAAAAGGGCAGGGTGAACTCGTATCGAGTCGAACCACGTGGAAATCCCATCGCCATCTCACAACTTTCCCACAACCTCCTGACAAGCTTGTAACGTCAAAACTGCGAGGCGAGGGGACGGAAATGGATTCACCAAACACTGCGGACAATATCGGTACAGCGACGAAGACAAAACCCGCCGGAATTATTTCAGAAAGCTCGAAATTCGAAGGTGCTGAGAAACAAGACAACACCGAAACTCCAGTAACCAACGAATCTGCGCAATCCAACACAACAGCCGAAACCGTCGCAAAAATTTGGGCAGAGCAGGCGCAAAAATACCTGAGTGGTGGAGACTACCAAACAAACGTCTCGCCACCGCAGGACACTCGTACACTGAAAACGAGAGTGGAAGCGTTCGGCTTGAACAATTTCAAAACTTTCGATAACGATAATGATGGGGCCATCGGAATCGATGACGTGAAATGGGCTTACACGAAGCCGGATAAGCTGGCAGAGCAGTTGCTCAAGGCAAACTTCAATCAGATCGATTCGTCCGGCGACGGCAAAATTGACCGAGACGAGCTGGTCGCGATTTCTCAGGACAAGTTCAAACTGGGAATCCTACCCGACACTCGAATCGTCGATAGCTCGGCACCGGATGTGGAGGCACAAAAGAGAGCGCTCGACTTGATCAATCAGCGCGTCGATCAACATCCCCACAAATCCGAAAGCAACTATTTCGATCAGTCAGTGAAGGCTATGGCAAAAGCAGTAGTCACAGGCGATACAAAATCATTCGCTGCCATGGTGAAGAACTTCTCTTCAACGGGAGACCTGAACAGAATAGCGGATGCTGTCAACAAGCTGATCACGCCTGCCGGTGTACAAATCCGAGACGAATACGGACACCTCGAAGTAGGTAGAGAATTTGGTGAGCGGGTTGATTTTTCTCCCAATGACAAACCGCATAGCAATAGCCTCAACCTATCCGCCGAAGATGCGATGAAGAGCCTCGGCAAAAAAATCGGTGAAAACTCGGGAATCTTGAAGTCTCAATATTCGTACGAAGATAAGGTCGAGAAGCGGCACGAGCAAGTCAAGGAATTGGTTAAACACGTGTCGACAAAGCTTTCAGAAAGAGAGGGCTCGATTCTGACGAGCCTGATGGAGAGCGCCGACAGCGGTGACCACCAACACTTCGGTGCGGTATTAACGGGCATGATCGAGTCGCATCCGAAGTCGGTAGATCGGGTGAGCAAGGCGCTAAACGAAATCTCCGGTGGCAAAGATGTCACCTTCAATGTCTTCAGTTGGAACCGGCAAACATTTATACAAGCGCGAGATTCTGATGGTTCCAAGGTGGCCACATTCATGCCCCATCAACGGGACCCAAGAAGTCCCGGCTGGGTCCTGAAAGCACTCAACCAGGCCAGCCATCCGAACGACAAGTGATGCAGGTCGCTTGCTATAGGACTTGCCACTGAAAGATAATGAAGAGGTCCTTCATAAGCGTGTTTAGACATGCCTCGACTGGCCTTCTTAATTGAATACGGCGGAAAAAAACTCCACGGATCCCAGTTTCAGCTGGGAGTAAGAACGGTGCAGGCCGAGCTGGAGTCGGCGCTAAAAATTCTGGCGCGCCAGGAATTGCGCCTGCACTTGAGTGGAAGAACCGATGCCGGCGTTCACGCCAGTGGTCAAGTGGGGCACGTGGACTGGCCGCACGAAATTCAAGACTCGGATCTCTGGCGAATGGCCTGGGCTTTGAATGGAATCTTGAAATCCGACATCGCGGTAGTCGACATTCAGATTGTCGATGACACCTTTCACGCACGATACAAAGCGATCAGTCGCGAGTATGTGTATCGAATTTTGAACAGACCACAGCGTTCTGTTTTGTTAAAAGATACTCACTACCTCGTCCCTTATCCACTGGACGTCAAAGCTATGCAGGACGGGGCTTCACGGCTTTTAGGGCAGCATGATTTCTCCTCATTTCGTTCCACTGGAACCGATAAGTCGAGCCCAATTTGCACCATAACACGCTCAGAATTATTGCAATTCGGTGACGGACGCCTGGAATTCTGGATTGCTGCAGATCACTTCGTGTACAATATGGTGCGGATTATTGCTGGAACCCTGACAGAGATTGGGCTCAGCAAAAGGACGCCGGACAGCGTCGAGGATGCGCTTGCTAAGCGCGATCGTGATTTGTCCGGACCAACCGCGCCCCCGTGGGGACTGACCTTATACTCGGTTAGTTACCCGGAGCACTACAATTTATTTGAACGTGACCCTTCGCACAGAAGGCTTAAGGAGTTCTCCCGTGAAGACCTATAGCGCTAAAGAAGCAGAGATTGAGAAGACCTGGCATGTCATCGATGCCGATGGCCAAGTCCTCGGACGTCTCGCCGTAGAAGTTGCCAACATCCTGCGCGGCAAACACAAACCAGAATTCACCCCTCACGTCGACACCGGCGATTTCGTCGTCATCGTCAACGCCGAGAAGGTCAAAGTCACTGGCAGAAAAGAACTCCAGAAGGTCTACTACAGACACTCCGGTCACCCACAAGGTTTCAAACAAGAAACCCTTGGTTCGCTTCGCCAACGCCGCCCGACGGAAATCATCGAACGCGCCGTCAAAGGCATGCTGCCTCACACCACGCTCGGTCGTGAGCAATTCACCAAACTCAAAGTTTATGTCGGTGCTGAGCATCCGCATGAAGCTCAGAAGCCGCAAGCTCTCAAGCTCGGCCGCGTCAAATAGACCATTCAGTAACCAGTAAAGGAAGTTAAATAGAATGACCAGCGTTATTCAATACTACGGAACCGGACGCAGAAAATGCGCTACAGCACGCGTCCGCCTGGTTCCTGGAACGGGCATCGTCAAAATCAACGATCGCACAATGGAAGACTACATAGGTGGTCGCCACGGTCTCGAGCGTATGATCATGCAGCCATTCAAGGCAGCTGATGCGATTGGACGCTTCGATGTACTCGTCACCGTCTGTGGTGGTGGTATCGTCGGACAACTCGGTGCCATCAGACATGGTATCGCCCGCGCCCTCGGTGAAGCAGCTCCGCAAAACCGTCCTACACTGAGAACCGATGGTTACCTCACTCGCGATTCACGCGTGAAAGAGCGTAAAAAATATGGTCGCAAGAAAGCCCGCAAACGTTTCCAATTCTCGAAACGTTAATCGGCAACCGCGTTCTCACTGGAGCGCGTCAATTGCAAGAATTTTGGAGAGGGCATGTCAATGCCCTCTTCGCGTTTTTATTTCCAGCAGTTATGGTGCAGTCAGCTCGTTGATACGCTCTTGAAACTGCCCACGCCCCTCGTTGTAGAGCAACTTCCCGCTGCCATCAAGGTAGACCAGGCGCGGATATGAGTGAATTCCGTATTTCTCTGCGAGCCCGGCTCCATCACCTTCGGCATCGAGTTGCTGAAAATCCATTTTGTTCTGGTATTTTCTCTTGGCCTCATCGAATTGCGGAGCAAACTCGTGACAGTAATGACACCAGCTCGTCTCGAAGAAAATAACTTTGCAACGCCCCAAGTTTTTCTTCGCTGGAGCTTGCGCACCAGCAGTCTGCGAGCCGGACGACGGCGACTGATACGAGCTAGATTGCGAGCCGCCGAATTGAGCGACCTGAATGGCTTTGGGCTTCTGACGCACAGAACTAGTTGGTTTCCTCATCGCCATAATCTGTTGGCGAGAATAATCAACACAGGTTTTATCAAATCCATTTTCTGAAACCCAGAGAAACTCTCGCTCGGCAGCAGCTAATTGCCCCTGAGCTTTGTATGCCAAGCCCAAGTAGTAATGCGCCTTTTCATTCTTGGGCTGCTCCTGCGTGATCTTTTCAAATCGAGTGGCAGCAGAATGATAATCCTTAAGCTCGAAGAGTTTTACAGCCATCGCATACTGGTCTCCGGCAAAGACGGGTGAAACCAATTGAAGCGATAGAACTGCTGCCACGAGAATCGCACCGAACCTCGGCGCAGGATGTCGGCGGGCAACAGATTTCTCAGAACAAAATGACGCGGGATTTTCTTTCGGAACGGTTTGAGTCCGATTAGCGATTCTGACCATAACGGCTCCAGCGCGACAGGTAATTACTTTCTAGAATTACCCGATTATCGTGAGCGATAACCTGATTGCTGAAACGCATTGAAACCGTCCGTGCCGCAGCCGGAATGACCCGTTCAAACGCTTGTGAAAAGTGTCCGGTGACTATGAATCGGCGGAATCATCGGCCTTGGTAATCACACCCTTGGCCCTGTATGGATTTTGAAAACGAATCAGGGCGAAGATTGCGGCGACCGCCATCAATCCGGTGATTGCGATGAAGACCCAGCCAAAAGGCTCTCCGTTGTATAACAAGAATGAGCCGGCCGAAAAAATCACGCAAGAAAGAAACAGTGAAAGCGGGATGAACAGCGCTTTGACTGACTGAATCAATTCCGCTTTTTCGACTTTTTCTCGTTCTGATATCGCGTCTTTCATAGCAACTTTGCCGCCTGGTAGATATCTCTTCGGAAGCACATATTAGCATCGCGCCGCTTCGATTGGCGGCGGATCTGTTAATCTCCGAGTTTTCTTGACTTAATGATAAACTTGCATCATCGTAAAGGCACTACTGGACTGGAAAGAAGCAGATATCGCTTGGACATACAGGACCTCGCCGGTTCTCAACTAGAACAGAATTACGCGCCTGAAGACAAGGCGCAGGTCTGCCCTAGCTGTGCATCCGCAGTCAACGTCGGCGATCGCTTTTGTCAGGAGTGTGGCACCAGAATCGGTACCAACCGATCGAAACGATCGAATTTAAAAGACAGGTCTGAACGCATCGCTGTCGAAGCTGGCTCAGCTTCAATCATCTGCATCAATTGCGGCACGACCAACAAGGCTTTTTCAACAGTATGCAGCGATTGCAAAATCCCGCTCATTCCGGCACAAAGACGACGAGAAGACAGAGCGACAGAACCGAACGGACTGCGAGGTTCATTGACCACACGCTCCAGGCGACCGGTCTTTCAGGCGCCGAGCACACGAGATTCGACATCGGAAGGTCAAAAACCAGTCGAGAGTTTATTGAAACCCGATGACTCGAAAACTAGTGCAGTCGCGAGTATTGGAACATCCTCGCCGGAAAACTCTGACCACGCCGAGCCGATTGTCACATCGACAAAGCAGAACGAAGTCAAAGAAGAACAGCCTGGAGACGGGCAATCCACGGCGAAGAAGAAGAAACAGATCAAACAAAGATTGCCAGGTTTCATCTCTCCGGTGTTCAAAAGGCCACTTGGCAGTGACACCAGCAGCGAGGGCACAGCCCTCGATTTTCTCTTTGCGGACAACGACTCGCGAAGTACTAATGCGAGTCCGTTCGAAAGATTGGCGTCCGAGACAAGAAGCATGGGAAGTTTCTTCTCCATCAGCGTATTGCGGTATCACATCGATAGTTTCTTCGAGCGTATTCCGCTTCCCCTCCTGTTTCTCGGAGTCAGCGTCGTCATCGTCTGCGCCACCGTCACTGCCACCACTCACTGGAATCGATACGAGCAGAGACTGAAAGCAATCGACAAAATTGCAATTAACGCAGAAGAAAAAATGCGCGCCTTTCAACTCGACGAAGTTATAAACACTATGCAGGAGTTGGAAAAAACGGAGAAAGGTGACCTTCCGCCAAGGGCTCGCGCCGTGCTCGATCAAAGCCTCTGGCTGCGTTCGTACTCCCATGCCAAACAGCATGAATACGCCAAAGCTATATCAGATCTGTCATTTGTCACAGCCAATTTCATTTCATACGAAGACGTAGTTGAAAAGCTGGCTGAGTACAAAAAATTGTTGGCTAGCCATCCGGAATTTGCCAGTGTCAACCAGGCGGAAAAGAAGCCTGAGCCGGGCATCAACAAGAGAGAACCGCGCGTGAAAATGGCCGGTGCCGTCAGCTCTGAATCTCCGAAGAAAACGAAACTCAAAACTCCGACCGACAATTCAGTTTCCGTTCCATCAGCAAACACTGTTTCTTTAGCTAAGGAACAAAAGGTCGATGACACTGCTACAAAAGTATCAAAGTCTGAGAAAACAACGCGACCGTCGAAATCCCAATCAGCCCTCTTAGACCGGGATATGAAACGCTACAGCAACCTCCTTGTGGAATACTTCAGCTCGGCGGAGTCCGGTCAATCCGACCATGTCGCCGAGCCACCATCCTATGAGGAATGGACCAGGGGCGGCAAACGCGATTTCTAGTTTTACAAACCAGGCAACCGAAAAAATCTTCACTACGTCCTCACTTTGAATTTGACATAATTCAGTCAGTCAGACAGGCGCGGTGGACATGTCAGCAGACCGAAGAATCGACAAATACTATAAGAAGAAAGCCGCAGATCGCCGGGCGGCGCAAGAGCGTGACGGTGAGCCCGAGGTAAAAACCCTCAAGCTCGAAGCGATCAACTGGCACAAAGGCGTGAAGATATCGGCTGTGGTTTTAACAGCCGTGCTGAGCTCTTATCTGATCACCCTCTGGGGCGGGTACGTCTATTGCGATAGTTTCAACCTCACACCGTTCAGAACAATCACAAGAGAGTGGGGTTCCACACTCCTGTTCATGCTCTCAGAGGCATTTGTGAGCCCCCTGGCACAGCCTCTAGTGCGGATGACGTACGCAACAGACATCGCCTTCGGAACGATTAGTTCTCCAGCCGTATTTCACGGAGACAGCGTTTGTCTGCATATCGCCAATTCGATTCTCGCTTTTGTATTAGGTTTTAAACTGGCAGCGCTGCACAATCAGCGGAAGAAGAAGCTCGACATCGATCCATATGCGGTCGGTGCCGGCGCGGCGATTATTTTCGCGTGCCATCCGCTGGCGTCCGAAGCGGTCGCCTATATCTCCGCGCGTTCAGCTCTGCTTGTCACGTTCAACTACCTGCTCGCGCTGCTCTGCTTCATGCGAGGCTTTCTAAGTAAACAAATAAAAGACGGTTTAATTGGCTACTCAAGCTGTTTTCTCTTCGTCATCATGGCTATCTGGAGCGGACCACAAGCATTGAGTGTCGGCACCGCCATGTTGGTTTTAGCCCTCATGTTGAAACCGGAGGAAGAAACCTGGGATCGCTGGCTTAAGGCTCGTCCGATGGAATTATTCGCAATCGGACTGGTAGCGCTTGTAGTACCATTCGTTTTGCTTTTGAAATACAAAGCGCCAATCGGCAACGGATTCGGTCTTGAAGTGCTTCCTCCTGTGGAATACATCGCCACTCAATGCAAGACGCTGGCAACTTATTATCTGCGCGTCCTGTTCGTCCCTGTTGGACTCTCATTGGATCCGCCGCTCAGTGTCGCCAAAGGATTCGCAGATCCGTTCGCAATTATCGGAGCGATTATCCCGGTCTCGCTCTGCGCTCTTTCATGGAAGTATCGGAAATCCATCCTGATCTCGTTCCCTGCGTTGCTTTTCGTACTGGCACTGTTCCCTGACTTCGTGCTTCCGCAACCGGAATTGATGTCGGATCGCAGGATGTATCTGCCCCTACTGGCTTTTTGTATTCCGCTTGGTGTCTTAATTGCACGCAGTTGTGAAAAACGATTCGCGGTCACTGTTTCCATAGTTAGCGTTATCGTTTTGACCTTCATTGGATTCACAAACTGGCGCAACTACTCATGGAAAGAAGACCGTAAGCTCTGGGAAAGTACCTACGAGATGAACAAGGACAGCAAGCGCAGCCGCATAATGCGCGTCTGGGCAATGTCCAAAGGGAAAATTTCTGATGCCGAGCAACCCGCTGAAGAGACGTTGAAGTCCTATCCGGATTCAGCGGTATTGAATATGGTGCTGGGCAAAGTTCGCAATGCGGAAAAGCGTTATAGGGAAGGCAACAAATACTTCAGAAAAGCGCTCGCCCTGGCCGAACAGCAAAACCTCTCACCAGAGCTAATATGGGACATTCAGTACGGCATAGCGTACTCGTCATTGCATACAGGCGACATCAAATCAGCCAACGAATTTGCAGAAAAAGCCCTGGCTGTGCAACCGAACAATGCAACGCTCCACATGATCAGAGGCGAATACTATTTGTCTGAAGACCAGCCACCGGCAGCCGTTTATGAGCTCAACAAAGCTCACACTCTAGATCGTTACAACCCGGAAATTTTAGAACCGCTAGCGCTGGCAATGATCGGATGCGGCACGACGCAAATGCAAGATCTCGGATATCAGGCAGCAATGCTGACTGCGAAGATCGGCAACGAGCCCAGGTTTGAACTACTGAAAGCATACGGCGCGTTGGAAACCGGTCATCTGCACGAAGCGATGATGTATCTGGATAATTACAAAAAGCAGAACGAGCCGACTGCACAAATGTATTACGTCTTGTACGGAATTTTAAAACGCATGGGAGCCAAAGAAGCAGACCAGGCGCTTAAGATCGCCCTTGCTTCCGATCCGGACATTAAGAAGAAAATGCGTTTGAATTTAAACAGACCGATTGTTTTGCCGAAAGAAGCGCCAAAAGAGATGGTAGAAAAATTCAAAAAGCTGGAAGAAGCAAACCGCGCAGAAGCATTGAAAGCAGCTGCATCGAAACCGGCACAAACCGATGGTAAGCCAGCCCAGCCTCCTGCAAAACAAATACTCGGCACACTGGAACCGGCACCAGATGCAAAACAAAACGCGAAGAAACCCGCGCAACCGTCTACCCGGGACGATTTAAAACCAGCTACAAAATAACCGATTTCGCGCTTTTAGGAACGACTGCGTTTGAATGTCTAAATGTCGATGTCGCGATGCGTATATTCTTTGGCGGACTCACCGCTATAATCCGCGACGACATGCCCTTTCCCAATGAGTTTGTATTTGTACGTCACCAGTCCATTGAGACCTACTGGTCCGCGTGGGTGCAGTTTATTCGTGCTGATTCCGACCTCTGCACCGAAACCATAACGGAAGCCGTCAGCAAAGCGACTGGAGGCGTTCCAAAAGATACCAGCAGAGTTGACACCCTTGAAGAATCGTTCGAAGACGTCCGCATCGGCACTAACAATCGTTTCCGTATGATTGGAACCAAATTGATTGATGTGATCGATCGCTTCATCCAGAGAATCAACCACTTTAATGGATACAATCAAATCACTGTACTCTGTGATCCAATCGTCAGCTGTTGCCTTAACTAGAAGCGAGGCCTCATTGGAATTCTCTTCGGCAGAAGGGGCATATACCTCTTCCGGCATATCGGGCGCGTTCGAAATTATGTCGTAAGCTCGACCATCAGCGCGGATCTGCACCTTCTGTTCAAACAACTTCTTAGCTATTACGGGAAGGGCAGCACTAGCAGTAGTGGCATTGACCAGAATAGTTTCGATTGAATTACAGGCGGCCGGATATTGCACTTTCGCATCGACAGCGAGTTGGGCAGCCATTTCGGGATCGGCATCAGAGTGCACGTAAAGATGACAAATTCCCTCAGCATGACCGAGTACTGGAATTCTAGTGTTGTCCTGGATGTAGCGCACCAGTTCACCAGACCCACGCGGAATAATCAAATCGACCAGTCCATCGGCTTTTAGAATTGCTTCGATCTGTTCTCTGTTCTCTAAAAGTATCAACGTTTGGGATGGCAACCCTTTGCCACTCAGAGCTTCCTGCAAACACTCGAAGAGAACGGTCAGTGTATACCGAGCCTCTTTGCCGCCTTTGAGAACCGCGACGTTGGCAGAGCGAATAGCCAGCGATGCGATTTGCGGCAAAACATCCGGACGCGATTCGAAAATAACCGCGATCACGCCGATTGGAGCGGAGACCTGATAGAGGATTAAACCATCATCGAGTTCTCTTGCTAAAGTGATGGAACCGACTGGGTCGGGTAGTGAGGCGACTTGACGAACTCCGGTCACGATCCCTCTAAGCTTGTGCTCATCGAGTTTTAAGCGATCGACCATGCTGCGCGAAATCTCACCGTCTTCGAGCATTTTTTCTGCCCGCTTCAAATCATGCTTATTCGCTGAAAGAATTTCTACAGCTCGGCGCTCAATGTTAGACGCCATCTTCTCGATTACTGTCTGTCGATCGGCCGCGCTCATGTTGGTCAAAACTGTGGAGGCACGCTTGGCGGCCAACAACAATTCACTAAGCGGTGGTTCAGCAGTCGTGGTCATAATCTCCTACTCTTTTGCAAGAATCGCCAGATTGTCGCGAGTGACTATGGCATCATAATTGCGGTTTTCTACGATCAGATCGATCTCGTCCGATTTCTTTCCAGACAGAAGTCGAGTCTCATCGCTGTTGTAGTTTACTATACCCCGCGCGAACTCTCGTCCTGACGGGTCCACAATGCTCACGACATCACCGCGCTTAAAGTCACCGTTGACGTCAGTCACACCAGCGCCCAGGAGACTGGCCTTCCTTTTCAAAAGCGCGTCCATGGCTCCGCTATTCACTACAATGGATGCATTTACGGTGGTCGCGTAGGCGATCCACCTCAATTTTCCACCCATCGTTTTCTTCGGAAGAAACAATGTGCCTAGCTCTTCGCCACTAAATACTCGCCCGATCGCATTCTGTTGTTTGCCACCGGCAATGATGCATGCGCATCCAGCTTGCGTGGCAACGCGCGCGGCCTCCAGCTTCGTCTTTATCCCGCCGCGACCGGCGGTCGACGCGCTTTTCGCTGGAGCCGGACTGTCACCTTTTTTCTTTTTGTGGGTTTCGTTTCTTTCAGACCCATCATGATTTTCTTCGCTTCCGTCGCCTTCTCCGTCTTTCGTTTCATCGGCGATTAAATCCGCCATGTCAGCTACAAGCGGGACCAGCTTGGCGTCGGCATTGGTCTTCGGATCCGCAGTGTACAGACCTTCCACGTCAGTAAGAATCATTAAAATGTCCGCGTCCATTTTACTTGCGACCAGCGCTGAAAGTTTATCGTTATCGCCGAAATTGACTTTGCGCTGAGCGGCCGCGATTGCCTCCAGCTCAACCGTTGACACGGTATCGTTTTCATTGATAATCGGCAGAACCTTCAAGCTTATTAGCTCGGCGATAGTACTGCGCAAATTTAGATAACGTTTTCGATTGCTGAAGTCGTCTTCTGTAAGTAGAACCTGCGCGGTAGTAATTCCGAGTTTTTCAAAGGCATCCGCGTACATCGACATGAGCAGCCCCTGTCCGACCGCGGCACAGGCTTGTTTTAACGGTAATTCTTTGGGACGTTTTTCAAGATTTAAACGCTTGACTCCAAGACCGATGGCTCCGGACGTTACGAGAAGGACTTCCTTGCCGTCTTTGATCAAATCGGCAATACCTTCGACGAAAGAATAGAATCGGCTTAATGCTACCCCACCCTCATCGCGCATAAGAACGGCAGTTCCGAGTTTAACCACCACTCGCTTAGATTCCTGGAGAACCTTTTGACGCTCTTTGCTTTCGGTTTTCATGGAGAAATCTACTTGTCCTTCTTGAGCGCCGCCTGTAGTTCTTCAACGTCGGTAATCGGTTGTTTGCAAGTATAGTTTTCGCAAATGTAAACCGTCGGTCGACCATCAACAGGCAATCGATCCTTAGTCAGCGGGCTTTTGAAACTGGCGATGGATTTGGTATCGGCAACAATCACGACCTTGTCCGGATCGTAATTTTCATTGAGCGCAAACAGCAAATCCTTATGCTTCTCATCACCGGGTTCAAAAACCACAACGATCTCTTTAATCGGATGCAAACTAAAATCCAAAGCGCAAAGACTATTGGCAAACTCGCTTGGAGCCTTCATCAAATAGTCTCCGTAAAGTCGCAGAATAGTTTTTGCGGATTTCTCATATGATTCGTTGCCGGTCAATTTTTCAAGACGCAACAAGTTCATCAAAGCCACCGACGCACCTGATGGAACTGAACCGTCGAAATGATTCTTAGGTCTGACAATCAGCTCCTCATGCGAGTCGCTGGTGTAATACAATCCACCATTTTCCTTATCCCAGAAGTGGGCGAGCATGTGATCGGTCAACGAAACTGCTGTGTTGAACCAGCGAGCATCAGCATCGACAGCGGCGAGATCGAGTAGTGCTTGAACGAAGTAAGAATAATCGTCCAGGTAGCCGTCTAACTTGGCTTTGCCCTGTCCCCAGGTGCGAAGCAGCTTTCCATCGACCATCAAGTTCGAAAAAATGAAGTTCGCGGCAGTTCTAGCTTCGTCGAGATATTCTTTCTTGCGCGTTACGCGATAGCCATCGACGTAAGCGGAGATCATCAAACTGTTCCAACTCGTCAAAACTTTTTCATCGCGACCTGGACGAATGCGCTCAGCGCGCTTCGCCAGCAGCTTAGCCTTAAGTGGTGCAAGCCGTTGAACAAACTCATCGTAGGAAATTTTATTGTCGGCGGCGATATCTTCAGGCGTCTTTTTGAAGTTAAGCGCGCTGGTGCCATGCTCGAAATTGCCCGTGGCTGTTACATTGTAGATCTCTAAAAGCCAGTTAGCGTCCTGATCGCCGAGCACCTCTCGTACTTGGTCCGGCGTCCAAACGTAAAACTTGCCTTCCTCACCCTCGGAATCGGCATCGAGGCTGGAATAAAAGGCACCGTCTTCGGTGCGCAATTCATTTGCCGCGAATTGCAGGATCCCCTCGGCTACATCCTTGAAATAGTCGCGTCCCGTCAGCAAATACGCGTCCAGGTAAGTGGAGCATAACAACGCGTTGTCGTACAGCATTTTTTCGAAGTGGGGAATCAGCCACTGACGATCCACCGAATAGCGGGCAAACCCGCCAGCCAGTTGATCGTGGATACCGCCCATGGCCATGCGCTCTAACGTGGTCACGACCATCTGTTTGCATTCCAACCGATCGCTTGCTTTAGTTTCAGAACTTCTGATTGCATAACGCATAGCCAACATCAGACTGAATGTGTGTGGAAATTTTGGTGCCCCGCCGAAGCCGCCCCACTTGGAGTCAAAGCGCGACATCAATCTACCGATGGCACCGGCAATGGTGTCCATTCGCAAGATCACGTCGGCTTCGTCGGTGTCGGATGTTTCAGAACCAATCCCAATTTCCAGTTTCTTGAGATGGTCGGTTATGTCCGCTGCACTTTCAAAAACCTCGTCGCGACGGTCTTTCCATGCATTGTGAATACCGAGAAGCACACGCTGGAAAGAAGGCATTCCGTGTTTATCAACAGGAGGGAAATATGTGCCCGCGAAAAAGGGTTTCAACTCCGGCGTCAGAAAGACGGTCATCGGCCAACCGCCGTGTCCGGTCATGAGTTGGACGGCTTTCATGTAGATCTCGTCGATGTCGGTGCGTTCTTCGCGGTCGACTTTGATGTTGATGAAGTTGGTATTCATCATCGCTGCGGTGTCTTCGTTTTCAAAAGACTCGTGCTCCATCACATGGCACCAGTGACAGGCGGCATAGCCTACTGAAAGCAGGATGGGACGCTCTTCTTTCTTGGCGCGCTCCAGCGCTTCCGGTCCCCATGGATACCAATCAACCGGATTGTAGGCGTGTTGGAGAAGATAGGTACTGGTTTCGTTGATCAGTCTATTCGGCGTACCGCGCCGAGTTTCGGTCCCGGTTCCTGTCATTATTTTTCGTCCGCTCCGTTAACTCGGTTACCTAGAAAGGCTGCGTTTTCTTCTTCGCCGGCCTCGATCGCTTCCAATAGTCCATCGTAAAGATGAACGTTTGCCTCCAGCGTTTTGTTAAAGCCGTACTCAACGGAAGCGGCAGCATCGTACTTTTCGATGAAGTGTTCGGCTAATGCCAACGACTCCTCGCCGTGATCGCATTCAACATTGACGTGGTCGAACCACGGATGATAGTCCAGCCCGAACTTGCGAAATGCCACTTGCATCGCTTTGAATTCTTCCAGCGCCATCAATTCAGTCGCCGTAATAGCACCAGCGGTGATGGCAGGCCCATACATTCCGGATTTGAGTTCGACATGGTCGCCATGCGGATGATAGTAATCCACAACTTGCCTGATGTATCTCTTCACACCCTTACGTAATGAAGGTTGTTCCAACTCTTCGAGCTTGGTCAACTTTCTTACTTGCGCAATCACGTCGTGTAACTGCCCCTGGTGGCACAACGAATAGTCACCATTGCCATACTCGTTGCGCACATTTTCGAGGACAAAGCCGACAGCGGCTTCCGGCATGAATGCCGCAGCTTTAAGCAACAAACGACGCAAAAGTCCGGCATGAGCGTCGTAGTTTACTAGTAAACCTATTGCTTGCTTGCCAGAAATCGGATTTTGTCCAGCACTGTTTAACCGCGTGAAAAGCGCATGTTTAGCGCATGGATGAGCGAAGGCCAGATCCTTCAGATAACCCGCGCCGGAACCCTCTAAGTTTCGTTCGCCTTGTTCTCTTGACTCACTGCACTGATCAGTTAGATTGTTTAACAGCATCCTTGGCTTTTACCGACCGGCTCGGGCTTTTGCGCTTTGGCCGACTTGCCGTCATTTTCTTCTTTAGCGGCCTCGGCCGATTCTTCCATCTCTTGCGATTGGGGTTGATGCGCGTTTTCTTCAAGTTCGTTTTCTTCAGACTCGAGCAACCACTGCGCCTCGAGCGCGGCGCGGCAGCCGGAACCGGCAGCGGTGACTGCCTGTCTGTAGGTGTGGTCTATACAATCGCCTGATGCAAACACACCTTTGATCTTCGTCAGAACACTGCCTTCGTATTTGGTGACGATGTAACCGGACTCGTTCAAATCCAATTTGTCTTTGAACAGATCGGTGCTCGGTTGGTGCCCGATGGCGATGAACACACCGTCAGCTTCATGCTGCGTGACTTCACCTGTCTTGATGTTTTTCAAGCGAATCCAGGTCACTTCACCAGCAGCCATATCGCCGATTTCTTCGACCGTGCAGTTGAGCTGATAGTCAATTTTTTCATTGCGTCTCATGCGATCGACCATGATCGCAGAAGCTCGGAAGGTTTCGCGTCTGTGTACCAGCGTGACTTTAGAAGCAAAGCGTGTGAGGAACATCGCTTCTTCAATAGCGGTATCACCACCACCAACGACAAATACTTTCTTGTCTCTGAAGAAAAATCCGTCGCAGGTCGCGCAGGCAGAGACGCCGTGCCCCATCAATTTGCTCTCGGATTCCAATCCCAGAAGTTTTGCAGAAGCGCCCGTCGCGATGATGAGCGTCTGTGCGCGCACTTCTTGTTCACTGGTTTTGACCACAAAGGGTCTCTGGCTCAAATCGACAGACTCGGCGTTGTCGTAGATAAACTCTGTACCGAAGCGCTCAGCTTGCTTGTGCATTCTGGTCATCAAATCCGGACCGAGAATTCCATCAGGAAAACCTGGGTAGTTTTCAACATCCGTCGTGATAGTAAGCTGTCCGCCAGATTGCAAGCCTTCGATTACGAGTGGCGCCAGATTTGCGCGGGCTGCGTAAATAGCCGCGGTCAGACCAGCTGCACCGGAACCAAGGATCAAGACTTTCGTTTGTTTGGGCATGAACGCTAACCCCGACTGCGTAATGGTCGTTGCGACGGATGACAAGTGAGCAAGCACTTTCTAGACTTCCATTTTAACGGAGAGACTGTGTTCGTGCGGGACATTCAAGATAACTTATCAATTGACCTAAGGAGCGCCCGATTACCGGGTTAATCATTGGCAATAGTGTCTGCCGGGCGCAGGCCAAACGGCAGGGTCAATTTAATCTGATCGAGACTGGAAACTAATTCCTGTTGCTTGGCAATGATATTTTCCATGGTACTGCCCACCATTGGCTCGTCTTCCGCCTCAAGCAGAATTCGTACACGTTCTAAATCATTAATCTGACCAAGCAGGTTTTGGGCTTCGACAAGCGGATCTGATGAATATCCAAAGAACTCCACAAGGATATATCGCCATGCCTTGATGCTCAGTCTGAGAGAATGAAGTTCCTCTAGAGTGCTGGCCTGCAGCGCCAGATCCCTGGTCTTGACCTCGGTTTCGATCAAATAAGCTTCAATTGCATCTCGGGGGCGGAGGTTATAACGTCCATCCTGCGCTTACTTCCGCCGCAACTTCTCGCTTCTTTTCTTGACGTATTTGCTGAGCTTTTTAATCACCCGAGGCAGATTGAGCCGCTCTACCCCTGCCGAAGTTTCTTCCTCAACGCGATTGCGTTCGTGCTGCCATTTTGCCAGCACTTGCTCGGAAACACCGTATTCCTTACCAGTATTGAGGTTGACATCCCAGTCGCGGACGGCTCCCAAGAGCTTGTTGGCCTTCTTCATCTGGCTGCCAATCTTGTCTTTGAACGATTTTGATTCAAATCCTTCGCGAGACAGAATGTTCCAAACCGAATACCAGCGCCGAAAAGCAACGCGCATGCCGTGTACTCGTTTGCCGCTCTTTCCGGGCTTGCCTTTGCCCTTCTTGAGTTTCTTCGAATTTTTCCAGAGGCGATTGACAGCCTCATTTGCGACCGCAATCTGAAAATCAAGAAAGTTCACTTCTTGATACGACGCATCGCTTTGCGACCGCGCCTTTGCTTTTTCAGATTTTCGATCTTCTGCCATTTGATGAACAAGTATATATAGTTAGCCGAACAAGTCTGAAATTATTTCGCGAGATCGCTTCATAACCAGCTCGCCTCCGCCGCGTGCATACACAGCTCGTGCCCGTTCTATAACCGATGGCATCGTCACCTTTACATGCTGAGGCAGCTGATAAGGGTGGCGGCAATAGTCAACAAGCGCTTTGCAAGTCTTATCCCATGTGAATTCATTAGATAGTTGTCTTGAAGCGTCAGAGCAACGCTGACGAAACTCCTTGTCAAACGCCAGTCGTGCAATCGCCTCGCTCCAGGCGGTTTCATCCTTATACGGCAAAGCCAAACCCGCGCCGGCGCGATCGATCATGTCGGAAAGCGGGTCTCCGCCGGTGCTCAAAACAGGCAATCCACACCAGAGATAGTCGAGTATGCGAGTGCGAAAGGAATAACGAGTCTCCGGCAAATCGAAATGGGCGGAGACCGCGATATCCGCATCCATCAAATAATTGACGCGCTCTTCATATGGAATCCATCCTTCTTTGAAAAACACATTCTTTCCAGTCAACCCAAGCCTGTCTGATAGCTCGATTGCGTCCTTTGTCATCTTCATCATGGGCACTTTGGGATTCGGCGATTTCAATCCCATGAAAACAAGACGCAGGTTGGGAACGTTGTCTCGAGCTTTTGCCACAGCCGAAATCACAGTCAGTGGATCGAACCAATCCCAGATGCCACCACCCCATAGCAAAACCAGATCGTCCTTACCGATGCCGTCGATCTGATCGCGAAGACCCGGACCATTACGCTCGGGAGCCCGAGTCTCACGGCCAAAAGGCACCACATCGATCAACTTGCGCAACGAAGGATCAAATTCGTAAAGCGCCGGCATAAGCCGCCCCATGGAGCAAAACCGACCCAACCAGTAGTCGCGCTGCGTCTCGGACGCGCATATCGCAAAATCGCACTTCAGCATATGCTTTTCCAACACCTGGTGCATCAAGCGATAACTGGCTTCACCTGCCACTTTTTCGTGTTTATATTGAACAAGAACAGAAAAGAGATACGGATCGTAAAGATCGACAACCAAATGTTTTCCGAGCTCACAAAGCTTAGGAAACGGTCGCAGCACGTTGGATTGAATGATTAAAACGTCGTTAGCAAGCGCCTCTTCGTACATCAGATGGCGATTGGCACCAGTGACAATTTTGACCCCGTCAATCGCGGGCAACTGGTTGTCCGCCTCCTGTGCGACTGGGGATACGACAGTAACGCTGAATTCTCGGGCCAGCTGCTTACCCATCTCGACGGCTCGAATCGCCGGCCCAGCCATCGAACGCGAAATCGGCTCGAGTGTGACGAGCATGACTTTGCGCGGATTTTTTTGCGGTGAAGTGGAACTCATAAACGTACTGGTGCTTGTTTTAACTATGAAACGCCAAAGCGAGCGACCATTATATCTCGCTCAGGAAGCAGTTCATCTGAGAAGAATCTTTTACCGTACAATAGTCAGCAGATCGGCAAGGAAAACTTCCTTGCGCAGCATACGCGATTCAACCGACAAGTGAAACCTTTGAAGTGAGTCGAACAACTGAGTAAATCGTGACTTCAGAAAAGCTCATCAGCATTGTAATCCCCAACTGGAACGGCAAGCATTTTCTTGCCAGTTGCCTGGATTCCATCCGCACGCAAACCCACAAATCAATTGAAACAATAATCGTCGACAACGGCTCGCACGACGGTTCCGTAGATTTTCTCAAAACAAATTATCCGGAAGTGAAATTGATCACTTTCGATGTCAACACTGGTTTCGCGCCAGCAGTGAACGCGGGAATCAGAGCCGCGAAAGGTCACTACATTGCTCTGTTGAACAATGACACCATAATCGAACCTCTCTGGGTTGAAGAGTTGGTAAAAGGTCTGGATCAGCATCCCGAAGTCGGCTCCGTAGGCTGCAAAATGCTCGCTTACGACGATCAAACTATCCTCGACGGCGTGGGCGACGGCTACCGCAGAGGCGGCTTGCCCGGACGGATCGGTCATAGAGAAAAAGACACCGGACGATTTGATAAAGAACGTTATATCCTCGGTGCATGCGGTGGTGCCGCGATGTACCGCAGAGAATTATTCGATGATGTCGGTCTTTTCGACGACGATTACTTTGCTTATCTGGAAGATGTAGACCTGGGATTACGCGCGCAGAGCGCCGGATACAAATGCCTCTACATCCCAACCGCCGTGGTTTACCACCTCGGCTGCGGCACTACCGGCAGTGGCTACTCTCCGATGGTTGTAAAACTCTCATCGCAGAACAATTTGAATACAATCGTCAAAAATATCCCGATGCCATTGTTGCTAAAATTCCTCCCGCACATTTTTTATTGGCAAGCGTTTTACCTCGCCGTTGTCACCATCCGTGGTGGTCAGCTGATCCCCTGGTTAATCGGAACAGGCAAGGGCATCGGCATGTTGCCGAAGATGTTGAAGAAGCGAGCAGAGATCAATCGCAAGCGAAAGACTTCGCTCGAATATTTCGAATCAATCATCATAGAGTCCGAACGCGATCTCGCAGAAGCAAAAGCACGCCTATACGCACAAGCCCGCCTCGACAAAAAAGCAGCCAAACAAGCCAAGAACGCTAACTCCGACAAGTCTTCAGTCTCCGACAAGTCTTCAGTGTCCGACAAGTCTTCAGTGTCCGACAAGTCCTCAGTATCATAATTGTAGGGGCGCCTTGCAGGCGCCCGGCTGCTACAGTTCTCCACAGCAGGTCTTCAAATCACCCCCGTAGTCATCGCAATCGTAGTCCACATCGCCATCGTAAGTCCACAAATCAGAGGATCTTCGCAGTGAAGATATCAATCAACAAAGAAAGTTCAGTTCCAGTGCGCGATCAGTTGGTGGAACAAGTTTCATTGCAGATTGCATCAGGAATGCTGACGGCCAGAGAAAAACTGCCAAGCATCCGAGCACTAGCCGCTCGTCTGGGCATCCACTACAGCACGGTGACCGCAGCATACAACCACTTAGCAGACGTCGGACTCTTGGAAATACGCCAGGGAAGCGGCGTGAGAGTGGCGAGCATCAGCACCAGGGACAGTGAACCATCCGCGAAGACAGATCTCGACAGCATGATCAACGACTTCCTCGCGCGTGCCTCTGAAAGCGGTTTCGCGGCGAAAGATGTTATTAAAGCATTCGACAAAATCAAGGACAGAAAACCGGTAAAGCAGATCGTAGTGGTCGACAGAAACGTCGATTTCCACCCGGTTTTACTAACAGAGTTGAAACCACATTTCTCTGTTCCGATCAAGGTTTGCACAGTCCAAGAAATTCTGGAAGATCCATCCTTGATGGACGATTCTCTCATCCTCACCAGTCTCTATCACTTGTTCACCTTCCAGGACAAAGTAAAAGATCGAACGCGTTTAGTCCCATGCAACATTGAACCGGCGCGTTTGGAAATGGAAAAAATTGCGACCCTGCGCTCCGGAAGCCTCGTTCTGCTGGTTTCGGTAAGCCAAACTTTGATGACGATGGCGACAAAACTCGTTGCCGCGCATCGTGGTGAAGAAGTTGCAGTGAGAAGCGTTCTGCTCTCCGACGAAAAAGAATTGAACTACATGGTCAACCATGCAGACCTGATCCTCTGCGACAGCCCTAGCGAAGAGACAGTCCGCAAAATCGCGGACCCGAAAAAAACACTGGCATTCAAACTCTACCCGCCATCAACAATCGAACTGATTCAGGAACGCCTAAAAAAATGGGGCTAACGTGCCAACAGCACGTCCTGTAAAAGAGCAGCGCGGGCGGCTCTCGAGCCGCCCCTACAATTATTGAATCGTGAGGTGGTCGACAATTATTGAACAGCGCAGTAAACCGTTATCGAACAGCGCGGGCGGCAATTATTGAACAGCGCGGTCGACAGTTATTGAACAGCGCAGTAAACCGTATCGAACAGCGCGGGCGGCAATTATTGAACAGCGCGGTCGACAGTTATTGAACAGCGCAGTCAGGGCGCCATCGCCGCTTCGGCTCGACTAGCGCGGAGTGACACCAAGCCCCGGGAGATCGCGCAGTTTTAAATAACCGTCGTCATACGTTGCGCCATGGAATGGATCGTTGGCGAGCAGCATGGCGCCGTCGAGATCGAGGTAATCGACCAGTGGTGCTAAATGAACTGCGGCAGTAATTCCGATAGAAGATTCAATCATGCAACCAAACATGATTTGCATCGAATGCGCTCTAGCGGTATGGATCACGCGAATAGCTTCCAACAGTCCACCGGTCTTAGCCAATTTCACGACGACACCATCTACGCAACCAGCCAGACGGGCCACGTCGTACGATTTGGAAACACTCTCGTCAGCGAAGATCGGCAGAGGAGAATGTTCTCGAACGAACCGAAAATCTTCTTTGTGGGCCGTTTTCGGCAAAGGTTGTTCAATAAACAGAACATTGTGGTCACTAAGAAACTTGGCCATCTCGATTGCTTGTTTCGGTGTCCAGGCGCCGTTAGCATCAACACTCAACGGCAAATCCTTGGCGATTTTCCGAATCGTGTGAATAATTTCTCTATCGTAAGAAGTGCCCTGCTTGACCTTAAGCTGCTTGTAACCGGCATCCACGGCTTCGCGCGTTTTCTTCTCGACCATCTCCAAGTTGTCGATACCGATTGTGAAGTCTGTAATTGGCGGTTTCAAACCGGACAGTCCGAGCATCGAAGTTGTCGACACGCCTGCAATCTTGCCGGCAATATCGTGCATCGCCATCTCTACTGCGGCTTTTGCCGAGTTGTTCATGGCGATTACTTTATCCATACGCGCAGAAACTTCGGCGATGGCAAATGGATCGTCGCCCAGAATGCGCTCCTCGCGGATCTGATTTAAAACAGCGTTCACCGTTTCTCGAGACTCATTGTGATACTTAGCCGGAGCAGCCTCGCCAAAACCGGTGATGTCACCATATTTCAGTTTCACCAAAACATTTTTCGTTTCGACAGAAGTACCCGACGAGATTCCAAACGGATGAGCCGTCGCCAAATCAAGCGGCTCGAAAGTCAGTTCAATCGCTGTTTTCGTCACGGTCACGATTAATTTCCTCTGAGAGTAATGGATTGGTCGGCCAACTTCACAAGGCGTCTTTCACCATCGTTTCAATCAACATTTTCTAAGCCGGTTTGAAACCGCTCAATTATTTTGCTGGTGCTGCGGCCGTCTTACGCGGCTTGGATTTGTAAACGACTTCAAGCGCATCAACCAAGTTTTCTACGCCATATCTGACTGGGTCAGTAGCCGGCAGTCCCGTATGTTTGGCATAACCGTCCACCAAGCTGCGCGCTTCGCTTTCGCCAAGGCCAAATGTATTGACGCAGATCCCGACAATCTTCGCGGGGCGAATCATTCCGGCGACGGCCTCATACATCTTGATGGCATCGTTTAAATCCGGGATTGGAAATTCGCCTTCCGAATTGATCGATGTCAACCCGGCTTTGTGGCAAAGAATCATGGCTTCCGGTGCAGTTCCGTGCATGAGAGACATGGTCACGCCGGAGTAACCCGGGTGATAAATCGATCCTTGTCCTTCGACGAAGAGCATGTCGAGACCGGGCGCAGCTTCGAGCACTAGCTCTTCAATCGCACCAGCCATGAAGTCACCGATGACCCTGTCGATTGCAATGCCCGATCCGGCAATCATGATGCCAGTTTGTCCGGTAGCAACGAAACCGGACTTGTAGCCGCGTTTCTTCGCAAGCTTGTCCAATTCGAGCGCCAGCGTCATCTTTCCGACCGAGCAGTCCGTTCCGACAGCCAACACGGTGAGAGCATCAACCTTTCGACCTCTGCCATGCGCAATCGGCAAATTGTCAGGCGGTTTTCTCAGATCGATCAGCTTGCAATTATGTTTTTTCGCCTCAGCGACGAATTCTTCATTGTTGGTCAGGAAGTCGTGGAGTCCGTTAATGACATCCATGCCGAGAGACAAAGCTTTCAAAATGTCCTCGCGCCAGGCTTCAGGCATACGACCGCCAATGAAGGCGCAACCCAGAAGCATTGCCTCGCCACCGAGCTTATGTGCTTCCTCGACCGTCGCCACGATTGGAATATTTTCACCAGCGCCGCAAATGTCACTTGCCTTTTTGCCGGCTTGCTGCCTGTCAACAACCGCCGCAATTGGGCTTGGACCGTAGCGGATGACGCCTTCAGCGGTCTTAGAGTGCCCACCGCCGAATTCGTCTCTGGCGTATAAAATCAGCCGTTTTTTGGTATCAACTTGCATAATTTAATCAGTTTCCAATTAGTGTGAACGAGTGAACAGAACAGTCTACAGAAGATTTTTGCTGTGGGGAGGAGCGAACACAAAGGGCATAGATAGTTTGAAGATATGTGCAAATTTTCTTCTGAATCTCAGAAGCATGGGACGGATCGTCTCCTGTGCCCTAGAATTATAGATGTTACATGAGCGTGCCTCGTTAAATTGGAGACCGTGCTGCTTGACGACCATAAAGCGTTAAGATTTCATCGTGTCTCAGCGGACATTTCAAGATTTCCGTGCACAATCTCTTACAGGTGATTCGTTACGAAACCTAGTAATTGATTCTTGAAACAACGAATCAGGGTACGAACATTACTAACAGCACAAACGAGCACTCACTTTCACAAACGAACCTAATCCAGGGTGGCTATGGGCGACGAGTCTGACAACAAAGAAGCAATGGGCGCAGAAGATTCCAAAGATGCAGGCAAAAAAGCCGGCAAGGGTGGAGGGGACAGAAGCGCGTCCGCGAAAGCGTTTTATCGAGCTATGTACGCGGGTGCTGAGCCCGATCCAGAGGATTTCGGCATGAGTGTTCGCGGCGAAGAGAAAAATAGCGGTCCTTGCTCCAACTGCGCGCGCCTCCAGGCGGAAGTCACGGAACTGGAAAAGCGCACTCTGGAAGCTGAAAATCATTACAAGCGATTGCTTGCTGACTTTGAAAACTACAGAAAGCGTGTCGCTCGCGAGAAAGACGAGTTTGCCGCAGTCGGCATGCAGCGTGCCGTAGAGGCGATCCTCCCGGCTCTCGATGACATGGACATGGCAAAGACCAGATTGAAGCCAGACATGACCGCGCAATCCATGATGGATAGCTTGACCATGGTCTATAACCGCTTCAATCGTTGCCTTGAACAGATTGGAATTAAACAACTGGAAGTAATCGGCGAGATGTTCGATCCGGTTTTCCACGAGCCCGTGCAACAGATCCCTACCAAGAAAGTAGCTGACGGCGCTGTATATCAACAGTTGAGACCGGGCTATATGTTTGGTGAAAAAGTCTTGCGTCCTTCGCTAGTCAACGTCGCCACCGCAGATGGTGCAGAGGACAGTGAGGACGAAGTTGAACCTAGTGCAGCAGCAGCGACCAGTGAACCTGAAGAAGCTGCTGCAGCTGATACCAGCATCGAAGAAAGCTGGAACGGCGACGAAGAGAACATGGAATCCCGCACCCAAGATCTCCCGATCGTGGATGTGACCGCGGACCTTAACGCAAAATTGTTCGATGAAAAGGAAGAGGCTGAGGAAGTTGAAGCCGAAGCCGAAACTGAAACTGCCAAAGAAGAATAGGCAATCACGATTGTTATCACTTATTCTGATGTTTAGTGGAACAACGGAGACATCAGGGGTTGAATGAGCAACAGCGATAGAATTATCGGCATAGACCTGGGGACGACGCACTCCTGCGTGGCCATCATGGAAGGTGGCAAGCCTGTTATCATCGAGAATGCCGAAGGCGGAAGAACCACTCCTTCGGTCGTCGCGTTTACAAAAAGCGGCGAACGTCTTGTCGGTCAAGTTGCAAAACGACAGTCGGTAACCAATCCCGCGAAGACTCTCCAGTCAATTAAGCGCGAGATGGGAACCAATTATCGAGTCACCATAGACGGTGTCAACCATAGTCCGGAACAAGTCTCCGCGATGATTCTGCAAAAGCTCAAGGCTGATGCTGAGTCATATTTAGGAGAGAAACTTTCTCGTGCAGTAATTACTGTCCCCGCTTATTTTAACGACGCGCAAAGACAGGCAACTCGTGATGCCGGGCAAATTGCCGGTCTCGACGTCATGCGCATCATCAACGAGCCTACAGCCAGTGCGCTGGCATACGGTCTGGACAAACTCGACGACCACTCCACGATCCTGGTCTTCGACCTTGGCGGCGGCACTTTCGATGTCAGTATTCTTGAAATTACTGAGGGCGTATTCGAAGTAAAAGCGACCAGCGGCAACAACCGCCTTGGCGGCGATGATTTCGATCAGGCTATCATCGAGTGGATGATTGGCGAGTTTTTAAACCAAACAGGGATTGACGTTTCAAACGATTTGATCGCAGTTCAGCGCATCAAAGAGATAGCGGAAAAAACGAAGATCGAGTTATCAACGGCAGCCGTATCAGAGATTCATTTGCCGTTTCTCACAGCCAATGAAACCGGTCCATTACACCTCGAAACCCAACTGACCAGAGCGAAGTTTAACGAATTGACCGCGCACCTGGTTGATGATTGTCTTGGACCATTGCAGCAAGCACTAGAAGATTCGCAGCTAGAGCCAGCCGAGATTGAAAACATCATTCTCGTTGGCGGTTCCACTCGAATTCCTGCCGTGCAGGATATGATTCGAAGATTTTTCTCGAAAGAGCCGTCGAAGTCGGTCAACCCCGACGAGGCAGTGGCCATGGGCGCCGCTATTCAGGCATCGATTTTGGCCGGCGACCTGAAAGAAGTATTGCTTCTCGATGTGATACCACTATCCTTAGGAATCGAGACGGCTGGAGAACTTTTCACGCGCATCATCCGACGCAACACGACCATTCCAACAAGCCAGACCCAACTGTTTTCGACGACCGAAGACGGTCAGACATCGGTCGAAGTTCATGTTCTTCAAGGAGAACGTGAAAAAGCCAAAGACAACAAGTCCTTAGCTAAGTTGCATTTAACCGGCATTCCGCCTGCTCCTCGAGGAGTACCTAAAATCGAAGTCACCTTCGATATTGATGCCGATGGCATTTTGCAGTGCAGCGTCAAGGACCACGCCTCTGGGATTAAGCAATCGATCACGATTCAGCGAACCACTGGTTTGAACCCGGAAGAAGTCGAGGCACTGAAACGCGAAGCGGAAGAATTTGCCGAACAGGATCGAATCGAGCGCGAGCGTATAGACTCGAAAGTCAAGGCCGACGCGCTTTGCGCAGAGGCTGAGAGAACTATCACTAAGTACAGTGACAGAGTTGAGAAGGCAATTGTGGACAAAGTCAGGCGCGCTATAGACAATGTAAAGGAGGACCTGGCGAAAGACGACTTCGTCGAGTTAAAACCTCACGTAGCAGGTCTGGACGTCGCCCTCCTGGACTTCGGTCGCGTGCTGCACACGGCGAAACCCGGGGTGCGAGACACAACGAAAAAGCGTCCCACGATCGAGACAATCGAACTCGGCAAAAGTCAGGACATAAAGAAGATTCTGGACAAAGAATCCGTCGAAAACAATGAGCCGGTGGGAAACGCGATTGAGGAGCATTAACGGTCGAGCGAGATTGAGGAACATTCATTGGCTATAGGAAACATGTCGACAAAAAAGGACTACTACGAAATCATCGGCGTTGCTAAAGGCGCAACTCCCGAAGAGATAAAGAAAGCATTTCGCAAGCACGCGCGCACTCTCCACCCGGACAACAAGGACAGTGGAGACGAGAAGGCGTTCAAAGAGCTGGCTGAGGCTTATGAAGTCCTCTCGGACGAGAAAAAACGCGCTGCCTACGATCGCTATGGACACGAAGGCGTAAAAGGCTCGGCACGCAACTTCGACGACATGGATATGAGTTCATTTGCCGGTTTCGGCATGGACGATATTCTCGAAGCATTGTTCGGACAAGGTGTTCGCGGCGGCGGGTTCGGAAGACAAGCCGGTCCGGCGCAAGGCGCTCATCTGAAATATGATTTGCAGATTGATTTTCTAGAAGCTGTTTTCGGTTGCGAAAAGAAAATCGAAGTCGCCCGCCTCGATGATTGCACCACTTGTTTGGGAACCGGAGCAGCCCCCGGAAGCAACGTCACGACTTGCGCGACCTGCGCCGGTATGGGTCAAGTAAAAGAGCTGGTCAACATGCTCTTCGTACAGACATACCAAGTCATGCCTTGCCCGCAATGTCGTGGTAACGGTAAGAAGATCGACAAACCATGCCGCGATTGCCGTGGCGAAGGTTTGACTCGCAAGAAGAAAGATTTTAATCTCCCTGTGCCAGCCGGTATCGCCGATGGTAGCAGAATGCGTGTAGCCGGAATGGGCGACAAGGGTCCTCATGGCGGCTCCTTCGGTGATCTTTTCGTTGTCATCCACGTCAAACAGCACAAGGACTTCATACGTGATGGCAACACCATTCACGTCAAGCAAAACATCAGCTTTGCAATGGCTGCGCTTGGAGGCGACCTCCTGGTGCCGACCGTCGAGGGTTCTAAACTTCTGAAGATTCCTGCCGGCATCCAGAGCGGAACACAACTCCTGATGAAAGATCTGGGTGTGCCGCCGCTGCAAAACCAGGGACGCCGTGGCGATCAGATCGTTCACATCGCTGTAAATACACCGACAAAGCTTTCGCATGAAGAGAAAGAGTTGTTCAAAAAACTCGCAGAATTGAGCGGCGATACCCTCTCGGTAGAACAGGAAGCAAAAGAGAGCGCCACTAAGAAATTGAAAAAAGACTCGGAGAAGACCAACAATAATTCCGAGTCCGATGCCAAAGGCAAAGCCAATGGCAAAAAAAAAGACGAAGACGACGGTAAAGAAGATTCTTTGTTGGATAAAATAGTCGATGCATTTCGACCGAAAAATAGCGACTAGTGCGATAGTTCTCTCAATCGCATTTGCCACCACATTCCTTGCTGCGCAAGAAGCCTGCGCTACGCGCCCGCCCGCGCTGTTGAAAGACGCGCTGCAACAGACTTTTCCGAACGCGCGCGTCCGTCTGGATGGCGTGATTGAGAAAGCAGACGGTCAGTTGTTTGTGCCATTGATTCCCAAAACCGTAATCGCAAAAGCCGCGCCCGGACTGAGTTCAAAGTTTCCACCCAAAGCACCGATACTGTTTTCCTTCTCAAACGGCTGGCACTACTTGCAGCTTGTCGATAAAGACGGCAAGAAAGTTCTGGCTCTGCCACCAGGTTTGAAAGAAGAAGAGAAGAAAAAACTGATTGCGTGCACATTGCCACCTGATCTGATCGTTCCAACCGGAATGGTGATTTCTTCTGAACTTAAGCCGACTCTAGGCGATCTGAGCATAGCCATTCTCGGTCAATCAACAGGCACAACCAGTTCTACAACGAAACCGCCAGAGCAAACTCCGGTCGCAGCAAAACCGACCGCGTCCGAAGTCGGCATCATCGCAGTGACTTCTCCACAAACAGGCAAGATTACGCTTCTTGGATCTGCGGCATTGGAGAAACAAATAGAACTGCCCACGGATGGAACGCCAGGCGGAATGGCTACTGCAGGCGGCAAACTCTACATCGCCGATCAAACGAAACATCGAGTACTGATTGTCGACCCGGTCAAAAGAGAATTCATCGGACAGATCGATTTTCTGCCCGGCAGCGGACCTAAGGACGTCGCAGCACAGCGAGACGGAACCTTCCTCTACGTCTCCGAATGCGCGGCAAACAAAATCGCGATAGTTGAACTAGCAACTCAAAAAGTTCTGATGCGCACGCTCGTGCCTGCTGGTCCTACCCGGCTCAAGCTAACCCCTGATGGATACACGCTCGTCGTACTTAACGTCCCAGCAGGAAAAGTTTCGTTCATCTCGACATTGAATCAAAAGTTAGTCGGAGTCTGTTCGGTCGGTCACATGCCGAGCAACGTCGCAATCACCAGTGACAGCCGCACCGCGTTCATTACCAATCGAATGTCCAACACAGTTTCTGTCGTAGACATCGCTCAAAGAAAAGTTGTTCGAACGATTCCGACCGGCGAAAGCCCAACTGGTATCGCGCTAAGTCCTGATGGCATGCGACTCTACGTAGCCAATGCCAAAGAAAATTCCGTAGGCATTTACGATTTGAACAAAATGGAAAAGATCAAAGATGCGATCATGCCGATCGACGTAGAATTTCCCGGCGACATTTTGCAATTCCCAGACGGTCGCAGAATGCTCGTCAGCAGCGCAGCCACCGACACTCTCGGCATGCTGAATCTTGAAACCCTGGAGTTCGAAAAACAACCACCACTAGGCAGCACCAGCGTCGACCTGATCTGGATCCCGCAATAAAATTGCGCGGAAAATAATTGTACGGGAAATAATTGCACCGGAAATAATTGCACCGGAAATAATTGCACGAAAAATAATTGCACGGGAAATAATTGCACGGGAAATAATTGCACGGGAAATAATTGTAGGGGAAATAATTGTAGGGGCGCATTGCATGCGCCCAAGGCCCGTATACCAGCATCCTGGGCGCATGCAATGCGCCCCTACGATTAAGCCGTGTAAATGGGATTTCAGCTTGACTCGAATTCGGGAATGTAGATAATGGAAGTATGAGTAAGCAATCGATTAGCTTGAATACGACGACACGAGTGCCGCATGTTCCGGGGCCACCGTTGTCGCGACTCAATTAATTCCCAAAATTAGATTGAAGACCAGACCAGCGAGCCCAGAGTATGCGGCTCGTTTTTTGTCTTCACAGATCTAATTATGGAGCTCTAGAAATGTTATCTATTAATGGAAACGAATCGGATTCAAGCAAAGAGTTGAGTTTAAACGATCGCGAAAACCAACTGCATCGAATGCGCCACAGTTCGGCGCACATCCTCGCGCAGGCTGTCATCGAGCGGTTTGCCGAAGATGGACAGGTAGGTCTAGGTGCCGGACCGGCGATTGCAAATGGTTTCTACTACGATTTCGATTTGCCTCGTCCACTTCACGATGGCGATTTGGAGTGGATCGAAAATCGCATGAAGGAAATCGTCAGAGGAAAACATCAATTCAAGCAATCATACCCCAGCCTGGATGAGGCACGAGAACTGTTTAAACATCAGCCTTTCAAAATGGAACTGATTGAGTTGATTTCAAATGGTCTTTCGGACGACAATGGCGAAGATTTTTCTTCGAGTAAGAAAGACTCGCGTGACAGTAGACTTTCGATTTTTCAACACGACAATTTCGTCGATTTATGCAAAGGTCCGCACGTAGAAAACAGCGCCGAGATTGAGCCGGAAGCGCTCAAGGTTCTGCACACCTCAGGTTCTCACTGGCGCGGCAACGAACGCAATCCGATGCTCACCAGAATTTATGGAACTGTTTTTCCATCGAAAGCGGAGTTAGACAAACACCTTCATTTTTTAGAACAGATCAAACTTCGCGATCATCGTCGAATCGGAAAGCGTTTGGAATTGTTTCACTTTGATGAGACTGCGCCCGGAATGCCATACTGGCTACCCAACGGAATGCGTGTGCTCAACGAGCTTTTCGCATACTGGCGCATGATACACGAAGTACACGGTTACGATGAAATCTCATCGCCGATTTTAAACAACAAAAAGCTCTGGGAGATCTCTGGTCATTGGGATCATTATCAGGAAAATATGTTCCTGGTAAAGATGGATGATGACAATGATACCGTATATGGTCTCAAACCCATGAATTGTCCCAACGCAATGATTGTTTTCGGATTGAAGCTGCGCAGCTATCGAGACCTTCCCATGCGGCTTTCCGACTGCGACGTGCTCCATAGACATGAGCGTTCGGGAACTTTAAACGGTCTGCTTCGCGTCCAGAAGTTTCAACAAGACGATGCCCATATTTTCGTCTCCCCCGATCAAATTGAAGCAGAGTTTGACCGAATTTTGGATCTTGCGCACGAATTCTATTCCGTTTTCGATCTCGACTACTCCTTCCGTCTCAGTCTGCGTCCGGACAAATTCGTCGGCGATATTGCAACCTGGGAGCGGGCAGAAGCTTCGCTCAAGCAGATTCTCGACAGACGGGTCGGTGAGGACAACTACATCGTTGCCGAAAAAGACGGCGCGTTTTACGGTCCAAAAATCGACATCCTGATGAAGGATTCTCTTGGTCGAAAATGGCAGATGGGAACCATCCAGTTGGATTTCCAACAACCTGAGAGGTTTAATCTAAAGTACATAGACAGCGATGGAAGTGCGAAAACTCCAGCAGTGATTCATCGAGTGATTTATGGCTCGATTGACCGATTCCTTGGCGTTCTGCTCGAACACACCAATGGCGAATTACCTCTATGGATTGCGCCACTGCAAGTAGTGCTGGTTCCGATTGCAGATCGCCATGCTGAGTATGCCGGCACCGTTGCAGAGCGGCTCCGCAAAGAAGGCATCAGATGCAAAATCGATTCAGGTAGTGCCCGAATGACTGCCAAGATTCGAGAATGGGAGTTGCAAAAAATCCCATTCATCATTGTGATGGGCGACAAAGAAGTAGCAGATAAATTATTGTCACCGCGGATGCGCGGAGGTCAACAACTACCGAGCTGCTCAGTCGATTCCTTCGTAGAACGGCTAGTCCTCAACATTCGCGAGAAATCTGCCAACTTGGACCCCTAGTCTAATTCTCAGGTCATAAAACACATGATGATCTCACTGAGGTGTGGGGTACTTAATCTAGGTATGCCAAGGTTCGCCGCAGCCTAGACTGGTTTCCACAGTGCACTCACTCACAACGACAAATTCTGTCAGATTGTTCGCAGCAGTCGGACTGTTTTGCGTCGTGGAGTTCGCATTGCCTCATTCATCTGCTGAAGCTATGTCTGCCTGGCGCCTCACTTCCAGACAAGCTAGCGAAGAGCTGAACGCCAGAAACTACCAGGCAGCCGAGCTAGGTTATGAAAAAGCGATTGATGAGCTCAAGCGCGAGAATTCCAAAGCGGACGAAATCTACAGCTTGCAATTGCTGCTGGTCGAAACCTATAGACGGAGCGGAAAGGTTCACAAAGCTAGAGAAATTTTGAACAAAATGGAACCGGCAATAAAATCGGAAAAGTACGTTGACCCGACAATCGCAGTCCGCTTCTGGCGCCGCATGTCCGAGGTCGAATCAAGTTTTGGATCCAAAAAGACAAGCCTGGTTTATTCCAGAAAAGCCGTATCGGTTTTAGAAAAATATTTTGACCGAACCTCCAGCACACTTCAAAAAAACTATATTTCTCTTTTGCAGCTCGCATGCGAAGAATTTGATTATGACACCATTACCGAGACACTGAGTAAGCTCACCGAAGAAGGAGCCAAGCAAAACGTAATGGCGAATGCTACCATCTCCAGCGCGTTCTCAAAGCTAGTTGGACGCTCTCTGGCGATAGCTGAGCAGGGAAATTACAAAGAGGCGTATCGACAACTGAAGACCATAAAGGCTCCCGATTTCCGGGTTTCCAATCGCACAGAGATGTGGATCCAATTTGCTCAGTTTTGCCTATCGCACTCCAAGCAGGATGAAGCGATGGCAACTGTGCCGACACTATTCCAACTTTTGGAAGATGCAAAAAAATTACCGAAGGAAGAATCCATTCCTCTGAGCATGAAGCTCCACATGGTCATCGCCACAATCTATTCGAAAGGAAGCGAAAAAGAAAAAGCTCAGTGTGTATCGCAATTTAGAAAAGCGCTCGCCATTTCAAACGAATCGAAAGTTCCAAGACCGATTGAAATTCGAGCCCTGCGAGTGCTTGCCATTGAAGGAATAACAACCGCACCAATCATAATGTCATCAACTCCTGCGACAGATGAAGCCATAAAACTTTTGCAAGAACCAATCGAATTCAGCATAATACCTCCAAGGGAGAAATTAGCAGAGGGCGAATTACGCGGAGTGCAGGACGCTCATATTTCAGCGCGCGTCTGCCTCGCACTTGCATACTTATCTAGAAGGCAAACGCTTGAGCTGGACAAAACGTTGGCATCGGTCGACAGAAACTTACTGAAGAATTATCCGCCTGCAGCCAGCAACCTGGCTATTGCGAATTTTTACATCGATCTGGCGAAACTGTACTTCGCACAAAACAAAAAGGCAGACGGAGACCGTGCGCTTGTCGAGGCAAAGAAATTGACCATAGACTTGTCGCCATCACCTGAATTAAATGCCTTTCTCGAAAAATATCGTTCGCTCGAAAATGAACTAAAAACCGCTTCGGATAAGAACAAAGGCACGGTCAACAAGTGAAAATTCGACACAAAATTTTCGCTTTGATCGCGCTGCCGCTTGTGGGTCTACTCGTGACAGTGGTGCCACTTGAAAGTAGACTCGAGTCCGTCGACAAAATCGCCGAGCAGGAAGCAGTAGCAAAGCGCGTAGTCAGTGTCGCTGAAGAGATTTATGGTGTCATGGGACAACAGATCATGAACGTCTCTGGTGTCAGCATCACTGAAAAACGCATTTCGCCGGAGGAGTTGAATGCACCGAGGAAGATTTTAAAAACAAAAGTCTCCGAGCTGAAAAAATTGGTTGGCGATGATCCCGCGATGAAAAAAGTGGTTGCGCGTCTCGAGGTCAACTGTCTCAGACACGCAGAAAACTGGGCGAATCTCGGTGAGATTTACAAACCATCAAACCAAAGTTTTTACCTTTCCGAATTTCTGTCGAAAGCGGAAATGGTAGAGTCCATGAAGATCTTGTATGACCAAATCAATGCGGACTTGAACACGCTGACTTCGAAGTACGGCGAAACTGCACGAGCATTCGAACCGGATCAACTGAAAGATAGAGCCGAACTTCGCAATAGAATCAAAGTGTCTGTAGGTATCGTAATTCTGCTGGTGCTGCTCAGTTTTGTGTACATGAACCGAACAACGTTGCAGCGCTTGCAAGTATTGATGCGCAACATCCAGAGGTTTTCGAAAGGAGAAAGATCCCACGAAGCGCTCGACGGGAAAGACGAACTTGCTGATTTGGACACAGCGTTTCGCGAGATGTCTGAAGAAAGAAATCGTTTAGAAGACATCAGGCAACAGATGAGAGCCATGGTCAATCACGATCTTCGATCACCACTAACATCAATAAATATATGTCTTGAACTATTAATCACGAAATTTGGTCCGACATTGAACACTGAAGTTACATCTCAGTTAAAACGCATGCACCTCGAATCACAGCGTCTGGTGCGGCTCGCGTCGACTCTTCTGGATGTGGAAAAATTGGAAGAGGGTTTGCTTGAAGTTCGCTTGAAGCAAATGACTTCAACAGAACTCGTTAAGACCTCAGTGGAAGCAGTCGAAAATCTGGCTGGTCGGAAGTCGATAAAGCTCATTCAGAGCGCTGATCCGGATGTCATCGTAAGTTGCGATGAGGACAGAACCATTCAAGTATTGATCAACTTTCTTTCTAATGCGGTCAAATTCTCTCCTGAAGGCTCGAGCATCGAAGTTGTTACCGCTGCCCAGGACAATGGTTTCATCAAGTTCTCCATACTCGATCAAGGGACTGGCGTACCGCCGGAGAAAGTAGGGAGTTTATTTTCAAAGTTCCAGCAGTTAGATCAACCTGATGCCGTGAAAAAAGAAGGCAGCGGTCTTGGGTTATACATCTGCAAAATGCTGGTCGAGACCCAGGGCGGACGCCTGGGGTACACCGCCCGCGAAGAGGGCGGCAGTTGCTTCTGGTTCGAATTACCCGACGCCGATAAGATTGAACAGAACTCGTGATCTGGGCGTCTCCGGGTCAATACTCGTTCCTGTTCAAAACGGGGCAAAGGCTTGTAGGGGGCGGATTGTGGGCGTGCTAATACGCGCGTTTCCTGAACCGGTGCGGCACGGGCGGCTCTCGAGCCGCCCCTACGATTACTGAATAGATACTTGTCCTGAATGCAAAACGTCCTTCTAGAAGGGCATTACACAACGTCCTCCTAGACGGGCATTACAAAATGTCCTCCTAGAGGGCGTTCGGCCCGACACCTTGGCTCCAGGCGATGAATATATGGGCGGTCGGATTTCTTAGCAACTCTGTAACAAACTTTCGGTATCTTCGCCATATCAAAAGTTTTGCTGCGTTGTTGGGAGATTTCGTATGCCAGACCAATTAGAGCAATTCGGGTCCAATCGAAATGGCGCTGATGTATCAGGGCTCAATCTTTTAGACCTGCTCAAAGCCGACAATTTCAAATCGCTCAAGCCTTACACCTCGTCAGAGCAAGACAATACGATGTCGGTTTTCTTCCGGGCTGACGACGATGACAAAACTGACCCGAAGGGAGAGACCAAGACCACTCCCGATGCGCCCAAGGGAAAAGAAGCGCCGAAAGGGGATGATGCACCACAAGTAAAGGAAGCTCCGAAAGTTCAAGACGCGCCCAAGCCGGCGCAGCCTGGCGCTCCGGTGACGGGAAATGCCGATATCGTTTTCTTCCACTTCAACGACATGCACAGCACCGGTCTCATGAACGGTGATGTTGCCACCATGACCGAAACCATGAAGGAGCGCATCGATCAAGCTCACAAGGACGGGAAGTTTGTCGTAGTCGTGTTCGCCGGCGACGAAGCTGGTGGCAATACGGTCGCATCAAACGCAGGCAAAGGTCTGGTTGAAAACCAAGTCCTTCAAAAAATGAAAGAACTGACCGGTCAAGAAATATTCCAAGTGATCGGCAACCACGCAGCCGATGGCGCCAAGGATATCAAACATCTCGTCGGCGTCGCAGGAAAGACCGGCGGCAAGTTTTCGGTTTCCAACCTCGAGTTTCCCGGTGCTCCCGACGCAATTGGTCAAGGAAAAAACTTCGAGAAATTCCAAGTTGCTGAAGCGAAAGGACCGAATGGAACCACGCTCAAAGTCGGCATTGTTGGTTTAACCACTGTTGAGTATACGGCCGAAGCCTCCGGCGTCAGACTCAAATATGAAACGCTCGTTGGAATGGACGCCGCCGAGATCGCCAAAGTCGCCAAGGATTTGAACAAAGCGGTCGCAGAAAATCCGGAAAATCCCAAAGCCGCTCTTCCTGCTTTCGATGCCGAAGCTAACAAAGGAATGAAAGATCCTTTGGCTAAGTTTCGCAATATGACTGCGGAAGAACTGAAACTGAGAGCTGCTGAGTTCAAATCCTTCGTCACCCGTTCTGAAAAAGACAAAATTGGCCTCTCCGAAGGCAATAAATTCTCCTACAACGATGCCTATATCCACGCCGCTTGCGACACTATCGCTGAAATGAAGGCACAAGGAATAGACAAAATCGTAATCGCTTCCCACCTTGGATTGGCTGTCGATCTCGAAGTCGCAAAGCACGTTCCCGATGTTTCGTTAATCATCGGAGCTCATTCTCACGATGCAGTTGCCGTACCAAAGACAGAGAAAAACGTTCGCACTGGAAAAGAAGTTGCCGTCGTACAAGCAGGCTGCAAAGCTCAGTTTCTCGGAGAGACGCATGTTTCCTATAAAGGAAACAATGGAGAAAAAGGCGGACAAGAGTACGAAGTGAAAGGCAAACTTCACAAAATCGATGAAATCAGAAACAGTAAAGCGCCAGGAGAGCTTTCAGACAAAATGAAGGCTTATATCGCCACTCTCCATCAGGATGGCGACCCAACCAAGCCTTTGCTCCAGCGCACCATCGGCGATATCGCCACTTCCCCTAAGTTTGGGGCTGACAAACCTGAAGCTCCTCTCAAAGCAGCCGGAAATTACTCCGATGCCAATCTCCGCAAAGGCGAATCATGCCTCGGTAACTTGACCGCCGATGCTCTCCGTTGCGCTCTGAATGACTACATTGCTCAAACTTCTACTACCCCTGGAAAACCAGCACCGCTTCTTAACGGTTTCCTCAACCACATGGGTGGTGTCAGAAATGGTATCAGCGAAGGTGCCGCGCTCGATGGAGTGAAACTCTGCGATGTTTTCTGCACTGGTAACGTCGGCGGTGAATTGGTAGTCTCGACCATGACACCAAAAATGCTCAAAGATGTCCTAGAATTCGGCGTTCACGATTTCCCAGAACCAGGAAAAGGCGCAACCCACGACTACTCTGGCAACTTCCTCAGCCCCAGTGGTATCAAAGTCGAGTACGATTCTACGGAACTGGAAGGCGCCAAATACGTTAAAGCAGCAGACGCCAAAGACGCTGAGACACAGCGCCAGGGCAAACGCATTACCAAAATCAGTGTCCTCGATCCTGCAACCAATAAGTACGAAGTTGTCTGGGATGCAAAAACAATGACGCCCGAAGATCTCGCGAAAAACACACGCGAGTTGAAGATCGGCACACGCGCACACGCTATCGAAAAGTGGGCGAAGAACGGAGTTTTCAGCGATCCAGCCCGCTATCCCGAGTTCAAAGCAGTAAAAGAAGCTGCAATCAAACAACTTCAAGAAATGGGCATCAAAAATCCAAATGCCAAACAAGTACACGAACTGGCCGGCTTCAAACTCCTCGGAGTCGACAGCCAGGTAAAACTCGTAAACGGTGGCTGGGTAAGCACCATAGACATCACCCAGCCTGAAGCCCTCGGCAAATATTTGAACGGGAAAACGAAAGTTGCAGCCGACATCCCGTTCGAAAAGGGCGCCGCAATCAAACCTGAAAAAGTAGGTGGATTGGACGGAAGATTCGTGGACGTCAATGCAGCACCACCTAAGCCAGAAGCGAAACCAGCATCGACTCCTGTTGTACACGACGGAGAACTAAAAAAGGCACAGCCTGAGTTGGTCAAAGTAGCGGTGAGCGTGGAAGAACCTCGTCACGAAAAGGCTCCTACAGTTAAAGATAAGCCCGCATCATCGGTGCTTCCGGAAGTAACGATCGTCGGCGACGGAGTGACTCCAGGCACTGTCAAGCCAGCAAATGGTGATACCAAATCCAGTGAATCGGTAGAGAGAGAAAAGGTAGAGCGCGCGGCACGTCAAGTTGAAACACGCAGACTCGAAAGAAAATTATCCGGCAATCATATCGATCACTTAATTCCGGGCAAGGGCTTCGATGTAGTCAATGCCGAAGGAAAAGTCGTCACGGTAAAAGGCATCCGCAAGCCGCTCGGACAGGGCGAAGTAAGCTATCTGGTTCAAGGCGATAAAGGTTTAGTTGTCGATGCAGAACTTACTAAAACTGTAAAAGAACGTTTGAGCCAAAACGAAACACTCAAAGAAGCGCTTAAAGACGCCAACAAATCAATCGAACTTATGAACCGCTACGCTCAAGTATCCCAAGATGTTCAAGACAATTTTGGAGTCGATTCGAAAGGAACACTGATTGATTACAGAGCCGTCGCAGAGAGCGCGCAGAAATCGCTCGGCAAGACTGCCATCACTGACGGTACCATGGTTCGTTTCATGTCCGAAGCCGGAATCCCGATGGTCGTCAAATTCAAACCCGAAGAAGGCAAGAAAGCTGAGGTGCGCTCCTGGAACGAAACCGAATTGACCGATGACAAATTGGCTAAATTGGTTGAAGTGATGAAGATCGAAGATCGTGAGATCAGAGAACAACTTACGAAGGCCATGAAAGATTTGCTGAAAAATCGCCCGGAAGCAATTGACTTCGAGAGCTGCAAGACAGAGCTCGCTAAGGCGATCAGAGACGGAAGCCTTGGTAAGGTAACTGACGAACTGCGCGAAGTTTTCAAATCATTCGGTGTTGAGTTCGAGAACGGTAAGCCCAAATTTGAAAATGGAAGTTTGGTTTTGCGTCCCAAGACAACCGAAGGCACAACTAATAAAACCCAAGGCCATGCCGGTCCTGGATCATTCGAAAGATTCAAAGGCAAGGCTGTTCCAATCATGATGATCGTTCTTGCCGTAGGACACCAATCGCAAGAGCGCCAGAGTGGCCCGGTTATTAAAAACTAGCTTCAATCCGCTGATGCGGCTAGCGCTCGCGGATTGCACTTGAATCTCTCGGATCGTTTTTTTGTGGATCTGTTCGGATGAAACGTCGAACGGCTTCGTACATGTTCAGACTGTCACGCGTCGACATGACGAGAGAACTTAAGAGTTTTCGCACGGATTCTCCGAGACCTTAAATCAATATTGAGCGTTTGAGCTTTCCATTCTCGAATTATATAGAATGAAAGTTCAATTGAAAAAAAATCCTGAGCTGACATTCCGCGAAAGTTCTGACCTGTGCTTGTTTTCAAAGCACCGAAACCGTCAACCAGAAGCTGTCCGTCCGCGCAAGTTGTCCCCACTAAGAGGTAGTCCACATGCCGTTACCGACAGGCGCGCCATTGGAAGGATTGATGCCGTTTAAAAACGAGTTTCGATTCAAATTGAAAGAACATTTTGGAGTAGACCCAACAACACTCCCGGTACTCAGCGATCGCTATCCACAATACCAGCATGCCAACGTGTTTCTGGCGATTGAAGACTACATGAAAGCAAACAACTGCACGCATACGGTGTTGGGTATGCTGAATCAATTCATGCAATTTAAATCGCATTCCATATCCGAATTGATCGCGCCAACTTCTGCGATCAATGTAATGGGAATCGGCGGTCCGAAGGAGGGTCCGATTCAGTACGTCAATGTACAGCTAGCCGGCGGTCACACACTCGCTTGCGTGCAACAAGGACTGTACATAGTCGGTGGGAAGAAAAAACTTGCCGTGCTGCTACGACCTGATGACACGGCGTTTGGAATGATGAAGAGCGGAACAGTCATCGAGGTGATGGCAAAGGAACGTTCGGACGCTGAGAGTTTTCTCGGAGCAATTAAAGCTGCGCTCAGCAAGCGGAGTATTTATCGTGGCAAAGTTATCTCGCTCGAACCGGATGCATCACCGATGGGCGGCGCCGCATACGGTGTTCGATTCCACACGCTTCCGAAAGTCGAACGAGACCAGATCATTCTACCCGAAGGGCTACTTGCAAAAATCGAGCGCCAGGCAATTGACCCAACCAAGTACAAAGACGCTATGCAAGCGGCGCGCCGACGAATCAAGCGCGGATTGCTGTTGCATGGTCCACCCGGAACAGGAAAAACATTCACGGCGATGTATTTGGCGTCCTGCCTCGAAGAGCGCACAGTGCTGCTTTTAACGGGAACCGGACTGAAGTTTTTGGAACCGGCATGCGAAATGGCGAGATTTTTGCAGCCCGCAATGATTGTCATAGAAGACGTCGACTTGATTGCAGAAGAACGAGAAAGGAACCTCTGCAACACACCAATGTTATTCGAACTGTTGAATCAGATGGATGGACTGGCAAGTGATTGTGATGTGATGTTTCTCCTCACGACGAACAGACCAGATATTCTCGAACCTGCTCTGGCAGCCCGTCCCGGACGAGTAGATCAAGCTTACGAAGTACCGCTACCGGACCCCGACTGCCGACGAAGATTGTTCAAACTCTACTCGGAAGGCATGACAGTCGACATCGACGACATGGAACCCTTCATCAAACGCACGGAAGGCGCAAGCGCAGCTTTTATCAACGAGCTGATGCGCAAGGCTGCACTCTTCGCAGCACCAGATGCAATACCAATAGTCGTCAAAGAGAATCACCTCGACGAAGCGCTCCACGAGCTAGTTTTCGAAGGCGGTGAAATTACACGAAAACTGCTTGGATACAAACGTCCAGTAGGTTTCGAAACAGCAAAAGCGAAATAACAGTTCGAATTAAACCTGATTGTATTGCGTATGCACTTTGTTCAAGAAGCGCGTGATACTACCCTGATACAATCACCAATGCTCGCGGCGCGAAGCATTCCGATCTGCGTCGGTCGTCGATTTCTGTTCACGATAGAGGATCCAGCCGTCGCTGTTATTATTGGGCTACAATGCAATGTTGAAAGAGGGTTGGGAAAAATGGTGCATCAAAGACTTATAGTTCTTGTGCTGCTGATCTTGTTCGTTTGTTTGGGAACCAATCGGGCACATGCGCAGGAATTATTTGCGGATCAGGTTATCGCCCGGGTCTGTCTAGAACCGAATGCAGAACAATACCGTATTGATTTAAACGGTCCGAATCATGCTTTTGAAAAGTACCTAAAATGTGGTCGTTATAGTAGAGCATTGGACCTGATATCAAAAAATCCAAACAGATTTAAAGATGAAAAACTTTGTTCCAAGACATTAGCGACTTTATTTCTCCTCCGAAAATTTTCTGACGTAATCAGTTTCGGTGAGCATTATTTACAGAACAATCGTAAGTGTTCCAACGAACAACTTAAGCTCGTGAACGACTATATTGGTTCCGCATACTCTCTTCAGGGCGATATGAAAAATGCGGATATTTGCTTCAAAAAAGCCCAAATTATTACAGACGGAAGCGCCGAGAACACGAGTATTGGGAAAAATCTTCAGCTGATGATCGAGATGACGACAGGAATGCCGGTTGTAGAAATGATTTCTGCTGGGGTTCCGCTAACTACAGTCAAGTCCCACCCATCGAAAATCCACGACTCAGCAGCTCTTGCGAAGAGTGCCGAAGATCTAGGGGACTATGCTAAAGCAATAGCTTTATATTCGAAGGCATTGAAGCAGGGGGCTCCTAACGCCGAACTGTACGGAGCCTTGGCTGTATGCCAAATGTCTGAGGCGATTTTAAGCTCTGCAAATAACGATACGAAACTTAGATCCGCTCGAAAATACCTTGAGAGCGCACGGCGCCTTGACAGTAAAAATTGGAGATTTCAAAATAATTTGGCAATATGTTGTTATTTGATTCCTGATTCAGCTGCCACGAATTCAGAATTGAATAAGTTAAGGTCTTATCGAGGACTTCCAAGTGAACAACTGGACGGTGTCAAAAGTCTTATTCAAACTTGCAAAATTATGCGCACAATTGACTCTGACTAGACGTGTTTCAATCAAGCGCAATAATCTATTATCGGTCAGGCAGTTGCATCAAACCAGCCACGGTGCTGCATGCTGTTGGTGATTTTTATTCCGTTCCGTATGTTCGGGCGTGGATAGAGGTTGTACGTTTGAGACCTAAATATTGATTTTGGTTTTATGCTCGGTCTTTCAATGAGAAGCTGATGTTTAGCGCGTTATCGGAGTTCGAATTAAACCTGATTGTATTGCGTATGCACTTTGTTCAAGAAGCGCGTGATACTACCCTGATACAATAACTCCGCGGTCCCCACTGGACCGTTTCTTTGCTTGGCGATAATGATCTCCGCCTCGCCCCTCTTGTCAGTCTCAGGGTTGTAGTACTCATCCCGATAGATAAACATCACCAAGTCCGCATCTTGCTCGATGCTGTTGTGAACAACAATGTCGTTCGCAACGAAATTGTGATGCTCAGCCACAGTTAAGTCGTACACACTCGCTTCACCAGCCTCCACTATCGACACGATCTCGTCCCAATAGACATCGCTTTCGGCCAGTAAGCTCAACTTGGATGAATCAACGACGCTCGCAACCCGACTTGCGCGCTCTCTGCTGATTCCGGACTTATACAAGGAGGTTCCGCAGTAATTGGTTCCGATTTGGCTTTGAAATTCTCTGGTCGAGAGTCCTGCTGCCAAGCGAGCCGGTTCGACGACCGACCTCCAAGCCATTTTAGGAATCAAATCTCTGTTGGTGTTTCCAATCCGCCCTGCAAACATATCCTGAATCTGCGCCAGTTTTACTTGTCGCCGCAAGTCGTTCACACCAACAAGCGAAACAAACTTCTGCTGATCAGGCATTCCAGTAATCGACACGTGGTATTGATTTCGGCCCTTTCTTCCCTGAGAGACCTGAACAATTCTAGCGTTGATGCCGAGCCTTAAGAGGAGCGACTGAACGCCACGGGCCAGTTCTTCACTACTTGAAGCATAAAAAATTCTGGGTAATCCAGCGTTTACTGCTACACAACCATCCGTCGACCAGAGGTGCCTCAAGAAATGAGCAACGTACTCGACAGGTTGCTCGAAGACCCTATTAGGAATTCGTTTTTCGGTAGAGCGAAGATTGAATATTCCTAAGTCGTCCAGCCACTCTGCAATAGCATTCCGTTTTCCACGGGTTAGTCGATCTGTACTGGAAAAATAAACCTGATACCAATTTCTCTCTTCTTTAATTTTTGGAGACAGTTTATCGCCAAAGACAGAGCGCGCAGCTCTCATCGCATCCTGGGCAAGATCAAAATCCGCGCTTGTGTACTGAATCGAATGCCTGGCAAGGGTGCATCCATCTCCAATCAAATAACCAAGTAGAGCTAGTTCATCAAATGTCATTGATGATGTACTCGGAGAATCAATCTCGCGGGGCATTGCCAATGCCTCTCCCGCCTCTAGTTCGTCAAGTCGTTTCCATCCATTGATGGTGAAAAACTTGTGATTCGCTGTAGCTTTAATTGTTCTATTGAGTCTCGTCGTTATTTGATAAACCGTTTTGACTCCGGTGCAAAATGAGTTCTCAACTTCCTTTGGCTCTAACTTAAAGGTTGTCGTATTGAGAGCGAGAACGCGAAATCCTCTCTTGCCAACGAGACTATCAATTCGCACATATTCGCCTGTATCCGGAAGAAGAACTAAAGTGTCGCCAGTTAAACAGCCGGATTCTCTCAGGTCGGACAACATTGGACGCTTGTTTTGTCGTTGCTCGACAGCACGGGAGAGCTGAGACAGCGCCAGCACTGGAACGTCGATTTCGCGGGCGAGTTGCTTCAAGCTTCGGGAGATTTCTGAAACTTCTTGAACGCGGTTGTCGGTTGCTTTTCGTCCTTGCATCAACTGGATGTAGTCGATGATGACCATACCAAGACCGTTATTTTCAGCCTTCAGTCTTCGACATTTTGCACGAATTTCAAGTGCATTTACCATAGCCGAGTCGTCGATGAAGATTGGCGCTTCCCCGATTCTTCCCATTGCTCCAGCCAACTTGGTCCAGTCTGATGTGTGCATGTGACCTGTACGCAGACGATTGGAATCGATCTCGGCTGTTGAGCACAGCATTCTCATAACCAGCGATTCTTTTGACATTTCCAAACTGAAGATTGCAACTGGCGTGTTGTTCTCCATCGCCGCAGCCTGAGCTACATTCAACACGAAGGCTGTGTTATGAACGCAGATATCGTTAGAAACGAAATTGTGAGTTTCTGGAATCGTAAGATCGTAGACTTGCTTACAGCTCAACGATTCGATCGAAACAATTTCATCCCAATGAAGGTCGTTTTTAAACTTCTCGGCAGCAGTGCCAACCTTCGAGGTCTCAGCCTTGAGTTCTTCGACTCCAAAGACACCAATCTCGGTGCCAAATATTTCAATTGACTCGGAACCAATTACGTCGAGTTGGAACGACTGTTTTCGTCTTTCAATAAATCGGACCTTGCGATTGACGCTCGACAGAATTCCGAAACGCAGGAGCAGATGCTGGATTTGCTTTACCAATCTCTCGCTGGAGCTGGTATACGCGATTTGGAGTTGTCCACTTTCATCAATCGAAACTCTGCTGCTTGCAGCAAACAATCTGTTGAGGAAAAGAGCCAACTGCTTTCTCGGCAAGGTGAAAACTGCTGACGGGATTTCCGACGGCGAGCCGCCGACCGGCAATCCTACGCTTTCTCGCCAGGTTGCGATTGGACTATTTCCCATCCATGTTGGTCTTGGACTCGGGCTAATTCCTGACGTTCTCGGCGCACCAAAGGCGGTATCACCCACGACTTTTCTTAGAGCCGTCCCCTGCAACAACTCAGTTACTGCAGTTTTAAAATCCTGCTGTAACATCGGATTATAGTTCGGGAAATTGACTTCTCCTCGCTTCAACGTACCGTCGGCAGCCAACAGTGCAATCAACTTTACTTCGCAATCTCGAAGTTCCTTAGTACCAAACACCGGAATATGTCGAGGAACAGCAATTCGCTCGCCGACTTTAATATGTTCGAGCCGTTGCCAACCGAACTCGGTCAAAAACGGGTGAGCCAGTGTCGTTTCAATCGACCGACCCAGGCGTGTTGTAACCCGATAGACCGGCTTGATACCGTCATCTACAAAATGACTCGGCTCCGTGACGCGAAACTTGTAGTCGCCGGAAAGTGTGAATATCTGGGAGCCACGAGACTTATAAATCGCTTCAATCGTCGTGATGCTGCCATCGGCAAGAACAATCTCAGAGTCCCACGCCAGACACTTACCCATGGATGGACGAGCCGCAATGATGACGAGATCCGATCGTTGAAAGCCTGATGTCATCGCATCAAGATCGTAGAACCCTGATGGCACACCGGAAAGCGAATCTCTATTTTCATAACGCGTTTCGATCTGTTGAAAGGAAGTTTCTACAACGTGCTTCACGTGGACCAGTGACTGCATCTCACGTTTTTGCGCCAGAGTGAAGATCATGTGCTCGGCACGATCCAGCGCGGTATCAGCGTCAGTTTCTTCGTAGCAACTGCCTACGATTTCCGTTCCTGCTTTGATCAACTGGCGAAGAATGGCTTTCTCCGCCACGAGTCGCGCATAGTATTCCAGGTTGGCCGTAGTCGCAACCGACAGTGACAGGTCGAGGATATATTGGCGCCCGCCAACCATGTCGAGGTTGCCCTGGTCTTTCAAGAACTGGCAGACGGTGACGATATCGATTGGTTCATTGGCTTCGTATAGGTCAAGCGCAGCAGCGTAGATGACCATGTGCGCTTTACGATAGAAGTGCTCCGGGTTAAGCACGTCTACGATTCGTGACACGCCGTCTCCGCTCACCAGCAGCGCACCAAGCACGGCCTGCTCTGCCTCCAGGGACTGAGGCGGCAGCCTTTCTAGCGACGACTCGTTTAATTCGGAGCTCATGCTTCAATCACCTTGGGTTCCCACCATCTATAGATTTCAACGTAATTCGGCGACGAAAAGTTCAATCATCCGAATTAAATTTTCTTGCTATGTGAGGCAACAAAATCACTCGACCTGGATATATGTATCGCATATATTGCGCCACCACAGGAGGTGTGCTCCTGAACAGCTAAATCGGCGCTGCGTCTTATATCTGGTTTTAATTTTGCTTGTGATAAGGATAGCGAATCGGTGACCAAAATCGGGAGAGAATGATCTAATAGTTTGGCTTTACTTGACAGTTTTTAGGGGGTTTCCAACGTTTCGAACAACCAAAGATATCTACAAGGCCCACCAGGGATATGTTGAACTTTTTTTCAAATTTCAACCGAACAACTATGGACCGCTCATGTTAGGCGGCAAAACCCTCTTTAACAGCTCTTGCTGCCTCATCAAAGCCTTCAAATGCTCGTTGGCAATAACCAACTCGGCTTGCAGTTCTGCCACCGTCTGTTCGTGGGGCACGCCGGTAACAGGATCACGCCCGGGCATCTTCGGAAGCAGTTCGAATCCAAACTGCACAGCTTTCAGCGTCGCGGCTGTTCTGGTCGGCACTTTCAGTTTTTGCAAAAGATACTCGATATGTTTCTCAACCGTGCGCAGATTCATGTCCAGCTCTTCTGCGATGTCTTTGTTCTTCATCTCCAGTCGAATGAGAACTTGAATCTCTCTATCTGTAAGATTATGGTCAGGCATGTCCGGCAGCGCTTTCTGCTCGACCAGCTTAGACAGCTTTGGATCGCAATAGAAACTGCCCTTGGTCACCGCGCTGATTGCTTCATACAAAGTTCGCGGTCCGGAACTCTTAAGGCAGAAACCATGCGCTCCTGCGCGCACCAACTGATGGTAGTGCTTGGTGGCATGATACGAATCAGTCAGAACCAAAACGCGAGAGTTCGGCAAATCATGAGTGACGGAACGGCAGACCTCCGCACCGTCCAGACCATCGAGGTCGATATCCATCATGACGAAATCCGGTTTCAACCGGCCGATCACTTCGGTCGCAATCAAGCCATCGGAGGCTTCTCCGATAATCTCAACGACTTCCGTGACCAGCCGTTTCAAACCGAATCGAATCAGTTCGTGCCGCTCACACACGACGGTGCGCGGTTTATAAACCGTTGGTGATGTTGGTTGTGCTTCCTGATCCACGCTTTAGTCGTCTTCAAGGGAAGATGTATCGCCAGTCGGCAAGCCCAATTCCCACGCCTTGAGCAGGCGGCGCATGATTTTGCCGGAACGGGTTTTCGGTAGACTTTCCTTCACTTCGATCTCGCGAGGATAGGCATGCGCAGCCAGTTGGCGTTTTGTATGCTCGCGGATTTCGTCGAGCAATTTATCGCTCGATGTAAATCCATTTGCCAGAACGATAAACGCTTTGATGATCTCTCCGCGCTCTTTATCTGGCTTTCCGATGACGCCGGCTTCTGCGACGGCTTCGTGTTCAACCAACGCCGATTCCACCTCGAATGGACCGACACGGTGACCCGCGGTGTTAATCACGTCATCGGCGCGACCTACGAACCAGAAGTAGCCGTCCTCATCTTTCCAGGCATTGTCGCCGCTGAAATACCAACCTGGAATTTTGAAGTACTCATCAAACTTCTCTTTGTTGCGCCAGATCGTTCTCAATTGCGCCGGCCAGCCTGGTCTGACGACGAGGCGTCCGAGCTTACCGCTTTCCACTTCTTCACCATCATCGTCGACGACGGCGGCATAAACGCCGGGCAACGGTCTTCCCATTGAACCTGGTTTCACCGGCACACAAGGGATGTTGGCAATTAGCTGCATCCCGGTTTCTGTTTGCCACCAGTTATCGTGGATCGGCAGACCATAGACTTTCATTCCCCAGCGCACGACTTCCGGATTGAGAGGTTCTCCCACGCTGAGGATGTAGCGCAGACTTTCAAGACTATGTCGATAAACCACATCATCGCCAGCTTTCATAAGCATACGAAGTGCAGTGGGAGCCGTGTACCAAACGGTTACTTTGAGTCGGTCGATAACTTCATACCAACTGTCTGCGTCGAATCGTCCTTCATAGCAGACAACAGAAGTTCCATTAGACCAAGGTCCGAAGATACCATATACGGTGCCGGTCACCCATCCGGGATCGGCTGTGCACCAATAGATGTCATCTTCTTTTAGATCGAGAACCCATTTGCTGGTCATGTGATGACCGAGAATATCGTTGTGAACGTGCACCACACCTTTTGGTTTGCCAGTGGTACCAGATGTGTAGAGCAGATACAGCGGATCTTCAGCATCCGTGCGAACGCATTCAAACTTGGTGCTCTGCTTCTCGACCAACTCTTTGTAGGTGTATTCCTGATCTTTCAACGTCGTTTTATCGCCGTCTACCACGATCGTGTATTGCAGATCGGGCAGGTCATGCCTGATGCCGTCTAGTTTCGGCTTGAGAGCCGGGTTTGTAATCACTACAGTAGCGCCGCTATCTTGCAATCTATCGCGCAACGCATCGGGACCGAACGCTGAGAATAGCGGTCCAGCAATTGCTCCAAGTTTCGCAATCGCTACCGTGCAGACATAAAGTTCAACAACACGCGGCAAGAAGACGAAGACCCGATCACCCTTGTTAACACCCAGCTCTCTGAGGGCGTTAGCCATGCGGTTCGATTCTTCATAAATTTCTTGGAAAGTGTATTTCTCCAATTTGTTGTCGCTGGAGATGGCATAGAGCGCGACTTTATTGCGGCGACCATCAGTCATATGGCGGTCTACGGCATTGTAAGCGGCATTGAGTTTACCACCGGCAAACCAGGTCAATTCCTTCTTCGCATCCTGCCAATCGAAGGAGGCATAAGCATCCTCATAGTGCTTCAGATTCGGATCGATCGGAAATTTCTTGATGATTTCTTTTCTGACACCCTGAGGAACCTGGCGATCATCATCCTCATGAGCGGCTGTTTCCGCCGCCTTTTTGCCTTTGGATTTTCCGGGGCTCTCAACCAGTTTCATTTCTACCTCCCGATCTGCTTACGTTCAATGCGATGCGATGCTAACTATGGATACCGCGCGACGCTTGTGAGCTTCATTCTCTTGGCAAGCATCGCCGCACAGGTCCGCTCGGCTCGATGCCGTGCGCCACTGGAGAGAACCGAGCGAACGTCGCAGGCACCCAAGAATTGAGTCGCGAACCGATCGGTCGGAACGGACTATAAGTCTATCGCCTTTCCCTCGCTTTGGTGTGGTTCTTCGCAAGGGTTGGCTAGGATTAAGAAAGCAAGGTTCCCAACTGCCGGGATCGCACAACTACTCTGCCGAATAATCGGGTAAATTACCTAGAGTAGAAGATGAGGAACCGATAAACGGTTGCCCGAACAAAATCGGTTTAGAATTAAACTCAAACTGCTTTGGAGCGCGTTAGATGTCAGCCAACTGGACAAATTACAAAATGCAGGCCGTCAAGGCCAGTCAGAATCGCAACCTCGAAGAAGCCGAACGAATGTGGCAGGAAGCCTTGAAGGAGGCTGAGCAGTTTGGCGAGAAGGACGGTCGATTTGTAACTAGTGTGGATAATCTTGCCAATGTCTTGTTCAACCAGGCAAAGTATGAGAAGGCTGAACCATTCTATCGAAAAGCACTAATCATCAGAGAAAGAACCTTCCCGCACGACCACACGGATGTCGCAACTTGCAGCAACAACCTCGCTTGCATCTGTTTCCGCAAGGAAAATTATAAGGAAGCTGAGGAGCTTTATCTGCGAACCCTCAAGATAAGAGAGAAACAGGACGGCAAGAACAGCAAGGGCGTTGCCAATGTTCTCTACCAATTGGGCATGGTCTACCACGCGCAAAACCGCTGGGAGAAGGCAGAAGACTATTATAAACAGGCTCTTGAAATTAAAAACAAAATCTACGGACCAGACCATGTTGAGCTAGTCCACCTATTGAAGAATTACGCACACCTGCTTAGAAAAACCAATCGCGAGCCCACTGCAGTGCAGATGGAGCAGTTCGCCGCGACCATCGAAAGCAAACAAAAGTAGTAACCAGCACCAGATGTTTATCTCGAGCGCATGCAAGTAGAGCGTGACTCGACGATCGGCTCGACCACTTACAAATGCGCAACCGACTTGCCGAGCGGAAAAGATTACATCCAGAGCGTGTACTGAATAATCGAAGTAATCACACCGATTCCAACCGCAATGTACGAGATTATTCGGAAACTGCGATTCAACGAATTGTTAGGATCTTGTCCTGGAGCGACCATCAGCGATCGCCAGAATGCAAGAAACGCGATAATCGCCATTCCGATCGGCAGCGAATGATAGATCACGAAGATCGGTAATTGTTGTCCTTTGGCAATCCAAACTTTAGTAGGCTTCAATGGAGTCGTCGCGGTCAAGTTGTCGACGGCTTGAATATGACTATTGCTAACGTCTTTGCCTTCGACATATCCCAACAAAACGGTTTGTCCAGTGTTGCTCACGCGGAACAGATTACCGTTGCGATCGGCACCTCTGACGAAAAATCCGAGACCTTTTTCCGTTCCGCCCGACGCATCAGTCATTGCATAGCAGCGAACATCACCACGACCGAACTTTTGCTCGCCCAGTATCAGTGCACCGTTCAACATAGAGTCTATGATCTCTTGTCGATTTCCGTTGACTTCATGGACGATTTGAAGTTTCACAAAATTACTTTGACCGGTAAACGGATTGCGATAGAAAAACGTCTGCGAGTTGATCTGTGCCTGCTTGACGGGGTAGTTGGCACCAACGCGATACGAAGCGTTGGCAGCCACCGCCATTGCATTCATCTGATCCATAACCAATCGATCCGGAGCTTTTGTGTCGAACAGTATGGTGCCGTTCTCAGTAACCATGCCTTCAGGCATCTGATTGAACCAGATTTGTCTTTCCAAAACCGAGTCGATGATCTGCATTGCAGCATGATCCCATCCGCCATCGTAAAGAACACAAGGAACATTGATGAGCGTTTTGCCATCCACGAGCGAACAATCACGAGTGCCAACGGCCAACCTCATGGTATTGTCAGCAGTGGCATACACAGTCTTTTTCTCAGCCGCAGTTTTACCCGGAGTGACAGGTGCTACGACAGCTTCCACCTTCGAAGGCGGGCGAGACATCGTGGTAGCGAAGAAGAAATAACCGCCGATACCGATTACCAGAATGACGACAACTGGTATCAGATATTCTTTGAAGGCTCGAACGTTGGAAACCAGTCCTTCACTCTTCGAAACCGCCGCCCTGGAGGATTTGACCTTAGCAGTAGGACCAGAGCGCTCTCGCTCATCAAATTCTTCGTATCTGTTCTGATTGCCGTCACCATATTCAGTGCTTTCATCAAACAGCACAGGAGGCGCGCCTTGCCGACGATTGAGCTCTTGTGTCGGCACACGCTCGGAGGCGGGAATCGAAATTGCGTCGTGCCACCCGGATGATTGCACCTTGCTGGTCGGCGCCATGGGCGGCTCTTCAACTTGCGCCTTTTGCGCTTTCAGGTCCGCTACTTTCGCTGCCAGGTGGTCTAAGTATGGATCAGGATTATTCTTTCTACCTGTTTCAGAAAACGGATCGTTAACTGGTAAGGGTCCTCCCTTAACCAATCCGGCCTGATGAAGCGGTGACGGAAGAACACCATCAAGTGTTCGCATAGGTTCCGGACCTGCGGTATATAGACCGCCCTGGGCTGGTGGCGGCACATTTTGATTCTGTATCGAAGGAGGTCCTTGATTATAATCGGGCTGGCGATATGGATCTGTCATGGCTCCGCCGGGCGGATATCCAACAGAAGACTGAGGTGACGGCGGAAAGCCGCTTGGTGGCATTCCCTGTGCTCCAAAACCGTTGCCATCAGGTGGCATCATATTCGGTGCCATACCCGGAGTCGGATTATTCATCGACGGCAGCTGTAACGATGATGGCATCGAACTGATGCTGTCGTTCTCGAGCTCATTCATGAGTTGCGATCCGATCGAACCCGGTACACCTGCGTTTTGCATATCCCAGGATGGTGACGAAGATTGGTTCGGAGCACCAAAACCCGGTTGCGGTAGCGGCGGCAACCCCTGCGGCGACGGAGGAAATGGCGGAGACTGAGGCTGAGGTGGAAATGGCGGAGGCGCCATTTGCTGAGGAGGCATCATCCCCTGCGGTGGTGCCATCTGTTGCGGAGGCATCATTTGTTGAGGTTGTGGTGGCATCATCTGAGGCAAAGGCGGCATCATTTGCTGCGGCTGTGGCGGCATCTGCGGTTCAAATGGATTCCCCATCTGTTGCGGCTGCGGCGGCATCTGCTGTTCGAATGGATTTCCCATCTGTTGCGGCTGCGGCGGCATCTGCTGTTCGAACGGATTACCCATTTGTTGCGGCTGAGGCGGCATCTGCTGCTGATAGGGGTTCGACATCTGTTGGGAAACAGACATAGAAGAAGGAGGCGGCGGCACAGGTGACGACGACTGCGGTGGCGGCGGAAATCCAGCCGAAGCTCCAGGCTGCACGTCTGAAGGGGCATCCCAGGGGTTGTATGCAGTTTCTGGTTGAGAGGACATTACCGGCGGTGGCATGGATGACGCCATCGCAGGTGGTGCCGAATAACTTTGGGCAGCCGGAGGTGCATTGTTGTTACCAAAGGGACTGCCTGGAGGATGCGCAGGATCACCGCCGTTATATAAATCCGACGGCGGTTGCCCTCTATCAGCAAAAGGACTGCCTTCAGGATGCATTGATTGCCCCGGATTAAAGGGAACTCCCGTGGGCGGGATAGTGTCGTAAGGAGTTTCCACCGGCGCGCTGGCCATCAAATGCGGTGGCAACTGGCTGGTTTGCGGAATGCCAACGCCTGGAGGAATCTGCTGTAATGGTGGCATCTGCGGCAAAGGCGGCATCTGCTGCATTGGCTGCGGTGCCGCTGGTGGACCAAGTGGCTTGCCATCAGGTCCCATCGTGATAATCGGATTAGTAACCGTATTTTCTTTCCAGGCTTTAGCGGCTTCTTTGTTCTCTTCGATTCGTTGAACTACATCTGTGTAGCGGTTTTGCAGTTGAATCGTGAGTTCGTGCCCGGGTGGCAGATTAGCCATCGCAGTGTTGATTGCGAATTGATAGGTCGATCGAGCTTCGACAAAAGAACCAATTAATTCCTGAGTTTTGCCGATCTTGAACATCAAATTGATAACGTCAGGATCTTGATCTCCAAGCATCCCGCGAGCGACGCTGCACAGGCGCTCGTAGAGCGGCAGACAGTCGCGAAACAAATTCATCGCGTACAGGCTATCCGCCAAACGCTGCAAAACCAAAATAGCATCCGGATGATTTGGTCCCAGTCGCGTCTCGGCCATGGTGACGAGCTGCTGATAAATAGTTGCCGCTTCTTCAAACCGCCTCTCAAGGCACAACGCATCCGCCTGAGCCAGCATTAGCCTCAAGTCGGTTCCTTGTTGTTGCGACTCCGTTTGGTTCATGCCTGGTGGGTTAAGGGGTTCATTTAATCAGCCTAAGAGTTAAATACCCGATTTTACAAAAGGTTCCGCCCTCATAATTAGAATCCACATATTTATTAGTAGTTCGCGGACGCCAATGTGTTAACCTCAGACCGATTTGCTCAGGGAGGATAGTTTGTGCCGTCGCTGGATTGGATTTATCATCGCTCGGGCTGCGAGTCATGCGCAAAAGCCCAAGATTTTCTCGGCAAAAAGAATATCGTTGCCAAAGAAACAGTCAACGCAAAACAAATTCGAATCGGAGTGGACGAGGCCGTAAAACTGGCATCGAAAGCCAATGAGATTTATGTGCTGAAAGGAACCAAGGTTGTCCACGTTGATGTAAAAGCGGACAAGCCCGATAGCGAAACGATTGGCAAGCTAATCATGGGACCGACAGGTAATTTACGAGCACCGACATTTTTTCTCGGCGACAAAATGGTGGTCGGCTTCCATAAAGAAACATACGAAAAGGTTCTCGGCAAAGGCTAAACAGGATCGCCTAAATGATCGCGCCTTCAAGATAAACCATCAACTCTTCCATGTTGCGGTAGCGACTGGTCGGTTCTTTTCGAAGCGCCTTCATGACGATGCCATTCAAAATCGCCGGAAGTTTTCGGCCGATTTCAGTGCAGGCGATATTCGGCACATTGACATTGACGTGCCGGAACATCACGTCCATCATGTCCTTACCGACAAACGGCGGACGACCGGTCAGCGCTTCATACATCAAGCAACCCATAGAATAGATATCGGAACGATTGTCGAGAGCTTGACCACGACACTGTTCCGGACTCATGTATAACGGAGTGCCGATCACAAGGCCCAGTTCAGTGCGTAGCGGATTTGTGTTGTCGGCGCGCACGACTTTAGCCACACCGAAGTCGGCGATTTTCACGCGCATGTCATCGGTTCCATAGCCGTAAACCAGAACATTACTGGGTTTCAGGTCACGATGAACAATTCCTTCGCTGTGAGCGAATCCCATACCTCGACAAATTTGCAAGAAGATCTCTTTGGCGAGCGGCGCATTGATTGCTCCTTCTCTATCGATGATCTCGCGCAATGTCAGTCCATTGACGTACTCCTGGATCATGAACGGCGTGCCATCATTTGTGATACCAAAGTCCATAACTCGGATTACATTCGGATGTTCAAGACAACTGGCGGAAGAGGCTTCCTGACGGAATCTCTGCAATAGATCAAGGTCCGCCATCAGTTCCTGATGCATCACTTTGATTGCAGCCAGTCGATTCATGAAACGATGACGAGCTTTGTAAACAGTGCCGCCGGAACCGGAGCCCAACACGGAGAGCACCTCATAGCGCTCAGCAAAAGTTGTGCCTACCATTTTGTCGTCTTTAGCTTCCGCACCGTCATACGGGCAAGTCAAAGTGTCTGAGGGCAACTTAGCCTTGCAGCGCGAACAAATTTTCGCCAGTTGATGTTCCACGGTAATTTTTCGCTGGCGTTCGCCCATCTTTGGCAGCGACTCGCTCGCCGATGGAACGTTGGCAATCTTATGCAAAACTTTTCTGGTGTACGATTGAACCTGGTCGCCCTGAAGCCCGAGTTGATCAGCAATCTCCTCGACTGGTGAACCTTCGAGTACAAAGTACAGAAGCCTTCGTTCCGTATCAGAAAGCTCGCAATTTTGAGACGTCACCTCGGGGTCCGAATGTTTAAGACCACGAAGAATTCGTTGCGCAACAGTGTCATCAAGCCAGGTATGACCGGCGCTGACCGTGCGCATAGCTGTCACCAGAGTATCTTTGGAAACGTCCTTAAGGCAGTAGCCATCGGCTCCAGCTTCCAACGCTGGAAAGACGTACTTGTCCGCACCGTGACTGCTCAAAATCAAAATTCTCGAGTCTTTCGACTGGGCTTTTATTTTGCGGGTTGCGACAATACCGTCGAAGCCCGGTAAATCGATATCCATTAATATGAGCGAAGGTTTCAATGACAGTGCCTTTTCGACAGCCGACGGACCATCGCAGGCCTCGCCGATCATTTCTATGTCGCTCATTCCTTGAAACGAAAGTTTCAGTCCAAGGCGCAGTACTTGTTGATCTTCAACAAGCATCACCTTCATTGTTGCCAGAGATGGGGTCATGATTTCAGGAGGTTGATGAATAATAGACATACGCGACCTTATGCGACTCAACCCCCTACCTGCCTCGAACAGTCAAGACTGGAGTTTCGTCAAAAGTTTTAGGAGAACTGGTCCTATCCTATTAATACATCACCCTGGAGGCCAGGCCCATCATGCAAAAGACTGAATTCAGGCGCAGCGGTGCCACCCACAAGGGTGATCGCCTAGATGGAATCGGCTTTGACAACATTTATTTCCTTCGATTCTGTATTAGAAGGAACGATTGCTCAGCTGTTGATGGCAAGAATAGATGTTTGAAAGTTTGAAAGGTTCCCGTCAGCAGCCGGTTTCCTTTACTAAAGGAAAGAATTTCTCAAAGAACTTTCAAAACTGTTGAAACAGCAGGAGAAGCGCTGATACCGCATTTGGTGCCTGACGATTACCGAGACTTTTTCGAAGAGAATCTGAAGACTCCTCGTGAATGTTGGAAATCTAGACTGTATTCGAAATTTAGACTTTTAAGACCGGATTAGCGGTTTGCTTGATCGGCTGACAGCGCAGCAGCAGTAGTCGCGTCGTGAGCTTCGCGCGGGAAGTGGCTATCGTCAGTTAGGAAGCCGAGGACGAAACCGAAGAAGCCGCCGCCGACCAGACCCCACATACCACCGGAGAGCCAATCGCATACCGGCTCTACACTCTGAGGTTGAGGCCAAACCTTAATCACTTCGAAAGAAGCACCAACCACAATAAATCCGAGTATTGCCATGGTGACCATCGCATAAATTGGAAATTCCAAGGGGTTTGGAGTCCCGGTTTTCTTAGCCATTACTACCTCTAGTGCTCACAAATCCGTTCGCTAGCTTGATTGCCGAAGTTCTTAAACGGCGTTAACGCGGACGGCGATTCAGACGCAAAAAGTATAACACTGATGGAAATCAGCAAACTCATTCCCTCAGGACCTTTAAGATTGGCCGAAACAAGTTATTAGACTTCGGCTGCACAACGAGAGAATGCGTCCCGACCCTGCCGGATGACCGCTTTCGGGTGACTAAAGCGCTTCGTCTTGCCGAATCTCGGCTTGAAACAGCCCTTTGCCCGAGACAATTTTATTAGTTTCGGCGCGCAGGCCCATGAATGCATATTCCCGAGCGAGGCGTGGCGTCAGCCCTTCGCTACGCCACTATATACTTCGGGCCTGCATCAGCAATCCCAAACCGGCAATTGTCTTGGCATCTCTCACCTTGCCTTGAACGACTAAATCCCAGGCCTCATCCAACTTCAAATCCATGACATCCGTATGCTCGTCGATATCTAAGTTTTTGCCAACAAAGCTTAGATCAGAAGCTCGATACAGATAAAGAATTTCATCACAGAAGCCTGGCGCAGAAAACATTCGGGAAAGCTCCAGCCAATCCTTGGCTTCAAAACCGGTTTCCTCTTGGAGTTCGCGCCGGGCAGCCGGAAATGGATCTTCGCCCTTTTCAATTCTTCCAGCGGGCAATTCGATCAATTCCTCGTCGATTGAATATCGATATTGGCGAATCAAAAGAACACGATTGCCGTCTGGCTGTGCTGCGATCACAACGCCGCCGTTATGCTCGACCACTTCACGGACGACTTCCAGTCCGTCCACGGAGCGCAATGTGTCGATGCGCAAATTTATGATGCCACCTTCGTGGACCCGCACCGTCGCGACCTTATCTTCTCGTGTAAAAACAGTCACTCTAAATTCTCCTGATACCAGTTAACAGTGTACATGCTGCGCTATCATGTCGTGAAGGCAATGCAATGAACTACAAAGAATCAGTCGCTTACATCGAAAGCCTCGTACCCACGCTTGAGCGCCCAACTCTCGCGCGTATTCAAATGTTCATGGCTGATGAGCACAACATTCAAAATGATTACAAATGCTTTCACGTCGGCGGCACCAACGGAAAGGGATCAACTGCCACCATTTTAGAAACCATTCTGTTAAACGAAGGTTTGAAGGTCGGAAAGTTCACCGGTCCGCATATCATGCGCTTTAACGAGCGTTTTTCAATTAACGGAAAGACAATCGCCGATCAAGAATTTGCAGAAATCGCCACGATTGTTCGCGAACGCTCTGATGCATTTGCAGCCCGTCATGAGGATCTCGGCAGGTTGACATGGTTCGAGTTTTTAACGGCGATGGCGTTTTTCTTTTTCAAGAAAAACGAAATCGATTGCGCTGTTGTCGAAGTCGGCTTGGGTGGCAGGTTTGACGCAACCAATATTTCAGACAACGTCGCCGCCGATGTGATTACAAACATCGACCTGGACCATATGCATATTCTGGGTGATACCGTAGAAAAAATCGCCTTCGAAAAGGCAGGCATCATGCGCAAAGGCGTTGCCGCGGTCACAGGCGCATCCGGAATGGGACTGGTTGAATTGAGGTCGGAAGCTAAAAAGAAAGGCGCGATCTTGATTGAGATGCCGGGCGCAAAATCTGATTTCATCCCGCGTTTGAAAGCGGCTGAGGTCGAGACGGCATTAGATTGCCTATCACTTTATGGTCCACATCAACGCGGCAACGCGGAGATGGCGATTGTGGCGCTTCTGGCGTCGAAGTTTTTAAGCCCGCCTGACGGTTTTCTGGATCGCCTCGCCGACGCATTGAAAAAGGTCTACTTTGCCGGACGCATGCAGTTCGTGAATAACAAAATTCTCATAATGGATGGTGCTCATAATCCAGCCGGAGCCAAAGCTCTCCGCCGCGCACTGGACGCACGACTGCTCGCGAGGCAGGCTCGCGGAGGCGCACAGGGCGCGGGTCTAACCGATGGAGCAAGGCAGCGACTGGAAGGTTCCACATCGGTCAAACCGACACATCCATCGGAATCTTTGTGTTCTGCCCCTAGAGGATTTTGTTTCATTCTCGGTTTTTTCGGCAATAAGAACGTGCCTCAATTTCTGCAAGAACTGCTTAGAAAGGGCGATCGCGTAATTGCCGTCGAAGCAGACGTGAGACGAAGCACATATCCGAAAGAGGAAATTGTCGCACGCTGCGCCGAGCTCGGAATCGATGCCACAATCGCTCGATCGATGGGTGAAGCGCTAAAGCTTGCACGGGTGAGCGATCAACTGGCCGGTGCAACAGCCGGGCAACTGACCCCGTCGCACGCAACAGCACAAGGCAGCGCTGTTGAGCAATCACAACCTTCGGGTTTTGCCGCTGGCGGTTCCGTTGAAAAAGTCTTAGAAGGCAATCAGAGCCGGGCTTCCGATAATCGAGTTGAAACGGACTGCGAAGTTGTGGTTACGGGTTCGTTTGCGGTTCTCAAAGAGCTAATGCTGACGCTCGGATGGCAGACGGTTGATGACGGCAGAGATTTTGCCTGAGCTCTTGACCGGTAGATGGGTTAAAATCTCTGGTTGCGAAGGCGGTATCAAACCGTCTTGTCCGGTCCATTGCATTTTGTCCGTTTTGTCCGATTCCAAAACTCACCAAGCTAACGGTTCATTTTGTTGACTGAAAAACAAACCAAGCACTCACTTCTGGGACACGTCAAGCATCAAGGCTTGCCGGTAGCCGGCGTTGAAGTTCGAGTTCTCTCACCATTCGCAATCGGCACTCAAGGTCCCGGCAGGTTGGATCCGGCAATCGCCCAATCCGTAACCGGCAGTAAGGGCGAATTTTCATTCTCCTTACCTAGTGGCAGTTACATCGTTGAGGTCATCCCTAATCCAACGACAAGATTTTTAAAAGAACGAGTCACTGACGTCGAACTTTTTTCAAACACTACCTGCAATATCGGGCTGACCACCGGCACTTTGCTCACTGGAACAGTGAGCACTTTTTCCGGTGAGCAAGTGATCGAAGGTGAAGTACTCGCAATCGGCATCGAACCTATTCCGTACGAAGCGACGAGCAGACTCTCCGATGAGGGCGCCTTCGCGCTGGTCTTGCCGAAAGGCAAGTTTCACATCGCATCCAGACATGTCACAAAAGAAGAGGGTGACACCACCCAGGGACAAGAGGAAGCTCCTGCCAACGGCAATGAGGCATTTCCCTTCGTCTCCACACAAATTTTGGTAGTAAACCTTTCCATCGATGGCACGCTCGATATTGTTCTTCCTGAACTCGTCAAATTTCAGGGAGAAGTCAAAGACGTCTTCGGGCAGCCAGTCTCCAACGCTACAGTGAAATTTACTCCAGGCGTACCGGCAGAACAAATGTTGGTTCGCGAACTCAACCTGTGCGCCGAATGCAAAAGCGATGCGCAGGGCAACTTCGAAATCTGGCTTGAGGCGGGCAATTACGATCTTGATATTGTTCCGGCACCGACAGCAACTCACTTTGGAATGCGAGAAGCAAACGTCAAAGTGGAAAGCGACACCGTCCGTAGTTTTGTCCTTCAAGAAGGGCACAAACTCAAGGGTGAAGTCATGTTCGAAGACGAGCCTTTATCGAGCTGCCTGGTCAGAGTTCAAGACGTATCAAGCGCAAAAGAGTTTATTGCCAAAACCGACAGTCAGGGTCAATTCGCACTGGGCGTGCCTGGCGGCAACTACAAGATGGTCGTGGTGGCACATCCGAAGAGTGCTCCTTCTGTCACCATAGATGGTGCACAACATGCAGGAATCGCCCCCTGGTCGAAGATGATTGTGGTCGGCGGAGACACGCAGGTCAACGTCGGGCTACTGGCCGGAACAGCTTTGAAAGGACGTATCAAGGATGACTCCGGACAAGCTCGAGCCGGTTTGCAAGTCTCCGTTTTCGCCGACACCAAAGAAAAGTTCAATTCTCAAACAGCAGAATTGCATCTTGCACTGGCGCATGCCGTCACGGATGCCGACGGACGCTACTCAATTTTTCTCTCGCCGGGCGAATATTTGATCGTCGTCCACAAAGATTTTCAAAATGCCACTCCAATCGTGGTGGACGTAGAGCCTGTTACTCTGGACATCACCTGGCACGGCTGGTGCCAGCTCAAATTCGAAATTCTCGGAGAAGACGGAGCCAAGATCTCACGTTGTCAGATGGAGTATTACCCATATGGCGAAAAGGCGGAAGAGGATGCTCTTGAGCAAGATTCCGCCACCAACCTGCCGCGCGGCTATGTTTTGACCGACGACGATGGACGGTGCCAGGTAACAATTCCGCAAGGAGTTTATACGTTTAAATTCAATCCGCCAAATTCAGGTTCTTACGATCCAAAGGATATCCGGCAGCTATCCATTAGTGCCGATATAAGCCGGAAAGTCGTACTGAGCTTGAAGAAGCAGAGTTAAACAATTCATTTCAGAAAATTGTTGCCGCTTTACTAAATGTATGGCCAAGTTATAGAGTAGGATTAGGAATCCCGATCAATTCAGAACCTGTCAGCTAATTTACTGACAACGGCTCACTTAGTACTACAAAACAGAAACAGGCTCAGACCTCACAGAGGGAGCGCAGGTGGTTGACAACTTTCAGAAGAGAAAGCGCCCCAAGGTACCGACAAGTCCTTGGGACATACTTGTTGCTTCTGTTGAACAATCCATGGATCAGGGCAAGTGGGAAGAGTCCGAAAGGCTCGCTCTGGCAGCGTTAGAAGAAGCCGAATGCTTTGAGCCCGATGACAGACGCCTCGGCATTACGCTAGAGCTACTGTCGGAAATTTATTACATGACACAGGAATACTACCGCGGAGCGCACGTAATTCGGCGGTTGCTGCAGATGTATATCCGCTGCCTCGGACCGGATCATCTCGATACCGGCACGGTGACGCACAACGCAGCGATGTTGTATCACTCGTGGACCAAATATGACGAGGCAGAACCATTCTATGTGCAGGCTCTGCGCATCAAGAAAAACCGCCTCGGTCGCGCACATCCGCAGGTGATGACTCTTCTTGGACATTACATCCAACTGCTTTATCAAACCAACAGAGTCAAAGAAGCTGAAGAACTCAAAGCCACTGCCATCGCAGTTTCATCCGGACGATTCACGAGATCCGGTCAGTGGAAAGCAATTCCGGCACAACAGGACGCCGCCGTCGCGTCCAAAGACAAGCTCGAAGAAGCCGGTTAACTAATAGACGTAGACTTGTTTATTCGCCAGATTCAACTGTTTCGATGACCATACCGATAATTTCAGATCACGGAAACGTGCATCGGAAGAGCCTTTGCTGGCACCATAACCGCTTTCATCCAACCACTGACCCGGGTAGAGCGCCAGTGCCACCATTGGTTGATCGGTAGGTTTACTCCGCAGCAAGCGCACGGGCATTCGGTCTTCTAATTCGAAAGTCTTCCACTCCGGTCCGCAGTCAATAGATGGTGGCACTTTTGAGAGCACCGCAAACCGACCATTACAGAGCAACGCAGAAACCCGTCCGGGCTTGTTGGATCTGACACTGCCGGTCAGTCGGAACTTGTAAATGTTGTCGTTAGAACTCGGCGCCGGCAGCTTGATTTCAATGCATGGAGAGGCATGATTCATGACCATACGGTTGGTTGCAATAGTACCATCACCGGTTGCACTGCGCATGATCACGGGGAAACGCTCTGGTGAAATAACTTCGCTAGAGATAAGGGTTTCTGCTGGCTCTTCATCTTTGTAGTTGCCGAATTCAGAAACTGGGTCAAGCTTCTTCCGGTCTTTCATAGAGTCCGTGACGATAGCGATTCTGACTCGACTGCTTCCGTTTATCTTCGCAGCCGGTTCTCCTTCGAGGTAACTGTTCAACGCGACACTGCGACTTGGACGAAGCAGTGGAATTCTGTTTTCAAATCCCGTGTCGGTATTGACGAGGCGGTTGGGACAAGCATGTCGGAATGAAGGGAGTCGTTCCGGAAGCGGAGCAGTGTCACCATATACGGTGCCGCCTTCGGGTCCGGCGGTTATGCGAATTTGGTTATCGCTGGACCAATTTATCCATTCCTTCGGAATGCGAACAGCTCTCCACTGGCGGAAATCTTCGGGTTCAGCCCCCATGAAATGCGCCATTTCCTTGCTCACGTAGTATCCGTCATACAGACCAGAATCCAGGTAACGCAAGTGTTGAAGTCGTCCGTGCAAATCATGCCCATTAAAATTGACGCTCGCACCCTCTATTGGTCGTTCACCGTCTACCAAAATGAGAGCCTCGTACGCAATCGCCGGTGGTTTCAACGACTTTAAATCGATGTGCGAAACCAGGGTCTGCTGCGGTTTTAGTTTAATTACCGTTTCCGCTGACGGGTCCGCGACCCAATTGGCACACTGAAGAATCACAGTTGTGAGAGCGGCACCTGCCACTACTGATAGTGCCAGAGGTTGCCACCTGGTTCGCAATGACGGAACTGCCAGGTGGGCAATTAAGAAGCCCGTGAATATCGCGTAGAACGGCATGACACTGAATCCATAGCGAGAATTGGATTCAAACAAAAGATAGGTCAGAGGCGTCCACATAAATGCCATCACCACTAGAATGGGCATGGCGCCACGGTCCGCTTTTCTGCTAAAAGCCGCTAGCGAACAGCCTATCAGCCCAAGGGAAAGCAGCAACACATGGAACGCGCGCTGTTGCACCGGGTTTAAACCCAAGAAGTTCTGGCGAAAATCGTTCCATGGATAGCCGAGCAGACGAGTAACTTTCTTCACGGTCATATGAAGACTTTCGGCTGTATTGTACTTCCACTGCGATGCCACGAAGAACAAGGCATCCTTGTCATTGGCGGAATTGAAATTTGTCAGTGGCGTAATCGGCAGCACAAGTCGCCCTTCGGCTTCAGTGTCTGAGCCCATTGCCATGTTATACGCAGCGAACCTCGGAGTCGTAATCTGCATTTTTCCGCAGACGAAATGCGTATAAAGCGCCCATGGAGCAATCGTCAAAGCCAGAGCTACAGCCATTGCGGAGAATGCTGCCGCTTTCTTCGGAGAAAACAGCAATCGTGCGCCGCACGACAAAACAGCTGCAGGAACTAATGCAGGTTTCAGCAGGAATACCAACCCGGCACAGAATCCACACAGCAAGTCTCTGGAGCGGCTGGCATTGCTGGATACAGCCGACCATATAAACAGCGAGACTACGAAAACAACAAACGTCTCAGTGTAGAAAAATCCGGTCGCAATGCTGGCAGCCGGATATAGCGCCCAGAGGAAACCGGCGATGGTTGCTCCGATACGAGCGCCAGGTGGTTTTGTTTCAACCCCAACTGACTTGTTTTTTGCAGTAAAGTCTTTTGAGTTTGCATTATCTGCGGTATCAGCATCCACGCCGGCGGAAACGCTATCATTTGAGATTCCAGCAGCGTTTGAATCGAACAAGCGCAACGTGATCAAATACACTAAACCGGCAGTCAGTCCGTGCAAAACAGACTGAATAATCTCGATGTTGAACCAATCTTTTTCGGCAGGCACATGCTGAAACAGTGCGAATATGCCACCCATAAACGACGTGAACAGCGGACCGTCGTTGACCACATGTTCTTGAAACTTCGGATTCAGCATGAGCTGAGGCGACCAGTGGAAATGCGACAGATCGATGAAGAACTGCGCAAACTGCGCACTCGTCCAGAGATAACTGCGGGCATCGTAGATCAGTGTCGCTCTGGGGTGACCGAAAATAAAGTGATGAGACAGTGCCGTCGTGACCGCACAGATCATGATGGCGATGAGCCATCCGTTGGCTCTCAGCGCTCGCTGAAACTTCTGAACCCGTGACGGCTGCCCACTCAGGTCGACATTTGGCTCCTGCCTACCGATGTCACCCGGCGAAACCGGTGCTGAATTTGCGTTTGTAGCCTGTTGCGGAGGGTGCTGTTGCGTCTGGTTCATAACCACTTTTTCTGACGGAAAACGTCCGTGTAGCGTACCAGACAGCACCAATGACAACCTGAGGCGACGATCATCTTATAGTCGCCAAAATTAGATCCGACACAGATACGGTTCTGGAACGGAGCTGGAAACAATTCCGCAACCGTTCTGCAACGGTTCTTGAAACTGTCACACGCTGCTGTCACGTTGCACTCACGTTCGTTTGTTAATTTGTTATCGTGACCAGCAGTTTAAAGTCACAAACGCCCGCAGACCACGCATCCGTTAGCCCGATTCACTCACAAATCGATTGGTTCACTCACAAGATCACAAATCGATTCACTTACGTGACCAGTTAAAAGCAAACCCCCAACCAACCCCATTACCATTTAGTAAGAGGTCTCACTCCCTATGGGATCTGAAGTCGCCGCGCAGCCTGAGGTTGCGCCAGAGAAAGGCACGCCGACGAGAGCAGCCGCTACCAATTTCAACGTCGACTTGTCGAAATCCACAGATGTAAAAAGTGTCTTTGGTTACAACCCTCTCTGCGAGGTTGGACCTTCCGGAAAGCCGCCTGAAATCGGCATTCAGGACATGCAAAATTTTTCTGACGGCAAAGCCGTCGACATATTAGGCGCAGCCGCAAAACGCGATGGTATCACTCTGCCCGCAACTAAAATTGTCGATGGCGGAATTGTTCTAGCTGATGGCGGCAAGCCAGAACTCCAGAAGCCTGGCGCGGACGGCGTGGCTGCTGTTCCACCACCGGCTCAACAAGTTAAGTTGGATCAAGACACCCTTGACGCAGGAAAAGTCGGCAAAAAAGAAGGTTATTATCAAGTTGCTGCTCGCCTGATGGGACCTGGTTTCGACCACAATGAACGGAAAGAATTCAGCAATGCGTTGCGTGACTCTTGGAAGTCACAACCAGGTTTTGAGAATGCAACACAGTTGTCTCGGGGCGATCAATTACTCACACAAAACAACATGGACACTGTTCTGAACTCCATCAAAGATGAAGGACTCAGAGGACGCATCCGCGAAAGACTGACCAGCGGCGAAGTCAAACCATCGACTAACGAACCCGGTGGAGAGAATAGAAATCGCGATCAAACGCCCAGAAGACGCGGGGAAGATACGCCGAGAGTCGCTCCTGAAAAACGCGATCAAACGCCAAAGCGAGATGTGTCACCAGACGGCGAAACGCCGCGTGAAGACCTGACGCCGGGCAGGAAAGGTCGTACGATAGCCCCGGACCGGGACAGAACGCCTCCACAAGTCGCACCGAAAGATCAAGTCGCCCCTAGAGATGACAGAGCTAGCATCAACCCCAGGGACGACAGATTTAGGGATCCATCAGCCTCTTACGACCGCGACGCCCTCACCCCTGAAGGTCAAATCAAGAGTCCATTCGATCGGAAGTTCAACGTCGGCGATCGTTTCACTGGACTGACATCCGTATACGGCTCCGGTCGCTCTACCGCTAGTGGCCTGCCTTTCGACAAATACCAAATGACCGCAGCGAGCAAAGAATTTCCATTCGGCACCGTTTTGAAAGTCACCAACCCTGATACCGGAATTACAGCAAGAGTCGTCGTCAACGATCATGGACCATTCGCAGGAAAAATGGTCAACCGCCCTGACGGCACCAAAACCCATGCTCGTGTTCTTGATCTTTCCGTCGGCGCAGCCAACGCTATCGGCATGGGTCACACCGTGAAGAATTTGCAAATCGCCGTTGAGAGCATCCCCCAACAAGGCAAATGGGGCGAAGATCGCCGCAACATCCACGGCGATTACAAACGCTCAGTGATTGCAAAAATCAACGAACTCTCTCGTCGGCGCGGTTAGGAAACAGCGTTGGTTCGATCCGGTTCGAGCACCTCAAGCCCGCCTAGAAACGGTCTCAGTGCCTTTGGAATATTCACAGATCCGTCTTTGTTCTGATGATTTTCCAGAATCGCTATGAGAATTCTGGGTGATGCAATTGCCGTGTTGTTCAGCGTGTGAACAAAACGTTTTTTTCCATCTTGATCTTTATATCGGATATTCAAACGACGTGCTTGGAAGTCATGGAAGGTTGAACACGAATGTGTTTCACCATAGCTGTTGCGGCTCGGCATCCACGTTTCGATATCGTGCTTTCTGACCTGTCCCAGGCCCATATCACCAGTGCAAACTGCTACTACTCGGTAAGGAAGTTCGAGCGCTTGGACAATTTCCTCGGCGTTATTCAAAAGTGCATCATGTTCTGCTCTAGAAACATCAGGATCGTTTGAACAGAAAACTATTTGCTCGACCTTTTGAAATTGGTGAACCCTGTAAAATCCTTTCGTATCGCGACCGGCAGCACCAGCCTCTCTTCGGAAGCAGGGTGAAATTCCGGCATAGCGTAGAGGCAAGTCAGCGACATCTATTGTCTGGTTGATGTGAATTGCAACAGCTCCAACTTCTGACGTGCCCGTGAGATAAAGATTGTCTTTCTCGAGATGATACGCGCTATCTTCTCCTAGTGGAAAATAACCGGTCCCAAACATGGCATTCTCGTTGACTAGCAGAGGCGGAAGAACAGGCGTCAAGCCTTTCTTAATTACATGCGCGAGCGCGAATTGAAGAACGGCGATTTCGAGTAGAGCTCCCATTCCCAACAGTGCATACGCTCGCGAACCGGCTATCTCGCGTGCGCCATCAAGGTTTATCATTTTGTGGAGAGCGGCAAGTTGAATTTGATCCTTGAATTCGAAATCAAAAATTCTGGGTGTTCCAAATTTTTTGATTACAAAATTATCTGCATCCGTCTCGCCTTCTGGCACTTCCGGCGCTGGAAGTCCAGGTAATAGAGCAGTTAAAACTCGGTAGTTGCTTTCAAGCTCCAGCAAATTGGCCTCTGCAATTTTCAGCTTCTCCCCAAGCGCCCGTCCGCGTTCAATATTGTCAGTTCGATCTTTGCCGGCAGCGACTTGAGCCGTGATCCGATTTCTGTCTCGACGAAGATCTTCTACCAGCTTAGTTGCGTTTCTCCGCTCGTCCGCAACCTCCAGCAAACGGTCGAAGTCGAGCGGAATCCGCTTAGCTTTAATTGCTCTGCGATAATTGAGCTCTAATTTTTTTACTTCTTCAAAATCAATCATATTTGCCTCCATGAAAATTGCGAGGCACCACAAACAAAAAGCCTCGCCTAGTTAAGCGGGCTTACAGTTGTTCAAGTCATCAAAGTTGTATGAACAAACTCCCGCGTCCTTATTGGGACGAGGAGGAGGAGCCGAAATGTGCGTTTGTGTTCATGCTTCCAGTATCAGGATTAAACCGCTTATTGTCAATGGAAAGTGAAGTTGGAATTGAGTGCTCGAAATGACGGCAATAAAATCCACCAATTGAGAAGTCCGTATATTCATCAAAGTTCAAAATTTGAAGCATGTGGTTTAGTCCCGCCTGGCTTCCATTTAGCTAAGTGTTGGCGGAGGTCCGATTCGTTCCCACGGTCCACTGACTTGTTCAATTTGTTGATTTCCTTTTTCGCAGGAAAACTACAAAGTAGTCAAATCGATGATGCTCCGCGACGGGATTTTCTTCATCACTGGACAGATGTCCTGACTCCCAGCCGTAGAATTCGTCGATCTCGAGAATCTCAAAAACTTCCTGGTCAACTTTGCTTAAGAATTCATTCTTGTCGAAGACACATACGCCCATGCTCTCGGCAACCCCGTTCGGCTTAGCCGCTGTCATTGCGACCACACCGCCGTCAGTCATCTTCTCCAGTATTCTTGTCAATAGCTTGTGAGGATCTTTGATAAACTCTGTGACACCAATGGCGGTGACAATATCAAATTGATTGTCATCGACTGGAAATTCTTCTTCAATGCTTTGACAAAACAACTGAGTAAAGGGTCGCTGGCGCGCAATCTCAATCATGCCAGGGGCATAGTCGATTCCAACTACACTAAAGCCACGTTCGAAAAATGGCACTGATGTTAGTCCGGTACCGCATCCCAAATCGAGAACTCGTAATTTATCCACGCTAGAAACTAACTTCAACAATCGCGATGGAACACGCTCATGCGCCACGTATCCAACTTTGCCTACCGCAACGCGATCGTATCGGGAAGCGATTTTGGAGTAAAACTCTTTACGTTCATCCGGCTGCATTTGAACTTCTTTTTTTCTCACGTTTCGTAACCAATTTGATACTTCCATCTGAGCGAATCTTGGACACCCTCAGACTAATTTTCGGATGTGACGTCTATGTGACCACGCTAACATCTATTAAGCTGCTACCATGTAGCGACTCAGTGGATGTACTGAATTTGGAGAGGAACCTTATCATGAATAAATTGTTGAAGTTATCATTGCTTTGTGCGCTCGCCACAACGACCGTACTCTCAACGACACCTGCCTATGCTGATCCGCAGGCTGATGCAGCAAAAGACGAAGCTAAAGCAAAAGCAGAAGCAGAAAAGGCTGCCAAAGAAAAAGCAAAATCCGACGAGCAAGCCTCCAAAGGACATTCAATAAGAGCTGGGATTCGCGCCAAGCGAGCCGAAAAGGCCCAAGAAAAAGCCAACAAAGACGAGCAGAAGGCCGCTCAAGAACAGCAAAAGTAATTGCTTCCTTAGAAGACTAAAACGGTAAACTCTCGCTGGGCGGAACAATGTTGTCCGCCCTTTGAGCTTGTGAAATTTGTTGCGAGTGGCGAAAACCGGGAACGTAGTAACTGCACCTCCC
>JBGAHZ010000105.1:0-9719 GCA_044225915.1 Obscuribacteraceae bacterium (SeqCode)
GAAGTTGGACTACCATCAAACTTGAAGGCGCTTGGTGTGCCCGAGTTGAAAGGAACCGAATTGGACGAGTGGTGCGCCCTGGTCGTAGAAGATCCGGCAATCATGTTCAATCCGCGGGAAGCCTCCACCGAAGACGTTATCGGAATCTATAAGAGGGCGTATTAATGCCGTTTTTCAGTAGCACCGAAGAAGTCCAAAAAATCATGGAAGCGCTTTGGAACAACATTAGAGCTAACCCAGAAATTGCAGCACCACTTCTCGAGTCCAAGCTGATCGTGCAATTCCACTACCGAGAACCCGCTGGGCGCCTGACCGTGGATTGCTCGAACGGCGTCGATATGATCATCAAATGGGGCGAGTACGAGCGCAAGCCGACCGTCGAGATGTTTATGAAAGCTGATGTCGCCCACCAGTTCTGGCTCGGCAAGGTTAACGTTCCCGTCTATTTGATTTCAGGAAAGATTGTAGCGAAGGGACCGGTCAATAAAGCCCTCGCGCTTCTGCCTGCCGTGAAGCCTGCTTTCACGATTTACAACGAGATTTTCGAGGACACGCTTCAGCGACCTCTGATTTCCGCTTAGGTTAAACATCCAAGCCTAGTAATGGTTCGAACCAGATGGTAACCTGACGCTCTGTTTCGCGTCTTTTTCGTGGAGTTGGCGGTGACCGGTTCGTCATCCAGTTTGGTAGTTGCCATCGGAGAGCTCGTCGTCGATTGGATTTCGACAAACAAGGGCGGCGGCTTTATCGAGTCGGACGCGTTCGTCAAAAGTCTGGGCGGCAATGCCTCCAACGTCGCGATCGCGCTCTCTCGGCTCGGAACCAATTCTAGAATTTTAGCTAAGGTTGGCAATGACATTCACGGGAAGTTTTTGCTTCACATTCTTGCAAGAGAAGGTGTTGATACTTCGTATGTGCTAATCGATGAGCAAGCGCCCACAGCGCAGTGTTATGTCTTCACCACGCTGGACGATGACAATACTTTTTTAAACTGGCCACCAGGCAACGCGGCCAGTCGACTCACCGCCGATGATATCACTGACGATCGCTTCTCTGATGCGGCTGCGATTCATACCACCGGTATTTCGCTAACACACGAACCTCGGAGAACCGCAGTCCTAAAGACTCTTCAGCGTGGAAAAGAGCGTGGACAAGTTTTGTCGTTCGACGCAGGTTTTCCAACCGGACAGGGTAAAGAATCGATCGACGCGTTAAAAACTGCTGTTTCGATCGCAGACATAATCAAAGTGAATCTGCTCGAATTATTTTTCTGGTCCAGGCATATTGGCGCTTCCATCGAAGACACAGACCTGGACTTCATCGCCGCGTATGAAAATCCACCTTCATCCGGTCACGAATCAAAAGCATCTTTAAACGCGCCTGATCTTTCGCAAGAGCGGATTTTGGATCTCGCAAGAAGTTTATTCGCCGCGTTCAATCCGAAAATTCTTTTAGTAACGATGGCGCATCATGGTTCTTTAGTTTTGAGCGCGCAACACGAAACATGGGGCAAAGCTTTCGAAGTCCAATGCGTTTCCGGTGTGGGAGCCGGCGATGCGTATGTAGCAGGATTTCTCCACGCTTTGATTTCATCCAGTGATGGCACCAACCTGATGCAATCGCTGGAAAACATTTCGCTCGAGCGTCTTGCCAGTTGCAATAATTTCGCCAGTGCCGTTGGTGCGATCTGTACCACTCATGTGAGCGCTTACGAAGGCCTTCCATTTCGACCCGATGTCGATAAGCTGGTTGCGTCTTTAAAATCGTGATTAAGTTGGCAGTTGTTTGCTCATCGGCAAATAATTTTTTGAAGAAATTCTCGAATTTTTCATTTCGGTAACGTTCCGGTTGGTTTGGTTTCCTACAATTATTAGTCGGACGAATGATTTCAAACTTTCGTCGTTTCACTCACTCACCCGACTGCCTGTGGTTCACTCCCACAGGTAAGGCATTAACGAGATTACTAACAATATGGTATCTGATAGTCCCAACCAGGGCGCCGCTCCGCGCCGCCCTGCGGCTGAAGCTGCAGAGGGTGCCCGCGAGACGAAAAGCGATCGCGGTGACAGCCAGCTCAATTTGTTAGCAGCCGCGACGCCCCAGCAAACTCTGGATACTTTTCGTCAATTGCAGCAAATGGACCAGTCGAAGCCGATGCCGGCCGATTTTGGACATTTCGGTCTGAGTGGTATCAAGGGTGGGGACTCCACTCTCGCCTTTTTCGGCAGCCCAACTGAGTCCCACGATCGCAACCCAGCGAAGCCCGGTAGTCCAACTGAGTCTCGGGACCGGATTCCAGCGAAGGTCGGCAATCCTGAGGGGGCGCAGACTCGTTCTCCGGAGGCACGGACCGCTGCCGGCACGGATAGACCGCCTGCAAAAACTGCCCAGGAAAGATATGCTGAAAGAGAACCAAAAGAGACGCCACTGCCAGAGACGGTGCGCACAGAAAAGACAAGAATTCAGGCAACCGGTAGCCGAGTTGATACCGGTGTGGAAATTCGCTACGGTGAAAATGGAAAACCGCATTTCGTTCGAGATCAGCATGGTGAATGGACTTCGAAAGATGGCGGTCAAACTTGGAAAAACGGTGAGCCGAAGTTTGGAATTCGTCGTGGCGAAGTCTCGATCGATGGCAAAGGAAATTATTCGTTCGAAAACACTGATTATGGACTGAAGTCGACTCATTCTCCGGATGGTACATCAACCAGAAGCATCACCACTGCTGGTGGCGACACTTTCTCCGTTACTCGGGACAAGAAAGGAGTTCCTACAGGGTTCAGCGATAAGAGCGGCAGTTGGACTTCCACCGATGGAAGAAATTGGACGAATTCAGAAACCAAAGAGGCCAAGGCAGGAAAGGTTTCTCTAAGTGAGTATGGTGAGTTTCGATTCAAGCCTGATGGTAAGGGCGATGCAACCGTCGCTCAATCGCCACAGATGGATCGCATCAACCAGATGAAGGATCAGCTCACTCAAAAAATTGGAGTGACTTTTGCGAAACCTGGCGAAGTTGATACCACAGATCTGGAAGCCGACGGCGGCAGAGGACCTGGCGGTCCAGGCGGTTTTGAAGGACCTCGTTCTGCAGATCCCGTTCAACGTGCTGGTATGCCGACTGAGGCCGAGCTGAAGACGCTGGGCGGAATGTTGGAAAAAACGAGCCATGAAAACTACAAGGATATGAAAGTTTGGTTCATGCAGCGCGGTGATTATAACCAGGGTGAAATGGCTGTCTATAAGTTCAATCAAGGAGGACCGGACGGCCATCAACATAGTGGCGGTTGCTGCGGCAGTGGACGTGGTGTCGAACGCAAAGCTAACGGGGATCTCGTCGTCAACGCTCCTGCCCGACAGGAAACCAGCGGACACGATACGTTCGAGCGCACCGGTCTTCATGAACTAGTACACCATGAACAGAAAACCAGTCTTGGAAAGATGAAAGGCGAGATGGTTGGTCCCGGCAGCACGCCGGAGTCTAGAAAAATCGCTAACGAGATGGGCTGGGAGTGGAGCACGAAATCGCATCAACCCGTTTTTCGCGATAAAGATGGCGGTAAGTGGGCTCGTGTAGAGCGTCCCGATGGACCTCCATATTGGAAGCATGATAGTGGAACGAAACCAAAAGATGGGAAACCGAAAATTGATGACTTCGAAATGCGCGAGCGCGCTGATGTAAAGCCAATCACCGCATATTACACAACGCCCCATGAATCGCATGCCGAAGCTCTGGCTCAATTTCGTGTCGGCGAAAACGATCAGTTTCGAGGCGGTCGCAAAGGCTTGATGCAAGACTCTCCGAAGCTTTACGATATAGCAAAGAAATACGACCAGGGAGTCATCGACAAAAAGTTTGGCACCAATTCAAATGGTGAATCAAAAATGATCCGCTCCATCGATGGTAATTTGGTCGAAAACACCCCGGAGGCGCGACGTGCCGTAGAAGAGCGCGAGCGCGCGTGGCGAAGCACCAGACCATCTCAGTAACGTCGTGAATGTTTCATCGAAGCAACATCGGTAAAACTTCTTCTGCCTTTCCTGAGATCTCATCATCAAATGCTTTTAGGGGTGTCTCGCTCTTTTCCAGATTCACCAGGACAGTTCTTGCTCCGGCGTACTTCGCCCATTCGACGAAACGTGATGCAGGGCTCACAGTGCCAGAGGTTCCAATCGCAATAAAAAGGTCGCAATCACGCAGAGATTTTTTCGCGAGCCACTCGGCTTCCACAGGTAGCATCTCGCCGAATAGAACAATATCGGGACGCAAGGGCGACTCGCACTTTGGGCAAAGTGGTGTTTTTTCTGAATGCGCATCTGAGTCAAAGTACGGACTCAAGTTGCATTTTGCATTGCTGCATCTTGTTTTAAACAAGGTTCCATGCAGTTCTGCAACATTCGAACTGCCTGCACGTTGATGTAGTTGATCGATATTTTGCGTAATCAGAGTGAACTTTTGACTCGGTTCCAAACTCTCTTCCCACGTCGCCAACGCCTGATGACCGCTGTTGGGACTGGCTGCCGCTGCCGTTTTACGCATCTCTCCCCAGAATCGCCAATATGCATCCGGCTCCGCCGAGAAATTGTCGGCCGTCGACAATCGCGCAGTCTCCGGATCATTCCACAAACCATCTGGACCGCGATACGAACGTAGACCCGATGCAACCGAGATTCCTGCGCCGGTTAGAACTGCTATTGATTTGTACTGATTCAGCTTCAATGTAGTCATATTGCATACTCCGCCAACCCGTATAAAATACCCACAGGGTTGAGGTTTCAAGTGCCTCATTGCAGAACATGAACGCTAGTTTCTTCGAGTTAGGTTAGTGTTAAACTGGACCTAATCCTAAAGGAAGGAATAATCTGATGGGCGCAGAGCGAACGTTATACTATGCCACCAACAGAAAGGGATCGAGAAATGAACCAGGACGAGCTTTAAACGCGCAGTCCAGCTTCGGTCGCCAGGAGTTCTTTGGTCCACATCGAAGTGAAACATTAACGTATGGCAGTTACTGTATGAATGGAGGTAATAAGCCGACTTTAGAACGCCTATCTGGTGGCGATTCGATTCCAGTAGACGATGAGTCGGATGTGCTGATTTTTGTGCATGGTTTCAACTGCCAGTTTGCCACCGATATGGATTGCCTCGCTGAATTATCCGAAGCACTTCAGAATCAAAACGGAATTAGCACTGAAGGCTCTAATCGCAAATTTGTTTCGATTCTCTATTCCTGGCCTTCAATGGGCTCACCATTCGCTTATATGCAAGATGAATGCTCTGCTCAGTTTAGCTACACACATTTCAAAGAATTTTTGAATGGGATAAGGAAACGTATTGCTGATTCCTCTAACATTCACATAGTGGCTCACAGTCTGGGTTGTCAGCTAATTTATCGATACCTCCTGGATGGAGAAGTTTCATCCACCGCACAAGAATCGAAAAAATCTTCAAAGGTAGGAACTGTAATATTCTCTTGTCCGGACTTGGATTATCAAACGGTTTCAATTGATATAGAGCGCGAGAAATTGGCGAAGAGCATCGAGCGCGGCTTTATCCTGGTCAGCGATGTCGACTCACCGCTCGAATTATCCCGAGCATTGCACGGCTATACGCGTCTTGGTCGTCCCGCGTTACCGAGTTCAAAGAGTCTATTTTGGGGAACCTTCAGAACAGGCTCCATCGCGAACATCGTTTCGACAGCTGCACATGCGCCTGAGATAATCGCACGTCGTGCGATAACACGATTAGCTTCAGGATTTCGAGATCCCGATAAAGTCTGGCAGGAAGAAAATCGCCACAGAGGAATCGAATTCTCTTCCAACATCAAAATGTACGACTTCACGATTGCCGACAAAGGCGAGAAGCGCATGGGACATACTCTATGTATCCCACTAATTGTGTCTCTTCTTAGCAACGGGTGCCCTCCGCACGATTGGTCCGAAGAGACGATAGTTAAAATTCCTGATGAATTCGTCGAGTGCACTTTAGTTCCGTACGCGCGCTCGAAGCCTTATGAAAACGATAACCACAGGCTGTTTAACTATCAGAAGCTAACACCGCCGGTAGCGGCATCTGAGGTTAAGGTGCCAGGACGTCGTAAATAAAGTCCTATATAAAAGTGGTGGTCAATCGTTGTAGCGTGTGGTTTCACCGAGCCACCACTTTCGATACTGCCTCCACTCGTCTTCATCCATGGTGTACTCTGCAAACGGAGCGATTCCTTCAAACACAGCGAGGTCCGATTCAGGTGAAGAGAGGCCAACCTTTAGTCCCCTAATTGCGATCAGTATATTTTCGCAGTATGTCATATGGGCGGGTGTACCTTTATCGGTGTCATAGACAGGTACGCCGATTAAGACTTTGCAATGCCCCTGCGGGTTAGCCAACTTAACTGCCTTCGTCACATGGATGACCTGCTGTGCCATTAGCCATTCATATGCTCGCGGAAAATAAAACCACGAGTCATAACCCATTATAGCTATCTGATCGCAGTGACCCGCAATGCTAGTGAAGTGAGCGTCGCTCCAACCCCAGAGCGTTTTGGGATACCACATCGGTGTCGCAACTGACAGAAATTTGTCACGACCAATCGCTGCTCTTGTCTCGTCTAGCAAAAGTGGAAATGACGTGTCGTTGTCAGGGAAAAATTCGTAATCGAGCTGTACTCCGTCGAAACCGCATTTATCAACGAGCCACGATGCAGACTTTGCTATGTTCTTTCGTGTGGTGGCATTTTTGAGATCAACACCGCTCTGCCCGATATTGCTTGGGACATACAACCACGCGATCACTTTTAGTCCTGGAAGCCGCTTGTGAACCAGGTCCACGAGATCATGACCCTGTTGCTCGTATCTGAATTTCAGATTTCCATTTGAGTCAGTGCTGCGCACATGGAAAAATGCATACTTCATCTGACTAGCCGCCAGGCGAGTTATGAGCTCGTCTTTCTCCTTGTTTGATTTCTTGCCAAAGTACCAGAGATAGCGCAACCATATTCCGTTTTGACCAGTATTAAACGACTTTGTTTGTGGGCGATTCAGCTGCGTATAGGTTGCACAATCCACCGCGCATAGTATTCCCAGCAATGCAAGAATCACCAAAACAAGGGTCGTTTTAAAACCCAATCGCTGGCGAATCTTCTCGTGTAATCTCCTGTTTGGATGGATTCTGCTGCTCCTTTTGGCGATCAGGCGTTATCGGCAGAGATTCGCCGTCTGCTGCTTATTTAACAACGGAAGCACATATTCTGCCAGAAACGGATACATACTCGTTCCCGTGTGCGTTCCAAAGTGTAGATGCTTCATCATTAAGGCATTCCATCTAATCTGTTCCAACTTTTCGTATCGCTCTGGGTTCTGAAAGCCTACGCAACCTGCGGCGGTGGTTTTTACACCATCTGCGGTGCACACTAAAGACGTACAAAGTGCGAGCCAAAATAAATCATAGTTCGAATTAAACGAATATAGTTTCGAGTGCACCGCATTCAGTGCAAGGCTTAAATCGTAAGCGGGTGATACCGCTGGCGCTAGCAGAATCACAGTTTCCACGGTATTTGCAGGCAGCCTTTCAAGCGCATTTAGAGCAACTCCTGTTCCGCCACTTTTCGCAACTATAGCGACCTTTCTTCCGTCTTGCGTGGAATCCAATATTGCGTTGGACAGAAGCTCTCCTTTATCGTACATGTGCTTTCGATCTCGGATATCCGCGACAATCCGGCCGAACCCATGCGACCACACAAAATGTCTGACATCGAAATCTGCGTCAGCCAACTTCACCACGGCATGCATTGTCAGCGGCATCAAGCCAACGCCACCAACACCGTCAACCGTATAGACAATCATTGAATCTGCTTTCATGAAATCCACGTCGGAACTAATTTCTTTGATCTAAGTTCGAGTTGACGACCACTATATTGTGCATTGAACACTTAAGGAACTGATCGGGTGACATTGTCAGCGTTCAGCTCGCGTTCGATCCTCACCGCCTTCAATCGTGTAAACACCAGAGGCTAGCGGCGCGGAGAGTGATAGAGTGAAGACATGACCTCTCATGCTCTCTGGTGGTGGAACTGAACTAACCGCGGTACTAATAAATTGGAACTTGTTTCATGCACAAGTCGAAGTACGAAAGATTCAAGGAAAAAACTGGCTGTTTTCAATGCGGAAAACGCGCTCGCTCGAAGGCAGGACGAGACGGCGCGACGGGTTGGATACTAAACTTTGGTGGTTGCCGGTGTGAGACCACGGACGAAGCTAAAACAAATCATAGTGCTCCCGAGTCTCAGGCAAAAGACCCTTTAGATTGCGAGCCAATTCCTTCTGAAATTGACGGGCAATTTGAAGTTCTTTCAGTCCTTGGAAAAGGCGGCATGGGGACTGTCTATAAAGTGCGAAGCAAAGTGACAAACTCTGTAATCGCGCTGAAGCTAATCCATCAGACCTTGAGCAAAGACGCTGCCAGCAAAAGGTTTGAGCATGAGGCCGGAGCCGTTTCTCAATTGATCATCCAGAATTTAGTCGCGGTATACGGGCCACGGCAAGACAAATTCCGGACAATCTTATTTGTTAATGGAGTTTATCAGAGGTGAAAGTCTTGCCCGCGTTATCGAACGGGAAGGCGCCCTTGATGAGAGCCGCGAGCCATTGAAGTTTTTTCTCAAATTTGTGCTGCTTTGTCTTATGCACACGAACAAAATCTTGTTCATCGAGATCTAAAGCCTGCGAACATCATCCTCACCAGATCCGAAGACGGCGAAGAAATAGCAAAGATTGTCGACTTCGGAATTGCGAAGACTCTTCCATCAGATGATCGCGAAACGCGCGATTTGACTCAGACTGGCGAGGTTTTTGGAAGCCCGCACTACATGAGCCCTGAACAATGCTTGGGGTTCATGCTCGATCAACGATCAGATATTTATTCTCTGGGCTGTCTAATGTACGAAGCTCTTAGTGGCAAACCTCCATTTGCTGGAAGCAATCCAATACAGCTAGTTGTGAAGCACATCAACGATGCTCCCAAGCCGTTTTTGCAGCAACTTAACTCCAGTGTTCGAATGAAAGGCTTGCAATCGATAACTCTGAAGTGTTTGGAAAAAGAGCAGATCGACCGCTGGCAAACTATCGATGAGACTTTTGACGCTCTGACCCGAGTCAGAATTGGAAGGAGCGCTTACAGCTACCACTCCTCTCGAAGAAATTCCGCAGTCGTGAAAGGATTGCTTCCCTTGGCATGGATTGCACCTGGAATCGCAGTTTTGGGTGGGATTTCTGTACTGCTGACCGCGCTGGTAAGTAGCGTGTGCGCAGATTACAAACCGTCCACGCAAGAATTTCCTCTGGTATTCTCCTTGATATTTATGTTGTGCAGTATTTTTCTTTACCCTGCGTACCAGTTGTCCAAAATCACAACCGAGGGCAAGGTATCTAAGCTCAATGCCTGGTCAATCAATTCGCTGTTCTTCTCAGGAATGATACCAGCAGGTCTGATACCGGCAGCGATATCAGTAATTTTTCGCTCGAACGAAATTTTAGATGCTGAGAAGCTCGGAATTTCACTCCCGATTTTGGAAATATTTGTTATAGTTGGCTGGCTCTTTTCTATATTTTCTATCATAGCGACGATAGTCTGCACTATCGGTGTTTTGGTTGATCGAGGTCCGAAAAAGATCACGGCGGGATCGATCACACCAAGAATCGCTGTGATTTCAGCATTTATAGTATTA
>JBGAHZ010000033.1:0-88541 GCA_044225915.1 Obscuribacteraceae bacterium (SeqCode)
AGTCTCTCGGCTTTTTCCAGGACTCTGTCCATCGTGGTGTTATCAAACAGCCGCTCCTCCTCTTTCGCTGTCTCCTCCTGGTTTTCAGCTTGCCCGGAAGTCGCGGTCGCGGGCTTATTTTCCTCTTCGGGATTTCCATACGACGCCATCGGTGCGGCAAGGAAAAATACCAGTGTCGCATTTAAAGGGAGGACAATTTTCTTTCGAGTCATAGCTATACTGTCTAAGATTGATGAACGGAATAAGCGGCTATCTCATCAAATGAACTACCTTCCTGACGACAGAAATTAGAACGAAGATCATCAGGTTTTGAACTCTTGATGTGTGAAAACGTGTCCAATTCTTTTACCACTAGACTGTGGAATTGCACAGATCTAAAACCCTATTGACAACCGAAATCGTGCATCTATACTTGCATAAACGGGATTGTTCGACGTTACTAACTGTCCGATCGACCTACTTACTAACCATATGAATAAGCTTGGGCTGGGCGGGTGTTACCAAACCCTGAAGCGCCACTCAGAAGCCCTTTTTATAATCGCCTTTATTCTTGCGGACTGCTTCGCATCCGGCTGGGTGCTGACTGCTGGTACCGTCGTAGCGATTCTGTATGTGGTGCTGCCTGCGGTCCGAACGCTCATCGTTCTGAATCCGGTAGAGCGAATCACGTTCTTAAAGGCATTTGTCAAAACGACAAAAGTTCATCGCCTGGGTGTGCTTTTGTTCTGGATTTACTCGATGCGAGCGCTTGTATACATCGCTACTGAATCACTTATCTATGGCACGAGTTCCGCGTCCGAGCCGCTACCTACGGTGTCAAACGCCTTCATTCTGGGTGCGCAGAAATTCGCACCGATGTCTTTTCTTTCCACTCCATTATTCATCTACATGGGTGCCAGTCTCATAGCAATCATTTTGAGAGCGCGGCTAAAACCCACGAAAAAGGATCCCGATCTGGTTTTGCAGAGACAGAATTGGTCTGCTGTCACGCACTTTCTTTTTCTGGGCTCATTTATTGCAAGTATCGTAAGCATCGTCTTCAATGCCAACGGACCCGGCATGATGATCTCGAACTGGTTGCTCGCGTCAGCCGAGGATGCCAATCTCTTTGGTGAAATTCCTCCGTTCGGACCCATGAGCGTCGGCATGCCAGGCTGGAATCCCATTCTGAATGGTGTGGGTTACTCTGGTGGTGGATCGTTCATTCAATCGTTCGATACGTTCGTTTTCGTTTCGTTGTCGGTCACGATATTTTTGGCGCTGTTCAAGCCTGTCTTGCGATTTAACGCATTCTTGAATTCATTCTGCTGGCGTGTGATTTCGCCGACGTCGCTTCAAAACATGATCGAAGCATTTCTTGAAGCATTGCGCTTACCATCACGTTTCTTGACTTTTAGAGAGGCTCACCCATTTGCTAGTAATGCATTTAGAACATTCGTGTGGATCTCGGCCTGTTATGCATCACTTTTCTGGTTATTCGGATTTTGCGGTGGACCATTAGGGATGGCAATACAGAATTGGATGATTGCCTCCGCCGTGGATGCGGGTCTCGGCAAACCAATGGCAGCGCCGGATTGGATGTTTCAATCGCCCTTCAGAATTTTTCTCGGCTCTATAGTTGCTTTGTATGGAACCGCTCCAGTAGCCGTTAGTACTTGTGCATTTTTGCCGTGCGCTGGTGCAAGAAAGATCGGACTAAATGCTGATGGTTTGTCATTTTTGCAAGGACCCTATATATCTCTCTGGGGACGACAATTCAGACTGTGGAGTGACTTAAAAAGTTTGACAGTCAAGCTCAAAACAAACAAAACAGAAATGAAGCCAGAATTTAAAATGACGTTTCGGAGCGGCGGGAGCGTCGTGTTCAATTCCTCACAAATGTCTTCGCAGGATCTGAGAGTGCTGTTGGACTCTATCGATCAGCATGCCGCGTCCTGTTCAATTGACCCGGAGGTTTATAATATCTGTGAGAAACTTCAACAAGCCGATCAAGACAAGGCGAATTCCGATGGTATCGCAGACAGTGAAATAGCGAAAGTATCCGCCAACGAATTCAAATCGACAATCTTTGTTCCTTATAGCTCTGGTGAACTTCTTCCGAATACGGAAACTCGAGTCATCAAGCTTCTTTCCAGCAAACCACTTTGTGCTGTTTATCTTGCTCGAACCAACGACGGCCGAATGGTGACCGTCAAGCAGTTTTATCTTGCCGACGACACCGATGAGACCAGAGCGTTAGAAAAGATTTTGCGGCGCGAGTACGAGTTGCTGTCCGGACTCGATCATCCGGACATCGCGAAGGTATTAGATTCGTTTACTTATGAGAAATCAACGTTTCTGGTAATAGAACATCGATTGGGAAGCGACATGCGAACCATCGTGAACGATCACGGACCTCGCTCAGAGAGCTTGACCGTCGCTTGGGCGAAAGAAATTTGCGAGATCATGATCTACTTGCATAGTCAAGATCCAGTGATTTTGCACAGAGATCTCACGCCGGACAATGTGATTGTCGGCGAAGACGGTAATCTTCGATTGATCGATTTTGGCGCAGCTCGCGAGTTTCTCGAAGGTATAACAGGAACAATGCTCGGCAAACATTGTTATGTTTCTCCAGAGCAGTTGCGAGGCGAAGCAACCAGGTTGAGCGATATCTATAGCTTTGGAGGAACTCTCCAGTTCTTGTTGACCGGTCGTGATCCGATTGCGCTGTCTCAATCTTCGCCGGTGAAAACCACAGATTGCTCCGAACAACTGGATCAATTAATTCGTGATTGCACGGAATTCGATCAGGATAAACGACCGCAATCGTTTGCTGAAATATTGAAACGCCTGCATAATCTCGACTCAGGTTTCCGTCTGAAATTATCCGCGGTAAGGGAGAAGGCGGCCGTATGACGTCGAAAAGGGCAAGTAATAAAGCCAGGAAAAAGAAGCCGGCTCATGCTCAAGCAGCAGGCACAGTGAGACTCGTTGAGGTTGCTGACGTTGTGGACGTCGTGCCATTTGCGGAAATCGTTGAGGTCGGTGAACAAAAAGCATTTGCCGATACGCCACCATCTTCACCACCGAAATCTTCGACCGTGGCATCACTATCTGAAGCGATGCCACCACCGGGAGTTGTCCTGCAAAAGCCGATGTCGCCTTCAGACCTTGATTCGGTTGACTTCGAAACCACGAAAGATGCTTCAGCCGAAACAATCGCGGAAATTAAAGCGCTATTTGATGCCTCGAGCCAGAGTAGTAAACCTAAGGCGACTGAAGGTGCATCATCCTTCGTTAAAGAAGCCGGCGGGTATTTCCTTCCCAACTTGAACAGTTGTTTCAGTTGGCTCTGGAGTTTGAGGACTCCGTTGACGCTTCTTTGGGCGATGGTACTGGTACCGAAGCTGATACTACTGTGGATATTTATAGTTCTTGCCAAACCAACTTCGATTTGGATGTATAAACATTGTCCGGACACGTGGAAAGCTAGATTCAAACTTTCATTGCCCGCGTCAGTCAGGGATTCGGTAGTCGTCAGGGATTTAAGTGAGGGTGCCGATCAAGGATTGCCTTTTATTCTTTTCTGGATGTATTTGTTCTGTGCGCCATTTGCCATTGCCTGGATCGGTGTGCATTGGATAAAGGGATTCATCAAGCCGTCGCCAATTCAAGCTAACCGCGAGAATCATTTCGTGTTTACTCAGAACAAAAAGCCTGATGGGCACTACTCCGAAAACAACTTTTATTATTCGCGAGCTTTTGCCGTTGTTTTGTTGGCATTTTTTGGTCTTGGAATACCGTCATTTGTAAGTTACGCCGTCTATGAAAAAATGGGCATTCGAAAAATCATAGATGACGATCAAGCCAGCAAAATTTTCTTTTCCACCACGACTTTACCTGCGCCCGAAATGCCCCGTTTGGGTGTAGCAAGTCGACCAGTGACGAAAATTGATACCAAACAAATCGAGTTCAAGTCACCAACAGGCGCGGATTCAACGGCTGTTATGGGCTATAACGGATATTGGCCTTTCCTCGGTGCGTACGGAATTAAGCCTAACCATTGGGCTGTATACTTCGTCCACTTCTATTTAGTAAGTCTTGCATCCGTACTTTCTATACTATTTTTCAGAGCATGGTTTTTGTTTCCTTTGAACTTTATTTCAGATGAACATGATGTTGAGTTCACTGAATCTGGTATCAAGCGTAAAACAATGAAGAGTTGGTTTCTCTCGGTGATAACGTTCAACAGATTCGCGATTGGCGGCGGAACTGATTCCTTGCGATGGCACGAGGTACGGAGTGTTCGTTTCGCCGAAGAGGGGTTTTTCAAACTATCCCCTTTGCCGGAAACAGCATTTAAAAAAGAATCGCTCACATATAAATTGCTGAATAAAATCGCAGTATTAATCGACGGTGTTTCCAGCCGACCGAACTCTCACAATCATCTGGTCTTTAGTAGCAAAGACGACCAGGGCGACTTCGGACAGCACATCAAGATCGACCTGAATGATCTGAGCCGCGAGCAGCGAGCCAGGTTGTTCTACTCCGTCAAGAAATGGGCGCCTCATGTGGCCATCGATAAAATTGCAGAAGAGAAGCTGCTTGGATCGACTGTCTTGAGAGACAATCGTTACACACAGCTTTGGTTTGACATGCTGACTTCTCGAGTGCAAACGAAACGAAAAAATGTTCTGAGCTCCGGCGAGGTTTTGAAAAATGGAGAATATGTCATTGACCATCGAATTTCGAGCGGCGGACAAGCGACTACCTATCTCGCGACCAAGAAATCCGGAGAGAAGTGCGTGCTCAAGGAGTTCATCCTGAGCACATCGACGGCATCCGGTGCCTTAATTGAATCCGCTCGCGAATTTGAGGCGGAAGTAAGTTTGCTTTCTCAACTGAATCATTCCGGCATCGTTAAGCTGCAAGATTTCTTCTCTGAAGATCGACGGTTATATGTCGCACTGGAATATATTGAGGGAAGATCTTTGAAACAGCTCGTTCAAAGCGAGGGACCGCTCAGCGAAGACGAAGTTGTGGCTATGGCGAAGTCGATTTGTGATGTGCTCGGATATTTGCACAGTTGCAATCCACCGATTGTTCATCGCGATATCACACCGGAGAATATTCTTGTAGAGCCGACAGGGCAGATCAAGATTATCGACTTCAGTCTCGCGGTACGGCAGGATGGAAGACCGACAACAGACTCTTGCGCTAAACAAGCATTTACCCCACCGGAGCAGTTTCGCGAGGAGGTTGTTGTTCAAAGCGACATCTATGCGCTTGGTGCGACAATGTACTATCTACTGACTGGTTTAATGCCAAAGCCGATTAGCAGTTCTTCTCCAAAGACAAAGGCTCCGCATTTGTCGGACGCGATTAACGCTATAGTTGAGCGTGCAACACAACTCGATCTGAATAAACGTTACGAATCTGCCGAATGGATGAAAGTTGACTTCGCCATTTTGAAACTCAAGTCGGAAAGAGGATCAGTGGTCGATGAAAAACTGGAAACATCAGTAGGCTAACGGTCTTATCCTCGGGGGATCTACTGGTGATGCGGGCTGTAAAGGCTGCCGCCGGGCGATGGATGCGGGATTGCGTTTCCTACTGTAAAATATATGTCTTAGCGCCGACCGACAGGAATTCAAACATGAAACTTAGAAAGCTACTAGGTGAATGCTGCCCTCAATACGCCAGCAGGCTTGAGGATATAAAATTTCAGAAAGCGCAAAAAATTCTGGCGCAGCTGAAGTCCGAAGCAAACTCAATTTTGACCGTACTTGGATGGACGAAACAAATGCAAAAGCATTTGGACAACGCCGCTGTAGTCGATGTGAGCGAAGTTGGTGAGCAGGAGTTACGCCACGGCAGAATGAATCCTGATAAGTTTAAACATCTGAGCAAAGAACAGCGCGACAGTTGGGTCGAGTTTCACCAAAAGCTGTTTCACGTGGCTCAAAAAACAATCATCGATAGTGATTCCAGCATCCAGATATTAGGTGCCTTCAAAGAAATTCTTGCGCTGGTTGTCGAGCCCATTGAAGCATTTGGAAAAAGAGGACTGGTCAGCCAAAAGAGCATCGCATCTCTCAGGGAGCGATATTTTAAATTCGCCCAGACGATAAAGAGTGAAGGGCGAATTCGAGTCAGGTATCTCCGAATTCTCCAGGATTCGCATAATGTCGAATTGTTTGAAAAATGGAACGAGCAACTGCAAAGAGAATTCAAAAATGCTGACCGTCGTGCCGATGCCGTCGATGACTTCCTTGCTGCCACGAGAGCTATAGTTAGTGAGATCGTAGGACAATTGTCGACATCCGAGGTAGACGCAGAGCATCGGCGTCATGATCTTGCAATTGTGAAATCGAAACTCGAGATCTTGAAGCACCGCATGAAGTCCAGCCAAGATCAAGCGAATAGTTGGGCGGAACGTGCCGCTCAAGCCGATAAAGCTGATCTTGTAGCCGACTATGAGCGACGTAAAAAGATATTCGAAACCAGCGCTCACTTGTATAAAGAGTGTGTTGTTATCCTCGAAAAGTTGCAGGAAAAGCTGAATAGCCGCATGGCGGCAGGGGCTGTTTAAATTCATTGTTTCAGTGTGATTTCTCATCGACAGAGAACGATTTTATGATCATCTGGCGGGCGTGCTTTTAGGCACGGCTGTTGGCGATGCGCTCGGCCTCTACATGGAAGGGTTGCCTGGAAAAACAATCGAACGTTGGTTTAAAAACGACATCGATCGCTATTATTTACTGGGCAACATAGGCTTCGTTAGCGATGATACAGAACAATCGGCACTGGTTGCTCAATCGATCATCAGACATTCGCAAGACGCCTCAAAGTGCACACGATCCTTTCAATTGTCGATGGCGGGCTGGTTTTGCCGCATGCCATTTGGCGTTGGGAGAGCAACTTGTTTTTCCTGTTTGAAAATGATGACGGGCGTCCGCGCAACCGGCATTCGTTCTGCAGGCAATGGTGCGGCTATGAGGGCGGCGATCATCGGAGCGTTTTTTTATGACAAAAAGGAGAAACGGATCGAGTTTGCGACGAAGCTTTCCTGTGCGACACACATTGATGAGCGCGCAATCGAAGGTGCGCTGTTGATCTCTGAGATTGCTGCTGCTGCCTGTGCTAGTTTGAATCCGACAGAAGATATCGCTCGCTATGAGTGTTTCGACAGTGCTATTGAGATCGTCAGAGAAACTTCATTGTTCGCTGCTTTAATGACCGCAAGACGACTCGCAGAAGCCAATGCCACAATTCACGACGCATCGCAGCAACTGGGTTGCTCAGGATTTGTTAATCATTCAGTTCCATTATCCGTTTTTGTTTTCTTGCGTTTTGGTGGCGACGTGCTCCTTGCAGTTCAAAACGCGATCAGAGCTGGCGGCGATACTGATACAAATGCTGCGATAGTCGGCGCATTGTGCGGCGCGTTGAAAGGAGAACGAAGCCTCCCGCAGGACTTGATTGCCAAAATTAATGATGGTCCGTTTGGTCCCACTCATTTACGAGGGTTGGCACGCGCATTGACAGCGTGCAAACAGAATGAAGAACCAAAAGTGCCGACATATTTTTGGCCGATTTGCTTTGCGCGCAACGTGGCTCTGATCCCGATAATTCTTAGTCACGCGTTGCTTCGATCTGTTAGACGATGATCACAACTGCGAATCATTGGATACCAATCATTGGTTACTAATTATGTGATTCGACTTGAACGCGTTATTTCTTTGAGACTCTTGAACCAGCCACTATGCAATGAATGACCTAGCCATCTTGCCACTCTTTCAACAATCCGACGTCTAGCCCGGCGCGCGTTTTTGTGGGATACTAGACATGGAAACCTTCGTAGAAATTGTTGCCGCGGCCCCTTGGCGCGATTAAATCAACACGTCGTCGTGGCAGCGATTCAAATCATTTGTTACCGATTTGCGACAAGGATCCAAATTATGCAGACAATAAATAAATCCGCTGTGCGGTCTGATATAGAAATTAAGCCAATCGCGGAAGAAAATCGAGAATGGCTCAGACATCGCGTGCAAGAAATTTGGAGCGGACGCTTCGTTGTCAGCCGCGGTGTGTCCTACGAGCCGTCCAACCTCCCTGGATTTCTTGCCATCAGGGATGGTGTCACTGTGGGTGTTGCCACATATTATATTCACGACTCAGAATGCGAGTTGATCACTCTTGATTCGTTCACTCAGTGGGCAGGTGTCGGCTCAGCGTTGATTGAAGCCGTCGAAGAAGAAGCACGGAAAGAAGCGTGCGGAAGAATGTGGATGACCACTACGAATGATAATCTTGACGGTTTGCGATTCTACCAACGTCGAGGATACGTCATTTGCGCAGTCCATCCCAACGCGATCGACGAAGCCAGAAAAATGAAACCATCAATTCCACTCGTGGGTAATTATGGAATTGATATTCGAGACGAGATCGAACTTGAAAAGAATTTGTGGTGTTGGATTGGCTGGTAATTGCGCTGGTGATTTCGGTACACCCAAGTTCTTGGATCTTTTGGATTGTCAAGGATGAGCGTTAGACCGGGTCCATGATAAGCTAACCCCGTGAGCTTCCACCTCATCTCATTCTTCATGCGCACGCTTGTGCGTCTGGTTGTGAATCGACCGTTGAAAGTTGCAGCTCGTTGGCTTGCATCGCCCATGGTGGCACTCGAGACTAAGACTGTGGTTGAACAAAACAGCCTGCCCACACTGACAACGCTTATTACCAGCCCTCAATGCACATCGGGTGCCAAGTTTGCTGTTTTGACCGACGGACTCGTGCGAAATCTGCTGACCGGAGCAAGATTTCCCAGATTTTGGAGCGGTGAGATTGTCGCGCCTAAAAACAAACTCGGCGGTAAAGAATGGCGATTCGTCGCAAAATTTCGAAACGCAACCATCCTGACGTGGTCGTTTATCCTACTGATTTCGGTTTGTTTACCTGCGACGGCGCTAGACAGCAGATCGGAAACAGATGTTGTTCCGCAGTCTGTGATCAATCTCGATCTATGCACGTTGGCCTACCAGTTCTATCACCAATCTTTGTGTCTGCCGCTTGACCCCTGGTACGACATTATGTCCCGCGTCGGCAGCGATCGACGCGATAACATATGTCGTTTCACTCACGAATATGCCACCACTCTTGGTAGCTCTACAACTAACAACAATCCCGAGCAAGGATTTTACAGCGGACCAAACGCCGCGCGTGCATGGCAAAATAGCAACGTCAATCTCGATCCGATCCTGACAAATTATAAGCGCATCGACGCCAAGCTTCCCACGTTTAATCGAGATGGCGAGCGATTTCTCGCGGTGCTTGCACCGAATTATGTTACTAACAACATAAAAGTAATTGAGGGCATCCGATACAGAAGCAAGCCAACAAGTTTTCCGTTCAATGATGTTGAACGCTTTCACATTCGCGAATATCCAACCGGAGATGACCACCTGGTTGTTTTCGAAGGCGGCACAGGAGTTGCCGATGCCTCAGACCCATCGTGGAGTCTTATGGGTTTTGTGCTCATGCGAAAGACACCGACTGGTTACGACGCTCACATTGTTTTTCGTGGTAGTCGCAGTGGTTCTGCGCTCAGCAAGACGGTTTGGAAAGCGCAGGACATGATAGGCAATGCGAAAGGTAATCCTGATTGGATTACTGACCTTCGTGGTGCAAAACAAATTCAACAGCCGTTGATTAGCAAAGTCGGCACGGTGACTCAGGGATTTGCCGAATCATTGCCTACGATGCTTGGACCGATTACTGCATGTTGCAAACATCTTGAACAGAAATATCCAGCGCCCGAGCACATCTATGTAACTGGTCACAGTCTGGGAGCCGGGCTCGCAAGCCAGTTTACCAGCGCAGTGTTGCAGGGAAGCTATGGTGATGAATTGCGACGAGAGGTGAAAGGCTGGAATTGGGATCAAACAACTCTCGTTGCATATGCTCAGCCTGTGCCGGGCGATCCAGCATGGGCAGCCAATTTTGATAAAGTCACTCCAGCATCCGATCATTACTGGGTAAACGGTGACTCCGTAGTTGAGGCGACCTCGAATTTTCTTGTGAGCATGGTGATCGACAAAGCAGAGCATGGTGGCGTTCAGAAAAAATTGGATGCACCCGCCAATTGTTCGGACAATCCGCATGAAGTGTTCGTTATCAGAGCCGCTCTGGTGCGCGACTTGTCGTCTACTAATTCGCCCCTTTCCCAGCAGCTTGGTCGAGATAATACCTGGGGCTATTACAAGAGTTTTTCGAACATGCTAGCTGGTCAGGCCGAGAGCTATATGTATCCTGGCGCGCCATCACCAATTCTCGTGACCGAGGACAATCTCAGGCAGATTTTGCAAAACGGAAATTTCGGTTCTGAGTTCGATCGCTGGCTTGAGAAAGTTTATGCCAGGATGATTGCCGATAAGAGCAGTTATATTGGATTCAAATTCGAGAGCACTCTGGACGAGCGTCGCAAGCTCGTTCTAGAGATCGTGGACAGAATGAGAAAGCCTCCTTCCGATAACAAAGCGCAGGAACTCGATGCGCTCGTTAATGATTTTGTACTCCTCGATGGTAACTTAGGATTAACGGACGAGGAGCGCTGGATTTTCTGCGGCATGATTCTTTCCAGAATCCAGAAGACTAATCTAACGCTAGAGGATCTTCGGTCTCGAGCGGAGATCAAGTCGTGCCTTGATTCGATTTGACGAGCAGTTTAGGATGCAGGTGGGTGGCTTCGCAACGTTTCCCCCATGCGCCGCTAGCCCTTAGTTGCCAACTTTAAAGTGGTTGAATATGATGGAAGGGTCGAGTGGAGCCTTGAAATGATATTCTGGAGCGCAGGCAACCAGTTAACGCGAGTCCCAAAGGGGCGAAAACAACAGTTCCAATGCGGTCGGTGCCATCAGCTAGCAACGTTCTATGAATGCGAAAGCGATGACAGCGTTAAAGCATTTTTCGTAGTTGAACTCTGGAAGCGATCGAAACGTGTGATGCAATGCGGAGAATGCCTCGGCGTGTGCGATTATTACACGCTGTTTCCTGACGAGAAAAAAGCTGACGAAGAAGCCGCTATCAAAGCTGAAGCAGAACGAAAAGCACGTGAGCAAAAAGCCGCTGCAGAAGAGCAAGCCAAAGCGGAAAAAGAATTGGCGCGCCAGGAAGAGATCGCCAATAAAGCACGCGAAGCTGAACGCGCTCGCAAAGACAAACAACTAGATGATGAGCTAGAAAAGCTCAAGAAAAAGATGGGGCAATAATATCGCTGCAATCTCCATCTGGTGAATAGGCAGTAGAGAAAAGCGGAAAAATGGAGAAGTGACTAGCATAACGGTTTCGATTAGATATCCAGAGGAAAAAAACGTTGAAAGTCTCTGAGTTCAACAAATTCTGCAAGTCGCTGCCCGGCACCACCTATGTCATGCAATGGGGCGGATCTCACGTGTGGAAAGTTGCCGATAAAGTCTTTGCAATCGGTGGACTGGAGGACGATCAGGAGAGCTATTCGTTTAAAGTCAGCCCCTGGGCCTTCGAAGTGTTGAAAGAACAGGAAGGTTTGCGTGGAGCACCATATCTGGCATCGCGTGGTTTTACATGGATTCAGCATTATGATAAGCCTGGTCTCAATGACAAGCAGCTGAAAAAGTATTTGGAAGAATCGTACAAAATAGTTCTATCCGGCGTTTCGAAAAAGAAGCGTCGAGAGCTCGGACTACTCGACGAATGACTGTGAAATAAATACACATTAACTGCCTGCCGAATCAGTCTTGGTGTGGGCATGTTTTAAGATTTGGCTACCAATTAATCGCCTGAACTATATTCACCAATAATCTGATATCGGGCCTCCGTATCTTCTTCTACGGGCGATGATGTCGGAGTGATGAATGGAAAAATATTATCGATGCCATCATTGTTAGCAGTCGACGTTTCAAGAAGAATGGCGTCGCGACTCTGTTTTGCCACCTCGATGATATGAGAGAGCTCGCCGGGAAGCGTGATCGTTTCACCCGCGTTTAGAGTTACCGCTCCGTGCGCTGGAAGACTATGCCATATGCCATCGACCTGGACATCAACGTCTCGATCAGACAATGCAGTTTCAGAAGCCGCCCAGGCTAACTCAAATCTGACTGGACCGCCAGCAAGGAGCGTTACTTCTTTGCGCTCTTTCTGGCGATGAAAATGGTGAGGTTCGGTCTGACCAGATTGGACAAAAAGGAATTTTCGAGAGAAGGATGAAGCCGGGTAAGTGCGATTTCCGAGGGTGTGTGTTTTGGAAATTGGTTCACCAGACTTATCGAAAAGCGCATTGCATACGACCAATAGCACCAACCCACAATTGTTGAAATCACCCAGACCAAAATCGACGACTTTCCAACCAAGTCCTTGTGCCCGCACGCCATCCGCATCCGCACCGAACTGACGAGGAGACCAACTAGCCCATTTCGGCAGAGCGACGCCGTACTCATCGGCGCTGGCAATCGAATGAGCAATTGTCGCATCGATCCAACTACGCTTCATATTTGTTCCTTCCGACGAATCAGCAACGTCATTATGTACGCTACGATTTGATAACGTCAATTCGTTAAAGACGCCAAACTAATTCATCGAATGCAATCCAGAAATGACTGAGCAGGCTTCTTAATTACTTCAACGGAGCAATGAGCGAGCTTAATCACTTCATGTGTGACACTGCCAAGCAGAATTCGTTGGAAGCCGCTTCTTCCGTGGGACGCCATAACAATAAGATCTGCGCCCCATTGACTTGCTGTATTTACAATAGTCGAGGCAACTGGTCCCTTAGCGACCTCTGTTGACACATCGTGTCCAGGAAGTGCTTCGCGAATTCTTCTCGCCGCATCATCGGTGATATATTCGAATTGATTATGCAAATTGTTTTCCGATGCGTTCTCGGATTCACCGTTTCGAAGAAATGAAAATTCCATCGGAAGTGGCTCCATAACCGACAATACAAGAAACTCGTCGTTATCGTGCCAGACCCGTCCAACTATCGCGTCGATTGCGAGATCCGCACACTCCGAACCGTCTACGGTCACCATTACTTTCATTTCTGCACCTTCGCGTTAACCCGGAATCACAAGTCGATCATCTTATTTGAATTCAGTCGATCAGCTAGTTTGATTTCGACGTATTTGAACTTCTGTAAAAGGTTGTGGCTCCGCTACGGTTTTAACGCTGCGTGATTGGGAAACGTAAAGGCTTCCTTTACTGGCTTACCATCGAAGTCTGCAGGTACAGGAACGTCTAACAACCAGAGCGCCGTGGCAGCGGTATCGTATGTGGTGACATTACTTTCGATCTGAGAACCAGATTTAACACCACATCCATACACGATCCAGGGAATCGTCATATCTTCCGGACTGTTCGAGCCATGTGTTTTACCATGTCCGCCATGATCTGCACTGAGGATCACTACGCTGTCTTTCTCGATTCCCGCGCTTTCGATCGCTTTTAGAATAGTGTCCAAGGCCTTGTCTTCGGTTTCGAAAGCTTCTTTCTGCTCGTCCGATCCCCAACCGAACATATGGCCCGTGCTGTCGGAATCAGTGAAGTGAATGAAGCACAGATTTGGTTTGCTTGTCTTAATGTACTGTGCCGCAGCAGAAGCTGCGTCGGTTGCTGAATACGAAGGTAGAGAAAAATTGTTCAAACTCTTCTCTTGAAATAAGTGAATGAACTTCGGCTTACCGACAAACATTGCAGTTTTCAAATTCGATGATTTTGCCAGCTTAAATATGGTCGGGACGGAAATCACTCCGCGTCGAGGTTCCCATTCGTTCCAATCCACTTTGTGTTTGGAAGGAGAGACACCGGTCAACATGGATGTGTGAGAAGGAAGCGTAATACTCGGGAAGATTGTTTGCGCCTGCCATGTCGTGGCTCCTTTCTTCACCATCGACATCAACGTAGGCATCTTGCATTGCTGCATCACTGCCGGCTTACCGCCGTCAAAACTAACAATGAACACATGTTCTGCTTTACGTTGAGCCCATGCCGGAGCTGCGAGCGCAATCAGCAGTAACAGGGCGAATAGATACCTCACGACTTGACTCCTTTCAGGACTACCTATTGAACGCAAATATCGCACGGACGTTTCTGAGAGCCGCAGGACAAACGCTTTCAATTGACCCAATGTCACATAATTATATGCGATCGAGGTCTCAACTCGGTCGGTGAAACAGTAAATCGACAACGAAATTCTTCCGAATCCCCTGCCCATAGAGGTTTTCGGACTTAATGATTGAGACGGAAGTCACTTTCCATAACCCGGCGAACAAAGGGGCGAGCTAAATCGGTATTGATTTCGCTGCCGAAGAAACGCCGGTTGCTGAGCTAATATTTTGTGTGTCAATCGCGTGAAAAATGAGACCGATCGTTTACTAGCCCGGCACCATAGGTGGTGCGATTATCACTGTCTTTTCTTCCCATATGGAGAGCACAAACAATGCCCGGTAAAAACGCCCCCAAGGCAGACTACTCAAGTCGACGCAGCTCATGGTATAGTCGAAATGAAACCCACCCGCCCCTTATTTAGTATTAGAGTCCCAAAGTGCCCATCTTCTTTGGAAAAGTTGAATTGCAGGGTCCTTTCAGTTCCCTTGAGGAACTGGAAGATAGGGCCGGTCTTTTTGCGATTTTATGCGTGAAAGATGAGCAAATCAGCCTCCTTGATGTTCAGAGGGCAAAATTCGTTCAAGCCGATGTTGCGAAAATACTTCGGGAGCCCACGTGGGGTGATGTGTGTACCGGCAAAATTCGGGTTGCCGTTCTCTATTTGAATGACGAAAAAGAGATGGCGCAACTGCGAGAAGAGATTTTGGAAGGCACTCGACCGTAAACCTTCTACGCATTGCAGGAAAAATTCAGCGAAGTAGAACGTTCCACGGCGTTCTGATGAGCACGTTTACAACGCCGAGTTCCGACAGCACGTCGAGTAAGGAATCAAAGGCAAGCATCGGGGCTGACCCAAAGTCCACGACAAACGTCGTGCTGACATCATCGCTTGCTGGCATGCTGATCGAGTGAAGAACGCCGGCAAAACCGTTCGGGTCTTTTGCAAAGGATTCGTTCAAGTTCATCCAATGATTACACCAATCCACAAATTTCAGTGATTCGGTGTCGAATTTGTCGCAAATAAATTCCATGAATGTCCAGGATACTGGTTTAAGAAACAGCGACAGTCCATTCTTTAATTTATACTCGTTGGGTTCAACAGATGTGCTCCTGCCCTCGATTATGATGTCGTGATACTGTTCGTTCTCGCTGATCAAATAGTCGATTCTCTTTGTTGTAAATACTTCCGGTCCTTGCAGATCGGAGCGTTGAACCAGTACCTCAGGAGCACAGCCGGGCTTATTTCGAAAAACATTTGCGACCTCCCGATAGGCGTTCATGAACCGCTCTCTGGTTTGGACGATTACGTCCTCATAGGAGCGCACTGCCGGCGGTGCGAATGATCTCCCCGCGCCGACGGGAAACTCTTCAACCAGCGTTAAGCCTTTTAACTGTTCAAGTGGAAAGTCGTCAAGGAAAGAGCGCGGTGGGTATTCAAAGGTTTTTATAAATCGATCTCCAAAAAAGGCTTCGACGTCTTCCCAGCGAGCCTTACCTAAAGAAGTCGCTTTTTCTGTCTGCACGTCGACGTCCATGAAGTCGATCCATTCGGTTTTGGGTAAGAGGGACCTGCATGCCCAAACGCTAACGGTATAAATGTCATCGGAATCCTTGCTTTGCAGGGCCGTGTAGGTCGCTACGAAAATGTCATCAGTAAGTTTTTGATTGAGAGTATTTTGACTATCCTGAAAAATCGCGTTTAGTGCAATAACCTTTGCGAGTTTGAGTTCATGGTGGCATGGATGAAATTCGGGAGCGTCGAACACTTTCCACTCGTCTGCCTCCAACACTAATGGCACCATATATAGAGGCCGAGGTGAAGCCTCCAACTCCTTGCAAATCTCCAAAACCATTTTGATACCAGGGATGTCGTCCGAGCCCGTAATAAATACATGATCTCGACTGGCTAAGAACGCCAGGTGCTGACCTTGAACTTTACATTCTTCCCTGACTTTGTCAGTCAGCAAAATGCGCGAAGTGTCGTACGTATCCTGCCATCCGGATGCGTATACGCCGTCTGCAATCTCCACGAATTCGCTTGAACTGGTTCTCTTCAAATTTTCAATTGCAATGGTCATCAACTCGTCGAATGGAACATTCCAACCGTCGATCACTGTTTTATTGACATAGGAAATGCTTTTTTCATTGTCGATGGCAATCAACAGGACATAGTGTTCTGCGATGACCTTGCGAGGAAAGCCTTGAGGCAAAGCCTTCAGTTGCTCGACCGATGATTTTTCTGCGTAATCGAGTTCTGTATTCTCTATCAGTTGTCGATCACGCACTGCGGGAAATAATCGAGTGCGCACATCCTCGAATTTGTACTCATCTTCTCCGCTCAAACGGATATCTCTGAGATAACGCTCCAGAACGGCTTGCTTCTCCTCTTCAGACTTGCAGGCATTATATTCTTGAAACGCATTTCCAAGAAAGAAGAACCAGTCGCCCGACTTGATTTGAAATTTTTCGGAATCGTATTCGACTTCTTCGATCCCAAGTTCTTCTTTTACAAATTGCATGACGGATGTCATGAATTCTTGACGTGCACTATCCAAATCGGTCGACATTCTGGAGTATTCCTCAGCCCAATCTATCGGTCGTTACGCAGACCATAGCTTAACTATAATGTTCAATTTGCGCTATAGATGCGAACACTGATTAAGTTGCCGAATGCCTCTATTCGCTGAAAGCAGCGCCGAGATAAGCGAGATTTGACCGATCACTCTTGAATCTGAGCAACCTTTCGATTATCCAATTCTTGGGCCTGTCGAACGAGATCTATAAACTCTGAACGATAATTTTCCGGATCCTGATCCACTGCACTTTGAGCCAACTCGAGCACTTGATCGTAGTTAGCATTTCCTTTGTGCTTCGAGTTGCGAAGAATCGACGCGAATTCGGCTACAGCGGCGGACCAACGGAAGTTACTGGATGTGCGCCCACCATGTGAGTCACCGGTTCGAGCAATGTAGGTGATCTTTTTGCTGTCGCTACCAGCGGGATCTTTGTAGCGCAGTTTTACGCACATCAATTCGTCATTTTTCGGTGCACCACCTACCCAGTAGAGATTTTGATACCGAGATGGATCGGATTCCCGTACCGTTTCTTTCGTTCCAGCGGGAATCAGCTCATATAGCGCGGTGACCTTGTGCCCGGAGCCGAGTTCTCCCGCGTCTTTTTTGTCATCGTTAAAATCCTCGGCTGCGAGCAACCGATTTTCATATCCGATTAAACGATATCCTTTTATGAGCGTCGGGTTGAATTCGACTTGCAGTTTCACATCTTTGGCGATGGTGAACATCGTGCCGCCGAATTCGCTTATCAAGACTTTCTTCGCTTCGTTGAGTCCATCGATGTACGCGTGGTTGCCGTTGCCTTTATCGGCGAGCGTCTCCATGCGGTCGTCTTTATAGTTTCCAGTGCCAAAAGCTAAAACCGTGAGAAAAACACCGGACTTACGTTTTTCTTCAATCAATTGTTCAAGCTCAGAATCAGTTGACGGACCTACGTTGAAGTCACCGTCAGATGCCAGAATCACTCTATTGTTGCCGTTCTTGATGAAGTTTTCCTGCGCGACCTTGTATGCCAGCTCGATGCCTTCACCGCCTGCGGTGCCACCTCCTGACTCCAGGTTGTCGAGCGCGTTAAGAATCTTTCGCTTTTGATCACCTGGGGTTGCTGGAAGCGCGAGTCCGGATGCGCCTGCGTATGTGACGATAGATACTCGGTCTTGGGGACGCAATTTCTCAACCAGCATCCGAAATGATTGCTTCAGCAGCGGAAGTTTTCCAGGATCCTCCATGGAGCCGGAGACATCAATTAGAAATACAATGTTGCTCGGTGGCAAGTTTACCTGCGGAATCGTTTTGCCTTGCAAACCAAGATGTGCGAGTTTATGACCGGGAGCCCATGGGCATTCGGATACTTCTAGATTGATCGCGAAAGGCTTGTCTTTTGGCTGCGGATAATTGTACGAGAAGTAGTTGACCAATTCTTCAGTCCGAATCGCGTCCGCTGGTGGCAGTGAATTGTCCTTGAGCCAGCGTCGCACATTCGCATAAGACGCGGTGTCGACATCGGCTGAGAATGTCGAGAATGGATGCTCTTTCACAGACATGAAGTCACTCTCCACAATTCGACTGTATTCTTCATTAGTGTTCGCGCTCGATTGTCTGCACCCTGCGAACGTACCGAGACTCGCTCCTCCCTGACTGTTCATCGCAGATGCGCTAGGCAATGGAACCGGGGCGCGAGCAACAAGTCTTGCTTCGAGATCCTTCTTTTGGCATTCCATATCCTGGTTTGACTGTCCACATCCTGTGGTTGCGAGAGTTGAAAGCAACGCAAAAAGTAAACCGACAGATTGCCTGTTATTGAATTTCATAATTTTTCTTCCACGACAAGTGCAGTGCCAGCGCGCTGATTTCATACTAACCGCATCATGTCACGCAGGAACACAGTAGTTTCCCTAGATGCAAACTGTCCTAACCAGGCAAGATTTTGAAAAGACAGTCAGGATAAGGGACTAAGATCGCAGCATGCAGAAACGACTTGAGCTGAACACCGCAAGTGGTGGCTACGAGAATTTAAGCAAACATGGCTATCAGCTGCGTGCGTTCGTAAACGCGACTCCGATTGGTCCCATTGTTCCGCCCGAATGAAACACTCGCACGTTTAGGCAAAGCTCATGGAATTGCACGCCGTCGGCTGCTGCAATGTTGTCAGCCTTGTCACCTGTGACCTTATCGACGCTGATTTCACCTGCCCGACCAAGTCTCTGGTTGACAGAACCTATAAAGCTCATCAATGCTTTTTCTGAGGTGGCAGGATCCGGACCTGCGCTCTGGTATTCGCTCACCATTGAACTGCGAATGACGTACCACTTATCCATGCTGGTAGAAAGCTGTTTTACGGCCGCCACACAGGCTCTCACCCGCTGATCACGAGGGTCTGGTTCGTTTGTGATCTGGAATGGCGATACTTCGAGCGGCATGCCAACCTTGTCGGTCAACTCCGCATCAGCGGATTCGGACCCATGACGAGCCCTGTCTATCGCTTTCCAGTCCACTCTGCGGTCAAGAAAGGGATGCCGTCGTCCTCTGAAGGCGCCGGAATCCCCGCCGTCTCTTCGTTTCTCGCCTGTTCCATCGTAATTAGACATGGGGTTCCTGAAAACTACTCATTGGTTCTAAAGTACTATTGTGCCGGAAGCCAGCTTTTAAGGCAACTGTCGGCTGGTTTCGTCTGGTTGACCGTCCCTGTGAGGTCTCTGTGGAGATACTCGGTTGCCCGGCACAAGAAACTGGCGGGATAACTGTGGTACCTTAATAGGCCTCCAAAAGAGAGCTTTACTTTTGAGCGTAAGGGAGCGCTATGAGACACTCTGCCTTAACTTGTTTACTACTTATCTTGATTGCTGCCAGTTGTCTGTTTTTGAGTCCTGCTAATGCGCTGGATTTGTCTGGTATGTCTGCGATTGGGAATGTCGCAAAAGTTTCGAAAACTAGCAGTGGCATGCTGATCGATTGTGATGATAACAGTCAGGTCTCTCTGCAGGTGTTGGCACCAGATATGGTGCGAGTCCGTGCGGGTTTTAAAAGTTCACTTCCGAGCAGAGATCATTCTTGGGCGCTAGCGAAAACCGAGTGGGCATCAGTCCCTGTCAAAATTTCGGAGAACGGTGAAACTGTTTCACTGGAGACTTCGGAACTGCGGGTATCTGTTTCCCGCAGTCCATTACGGATATCGTTTTACGATGTGAAAACGGGACGAGCGATTAACCGTGACAGTCAGCCAATGCGTTTTAATGCGGCTAACCATTCGATCGCTGCCGTAAAATCCCTCGGCTTCGAAGAACACTTCTACGGGCTCGGTGAGAAAGCCGCGCATCTCGACAAACGACGCCAGGCGTTTCAACTGTGGACCTCGGACACTCCCGGCTACACTTCGGCAACAGATCCGATTTATCAAAGCATTCCATTTTACATCGGTCACTCCATGGAAAGACCCGCGTCGGGCAACTGGCAGGGGGCGGCTTACGGCATCTTCTTTGACAACAGCCATCGCACGCGATTCGATCTCGCGTCAAGCGATCCGGAAAATGTTGTTTTTCAAGCTGATGGTGGTGAGATGAATTACTACTTCATCTATGGACCGCAGATGAAGAAAGTGGTGTCACGTTTTACCGAATTGACCGGTCGCATGCCGATGCCGCCAAAATGGGCATTGGGGCACCAGCAGAGTCGCTACAGTTATGGTAATGAGCAACAAATCAAGGACGTTGTGAATCGCTATCGTGAAGAAAAAATTCCACTAGACGTGATTCATTTCGACATTCATTACATGGATGGCTACCGAGATTTCACCTGGAACAAAGAGCGTTTTCCCGATCCTAAGGGTTTGATGGCATGGCTTGCAGAACGTGGTGTGAAGCCGGTCACTATCATCGATCCAGGAGTTAAATATGAACCTGGCGGCAACTACAAAGTCTTCAACGAAGGCACTGAACGCAACTATTTCCTTAAGAAGACAGATGGTCAAACATACGTTGGCAAGGTTTGGCCTGGCGATTCAGTTTTTGTAGATTACACCTTGCCCGAGGCTGCCAAATGGTGGGGCGACCAGCACAAGTCACTTCTAGACGACGGCGTTTTGGGTATCTGGAATGACATGAACGAGCCTGCCGATTTCGAAAGTCCCGACGGACAAAAATGGAAAGATGTCGTCAATTTTGACAACGGTGCAAATTCTAAGCATGACAAAATGCGAAATTTATTCGCAATGCTTGAATGCAAAGCCACATACGAAGGACTGACTAGACTTCGCCCGAATCAGCGACCGTACATCATCACCCGTAGTGGGTACGCCGGAATACAGCGATATGCCACCATGTGGACCGGTGACAGTCCGAGCACGTGGGACGCTCTTGGATTGAGCATTCCAATGTTTCAAACTCTGGGATTGTGCGGTCAACCATTTGTTGGTTCCGACTGTGGTGGATACCAGGGGCGGTGCAATGGCGAATTGCTCACCCGTTGGTACCAAGTTAGTTTTCTCTCTCCGTTTTTTCGCAATCATCACGCGGTAGATTTCTACGATCAAGAACCCTGGCGTTTTGGGAAAAGGTATGAAGACATAATTCGCAAGTACGTGCAACTGCGCTACAAGATGATGCCGTATCTTTACACTGTTCTCGCCGAGGCTCATACCACCGGTCTTCCGTGGATTAGACCACTGATTCTCGAGTATCAAGACGACTATAACGTTTTGAACATCGATGACGAATTTCTGGTCGGTGAAAATCTTCTAGTGGCACCCGTAGTATCGCCGGGAGTCACCGTCCGTGATGTCTATTTACCTGCAGGTGAATGGTACGATTTCGCGTCAGGCAAAAAGCATAGAGGCGAGCAATGGATTTCGGTTGCCGCTCCTTTGGAAACCGTACCGATGTTTGTTAAAGCCGGTACGATTATGCCTACTGGTCCGGCTGTAGACTTTATCGCTCAGAGCACGAATTCAGCAGTTGCCTACGATGTCTATCCTGACAAAGATGGAGTTGCATCAGGCAAATTGTACGAGGATGACGGAAGCACGCAGGAGTATTTGAAAGGAGTTTCGAAAAACATCTCCTTGAAATTTGCAAATGGAAAGTTGACGTCGAGTGTTGGCGATAAGCAGACCGAAGAAATTGCCGCGAGTTCGATCACCGTCTATGGTAACTAAGTCTTGCAACTGAGTTGACGTTTTGACTGATCAAGGTTGTCGTTTTGACTGGAAACAGCAAATAGACGTAAATCGAACGCGGAGATTTTCAACCGCAATTGCAAAACGGCGCGGTATGTTGGAACGCTAGCAAACGCGCGATTGCTAATCGTTTACACCAACTTCAGTGAACATCCAAACTCCATTCACCTTTTCGAATATGAAAATATCATCTCCGCAGAATGCTAAGAACGAGGTTTGGTCCTTCACTGGTTTTTCTTTGACCAGGCAAGCCCTGGTCTTCTTTGAGAATAATTTATCGCAGTAAACAATGAACGCCTTTTTGTCCATCTTCTGCGAATCAAGGACATAGGGCAATCGAGTCATTGAAGCAATCGCTTCTTTGTCGTTATTCTTGAGCGCAACTTGGAACTTCGCCCAGAAGGCGTCAAAAGCTGCATCTTTTGCCAGACCCGCCGATTGAAACAGCATAAATGCAATCATCACAAACGTACCGAGTAGAAGCTGCTTCCGCATGATCCGTTTCCTCATCTCAAAATGAACGACTAATGGCGATTCTCCAACCGCAACTGCGATTATAGAATCAAACCTTTCATGGTGAGGCTGGGACGGCTTTACCTTAATAATACGTAGGATGTCATTGTTTTCCTCAAGCCCGGCCTTAGAATAGTCCGCGGCGATTGGAAACCTAAAGAAGACTACCGTGCCACCAAAATCAGCTCCGCCCGCCACTGACTGGCGCCGAGCGCTCTATCAAACAGTTTTTGAATCAAACACACGGATGGGTCGAATTTTCGACCTGGTGCTGATTGCTGTGATTCTAACCAGCGTTGTTACCGTTATGCTCAGCAGCGTGCATTCGCTACGCGACCGGTATGGCGGCTATTTGTTTGCGGTGGAAATCGGAATCACCGCGATTTTTACGATCGAATATGTGCTCCGTTTAATCTGCACGCCTAAGCGTTTTCAGTACGCGACCAGCTTTTTCGGCATTGTCGACTTGCTCTCCGTGCTTCCAACCTACATCGCGATGTTTTCCGCTGACGCGCACTATCTGATGATCGTTCGAATTCTTCGAATGATGCGCATTTTTAGAATATTGAAACTTGCTCGATTCCTTCACGAAGCCGAGTCGTTGAAACGAGCACTTCAGTTGAGCCTGCCCAAAATAACTGTTTTTGCCGCGGCAATCGTGGCAATTGTTGTTATTGTCGGCGCCTTGATGTACGTGGTCGAGGGCGAAGAGCATGGCTTCTCCAATATTCCAATCAGCATCTACTGGGCGATAGTAACTCTCACTACCGTGGGCTATGGTGACATGTCGCCAAAGACGCCATTGGGGCAATTTCTCTCTTGCATCGTTATGATGCTCGGTTACGCTATCATCGCGGTACCAACGGGGATTGTATCTGTGCAAATGCATCAAGCCGCATCCGTGGCTGTCACCGCCTGCAAAAAGTGCGGTGAGAAATCTCATGAACGCGATTCAGTTTTCTGTCGTATCTGCGGTGAATCATTGTTGCCGACGACTACGCCAGGCTCGAATGAGGAAGACTCGCTACAGGTTCCCGACAAACTGGGATTGGAAACGGAATTGAGTTTGTACGCGAAGAAACTTCACGACTCTGAAAGGAGCATGGAAGATGGCAGCCATCACAGGTAATACCACCGTTCGCGTCTTCCAATGGCTGACGAAACTGTAGAACAACTTTAATGCTATCAGCTGTTGATGCTGTCTTAGATAAGTAGACTCGATCTGTTTATACCCAAAGCCACTGGATTCGACAAGGTACAAAAACATCGTTATCCTTCAGCGATCGATCGACTGTAGACTGCATGATTGCACAATATTTTAAAATTGCGACTGCGGTATCTCTCGACAAATATCCAAGTCTAAGGGACGTTTGTAAACGGAGAGCGCCAAACAGCAGGTTCTCTTCAACTAAGCCCGACTTCAACAACTTGTTGCCAACTTTTGTTGCTGAATCTGGTCGCTGCAACATCGCTGTTTCAATTTCTTCTCTACTGCAGATCGCCGCATCTACCAACAAATCTCCTAAGCGTACATTGACATCATCTCGTTCTTCGCGCACCTCGATTACAGCCTCATAAACCGTCTTGTTGAGCGTGAAAATTGAATTCAGTGCGGTTGCTGCTTCGTTTGGAGTAATAGCACCGTTTGCTACATATGAAAGCAATTGGGTTGCGCATTCTACTTGTTGCGCCGTCGCAAAACCGCGTTCTTGCAAAATCTGGTCTTGATCTTTTTGTTTCAAGAGCTCGATTTCAAGGCACTCTACAAAATCCTGCAATGTCATGGCTCTTGCCATCAAAAATAGTTCTGCCTTCTGAAGAATTTTTGCATCCGGACTTGCAAACATTTCCAACTCGAACTGAGCTTGTTCGATAGTCATTTTTTCTGTATATGCATACTTCAGCGCTCGCACTCCTTCCGAACGAACTAGACCTCCACGTATCATAACTATGGTTTGCAGCGCGGCGAGCAATTCCTCGACAGTCAACGTGTTGTCGGAAACTAAAACCTGCCCAACCATCATTGAGGACTCATGAGTTCGAACGAGAAGTCGACCGAGTTGTTCTCGCGAAATAATTTCGGCATCGAGTAAAAGGCTGGTCAACTCGTTTGATGCAGACAGAACGACTTTAGTCGTTCTGTGAAGCACCTGTGCTGACTTGATCGCTTCCATTAACGAGCAATTCTTTTGAATTGAAATTCGCAGAGCTCTGATTGCAAGGTCTAAAGAAATCTGTTTTGATTGCACACGGTTGAGAGCATCACCGCTAGCCTGAAGATGCTCTTTGCTGAGCGATCCTGAGTTCGTCATTACCTGGATTAATGGCAATCTCAAATCGCGAGCAATGTTTTTAAAGTCTTCTAGTTCTTCTCTGCTGACAATACCGCTACCAAGCAATAGCTGAATGAGTATTTGCGCGGAATCGATTTGGGGTTGCAGAGTGTTGTCTAGTGATGTGTTCATATCGTCTATTAATTGATGAGTTGCAGTTGCCACGGAGAATTTTGATCAAGAAATGTTGTATCATCCAAACCGAGTGCGTTAGAGACTGGCACGCCAGGCGTACCTTTAACGATTAGTGGATCTTTGAGGTATCCTTCGATTTGGTTTGGAAAGTTGATCTGTGTGATCTTGAATCCGACAACTCCCACTATAACTCTGTTGTCGTTGTATGGTGGATCTCCAGTGATCAACGGCACATATATAGTGTCACCGACGTTCAAGTCCGCTACGAGATTGGCGTCTACACCGTTAAGGTTTAACGAATCGACACCAAAAGTCAGAACCGGATTTTGATGAGGGCTCCAGTTTTTTAGCCAGGCTGCATTTTTGCTATTTTGAGGATTGAGAACGATTGTGAATTTCTGTTTGGTCGCGTTCGGACCAATTAGTTTGTTAAGAGCGGTGCCTTGTTGGGGACCATTGGTTGGAACTCTGTCGAGACTGACAGCAAGATTCAGAAGCTGATTAGGTTTTACTTGCTTGAGACCTTTGTATGCTTGAGCTGTTGCTGTCGCACTGACAGGTATCGTGTTGTAGCCAATCAATCTAGCGAAAATATTTGTAGTGATTCGAGTAGCCGTCACGGTAACTGTCCTCGGCATGGTGTCACTTTGTACAGTGATACTGACAGTGGTGCCATCCGTGGTGTTGGCTACTGGAGTTTGATCTGCCATGTTGTCAGCCGTGATGTTTTGTGCATATTGTTCGGCTCGCTGCTTGTCTGCCGGATTGATTGTGGTTCTGGCTAGTTCGTAGGCACCTGCAAGCGCGCCCGCATCAGCGGCGCTTTGAAGCTCTTCACGTATCAGGAGACCATGAGCATAATCAAACGAAAGTGATGCTGCTGCTAATATCACAAGCAAGAGTGCCACCATTATCAGCGATGCTACTGCGCCGTGAGAGTTCCGTGATTTGGGATGGAATCGAAATCGTCTGTTCATCAGGAAACTCCTTGCTACTCTAGTCTGCAAACGCATCTAGATGTGATTTTGAACGTACTGCTAATATTTAGGGGATCGGGGTTGGGAAATTTTTCCAAACCGTATTTGCCACCCTGGAACACGACGTCCACCGTCACGGTCGGTGGATTTGCCGTCGTGTTCCATCCTTTCACCACAGCTGGAATACTGAATTGTTCTGCGCTCTTCACGATGCCGGCGAACTTAATATCTTCGAATGAGTTATCCGCAAATGCCATGGCCATTTCCGGGTCTTTGCCGTATGCGATTGCAAGTTTTCGCGCGGCTGTTTGAGCGGCAAAATCGAGAGTGACTTTTATCATGTATGCCTGAGAAACCTGAAACGCGACGAAGCCGGCCATCAATGTAATCGGTATGACAAAAGTCATTGCTGCACCAAACTCAGATATAGCACTACCTGTAGACGATCTCAATTTCCGTATGCTTCGATGCTGCATCACAGTTACTCACTCAATTATTCGGTAGGTAGAGGGTTGTGAGATTCTAAAAGCTGCTCCCAAGCCAAGAAAATCTGGACTTGGGAATGATGGATTTGGTGGGTCCCCCACTCCGGAGATGTATGTGACTATGACCGTCACTGTTTTCGGATTGGTTTTTGTTTGCCATCCATTTGGCGGAATTGAGAATTGTTCGTTTGCGGAAACCATCTTCTCTATACGAATCTGAGAAAAAACTGCTTGCATCGCGGCCGTATCGGTAGCTATATCTGGATTCATGCGATACTCTTCTGCCAATTCACGTGCGGCAAGAAGGGCTCCCTGATTCATGTTTCGCGCGATGACGTATGCCTGGCTAGCTTGCATGGTGACAAACAGTACGAAAATGATCAGTGGCAAAAGAATTGCCAAGATCGAAACAGCCTCTGCTAGTAGCATGCCGGATTGTCTGCGCATGTGTACCCCCTGTTCTCATTCTTATCAGATGACCTGTGGCAGCACATCCCCCGGAAGCATCATCCCGCTTGAGAGTGACCCGAACGTTTGTCGCTACCTCAATCTAGTGGCTTGGAGGAATCAAGTGTGCGATTGTCAGATAACCGCATTTGGTGGCACAATCAAATGACAGGCTTTGCAAGGCGGGGAAATGGCAGTCGAGCAAACTCCGGAAACAAAAGCCAGAACTGGCTTACTGATAGCGAGCGACGATACACTTTTCGTCGATGAACTGCTGTTGGACCGGTATCGGGTATCGAAAACAATCAGCCGCAGCGACATCAGCATTGTTCAATTAGCGGTCGATAAAATCGACGGAAAAAATGTAGCGATAAAAACCTTGCTTGATCCCAACCCTGAAGCCATCTGCCTCTTCACGCAGGATATGCTGGCCTTGTCTACTTTAAGTCATCCCAATTTGGTTCAGTTTATTGATTACAAGGAACCCCACTATGTGATGAAGTTTGTAAAGGGATTTACTTTGGACCAACTGCTGGCGAAGGTGAAGGCTTTTGGAAAGATAGGCGACGTGTCACGTATTTTCGATCAAATTATTGAGCCAATGGTCGTAGCGCATGAACACAATGTCGTGCACGGTTACCTCAATCCGCGTAATATTCTCTTTGAAAAAGTTGACGATCACGTTGTGGTTCGATTGGTTGGTTTTGGTGAAGCTGGGGTGCGACGCCATGTAGGCAAGGAAACCGATGTCGGCGTAATTCCGTTTATCTGTCCTCAGGATCGAGATGATTATTTGCCTACGGTGCAATCAGATGTCTACAGTCTCGGCGCAGTAATGTATCTGGCACTAACCGGCAAAACGCCGCCGCTAATTGTCGAGGAGTCAATGGAGGAGTTCGTCGGCGGCTTCCAAGCATTGATCTCGACCAAATTGGATAACTCCAGATACCTTGCAGTACTTATACATAAATGCATGTCTCCGGATACGAGTGAGCGATATCCTGATGTTCGATCGATGAAACGTGCTCTCGAAATGTGGAGACAGTCGATCCGAAGACCAAAAACTAATCCGATGTTGAAGACCATTTCCGATGTATCCTCGAACACGCTTCCAGCCAAACCAATCATGTCACATTCAATAAGAGATACAGCGAATTTACCGATCGTATCGCTTGAATCATATGCTGAAAAACTCAAGACGAGGTTGTCACTTGAATCGGCGCCCGACGACGAAATGAAGCCGGGGGCACCATATATGACACCAACTGCTGTAACACCGACACCGACTGCTGTAACACCGACACCAACTGCTGTAACACCGACACCGACTGCTGTAGCACTGACACCAACTGCTGTTGAACTAACACCAACAGCTGCAGAAACATCACCAACAACTGCAGAAACATCACCAACAGCTGCTGAAACATCGTCGACAGCAACAGTTGCACTCTCAGCTAGAATTGCGGAAGCACCTGCAGCTTTGGTCGGAGAAATACTCGGAGAGCGCTATGTAGTGCTTGAGCTATGCAGCCAATCTGAAGTGACTGTTGTATACCTCGCCAACGATCTCAGTACTGACGAACCTGTCGCGATGAAGACGTTGAGGTGTGCAACTGAAGAAATGGTGCGCGCTTTCGCAAAGGAAGTAAGCGAGATCAAATCACTTTCGCATCCAAATCTGGTGAAGTTTCTTGATTACCACGAAATTGATGACCAGCCATTTTATATGACTGAGTTTGTTGAGGGGCCGACATTTGGCGAATTGCTTGAGTCTATTGGGCGGATGGAAACCGAAGAACAAATCGCCAGTGCAATTATTCAACTTTGCGATGTAGCGGAGATTTTACAAGCGAATAATCTTTATACAGGCAACCTCAATCCGGAGAGCATCTTGCTCCTTGAAAGTGATGGTGAGGTGCTGATTAAACTCGCAGGTCTGGGGACCGGCGAGGTTCGAAAACTTTTTTACGACCTTAATCCTGAGCGAATCGACGTACGCTCATATGCGAATCTGGAACATTACTACCGAGTTGCAAAAAGTGGTCAGACTCCGGTTTACGATGTGGGTGCTGTCGCATTTGAAATGGTCACGGGACGAAAGCCATTTGAGACATATGCGACGGAATCACTTTCGCTAGGCTCTGCCGAAATCCACATGGAGAAAATTACTTTACTTCGCCCCGATCTTTTCAAGGTAAAGGAACTGAATGCGTTGCTGGAACGGGCATTAACTCCGACCGCGAATCAAGAATTCACGCAATTAGCAGATTTCAAAACCGCGGTGAAGTCCTGGATTCAATCAACTCGGGATGAATTGATTGAATCGCTAAATCAGAATTCGGAAATCACGTTGACGGGATCTCAAGCTCGCTCCTGGCATTCACAAAAACTGTCGAACGAAGAGTTTCTTGATAAAAAAGTTGGTGAACTAAAGAGTGCCCAGATTAAGGGTGAGAAAACGTTAGGCATGCTGTTCACCAAGATTGTGTCAGTGAAAGGCCGCCGAGAATCGCCTCTTTATACAATTTTTCAACTCATACTCTTAAGCGTTTCTGCTGTTGTTTTCATTTATACGACTGCGCGTTATGTGCAGGAAAATCACGAGACTCTTCGTTCTCAATATTTGGAATTGGCCCAGCAGGTTAGCAGTCAAATTCCAATTGCTCGAAAATCAAAGAGCACATGGTCAATCGAAATGACCAACCAACTGTATTTGTACGAGGACGATCCTGCGTACAAAAGGTGGTGCAATAACAAAATAGTCGGAGTTGCCCGACTTGTAGAATCATCAGGTAATCTCGTGGACAAATAGCCAATGAATCGGCAATTCGAAAGATCTAAAACGAGCGGCGCGAGAAATGACGGAGGCAAAGTCACCTTTCGTCACCTTCCAATGGTCGTCTCTCTTGCGATGTTGGTCGTTGCTGGATCAGTGGTTTTGTTGAAATCGAATTCGTTGCCCTCTAATGCCGTTGAGGAGGCTGCATTGGCAGCCGCTCGGACGATGAGCGAGATAGTTGTTAATACTCCTGAGTGTGGATTCGTATCGCTTTCGGATAAACCTTCGGATGGGAGAGGTACTGAATGTGGTGACAGGTTTTCATCGCCAGTTCGCGGTATCAATACCCTCATCGCAACAGCAAGACTTGATTTGATTATCGCCGATAAGTTAGACCAACAACTGATGGAGCAATTTGCTGAAAAGGATCTCAATAACGTGCTTGCGGCCAAACACAATCTGATCTCAGAAATTGAAAAGTCAATGCAACCCGGTTCGTCGGCAAATGATAAAGATGGTCGACCGGTTTCGGTTTATAAAAGCGCAGTTAATGCTTATTACAAGTTTGCTAGTGGATCCTCTAGCGCGGACAAAAAGTTGTCACTCCGACTAAGTCTTGGTAGCTTGGAAAGCGGATTGCCGACTATTGTGCCGATCCCAGAACCAGAGATCTACGCTGCAGTAGAACCGTCCATGGTGGCAGGAAAGTTTTACAAATCATATGTCAATATTCCTTACAAAGGGAAAAATTTTGTTTTTGGCGGAATTGGAGCGAACGTTCGTGTCGTCGATCATAAAAACTGGCGAGCGAAAATTGACAACCTCCCATATCAGATTCCTACAATAGTGAAAGTGGCCTTGATAAAAAGCCCGGTCGGCGGCGCCGAGCAAGAGATGTCTGTCGCGTGTGCCCAGCCTGCATCTCAGATGGTGGCGAGTCTGGAACCAGGGGCTTTGACAATTAGTTTTCCTGATGGTCCAGTACCCGAAATTAAATGTCCAGCCGATTGTTATCTCAACGAGAAATTGAACAGCAGCAGTTTAAATACGATGGATCTGCTCACCGCTGATGGTGGCGATTATCCTACTGATTCTGGCTCTGTCATGAAGAGTTTGGAATGGCCGCTTACTGGATCAAACACTGAAGTATGTACCGCTGATGTTTGGAGGCAAGCTCTTTACGATTGGATTCGTGCTGAGGGGCCAACCGCCAACATCAACTCCGTTGTTGGTATGCAGAAAGTTATGCTCGATGCTCCGCGCCCCGCAAAGTTAATGTGGAACGTGCCTGTATCGATAGGAACTGTTTCAAAGTCGATTGCACCGATATCAACCGGAATAGTACATATTTTTGAATTCGATCGGAATGGAAACATTGTTTATAGAAGCAAAATTCAGGCGCCGTATCCGCTGGACACCGTAAGTGATCATCAACTTTACGGAGAAAGCTTCGGTGCCCTGGACCATAGCGAAATTGGTAGCTCCAAGGTTACGGTTTTGACTTCACCCGCACCGAAAAAGATTACGTTAATGGCCGTGTGGGATGTATTTATCAGAGATCATGTCCGGGCGCTCGGTACTATTTCTGGTGGCAAACATGCTGGGCAGCCGATTGCAAAACCAATCTTAGCATCACAGAATCAGTCTGCGTCCCAGTTAACTGTTCTTGAAGAACCACTGACTATTGACCTCGTGAGCGATCAGGGCGAAGACGCTGAATTTGCGAAAGGCCGTGTCAAACCATTTGGAAAAGGTCGTGTCGGTATTATGGGAGCAGCCGACGCCGGTTATCCTCCGTTGATTTCACCTCAAAGCGATTTTGGAGAAAATATGACTCCGCGTGCGCCATTCGTGCGACCTATGCCGTTGGGTTCTGGCGCGAGACCATTGTTAAAAGCAAGCGCCGTAGACATCAGGTTTCGAAGAGAAGTCGATGTGTCGGAGTTCACGGGAATTCCATCGACTGGATATTTCGGAATAACTCAGTCCGACAAGTAGGAATAATTTCACATTGGTTTTTATGATATCAGTTGATACATTCAACCGAAAAACTTGAACACCATGTTGGTCTAAACTTTTTTCGGTTTGACAATCAGTGTTGTTTTTATCCGCTAGTCCGGATCTGCCACCAATGTGACGCCGGACAAGACGAGGTTTTTCTTGTTCAAAGGGTTGTTGAAAACGATGGTGGCATTTTTAGCGGTTAAAGAGGAAAGTGGCGCTAGAGTCGTGATTCCCTTGGCGCCGTAGAAAATCTGCCCGCCGGATTGCAGGGAGATATTTACGTTTTTCTTCGGAGCGACACCCGCGACTGGTGCACCGAAAGTGCCGATCGACAAGGTTACGTCACCTAGCCCGGGTGAGCCCAGAGCGGTGATCTGAGTGCCGTTCAGCACTAGCTTCGTATTACGTTTGTCCACGCCGAGGTTAGCGAGGCTGATGTTTCCGATACCCGTCGATAGTTTCACCGCACCGGCGGATAGCGCACCAGTGGTGGTGCTGATGTCCATGCTGCCTACGCCTAGCAGAATATCTCCTGTGATTGTGGTGTTGCCGTGCGCGGCGACGACAAATGCGCCGTTGTTGGTGGAGCCGCCGGCGAGATTGATTCCACCAATGGAATCTATGTTGACTCCGAGAGCACCATCGGCGTAAACCGTTCCGCCCGAGACTGAGAGTGGGGCTCCCGCAGTTCCAACGGTATTATTGAGTGATGTGAGAACTGAAATTGGACTGTTAATTCGGCCAATCGTGGCACCAAACTGTGTGGCTATTGCACCGCTTGCATTAGCCGTCAACAACGATGTCGCTGTGATATTTCCGAAAAGATTTATCGCTCCATTGGTGGTTGACGCGTCAAGATCGATCCGTCTAGCCGACATCGACGTATTTCCGGATTGCTGAATAAGAAAACCGCGTGCGGTTACGGTGCCCTGACCGGCTATTACGTTTACGAAGCGTATTTGCCCGTTTTGTGCCGGCGTGCTGCTGGGCGTAATCGAGCCGGAAACCAGATTTCCGAGAGAGTTGTAATTCGCATTGTTAGCGACCGGAGCGGCTGCTGTGACTGTGACATTGCCGCCAATTCCGGAACCTCCAGTCGTGTTGATTTCGGGTAAAAAGCTACCTGCATTGTTGAGGTTTGGTGCAATTATGGTCAAGTTGCCGTTGTTACCATTCACCTTTCCACCGGTAAAAATGCGGTCGAATGTCGGGTTGCCTGTGTTTATTCGACCGCTCGTGCCACCGCTTCCGCCAAACGCTACCAGTAGGACATCCGCACCGTTGCCGGTACCGCCAGCGGGACGTGTCGAGATGAACGTATCAACGCCTACACTCGAATTGAAGTTGATGGCACCGCCTGTGGCGCTCGCACCGGTAATGGTGACACCACCGTTATTGGTGTTATTAGGTGGTATCGGACCGAGAGTTCCCTGGTTGGCGCCACCTGTGGTGCTGAATGCGGCGCCCGCGATGATGTTGACCGGAAATCCCTGAGTATTATTGGCAGCAATCAAATCTGCTCCGTTGTTGAAGTTTATGTCACCTGCCGCCACTATGGTCAGTGCTTCAGCCACGGTTATGCTTCCGTTGACTGCAATTGATCCTGCCGTGTTGTAAAAGGTCGGATCGCCGGTGAGGCAAATTTTGCCAAGATTCAAATTGTCGGTCGCCGCCCTGACATGGGTCGCAGAACCTGATGAATTGACGATACCTGTAAGCTGATTTGTGTTAACATCCGTGGTCCCATTGCCCGAGTTGAGATTCAATTCCGAGCAAAACAGATTGCCACCATTCAAGTATGTGTCTTGCCCGCCTGCGTATGATTGACTTCGGAGATTGATGGCACCACTGGCTGCTGAGAGAGTTCCATTCGCGTTGTCGATGATAAGCGGAAGATCTGTGATTGTTTGTGGGACATCGATGCTGATGTCGCCAGTTTGAGATAGCACTGTGCCACCATTTTTGACTGATGCCGCGTTGATAGTAACGTGCTTTACGGCAGTGACCGAACCGTTGTTGAAAAACTGTTTGCCTTGAAACGTAAGGTTTTTCGCTGCTGAGATGGTTCCATCATTAGTTATATTTGAATTGGCTGCCAGCGTTAGATTGCCGTCAGAGGTGATCACTGCTCCAATGTTATTGCTGATGTTTTCGGCGCGAATCGAACCGCTTCGCCCACGTCCGTTGTCAATCGCCTCAACTGTTCCGAAGTTATTGAGGTCGCCGATCAGGCGAAAGTCTGAGCCTCTTGTAAAATCAGCCTGCGCTGTGACGCTAGAGGGAATAACAAGATTCGCCGCGCGCATTACATCATTGCGTTGCGTTAGTGCAGAAAGATTGATCTCTCCACCGGTGGCTTGACCTCTAGTGTTTATTACTACGGATTGGTTTAAACCACTGAGGGTCTGCTTCACAGCAATGTATTCAGCCGCTGTAACTGACGAACCTGCTGAGAGTGTTTTCTTTTCCCCTCCCACCTCAATCTCGATTGTGCCACCATTGGTAAATAGCCTTTCGCCCAAAATTATTGTTTTGTTCTGCGAACTCAGATCTATGTCGATGCCGCTGGCAAGCCGAACTAATCTACCTCTATCGTTCAAATGAAGCGATTGCCCAAAGTTAGTAGCTCTGTGTCCAAGACCCCTGAGATGCTCCGGTGAACTTCTCACGCGTTCGGAAGCATTCATCTGGGCGACACTACTAGCGGTAGCACGTTGTGAATTTTGCGCACCACCCTGAACGAGTTGGCGATGCATCTGTCTGACGAAATGCCTCTCGAGACCTGCGTTTTGCGATCTAAATTCTCGAAAACTTACTCTCTGTTCATGAGCCGCTTGAGCCTGTTGTCCTGGATAGACCGACAGTCCAATGAGCACTAACAATTTAAGACTGTGACAAGAAACGAGACGCTTTTTAAACATTCACTGGTCCTCCGACACATTTGATAGTCCACGGGGATCTATCGATGGGTTTTGCAAGAGGTCCAGGCTTGCGCTTTATTCGGTCAGAGAGGATAACACACACTCTGAAACGCATCGTTTAAATTCCTCTGAGATTTTTGCAATCCGAGCGCAAACGCCAAAGTTTGAACCTGCGATAAGTCTCGAACCTTTCATATCGAATTTGATAGACATTACCTGACTCGATACTAGGGTTATCCCGTAACCAACTAGGATGAAGTATCCAGATACATGGGTCGCGTTTATCGCTAGATTATGAGTGTGCTAAACGCGAACAACTGAGGTATCGAACCATGATAGCTGTCAGAGCAAATCCACTCGCTTCAACCGTATGGGATATCCGTAGAGGTGCATCAACGAGCTTTCAAGCGAGCTTGGACCTTCTCAAGGATGATGAGAAGGTCAGGATTTTGAATGACATACGATTTTTGTCGACGCGAACTCCCGAAAAGGAGTTCGAGTGCGACGAATCAGGTTCGGCATCTCAGGAGTAGCAAACGGTATGCTCGCTATTTGCGAACGCATGATTCTGATTTATACGCTGGACGTTCAACTTTGATTTAGTCGACCGTCATTGTATTGTCCAATGAATCAGTCTCCCCGGCTGCTTTTAGCGGTTCGGGGAGATGCCGTTTGTTTATTTAAAACTGATTCACAAGAGGCTAAACTTGTTATTCGTAAGTTCAGTACTCACCATGTGGAGAAATATATGACTTTGTTGGTGCCACCATTTTCGCGTGAAACTGCGATTCAGAAAGTACGTCTCGCTGAAAATGGCTGGAACACATGCGACCCTCACAAGGTTTGTCTCTCGTACACTGAAGATAGTGTGTGGCGAAATCGGGCTGAATTCATCACTGGGCGAGCCCAAATTGTTGAGTTTCTATCGCGCAAATGGGCTAAGGAACTAGACTACAGGTTGATTAAAGAACTTTGGGCATTCGACGGAAATCGAATCGCTGTGCGGTTTGCGTATGAGTGGCACGATGACTCCGGCAATTGGTTTCGATCGTATGGAAATGAAAACTGGGAATTCGATGAAAACGGATTGATGCATCATCGGCATGCGTCTATAAACGATCTTCCACTCAGAGAATCGGAACGTCTCTATCATTGGGAACGTTCTGCGCCCAGACCAGAGAATCATCCGGGGTTGACGGAGCTAGGGCTATGAGCTCGAATTTCCAGCATGAAATCTGACGATGAAAGCAAACGTAAAGATCTCCAACCGCCTGGACACAAATAGTTTTTTTCATCAAATCGATCTTCTTTACGACCGTCATCGCTTAGGTCCGGTCTGTGGAGCCGCGCTTTTCGTGCTGAATGCGATTGTAAAAATGTCAGCAAAAATGTCGAATTTGTCTGTAGCCTATTGGCGACAGTGTTCCCTATAATCTTTGGTTTGCAGCCGGTTATCCGCAACCATACCGCATTATATGGGTGTACTATTTAAATTCTGTGCCGGTACTCGGCGCGCTTTAGTGTTTAATAACTCCCAGGCATCCCATGACAGCTAGTGTCGTCAAGAAAACCGTATACGGACTTATTACTATAGGCGTCGTCCTGTTGTTGGCGATTGGCTCAATGGGATACCTCGCAGCCCGCCTGACGGAAGCGAGCCATTGGACGGAACATACTCACGAAGTAATAGAAGATCTGTTGCGGTCGCTGTCCTCTCTTCAGGATGTTGAGACTGGCAATCGTGGCTACGCTGCCTCTGGAGATAGAAGCTTCCTTGAGCCGTGTGTGATAGGTAAAAAGGACGCGATCGCTCATCTCGAGCGAGTTGCCGAACTGACATTGGATAATCCGGACCAACAAAAAGCAGTGGCAGTCGCGCGAAACCTCTCCGCTGAGAAAGTGAAGTTTTCAGATGATGTGATCAACGCCAGTGTTGACGAAGGACGCGCACTAATCGCATCAGGGAGAGGCAAACGGATCATGGATGCCTATCGCCAGCAGATAGCAGTTATGATCGATACTGAATCAAATTTACTCGCGAAGCGAAATCGCGACCTTCAGCTCGCTCAGCAATTCCTCTGGGCTGGAACTTTAGCTTTAGCGGTTTCAGCGTTGGCGCTGTTAGCGTGGGTGTTTAGAATTACTCGGGCAGCAATCGAAGATGAGAAGCGGCGTGTTGTCGAATTGAACTCATTGAATAGAGGTCTGCAAGAGGAAATCGAACAACGCAAAATCGTCGAACTTGCGCTCAAAGACACGACGATGAAATTGACTAGTTCAAATACCGATCTGCAGCAGTTTGCTTATGTCGCATCGCATGATTTACAGGAGCCACTACGGGCGGTGGCAGGTTTTTTGACTCTTATTGCAAAACGACACAAAGGCACCTTAGATCCGGAAACAGAAGGATGGATCAATCACGCAGTTGAAGGCGCCCAACGAATGCGCTCTCTGATTAACGATTTACTGCTGTACGCTCGTGTCGAGTCGCGCGGAAAGGAGCTTGAACCTACTGATTGCAATAAGGCATTGGATCAAGCGAAAAAAGATCTGAGTGTCGTTTTGGAAGAAACGGGTGCAGAAATCAACGCAACCAAGCTGCCAACGCTGTTGGGCGATGAAGGTCAACTCTCTCAGCTTTTCCAGAACCTGGTTGGTAATGCAATCAAGTTTAGACAGACCGATATCTCACCGAAAGTAGACATCGAAGTTCGACAGGAAAATGCGGAATGGATTTTTTCCGTAAAAGACAATGGGATTGGTTTCGACCAAACTCATGCCGATAGAATTTTCATTATTTTCCAACGCCTGCAAGGGCGAGACGAATACCAGGGAACTGGCATTGGCCTTGCACTGTGCAAAAAAATTGTGGAGCGGCATGGCGGCCGTATTTGGGCTGAATCTGCGAAAGGAAAAGGCTCAACTTTCTTTTTTACTATCCCAGTAATGCAAGGAGAACATAATGGCGGAAGCTAGACCAATCAGAATTTTAATGGCAGAAGACAGCCCTTCTGACGCAGAGTTAGCGCGAGAAGCTTTTAAAAACGGCAAACTCTTAAACGAACTGAAAATCGTCAAGGACGGCGAGGAATGTATGTTGTACCTGACCAAGCAGGGTCAGTATAGTGATGTGCTACGCCCAGATGTGCTCTTGCTTGACTTGAATATGCCAAAGAAAGGCGGTCTGGAAGTTTTAGAAGAAATCAAAAAGGACTCGGAATTAAAAACGATTCCGGTAATAATCTTGACGACATCTGAGAGCGAACACGACATTTTAAAGTCATATCAACTTCAGGCCAGCACATACATTACGAAGCCGGTCGACTTCGAAAACTTTTTGGAAATAGCGAAGCAAATCAAAGAGTTTTACTTCCATGTTGTCACTCTTCCCCCTAACGAAGATAAATGAATTCAGAAACCGCGAAATTGAAAATACTTTTGATTGAGGACAGTGCTTCTGACGCAGCGTTGCTAGAGGCGCTGTTGCAGGAGGTCGCCGAGCTGGAGTTCGAGACGCACCATGCGAAGGAACTTGCGCAAGGACTTAGAAATATTGACCAGGAAAAATACGACGCCGTAATTTTGGATTTAGGATTGCCTGATTCGTTCGGCGTTCCAACTTACGATCGCGTCAGAGAACAGTCCCCGCAACTGCCGATCATCATTGTTTCCGGCAACGACGACCGCGAGCTGATGAACGAAGCGCTCCACAGAGGCGCCGACAATTACTTGTTAAAGGAATCGTTCGACGGTAATAGAATTGCAGTCGCGATCCTTTCCGCTATCAGAAGAAAAAGCCCCAGGCCTCCTCAAACCAACTAAGTGTGCCGCATAGGGAGTTTTGATTCCCTGAATGAGAACGAAACATTGATTCTGAAAGAATCAGTGCTATGAGGTCATTTAGAATTAAATCAATAGCTTCTGTCTCAATTCTATTGAAGCAGGAGATGAACAGTTGGATCGTTCTTAAGAGTATCAATCATCATGTTTTTCAATTCGTCAGGATACCAGAACAGATCGTTCTGTTGGTATCGTAGTGCATTGATTCTGTCCACCTCACTGATTCTTGCGAACTGCTTTTTAGAGGTGCTTATGTCACCAAGTTTTGCGTAAATCGTTGCTTTAAGAGCCTTCCAGTAGAACTCATCGTAAGGATCATCGTCGATTTCAGAAACTCTTTTCAGAGTTTCTCTCGCTTCGACCTTTAGTCCCAACTTCTCCAGCAGAATAGATTTGTAGAGCAGCGCCGTAGGTGTTCGTCCGCCACTGAGAGCCATCTTTCGTTCTACACAATTTAGTGCGGCCGGAATTTTATCTAGGCTAAGGAGAATTTTAGCCTCCAAATAGTAAGCGCTAGTGTTACTTGGGTCGACTAAATGCAGCTTGCCCAATTCTGAGAGTGCTGCAAATGGACGCCCAAGCATTTCAAGGCAGTGGGCTTTTCTCAAGAGCGGAGAGCTGTCATCGGGATCAGTTTTGAGCGATTCATCATAGGAATTAATGGCTAGTTTCCAATGTCCAAGTTTTTCATAAATCATCCCCATGCGAAACTGAATGGAGGAGACTACATATTTTTTCAGACTTCTTTTCGTGACTGACTTCGAACATGCACGAATTTCTTTGGAGTACTCTTGAATGCTGTCATATCCGTTTAGGCAGTCCCAGGAGACGGCTTCGTTTTCTGGAGTACGTGACGCTAGATAATCTAGAATTTCTATTCGGATCGTCTTGCCGAAGCTAGTCGGAACATTTGCGGTGCTGTTGACGATAGAGGTTAGAAGGTACTGATTTCCTACGACTGGAATTAACAATACGCTAGTACAGAAAAATGTTGAGCAAAAGAACATCGTTGCGAACGTTTTAATTACGGAACCACGGATGGGTTCACGACGAGCCTTGCGGCTACGTTTGTCTGCCGATGCCAGAAAACTTAATAACGGTATCAAGCTGCAAATGGCGCTTAGGTACATACCACAGAATATGATTGGTTCCATTGCGGGAAGCGTGTGCTGAGACGCGATAGAATCAAAAGAGTGTCCTAGCTGAAATAATATTGATACCGTAAGTGGTATTAATCCGAAAAAACAGATCGAGCTGGCGATCAAGGAGCAGATGGTCCAAGTATCCTCCCGGACCAAACATTTTCCGCTCGCAACCCGCATGAGGACCGCAAATATTAGGCATCCTAAGCCAAGTATGCCAAACGAAATTGTAAAGACAGCGCATGTACCGTCTGTTAAAGCATTGTCTTTATTCAGGCTCCAAATTGCCACAATGGGAGCTGATAACGCTAAAACAGAAACTGTTGGAAGGGTCCATCTTTTTTGTTTGGCTTTCGTGATTATGGTTAGGAAATCAGAGGCGGTCTTTTTACCATCCTGCACTGCCCTCAAGGATTCCGAAACTTCAAAAATTGATTGAGGACGATTCTCCTGCTGTTTTTCCAGGCACTTGAGAGTTATCTTTTCTAAGGCAAGGTTGGTAAACGAACTTTTGCGCTTGGTTAGATTTTCTGGTTTTTCGTTCAGATGCTTCAGTACTAGCTGAATTGCGTTGCCACCAGCGAATGGGGGCTTACCAGCTAACATCTCATACATCAAGCAACCAAACGAGTAAATGTCCGATCGTTGATCTAGCTTGAAACCGAGACAATGCTCAGGACTCATATATGAAGGACTTCCGAATACATCACCCGTCTGAGTAAGGTCCTTTGTTTCGCGATCATCTGATGCAACAGTCTTTGCGATTCCAAAATCTACTACTCTTACAAAATCATCATCATTAGTTGTTCTTGATAGTATAACGTTCGATGGTTTTATGTCGCGATGAATTATGTTGTGATTGTGAGCGTGCGATAGCGCCTCACAGATCTGAAGAAGGATACGGATCGCGCGTTGTTCGAGAAGCGATCCCTGCTCTTCGATAACTTCGGACAGGCTGCGACCTTCTACATATTCCATTAGCAAGTAGGCGCGACGGGCTTCCGTAATTCCGTGACCATAAACTGGCACCAGATTCGGATGGTCTAATCGCATTGCAGCTTCGGCTTCTTGCTCGAAACGTTTAATGGCGGATACGTCATCGCAGAATTTCTTATGCAGTAACTTGAGTGCGAGAACGGTTTTTGTTTCTATATCAAAAACCTTGTAGACAGCACCCATGCCTCCCAGTCCGATTAGTTTTAACACCTCGAAACGACCGTCGATGACGTCTGAGGCACGATATAAATCCGTGGCGTGCTCTTTTGGTGAGTAAGGTTGGCTACTCTCGTACCTTCCGTCATCAGTTGTAGTCTCGTTCGTTTCTTCTGCGCAAATGCATTCCTTGCTTTCGAGCTTAAGAAACCAGTTCCGCTCGCCATCGTCTCCCAGAACGGAACAAACTTGCTTACCGCACCTTTTCTGGTCCGTAGCTTCATCTAGTTTGTGGCTATTCAGCAACATGGCCCTGCGATTTGCGGAAGCAGTTCGTAGTTCTACACTACCACCAATATCCGAATAGACCAGGTTTTCAGTCGTACAAACACCACAAACGCATTGCTATTCAGAGCGGAGTTTTGCTCACGTCTTATTCACGCCCTTTCGATGAACATATAGAGGTCGCTGGATTGCTTTTCCAATTTTTTGTGATTGATTTGTCCAAAAAGTGAACTGCTCGGATAGAAACAACTGCTCGTAATATCACAACATTCCAACGACCACAACGGCACCCTATGCCTTGTTGCTCAAACGTGCGAATCCCGCTCGTGTCAATGGAGTTACTATTATGTCTGAACCACTGGACGCCCACAAGGTCGCCGATCATCTGGTCACTGCTCTGAATTCCCCAGACCATGACGCCTCTGACGTCATGCTTCAAGAAGTCAACGCGGATTTACGCAAACTTTCCGAGCCGGAAAGAGACCTAGTCGCCAATGATTTGTCGCTAAAGGGTGTACTTCCCGACATCGCTATCATTTCTGGTCTAGTTGGCGAAGACACCTTCGTTACCAAAGAAAGTCTTGCAAAACTAGCTGCTGAGCAGGGGACGACGACCGTCCAAGGCATGTCAGCGAAATTCCTTTCGGATAATTTTCAGGCATTAGGTGGTGGCGTTCGTCAGGACGTTAATGCTGATTATGTCTCAGGTTTCGATCAAAGATATGATTTGGCTTTGGAAACTGCAGGTGCCAAGCGCGAGTTCGGTGGATTACTGACTGCGTTGAAAGCACAGAATTTAGACAACGCAGACATTCAGTCCAGGGATGGATTGCAAGCAGGTGATATCGACGCATTGCTGGCGAAACCTGATCAGCTTACTGCGGATCAGACCAGTGCTCTCAAGACAATGAAAGATCATTTCGAATACATGAAAACTCCTCGTGGAATTTGGACTGTTACAGACTGGACCACTCCCCGGGTGACAGAAACTAGCCTGGACGAGTTCGTAGACACAGGTGTGCCGCTCGGAATGCGCGATCAACTGAAAATCGCCGAGAGCGAAAAACTAAAACAGGCAAATCTTGAAACTGCCGCTCAACAAGCACAGCTAGAGCGCCAAGCACCACCAGTGGTGACCACCGAGGATGCCACCAAAACTGATTCACCTGAGATAAAACCGGAAACTCCAGTTGAAGGACCTAAATCAGAAATCCCGGCTGAAGTTCCAACCACAGATATTCAAGTTGAAGAACCGAAGGTTGATAAGCCGACTGAGGCTCCGGGCGCAACTCCGAGTGACGTTCCCAAAACGGAAACTCCGACCGAAGTTCCGAAGTCAGAAACCCCGACTGAAGTTCCGAAAACAGAAACTCCGACCGAAGTTCCGAAGTCAGAAACTCCGACCGAAGTTCCGAAGTCAGAAAATCCGACCGAAGTTCCGAAGTCAGAAACTCCGACTGAAGTTCCGAAATCAGAAACTCCGACTGAAGTTCCGAAATCAGAAACACCGACTGAAGTTCCGAAGTCGGAAACTCCGACAGATGTGCCCACATCCGAAACCCCAACAGAGGTTCCGGGAAAACCAGACGCACCGTTGGCGCCACCAGAGAAACCGGGTGAGCAACCAACAGATCAAACCACTCCACCTGAATCAATGGAGAAAGACAAAGTGGCTGACAAGGAAATCGAAGTTGTAAAAGGCGATAGCCTTTGGAAGATTGCTCGCGCACACCTCACTGAAACAGGTGGAAAACGCCCTTCAAATGAGGAGGTTGCAAAACTCGTTAGTCAAATCGTCGAGAAGAACAATATCAAGACCCCGGATTTAATTTATCCAGGTCAGAAGTTCATTATTCCAGGTGAAGCCGCACCGGAGGCACCAGGCACGGTGAATCCTGACACGACAACACCGGATACGAAACCACCGGAAAAGATGCCGACTGACTCGACAACTCCAACAACTGTGCCACCAGAAACGGTTACACCAGAGAACGTAACACCACAGTCAGTGACACCAGAATCGTTGACACCAGAATCGACGACGCCAAGAACGACGACACCGGAAACGGTGACACCAGAATCGACAACACCAGAAACGGTAACGCCCGACACGGCGACACCGGAGACGACTACTCCTGCCGGGACCGAGAAATAAACGCAAATCAACGTAAATGGTCAACGGCGGACGTTTTGAACCCACTGTTCTTCGTTCCTGTAGGTCCGCTTCGTAAGCGCCCAGGCTGTTGAAACCACAGTCTCGAGCAGAACGCCATGCGCCCTGAGTTATGAACAATTCGACCTGCCGATTGTCCGACTAATCCACGATGTGGAGCTTATAGCCGAATCCAGGTTCCGCCACAATGGTTGTTTTGCAACCATAAGTGTCGAGCTTCGCGCGGAGACGTGAGATGGAAACTCTAACTGCCTGATCGGTGACCGCCTCGTCAGCTTTCCATATTCTATTCATCAAGGCATCTGTGGCGAAGCATCTCTCAGGGTTTCGTATAAAGAAGTCGAGAAGTGCGAATTCTTTTGACGTCAATTTAAGACGTTGGTCTTCGTGCAGCACGACGTTTTTTGCGAGGTCGAGGGTCAACGATCCATACTCATATGTTGTCTTACTCGTTTGTACCTGCCGGCCCAAAAGCGACCGGATTCGCAGAAGAAGTTCCTTAGGATGGAACGGCTTCGTCAGATAATCATCTGCGCCCGAGAGAAATCCTTTCTCCTTTTCTTCAATCGCCCCCCTGGCCGTTAGCAGCAACATAGGCGTCTGTCCACCGGAGTTTCGATACTCGGTGCAGACTTCCGGTCCGCTCAGACCTGGCATTTGCCAGTCGAGTACGATAACGTCATATACATTCGTGCGCAGGAGCATTGATGCCGCGGCGCCATCTGGTGCTGTTTCAATTGTGAAACCTTGAGACGTCAACCAGTCTGCAACTTCTCGCAGTAGCTTTTCATCGTCGTCGGCTAAGAGAAGTTTCGGCATAATAAGGATAATTCTCCTGCGCCGAATATACCCCAAAGTCTGCGTATCGTAAATCTTGGTAGGAACGGAGACCGTTTAAGATGAAATGCCAAACGATAGTTTTGAGTTTTTAAACAGAAAGCGCGCAGGGATTATGATAGTCGGAGAAGCCACGCAGATTCGGTCATAGCAACTTTATGAGCCAGAGTAGAGAAGTCACTAAACATCTTTCTTTGACACAGAAACTCCAGCTCCTGGTAATACTTCCGCTTGTCTTCGAGTTTATTTTTGTTGTTTCCTTAGGTGCTCTTTGGTTAGCGTCGCAGAATGACACGCAGCGCATCGAGCGAGCGAAGGAGACTCAAGTCGTTGGTACCGAAATTCTAAGTGAAATGAATAAGCTGGTATCAACTGCATTTCTCTATTCTCAAAAGGGCGACTCATCCGTTCTGAAATCGTACAGGGAGAGTAAGGCGGAAGTAAAACCGAAACTGGCAAATTTGCGAGCTGCGTGTGCCACCAATTCTGATGCCGAGCGATCCGCAGAGAGAGTAAGCGTTCTCATGTACAGACTGATTGATAGCCTCGATGCACTTGCGAATTCGTCGAAGACTTCATTCGTTGATTTTTCACAGGCTGCCTCCGCATCGGTGTTGTCCAGTCGATTGATTTTCCAAGAGTGTCGCAAGATTTCTGAAATTCAAAAACAAATTCATCCCTCAACAACCTTTGCTGATTGGCAATCTATTATTCCGGCTGTTTACATTATCGGTCTAGCGTTGAGTGTGGTGGTCTCTATTCTTGCTGTGCGTTTTGTACAGTTGGATTTCTTGAATCGATTAACTTCGATGATGCGAAATACTCAAGCACTCGGTCGGCGGGAGCCTCTCAATGACTTTGTTGGTGGCTCTGATGAGATTGCAGAGCTGGATAGGTTTATTCACTCGACAGATGACGCTTTGAGGCAGCTCGAACGCACACGACAAGAATTTATATCCATGCTTACGCATGATATGCGTACGCCGCTCACACAAATACAATTTTCGGTGGGCATCCTAGCCGACGGCACATATGAAGAATCACCCGAAAAACGGCAGACCACGCTGCGTGCGCTCGTTCCTGAAATTGGCAGATTGAATCGAATGATAGACGATCTTTTGACTGCCAATAAATTAGATTCAGAACCTTTAAAGCTCAATTTAGAAGCAGTGTATGCTAAAGACTTGCTGGAACAGGTTTGCGATTCTATGCAAACCGAGGCAGCTAGCCGAAATCGGAATATCACTGTCAGTGGTGATGATAGTGAAGTAATTGTTGATTCATTTCAGATTGGAAGAGTTTTGACTAATCTATGCGCTAACGCGCTCAAGTACACAGACGTTGGTAGCACTGTAGAACTTCGCTGCCAGTCTGATGGGGACTGCGTTCTCATTGAAGTTCTCGACCAGGGACCAGGAGTGCCTGGCGATTTGGCACCACATTTATTTGATCGCTACAGGCAGGGCGATGAAGAGCAAACGCGTTCCGGTTTCGGTCTTGGGTTGTACATCGCTAAATCAATTGTCCAAGCTCATGGTGGAGAGATCGGTTTCTACAATCGTTCCGTAGAAGACAACATGAAGGGGTGTGCCTTCTACGTACGTCTGAAAGCGAACAACTAGTAGCAACGCCCAGTAAAGTCCACTTCATCTGCCATCTGCGAATATGCTCTTGGACAGCGCCATGCTTCGCCAGACGGGGCTCTAGAGCCGGCGACGGATGGTGTCGCGCCAGGAATTCTTCGCTGAGTTTAGAAATAACATCATTCTTGTGAACCGTTTGTGAACTTCGCCGTCTTATGCTTTCAGCGTTCGAATGAGTCACGCAAATTTTTATTCACAACTGGAAGGAGTTTTTTATGCTTAATCCTAATTCGTTTAACGATGTTACTAACGGTAGCGACAATGCAGGCGCAGCAGGTTCATCACTGAGTGACCAAGCCGCCTCGCGATGGTTCGACGATTACATCGGAGCGTTATCAGCTCCTTACAGAACCGACAACAATGGTCAACTCGCTGAGCAAGAGTCGCACGAGAACACCGTCCCCGGTGCCTCGTGGGCGTCGCTCTCGCCAGAAAATTCAATTCTTGGAAGCGATTCGTCTACCTCACGAGAGATTCCGATTCCAGGAAGCACCGAGTCCGCCTCGCGCGACATCCCGACTCCAGGCAGCTCTTCCACTTTCTCTCGAGAAATTCCTACGCCTGGGAGTCTATCCTCGTTTCCATCTGAATTTCTTAATGTTGACGCCTCGGAACTTTTCAATGTTGAGAAAGCTAAAAATTCGAATTCTTATGAACAAGATAAAGCCGATCTCGAGCCCGTAAGACGGAGTCCGAAAGGCTTTTACGTCAACAGTCATAAGATGAACGAGGACCTCTCTGATAAAGAAATACAGAAAATTAAAGCTGCCGCAAAACACTTTCCGTCAACAGATAAAACTGTTCCCGGTTTTAAAGATCCTCTGGACTTGAGAGATATCCCGAAAGATCAGCTAAAACCGAATTCTGATGATTCGCCATTCGTGGATGCCAAACTTTTGAAAGAGCGCGCTAAGCGATTCCCGTCGGAGGGAAAAAATTCTTCGTCCGATGATTTATCGATGAAGAAAGAGCTCAATTCAGATGCGGTGCAGCGTAAGCTCGATATGAATTCGAAGAAAAAAGCAGAGGAAACCAAAGACACGCTTCTCGAAGAAAAGCAACGATTCCTCGACAAGAATCTCAATTCTGAAGCACCGAAAAAATATAAGAAAGACACTGTAGATGCAAACCAAATTGAGACCAGCAACGTTAAACCGAAGCCGTTGACGAAGCCAGAGTCTTTAAAACCTGAGATTTCAGTACAAAAGCCTGAGTATCGAAAACCTGAGTCGATGAAGCCTGGGATTGAAGAGGCGCAGGAGCGGATGAGAAGTGGCGGACGGGGATCTGAGTCACAATCCGAACGAGCGCCAAAGCCGCAAATGTTTGATACTGCCGACGGTGCCGAGCAGGCAGTAGAACTTACTGGTCTAGCCGGCAAAGGTGAGCAGCTAACCGCCCAATTGAACGGACAGAAAGAGTTCGTCGCAGTCAGCAAAGATGGAACGAAGATTGTTCAGCGCCCTGATGGTACGGTCATTCTGAACTCCGCTGAGGGGCAAACAAAAGTTAGCACTGATGGTGTGGTTACTGTGACTGCCAATGGTATTGAAAGACAGTTTGACTTTGCGGGCGCAAGCCGAATTGAAAAACATCCAACCGACGGTTCTACCTCGTATCATCTCCAAGATGGAACAACAGTTACCCAATTGCGCCAAAATGGTAAGGATCGTGGTTTGATGATCAAACAACCAAATGGCACGACCATCGAGACAAGTTTTGCTCAGCCGACTCAACCACGATACAGAGGTCGCAATTAAGTGAACTCACGATCGTAGGTGCGTGACCTAAGAAGGGCAGGCTTGCGGCGGCAAGTCTGCTCTTCTCCGACATTGGTTTTAAGCAGCCCGTCCGGGGCATGGTAATGTGAAGACTGTGGAATCCACTCTCAAAATGACTCGTTCCCTTTCACTACTTTTCGCAATTTTTGCATCGATGTGCCTCTGCGCATCCGCAATTGCTTTTTCTACGTGTGAAGAAGAAATGTCAGCGGTAAGAAAAACTGCAGATTGGCCAAAAATTAAAGACACTGCCAATAGACTTCTGAAGAGCAATCCTGGCAGTTCATATTGCATCGCGACACTTGTTGAAGCAGACATCCAGCTGAAGTTATACGATGATGCCAGGGCGAATCTTATTCGTTTGCGCAGAGACTTTGCCAATCCACAACCATATCTCTGGGCGCTTTTAGAGTACCTCGAGGGCGACTTCAAAGAAGCAGACAAGTATGTAGGCGCAATGTTGATTGATGGAGCGCAAAACTCAAACATTTTGGAATTGTCGGAAAACATTGTCTACAAGGTTGATCGCGATCGCTGGATTCATCTTGTTGCGAAAAACCGAAAGTTGGATCACTCATCGTGGTATTTCTCCGGCGGCGCATCGGGCGATCACGATAAGGCACAAACTGAATTGCGGAAGCTAATCAATGCGAGTAAAGTCGGCAACGTATATGAATTTGCCATCGCACTAATTTCACGAGTTCCGAAAGACAAACTTTCGGCGGATGAAAAATTGATGGTGGCGAAAGCTCACTTAAATCACAATAACGAAGATGCCGCCATCGAGTGGAGTCAACTTGTTGCGTGTGAAAAGCCCCGCGAGACGCTCAAGCTGATGGAGGGTTTTGCATTCCGAGGATTCAAAAACCACGACAGCGCAAGGAGGCTATTAGATAGCATGGAGGGGACTTGCAAAACGGATCCTCAATATTGGTACATTCGAAGTTACCAGGCGTCGCAAGAGGGACGCCGAGCGGACGCCATGCGCTATTGTCTGCGCAGCATAGAGTTAAAGCCTGACGAAAACAATCTCTGGCTGCGCTTTACGCTCGATCAGCAAGCGGCATCCACAAGGAAAGACAAGGATGCCAGCAGTCAGTTGCTGGGTGATTTGAAGCCGCTGCTTGAGCGCTTTCCATCGGCGAATGTGTATAAGGAGAGAGCCAAGGTCTATCACGAGAAAGGGCTGTATGACGAGGAAATCAGTGACCTTACTCACTTGATTGAGATGCTACCACCCGGTGAGGAACAATTGAATACGCTAGTCAGGAAAGCCGAAGTCGAATGGGTAATGGGCGACTTGCGTGCGGCGAAGAAGACGCTTTCGATCGTCCTGAAGGTTCAGCCCGGCAACGCGCGTGGAGTTTTTCTCATGAATACCGTTCAAAAAGAGATGAAGCGCGCTTCTATAAAGGATAGATAGGAGCAAGTAACAACCAATCTAACTAATAGTGCCTTTGCGTCTTCTCCCGTTTGGTCTTCCGACTCATGCTTAAGTTAAACCAATCAATAACTTCTTGCTTGAGCCGTGCCGCTTCGGACGGAGGGATTTCCATCTCCATTCGGTCCACTTCTCTTTGAGCGAGGTCAGAATATGGATCGTTTCCTTCTGCGGATTTCATGTACATCTTCAATGCCTCAGACTTGTTCTTAATGCCACCCTCTCCATGTTCGAGCATGTATCCGAGGGCATATTGTGCTTTTTTGTTATTGCTTTCGGCGGCTTTCTCAAACCAATTTCTTGCAGCCTTTTTATCCACCTCCGTGGCAATACCAAGATAGTAGCAAACAGCAAGTCTAGTTTGCGAATCGGAGTCACCGGTCTCGGCTTGTTCCGTGAATACACGAAGTGATGCTCTTACTCCGGTTAATATACCTCTATCTTCAATTAAATGTTGCTGAAGCACGTTTATGTCGTGGTGCTCGTCTTTTGGCAGGCTGGTCTCTGGACCGCTGCTACTTGCAGTGGGATTGCTGGACGTCGAAATTGCATTGGAGTTGCTTTCGGCACTATGGGTGATACCACAACCATTAACACCAATAAGAGTGAAAGCGACTAATGCAATGCCCATCAGGTTCTTGTAGCGAATGAACAGTGCAGGATTGAGGGTCCCGCTCATTGGTTGTTCTCCATACAAATCTTGTTCTTATATCTCCACTTTACCTTTTTCGCATTGAAACCCGGAGGTTCCTTCTGCTTGCGCCTTAAATCAGTTATCCAGTTGATAAAGCCTTAATTGCGTTTCGAATGCATTGGGCATTACCTTTACGTCGCCGGAGAATGGGTCATCATAAGTTGCGAGCAAAAACAGGTTGAGGCAGATTACCAGGCTTACAATCGAAACCATAACTATTTGCATCCTGAAGTTCTCTGATCCGAAAAAATAAGTAAATACGATTGTCGCCATGCCGCCAAGTATGAGCACCGCCCATAGTTCCTCTGGCAAACCCGCATGGAGAGCTTCTACGCGTAGCCGTCTGTTATCACCAACGGACTCCATTGCAGAGAGTAAGAGTTGTTGTGCGTTTGATTGGCGTTGAGTAACCGGTTCAAATGTGGCGCACGCGGTCCATAGCTGTTTGTATACCGACCAAGCTCGGACACTGTCAGTTTTCTCGGATAGTTTGGGCCATTCATCTTGAATAACTTCTGTGGCATAGTTCTTACATAACCCTCGAATCAGTTTGCATTGGCTGTCCGGCAGACCTTCCGCCAATCTATACATGTTACCGAGTGAGGATGCCTCTTGTTGAACTATCGAACGTGCATTTCCAAATCTCTGCATCGCATCAGCCACCATAAATCCGAGCAGCACGGCGAACAACATGGCGACGAATTGCGAGTATGGGTCAGCAATGTCATGTTGTGTTTTTAGGTCAATGGACTTGAGCAGGCGACGAGCTCCAATTAATCCAAGAATTGACAATAAGACGATTAGCAGTGTTAAAAAGCATCCAGCCATCAACGTCATGTTCGGAGATACTCCCTTTTCGACGAGCAGTTATTTGATTTACGAAGCAATTTTATACAAACTAGAATTCGCCTGGTTTTCTTCGTCGTTTCCGATTCGGGCTTCGTTCCAGTTGAATATCGCGCCTAGGCAATTGTTGTCGCACTTAATTGCTTGTTCGTAGCAGGCGATTGAATCGGATATACAACCTAGTTTTTCACAGATCATTCCTAAAAGATTCCAGAATGCGGGATTCTCGTTGTGCACTAAGATTGCCTTTCGAAGCAGAGCGCCCGCTTCTTGGTTTAGTCCGGCGTTAAACATGCACAGGGCCAATTGATGTAGCGCATAGGGGTTTTTTGGTTGTTGTTCTGCCTGATTGGTCAGTTTCTTCAGCTGCAATGAGTGGTAAATTTCGTCAAATACATTCCAACCTAGTTGCATCCACCTGCTGGGAATTGGTTCATCGAGCCTAGAACCGCTGATTTCCGCTGTCGATATGGAAGGAATGGAAAATGACAAATCTCTCAAGTTGAGCCACGGATTTTTGAAATGTGGGGCGATTGATATGGATATCCTGAATGCTTTTTCAGCTTCTGAAAAAGCTTCTTGATGGCGAAGAACGATTCCAAAGTTATTCCAAGCGACAGCGTTATGTCTGTCCAGTTCTAGAGCCCGATCGAACGCCCAGACCGCGCCTTCATCATCACCTACGTCTTCGAATAGTCTGCCTAAATTGTTGAGCAGGTGTGAATTTTCTCCACCAACGCTGAGGGCGTTTTCGTATGAAATTTTCGCTTCGGCTCTTTGTCCGAGTTTGTGTTGAATTACTCCCAGCAAGTTAAGGGTTATCGCATCGAATTCCGAAGCTTGTGATAAAACTTCCATCGCTTCTAATGTCTTGCCCTGTTCGTCCAGAAGCAACGCCAGCCGTCTTAGATGTGGATTCGCGGGGTTCAGTTTTACAGATCTACGCGAAAAGGAAATCGCAGACGCTACATTTCCATCAAGGCGAGCTAATAGCGATAGTCTATGCCAAGCCTCGGCAATGTCCGGATCAATTTCAATCAGCCTATTGAGTACGAGTGCAGCCTCAGGAAATTGTCTATTCTGTTCCAGCAATGCAGAATACTTCAGACTAATCGACTGACTGTTTGGATGAGTGCGCAGAGCTTTTTCTAAAATTCTGGTGGCACGTTCTTGTTCTCCACTTTCAAGAAATTCATCGACTACACTTATCCATACGCTAGGGTCAAAGCTCATCAGAAGCTGCTGTATGCGATTACCTTTAATTTCGTCATCTTCGCTATAATTATCCAAGTTTGAATCTTCGTCGATAAAAATTTTTCGGCGATCTCGGCGGAGATTGCGATAATTCGGATCGACCAGAACCGCCTTCAGGAACGCTGACTCTGCTTCCACAATCCTGCCGTTTCTTTTGAGAAGGAGACCCAGGCTGTTCCAGATTGAAGCATTGCCTGGTTCGAGTGAAACTGATTTCTGATATGCTAATTCGGATTCACGTGACTGTCCAATCTCTTCCATGATCTCACCAAAGACGTTCCACAGTTCAGCTGAATCGGGATAAGCAGTCAATGCTTTTCGACACGATCTAACCAGAGCGTCAACGGTCAACGACGATCCAATTATTGAGAGCCAATTCTTAATTTCCGTCTCGTGCTTCATATCTTATCTCCAACTTCGATGACGCACCACGCGAGTCGTCGTTACGCTGTTTTTCACGAATTTCTGCTGAGCGCGAATTCATTTTCCGCGTGACGATCGATGAGCTTGCTCAACAATTGGTCTTGTTGAAGCGGAGCCAGACTCGCTCCTCTTGCTTCAGTCTGTTTCTGCGAAGTGCTATAAACCACATTGCAATTTAGAAGATTCGCTTTCGACGCGTATTCGCTCAATCCGGATCTGATTGGTTGTGTTAACAGTTTACCTGCGCCGACAAGTTTTCCGGTAATCATCACATCAGATGGAGCGATGATGTTTATTGCGCTAGCAATCCCAAACGCAATAGCGTTACCTGCACGAGCGATTGCATTCTTACAATGATTATTTCCTTGAAGTGCTGCCGAGATTACATCGTCAATTTGTTCGACATCAACTCCGACAGATCGACATTTAGACACGATTTTGTCCGAACCGGCGAGAGAATTGATGCATTCATTGACTCCTGGCATTCGCAAATTACCGAGATCTCCAGCGAGTCCCAAATTGCCCTTTTGGACTTGATGATACCTGATGAGTGCCGAACGCACCTCGCCGCCCAGCCTCACAATCAGTGCTTCTTCGCTATTCCTTATTTCGCCGAACCGACTTTCTGCAATTGCGGACATGTTAGTGTTTGAGTCGATTTCGACTTCGCAACTCAGTTTTTCCATTAGCTGTGTTTTCAAGGCTTGTAAATCTATTTTCATCCCGTTGACGAACGAACTCGCTGCGTCAGAAACGGGACCCGGAACTGCCAAGCCGACACCAAACACGGCTCCCGGTCCTTTTCCTCGTGTTTTTAAAAGGTCATCTAGTTCTGAAAATATAAGTGAGGTTATCGAATTTAGATCGAGTTTTCTCGCATATTTTTTTCGGCGAACCGCTTCAACCTCCCCGTCCAAATTGCACATCGCCATTTCAATTCTGTCGTCATCGAGGCTGATGCCTAGTGAAATTTGCGCACCGGGATAAAACACGAGCCCAACAGGTCGTCTACCACGACTCGATGTCTTAGATCCGGTTTCTTGAATGATCTCAGTTTGCACTAGTTCGTCTACGATGCTAGAGACTGTTGATTTCGCCAAATCACAAATTCTCGCAACATCTGCTCTGCTCAATCCGGGATGTAAGCGTACTGTATGTAAAATGCTCAACGCATTTCTTTTTCGCATCTCTAAGAAACTCGAACTGAGCATGTCCGTTGTCCCTTCATTCCTTGCCTAAAGCCGATCTCTAACTTACGCATTCTATGAATCAAAACACTTGTGAATCCTCCGTAGTGTTTTCTTGGCTCGATCGGCTACGAAAGGATTTTCGTCTTTCGCTAATTCGTACAGCAAATGACCGGGCAAATAACTAGTAGAAGCGAGCCAAAATCTAACATCCGGATTTTTATCGTGAACGAGTTCCGAAACGACTGCTAAATCTGCGGAGCGATTCAATCCCACCGCTATCCGGACATGATAATCTTCATCAGCGGCCAGTCTGCGAAGCAATTCTGTTGTCGCCTGCAGGTTCTCTGCGACTCGTCGGCGTATGGCTGCTGCGTTGGATTGCGACAATCGTTGAAGATCCTGTTCGGAAGAATCGAAACTTCCAGCTGCAATGTAGTCTTCTGAAATCCTAATATCTCTACTGTTCATTTAATTCTCCTCGTCAAGACGAGTCGATCCACATCCGCTACGGAACATCATGGGCTCTCGGTCTTTGATCAATCCGACTCGACTATGCTATGACTGCACGATGGCTTAGCTGGGAGTGGAGTGTTTGTGCGGCGATCTTGCGCCATATTTTAATTTTACCAATTTTTAGTTCGTTTGTCAAACAAACTAATTCCAGCTATTGTCTCAGTTACCTGCGATAATCACACATATCTGAACTGACACCAAATACGAAGCACTTAAATGCGCCACACTTTACTGCCACACGTCGAAGAACCCAAGTTAACCGCTCTGCAAGAACGTCTTGAGACGCTATGCAGTCTATCTGCGGATTTTATCGTGCTTCTTACGTGTTCCACAGTAATAGCAACACTAGGATTATTTCAAAACAGTGTTGCCGTGATTATCGGCGCCATGATTATTGCTCCTCTGATGCGCCCATTGGTTGCTTTGTCTCTATCTACTCTGACGGCTGATATGCGACTGCTTACCAGGGCTTCGTTGACTCTAGTTGTTGGTACTTTGTTGGGTGTCTTCATTTCTACGACGATGGCCTACGCGTTAAGATCGTTAGAGCTCACTCCCGAGATACTAGGTCGCACGCACCCAACCCTTCTCGACCTCGGGGTCGCTTTGTTTGCAGGAGCGATCGGCGCTTATTGCCAAGCAAAGGAAAAACTTGCTGACTCGCTTGCTGGAGTAGCAATTGCCGTTGCGTTGGTTCCTCCGTTGAGTGTTGTTGGAATTGGACTAGCATTTAGTTCGTGGCAAATTTGGTCAGGGGCAGCGCTTCTGTACGCAACCAATCTTGTTGGCATAACCTTCGCAGGTGCGCTGGTTTTTTTGATCATGGGTTTCTCACCACTCAACCGCGCAAAGAAGGGTTTGGCAATTTCTGCGGTATTATCCACTCTTTTGTTTATTCCACTCGCTTTGAGTATGCGTGAACTTGTTTTGGAAAATCAGATCAGTTCGAATATAAAAACTCTTTTGCGAGAGAAAACATTTACCTTTCGCGGTGTTCAATTGAATGACGTAAAGGTCAAGCGTTTTCAAACACCGATGACGGTTGTCGCCACTGTATTGGCTTCAGAGCAAACGATCACCTCCCATCAGGTGAAGCTAGTTCAGGATTTTCTCACGAGGGAAATGGGTTTTCCTGTCGAGTTTCGTCTGCGCATTATTCCATCAAAAGAGGTGACCGCTTTTGATGTCCTGGATGAAGTCCAGCCCGCGATCGTGATTCCACCGGAGGTGGCGCCAGTCGAACAACAACCTGTCAATTCTATGGACCCGTCGGTTGCGGAGAGTTCCAATGATCCGTCACGTGAAACTACTCAACCGGCAACAGTTGAGAATGAGATGCCTGCCAAACAAGACGAATCCGTTAATGTTGAATGATAGTCTATGATACCGTAGGCGGTGCGTAGTATCGACTAGGTCTGCAGCATTTTTGCAACGATGGGCTGATAGACTTGCCGCCAAATTTTTCTGTGAAACTCTTTTTCCTTGCCTTGCGAGTGCATGAGACTCGACGCTGAAATCTTAGCGAAATATTCAGGGGTTATAAATTGTAGAAGGCGATCGCACTGAAATACTTCCGGGTCTCATTGAGGTCGCCGACGATATAGCCCATTGAAGTCAGCATCGAATACTATGAGCGCAGATACAAAAGTGAATAAACGTCGAGCGACAGTGCTCAAAATGTTCATGGTTTCATTGGTTTCGATGGGAGTGCTCACCGGTGTCTATTCCGCAGATACATTACGGCCAATTATTTGGACTATATGGATCGCTTTCCTGCTGACCGCCACGGTCTTTTTAATGTTAGTGAAATTGGAACGGAAAAACTCAGAACCCCGTTGACTCCGATTACGTGGTAAGCAAAGACATGACTAATCATCCTGCCATTTTGAGTGAGCGTGGTATGCCAGTTTCGACCACGGTAAATAATTTGGGTCTGGAGCTTTGCTCTAAATGTCAGCGGAGTTTTCATCCTATTTTCAGCACAAAGCGAGTCCGACATGAGAATTCTCCTTGCCGAAGATGATCAGTTTCTAGCCGATGGTCTCTCTATGGTTTTGAGGGGCAGCGGTTATATTGTAGATGTTGCCGTTACCGGTCCGGAGACTGACGCTGCTGTTGCTATCCATCCCTATGACTTGTTGATTTTGGATCTTGGCTTACCAAAACTCGATGGAATGGAAGTGTTGAAGCAAATCAGAAATCGAGGACAGCTTTTGCCCATCTTGATTTTGACGGCTCGTGACGGCTTGGAAGACCGAGTCAACGGTCTTGATTATGGGGCCAACGATTACATCACGAAACCATTTGACCTTCCCGAACTAGAAGCGCGAATACGTGCCTTGCTAAGAAAAGATCACTGGTCCAATCGCACTGATATCGTCTTTGGTGCCCTTACCTTTAATACGGTTAAACGAATTGCTTCATTGTCAGGAGCGCCGTTGGAGCTGACTGCCAGAGAGTTAGCGGTGCTTGAGATACTCCTTCAGCGAGTTGATGCCACCGTGAGCAAAGAGCGGATTACAAACCTTCTTTCCGGTTGGGACGATGACGTTACGTATAATGCTGTTGGGATAACCGTGCACAGGCTTCGAAAAAAGCTCGAGCCGGCCGGCATTACTATAAGGGCGTTAAGAGGTCTTGGTTATCGTATTGAAAAATCAGAATGAAAAATCCATACGATTCCAGCTGCTGTGCTGGTTGCTCGTACCATTGTGTACTCTGTGGTTTTTCAGTACAGCATTCGCATACTTTCTAGCAGTAGGCTTCGCCAACGATGCCTATGATCGCGAGTTACTCAACTCTGCTGATTCAGTTGCCGCCCGTCTGAGATCAAGTGGCACCAGTGTTTGGGTGGATTTGCCGCCGGCAGCACAAGCAATTCTGCGACATAAAGATACCAACAAATTCTATTATCAGGTGTTGAAACAAGACGGCACGCGAATCTCCGGTGATGCCTTTCTCCCTTTACCCCTTGAGCCATTAAATTCCAGTAAGCCTGTTTACAGGAGTGTGGAACTGAATGGTGAAAGTATTCGTATGGCTCGGATTCGAGTGGATTTGCCGAATTCTTCGAATCAAACAGTTCTGGTACAAGTAGCCGAGACCTTAGTTAATCGCCAACATTTGGCGAAGCAAATCATGTTGAGTATCATTCTTCCACAATTGATTCTGATTACGCTCGGCGGCTTCGCCGTGTCGATTGGAATATCGAGAGGACTTAAGCCGCTGAAAAAATTGGAAAACGATTTGGCTTTGCGAACTCAATTTGATTTGACTCCCGTATCGGAAGATAGCGCTCCTGCAGAAGTTCGCCCATTGGTCTTATCGATCAACAACCTACTATTCAGGCTCAGGCAAGACATTGAAACTCAACACCGGTTTGTTGCGAACGCCGCACATCAATTCAGGACTCCTCTGGCGGGACTGAAGGCATATGTCTATGCGGCAAAACGTTTATCTTCTGAAAATCAAATGAACGCGGTTTTGGATCGATTGGAATCAGGTATTGATCGAATAGTCCATTTATCGGATAAACTGCTGGCCTTGGCCAAAGCTGAGCCGACAAGCAAGATCAATCGACATGAAAAGGTAGATTTGAACTTCGTAGTCTCAGAAACAACATCAGAACTTGTCACTGATGCACTAGTAAAAAATATCGATTTGACTTTTGAGGCCTCGGAAAATCCTGCGCTCATAATAGGCGATTCAGGTGATATCGGCGAGTTGTCGGTCAATCTTATCGAGAATGCAATTTCATATACTCAAGATGGCGGTCATGTGTTGGTTCGCATTTCGAATGGAGCGTCCGTCAATATTATGGTCCAGGATGATGGCCCCGGAATTCCGATTGAGGATAGAGAAAAAGTTTTTGAACGATTTTATCGAGTACTTGGTACTGGCGCTCCTGGGAGCGGTCTCGGATTGGCGATAGTCAAAGAGATCGCCTCTGCACATCGCGGTGCTATTTCAATCAACAGTGGGGCCGATGGTAAGGGTACAATCTTCACGGTGTCTTTTCCTCCTGCCCGCTAAGTAAAATCTAGATGTCCACTGATGTTTAGATTTAGGAGTTTTAACTGATACCGCTTTTGGTGCATAGAAACATTTAGCTCTAACCTCAGTTAGTTGCGTCTGCGCATTTCGCATTAACTGTTTCTATCGTCGAGTAAGATCTGTACCGCTCTTCGTTTCTGGTATTTTCAGCCCCGATAAGTCTTGCGCAATTTTTTTCGAAGAGGCTGCTCTATACATAGTCGGCAGGACGATCAAAGTCAGCAACGTCGCTGAAACCAGACCCCCGAGTACGACGGTTGCCATTGGACGCTGAACTTCGGCGCCTGTTCCGGATGAAAAGATTTTGGGCAACAAACCCATAATGGCCACCAAAGCTGTCATAAGGACGGGTCGCAATCGTACTGAGGCTCCCTCGATAATAGCCTCGTCCAGTGGATGATTGGTCGAGTGAAGTTGGTGTATGTAGCTGACTAAAATGACACCGTTTTGAACAGCGACGCCAAATAAGGCAATAAAGCCGATTATGGCAGGCACGGATACTGGTTGGTGAGTGAGCCAAAGTCCAACGATTCCTCCGATGACGGCAAACGGTACGTTAGCCATCACTAGACTGGCGTTTTTCAAAGAATTGAAGGCGGTAAACAGAAGTACGAAAATCAACGTCAGGACTATTGGTACAACGATTGCAAGGCGCGCCATCGCTCTTTGTTGATTTTCGAACTGCCCTCCCCAAAACAATCGAACACCATGTGGGAGTTTCACTTTATTTGCTACCGATTCTTGAGCCTCTTGTACGAAACCGCCTAAATCACGTCCGCGGATATTAGCCAATACTGCAGTTCGGCGTTGACCCTCTTCTCTGTTGACCATCACCGTGCCAGGCTCCAGTTTAATTGAAGCCAGGGTTTTCAAAGGAATATTCGCGCCACCAGGGGTGGTGACGATCAGGTTCGAGATGTCTTCTACCGAGTCCCGTTTCTGGAGTGGCAATCTTACTAATACGCCAAAGCGCTTATTGCCTTCGAATACCTCCGTTACTACACTTCCAGCGAGTGCTGTTTGAACATATTGCTGAGCTGTCTCGATACTTAATCCGTATCGAGCCAGGTTAGATCTGTTGAACTTGATGTTCAACTGCGGCGAGCCCAGCATGTGCTCTCTCTGAAGATCAGCTGCACCTGGGACGTTGGCGATGGCATTTTGAATCTCCTCGCTTACTTTGTCTATTTGAACCAGATCGTCTCCAAACACCTTGATGGCTAGATCCGCTTTTACACCTGACACGAGGTCATCAACCATATCAGCGATAGGTTGAGAAAAGCTATACATAAGGCCCGGAAGCTGATCTAGTTTCTTCGCCATTTGACCGATTAACTCGTCTTTCGAGTTAACGGTCCAAGAGCTTTTGGGATTTAGTCCAACGTAAATATCTGCGTTGTCAACTCCGTCCAGGTCGGATCCCATTCCGGATCGTCCGATTCGCGATACCACTACCGAGACTTCCGGAAACTGTTTGATCATTGCTTCTACTTCGGATGCGATCAGTGAGGAATCCGTGTGGGCAACACTCGGCGCAAGTTTAGTTCTTAATAGAATGGAACCCTCATCCAGAGTAGGAATGAATTCGGAACCTAAGAGCGGCACCAGCATCAGTGCGCCGACTAAAATGGCAATCGCCGTCCCGATCACTGCCTTTGGATGATCCAGTGCCTTGCGCAGCGCCGGCACATAGACCTTGCGCGCGAAGGATAAAACGGGGCTCTCCCTGTCGACAATTTTTCCTTTCAAGAAGAAGTAACAGAACAGTGGAATAACTGTAAGAGAACATACTAACGCACCGCTGATCGCGTAAATGAAGGTCAACGCGAGTGGTTGAAACATCTTGCCTTCAACGCCTTCAAGAGTGAACAGCGGAATATACACCGCTATAATGATCAAAATCGAAAAGAGAATGGGCTGTCCGACCTCACGAGCTGCAGATAGGACTACTTCTAAGGATTGTTGTCGTGACAGTGTTTTACCATCATGTTGCTCTTCTGATAGGCGTCGAAAAATATTTTCAGCCATGACGACTCCGGCATCGACTATCACACCGAAATCCACGGCGCCTAAGGTCATCAAATTGGAAGAGAGACCAGTCACTTTCATCATGATGAAACTAAATAACAATGAAAGCGGAATTATCAAGCCTGCAATGAAGGCGACTCGAATGTTCAACAAAATGGCGGACAGGATTACAATTACTAAAGCGCCACTGAACAGAAGGATTTCCTTCACAGTGTCCATCGTCTTGTCCACGAGTTCCATCTGGTTGTAGTACGGTACGACTCGTACACCTTCCGGTAGCTGAGGATGCATTTCCTCGATACATTTCTCGACGTTTTGAACCACTTCTTTCGTATTGACGCCTTTTCGTGTCAATACGATTCCCGTGACCACCTCGCCTGTACCGTTGATTGATGCAGATCCTCTCCGAAAGGCACCATTGATGGTGACTGCCGCTATCTGTCCAACAGTGATGGGGGTACCTTCAAACTCGCAAATCATGATTTCTTTGATGTCGGAAACAGACGTAATCCTGCCCAGACCCCTGATGATTATTTCTTCGCCGCCTTGCTCTATGAAGTTTCCACCTGCATTAAGATTGTTAGACTTGACCGCGTCGACCACTTGCTTCAGGCTCAGGTCGTAGGATTTCATTTTTTCTGGATCAAGGAGAATTTGGTACTGCTTTACAAATCCTCCATACGATACGACGTTGCCAACCCCGGAGACGCTCTTCAGTTTTCGGGCGATCGTCCAATCTTGAATGGTTCGCAAATCGATTTCGTTTTTTTGTCCGACTACGTAATACATGAAGACATTGCTGAAGCTGGACACGAGTGGCCCTAATTGAGGAGCCGGAACATCGTCTGGAAAGCTGAGCGTATTTAGACGCTGTTGAACAAGCTGTCTAGCTAGATATTCATCCATGCTATCCTCGAAAATTACTGTTACCACGGAAAGACCGAAGCTTGAGTTGCTTCGGATCAGTCTTTTCCCCTTTACTCCGGCCATCGCATTTTCGATCGGAATGGTGACGAGAGATTCCACCTCTTCGGTGGCCATGCTTTCCGGTTCCGTGATAATCTGCACTTGAACATTGCTTACGTCAGGAAACGAATCCATTGGCAATGATAAGAATGAAAACACGCCCACTGCGATCAAAACCACGGTAAGGAAAACGACCGTTAATCGTTGTGTCAGTGAGAATTGCAGGAGCCGGTCGGTCACAATGCTTTATGCTCCATCATCAGTTCCATTTTGACGAGTACGCCGCCATCTGTGATTACATTTTCTCCGGGCTTGAGACCTTTAATTACTTCGACTTGGTCATCACAGGTGATACCAGGAGTAATTTCCTTTGCGATAAATTTACCGTGGTCGCGAGTGTAGACGACGTTTTTGCCGCCGCTTTGGTGTAAAGCATCCTTAGGACATACCAGAGCGATCCGATCTTTGCCATGAATGATCACCTTTGCAAACATGTTGAGTTTCAACAAGCCATCTGTATTGTCGAGTATTGCTCTTGCTTGTACTGATCGGGTCTTCGAGTCCAGTCTGGAGCCGACATAGACGATTGTTCCTCTAAATACGCGATCGCCGTATGTGGCTATTTTTGCTTCGATCGGTGCACCTTCTCTCACTAGAGACAGGTCGGCCTCCGGCAACTGGCAGTCCACCGCAACCTGGTTCATCTGACAGATCGAGAAGATAGTTTCGTCGGGACTGACAATCTCTCCGGGTGACACGAGTTGCTGTACAACAGTTCCAGAAGCCGGTGACACGATGGGGAGGCGCGCGTCGAGCTGTCGACTGGCGATTGAATTACCGACTACATCAGTGTCTACGCCGAGAAATTTCAGCTTTTCCTTCAAGGTGGCCAGCTCGTTGACACAACGTTTGGTTTCCGCGTGAGCGACTTGCCAGTCTTTCTTAATCAGACCTTTGTTTGCAAAAAGCCGCTCTTCACGTTTTTCTTCGAGCTTCGCCAGATTCAACTCGAGTTCTGCTGTTTCCATCGTGCTCCTTGCTTTCAGGAAATCTTTTTCTGCGGCTATTTTTTCGCGAACTAAAGTTCGCATTCGATCGAAGTCTCGGACCGCAGCATCATAACTGACTTTTGCGCGCTGACGAGCCGTTCTTGCTTTGAATAGTGATTTCGGTCTGATCAATTCTTCCTCATATACGGCTTTCTCTCGTTCCTCGTAAGCACGTGCGATGTCCAGTGCTGCGGCTGCGCGAATAGCTTGCGCCTGTAATTCTCCAACTTGTTGGCTGTCTACATAACCGAGAATTTGGCCTTTGCTTACATGGTCTCCGGGTTCGTTCAGCAGTTTTAAAATCCTTCCGGCAAGGCGGGCGCTAACCAGACATTCCTTTCCAAAGTCAGGTTTGATTTGTCCGGTGCACTCCACGGTCGGTGCAATTTTTCGTCGCGAGACTTGCGCAAAATGGATTCGTGATGAATTGGTTGACGGTAGAGTCGAATCTTTCGTTGTTTTTTCTGGCTCCTTGGTGCAACTGCAGATGAGCATACAGCCGAGCATCGCAGACAGAACAACGCTTGCTTTCCTTTTGAAACCTTTGAGAGCTATTTTGACTGGAACGATGTAACCTCCTTTAAGTCAACAGAACTGATTGGTTGTTTTGTCCATTTTCCTCTTTTTTCTTATCGAGCAAGTAATAGTGGATGTTCCGAAGATCGGTAATTTTGATCAGCAATCGGCACAACGCTTTTTTCATTTTCAAAACTTCTCGAGAAACTTCGCCACCAAAAACCCAGAGAGTTTTTCTCTAGAGAGCACTTTATGTGGTGCAGTCTTTTCCGTCTCTCGTCTTCCGGCATGACTAGCGCCGCCAGTATTTGATCAGACATTTTCTTCGTGGCTGAAGGTTCAATCGACAGGACATGGTCGCGCAGCTCATGCCAGGCTCCTGCACCTGGTGACAGAAGCAAAACCCCGGTTTCAGAGCAGGCTGCAAACTCTTTCGCCGTCAAGTTGAGCCCGTCACGAACAGGCGTGATCAGCATCGCTGAGGCTTGCCGATAAAGTTGGGCCAGCGTCTCGGGAGGCAAGGGATTTTCAACCCAGACAATGGGTCGCCAATTTTCATTTTGCCAGCGGGAATTTACTTCCTTCGCTCGTGTCAGGCATCGTTGCCAGTAGTCGTCAAAGGCAGGTAGCCCCGGTCTGGATCTCTGACAGACTTGCAGAAAGCAAATCTTGCTTTTCCAAGTTCCATGTGTTGCGAAGAATTGATCGATCGCATCGATGCGGTGCAATACTCCTTTGGTGTAGTCCATTCGATCAACTGACAAAACGAATTGACCTGAAACCATGCTGCTTAGATCAACAAGCTCATTTGATGTGTGTGATTGGTTCGACCAGTAATCAAAATCCAGACCAAGAGGCATCGCAACAATGCGGGTTATGCGTCTTTTGTTTTGAAGGTGAATTATCCGTTTTTCACTAACGTCGACCTCGTAATCGGGCATATTATTCTTGACGAAAGTCAGAAAGTTGGTGGCGTATTCGGTGACGTGAAATCCGATCTGCCGGGACGATAACAAACCGTCCGCGATTTCAACTATAAGATCGACGTAATCGGGAGTGACATTTTTGGGCCATGGTATATGCCAAAAGATACTGGTGTCTCTGTAACCAGAAGAGGCCTCGATAAACTTTGCAGTCAGAGCCATTTGATAGTCATTTATATGGCAAGTCAATCTTCTTTTTGTATGATTCGCCTTCAAGAGATTGTTGGCAAATATCAAGTTGAATTGCTTGTAGTGCATCTTGTCCAGAGCATTGAAGGAGGCGAATTCAGGAAGGTCATGTAGAATCGGCCACAGAAAATTGTTGCAGTATCGATAGTGCCCTGCCACAATTCCTGGAGAAATTTGGTGTAGCTGCTGCGCGGTAGACTGCAAATTCCAGCGGCTCGAAAGATGCTGTCCATCAAGGTACCACCAACGTTGTGCGCCGGTTTGCGCGACTAATCTGGACAATGCTCCGGAAACCCCGCCTGCACTAGAAGGACCCCTGTAAGACAAAATGTTCATATCACTCCTTCGTTGTTCCAAATCAGAACACCGTTCGTTTCCAATTCAACTTTAGACTTCGAAGATTTCGCGAACGTTTCTGTCGGAGAGGCTGATTAGATAAGCGAGTTGAAACGAAGTTGAAAAGTTTTTTTGCTATCAAATTTTCGAAATCACCGGAAAATTCGTTGCGGTTTACCGTTTCACGTGTGTTCGTTACACTTCGCACTAGAAACATTCGCGAAATTTCTGTCAGATACGATTGCAAAAGTTCGACTTGAAGTGCAGACGTCACAATCAAAGCGGGGGGCGCAGTCAAATGGTCGGGCGGTTCTAATCGTCGAACCACTGTGAGAATGTTCGATTGTTTTTCGATGGATAAAAACAACTCGCACGAATAAATCCGTACATGCAAGAAGGAGTCTTCCAGCAGTTGCTAAATGATGTACCGAACCAATTTGACCTTGCTTTCGGCAAGCACGCTGACTATGTAGTTGATACTCGACCTCTTTGTCAGGGGATGCCGTTCATCCTGACGGACTCTGCGCATCCTCGACTGATTCTGAAGCATGCCAGTCATTTTATGGTTCTTGATCGTGAAGCAAATATTCCGGCTTGCAACACTCTGGGCTACGGATACTACCGCAATGATACGAGACACCTCAGTCAAATGGAGATCACGCTCGATGATGTTTCACTATCGTTGTTATCGTTTGATGTCTCGAAAGGTTATGCCGGAAGTTTTCTCTACACCAACCCACAAACCTCCAGGTTGTTACAACAAAAGCTGATGGTTCAGCGCCAAATTGTTTTGTCTGATGTTGTCTGTCAGCGGCTTGTTCTGGAGAATTTCAGCTCGGAAAATATTGAGGTAGAACTTTGCATAAAATGCCAATCGGACTTCGCCGACATGTTTGAAGTGCGGGGGTTAAATCGGCAGCAGAGAGGGTTGCGCATGATGCCGACGTCGGATTCTGACCGATCTCGTTTGTATCTGGCATACGAAGGGCTGGAAGGAAGTTTGTTCGAAACAATTATCGATTTCTGCGGAAGAAATCCAGATTCACTTGTCGACGGTGAAGCTCGGTACCAGCTGAATCTACCAGTCAGGACTCCATGGGAATTGGAAACCGTGATCTACACCAGAGACAAGATATACTCGCCTGTATCGAAGACCGTGCCAGTTGATTTTCAATCGCAGATGACCACAATTGACGACCGGTACTTGGAGTGGCGGTCAAGTGGTGCCCGAGTAACAACACAACATGAGATCGTAAATTTTTCGATTGATCGTGGATTGCGAGATTTATTTATACTGCGTCAGCCAACTCCCAAAGGTCAAGGCTTGGCAGCCGGCGTTCCCTGGTATTGTGCTGTTTTTGGGCGTGACACTGCAATCACGGCATTGCAGATGGTGCCTTATTATCCTGAGCTTGCCCGAGAATGTATCGAGATCTTGGCTGCGTATCAGGGAGCCAAGAATGATCAATTCAGAGCTGAGCGACCCGGCAAAATCATGCATGAATTGCGTTTGGGCGAACTAGCCAGACTTAATACCATTCCTCATACGCCATACTATGGCACGGTCGATGCCACGGCACTATGGGCGATACTGGTTGAACGGTATTTGAAATGGACCGGTGACGAGAGTTTTGCTGGGAGGATCTGGCCAAATGTCAAGCTTGCATTGAAGTGGCTAGAAAGCGCTTCATCGGGCGGGTACATCTCGTATAAACGAGAAAGTCCACAAGGTCTCGAAAATCAAGGGTGGAAAGATTCCGGAGATTCAATCTGCCACGCCGACGGCACGCTCGCCAAACCGCCCATTGCTCTTTGCGAAGCTCAGGGCTATCTTTATGCTGCTTATTTGTCTATTGCAGAAATTGCATGTTTGCTCGATCAACCTTCCTTGGCATACCGCCTCAGACATAAGGCTAACGTCTTGAAGGAAAGGTTTATTAAAGACTTTTGGATGGAACACGAGCAATTTCCTGCCATTGCTCTTGATGGTGAAGGCAATCAAGTAAAGGTAGTATCGTCCAATGCTGGACATTGCCTCTGGTCCGGAATTTTGGATGGTGAACCGGCTGAGCAGGTCGCCGACAGAATGCTGTCTCTTGATATGGATTCAGGTTGGGGCTTGAGGACACTTTCTGCCCGTGTTTCGTACTTCAATCCGATGAGTTATCACAACGGATCTGTATGGCCGCACGATAACGCCATCATCATCGAAGGTTTGCGAAAAATTGGTCGCATTCGTGATGGACATAAGGTGATGAATTCGATGGTTGCGGTCGCTAAAAACCAACATGATTTCCGCATGCCAGAATTATTTTGCGGCTTTGAGAGATCAGACTGGAGTAAACCTATTGAGTATCCGGTTTCTTGTTCTCCTCAAGCTTGGGCTGCGGGAAGTATTTTTCAGATGCTCAGCGCGTGTCTAAATTTCCAACCGGATGCGCGAAGCAAAATTCTTCGAATTCTTGATCCATGCTTGCCGGATTGGCTTCATCGCGTGGTGATTCGTGGATTGAAAATCGGACAAGCAGAACTAGATCTTTCATTCGAAACAGCAGGCGGGCAAACTTTTTGCCAGGTTCTAAAAAAGACTGGCCAATTGAGAGTAATTATCGAGACCTGAAATAAAAAATGAGGACTTTATTACATGCGTATTGCACAATTAGCGCCTCTAGTTGAGAGCGTTCCTCCCAATGGTTATGGAGGATCGGAACTTGTAGTCAGTCTGTTGACCGAGGAGCTGGTGAAGCGCGGTCACGATGTCACTCTTTTTGCTTCAGCCGATTCAGTGACAGAAGCGCGTTTAATTCCGTGCGCTCCAGAGGGATTGCGTCGCGCCTCTGACATACCGCAGAACCGTTGGGCCGCCTATGACCTCAGGTCGTTGCTGGAGGTTGAACGAATGCAAAATAAGTTCGATGTCATTCATAATCATCTCGGATGTATCTCGCTTCCGTTTCTAAGGAACATAGACTGCTGTAACGTAACCACCAACCATAATCCCGTGGCCGATTATTGCGCCTCGATTTATCTTGATTGTGGGCACTTGCCTTTCGTCGCCATCAGTAACTCGTACAGACAGCATAATTACCCCTCGTCGCTCAATTATGTTGCCACTATATACAATGGCATCGATCTGGACGCATTCGATTCGAAAAATGATGGGCAAAGAGACTATCTATTGTTCGTGGGGCGAATATCTCAAGCAAAAGGCACAGTCGAAGCCATTCGGATTGCAAAAGAACTTTCCATTCCCATTGTCGTCGCAGGTAAGGTAGACCGAAATGATCAGGAATACTTCGACAGTCTTGTCCGCCCACTTTTGTCAGAATCCGGTGTTGAATATGTTGGCGAAGTCACCATGAAGCAGAAATGCGATTTATATAAAGGCGCCGTGGCGACTGTGTGTCCGATTAGATTCGAGGAACCATTCGGTCTGGTACTTGCCGAATCTCTAGCCTCAGGAACCCCTGTAATGGCGCTCAGGCGTGGTGCTGTTGCTGAGATTGTCTCTGACAGTGAAACTGGTATCATATCTGATACCGTCGGTGAGTTGATTGATCGATTTGGGGAAATTGAGAACATGAGCTCAATTCGATGCAAGCAAAGAGTCAAGCAGCTTTTCAGCAAGGAGCGAATGACCGATCAGTATGAAGCGCTTTATCTTCGGCTTTTGTCAAAGTAAGTCGGTTTCTGGCTTTAGTCGTGGTCTGTAAGATTCGGAGGTTGAAATGGATACAGCAAACGTGAGTGGAGGCTCCTTACCGTCCAGTCTCTGTGAGTTTTTGCCGCTGCTGCAAAACCGCTCATACTGCTTGATTCTGGATCGCGATGGAACGTTGGTGCCTATTACCAATGACCCCGATAAAGCCCTGTTAAGCGAATCTGCCAGGGCGGTAATCCGCGACCTGGCTATGCTTCTCGAAGAGCCTCTAATTGTTGTGAGCGCACGAGGACTGAATATGTTGCGCCGCGAGTTTAATCAAGATTTAGTGGTGTTGGCCGGTAACTACGGTTTAGAAATAAGTTTTCCGTCGGGATTGCAGTTTTTACATCCCCACGCTTATTCTTCCAAGCGCCAAATTTCAGAAGTCTATGAAGAGCTCAAAAAGGTTGCATTGAGCTATCCCATGCTGTTTTTGGACAATCACGATCTGTCCTTATGTTTGCACACGCACAATCTTACAGAAGACGCACTCGAGAATTTGCACTGCATAATCGAAGAGTTGAAGCAAAAATATTTTTCGCTTCGTTTTCGCAAGTTGCTCACGAGCTACGAAATTTTGCCAGCTCTTGAATGGACAAAGAGAAGTGCTCTGGAGCGAATATCTGAGGAATTGTCGCTCAGCAAGAGAGAGCCTCTCTTTATTGCTTTCGGTGATTCAGATGCTGACGAACCTATGTTTGAGTGGACGAACCAACGAAACGGAATCAGTTTCAATGTTGGTACGCGGACGAAAACAGAAGCCCAAGTTTCTTTAGAAACGCCCGCTGACGTCATTAACATTTTGACGGTGCTGGTACAAATGATTAAAGCAAACCGGTGTGGTCAGCAGAAAAGAGTTTCAGATCTATCGCGTTAGCTTTCGCGCATTTCCTCATCTCCTTTATTTCCCTTTTGTCCTGGCAGATTTTTCTCAACGATCCCGGCAATAATCAACAGGAATGCGACTAACCTTAGCCAGTAAACTTCCGGGCTACTGTCTCCCGTTTTTCCCATCGCGAAGACAATAATTTGGCTCGCCGAAAGAATAAAGAAGGCTAAGCTAAACAAGAGAAACAATCGATCGCTGGTATCCTTCCAAAAACGTAGAAAGTAGATTGCTGCTCCTAATAATGCCACCATAGTGCCACCACGCAAGAAATCAACTATTCCATCAGGCATTAGTTTTTCTCCCAAATCAAACCGAGTAAGAGGATTGTTGCGCCGACGAAGCCTATAGCTGTCCGCCAGAGAATCATGCTGATTTCAGGAACTAGAATGAAATCTATGAACAGCAAAACGTTTTGAACCGAAAAGAAGAAAAAGCATAAGCTGCACCAGAGCAGCAACTTGACTCTTGTTCTGAGGAAGCTTCGAATGAGTAGTCCGAAGCAAAGCATGCTGGTGAGTGCGCACAGGATATAAGTGACTGGCCCCATGTTATTCCTCCGATCTCAGCTTGAATGCATCGGAAAGGCTCTTAAGTGGTGTAGAGAATATGAAATTTATCACCGCCACTCTGCGTTCACTGTAAGCCTTTGCCGTTTGTTGGACAGCGTCTCGTAAAGTATTGCTGGCTGGATTGAACACATAACCGCCAGGTTGATATGTCAGCATTCCGCATTTTTCAAAGTCCGTCAGGGCGCTAGTCAGGCTCTCCGGCGACATGTACAATCCGTCTGCAATCTCTGCGAGTGACAGAGGTTTGCTGCTTGAGCGGATGTAGAGGATCAGCTCCAGTTGCCAAACTGACTTAATATACTTACGCAGGAAGGAAGCAACATTCGGAGGTAAATTAGATATGATTCTCACCTGTCTGTTCTAGGCGATAGGTTGAACTCGGCTAGTATCTAAAGTCTACTTAAAGAAAATTTCTTGAATGTTTCGGGATGACATGCTTTTGCAGCGTCTGCGTTCGGCTTTAACCGTTTGAATCACACTTAGCGGTGACAGATAGCCAAAACAGAGTTTGTAGATGGCAACAAAATAATCAGTGGAGTTTCTAGCGCATAATGAAAGTTCTTCTTGCCGAGGATGATGAATACTTATTGTCCGGGCTGGTGCTCGCGTTACAACGACGAGGTTACATGGTCGCTGCTGTCAGCTCTGGACCGGATGCTCAAGTTGCGCTGTTGACCTCTGAATTCGATCTGGTACTTCTAGATTTGGGTCTGCCTGGTCTTGATGGAACATCCGTTTTATCCGAGTTGCGTTCACGCGGTGAGGTTATGCCGGTAATAGTCATCACGGCCAGGGATGGAGTCGAAGATAAAATCCACGCACTCGATTTGGGCGCAAACGATTACCTCGTCAAACCTTTCGACTTTCGTGAGCTGGAGGCGCGTATCCGAGCCGCTTTACGCAAAAGCAATTGGCGCAACAAGGTCGAGCTTGAGTTCGGTTCGTTGCGCTTGAACACAAACAATGGTGTTTTGCTACTGCGTGGTGAAGAAATGGTTCTCACACCTAAGGAAGCCGTGGTATTGAAGACCCTTATGTCAAAAGCAGGCAGGGTTGTAAGTAAACGACAAATCATGGAACAAGTTTCTGATTGGTTAGAAGAGTCTTCTGAAAATGCCGTTGAAATTGTCGTACACCGTTTGCGTAAGAAACTCGAAGCTAGCAATGTCCTGATCAGTACTGTACGCGGATTTGGATATGTGTTGGAAGAGCAAAAACCATGAAGAGACTATCCATAAGGAAACAGCTTCTAACCTTGTTTGTCCCATCTTTGCTCTGTCTGTATATGGTTTCTGCCCTTATCAGTTCTTGGTTGGTTTCCGGTTTTTCAGGAGACGCATTTGACAGAGATTTGATCAACTCTGCGGATTCTGTTGTTGGGCGCTTGCGAATGAAAGACGGGAAGGTTGTGGTGGACTTGCCACCGGCAGCTCAAGCAATTCTCAAGCACGATGAGTCTGACAAATTTTATTACTGTGTTCTCGGAATGGATGGGCAATTGTTTTCGGGTGACGCCAACATTCCCAAACCGTCGATCGATTTGGAAGTCAACGTTCCCAAAGTTTTAACAGCGACGATCGATGGAAATAAGGTCAAACTCGTCGAAATTAAAGCCTCACTTGATGAAGCTGATGGAAAAAACGTCATCGTTCAGGTTGCTGAAACGACCAACTTTCGAACGCGATTCCAGGAACGAATGTTTTTGAGCATAGCCGTTCCACAGCTGCTGGCGATATTGCTCGGATTATGGGCGGTCTGGTACGGAGTCGCGAAAATTCTCACGCCCTTGAGAATCTTGCAGCACGAACTTGCTAATAGGTCGCAGACGGATTTAAGCGGATTATCCGATGACGGAACACCAGAGGAAGTTTATCCATTGGTCATGACTCTAAATCATTTGCTGAATCGACTGAGAGAAGACATTAAAGCCCACCAGCGTTTCATCGCTAATGCCGCACATCAACTTCGTACGCCTCTGGCCGGGTTGAAAACATACTCCAGTATCGGAAGCGAAATGACGCAACCTGAAGAGCTCAAGCATATTGTTAAAGAACTCGATCAGGGAATTGATAGAGCCAGTCGGATCGTGGCGCAATTGCTGGCATTAGCGCGCACAGACGGCGGTGAATCTAACGATCTTATCGCTAAGAATTCGGTTGATTTGAACTTTCTGGTATCCGACGTGGTCGCCGAACTTGTCGGTCAATCCATACGAAAGAATATCGAGCTTACATTTGAATGTTCACAGTTACCTGCCACTATATCTGGTGATAAGAGCGGATTGAGACACCTGATTGCCAATTTGATCGAAAACTCGATTTTATACACCGACGCTGGAGGGAAGATCGTCGTTAGCTTAAGTCAGAATGAATCTGTTATATTGTGCGTTTCAGATACGGGGCGTGGAATTCCCATTGATGAGAGAGAACGAGTTTTCGAACGCTTCTATCGTGTGCCAGGCACTACAGGTAATGGCAGCGGTTTAGGACTTTCTATTGTGAAAGAAGTTGCTAAGGCTCACAACGCAACCGTTTTAATTCAAACATCAACTTCAGGTGGAACTCTTTTTACTGTGAAATTTCCTGCAAAAACGAGTTAGACAATTTTGCAAAAATACCAAAGTTTTGCAGGACCTCGCGTTCTCCTTCCGCAAGCGACACTGTATGTGGTGGCGAGAGAGCTTTTATCTCCTGTTGATATTACGACATTAGCCTTGCCGTTGGAAATAGAAAATGCTTGGTCGCCGTTAAGTGGCAGTGTTTGCTGCGACTAGGGTCAAATCGACTACATCTGCTCCTTCTGCCACGCGTTTGATTGCTTCAATGCCATTTTCAGCGGATTGTTTGGTTGTATACCCTTGCGAAGCCGCGATGATCAGTCCATTTTCAGCCTTAAGGTGAAAATAGAATTGACCGTCCGCACCTGTAAAAATCTCGAATCTTCCCATTTCGTCCTCCTTCGATCGTGTAATTTGAATCTTGATAGAGAACTAGACCGAAGTCCTAGTGAAACTTTACTTGCCCTGTTGTGAAAGGTTGGATTCGGTGGAACCCCCTACTATTCACTCGATCTGTACACGAACACTTTCGTGCGTTCTCAATCACACAAACCTCATACAGCGATTCGCTTTGGTCTATTAAATATCTTCTTCTTATTATTATTGTATCACGGAAAGCACTATTTATGCGGTTTTCGGCAGTCTTTCCGATTGAGTCCGGACGAAGAAGTTCGATGATCATACTTTCGTTCCCTAGGAATGGAATATATGAGCTAACCGACAATGACTCTCGGACGTCTTTCCGGAATCTTTTCGACTCTTCGGAGAATTTCTCTAGTGACTGGTGCAGTTTCTCCTTCGCCTAAAAAGATGTACTTGAAGACGTAACTGAGCGGATGACCCTCTGTCCATCCAAAGTAAACGTGTGGAATTGTGTTAGTTGAATCTCTCAAGTGAAGAAGGGTCGCTGCGATTGCGTTTGAAATTGCGGGACTTTGACACCTCAAAACCGGAAAACCATTTTCAGAGTGTCCAGTTACATTTAATACCTGACCAACGAATTCGGACGGATCGCTCAGTGCAACTTCGATAAACACGAAGTCTGCCTGATCTGTTGATAGAAGATGCAGGTCGCGAGTTTCCTTTTCCTTGCTCGCATGATCGGTACCGCCGGGACGCCTTGCCAGCAGATGCACTTGACGATTGTGATCAAGGGACGCTTGAATAAAAGATTGCGCCAAACTGTCCATTTTTACTTCTTCTATTCGCAATTCTAAAGAGCGCATGCCTCGTGAGATAAGTGATGTGCAAAGTATTGCGGCTATGAAAAACGACGCGATTTGAATTCCTTCCGGACGTTCAAGCATATTTGTGACTGTGGTATAGACAAAGACAACAAAAATGGCGCCGAAAATGAACCGCTTTGGCGAGCCTTCTTTTCTAACCGCAAGAAAGACCGCAAATGCAGCAGACGTAAATAACACCAGAACGCCCGTGGCATACGCACCGGCTTGTGCATCAACATCGGCTTTGAACAAAAATGTGACCGCTAGATTTATCAAGGTAAACACGATTACGAGGGGGCGCTGTGCTCTTGCCCAATCCGGAGCCATGCCGTAACGCGGAAGATATCTGGGGACAAGAGTTAATAGACCGGCTAGCGCTGAGGCTCCTGCAAACCAGAGTATGAGGATCGTACTGATATCGTATATGGTGCCATAAACTTCACCGAAATAATTGTGGGCCAGATAAGCCAGCGCTCTTCCGTTTGCTTGTCCACCAAGTTGAAATTCCGACGCTGGGATCAACGCGGTCGTAACGAAGCTACTTAATAACAATCCTACAGCCATGATTATTGCTGCAGTGGCTAACAGCTTTCTGGTGTTCCTTATCCGAGCCACTGGCTTTTCGGAATCCTCGCCAGGATCGCTCTTTATCAACGGCATTACAGTTACACCCGTCTCGAATCCAGACATCCCTAAAGCTAGTTTAGGAAAAAGAATCAACGACAAACCAATCATTGTTGGAATGTTGTGGTGAATTGCAAATAGATTTGATTTCCATTGCTCAAGATAAATAGTGTGTTGGAAAACTTCCATCAGTGCTCTACATATCACGATGGAATTGCAGGTGACATAAACTCCCACTATCGCTACGGAAAGACCGATTGCCTCGCGAAAACCTCTTAGAAAAACGCCTCCTAAAAGAATAAGCATTAGGCATGTAATTAACATGCGGTCTCCAACCCAGCGCATAAATAGAGGATTTTCAACTATGTGCGCAGTGGCGTCTGCGGCCGATAGGGTGATTGTAATTATCCAGCTCGTGAATGCAAAACCCAGAAGCATGAGAATAAATGTTTTTCCTTGCCATCCTGGCAAGAGGTTTTCGAGCATCGCGATGCTTCCCTGACCGAATGGACTGTCCTTAGCGACTCTGAAGTAGAGAGGAACGAGCCCGAATAAGGTCAACAGCACAACGACAGCGGTTGCGATAGGCGACAAGACCCCGGCTGCTAAAAATGCTATTCCAGGTTGATAACCGAGCGTAGAAAAATAATCGACACCGGTAAGACACATCACCTTCCACCAGCTGTCCTGATGTGTCGGATTCGGCTTGATATCTGTCTGGAGTCCGTTAAACAACCAATTTCGAATTGTGGCGTGTTGCGCCGAAAACTTTGTCACGCTCACTATCAATCCTCATACTCTGTGGCTCTTCACTTATTAAGACTAAAATTCTTTGATAATCCGCCGGCAGCGGAGAAATTTTTTAAGCACTACCGGTAGTGCTTATAGGCACTTTGTTCTGTTTGTGAACTGACTACGTTGTGCCGAATGTATTAAAATGACTCGATGACTCAAATTCAGATCTATCTAGCCAGTTACGCGGCATTTGCGACAATTGTGGTAACCGTTTGGCTTTTGTTTGTATTCGTTCGTTGGCGTCGCTTGGCACGGAAGTCCGCCGGAAGTAGACATCGTGGTCATCCAAAGGGCTAAGAAAGCCAATCATTTTTTCATACTCCTGTTCTTCATTTTTGTTGCAAGAGAGTCTATTAAAATCAAAAGACCGAGGACACTCAAAGGCACTGCAATCAAGCAGGTGGCAATGATTACCAGTGCGGAGCCGTCAGCCTTCAGCTCGTCTTTCAGATAAGCAAGAAGCAGTAGAAGGATGATCACTACAGTCAGTATTGCCACCCAAAAGAAAGGGTGATTAGTAATTTTTTTCACCGCCAGCTTCCATAATAGTCCTATTGAGCCAAAAACAAGATCGTGCACGATAGGATGTAGATAACGCAGATTGCCAGACCGTCACCGGCTAAAAACAAAAACTTTTTTTCAGATCTATATGTCAACCCGATCACCACGATCGCCAATGCTATGATCGCGCAAAGCGCTGTTGCCGAGTTTGTCGCCGACACCGACCTTAAAAGCGGACCCTTTGAATAGCACAGATCGGTCACTGAGAGAATTGCCACGTTGAAAAGATTGCTGCCGAGCAGGTTGCCGACGGCCATGTCGAAAGCGCCCATGCGGGCTGCCGCAAACGATACTGTAATTTCGGGAAGCGAGGTCGTGATAGCTATGAATGATGAACCAATAAAGCTCTGTCCAAGACCGGTCTGCTTTGCTATTTCTTCACCGATTCCAGGCAAATAGCACGCTGCTCCTACAATCAATATTGAATTGAAGATGAACATCATGCAGAGTTTCTTCAAGCTTTTATTTGAAGTCGAAGTACTTTCAGCCAGTTCCTCAACGAACTCTGGGAGCCGGACCTTCTCATAGTCATAAATTAGCCTCATCGCGATAAGGTAAATAACAACGTACAAGATGCTCATCGGATCAACTGAGTTTAAAGCAGTAATGATTGGAAAGTATTTTCCAAAGCCGATGTCGATAGCAACCAGACCTAAAAGTATGATTCCAAAGCCGCACGATATCATGTGACCTTGATGAACACGATGTGAAACAGGTCTATGTTTGGAGAGCACATCGAGAAAAGCGATTACCATCATATTGAACATGCAACTACCAATGGTGCCGCTGACGGCCATGTCCGGCAAATCATTAATGGTTACTGAACTGATTCCGGTAATAAGTTCGGGCAGTGATGTCACGGTCGCTAATAGAACAAGCCCGATCCAGTTCCGCCCAAGTCCGGTTTTTTCAGCAATTGCGTCACCGTAAATGCTCAGGCGGTTGCCAGCATACAGGATTACGCCGGCACATATCGCAAATTCGATCCAGATATTCATCGCTGCCAATTTCTGTTAAAACCAGAAATTCTAAATCGTCGAACCTTGCAAAATGCTTTAATTACAGTTCTCATGCTTAATTTTCTTATCTTGAGTACTCGATGCAAAGTCCCCAGAATCTCGAAAAATTAGAGCTGTTCAAGGCTGTGCTCTCTCAAGCTTGGGCGGCGGTTGACTCATCTCGTAAATATAACCGAGACATTCCGGACAACTTGTGTCTACCAAGTATGATTGGTATTCTCGAGTTCCAACCCTTACCTTTTGATCCGAATGAATGAAACCCTTCACGTAGACATATTCATAGTGCTGCTCATGGTGACCGCGGCCGTATCCATGGGGGTGAAGTGGGTAAAACTTCCATACTCAATTTCGCTGGTAATCGTAGGTCTACTTATTGGCGTTTTTCATTTGCTACCGCCGGTAGAAATGACGCCAGAACTTATCCTATTGGTTTTCTTGCCGGCTCTTCTCTTCGAAGCTTCGTGGAACATTGAACTGAAAGAGTTAAAGGAGAATTGGTTACCGATCTTACTTCTGTCCGTGCCAGGACTCATGATTTCAATGGCGGTGGTGGCCGCGTTTATGCATTTCTGCATCGGCATGCCACTAATAGCTGCTTGTTTATTTGGCGCGATGATTTCGGCTACCGATCCGATCACCGTATTGGCGCTCTTTCGCAAACTCGGTATCAGCAAACGTTTAACGATGGTTCTAGAGGGCGAAAGCCTTTTTAATGACGGAACCGCAGTTGTCTTGTTCAAACTAATTTTGACTATGGTATTGGCGAAAGCTGAATTTTCTCTGACAACTGCTACAGGTAACTTTCTCATAGTGGTTCTGGGAGGTGCTGCTGTAGGCTGCGCCCTCGGCTATGCTGCTTCTAAATTAACAGCCTTTTTCGAGGATCATCTGCTTGAGATCACGCTAACCACAATTTTGGCGTACGGCGCATTTCTGGTTGCCGAAGAATTGAAGGTATCGCCTGTAATTAGCGTCGTCGCCGCTGGAATTGTGATGGGAAATTATGGCAGCCGCTCTTCCATGTCTCCGACCACAAGACTCGCAGTAAACTCTTTCTGGGAGTACGCAGCATTCTTAGTCAATTCTCTTGTGTTTCTGCTTATTGGATTGCAAGTAAAGTTTGAGTTGCTGCAGAAATATGCAATCCCGATTGCTGTTGCCGTTATTGCGATCTTGGTGTCGAGAGCTGTTGTCGTTTATGGGCTGACGCCGTTCTTTTCAACCAAGACGGCTCCCATTCCCTGGAACTGGCGATTTCTTCTCTGGTGGGGCGGATTGCGTGGTTCGCTCTGTATGGCGCTGGCTCTAAGTTTACCGAACTCATTGCCTTATCGCGAAGAAATCTTAATCACTACATTTGGTGTCGTACTGTTTACCCTTTTGATTTCCGGATTGTCGATCGAACCATTAGTGAGTTTGATGAGAATGAACAAGACCGATTCAAAGCTTTTGGAGTACACGGAACTTAAGAGCACTCAAATGTCCAATGCAAAGGCTATGGATTTTCTTGAAGAGTTGAAGCGACAAGGTTCGATTACTTCACCTACTTACGAGAGTTTGAGAGACGAGATAATCGAATCGCAAACTAAAACAAAAACGGATATGGAAGAACTCCATATTGCTGACGCCTCCATAAGAGAGTTGGAATTTAAGGAGGTAAAACGAACTTTGCTTGAGTTACGCAAAGACCACCTGATTTTGCTCCACAGAGAGGGACTTCTAAATCAGGAAAGTTTAGATCGGTTGAGACTAGCCATCGATCAAGATATAGGTAAATTAGTTGAATGACATTGTTTCCATTACTTCAGCACGCGAGAGGGTAATGACCGATGGTTTCTTACTGACGTTTAAGACTGCGAAGCACCGAGATAGTTACTTAGTTCACCCGGAGCATGTTGCGTTCAAGAAATTGGCATTACCAATGGTGGCAGAGGCGTTCGTATTCGATTACACGGCGAAGTAACATCCGGTGCCGCGTGTTGTTCACTGACAGAGCCTATACTTCCTTTTGAAGTTCAAGAACTTTCGAAGCGCTTTCTATTGACTCCAACCGTGGCACCAACGGATTTCATTGGTCGGAACGAAGGTCTGGCGGCGCCGTTTGGAAGATATGCGCTATATATCTGTGTGGGTCCGCTGTCACATGATTTTCAAAGTGGATTTAGAGGCCAAACATGAAACCCGTCAGTGCCAAAGCAGCATTGATATTCTCGTTGTGGATGCTCGCAGCAACAGGCTGTCAGCCGGTATCCGCTGAGACAGAACTGGATGAGCAGCCTCAAATTTCTAGAGAACTAAAATTACCAATCGTCGAGTGGCGAAACAAGGAAGTCAAAACAGCCGGCGTTGTTCTTGCTATCCATGGTTTGACATTGCATTCGAAGACATTCGACACGACTGCGCGATTTCTTGCTGACAAAGGCTATCCAACATACGGAATCGACCTGCGCGGAATGGGTCGGTGGCTTACGGAGCCCGAGAAGTTCGATGGCAAAAAGACTATGGACTTTTCTCTGAGCAAATCCGATACCGTGCGAACGCTTCGTGTATTGAACGAGACTTATCCAAACGTTCCCATCTTCTGCATGGGAGAAAGTTACGGTGCGACCTTGTCTGCTTATGTCGCAGAAAAAGAGCCCGAATTGCTCGACGGTATCATCGTCAGCTCATTCTGTGACAAACGACTGTGGAAGCATCCAATGTGGCGCATGATACCAGATGCGGTGAGAGGGTTCGGACTACCTTTTATGGCTTGCAGCTTGACCCCATACACTTCGAAATTGTTGTCGCCGGATTCTCGCATCACGCAAGCCTACCTCGAGGATCCACTCATCGTTCGTAAAATAACTGCTCCCAGGCTTGTCAAAACACTGGCGGAAAATAAGCGAGTCAGCAGAAGACTCGACGAGATTCCTCAAAAGATTTCGGTGTTAGTTCTCAGTGGTGGCAAAGACGGCACCAAAAGTCCGGAATCCATGCCGAAAGTCATGAAGAAGATCAAGACTAGCATGGAGTTCAAATCTTTGCGCAAACAAGGTCACTTACTTTTAGAGTGCCAACCGAAAATGAATTCGGATACTGCTGCGGTTTTGCAAAAGTGGCTCGATGCGCAGTCCTCGAAGCAAGTCGCGACTCATCAAATGTCGCAAAACTAGCAATCGTATTCGCTTCTTCAAAACGAGCGCTTCAGTGTTCGATACTTTTGATATTGAGGGCTGGCGAGCTGATGGAATACTCTCTAAAACCATTCAGTGCCTGGGGCTTCGGGCTGGACGCTTGAATGCTTCCGAAAAGTGGAAGATTGATAGGACATTTTAATGAGAGAAGGTCCTTCCAACGTCAATGAAGCAGTTCTTCGCATTTATTTGTATCTGGATTTTGACAGTCATTTTAGTGGCTTTCTCGTCGCCTGGACTTTTCTATATTGCCAGTGAAACTTTGTACGTGATTGGTCAGTTCAATCCGAGCACAATGAAGTTGTCCACCCAGCTACTCCAGTTTCCGGCGGAACACGATCTGCTTTCCGCCCAGCGCGAATTAGGCAGTCGTTATGCACATGGGCAAGGAGTCGAGAAGAACCCTGCGTTGGGGCTCAAGTGGATTAAAATGGCAGCATCGGGTGACGACACACAGGCGCGTGATATGCTCGCCTTTCAATATTCGTATGGATGCCCCGAATCCGAGCGTGCGGATCTTCTCAAGTCGATCATAAAAGGCGCAGAGCAAAATTCGCTTTCCAATCAGAGCGTATTATCATTCGCATATTTCTATGGACTTGGTACCAAACCGGATCTGCAAAAGTCGTTTAACTGGTGCAAAGCGGCTGCAAATCATAATCGAGCTCAGTCGCAATTCTTGTTAGCCCGCTATTACGAATTTGGACTGGGCACAGCCAAAGACGAAAAGGCGATGTTTTCTTGGGATGAGAAGGCCGCCAAGCAAGGATTCACCGCTTCGCAATTTCAATTAGGAATTGATTTTCTCAATGGTGTGGCGGTAAAACAGAATACTCAAGAAGGATTGAAATGGTTGGAGAAAGCCGCAACGCATGGAAACAGTCGCGCCCAGACTTTGCTTGGCCTGATCTACAAATTTCACTTGTTCGATAAGAACGATGATGCCGTTGCTCAGAAATATTTATCGCAGACCGCGAAACTGAAAAGCTCGATTGCGACTTACCTGATCAGCCCATCAGCACCTAAAGGCAGTGATGCGATGAAACAGTTGCAGAGTGCCGCCGCTCGCGGGGATGCTCATGCCTCTGCTGTAATCGCAGAAATGTTTGCTACCGGATGTGGTGCAAAGCTCAGCAGAGAGGATTCCATTCGCTGGTACACAACTGCGGCTTCAAATGGAGATTCTGATGCGCAAATCAGACTCGGCTTTCTCTCTAGCTATGGCGCTGTCGATGGAAATCAGAATTTCGAAAAATCTACAAAACTATTCGAGCAAGCGAGCTTGGCGGGTAATGTCGAAGGAATGTTTTTATACGGACGAAATTTATTGTCAGGAATAGGTACTCAGGGCAATAGTGAAAAAGGAGAATCTGTTGTCGCCAAAGCGGCAGAACGAGGAAGCATTGAGGCCGCAGTTCTTTATGCACGGTTAGTGCAAAACGACAGAAAGAAGAAAAAACATTCGTTGTCTTGGCTGCAAGCTGCAGGTGATTCGGGCGACGCGGTCGCTCAAGACATTTTGAGTCAGGTCGATATCGGCGACGTAGAAAAATGGCGCAAAAAATCCGCTGACCAGGGCTATGGACCTGCTTTACGAGAGGTCGCCGAGGATAAAGTTGTTGGAATTTTGCAAACAAAAGACACTCCTGGAGGACTTAAAATTCTCGAAGAACTCTCCAACGCGGGCGACACCGAAGCGACACTCAAGCTTGCCGAGGATTACAGGTATGGTTTGTTCGATACTCCGAAGGATGAGAACAAGGCTAAAGCGCTTCTGGAAAAAGAAGCGATGCTCGGTAGTGCAACAGCTCAATTGAAGCTTGCCGACATGTATCGACTCGAAGAATTAGGAAAGGACAACAAGGACGAAGCTTGCAAATGGTACGACAAAGCTGCTGCACAAGAGAGTCAGGAAGGCATCAGGAAGCAGAAGCAGTATTGCGACAAGGGAAAGTTGAAGTTGTTCGGTGATGATTGAGGTTTGCTCGTGACTGACAGCATAGATCTATCGAAGAAAAAAGCATTGCCGGGTTGGGTATCGGCACTGGCGATTGCCGCGATCGTCAAGTTCAAATCAGTTTTGTGGTTGGGTGGAAGTTTAATCACAATGATTTTGAGCGTTTGGGTTTTCGCTCTGCGCGATGGTTTTCCTTATGCGGTAGGACTGGTACTGCTTATTTTGATCCACGAGTGTGGGCATTGGATATGGATGAAGGTGTTAGGTTTGAACCCGAAGGCGCCGATGTTCATTCCAGGGCTCGGGGCATTCGTGGCGATGACTAATCTTCCGACTTCCGAGGCTAGTCGCGCCTGGGTCGCGCTTGCAGGTCCATTAATTGGTGGATTCGGATGCGCTGTGATGTATGCAATCGGAGTTCATACACATAACAGTTGGTTGGCTACGTCCAGCAACACCGGTTTCATGCTGAACGTGATGCAATTGATTCCTGCAAAACCGCTTGATGGAGGTTTTGTAGTGGATGTTGTTTCACGGTGGCTATTGATACCCGGAACGATTCTTATGTTCATTCTTGCCGTGACTACCGGTTCACCTTTACTTTACATATTGGCGATCTTTTCTCTATGCTCAGTGTGGAAACCTAAAACGAATGCTAAGGCGGTTTCCAAGCCAGTCTTCGGTAAACCGGCAGCGCCAGTCGCTCAACCTGAGGCGACAGCTGTGCTTAGTGAGCCCGCACCGGCAGCGGTGCCTTATCCGGAAGATGCAACTGAGGATACGCGTACTGCGACGTCACCAAATCCAGTGCGACCTCCTTCGAACGAACCGACTGTTGCTATTGCTCCAACTCCTGCAACCGGCTGGGAGCGGTTCATGATCGGCTTTGCTTACTTGAGTTTGATCGGTGGTTTAGCGACCGGATTCATAATTTCTGCGATTGAAGTAGGACTCTAGTACGGGCGTTGCGAACACCAAATGTGGTATCTTCAAGTGGTGTATTCAAAGAACCCAGGAGCCTAATGTCGGACGACCATTCACATAGCCATGGAGACTTCTCGGAGCTTCGCAAAAAGAGCAAGTCCGCGATGGTAATGGTTCTCGTGCTCACCACGACTTACATGGTGATTGAAGTGGTGGCTGGAATATATACAGGAAGTCTTGCACTGATAGCAGATGCAGGACACATGCTCGGTGACGTTGCCGCTCTGGTACTTGCGTTGATTGCTGTTTGGTTCGCAGGCAGGACGCCTAGTGAGCAGAAAACGTACGGTTATTATCGCACTGAAATTTTGGCGGCGCTGCTCAATGGCGTCGTGTTAGTTGGTTTGTCTCTCTACATCTTGTACGAGGCGTTCGAGCGCTTCACTCATCCTCCGGATATTCTCAGTGGACCGATGCTGGGGGTTGCTGTTGGAGGTTTAGTCGTCAATCTGATTGCAATTAAATTATTGTCTGGTTCCTCAGAAAATTCTTTGAACGCAAAAGCCGCATACCTTGAAGTTCTTGGCGATCTATTGGGGTCCGTTGCAGTGATCATCGCTAGTTTAGTGATTATGTTCACTGGATGGAAAGTAGCTGATCCAATAGTTTCTAGTCTTATTGGATTGATGATTCTTCCGCGGACTTGGACCATGATTCGAGAATGTATTCACATTCTAATGGAGGGAACACCCGAGCATGTCGATATGAAGAAACTGACTGAGAGGTTGATGTCGGTAAAAGGCGTGATTAATGTGCATGACCTTCATGTCTGGACAATAACATCCGGTCGTGATGCGATGTCCGCCCACATCAGAATCGATGAAAATGCAATTCCAAATGTTGTTCTAAATGAAATTTCGATGATCGCTCAATCTGAATTCAATCTACGGCACTCAACTTTGCAGATCGAGCAGCAAGAATGCAATTCCGAAGAATGGGCTTGTAATCCTCGAAAGAAGTAAGGTCAGAACTGAATTTTGATGTCATCACGCTGTTTCTACGTGGCAATCTAGTTTGTGAATTCTGGTGACCGGCGGTATCAACGGCAAGAGTTCAATCTCAATAATTTCAATTGCGGATTTACGCATAAATTTCTAGACGAATACACAGCGCTCGGTCACCCCAAAGCTGGCAAACTGTTCTAACTGCCATCGAGCGTAACGCCGCACTTCCTGCTCCTTAAGAGCCTCACTTACTATTTCTCCGCCTTCCGCGCGGATCACTCCCTGCCAACTGAGGAACTCACGATGCTCGAACATCATCAAACTCCGACCGATGCGATTCCCCCCAATCCAGGCTCTGTGCCAAACGAAAATTTCAGTCTTACGAGCCTGGTACAGCCACCGCAACAAGGCGAAAAATTCCCTATGAGTCGGGATACAAGTACACCGACCCCTGCGACGTTTTCTAAGTATCTGACGGATATGACGATTCACGATACAGATCTCAATCGCGCAGTAGATGGTTACTTTGCTAAAGCCGATACAGATCAAAACGGCTATGTAGATAGAAACGAAGTTGAAAACTCGAAAGACAATAAGGATTTGACCCCAAAAGAGTCCATTATTCGCTCAATGCTTGATGCAAGTCTTCCGTCCATTCAAAATCAAAACAACGACGAATGGGGCGGAGAAGACAATGGTGCCTCCAGATCCGATGTCACGACTGCGTTCGACAAGTGGATGAAGCATAATCAAACCAATGTCGATCTTGCTAACTTGAGTTCATATTTGCCACCAATTTTTGACAGTTTAGATGCCGACGGGAATGGCTTCCTGACCGAGAAAGAATTAGATTCCCCCTATACTCCAGGCGCGGACTTTGAGGAAAGATTTAAACAAGGATGGGCTGCTGAGACCCTTGCAAGAGATTTCGCAAACGTTCAAAAATCAACCGACGATGGTCTCAACGAATCAAAAGGAATTTCGATAGGCGATGTGTTTGCTTATGCAAAACCAGAGCAACCTGGTTCAGGAAACGAATACATGAGCATTCTCGATGGCATCTATTGGCCGAAGGGCGGCAAACCTGCAAAAAGGTAATGTGCCGGACGTAGCATTTTGGAACAAGGCATCCGCCGCGGCTTGAGAGCCGCCTCAAGAATTATTGCTCCAGTTAGAAAATTTGCTAAAAACAAAGACCGCGACATTTTACTGCCACGGTCTTTTATCGTTATCGATCTACCTTCAGGTTAGCGATTCAGTGTCACCACTAACATCAATCGGCTGTAACGATCACGCTCTTGCCGAGAGTGAAGTTCTTCGTATTCAGGCTGTTGCCGGTGACGATGTTCGCCTTGATGGCTGTGAATGTCGTCTGTGGAGTCGAGGCCGTTGCCGTAAGTCCTTTGTTGAGGAATTGAACAGTACCGCCCTGGTTGAGAACGGTGATGTTCTTAATCTTCGTCTTAGGCTTGCCGCCGGTGGTTCCGAGTACGAGATTGATGTTGCCATCGCCGGCGTTAGTGGCGTTTGTCGCGATTTTTACGCTGTTGCCGATCACTAACTTGTCGAGTGTTTTACTGGTACCACTATTGGTGATGTTGATATCATCCGTGGAGAGAATCTGAATTCCGTCATTGATCTTGAGAGTGCCGCTGGCTGCGTTGACACTGATAGTGCCGGTCGCATTTGTATTGGCGGTGAGGTTGCCGGCCAGGGTGAGCGATCCAAGTGATGACAAACTCAAAGTACTCTTCGCACTGGAGGCACCAAATACAACACCGGAGGCGCCTTGAACGAAGACACTTTGATTATTCGAGATTGCTGATACAACTGATGCTTGAAGGTTGGAAGCACCATTTACCTTGAATGGAACGACAGACGTTCCGATGTCTCCATTAGATTGAAGTGTCAATGCTTGGGTGGAAACACTGCCAGTTACATTCCCGTTATTGAAGTCACCTTGTGAGAACAGACTTACACCAGTAGTACCAACTATCTGTCCTGTCAGACCAAACGCACTACCCTGAAGGTTGACGTTGTTGGCTGAGATTAAACTCGTGCTGCTCAATGTTCCGACTGCAGTAGCCGAGAAGGTGAACTTCGCGCTTGAGACACCGCCACCGAAATTGACGCTGTCTTGTTCTTGAATCACTACCCCACCAAAAGGAGCGTTCGCTACCAGATTATCGGCATTAGTGAGGATTGGATTTACATTGGTTCCCATGTCGGCGCTTGAAGCTGTCAAAAACACGTTGTTTGCAGCCAGTATGCCGCCACCGCCGATAATATCAGTGCCTGAGATTGCAGTCAGACTTGTTCCGCCGGTTACGTTTTTATTGACGGTAATTGACTCACCGACGAGTTTAACGATATCGCCAGTGCTCGCTCCAGTAGTCGTGAGACTGTCTAGAGCCACCACCTCCAATGTTCCGCCGACATTTGAAGTCGACAGATTTAGGGAATCGATATCGTTAATGAATGCGGAACCGTTTAACGCGGTCATGATTAGAGTGTCAGCATCTACACGCAATCTCAATCCGGAGCTCACGCCAATCTTGCCGTTGTTGCTGATTAAGAGCATTGTTGGTGCTTGCATTAATGTCGTAGAGCCGCCGGTGATGTTACCGTCGGTGTTGATACCGATGAGTCCATTAACAGCATCTGTTGCGATGATTTGAGAAGTCCCGCTCAGGGTGAAGCTGCCGTGTCCGAATGCAACCAATCCCGATTTCGACGTTACATTGTTGTCGACAAATATCGAATTTCCAGCGTTAAGGAGAACTGAGGCCCCATTCATTGCACCTGTGATCCGAATGTTGCCTGTCTGACCTGCATTGACACCCGCCACATATGTACCGACGCCGGTGTTGCTTCCGTTGGGATTGAAGCCAACGCCTGAAGCGCCGGAACTCACAACCGGCTGAACAGCGTGAAGGCTAATGCTTCCACCGGTGCCAGTACCGCCTGTGGTATCGATGACGCCGACGTTGATTGCGTCAGTGTTGCCGGTAATGCCTGCGATCAAAGTGACGTTACCGTTATTACCGGTGCCTCTGCCTCCTGTGGTGATCGTCGTGCCTGAGATCAAAATTCGCCCTGAGCCATTGCCTACACCGGCGAATGCATCCATAATCACATCCGCTCCGTTGGACGGAGTGTTAGTGCCGCGTGTGCTGATGGTCACGTTGGAACCAAGGATGATGCTTCCACCAAATACGTTGCCGTTGACAGTTCCGACAGCGCCATTGTTGGGATTAGCCGGAGGAATTGGTCCAACTGCAGGTTGGTCAGATCCTCCGACTATCACAGGCATATTTGCTCCTGCAATGAAGTTGATCGGAAAACCGCCGGCCGCATTTGATGCGGTTATCGAGATGTTGTTGGCACTCGTGATGTCACCAAAGGCAATAAGTGTTAACGCCTCTGCAACGTTGATGTTGCCGGCGATGTTGATTGAGCCTGCCGTATTGTAGTAGGTCGGGTCTCCGGTCAAGCAAGTTGAGCCGATGTTTAAAACATCTGTTGAAGCTTGAACATGAGCACCTAAACCAGTTTGATTTATCTCACCGTCAAGCTCATTAACACTGATATTCGCGAGCCCATTTCCTGAGTTGATGTTGACGGTGTTACTCAGCACGTCCCCACCGTTCATATTCGTGTCAAAGGCACCGGTGTAATCGGCGGAGCGCAAATTGACTGCTCCATTCATTGCAGTCAGTACTCCCCCGGTGTTATTGATCGTTAAGACAGCGGTAGATGGTCCATCGATGTTGATATTGCCATTGGTGGCAGCGATTGTTCCACTGTTGGTGACATTTGCAGCGTTGATCGAAACATTGTTTGTTGCTTGAACATTGCCTCTGTTCGTGAAGCCAGAACCACTCGTCATCGACAAGCTGGCTGCGGATGTGATGCTTCCGTCGTTTACGAGCGAACCGTCTGCTATCAGGTGAAGGTCATTTTTCACCGATGCAATCGAAGCCCCGCTGTGGTTGTTTATGTCATCGGCATGAAGAGTGCTGCCATTTCGATTGTTCGACGAGGCGACGATAGAACCGTAGTTGTCGAGATCTCCCACCAGTCGAAATTCAGAACCGCGACCAAACTTTCCGTCCGCGACTACATTTTCCGGAATTACAAGAGAAGCCGCTCTCACGACATTGTTGCTATTTGCTGAAATCGAATTCAAATCGAATTGTCCGCCCGTGGCGCGACCGGCACCATCCACGGTGATAGATTGACCACGTCCGCCGAGTACTTGCTTAATCGCGACGTACTCTGCTGATGTGACTTGAGATCCGGCTCCAAAAGTTTTGTTCTCACCACCCATGGAGATTGTGACTGAATCAGCTTGCTTGAAGAGATTTGCACCCAATGTGATGTTCGCATTGGTGGCGGTGAGGTCGAGATTGATTCCATTGTTGAGACGAAAAGTGTCGCCGTTCAAAGTTTGCATCGTTTGATTGCGAGCCTGAACACGCAGTGCGTGGCGTTCGCCGCGTATGTGATCGATGCGAGCGTTTTGACCGTTGAATCCGCCGTGGTGACCGGCATGAGCAGCCTGTGTCGATAATACGAACACTGATCCGCTGATCACCCCGACCCATTGTTTTGCGAAAGACCTTTTCACTCTTTCTGCTTTTTTACTCATTGCAATAGCTCCTTAATTTCTTTTCGATCGATAGGCCGCAAAATTTTGGCGCAGCGCAATTTCGACCGGCCCGCTTACGTGTGCCAGGTAGAGACATCGCTCGGTGTTTATTCAAGAATCGTTCCAAGGACCGCATGAATGACCCTGATCGAAAATCCTGAACCCGACAACACCAGAGATTTGTCGCATCTAAGAGTACCTTTTTGATCAAATTTATTTCTTAAGCGGCGGTCAAGGTATGCCGGTTTTCAAGGATCTGCAATCACTGTTCTCAAAATCATTAACAGTCTTTGAGAAGGTTCTAAAGCGATTATTGTAAAACTTGCATGGCACCTTTCAAATACCTCCTGAAATCTCGAAACTTCGAGATGACAGGCGCTTGGTGTCCGGGTTACGTTGTTTGCAGACAATCCGACCGGGTGTCGTATACTGGGTCAGACCTCTGAGGGAGAGTATTGGCAAAAATTCTGGTAGTCGAAGACAGCATCGAACTTTCAACGTTGCTGAAAATTGAGTTGACCGCGCAGAAACATACCGTCGAAGTATCTGAGGATGGGGCAGAAGCGCTGGAGCTTTTATCTTCATTTGACTACGACCTGGTGATTCTGGATGTTGAACTGCCAGAGCTGAGCGGATTTGAGATTTGCCAAAAGTTCAGAAGTTTAGGAAAAACTACACCGGTACTGATGCTGACCGGTCGAAGCGACATCATGGATAAGCTCACCGGTCTGGACTGTGGCGCTGACGATTATTTGACGAAACCGTTTGATGCTCGAGAATTAAACGCGAGGTTGCGTGCGCTCCTTAGAAGGTCGTCTGGCTCTGCCACTTCCAATGTACTTTCAGCAGGAAAACTTACACTCAATCTCGAATCAAGAGTTGTGGAACTAAGTGGTCAGCCGATCAAACTGTTACCGAAGGAGTTCAAGCTCCTCGAGTTCTTCATGATGAATCCGAATAAAGTCTTTGGACCAGAAACGCTTCTGGATCGTGTGTGGGAGTCTGACAAAGCGGTAAGTATCGGCACCGTATACACCACCATCAAAACGCTAAGAGATAAGATCTCATCCGGGGGCAAGGAGCCTCTACTT
>JBGAHZ010000106.1:0-9415 GCA_044225915.1 Obscuribacteraceae bacterium (SeqCode)
TCACTAAAGATAAACACGGCACTACCAGGTGCCTGGAATGTCACCGTCCATAATTTCTGTGCGCCACTTGGGTATCCGGTCCTTGCCACTCGTCCAAAACTGTTCACAACGATCTAAGTAGCGAAGGACTGACACGGTCTCTCCTCGTTCCAGTAGTTCTTTTGCAAGTTTCATGTTCGGTCCAAAAGAGCCGAGTATTGCAGAACCGCTGACGCACGCTGATTTCCAGAGATGAACTTTTGCTTTCTCGACGTTGCCGAGTTTGAGCGCAACGCGTCCTAAAATTGTATGGGCTTCGTGTTTACAATCACTAGCATAGTCTTTGTCGAGACTAACCCAAGATAGGTACAACAGTAATTTAGAATCACGGATCGCGTCGTCGAATTGTTCTGCGTTGAGCGCGAGTTCTGGAAGTCTCTTCAGCTTGAGCAGATTGAAAAGTGAACAATTCTTTTTGGAGAGTTCATAAACGGTCTTTCGTTCTCTTAAAGCCATATTCGCGCATTGGTTCTCGTCAACTGCATCAAGACCAAGATCGTACAAGTGAGCTAATCTGTCAGACCACTCAGGATTATCCGGTTGCAGTACCTTACCCTGTTGTAATAGTTTCTCCGCAATCAAGCGATCTTCCAAAAGCAGATACTTTGCGGCGTTGCTTAGAATGCGACAGTCGGTCTTATGAGATTCACAGTGCTTAAGCCAGATTTGCTTTCCCATTTCATAAACACTGTCGCCATCTAGCCACGGACGAAGCTCACACTCTCGTGCCATCGGTGTTTGTGGACGATTTTCAATTACCCAAAGCGCATGAGCATGCAACCTCTTCCTCTCACGTGAACCAGGTTTGCTGTGCCTTCTATAGTATCCGAGCAGAAGGCAGCGTGCCTGCATATCGGTTGTTTTTTGTTCAAGAGTTTTCTCGTGTTCACGAACCTGATCCTTTGTCAGACCAAATCCTTTCATTACAAGACTAGTGGGTGCAAACTCGGCCAATCTTTCAGCCGTAAGTTTCTTTTGCCTATCGAGTTCTTTCTCAAGATAACTCACAGTCAGTCTGCCGACTTTCTTCACTAGGAAAGCTGCTAGTCCGACTCCAACCATGATTCCGGTTATCTTTAACCAGGTTCTCACGTCATTTCTCGCGCGTCATATCGAACTTAGCATACAGTATTCGGGAACTGATGCGCAGAGATCGATCTTGCCGATACTAAATAGTACATCCGTCGCTGACTTCGAAATGTTTACTATGTTGGGCTTTCCGCTTGTTACAAAAATTTTCCTGTTTATCGCTATTCACGCCGAACGCTCCGTCACCACGAACGCCACCGCGTACAGTGCCGGAATTTCCACCACCGGTACCACCAGAACCAGATGTGAGAACGGACCAAGGACGCGTCGGAGCAAAAGCTGAGTCCTGTCGCGCAGTAGCTGATCCTTACACAAGTTTTGAAAGCAGGTCATTTACGCCGATGTCGTTTGCCGTCTGTTGCATGTACTCAATATCAAGTTTCCCATCTGCTGCTTTGAACAACCCTGTAATGTCTCTCCACTGTTGGTCCGAAACGCAATTTCCCTTTCGGTACCAATCAAGTTTAGCCAAGATTACATCTTCGATGCTTGCCAAATAAGCGTGTCGTTCTAAGTCCGGTGATACCAAATGTAGTGTTCTTCTCTGGAACTCTTTTTCGTCGAATTGCGTTTTAGGGATGAAGATATCGATTTTAAAGAGCGATTGATAATGAATAAGGTTGAAGCTGCTTTTATTCGTGAGCGCACCTTTGATCGATTCACTGGTAACGTTAAATTCTACCTCGAGCATCTCAACAAAACGTGCTATGTGCTCAGGTTTCATATCTGCAAGCAAGTCCGCATCGCGCGTCGCACGGGGCTCGCCATACAGCGAACTAGCTAGAGAGCCGGCTATTAAATAACGAATACCGAGTTCATCCAAAACATCGATAACCAGGAGCGTTATTGCAATGGGCTCTTCGTTCATCGATCCGACATTGATTTTAAATGCGGAGTAATTCGTTCAGCAATTTCTTGACCATATAATAATTCCGCGAGTCTAATTTTCAGCTGAAGTTCTGACTCATCAGGGTGTCTTGCGCGAAGACCAATCATTGTTAGTGATCGAACGGCTGCATTCATCTTGCTGACCATCTGCAGCTTTTCAAAGGGAGCTTTTTCCGAAAGCAGTTTGAAGTAAACAGCCTCCGATTCCTCTGAAGTATCTGCAGACATTCGGTAGTCTTTATAGCTCATTTTGCAGCGATTTACGAAGAAACTGAGAATCGCGCCCTGTAGGACTCGAACCTACGACCTCTTGGTTCGAAGCCAAGCACTCTATCCAGCTGAGCTAAGGGCGCATAAGGAAATAGATTCTACTGGGCTTGTCAACCGGGCGTCAAGTTTTGGGCGGGATTGCCCTTGGTCGGGACCCGCTGAAACCTCGTAAATCGCAACCACACAAAAAAGACGAGACCAGGAAAACCTGGTCTCGTGAGGCGTGGGGAAAGGAAAGCCTCGTCTCTTGAGTTAACTACACACCTTCTGGTGGAGCTGGAGGTGCATCGGGACCGGGAGCGAAGGCTTTGTTGTCGCCGCCGAAACGATGTCCGCCGGGGCCGCCAGGACCGCCGTGTCCACCTTTTCCATGGAATCGTTTGCCGAAGCCATGACCGTGATGTCTGCCGCCACCCATGTTGTGCTTCAGGGAGAATTCCCGAATTTTGGCTTGCTGATCAGGAGTCAAGATGGCAATCTTGTCTGCCATATAGCTGATTCTGCTGGTGGACAGGTCATCGCGAATGCCATTGATTTTCGATTGCAGCGAGAGCAACTGGCTCTTCGAAACGCCAGGTTTGGTGATGTCATCGCGAAGCTCGCGGCTCAGAGTCATGAGTTCTGCTTTTTTAGGAGCTACTGAACTTTCGAAGCCTAGCTTGAGAGTGTTCATCTTTTCGAGCTGGTCTGTAGTGATTCCGAGCTCTTTGAAGAAGCCGCCCTTTCCGCCTCTTCCGGGTCCGCCGCATTTACCGGAAGCGCATTGTGCTCCTTTGCCGGCATCAACAGTGGTGGCAGTGTCTGCTGCATTCGCTGTGCTAAAAGCCAGACCTGCTGCGGACAACGCTACTGCTGCGATTAGGGATAGTTTATTCTTATTCATCTCGGATCTCCTTTGATCGATTGAGTTTTTTGTTTTCTAAACAGACTTGCATGGCAAGTTTATCTAACACCGCTGTTCCTGTATGTTGGCTTCACAAGCCGGTCGACGGGAAAGTGGTGCACTACATTTGGTGTATGTTTTTATTTTGGTTATTCAGTTGTTCGGACAAGGGTGAGCGTGAACGCTCTTAAAATATTCTGTTGATCACTCGGGTGAAGAACCCTGGATTTGGATTGTAATACTGGTTGCTGTAGCTGTTGTACATGCCGTTGCCGTAGCTGTTCCAGTAGGGGTTTGTTCTCACGTAGCGGTTGACCTGGTAGCCGGTGTGATTCGATCGATTCCGCCAGTTCCAGCTGTAATGATGATTGTTGTCATTGCAATCATTATCATGAGCCAGTGCTGGGGTAGTGACAGCGCCAGCTACGAGCAAGGAACCCGCTACTAGCATTGCGTTTAACTTTTTCATTTGTGGGCCTCCTTTAGGATTTTTGATTCGGTCATTTTGACCTTCTACTTACTTAAACGAAATTCGCGGTCAAAAAGTTCAATTCAGAAGATTAACAGTCTCTAATGTGGGCTTGGAAATCATTGTCCGGTCAGATACAGTAGCGGAGATAGTTCCTTTTACTGACTATTGCCACCACTGATGAACATGAATGACGACAAAACCAAGTTTTTGATTCCGGGTGCTTTTCTCAATAGTCCTGGTTTCTTGTTGAACCAGGCTAGCCGTTTGCTTTCTCATCAAATTGAACAGACATTAAAACCAGCGGGACTGACAATACAGCAGTTCGGATTGCTGCGGATCATCGCGGCTGAAGGACCGATCACGCAAAACGTTTTCGCCGCTAAATACAATGTCGACAGAACCACAGTCACCGAGATAGTCGACGGAATGGAAGAGCGCGGTTTGGTCAGTCGACAAAAAAGTGCGAAGGACCGGCGCTGTAACGATCTTTTCCTGACGCCTGGCGGCAAGCGCCTTCTTGCGCGCGCGCAAAAGATGGTAGAGAAAACCAATCAGCAGTTCCTCTCGGCGTTGAGTGAGGGAGAGTGGAACGAATTGCGTGAAAGCCTTGTGAAGCTCATCACAGCCAACGCGCACACCGTGTAGCTTTTGCTTCCGCGCATCGATTGTCTAATCGCATTCGTTATATATGCAGATTGAAAAACACGATCAGTGTTTTTTGACGTAATCGAACATCTCAGCTACCGCCTCGTCCATCATCGTCACTTCTGCTCGCAGATCGTGCAGCATTGCTGTTCGATCTTCTAGTAAGTCGATGGTGGCTGTGGCGTCCTCTTGATGTGTGCCCGTGAGGTTTTTCACGCGCTTAGCTTTTTTCATTCGGTGTCCGGTGTGGGTCAGGCAGAAGTTTAGTTTCTCCCAGCGTTCAAGCATCGCATCCAAACGAGAGATACCACTTGGACTATCCGGACTTGGAGTATTCAAGAAAGCTCGCACCGACTCAGGATACGCTTCGTGGCGATACGCAGGATCGATTACCGCAGCGAGAATATTCGGTAGACCACCTTGCCTTCGATCCCCCGCGTGTTCTGCTTTAAATGCCCAGGCAGACAGACCGGCCTGACCGATACCTTCTGAGATATCTACGCTAGTGTTGGCAAAGCGGCTCAGGTCTGCCATTTCGAGGGCACCAGCAATAATACCAGTGAGACCACCGGCTACGAAGTCTGCGTATGTGTTGAAGCGGATTGCTTTGTCTCGCAGTTCTGTCAGATAAGCTGCTTTCGAGGAGTTCTTTGCTATCTCGCGATCGACCGCATTCGTGCATCGTCTGACGTCAAAACTTACATCTGTCAGATCGGCGAGCACGCGTTGTTTTGAAAGCAAATATTGAATTGTATTGTCAGTTGAAGGTGACGCGTCAAACTTACTGTATGCCGAGTCGAGCTCACCGAGCCGGTTGTAGATATTCCATTGTTTCGCTAATTGAATAGCCATTGATGATAAACCAAATTCACCGGGTGCCATCGGAGTGCGCTGAGCGATTTGTCGTGGCGCATTTGACAAGGCGTTTCGCTGAGTGTTACCTGCTCGAAGGTTCTTTAGCGTTGGAGTTTGAGTTGATGGTGCCGAGGTGAAAGTGGCGCTTGAATTGGAATTCGACGCCGCCGACGTCGTCGTCGAGCGATCATTCCCAGTCCGCACAGAATGATCTTCTTTGGCTGTTTGCTCAATCAGCTCTTGCCCGGATTCTCTTTTTTGCGATTGTTCGACCTTTGCAGGTCCTTTTATGGTGAGAAGCACTTCCGGTGCGCTGCCTTCATGCGTACCACTGTCCGAAAGATTTTGCGAAGTCGGATTAGTAAGTTGGCTTGCACTATCCGTAGTACCAGTCGATACCGACGTGCTAGCTCCCGCATTGGAACAGCAATTTAAAAATAGTATGAGACCAAGGGCGAAGGTCGTTTGAATCTGTTTCAAAACTTCGGTTTCCGAGACGCTTGCATGATGTCTGAAAGCTTTGACACCCGCCAGACACTGTTAATGTTCGCAGTTGTAAGGCGCCTTGTGAATCATTCTTAGTTAAAATGTAGAATTATGCGATGTCAGCATGAGAATTTTCGCCGTCAGGCGGTGATAATTAAGTTCCGCTTAACCTGACCGACTACAATTACTCATAGCAATAATTGTAGGGGCGCATTGCATGCGCCCTGCAGTTACAATCGTTCGAATCAGCAGCCCGGGCGCATGTAATGCGCCCCTACAATTACTCAATGATGAATCTTAGCGAAGCAGGAATTCGAAATGTGCGGACGATATACCCCTACAATTACTCAATGATGAATCTCAGAGGCAATGCGCCCCTACAATTATTCAATGATGAATCTCAGAGGCAATGAGCCCCTACAATTACTCAATGATGAATCTCAGCGAAGCAGGAATTCGAAATGTGCGGACGATATACGGTCACTCATACCCATCAAGAGATTATGGAACGATTCGGCATCGAAGAATTGTTCAAAGAACTTGATCCCAATTACAACGTCGCTCCGACGCAGCTGGTGCCTGTGGTAATTGAAAATGAAGCGACCGCTGAAGAGCCTGCAAAGCGCTTTCTCGATAAATGCAAATGGGGTCTGGTTCCAGGATTCGTGAAAGATCCTCGGCTGCTTAAACCAATGATCAACGCGCGTGCTGAGACATTGATCGAGAAGAAGATGTTCAAAAGCGCATTGATAAAGCGAAGATGTTTGATACCTGCGGACGGTTTCTACGAGTGGATGGCGGTCGGGAAAAAGCGGAGACCGGTTCGATTCCAACTGAAAGATGGAGAACTTTTCGCGTTTGCTGGACTGTACGAAGAAACCAAAAATGAGGATGGCGAGCTGATCCAGCGGACCTGCACCATCATCACAACAACGCCGAATGAGATGGTCGCACCCGTGCACAATCGCATGCCGGTAATTCTGAAACCTGGTGATGAAGCCCTGTGGCTAAACAAAGAATGCGTCGATCCGGAAAAGTTGGTGCCATTGCTGCAACCATATGCCAGTGAGGCGATGAATTTTTACCGAGTGTCAATTGTGGTAAACAACGCGAGATCTAACAGTCCGGAATGCATCGAACCGGCCAATCTCGAAGCAGAAGCAGCCGCAGAGGCATCGGAAGCGGCAGAGAAAGAAGCAGCAAAACAAGCTGCGAAGGCCGCAAGAGGTGCGTCCAAAAAGAAATCGTCTTTGAAAGTTGCTGAGACCTCGGATGCGACTGAGCAAGGTTACCTGTCTGATGAACAGCGCGATTTATAACAGTTCAATTTGAATCAAGTCGATCACAAGCATCCTAAATTGCTGGGATATACTGTCTCATCGATTGAGGTCTAGGGTGGGTTGATTTTGAGAAACAAAACGCATAACAAATTGTTTGCGCCGATAACCGCGATTGTACTTTTACTGGTGTCACCAAATGCGGTGATTGCGGCGGATGCTGATAGTAGTGATGCTGCTACATCATCATCATCATCATCATCATCATCATCATCATCATCAAACTCTGCGTCTGTAGCAAAATCCGGCGATGGAACAGTGACACTGCAAGGCGGTGTAAAGCACTCGGAAAAACTCGCTGGCATGCCTGAGGCGCTGCAGCTAGGGAAAGTTTATTCCGACGACCTTCTAATAAGCCCGGACCGCAAAAACAACAACGAATGGTTTCTCATTCCTGATTGGTATGCTGGAACACGACACTGCGAAGAAGAAGTAATTGTGCATCGCTACGATTACGTGAAGCACGAGTCATCGTCACCGATGCTCAAACAAATGAATCGACAAACCAGCGTCTCCGGATATCAAAAAGATCGAAATGGTGGCATCTGGGATTTCAAACGCGTGCCGCAGATACAGCACGTTGAAAGTAGTTTTGAAAATGCAGTGCTCTACGTCAAAGACATCAAGATTATCTCTGAAGCAGCCGATCGCATGGTCATCAAATACGTTACTGTTTCAATAGGTATAGACAAGAACAATGGCAAGATTCACAGCATCCTTCAGCAAGAGCAGATCAATACGGTCACATCTCCGATTCCAAATGTTTTGCGTTCCGATGTGTCAGTGAAGGCGTTTGATTCTGATGGTCAGCCACTGCGGCAAGAGCAGGGCGTCATCATGGCGGACATCATCAAACCGTATGAACAAAAAGATCAATTTGAAGGACAGGACTTGCGGCCACTGTTTCGTGATTTTCTAGTTTCTCATGGGTTGGAGGCACTAGTTCCGACGGATCTATTGCAGGATGCATCTAAGTAGTTGAAGCAGCTTTTAAAACTGGATAGAGTCAGTCCGTTCATAAGCAGGCTGGAAGCCTGCGCTCCCAGGATCCGAAACTGGCGGTCCCATTCGAAGCGTGCGCTTCCAGGATTCGAAGCGGGTGCTCCTAGGATTCGGTTCCGGCGATGTCGCTAATCAGTTGGATTTTAGGATATCTAACTGGGCGTTGATGCTGGCGATTTGATTTTCGACGTCTGCGAGAACCGCTTTTTGCTCGTCGACTTTTTCTTTCGGCGCGCGGGAAATGAAGCTCTCGTTACTGAGTTGTCCTTTGACTTTGTCGCGATCTTTTTCTTTTGCCGTCAAACGCTGAACGAGTTTCTCGCGAGATTTTTCTACATCGATGAGCTTGTCGAGTGGGATGAAGACGGTGGTTTCAGAAATAACTTCCGATGCGGCTTTGCCGGTCGGTTTGATTTCAGTGCCGCCGATGTTGACGGGATTCGCATTCGCCAATCGCTTGATTGCTTCGATGTTGTCGCTTAAGACTTGCTTCTGTTTCGCGTCGGTAACTGCAAGAAGAACTTCAGCTTCAGCGCGAGCAGGAACATCGAATGTTTGCCTCATGTTTCTGATCGAACGTATAACACGCATTAGATAGCCCATATCTTCGTCGGCTTGCTTGTTGTTGAAACGAGCATCACCTCTAGGATACGGCGCGAACATAATCGAATCGATCTCGGCGAATATTCCGGACTTCGGTAAATGCGACCAGAGTTCTTCAGTGACGAATGGCATGATCGGATGAAGTGCGCGCATCAAGGACTTCGGTAAATGCGACCAGAGTTCTTCAGTGACGAATGGCATGATCGGATGAAGTGCGCGCATCAAACCTTCAAAGACAGTGTATAAAACCGTTCGCGTCTCGCCGCCTGATTCGCCCTCTTTCGCGATCTGAATCTTGGCGATCTCGATGTACCAATCGCAGAAGTGATCCCAAATGAATTCATATAGATCGCGCGCGACGTTATCGAAGTCATAATTCGAATAGTTCGTTTGCAGCTTATCCAACAAATCGTTGTAGCGATAGAGAATCCACTGATCGGCAAGAGTCAGTTTCTTATCATCGACTCCGCGTTGCTCGTATCCCTCTAATTGAGTCAGGACAAGCTTCCCGGCGTTCCAAAGTTTATTGACGAAACGTTTGTACTCTTCCAGTTTCTCTTCACGGAAGCGAACATCTTGATCGCCTTTAACTCCCATCGATGCAAACCAAAAACGATTAGCATCGGCACCGTATTTTTCAATCATGTCGATCGGATCGATGGCGTTGCCTTTCGACTTCGACATGCGCTTGCCATCGGATGTTTGAATAACTGGATGAATTAGAACATGCTTGAATGGAATCATCTTGGTGAACTTCAAAGACATGAAGATCATTCGTGAAACCCAAAGATTGATGATCTCACGGGCGGTGCTCAATACAGTGGTCGGATAATAGAAGTGCATCTC
>JBGAHZ010000034.1:0-84048 GCA_044225915.1 Obscuribacteraceae bacterium (SeqCode)
ACTCCGCGTACTTGGCATTGATGGCGGTGTTGTTGTCCTTGCTGATCTGCCGCTGCGCGAACAGCAGGTTGATGAACAGGACGACCGTGGGGATGGCGAGGACGGTGGCGACGATCTCGACCTTGGCGATCAGAGCGCCGAACGCGCCGAGCATGCAGACAAGCATGGCGAGCAGCTTCGTGTTATAGCTCATCGGCTATTTTATCCTTCGTGCAGGTGTTGGACGGGCGATCGAGCGTGTCACCCGGGGATGACGGTCGCTTCGATCTGGGTGACGAGAAACTCCCGGGCGCTCTGGCGTGCGCGCTGGAATGCGCTGCCGGCGATCGAGAGGGCGAGGTTGCGAACCTGGGCAGGTTCGTCGACGCCCATGCGGGTGACCACGTCGCGACCGAAGTCGGCGTAGGCTGCGCGAAGTGCGCGAGCGTAGGAAGACCATTCGTTCTTCAGGCGCTCGGGCATCGCGTCGTCCGCGGTGATGGCGTCGTGCTTGGTGAACTCGGTTTCGAAGTCGAGTTCCGCGCGGTAGCCGGCCACAGCCGTCTGGAACCACGTGAACATGCCGGAAACGGCGAGGGAGAATTGGGCATGCGCGGTCGAGAGAGCGAGGACCTTGAGCTGCTGTGCGGTTGCAAGAGTCATTCGAAATTCCTTCCAGGTGAGTTTGACGATCGGAACGCCACTTCGGGCGCGGAGGTAGCCACATCGAGTCTCTCCGGGCACTTAAGAAACAGTGCGGAAAGCAGTCTGATAGTCGTTGGGTTGGGTGATTTGCTGGTCGCGGGTAACTGAGATTTCCTGGAAAAGAGAGAAGATGTGGTACCTGGTTCTACAGGAAGGGATAGAACTAGTTTTAGTAACATGTAGACTTCATGAACCGCTTTACAACCTGTTTCAATAAAACCCCTCGTTCGTGAGAGCTCGCGCTAGGACAGAACGCTCAGCGGGTGGCGATTCTGTTGACGCTACTGTTCTAGTCTCAATCACCTTTAACTACTATACAAAGTCGCAAAGCGATTACAAAAAAGAAGTCGAAACCTCCCGGCGTCCGTGCCGGAAGATCTCGACCCCAAGAACCGCAGATTAACCCCGTTCGCGTCGCCGCGATGTGGGGTTTGACACTATCCGCGATCCGGCGGTGGAATGTGCCAGGCTGCCGCCATCATTCCTGCAACGGGCAGGGATAGAATGGCGACAATTGGCAATCCCATTGCGACGCTGTCGAACCCTGTGGTCAGCCACATAGCGCCACAGAGGAATAGACAGACACCGAGATAGAACGGTAAAAGGCACAGCAGGACCCACTTAAGGGCCCTTAGTAGTGCTTCGACCATAAAACACTCCTGGGTTGATTGTGTTGACGAAGCAGGGGCAAATGCCCCTGCTCGTCGGCGTTGCGGTCTCCGGCGTTACTGGGTGAAGTAATCGTTGGAGATTTTGCGGGTTGGGGGCGGAACGACGTTCAGCCGCGGCTTCGGTTCGCCGATCATGGCGGCGTTGCTGAACGGGTTGCCGGTCGGTGCGGCGATGCACTGTGCCGGCTTGGGCTTTTCGGGTTGAGCGAGCTGCCACGCAGCCACGACGGAAGCTGCGAAAACGCTGAGAGTCAGCCATCGGGAAAGAGTCATGTAATCCTCTGGTTTCGGTTGGTGGGCGACGGACCGCGACAGCGCTGAAACGATAGCTTTCGCTAGCAGTTTCGTGTTCTGTCGGTTCCAAATCATTTGCCTATCGATTTCGGTTCCACCGCAGTGAATCCGACAACCGAGGCGTGAACCTACTTTGGTTCGGGACTACCGCGGAATTTCCATTCTCGACACTGTACCTCCCAGCTCGCAGGACGGATCTCTCCGTGCGACTGGAAGGTTTGGTTGTTCGGGTGTTGTTGGAGGTTGGTGTGGTGGTTCCGGTTATCAAGTTGTCAAGAATGGATGCTTTCAGATTAACGTTCAAATCAGACATGGATCAAACTGAGGTTTACATAAATCAGAGCTTTTACAAACTGCCCTAATGCCTGACGCAGCCAACGTTTTGAGAGACAGATCCCTGCTGATGCAACAACACTTTACGGCAAATGGATACAGAGATTGGCTCGCACTGCGCGATCCACTGATATTACTATCGAAAGGAATTGTTAAAACCAACCGGTACGTGCATCTCGTTTGTCGGGGGAGGACGGAGAGCAGACCTGTTCGAAAACGACAAAGGATAGTAGTGTGTTTTTGAAAAATAGCGGAGTCCGTGGTGAAACGGTAAAGGACGTGGTGAGGGACCGGAAGATTTTAGTCTTCTTCCGGCCCCGCCACGTCGCAACTCTCGCTACGAAGTGCTTTCACAGGCGGGAGCCTGCGAATTACTTCTTCTCATCGGACGGTGGGTTGTCCTTCTTCGCTTCGCCTTCGGGCTTGGTCGTTTCATCCGAGACGCCATTGAGGAGCGGCAGGAGGAACACGCACGCGAAGGTAAATGCTGCTGATACGAAGATGAGTGGCGTCATGCTGTTGGCGAAGACGCTCACGTACAGCTTCGCGCCGACAATCGCCGATACCTGAGCCGCTGCGTTGTTGACCGACATCAGTGCCGCGAAGGTGAAGCCTTCCGACTCCTCGGGACAGGCCCGGGCAGCCAGAGTCAGCGTCGCCAACACTGCCACCATGCTGCACACGCCGAACACGAGGTTGAGCGTGATGGCGATAGCGGCGGCATGCGCGGAGTTCTGGATGAGCGACAGATACGAAAGCGTACCAATCACACCGGTGATGATGCTGAACAACATCTGGAACTTGAAGGTCTTCTTCGAGAAGTACCGTCCATAAGCGAGCGCGCCCAGTACCGACCCGACCGCGCTGATGGCGCCGAGCTGACCGATGAAGTCCTGCGAGAACTTCAGTGTGTCGGTCATGTGGTAATAGAAGGGCGTGCCGAAGCTCGGACTGAAGTTCCAGAAAGCGATGAATAGCGCGACAAACCACAGCGTCTTTGTACGCAGTGCGAACAGCGCAATCATGAAGGGCAGTGCCCAGATCGCCGTCGTGCCGAAGTAAGCGAAGGCGGCGACCAGGAGGACTCCTGACAGCACCAGATACAGTGGCTTGACTTTCGCCAGCGGTTTGACGAAGGTATGCTTGAGACCGGTCAAGTTGACGGTCGCCTTCTCTTCCTTGACGATGAGCCAGCTCGCGACCACTACTGAGAGCGGGGCAAGAACTGTGATCGCGGCAGCGATGTGCAACGCCGTCGCGGGCGCAAAGATGCTGCACAGATATCCGCCGAGCAGAGAGGTTCCGATTGCGGCGACGTAGAACCAGAACCATTGGACGCTCTGGAACCGACCAGTGGCATTGAGAGCCTTGCCCTTTTCGACCATCAGCGCGTCGACGATTACGTCAGACGAAGCCGTGCCGAAGGCAGTGAGCATCATTGCCCACACGATCATCGCGGGTGCAGTCAGACCGGAGAGCCAGAGGAAGCCCAGGCTCGCTACGCTGTTCATGGCGATCAGCCACGTCTTACGACGGTAGCCGAGCAGCGGAACGTAGTCACTCACCAAGCCATAGAGCGGCTTGATGATCCAGGGGAAGGTGAGAATCGAGAGATACTGCGTGACTTGCGCGGGGTCGAGGCCGAGCGCTTCCTTGAAGAAGAACTGCAGCGGCTGGCTGACCAGTCCGCTTGCCTGACCGAGACCCTGCATGAAATACACGAGTCCGAAGTAAAACAACATGAGCCCGACCGAAGTCTGGCCCTTTTGGTTATTGGGAGAACCCATAGTGGTACCTTTCGGACCGCTTCTCAGCATCAGCTCGAACTCTTCGTCCCCTGGTTCCACCAGAGGAGGTGACGAGCCGGCCTGAAAGGCACAGCTCATCGACTACGAAGAGTTCTGAAAGCTGTTCCGAGCGCGGTCATTGTTGGAGCCGAGACGACATACCGTCTCGGTCTGGTTGCGCGGATGTAAGCGCACAAATTCCTCCAGGAGCAACGGGGGGACGACAGAGCACCACATCCAGTGGCGTCGAATCGTCGTTCATGACGAACACAATTCCTTGAGTTCGTCGGGTGGATTGCCTGACGCGACGAGTGCGTGGTCGTCGCGATTTCAGTTCTGTTGTTGGGGACCGCTCAATGATTACTTCTTGGTCACTGTTGCGATCAGCGTCTTCGAGCCGAACATGAGCTTGTAGACGGGGCACTTCTCGGCGGTTCGTTTGATGTCGTCGAGTTCGGCTTGGGTCAAATTGCCCTTCACCTGGATGTCCTCGGTAACCGCGGGGTCACCCGAGGGTCCGTTGGGATAGGTGATGCCGACGTTGACGACGAGGTCGGTGATATTCCACTTCCGGCGAGGAGCGACCATGAGAATGGTTTGAATCGTGCAAGCGCCGAGTCCGGCGAGGACCAGCTCTTTCGGATTCGCTCCACCATCTGCGCCGCCCGCGGAAACCGGTTGGTCGCTGATGATTTTGTGACTTCCAGTGTCCGCCTGGACCTGGAATTTGAGCCCGGCTACGTGTGTGATTGAGACTTGGGCCATGGCTTTGGTTCCTACGTGTTTGTGTGATGCCAACGATCACAGCAGTAAATGACGCTCCAGTCCGCTGCTCCTCGTCACTGCCAGACGACGGCTTTCAACACCTCGCTCCTGAGAAGAAGTGAGATGGATGCGAGTCGGTTGTACTGGTGCAGTGAGGTTGAAACTAGATGCGCAGCGTAATGAGGAGGTTGGGGTATGCGTGTGACACCCTATCCAGTTTGAGTACTAGAAAGCTCATAGAATGTAGTTAATACAGCTCTTTCAGTTTTGAGTTCATGAACTCTAAATCTCGTCCACGACCTGATATTCGAGCTTATCTCTAATTGAGTGAAACAGTTAGCGAAAGTTGCGCGACACAGCTCGTTTTCACCGGTATCGGAAGCAAGTAGGACTTGCTGATCTTCTTGATATCACTGGCGCTTTCTTGCGTTCTTTCCAGTCAATGAAAGGAACCGACGCTCGGGATTAATTATTCAAATTCGGAGATGCGCTAATGTAATGCTTCGCCGCCAAGAGTAGTCGAGTTCATCGGACCGATCAGTCCGTTGAAATCGCGATGCTCTGCGCCATACCATAGAGAACAAAGGACAAAACGCATGCGATACACAAAGCTTCTTCGGTCAGCCGCTCCTGTTGTAGCCATTGCAGGCTCGTTCTTTATGGCGCTACCAGCATACGCCAATGGGCACGGTTTTCAACAAATGCGTTCCGATAACCCTGGTATGAGCAATCGCGAAATTCGGCAACTGATGAGAGGTACGCGAGTTTCGAACGGTTGGCAGAATCAAGGTCCCGGCGGCTTGACCACACAGTTTCAAACTCAATTGAGACCCGTCGGTGATACATTGCGAGTAAACGATAACCGGTTGAATCGGTTCAACGGACAGTCGGTGCTGTTAAACGACAATGGCGTGGCAAGGTCGATAGCACGCGGGCTGGAGCTCGATCTCACGTCGTCGAACAAATCAATTATTTTAGGATCAAACTTGTTTTCGTCTGCTCAAACATACAGTATCAATGTTGGTGGCGAAGTAAGAACTCTGAGCAGCGGCGATAAAGTTTCAGCTGCCGAATATGTTGCATTGCAGCAGGTTCGCAATGGCGGTTCTCAGGCGCTTACCGTCGATCAGAGCGGCCGTGGTACTGCCGGTCAGTTTAACTTGAACAGTATCAGTGATGGTGGCAGAACAATCCGAGCGGCTGAACTCGTAATTCCGGAACATGTCACCGCTAGTGGTGACTTCTCGCGAAGCGCGGACGGCGTTCGCCTGACAAACGATCTTGTTAATTACGGCTCTATCAGCGCATATTCGAGCAGTCGAAACGTCGATACTGCCAGAATCGCAGCGCGCGATATAAACAACAATGCCGGTGCCTCCATTTCAACTGGCGCCGAAACACTCAACCTCTCGTTGCGTGCCGAGCGCGATCTCAACAACGCGGGCTCGATTTCCAGCTCCGGAAGCCTTGAACTGTCTGCCGGACGATCCATTAACAACCACGGCTCCGTTAGTTCGAGCGGCAGCATCACGCTGACTGGAAATCCCGAATCCGACCTGGCTGTAAACAACGTGGGCGGAACGTTTAGCGCCCTTAATGGTGCTATAAATGTTCGCCCGTCTGACTACACCGGTCTGGGTAATACCACCGTATACGGTGGCGATTTCTTGTCCCGAGAGTTTAATCTTTTCTCCGGTCAAGGAACGACTGATGTCACTGTTAATAAGCTGACCGGTGTCGTTAACTCAAGCGGAACGGCAGTTCACGTGAGCGCACACACCGATACTCTGGTGATCGGTGAACAATGCCTGGTCGGCGACCCTACCTATTACAACGTCGGCGACATACAGTTGAACGGGGATATCGTGGTTGCCGAGGACCTCGCGATCATTGCGAGTGGCGACATTACTCGAACCGCGAATAACACCAAGATAGCAGCGACTAACGTGGACGGCAGTGGCGCCGACATTACGATCATTGCAGGCGCCAATGTGACGGCAGGATCCGGCACATCCGGTCCGACGATACCGCCGGGTACGATCGCTACGTCCCCGGTTTCTTTCACTGGCGCATCTGCCAGTGGCGGCAATGTGGATCTCTTCGGCACGCCGTTCACGATTGATGCGAGTGCCAGCGGTCTCGACAAGTCGGGTGGCAACGTAACTATTGCGGCCTACGCTGATTCCAATTCGAATAAGGGACTAGTAAACATCGCAAATGGCTCTCTGATCGCGACTTACGGCGTGGGAGCTGCCACCAATGGCGGCGTCACGATCGTAGGAGGAGGAGTCGGGTCTACCATAAACCTGGGCGCACAAATACTCGCCCATGCAGGTACCGGATCGACCGGTGACATCACAATAGCAACAGCGCAGCCTGCATTCAGCAGCGGCTCGACAATGACCTTTGGTACTAATGGCGCCATCACGACCGGCAACACGATAGTCCCTTCGACGATGATAAATGCCGGTAGCATCACGTTAGGCGGCTCTTCATCTATTACCGCTACTTCCGGTAACATCAGCATTCATGCAGGCTCGGGAGTTAACATCGGCAGCTTCATATTTTCGAAAGCGGCGGTTGGCGCGGATAATCAAGCGGGCGGCAATATCACTATTGTTTCGGACGCTGGTCCGGTTGTAACCTCCAATTTGTTGAGTGCCACTGGCGGCAACAATGCGGCCGGTGGTAATGTCACCGTGACCGCGAATGATAGCGCCCAGCAACTGCAAGTTGTGGGGGCTACAGCTAATGGAGGCACCGCTGGCGGTACTGTTTCAATCTCCAACACCGGCCTCGGCGGCGTGAGTGTCAGTGGTTTTATAACCGCTTCTAGCAACACAGGAGACGGCGGCGATGTTTCGGTATCAACTCCTGGAAAGATCACCACAAATGTCGTTCAGTTTGGTGCAGACAGTGATAACACCAAGGCTGGTGGAACAATTACCCTCAATGGTTCTCAAATTTCGATAGAGAACGGCAGTGCTGTGATCGCTATTTCAGGAGCACCGAGTAGCGTGATTAATCTGACCACCACCGCAGGCGGTATCACGACAAGCGGTAATGATTTGATGATCGCAACCGGAGGTGCGATAAATCTGGATCTCGCTAACAATACGATCAATGCCGACTCTCCAGGTGGAAAAGGAGGGACGCTCACGCTGTCGGCCGGAACGATTTCAAATGCCAACAGTTCAATCCTCACGCCTTTGATTATTTCTGCTAATGGTGCAAACGCTGGAAGTGGCGGAAAGATCCTCTACACGGACAGAAGCACGGTCCAAACCTTCGTAGGTGCGCCGCTCAAAGCGCCAAAAGGACTAGCTAATTTTCTTTCGCTCAGTGCTCATGCCGGACTGAACGATGGTGATGGTGGGCAGGTATTCATGGATGTAGGCGGAAATCTCACCGTCGATCCTGCGATGCTCAATGTTGCGCTATCTCCTTCGGCGGGCCCGCATAATGGCGGCACTGTGAGCCTCTTTGCTGGTGGTAGCGTTCCATCGACCAAAATCGGAAAGCTTGTCATAACAAATGATCTGAACGTTGATGGCGCAAATGGTGGCGCAGGCGGTACCATTCAATTGAGATCGATGTATTCAAAAGACTTTCTTGTCGGAGCCACCAAGCTGCCTAAGAACGGCATTTTTGGAGGACTCTCCGCTGCTGGTGGAGCGTTGACGGTCGCCAGCGGTGGTGGTGTCAAACTGCTTGCCTCAGACGCAATTAGCGGATCCGATGTGACTCTTCAGGCTTCCGGCAAAGGCAAAATCAGCGCAGCCAAGGGCGTGACGTTTACCGCGCCCACTGCGAATTTGGTATCGAACTCAGGCTCGATAGTTTTAAACACCGCAATTAACGATCTGACGCTCACAACCAACTCTTCAGCCAAGCTCAATAATGTAAATGGTGTCGGCGGACTTCTGCGGCTTCATGGAATCAGTGCTGCCAGAGGTTTTGATTTGCACACAGACGCCCGGCTTTCCAACAGCAGTTCGACTATTACTGTTGGCACCAAGGGTGATATCAAGCTTGTAAACGATGCCGGCTTCATTTCGATGAACAGTGGCGCTCAGATGTCGGCAGTTAACGGCAGCATTACCGTGCAATCGAATGACCTCGTTAATGGCTCGATACGCTTTGCTGCATTCGCAAATGCTACCACTTCAGGCGATAGAGCCGGAGACATAATAATCGCTATTGGCGCTATTCCAAAGAAGCCTGTGATATCCGCGGCCCCATCTGCTGATTTCAATGTCGTCACCACCGGGAAGGGTTTGGTAACCTTCGGAGTAAACTCCGCACTTGTCACTTCGGACGGTGGGACTGTGAACCTCACAGCGAACAATAAGAAGATTATTCTCAATAACGCGAGTACGAATGGACAGAACATCAGCTTTTACGGCTCGAACTTTAACAGCATCACTGCCGGTCAGTAGGAGTTGCGTTGAGGCGTCGCATTTGTTTTGTTGGTTTTGGTTTCTGAATTCCGAATTTCTGAATTGTTGAGTAACGAAACTGTATAGTAGATGTGATTGGAACGAAAAGCGCGCAGCTGGAGGTTGACTCCAGTTGCGGCTTCTCGCAGTCTTGAGATTGTGATGCATGAGGTTGGGTGACGTGGCACCGGTAATGGTGCCACGTCAAGTATCTTGCCTTCAGTGCGAACTAGTCGGGTCTTAAGGGCGAACGAGAAGGTTAATGAGGAAGTACGCCCACGGGAAGAGGCTGGTAACACCGGCCGTCACCGCCAGTTTCCAGCTAAGGGCCTTGCCTTCATCGGTGCTTCGGAGGTTGAGCAAGCTCGACACTGCGAGCCAGGCGCCGGTGATGATTGTGCCTGTGAGCGCCGTCATCAGGACGAATCCGGCCAGTCGGGCGAGACCGTTTTCCGGTGAGGCAAGCAGTAGCTGCCACACCCAGAGACCGCTACCGAGGACCGCACCGCTGAAACCGGCGAGAACACGTGATACTCCTGAGGTTGCGGTCAAGTTTTTCTTGCTCACCAGGCTGGTGACACCGTGGATGGTGAGTCCCAGCGCGGTGAAGATGATGGCTGCGCCCAATCCGTAGATGGACGATGCGAGGGCGATCTCCTTGATTATGTCGGTGTTGGTGGGCGGGTCTTGGCCCCACGTGACGGAGATGGCAATCAGCACCAGCATTGCGATGCCGGATGCGATACCTAGACCGGTCAGGACGCTGCCGACGAGTGTGGAGCGCAGGTGCAAGCCACCCGGCTCTTGGTTGGTGAAGAACTTCATTGCGTTCTCTCCTGATTGTGGGCGTTGTGCGGAGCGGTTCGATGCGAACCGGAATCGACCGCATCAAATCCCGGTGCAAGTGGTGGATCTAAATGAGACGTTCGACACTGACCTGCTCTGAGCAAGGTTCAAATCGCGAGGGATGCTTGACTGTAACTGCTTGGGCTTAAGCTCAGGGAAGGTCAGGGTGTGAAGAGTCGTGATAACAGTTGCAAACAAACGCAGAGCGTAACAAGCATTTTTAAGCGGACGCAGTCATGTTAGCCAAGTTTTCACTAATGCCCCTGATGTAACTGATATTGGGAATCGAAGCAAAGTCGCATACACTCGTCTTAGCTTTCAGTTTCAGCGTTCCGCCTCCGGAGCAACGATGGTATATAGTAAAACATTTGCGAAAGGAAAAACGCGCAGCAGTGAGATAGTCTTCACTACTGCACGCCTTTCCGGCTGTCGATTTGCCTGCTTCGTTGCGCTGATTAGCGCTTCTTGGCTTGGGCGATGCGCTGTTCGACAGCGTTGCAGATGATGCGCAGAACATGGACCCGGCTGAAGCGCTTGCAGTTGCTCGGGAGAACATACCACGGAGCGCCCTCGGTGCCAGTGAGGTGCAGCATCTTGTTGCAGTACTTGGTGTAGCCGTCCCAGTGCTCGCGAGCAGTGGCGTCGGCTTCCGTGTACTTCCAGTCCTTGTCTTCCTTGCGCTCCTTGAAGCGCTCGTCCTGGACCTTCTTGGTGATCTCGAGCCAGATCTTCACGCAGATGGTGCCGCTTTGGGCCATCATCCATTCCATCGTGTTGATCTGACCGTACGCCGCCTGGACGTGCTCCTTGGAGGCGAGCTTCATGACCGGGACGACGAGCAGTTCCTCGTTCCAGCCGCGGTCGAAGATGCGCACCTGACCGAAGCCAGGCATGCGATCGCGCTCGAAGAACCGGAGCAGGTAGGGTTGCGCGCGCTCTTCGTCGTTGGGCGGACCGACGGGGACGACGGCGAGCGTCTTCATGTCGAAGTCGAGTCCGGTGATGATGCGCTTCGTCGCACCCGATTTGCCGGCGGCATCGCGACCCTGGAAGGTCACGACCAGCGACAGGCGGAGTTCCTGCATCTGGCGGACCAGCGTGTTGAGCCGGTCTTCCTCGAACTCGAGAGCCTTCTCGTATTCCGACTTCTTCATCCGGCGCGAGTGATCGAGCAGGCTGAGGTAGTTGGGAATTTCGTCGGGCTTCTGATACGGAGCCGTCGGGTTGGTGCAGGGATGCGCCACCCGAATGATTCCGCTATTGAACATGCCGGCATCGACGCCAGCGGGGAGTTTGATACGTGACAAAGTGGGTTTCCTTGTTGACGGTCAAGGGGGACCCCCGGGAGCCCTGTGAGAGGCTCTTCGGGGGTCCCCACACGCGTTTCGTCTCAGAGCTGGCAGAACCAGTTGAAGACGTAGAACTTCTCCTGCAGGAACTCACCGGCGGCGACCTTGCCGTCGATGACCTTCTTGGGGATTGCCGCACCGGACAGGGCGTCGAACTCTTCAACGTTCAGAGCCGCCACGCCGCCACTTCCGTTTCGCACGAAGGTGACGATGTAGACGGGCTTCTTGAGACCGCTGTAGTGTTCTGCCCGCACCACGCTACCGAGGGTGTTGACCCGGTAGATGCTGCGTCCGGTGAAGATGTTGCCTCGCCCTTCGAAACGGTCGACCTGAGTCGAGCCGTCCGTTCCGTAGGTCATGACGTACTGGAACGTCATGTATTGGTGCGAGTCGTACTCCTGGTAGACCAGGAGCCGCTTGTCCGCATCGAAGCCCTTGACGATGGAGCCACGGCAGGCTTCACCGTAGGAGACTTCCCAGCGCGCCACACGTTCGCGAACGACGTTGTGGACGAAGCGGAACGCCCAGCCGGGCACCTCGTCGAGTTCCTGCTTCACTCCCGGAGGGCAGCTCGGAGGAGCTGCCGGGGGGTTGAAGGGCGGTTCCACGACGGGCGGCACCACGACTGGTGGCACGACCACCGGAGGCTCCTTCGGACCGCAATCGCCGCAGCCCGGAAGGTTGTTGATGACCGTCACCGAGCTGCCGCCGCTCACGACCTTCGGCTGGTGGTTCCAGCTCCAGAGCACGAGGCAGGCGAACAGGAAGGCGAGCAGTCCGAGCAGACCGAACAACCCGAACAGAACGCGGTTGTCGCGCTTGCTGGGCTTGCCGTCCTCATCCACCGGGGGTACCGGCGGTGGAGGCACGGGCTTCTTGCAGCCACACCCGCAGTCGGGCATGCACGCGCAGTCGACGCGGCAACGGTCGCCACATCCGCACGAGCATGCACCCGGCGTGGGCGTGCTGCCGGGCTTGTTACGCACGGTCATCTTCACCTCCACATCGAGTTGACGGCTCAGGTCGGGCTCACCATCCGTCGCCCGGTCAACGACCAGACTCATACGGGCGGTGGCTTCCTGATGCGCGGTGGTGCTGACGTCGCCCAGTTTGGCCAGGGTTTCGTCCGCGCCGGTTTCGGCGGCCTGACGCAGGATCTTGCGATACCGTGCGTTGGCGTCGGGTTTCCCGGCAGCGTCGGCGTTGCCGCCTTCGGCTTCCGGAGCGGCATCGCTGTCGGTGACCTCGGCGTTGCCGCCTTCGGCCTCCGGAGCGGCGTTGCTGTCGGTGACCTCGGCGTCAGTGCCTTCGGCTGCCGGAGCTTCGACGCTGGCATCCCCATCGGTCGCCGGAGTGGCCGTCGCGGTGGCGTAGTACTGGTCGACGCGCCCGATGAGCGCTTCGACGGCAGTCTTCACGTGTCCCGCGGTGGTCTCGAGGTCGAAGGAGTTGTCGATGATGACCTGGGACAGCTTCGCTTTCTCGGTCTGCGTCATCTGCAGACCGATCATCTTCTTCGCAACATCTTCGGTCAGTCCGTTGCGAGCCATCAGCCGAGCGAGACGAACGTCTTCCCGGGCGACGACACACCAGACCTCGTCGAAGTTTTCCTGCATTCCAGTTTCGTGGAGAAGTGGAACGAGGATGAAGACCACCTTGACGCCGGCAGCCGACTGTTCGAGGATGAGCGACTCGAGGCGCTCATAGATGCGCGGATGCAGGATGGCTTCGAGTTCGGCTTTCAGTTCGACGGTGGCGAACGCACGAGCCTTGAGCAGCGCGCGGTCGATTGGTCCGTCTTTGACAGGTGCCAGGTCGGCTCCGAAGTGCGCGAGCACCTCGTCGTAGGCCGGGCACGGATGATCGAGCAGCTCACGAGTGATGTGGTCGGTGTCGACCACAAACGCTCCATGGCGCTCCTGCAGAATCTTACCGACAGCGGACTTGCCTGTTGCGATCGAACCCGTGACTCCCACGGTATACGCTCGCACCAAGGCAGCGCCAGCTGAAGGCAAGCTTCCGCTTTCGCAGAAGGGCTTGCTCATAGCTAGTTTCTCCTTACCTGGTTGATTGTTGGTAATGAAAAGCAACTCGTAGAAGCAGACAGAGCTTCTCGAGCGACTGACAGAAAGCCTCCAAGATGACGTTAGTCTCTCGAGAAGGTTGGATTAAACCGGTTCTGGTTGGTGTTTTGGAGTGAAGAACCTTGGTTTTCAAGTGTTATTGGGCATGTGCCCCCAACCCTAGTGATCAAGAGGAGGTAATGTCAATGAACATATGTGAGAGATCAATATCGCTACACATTCCGAAACGCGCATAGTTACTGGGTTTGAGGCTGTAACCCCTTGAAGCGCAAGGCTTTGCTCGCGGCCGTATAAATTACAAGGTGGAATAAGCTGTGATAGGTAGCGCGCACAGACTGCAAGCTACAGGTTTCCATAGACTATTAGTCTTTGATAGCTAACGAAGCTTAGCTAACTTTTGTATTAGATCTAGATGGTGAGATAAGCTCATTATTAATGTGGTGGCGCGGCTCACGCGAACCGCTGTGGTTGTCTGGTGACGGGCTTGCAACGCTCGCTCGGAAACGCATCATTTCGCGCTTGGCGGTAAGGCGATTTTGGTGCTTCCGGATCCGAACCACGTCGTTGTGCGAACACGACCCATGTTGAGTTCTCGCCTCGTGGTGCCGCTACGTTCCGCAAAGGCGATCACAGGTCAGCCCATCTCAGTGAATGCATTCTGTCATGGAGATGTCGATCCACCGGCAGGCGAAGAAGACTATAAGAACTATGACGAAGCAGATGCCGAACCACTCCATGAATGTCATTTCTTCGGGATCAAGCATGGCTGTGGGTCCTCGGGGATCGAGCCAAAAATTGGCTCGGCGAAATTTGTGTCAGGGGCGGCATTTTGAAGCAACACCTAACGTCAATACTAGTATAATTTGTCGTTCTGTCCACGACCACACCCCAGCGGGAGATTACAATGGCTGACAAACCCCGATTAATCGGCATCATCTTGTGCGAGCGCGTGCTGCAGGATGTACTGCGAAGAGATGCAGTTTCCTGCGTCAACATTTACAACGGAATTACTGCACAGTCTTTTCCAGCGGTAGTGCCACTGGTCTATGCCTTCGCACAGATCTCGGGCTCAACGGAAGGATTCGAATACCAGTTCAAGATTGCAGATAGCTCCGGCAGAGTGATCGCGATGTCGCCTCCGGCAAAAGTCGAACCACTGCCAAGCCAATTCATGACCCACAAAATCATCAGCGCATTCAGCGGATTGGCGTTCGAACAAGAAGGCACTTACGAGATTATCCTGTACGTCGGCAACGAAGCACTCGGATCGCTGCCATTCCAAGTTCTCGTAATGTCCCAACAGCCACAGCCAGTCGAAGCGTAAACAACGTCATCGATTTGAGTTTAAACTTTCCTGTCGCCGAATTTGGCAGGAAAGTTTTTTTGCCAATTGGTCTGAGCGGAACAGTCGCGTTTCGATCGAAGACTACGTCCAGATTACTCTAAGAGTTGTTTTACGCGGCTGGCTTCGGGATAGTAGCGCAGAAGATGTTTTGTTATCAAAACTTTTTCGCTTGTCTTTCCGCTGCGTTCTGCCAAATTGTATTTCGTCCAGAGTGCAAGCCAGTTGGCCGGATCCATCATCAGTGACTGGTTGAGTAACATGTCGGCGGAAGATTCTGGTTTTTCTTTCGGAAACAGCGGATTCATGGTGGCTTCTGTGGTGGCATCGCCCAGCCTGTCTGCTGGATTCGCAGGTTGTCCGGTGGCGAACAGTAAACCGGCAACCGCATAAACAGCTGGTTCCGTCGGGCAGGTCGCCAGTGCTTTGTTGATTAACGGGCGAGCGCGTGAAATGTTTTGAGGACCACTCTGCAAGTAATACTGGGCCCAGAGTGAAAGAACTTGTGCCATAACAGCTTTGTTATCGCTGCGTTTTGCCTGTTCGAAAGCGGCGACGAATTTGTCGTTGATAGGTTTAGAAACAGCGGTTGTGATTTCCGATTTTTCGGAACTTGTTTTCGAGCCGGACGATTCTTTCTGCGAAAACGAGGATTGGGAGCCGGCAGCAGCGTTTACTTGTGAAAGTGAGTATGCTTCGTTGGCCATCGCCTGCGCGGCTATGGCGGGAAAGCCCTGGGCAAGCGCATCGGCAGAGAGGTGCGCAAGCTGGTTGGAGGCTTGTCTTGCATTGTCGCTGTTGTAGTAGTCGGCAATGATTCTCTTGAGACGAGCGTCGAGAGCCACGTCGCCGCTTTTCGCTTTTTTCTCGAAGTAAATTTTCTGGTTTCGATAATCGATAGTCACACGATACTGGCTCAGTAAAGGATTGCCTATGATAGCCAGCGCCCCGCCTTGAATGATGCCCTTCGGTGAGTCTTCAGTGCCTTGCGTTGGAGCAACCGAGAAAATCGGGTCGTCGATCGTCAGATTTCCAATGCTCAGAGTCTTGAATCTGGTTGCGCCTGTTCGAACCGGAATACCGTCCAGACCCTTGATGACGCCGACCGGCAAGAGGGGCGTTTTTGTAAGGTCTTTAATCAGGGATTCGGAAACGTGATTGAATGCCGCGCCGCTGTCGATTAAAAAAGTGAGCTTGAGTTTGTTGTCGAGAACCCCATCCACAGCCAGTCCGGAAACGCCAAGCGACGGTTTGGTATCAACTACGATGGCACCTTCCGGCGGCTTCACCTTATCAGGATCACGCAATATGAGCTCTTGTTTCTCATAATCAATAGTGAGTAAAAACCGTTTGAGAATGTTTGCGCCGATCAGACCTTGTGGTTTAACACTGAGAAACTGAGAGAACTTAGAGAGATCGGCAATGGCGACAGCGACGTCGGGCAAAACAATTTCGCCAAGTTGAAATGATTTCAGTTGCGCAAAGCTCATTTTCATGGCGCCGGAACCAGTGGTAATAGCAATTTCTTCAGATGTTGTCGGCGCGATGTCCTTGAAGCATTGTGTGTCCACTATCGATTGTGTTGCTCCGGTGTCCAGGATGAAAAGCTTGTTGGGCAATCCGTTGATGCTTGCCATTACGAGGATTTCGTTGGACGTATATTGGAAGGGAACATGCACGGGCCCGGATTTTAACCTTGCGATTTTTGATTCCGTGGGCATTTTGAAGACGTCATCGGGCGGTTTGAAATCAGTCTCGATTCTCGAGATTTCAACTATGCTGACTTTTTTGTTGTCGGAATATTCAATCGCTTTGTAAGGCTGGAGCGTTCCCATCACCTTCCGGTAATCCATGTAATCGTAAGCCTTAACGCAGTCAACGCCTTGTTCTATGTCAGAACCGTGATACTCGGTTCTGACGATCAAGCTGTTGGTCGGATCGATATAAAATATCGTCGGCTTGCCGTCTTCTGCCACCGCAGATAGTGCTTCGCATCTGATACCGTTAATAGTTTTCGATGGTTCCAGCTTGAGCTTTCTCCCTCGCTCGAGCAGCTTCTCTACGAGAAGCAGCCCGTGATCCAGGTCTTCCTTAACGCGTTGTGCCGTAATCGGATCGGTTGGCATGGCAGTCGTGCCTTGCATGGTCCAGCAGTCTTTGCCATCATATCCGGTGACCACCGGTTGTCCCATAAATGTCACAGAAACCCACTGTTTATGCCCTTGGGCGATGATCTCGCAAGGAAGTGTGTTGGATGAACCTGACAGCGATGAAATCTGTTCGACATTACCGACTGCACGATAGGTCGACATGTTGAACTTGTGAATTTTGTCGATGCCACCAAGTTTCTCGATAACTTTTTCAGCGAGATTCTGGGCTTGTTGGTTTGCGCTTTCGGATGTTTGGTGGGTAGATGACGGAGCGCTCGGAGATCGTGGTTCGTCTGCTCGGGATATCCGAAGTTCTTCTGCCTGCGATATCCGAAGTTCTTCCGCGTGGACGCCAGGGGCGGAGAGCACAAGCAGGGGGGAAAGTAAGAGCCATGGCATTAAAAACGCAGTAATAGTCTGCGTTTTGGGTGCTTGACAAGGTTTTGGGTCTTCCATTTATTGGCCATGGGCGGTGAAACAATCTCTTATTATGGCAAACTCCAAGCGGGCATCGGGTAAAATACCCCAACCCGGCACAGTAGTTGTGAGCCTGTGCGTTTACACCAAGAGGGCAGGTAGGTGTCTTACACTCGTGTGGAGTCTCGTTCTAACGTGCTTGAAGTTCTTCAGTCAGTCGAAGCGTTGCGACAGTGGAGAGAGAAAACGCTCGGTAAGAGCGGCGACGGCAAGCGCCGCGCGCAATTGGGTCTGGTCCCGACCATGGGCTATTTGCATGCCGGTCATTTGTCGCTAGTAGAGCGAGCTAAAGAAGAGTGCGATTTTGTCGCAGTTTCAATCTTCGTCAATCCTTTGCAGTTTGGACCCAATGAAGACTTTGCGCAGTATCCGCGTGATTTCGAAGGCGACCTGTCGCTCCTGCGAGGCGCCGGCGTGGACTGTGTTTTCAGTCCATCTACGGAAGAAGTTTACGGCGATCTGAACAAGCCCACCACGCAGGTGGTTCCTCCGCGATGGCTTATCGACAGGCTTTGCGGTACGTTTCGTCCGGGGCACTTCGAAGGCGTTGCCACCATCGTCAATAAATTGTTCAACATGGTGCAGCCTGATATCGCTTATTTCGGCGAGAAAGACTATCAGCAGTTGCTGGTCGTAAGGCAAATGGTCAAAGATTTGAATATGAATTTGAACATTCAAGGCGTGCCGATTGTTCGCGAATCCGATGGGCTGGCCATGAGCTCGCGCAACGTTTATTTGTCACAAAACGGTCGCAAAAAAGCAGTCACGATTTCTGAAGTTTTGACCAGCGTGAAAAATGCGATCGAGGAAAAGCGGTCTGTCGTGGCTGCTATCGAAGAAGGCAAAGAGCGACTGAAGAAAACCGGTTTTGAGGTTCAATATCTGGAAGCTTGTGATATTGAAACTCTCACGCCGGTCACAGAGCCGGTGAAGCCTGTCGTTTTATTGTGTGCGGCAAAGATCGACAACGTGCGGTTGATCGACAATATGATCGTTCAGTAAATTTTCTTAGCAATGACGCTTCGTTCTTGGTGGCGGTCAGGTTAAAACTGGACCGTGCTTTGCAGTGCTTTGCCTGTGCGGGCCAGGCGTGACCGTCTTTCGGATGTGAGCAAAGTTTCGATTACTTGTTGCCGTTCGCCACTGGTAGCTAGAAAAGATCTCGCGAACTCTCCCGTCTCGATTCGTCTCAATATTTTCTTCAGTTTGTGTTTCGTACGATCGTCGACCAATTCGTCACCAGCGAGCGCAGAGCCGTACTGGGCGGTCGTTGAGATGGCTTCACGCATGCCATCGATTCCACGTTCGAACAACAGGTCGGCGATTAATTTGACTTCTTTGAGGCATGAAATGTATGCCAATTCGGGTTGATATCCGGCGTCCACCAGAGTGTCGAAACTCGCCTTAATTAGGGCTGGTACGCCTCCGCATAGAACAGACTGTTCGCAAAAAAGATCTGTAACCGTTTCTTCATTGAATGTTGTTTCAATGACCCCAGCTCTGGTGCATCCAATTCCGCGCGCATAAGCCAGGCACTTCTCAAATGCTCTGCCGCTGCCATTTTGCTCGATTGCAACTAATGCCGGTAATCCTTTGCCTTCATTGTATAAGGAACGCAATTTGCGTCCGGGACCTGTTGGCGCAACCAGGATAATGTCCGCATCGTCAGGCAGCGAGACCGTTTTGTTATGCACGGTAAATCCGTGCGCGAAAACAAATGATTTGCGTGATGTCAAGTAGGGTTCAATCGAGTGCTGGTATACATCCGCTACAACTTCGTCTGGGAGCAGGATTGCGAGGACGTCACAATTTGCTGCGACCGATTCGATCGAATATTTTTCGAATCCATCTTTAATTGCGAGTGCTCCGGAAGGACTTGATTCTCTTGCACCGACTCGGACGGAAAGCCCGCTGTCACGCAGGTTTAGCGCCTGCGCCCGGCCCTGATTTCCGTAACCGATGATACCGATAATAGAATCTTGCAATTCGCTAAGACTTGTGTCTATGTCGTAATATATTCTTGCCATATATGATGAAAACCCGCATTCAACGCCAGCTCTGAGATTTAATTTTGACCGATTTATACAATAGTGTACTGGTATCACCCAAGTTGTAACAGCTCAATATATAGTAATGGCGCCATTTTCTCGATGGTGGTTACAGGAAAGGTTAAACCTTGGCTGCGGGTCTTGTCTTCCGATATTAACCTGTCTATTCTGTTCATGTGCGGTTGCCACTTTAGTAAACGACAACAAGACGGATCGATGGAATTTAATTCTCGTTCCGCCAGGTGGTTTTTGCACGCACAGGGAGGCGCGTTGTGCTTTTATCTGGTCAGGTATCCCAAAGTTCTGTCACTGGTGGAATCGGTCAACTTCATTCTTCCCCCAATTTAGTCGCTGAGATGTGCATCATCGGTGATGGCGCGGAAGCGTTGGCTTTAGCTAACCTGGTATCAGCTCATAAAGTCGTTGTTTACTCGGATGGCGTGATCAATTCGTATCCGAATTTAGAACAACTGCAAGTTCGTGAATTTGAAGTGCGCGAACGCGGTGCCGCAGTCTGCTCGCAACGCGGCAACACCAGAATGGATTTGAAAAACGTAGATCGCGTGGACGATTTGCGCAACTCGGAAGGAATTGTAATTTCCGCGCCGGTCACCAAGTATGGTGCCATCGTCGAAAAGTTGAAGCCCGCATTTCGCGACGGCATGACGATCTGTTTGACGAATGCTCCACTGGGAGCCGGTCTTGAGTTTCGCGCTTTGCTTGCGAAGGCGAAGGTAAAACATCAAGTCAATATTATCGAGGCTGGTCGTTTGTTCGACTCAGCGCGAGTCGAATCCGGTGTTCTTTTGATATCCGGGTTTAGAAGCAAAGTCAGTGTCTGCGGGTTGGAGCGAAATGAGACACGTCGCGGGCTGCCTGTGGCTAGTTCGGTGGTCGATGGCATCGTTCCCTTCTCCAGTGTGATTGAACGTGGTCTGTCAGACGCTGAGCGTATTATTAGACCGGCTATTTTGCTTTCGATGCTCATTGCCGACGATATGCGTTTGCCGCTCAATCAATCCGTGTTCAAAATTTTGCACGCTCTCGATCGCGAAGTTCAGGGAATTGCCAAAGCATTTCAGTGCGTGGTGCCGGGCTTCGCTAAGAGTCTGCAGGATTTTAGTACCAGTGAGAGTGGCACGGGGCGTTTGAAAGCGTCGACTCTCGAGGCTTCGATACTGGCTCTGGGAAGCGGACTGTTCGGGTTGTCGGAGTGTTCGCGCGAAGTTTACACCCGGTTGTTGGTCGAGGACATTTGCGAATCGTTGACGCTGGTTGCCGACATGGGTGTTCTCAGCCGGTCTCCAGTGGTTGTAATTTCGAGCATCATAGACATGGCTTCGGTGATCGTTGAGGAAGACCTGAACAAGAAGGGACGCAAATTGTCGTCTCTTGGTTTGATTGGATTCGACACCGACGAAATCGTTGAAATCGTCAACGCCTGAGTTATAAACGGCGACTGACTTTCGACTGAATAGTCTGTCTGGTATGGCGCTCCACCAAACTGTTGAGTAGTCTCTTAAGGCAGCCGATGCACAGCAGAGTGCTTAACAGGCTAAGTGACGCGGAAATCCAAGGGTCGAACATACCAATTCCTCCTGATGAGATACTCCATTCGTACTACGAACCACGTACAGGGCGCATCAAGACGCTGGTGTGTTGTGTCAGGAAACTGAAAAGATTTGGTTCTCGTACGTGGCCGTTCTCGAATGGAGTCCTGGACTGTATTTGGGGTTGATGCTGTGCGGTCTGAACGCCTTTAGTCCAGTCGCATTATAGGTCGCATCGCACAGATCTAGGTGTAGGCTCCAGCACTGGGCATAATGCGCCTGTAGCTAGTGGTTTTCTGCCATGGAATCTGCCCACACAATTCACCAGTACAACGTGGATATTCTGCTCGCGCTTGTGATGGTTATCACAGCCGTTGCTATGGCAACGAAGTGGATCAAAGTTCCGTACTCTATTGCGCTGGTACTGGTCGGGCTCGCCATCGGCATTTTTAAAATTCTGCCACCGGTCGAGATGACGCCGGAGCTCATTCTAGTTTGTGTATTGCCACCGTTGTTGTTTGAAACGGCATGGAACATCGATCTGAACGCGATTAAGCGAGACTGGCTTCCGATCACGGTTTTGGCGACAGTAGGTGTACTGTTTTGCATGTTTATTACGGCCGGCTGTATGAACCTTATAGGCGGTGCGCCTCTGGGACCGGCACTCGTATTCGGTTCTCTTATCGCAGCTACGGATGTCGTTTCCGTCAGTGCGATCTTGCATTCCATGCGCTTGAGAGGCCGACTGACCACGTTGCTGGAAGGGGAGAGTATCTTCAATGACGGAACGTCAATGGTGCTGTTCCACGTTGTTCTTGCTGTCGTGGTAGCTGGGCAACCGTTCTCTGTTACCAATACAGCGGGGGAGTTTGCCATTGTTTCTGCTGGAGGTTGCCTGGTAGGACTTCTCGTTGGCCTGCTGGCATCAAAAATTACGAGTCTGTTCGATGACCATTTGTTGGAGACGACACTAACCATAGTGGTTGCTTACGGGTCGTTCCTGCTTGGAGAGCAGCTCCATGTCTCGCCTGTAATGTCAGTGGTCGTAGCAGGCATGGTCTATGGAACCTATGGCAGTCGCGTCGGTATGTCGCCGACGACCAGGATGGCGATCAATCAATTCTGGCAATACCTCGCATTCGTGGTCAATTCGCTAGTATTTCTGCTGATTGGCTTGCAGGTTAATCTGGATTTGCTCTGGCTCTATCGACAGCAGATTTTCGTTGGGATTCTTGCTGTGACACTGGCTCGAGTGGTAACGATCTACGGTTTATGTCCCTTCATGTCTACGCGACGGTCGCCGATACCGGACAGCTGGCGTCATTTGATCGTCTGGGGCGGATTGCGCGGAGCATCGTGCATGGCGCTAGCGCTCAGCTTGCCGCGCAATTTCGAGATGCGGGAAGAAATCATTGTCACCACATTCGGTGTGGTTTTGTTCACACTTTTGTTTCATGGAACGACGCTTGGTGCGCTTCTCAAATTTTTAAATCTGCGTCCCGTCATCCGGGACACATCGGAGCGGTTCAATTTGCTAAGAGCACAATTGATAGCGGATAAAGCTGCACTCAGCATGCTTGAAGAACTTCGTCGCGAGCGCAGTTTGACCAATAAGAATTACGAGGTTCTTCGAGCCGAAGTCGAGCGAACGCTTAGTGAAATCGATCGGGAGATTGACGCTCTGGAGCTTGAAGATCAGGAACGCGAGGCGCTAGAGCTGAGAGCGACGCGCATTAGACTGCTTGAGTCTCAGGACGATTGTTTGCAAAACCTGGCGCGCACCAATGTAATAAGCGAAGCCTCCTATCACTCTCTCCGGGAAAAGATAGCGATGCAGTTGGAGCAGTTGCAGGAAGACTTAGACGTGAAAGTGCAAATCGTCGAGTCGGACAAAAGTGGTGCGTTTCCTGTTTTAAAAGAACCTTCCGGTAAAAACGGCAGTCGGGCAATTGTTGAACATGATGATGTCATCGCTGAAGATCAGCCGGTCAACGACCAGGACCAGGCATAGAAGTGTAGTTGTAGTCGAGTGCGACGAAAAATGCTCCTCTTTGAAACTGCTGACCATGAGTGATATTGTCGGCTGATCGTTTTAGCGGATGGTCGGAATTCTTCGAGCTCCTGATCAGTCACAGGTCTGATTCCATTCATTTTCAGCCTGTTCACCGCGCTTAATATATTGCGAGCTTTGCGAGGGTTGTTGTTGTCAATAGCAATTGGTGGCACATATGGTGCGCCTTCAGTGCCCTAAAACCCAAAGTCGGCGCCGCAAAATACGCTTACAATCACGGTTTTCAAGGGCTTGAACCTATAAGGAAGAAATAACTAGTTTAATAAAGTCATTTCGTTTTCCTTCAACTTTTACGGCTTCGAACTTCTCTTCAAGAACTAAGCCCTTTACCTGCACCATCTTCAGTCATGTTTTATGACATGGCCGAAGCTGACTTTGACATCCCCAGAGAAAGCACTCCCGGTGTTCTCTCACTTTCGCAACTGACTGCATGTAACATCGCTCGCGCGAAGTCACGGCAGTCACGACATCAACCGGCCTAACCGCCGCGAATGTAGAGGCTCTTATCATGGGTAAATTCAACGAGGCCAACTACCCTGAGCTTCTGGGAGTCACGCGTGTTTGTCAGATCTCCGATTCGGATGTCTGGCAACACCTTGTCTCTCCGATGACCAGGGGCCTGCTAGGGGAAATCGTCGAGGTCAGACCTCCGCGCGTGATTGAGTCACTCGAAGGTCTTTTCCCAGGCGACCACGTCGCGAACCTGAATGACCATCGCCTTTTCGGCGGTCAGACTGCGTTCGTGCGGTTTCCCTACGTCACTAACTTTTATCGCACCGAGAACGGCGCCTTTATCGTCAAGCGCGATGGTGTGAAGTTTGAAGTGTTTTGCTGGTTCGGCGAAGTCGAAAAAGGCCGAGGCGAGATGATTTTGAAGGCTGGGCTGCGTGACCGTCGTTTCGACGGCACCAAGCGCGCCAACGACTCCGCTTTGCTCGACTATCCGTACGACGACCCGGTTCTGCACCGCCCGCTCAGCCCCGAGTTAACCTCGGTCGAGCTGTCGATTTACGCGTTCATGCCCGGCTCTCGCGTCACCGATGTGATCGACGATACCGAGTACGAGCGCTTCGTGACCCAGCCGTACACGTTCAAGTCCAGACCTGATGAGTTTCTCCGAAACTTCAACATGGCTTGGAAGTCGAAGCGTGCACCTGGTCAGCAGGCTGCTCCGATTCCGGATGTCGCTCCGGCTGTGCTGCGCGGCTTCCAGAAGATTGCAGAACTGCAAGGCTACGACTTCTGCGAAATGGCGCCTAGCCACTACCACGTGGCGCGCTGGGGATTGGGAGGGGGTTACCTCTTCCGCGACCCGGAGCAGGAGGCGACATTCACAGCGTTCAGCGAAGGACTGGAGCGCATTCGCGCTAACGGTCTGCCGCTGACGCGGTCCCAGCAGTCGTGGGTGTGTGTTGTGCAGAGCCTGGAGCCGTCGAGCCGCATTCCCGCGGAACTCAGGCTCGATGGTCCGCAATGGCCGCAGGACAACATCGGACCTAAGGTGTTGTGGCTGTACAAGCCGTTGACGGAACGTGCTCGCGCCTTCAAGCCCGACCCGCTTCGGATACCGGATGTCGCGCCTTCCAAGGACGCGAGCCCCGCTTCCGACTCCGCAGGTACGGGTGTCAAACCGGCTCCTGAAGCCGGAGTTACTACGAGCGGTTCGTAAACCGCTGTCTAGCTCGAGCAGGTTGAGCGTCGGGTGAGCCGCATTGGTGGCTCATCCGACTGCTCCCTGCTCAGGGCGTTCCTTTTCTTCGATAAGCATGGGTTTCCCCGAAACCTTTGCGGTAGCTATTAAAAACTGGGAGACCCCACTATGGCTAACCACAAATTTTCAAGCCCGAACATCACCGAAATGCTCGGGGTTACTCCAATTGCTCTTGTTACGGATGAGGAAATCTGGACCCGTCTCGTAACGCCTCAAGTGAAGGCGTTGCTTGGCGACATCGTTTCCCACAAGATCGAAGTTCGTGAAACCACCGATGGTGACTTCGGCGGCGATGAAGTGACCAACTTCAACGACCACCGTCTCTACGGCGGCAAGAGCGGCTTCGTTCGTTTCCCGTACATCAACTCGTATTACAAGTGTGCCTCCGGTGCGCTCGTGATCAAGCGTGACGGTCTGAAGTTCAAAGTGCTCGCCTATTTCGGTAACCCCGAGAAGGGCGCTGCCGACTTGATCTTCAAGGTCGCTCTGCGTGACCGCCGCTACGACGGCACCGCCCGCGCCAACGACTGTGCGCTGGTCGACTTCATCGGCTACGAGGACATGAAGCTCAACCATACGCTGCAGATTCCCGGCATGCCGGAGAACTCCAGCGCGGTCGAGCTGTCCACCTATGGCTTTATGCCTGGGTCTCGTATCGTCGATGCCACTGGCGATGCCGACTTCGATGAATTCGTGCGGGCTCCGTACAAATTCATCGGCAAGCCGAAGACCTGGCTGCGCCACTTCAAGAAGGCTTGGAAGTCCAAGCGCGCTCCCGGTCAGAACGGCAATCCGGTTCCGGACGTTTCGCGCATCGTGCCGGGTGTCGTCGAGGCCATGGCTTTCGAGCGTGGCTACGACTACATCGAAAACGCGCCCAGCCACTTCCACGTGGCGAAATGGGCCGAGAGCCTGAAGTATCGCTATGCCAACCCTGCTCAGGCGGAAACGCTCAAGCAGCTCACGGATGGTATCGCGCGTATCAAGGCGTCCGGCGTTGTCCTGACTCGTCCTCAGGAGTCCTGGATCGTTGCCATGCAGAGCCTGCCGAAGGAGTTCATCCCGGCGGAGTTTTACCTGGGCGGAGCGATCTGGCCGCAGGACAACATCGGTCCCGACAACCTCTGGACCTACAAGGCAGTCTCGGAGCGCGCCATCGCAGCACAAGCTGCGCCGAGCGCTTCCAAGTAAGCCGCGTTGGTTTAATTGAGGTGCGCATCAAAACGCGGTCTCGGTAGTTTTAGGCAGGCGGAGGATGTCGGATGGTATTTGCGCAAGCAGGTACTGTCTGATTTCCTTCGCCTGTCGTTTTTGAAAGATCATATACCATAGCATATAGTGGAACATTGGATTGGCAGTAAACGTTCAACAACGGACGCTTGGGGCGTCCGCTGTGTGCAGGGTGTCAGGGGTCGCTAGAACGCGACAGCGGCTAGACCGGACGGAATGCTTCGACTGATTGATTCAATTCAAAGGTGAACTGGCGCTTTGTACGGTGAATCAGTCGCGCGATCGGTAGGAAGCGCTTTTCGCCCTCCGGGATGTAAATGTAGAAAGTTGGCAGTTCGAAGATCTCCGCCAGCCGGTTGCGAATTTCCACATCAGCAGGCTCTCGGTGTCCTCCGGGTTCCAGCGAGTTAACTATACACGCGAAGCTGTAGCGCGCGGTGCGGACGTCGGCGCAGAGGCTGGCGTTTACCCAGCAGCTCTGCGTCAAGTCTCCTGTGGGGCGAACGTACGCGGGTGTCTGTTGGTTGACGGTAACCGTTCGCCCGGACGCGACGAAATTACGACCTTTCTTGTCGCCCGAGCGCCGTTGCCGGCGGCTGTCCGGCTCACAATAGTCGAGATGAAGTTGAGCTTGCGGATGGGTCGTTTCAACTCTGATGCCGGCAAACTGGTTGCGAAACAGGGGGTACAACTCGAGTCGCGAGATTAAGGCTCCGATCGCCTGTGTCCAGCGTTTGCCGGATTCGTTCGCCATGACGCACTGCCAGAACGTCCAGCGGCCGATGTCCTGAGGTGTTGACGGTATGCGAATTTCCACCACCCGGGATGGGCCAAAGCCGCATCCGTCACACATATGCACAGTTTCGTTAACCAATCGATTTGTCAGTAAGTCCTGCAGGTTTTTTGCTGCTTCGAAGGCCTGAGCACTGACATTGAAACCAGTTTCAATCGACATGCACGACTCCGGTTGGAAAAAAAAGAAGGGTGCCACCTGATGTGGTGCGCGGGCGATTGTGCGTCAACACAATTCGAAAAGCCATGAATAGTCTATTTGCGCTGCCTGGTGGACGAGTTTGTCCTGAACTGAAAAGTGAAGTTGGTAGTCTGAACCTAGTTTTTGCACGAGACGGTGTCAACTGTGAAAACGCACACCTCAAGCCGTTCGCGGGTATTTCCAATTCTTGAGGCAATCGTAGAACTACCACATTTTGTCAAAATCGGGATAGCGCAATATCAAATTTCGATATTTTGAATATAGCGTCTGTGCATACCCGAAGCGCATGCGCAGATGTTTTCGAGGTTTGGTTCTGCTAAACTACTTCGCCGATTTTTCTTTGACTTCGGATTTTTCTGCCGAACTCTTATCGCTCTTACTGTTGCCGTCACCTTCGTCTTCGACAGCAGTGTAGCGGACGACAATCATTGTGACGTTGTCGGGAGCGCCACCATCGAGAGTGGCTTTAAGAAGTTTTTTGCAAGCATCATCCGGTGTTTCACAAGTAGCGACAATCTCGCCGATGTTCTCGTCCAGCACTACTGTCGAGAGCCCGTCGCTAGCCAGTATTAGCCAATCACCCGGTTTGATTTCCGAGGGAGTTTTGTCGATTTCCACTTTGCTTTTGTGTCCGACGCAACGCGTGAGGTAGTGGCGGAATGGGCTGTTGCGAAGTTGTTCTTCGCTCATTCTGCCTTGCAGAACCATTTCCATTACGACTGAGTGATCTTGGGTGAGCACGCTGGTTTTGCCATCGCGGATCATGTAGGCGCGCGAATCTCCGACGTGTGCGATTTGAACTTTGCCGTCCGGGCAATGGATGGCCGCGACGATTGTCGTGCCCATGTCTTTCACTGCCGGGTCAGCGGCCGCCGCGTCGAAAACGTCTTGATTGGCGTTACCGACGGCTTCCAGTAACCATGTTTGGATGACTGTTTCGTCTACTTCGTCTGGTTGGCGTTCTGCCCAGAGCTTTTCGACTGCTGATATCGCCAGTCGGCTGGCTTTGCTCCCGCCTTTCATGCCGCCCATTCCGTCAGCTACGACTAGAAGCCGATTGTCCGAGCTCACGAACATATTGTCCTGGTTCTCGGTTCTTTTGATTCCTGGGTCAGTAACGGAGGCGACCTGCCACGAAACTCTTGTCATCGGTTCCTCGGAAGATGTGCGAGTGCTGTACTTTTGGTGTACTAGAGTTTATACCCTACTGAACCAAGCCAGTATCCCAATTTTTCTAGAAAAAGAAACTTGTGTAGCTTGAATATGTCAAGGTATTAAGCCTATAGCGAAATTCGCGCAAGTTCTTGGCAGTTTATAAAACATTGCAGGGAGTAAAGTTTTCCCGCGTAACAAAAGTTTCTTTGAGTCTGAAAGCCATTTCTTCTAAGTAGAGGTGTAACTCAACCCCGAACCCACCTGACAGCACCCCGGCCCCATTTAGTCGAAACAATCAGCTGATCGAAACCCACCGAAAGGTTGGCAGGTGAGTTCCCCTCTCACGGAGTTTGGCATGAGCCGAAATTCGCTACTCCTGGCTGCTGCTGCATTCATTGCCGCAGTCGTCGGGACATCTTTCTTTTGGACTCCGCCTGTTGCGAACGTCCAAGTTCCCAATTACCTCGATCGCGCCGGTGGCGAAGCACAGCTTCCTCCCGAGTCGCGCAACGAGCTTCTTCGGCGTGTGCAGTACGCTGCCGATGGTTTTACCAGACAGCGCCTGGTTGTTTACTTCACCAACGGCGACACTGGCGTGACTCTGTTTCATGCCGATGGCTCGCTCGACGTTTATCGCTATCACCCGACCGCAGTCGAGATTGACTGGAAGGCGAGCAAGCTCACGGAGAAGAACCTGAAGATGCTCCTTCGCATCGGTCCGGACGGCAAAACCGTCAGGGACGAGCGCCGATGGGACGCCGCCGGCCACCTGGTTCGCATCGGACTGAGGTTGCCGACGGGCGGCTTCCAGGTGCAGGGTTTCTTCGAAGACGGCAAGTCGTCTGAGAACAGCCTCTACAGCTCCGGCGGTGTGCTCGAAAGTCAGTTGACCTACTGGCGCAACGGCAATCCGAAAATCGTTCTGAAGGCTCCGAATCCGGGGACGAAGGAATGGTCGAGTTTTGCTGAGAACGGCAAGAAGATTGCCTGGAGCAAGACCGAAGGCAGCAACGAGCGCGGCGAGTTCTACTACGACGACGGCACCACTGCCCGGATGAAGTACTCGAAGGTGTACACCTACAACTACTACTCGGGCACCTCTTCGGTCACGGTGACTTACTTCGACACGAAGGGCTCGCTCACGCAGACCCGCGTGTACAGCTACGGCAGCTTCACGGTCGACATGGTCAAGAACGGCTCCACCCCGGCCTATTCGCAGCGCTGGAAAGTGATCGACTCGAAGAAGCCGGTTCCGGCTGTTTTCGCCAGGGATAACCTCGTCCTCGAAACCATTCAGACCAGTCGTTTTGACGGTCTGGAGAGCGTCTACATCACGCTCAACGGCGGCAAGGTCGTCACTGTGCGCGGCGATCGCAGGCTGCCCGCCGGTGGTGTCGAAGTGGTCGTTCGCACGTATCGTGCCGACGGCACGCTCGAGAAAGAGACCGTGCGTCTGAACACGAATCCGACGGAACGTACGTTCTCGGGTGACAGCGGCGGACGCATTGCGCTTCCCGATGTCCTCATGTCGGCTCCTTCGGGTGACGCTCCTCCCGTCTATGCTTCGCCCAGTTCCTACATGGGCGGTGGCTACTGACGGACGATTTCGAGTGGAGACGGGTTCGCAATCGCGAGCCTGTCTCACTCTTTGTTGCAAGAAAAAATCGAAGTCCAAGTCCTGGAGCGTTAGATGTCCATATTGGGAATCATTGCCGGAGTGGCTGTTGTCGCCGGCATAACCGCTGTCGTGGTCCGCAAGAAAAAGCGGGAGACACGCGCGCAGAACGAGAGTTTTCATGTTTGCCGTCAGTGCGAACATCCCTATTCTTACCCCAACATTCCGCGCTATTGCCGTCGTTGTGGCGGACCGGTAGATAGACCGGAATAAGCGCAAAGAGCGCCAGTCAGAGCAGAGGGTGCTCCGACTGGCGCTCACCGCGCGTGGTGGCATGGGCAACTGCAGTTTTGAGTTTTAAACTTTGAAATTTGAGAAAATTTTTGATTTGGGCGAGAAAACGACAAGGCATAGTAGAAGTTCGTTCAAGCGAAAGACGCGATGGTCGATTGACCACCACGCCCTCCGCCCGGCGGCGCCATGCCGTTTTCAGCACGACGCCGCCGTTAGCACCGATCAGTGCCCGAAGTTGAAACCAAAGTGCACGCGCACCTTGCCCTCTTCCTCGGAGTCCACGACGAAGGACTCATCGTGGCTCTGGCAGCAGCCCTTCGCCTTTGCCCGCTGGTAGCGCTCCATCTCGGCAGCGTTTCCCTTGCGAGCGAAGCGCAGGTTGTCCGCCTCGCTGTACTTGTCCCAGTCGAAGTACATCGCGTGCACCTTGGCCATCGCCGCTTTCACGACGTCGGCGGACCAGCCCCAACTGGCGAGCTTGTCCTCGATGCCCGGACCACCCAGGTACTTGAAGTCCGGCCGCGCGTCGATGTTGCCGATCCGCTCCACGGGCGCATTCGGCCCGCGAACCAGACACGTCAACCGCCGCTGCCGCACGACCTCGGCTTGCGCCAGAAGGTCGCCCCAGGTGGCATCCACGCAGACCTGCTCGTCGCCGTACTCGACGTACGTACGACGCTGCATCCGCTGCGACTTCGCTTTCGCATCCGCCAAGTTGGTAAACACCTTCGACTTGGCGAACATGTCGCAGAAGTCCTGCGCACAGCGAAACGTGATGGCGACGAAGCCATCCACAACTTCCATGGTCGTCTGCGCCGCCGCGAGCGCCTGCTCGTCGACTTCGCAGAAACTCAGACCGCCCTCGAACAACTTCCGCATGGCGGCCGTGTCCTGGCCCTTGGCCTCGGACACCGATGTGGCCTGCAGCCGGATGAACGGCTCGCCGCTCACACCGTACTCGGCAAGCCGGTACTCGTAGTGCCCCGCCCGATTGGTGCGGGTACGGAGAATTGCAATTGCGTTATCAGCGCTCATAGTAACTACCTCCAGGTTAGGTCGAACGAACACGCGTGAACGGCGGAATTGCCGTTCTATCGCGCGAGAAACAATCACTCGCCGAAGCGAGTGAGGTGATGGTTTGCCGATCAGGAACCGGACGACATGGTCCGATCCGACCAGTACAGAATGCTCTGCACGAACTCCTCAGCGGTGTACACCCGCGGCGTGCCGCCGATGCCCTCGGGAAGACCGAGGTGGGCAGCCATGTTGCGGGCCATCGCTTGAGGTGTGGGCGGCTCAGGCTCGGAGGTGTCGCGTGCGTTGACGCTCACCACCTGCCATTCGCCGACCTGTTCGACAGGGTGGGAAGCGCCCTCTGGCGTATACGTGCGTTCCTCGAGGGAAAGCGCGGAGACGTGGTAGAGGACGATCTCGACATAGGCTGCGGGCGACTTCTTGCCGTTGACCGCCACCGAGTGGATGAAGGGGCGTTCGCCGGGGAGGGCGCGGTCGCGGACGGAGCAGACCGTCTTGAAGACAGTCGTATCGTCAGCGCGCACGACACCGGAGAAGAAGCCCTTGCAGTCCGCCGGTGCGAGCACCAGCTTGATGACCTTGCCGTCATCACGATCTTCGAACAACTGCGGACCCTTGGTCGGGTCGACGTTGTCCTTGGTCGTCCACGTTGCTTGACCGAAGAGGCGCGCAACCAGTGCGTCCAGTTCGGTGAACGTGTCAGCCGGATTACCCGAAGCGGGCTCGAAGTGCGAGAAGCGCGACTTGGCAGTCTGGCGGAGAACGAACGAGTTGAGTTCAGTGATCGGCATAGAGTTAGCTCCCGTATGGTTTCTGCGTTGAGTGATTGAAAAAACCTGGAAGGCGACCGCCCCCGGCGCTGATACCGGGGACGGTGCCTATTCTCACAATCACGCCACCGCAGACCCGGACGCTCCCTAGCAGCAGTGCTTGCTGCCGGGGGCGACCGTCTCCTTGGGAGGCGCGTTCAGGTCGATTGACCGGAAGTGATCGAGACGTTCATTCAGCCACGCCACTCCACCCTCGACGTCGGCGAAGTCGCCGGCGAATTGGGCTTCGAGCGCAGCTTCCTTAATCACCTTGAAGACGGGACCGGCCTTGAACCCGGCGGCCAGGATGTGCTTGCCCGTGATCAGGCACTCCGCACCAGGGCGGCGTGACAGAACAGGGTCGTTGCGCATCTCCGACAGCAGGCTCAGGTAGAACCTCATCTTCGACGACTCTTCCCGGTCTTCCTTCGAGCGACCCGTGCCCATCGAGTCGCAGTGCTGCATGACGATCAGGTCGAAGATCTCGGCCCGCTGCATGAGCTGCGTCAGCTTGCTGCGCTTGATACCGGGTTTGTCGAAGTCGTGCATGCGCATGTGCATCAACACGATTTCCTTGACCCGGTGCGTGATGTCGTTGGAGAGCTTGAGCCGACGGCAGATTGCCACAGCCATCTCAGCCCCCAACTCCGCATGACCGTGATTGCTCACACGCAGCCTCCAGGGCAGGATGTGGCGCAACCAGCCGTGCGTACGCCGAGCGACACCGAACGTCTGCGTCCGGGCCTTGGCGACATCGTGCAGCAAGAGAGCCAGTCTGAGCGCGAAGGACGCCAGACTGCTCTTGATGCCGTTCATGATGAATTCGTCATCGGCGAACCGTGCGAGCACGGGTGCCATGCCTTCCTGGGTTGCGGAGGCGTTGACGACCATGAACGTGTGCGTCAGGGCGAAGCCCTCGGGGTGCCAGAACGGATCCCCGTAGCCACGGAAGCCCTTCAGCGGCAGCAACTCCGGCAGCACCTGCTTCATCAGTCCGGAGTCGAGCATGAGCTTCAGACCGACCACCGGTGCCTTGCTCGTCAGGATGCCTTGCAGCTCGACGGCGATCCGTTCCCAGGAGACGATAACTCCCGGTTTCAGGTCGACGGCGTGCTTCTTGAGGGCAGCCCTGAGCTTGGCGTCCACGGAGAACCCGAGCTTGGCGGCGAACCGCACAACTCGCAGCATCCGCAGCCGGTCTTCGTTGAAGCGCTGAGACGGGTCGCCGACGGAGCGGATGATCCGGTTGCGCAGATCTTCCTGTCCGCCGAAGAAGTCGAAGATCTCGCCCGTCTCGGGGTCTTCGAACATGGCGTTGATCGTCAGGTCACGCCGTGCGGCATCACCCTTGAGCGCGACCATCGGGTCGCTGTCCGTGAGAAACACGACGGAATCAGGCTTGCGCCCGTCCCCGTGCTGTCCGTCGTTGCGAAGCGTTGCCACTTCGACTTGGACCTTCTCGCGAACGACGACGATGACGCCGAACGACTCTCCGACGAACAGGCAGGTGTCGTTCGCGAAGATGGCCTTGATCTGCGCCGGAGTGGCGTTGGTGGCGACATCGTAATCCTTCGGTTCCACACCGAGGAAGCGGTCGCGCACACAGCCTCCGGCGAAGACGCCGATGAAGCCGTTGGCCTTGAGCTGCATGGCGACAGCCGCGGCAATGTTGCGTGCGTGGGACATAATAAGCTCCTTTCTTCCGGCTGGTGTGCCGGGCTTGAAGGCAGAGCAAATCAGTCGCGAGTCTCGATGGAGTCTTGCGGCTTGAGTTGACAGTTCGGATTGAGAACGTCCTTCACCACGCATCCCGAGATGTGTGCTGAAGATGATGTTCTGTAGTCTGAGTGGCTGCTCTGAGTTTTCGGTTTTGTTGTTGGGGGTGATAAAGAACTAGGACTTCAACCTAGTGATCGGCACGTCCCAAGAACAAGACTAGTTCTGATTAATTCAGAAGTTTCATAGACTAGATTTTTAAGATCACTTCGTAATCCCCTCACTGAGTTCTAAACTCTGCTGATTAGCTCACCTAGCGCTCCGCGAGGCTTGTGCTCGGTGAAAACGTTAGCGCTAGGTTTGGAACGCTGGATACGGCGACTAGAGCAAGAATTGGAACGCTTGCTTATGGCGATAACTTGCGCACCGTTTGGAACGCGACGACTAGTGCAAGGGTTTGCAACGCTGGATACGGCGACTAGGGCAAGAGTTGGAACGCTTGCTTATAGCGACGACTTGAGCAACGTTTGGAACGCGACGACTAACGCAAGGTTTGGAACGCTACTCACGGCGACGGCAAGAGCAAGGTCAGACGCATGATGCTGTCAAGGATCGCAAAACGGCCCCATTCTTGATCAATTGGTTGCCAGGAAGCAGCATTTGTAGCCATTCTTGCCTTATTTTTGGTGCAAAATCCGCCCCACATGACTACTAAGGGTCTGCCACCGTTTACGGTGGCGTTTTTGGCTGGCTGCTCGGGCATCTCATCCTGTGGTAAGCCGCAGCTAATATCACGAGCACGAGCTTATCTAGCGAAAGATAGTATTAAAGCGGTCGCTGATTGTTGTGGCGTTTGCGTCATGTATTCTCGAAACGCCTTGTTAGACAGTGTTTTTGGGCTTTTGAACTGCTTGGATCTTTCGAAACAAAACATTGGTATTCGCGCGCCCAATCTGGTTGGCTCGATGCACCTATCTCGATCGAAGTCTTCAGGAAGTTAATCAGCGCAGTCCGCATCAGTGCCCAGTTGAACACAACCTCAACCGAACGCAAACCCTTTCACCGAGGGCTGATCGACTTCGCTTCGACGATGGGTGTTAGTAATCGCTTTCAGGACTCCTCCGGGAGTCGTGCGACAGATTGCGAAAAATGGTCACGTGTTCATCGCCTCGGTGGCGATGTTCTCGGACCTAGAACTCTGCTCGGAGAAATCCAGTAATGCGAAACTCGAACTCCCTGTTCAAGCTCGTGGGCGCGGCGTCGTTGATGGTGGCGATGGTGGTGATCGTCGGCTGCGCCGGCGACCAGCAGAAATCGACCTCCCTGACCCTCGGTGCCGCCGTCGGCGTCGAGACCAAGACCGACTCCTGCTGCAGCAAGAAGACCGACACCAAGACCGGCTCCTGCTGCGACAAGTCCGCGACCAAGACCGGTTCGTGCTGTGACAAGTCGGCTAAGACCGGCACCTGCGGCGGCAAGGACTGCAAGTCGTGCTGCGGTGACAACTGTAAGGACTGCTGCGGCGACAAGTGCGAATCGTGCAAGAAGGGTGCAGCGACCGGCACCAAGCCCGCCAACGTGAAGGAAGAGTGCGCCACGCCGAACTCGGCGGGATGCCCCAACTGCGCGAAGAACGCGGCCGCGACCAAGTGTGACTGCCCCGATTGCAAGTGCTGCAAGGCCTGCAAGGGCGACGGCAAGTGTGAGTGCAAAGACTGCAAGTGCTGCGCCGCTTGCAAGGCGAAGAAGGAGGCCGCGGCCCAGGTGTTCGGCAAACCGGCCAACGTGAAGGAAGAGTGCGCCACCCCCAACTCGGCCGGAACCCAGACTTTCGGCAAGCCGGCCAACGTCAAGGAGGAGTGCGCCACTCCGAACACGGCCGGAACCAAGTGCGACTGTTCCGTGTGCAAGTGCTGCAAGGCCTGCAAGCAGGGCGGCAAATGTGACTGCGCAGACTGCAAGTGCTGCCGGAACTGCAAGGAAAAGACCGCGGTCGACCTGCTGCTTCCCAACCCGGGTCCGGCCAAGCGGTAACGTGCAACCACTGATGCGGCGCTGTTACTCGGTGATTAAACCTCATTGTGGTTTTTGAATCGCGATGAACGAGCGGCCCGTAATCCACGCCGAAAGGCGCTTGGATTCCGGGCTTGCTCGTTTTATGCCTGAATCACTAATCGGAATAGTAGAAAGGGAAAGAGGTTTGAAAAAAGAAAGGAGCAGGTTTACCTGGCTTTCAGTCTTCAAACCTAAATGCCAGACGACTGGAGCAGCCGCGAAAACGGCTGCTCCAGGTCTAGTCGGTGTGAATTACTTCGGGGTGTTGTCCCCGTTTTCGCCGCGTTCATCCTTGCGGTCCTGGTCGTTTTCGCGACCGCGCTTGTTCAGCGCTTCGAACATGCCCTGGATTTCCTGCATGATGAAGCTGAACATGACGGAGAGGACGATGAACACCATCAGCGCGTCGCCGAGCGGATTGGCGGGCGCCGGGGCGCCGCCGACCAGCGAAGGCACGGTGCTCATCAGGATGTAGATGCAGGTGATGAAGAAGGAAAAGATGACGCCCATCACGATGGACAGGCCGAGGTTCGGTTTCATGTTGCTACCCTACGGTTAAAGAGAGCTGCTGTCATAGCCGCTCTCCTCCAGGTGCAAAACCTGGATGGTTTGTTTGGAAACCATCCAGGCTTGCCTGGACAGTTAGTTGGTCTGCCTGGTTTTGAACCAGATGGCGGTCACGCCACCGAGCGCAAAAGCGGCATGGATACCCGGGAAGAAGGCGAAAAGGCTGACGGAGCCGAAACAGGCGATTGTCAGCCCCAAAGAGACCGCGAACATCACCACCAGCGATACCAGGCCCTTGCCGATCGGAATGCCGAGCATGCGAGCTGAGATCTCGTTGATTTGGGTTTTCTTCGTGGTCATCTGGTTGATGGCGAAACCTGCCAGTGCCAGGAGAAACGCCGAGGCGCCCATGTACACTAGCCCGTCCGGAGTCTCGTGAAACTTGAGACCGTAAACCATCGCTCCCATGCCGCCGAAGAAGTAGGCGAGCGTTACGAGCATAGCCGCCATGGAAGGCGACTCGACGGCTTCAGCTTTGGTTTCACTTCCCCAGGTGACGGATTCGACTTCGGCGCGGCCGAAGAGGTACCTGACGACCTGGATGTTGGCAGGTTCTCGATTCGCGACGATTTTCGCATAGCGCTCGAGAGACACCTCCGCGAGGTATTGTTCGCCGGAATTGGTGGACAGCCAGCAGTAGCGCGTGTTTGTCCGCTTACCGAGGTCTTCGAGTCCGGCGGTGATCGCGACGGCTGAGCCCTGATACACGACTCTGCGCGTGGATTTCCAGAGACGGTTGAGAACGAAAGGGACCACGGCGATCGCAAGCGTCGCCATGAGAATGGTCATGGTCATTGGTTTTCGTTGTGCTCCTGAGTTTGCGGCACGATCGACTCGTCTGTCCGACAAAAGACAGAAATTCCGTTAGCAATGAGCTTTTATCGGGAAACGAGTTTTAGATACAGCACTAAAGAGAGCAAGAAAGATCGAGGAATATCCTAACTTTGATCTTTCTGGACTAGCAACGAACAGGGCGCTAGTTATCGTTAGTTATGGTTTATTCGATGGTGTTTTTCGAGCACTGGCGGCATTCTGTCCCCGGTAGATCAACATTAGCGAGGCCCGCGCTAAGCAGTTAGTCGTCGTTAGAGTCTGCGCCATATTCGTACTTCGACTCGGTCGCCGGATCAACCCAGCTGGCCATGTATTCGAAGAATGAAACCCCCAACTTTTGGAAATGTCCGTCGCTCGCGAGCCACGCTTCTCTGTAATTCACCGGACCATAATCGAAGTCGCATTCCACCATCATTCCCGTACTGCAGTCGAGCATCGTGTAAACAGCACCGCCCCAGTAAAACAGCGGAATAACACCGGGAATCCATTCCATGACGATGTCCCCAGCTTCGTCATCAAAGTCCTCGTGGACCTGTCCAGGTGTCATCAGTCCGAGGTACAAATTGAGCACATCTTCTACCTCATCGGAGTCCGAGACGAGTTCAATCATTGCTTCACCCGGTCCGATACCACCATTGGCAACTTTGGTGTAAATCAGTTTCACAAGCTCGGGCAGTTGCAGGCCCATTTCTTTTTCACAGAACGCCACATCATCATCGGTCAAAGGCGGGAAATTTTCTGTTATCCCCTCGGCGTCTGCCTTCTTTTTCAATTGTTTTAGCAAATCGGCTGTGTCCATAATACCCTCCAAGTTTTGTGGTTTTCGTGGAGGGCACGTGAGAACATGCCACCACCAGTGATGTCCGAAACTTTTGCTGGCTTACTGCGTTTCGTTCCAACATATCCATTAGAACAAGGGTCATCCCCACTCTTACTACCCGATTAACGTAGAAAAATCATCGCTGTCCTCAAACCTGCAAAATGTCAAGAAGCCTGATAAATATTTTCTTGTTCGAGCGATTACGGCGTGCGACCAGCGACGTCAAACTGTGCGCAGGCACCATATACGCCATCTTAGTGGCACCGCCGGTGACATCTAATTTGATTTTCGATCGTGAAATTTTTTGCCACGATCGCATCGTGTGTTATTCTTCGTGGGTTACTAATTCGCCGCTAATTAGAAGGAGCAGTGCATGAAAAGAACACCATTGATAGTCGCCCTGGCAGGTGTTCTGTTGTTGGGACCTTTAGGACCAACAATGGCTCAAACATACAACGGGCAGCCTCTTCAAGGTCGAGTGACTTATGTGCCTACAGGTACAGTCGTCGATGCAACACTGACCAGTCCGATCGATAGCGCCGTAGCCAAAGCCGGTGACATATTCAACGCCAGCCTCTACGCACCGATGTTCCTCGGAAGCGATGTCGTGCTTCCGGCCAACACCAAGCTGGAAGGACAAGTTGTCGGTGTAGACAAAGGGTCGTTAGCTGGAAAGAACGGAGTTATCGCTCTGAGATTGACAGCTGCAGTCACTCCGGATGGAGTGCGTTATCCGCTTTCAGCAGTGATCACTGCCGATCAAGTTCCCGATAAGAAGGTCGTTGAAAAAGAAGGCAATCTCAAGGGAAGAACAACTTCGTCAACAGTAAAAAGCGGTGCGATTAGAACAGCCGCATGGACTGCTGGTGGCACTCTGCTCGGTATTTGCTTCGCTCCAATCGTCGGCGGCGCTGTCGGTGCCGGTGCGATCGCTGGTGTCGCCACTGGTGGCGCTGTCGGTCTGGGAAGCAACCTCTGGCGCAAAGGAAAAGATGTGAAAATTCCAAGCGGAACCCGCATCAAATTTGCTCTCGATCAGCCAATGGCAATGTCTAACGAAATCGCAGGCAGTGGCAACGGCGTGCTCAGATAAGAGTTCGAAGTCGTCCTTGGAAACACGGTTCTGGAATCTCGGAAACTCGGAAACCTTGAAAGTGCTGGTCTTTGACCGGCACTTTCTGTTTTGATATTGTGGTTTTCTTCTAAAAACAAAGCCTGAAAAGCCAACGCCGGTAATGATCTTCAGTGTTGGTGTGGTAATTCCCATTCACGCTGATTTTGTAAAAGTAGTACTTTCATAGGGCTCCCAATTCACGAGGAGCACCAGAAAGCGTTGGTGTTGAGGTCAACATCGTGGATCGACCCTACGACGGTTCCGTCGAGCAATCGCAGATAAAGGACGTCAGGGCGGACAAGAGTGCCGGCCAGCAGAGCCTGGTGAGCGAAGCCAGCGAGTTGCTGGAAACCTCTTCCCTGGCGAAGCGTGTAGCCAACTGTGAGGCTGCGGGACTGTCTTTCAGCTCGATTACCAGTCGTATGGATGCAACCAGTCGTGGTGGCATGGACTTCGCCGTGATGAGCGGCATGATAGATGCGAGCCAGCATCGTGGTAATTTTGGAGCAGCGTTTTTGAACAGCATGCTCGACACGGGCGGCAATAAAGTGAGTATGGACGCTAATACAGGCAAGCTGCTCACCACGGATAGTGGCGGTCGCACGATCGATTATGATGCGAAATTGTCGCACGAACAATCAGCGCAAAGAAACGCTTCGGTTATCCCTGCGCTGTTTATGGGGTCGCCGCTGGCTTTATTTGGCATGGGTGCGGCGCTGACGATGACTGACAATGTTCAGCAAAATGAACACAAACAAGAGAGCGCGCGCCTCAAGTCTCAGCTTGGTGCTCCGGAACAAGAGATGGCAAAACCGGTTCAACTGTCACAGCAACAGAACTTTAACACGCCCAGAGGCTACATCAGCGACATAACAATGATGGCTATGTTGCAGGACAGGAAGCCCGCCAAAGACATTTACAGCTTATCGAATCTGGCGCCGGAACTCTTTCAAAACCAGCATGCCATCGAGCGCGCACATCGTGCTCGGGAAAACGACAAGAAGAAAAAGAAACGCGACGAGCTGGACAAGTCCGCGAGTGTCGAGCGAAAACGTTCTCAGATGCGGGTTAAGCTCTCGACTGAGCGGAATTCGCTATCCACGAAAAATCTGATTAAACGAAAGAATCAGCTCGAAAACGATATCGAGGCAGCGCAGGGCGGTAAAGCCAGCCTGGCAGAAGTCTCCCGCATGCACTCAGAACTCGAAGTCCTCGACCGCGCACTGACACGGATGTCCGCACTTGGACTTTGAAAAACCTGCTGTTTACGCTAATTTGGAGCGCGGAACCGAACGGACCTTCGGCTGCTTATCGCATGCCGTAGGCGGCTCCGTTAATTCTGTAGAAGCGGTAAAGCTGCGGTGGTATGCCGCCGTTGAGCAGGAGCGTAGTTTTATCCGGACGTTTATAAACTACCGTGGTTTTCAGCGGAGCAATCGCGTCGTCGTCCTTTAACAAGCTGGCAATCAGTGGCCAAGCCAATCTATGACCAGCGTCTTTGGAAACTAGTTCAGAGACGTCCATGAATTTTGACTTCGCTCCCAGATCGCAGAGTATCTCCGGGCGCTTACTGAGCCAAACCGCGGCTTCGGGAGGGTTGTTCAATCCGCCTTGCACGACGATCTCAGCCGCTTGATCGAACAGCGAGGCCCAACCCTCCAGGGATGTGTAATCCTTCGCTCGCGTCTTTGGTTGCGGCGCATCGTAGGGACGTCCAAGACGAGGAGCACCATGCAACAGATGTGATGTGATGAGGGGGCCATCACGGTCGGACACGAAAACATAAATTCGTTCCTTCACCAATTTCTCAATTTTGTCAAAGCGCTGACGCGCCTGAAAGTAGTCGTAGTCAGAGGCGGAGAGAATCAATCTGTCAATCGGTGAGCGCTCGACAAGTTCCTTGTTATTGGTTAGTGAGAACACTAACCGGGTTCCCAGGCTGTGAGCGACGACATAAAGTGGGGTCGATTCGTTTTTTGCCGTTGCAATTTTCTCGATCAAATCGGTAAATGGCTGGGCGCTCCATTCTGCGTTTGTTTCGTCTTGAGAATAATCTTGCATTTTGTCGGCGGATGGCCACGTAAATAGAATCGGCAGAGATTGGCTTTCCCAGCCATTTCTTCGGTCGAGTTCATACGCCACGACGGCGGCGTCTCGCACCGAATTATCGAAAGACTTCATATAGCCGTGCACGAAAAGTACGATTGGTCCTTTCCAATTTTGAATCTTGGAGTAGAAGTCTTGTTCGTCGAGAAGCCCTATAGATGCCATTTGTGCTAATTGCCATTTGGCATCGTTATCATTCATCGACGCCAAATAAGTTTGCCAATTATTTTCTTTCTCAATTGGTTTGAGATTTTGTGGGCGTTTTACCTTGACGGTGCCGTAGTCGAGAGAGCCCCGTCCGAAGTCCAAGTGCCGAAGTCCGGCATAGTACGGTTTGCCGCCACCACTATTTTCGTCCAATCTGGTTGTTGCATAAAGCATGGGTCGAACGTCCGGATCGCGCTCTTGTCGGTCCAGTCGATACTTGCTGTTATCCGCACGGGCAGGTGCAATTGGCAGGATTGAAACCATTAGCAAGCAACTTGCCAGAAGGAACATTAGGCGGTGGCGTATTTGGTGGCAGTGCATTGGCTGAGAATTCCGATTGGTAATTATGATCACCGACGAGTAATTGGAACGCGCGTTCGAGGGCTTGCATATGATAGCAACACATCGATACGACCAAGCACTGTTGGCGATTCGTTGGATACGTAATGGTGTAGTAGGGTGGCAGTGAGGCGCAACGCGCCGGGAGCCGAGGTGGCGGCTCCCGTGTGTTGCCCCGACGGCTATGTTTCAAGCCGTCGTTTTTGTCACGCTTGCAGAACGCCATGCATGAGGCCGGCGACCTCTCCGACAACGTCGTCGCGGCTCATGCACTCGGCGGTGTGGAAGAGCGCGAACTGCTCGTTCGCGGCGGGTTCCACCTTCGGGAGCAGGGCGCAGAGTCGCGGACAGCCGGCGGCCGCCTTGCGCATGGTGTGGTACTTCGGGAAGCCGCCGAGCATGTGGGCGATCTGATCGATCTCGTGACGGCCGGCGGTTTTGTCGGCCTGCTCGAGAGCGGATTTCAGTCGGTCGAACATGTGATTCTCCGAATCGCAGTGAAGTTCAGAAGCCGGTGACGCAATTGACCATGGAGGAGCACCGCATCTGGTGCTCCTCCTTTTGCTGCAAGTTGCTTCCGACCTTGCGGTAGCGCTCGAACACGGCACTGCTTACTTCCAGGTCAACGCCATCTCGGCGCAGCGGGTGAGCGCCTGGAGCGACTCGGACGCGCCACAGCCCGCGCCGTTGCGCCGCGCACTGAGGTCCTCGAGCGCCAGCCGCCCGATGATGTAGTCGCGCAGCCGGTTGCGGTCCTCGGGGGACATCGTCGCGGCGAGCGCCTGCAGGGCGTCGAAGCTGGCCGCCGTGTTGCCGAAGGTGGCGATCAGGATCACGGGGATGCTGTCGTACTTGGCGAGCAGAGCCGCCGCCCAGTCGAGCTTGTTGAAGCCCTCCCAGCCGATGCGCCTGAGGTCGTAGATGGCGACGGCCTGCCGCTTGGTGCCTTCGGTGTTGTTGGCCCAGGTCGGAGAGACGTAGTTGATGCTCATTTGCAATTGTCCTTTCAACGAGTTCGAAACAGTTGATGAAACGCTTGTTTGGCGCAGTCAAGCGCCTTGTTGTCGGTGACCTCTTCCCTTGCGGGAAGCGTCGACTGAACTGCGGTTGTCGAGTCGCAGTTCTGTTAATCTCCGGAGTTCTCCGGGGTTTGAACGAACACTGACGCACGGATGCGCCAGTGCTCTTAAGCGATGCCTGAGACTGTCATGGTCATGACTCGCAAAACTGTCAGTCCAGGCGACGCAAGTCGGCCGGGACGTAAGTCGGTCGAGCAGTCACTCGTAGAGTCAGAATCGCAACACCGAGGATGCCGATGGCGAAGCCGATCAGGTGGGCGAAGAAGGTGAAGCCGGCTTGCGTGACCGTCATCGCGCAGTACACGTTGAGCGCCAGAATTGCCAGAATCAGCAACGATGGCGTCGGCTTGCGAGTCAGGAACAGCGCGATGAAGCCTCCGAGAACGCCGCAGACGGCTGAGCTGGCTCCGAAGGAGGCCAAGCCGTCAGGGCAGATCGCGAAGTATGCCGCGCAAGTGAGCAAGCCCGACGCGAGGTACAGCGCGGCGAAGCGCAGTCGTCCAAGTCGTCTTTCCACGCTGATGCCGAACATGAACAGGAACAGCATGTTGAGTCCGACGTGGGAGAAGGCGTGCTCGTGGACGAAGATCGAGCTGACAGAACGCAGCACCTCGGTCGCCGTGGCCGTGATGTTGTCGTTCTTGAGGCTTGCCGTGAGGCGAACCGGTACGAAGCCGTACGAGTCGATCACGGAAGCGGCCTGCTGCTCGCTGGAGCTGCTGAACAGTATCCAGACGAGCAGGTTGACGACGATGAGCACCAGTGTGACGGTCGGTAGGCGGGGAGCCTCGCGGATGCTGGTGAACTTCGGGTGACGTGCGGCGGGTGCGAGAAGTGTTGCGGTTTTCATAAGACTCTTTCTAGGCGCAGTAAGACACGCACAGCGTCTGCTGTTCGTGAATTTACTGCTGGTGCTTGTGGCTGAAACTCTTTTGGAAACGCTCGATGAATACTGAAGAAAGTGAATTTATAGTCAAAGATTAGTGATTCTTGATTATAAAGCGCAACTAATCAAGCGCTGGGGCTTAACGTCGGAAACCCTTTGTACCGCGCATGTCCTGGACAATTCTGAGCGGTTGAAATCGATCCGTGTACGTTAAATCACCACATTTGGTGGCACAGTTGGGCTGGCGTCGCGGGCGATATTGATATTGGTTCATGGTGAGATCGTGAAACGGCAAGAGGAAAGAAGTGCCGCTGATTTCCGCCTATTTAGATTAATTGATCGTTTTTAGCTACGTAGGACCACCATGGGAATACTCCCCATCACATCCAGCTTTTGATATTGTGATTGAACGCTGTACTTTATGAGAGACCTGGTAAACCATTTTGGGATCAGAATTAGATTCGGGAAGATTTCACGACCTGAATGTTTATCAAAAGAGTTCCGGATTCGGTTCATTCACCGACATCTTCGAGTCGCGCCCGGAGCAGACTCTAGGCGGAGCAGCGATCGGGCTTGGTCGCGATACTTTCAGTGCTCCGGACAGCGAGCAGCAAAAATTGGAGCGCGCTCAAGAAAACGACATGGCCGCTCAGATTGCGGCTGACACGATAGCCGTTATTCCAACCGTCAAGGCGCTGCCGGCGGGTCTTGCCAGAGCGACTTTGCTGGTCAATCCGCATCACAGTGTTGACGAAAATCTGGGTGCCTTCACGTTGAATGTGGGCGAAGGCATGGCGCTCAACTATGTCGGCAAGTCGATGCTTCCTGGAAGTAAACTTCAGTCCGCGTTAGCGCGAAACGTCGAGGGTAAACTCAGTCGGGAAATCGCATCACACCTCTCTGTCGGCGCTGGTTTCGGTTTGGTCAAAAGCAGTTTTGATACCAAAAACTGGACCGACGACCACGGTAATTTTACGCCTGGAAAGCTCGCCACGAATGTCGTGAAGAGCACTGTGACCGGCGCCGCGATCAATGTGCCTGCCGGTTTGATCGGCACGCGCGTCATGCAAGGCTCAATGTCTTTGATGGCACACACTGAGGCTCCCAAGCGACTTGCGACAACGATCGCCGCTGCCGGAAGTGGTTACACGAGCGGTGCCGTCTTCGGTGGCATCGATGCCGTATCCCAGGGTAAGAGCTTCAGTCAAACTCTTGCGGACATGCATTTTGCAGGCAAAGTTGGTCTGGTAACCGGCGGTTTCATGGGCAGTTTGGACAACGGATCTCTGCATTCCAAACAACGGGCGATGGTCGAGTCGATTTTGAAGGCGGATGCGAAAGCAACGGCTGCCACGGGGGAGACGGCGCTCGCAAAATCTTCGAACACGTCATCAGAGGTTTTCTCCGAACGAAAGGTCGAGAAAAATACGCGAGTAAAGCCGGTTTCCGATGAGTTCGTTCCTGACGAGAGCGGTGAGGCAAACACCAGGCTTGGTCACGACAGGCTTGATTACAAGCCTGTGACCGATTATCGAATCGCGCAGATGTCCGCGCGCTTGAAGAATCCCCGTCAAGCTGTCGAAATGGACTTCGAGTTGAAGCCTCATGCCGCCAAGAAAACTTTCGAATCCACCGAAGATTTTATGGCTAACACTCGACCCAGAGAAGTGAAAGTACGGATCTATGACGTTGAAGGGCACAGTGCAAAGCTTGTAATCGAAGAGAGTCTCGCGCTCAAAATGGATAGAGTTAAAGACCTGCGTTTGAAGCTGGAGCGTGAGGCAAATACTGCAATTCCGTTTGACGAGATGTCGGCTGCCGACCGCTATAAAATTTCACTGCAACTGCAAAAGGGCGATGACCTGGCGGTTCTGTCGAAGTACTTCGATAAAGCGACTGCGCAAAAATCGGTTTCGGTATTACGTGCTCGCCAAACTGTTTTGCGAGATCCAAAGACGGAGCTGATTCCGGAAGATTTCATCGTCATGCTTGATGAGTTGCCTAACCGTGCCAAGGTCAAACGGTTGGTTTTGTCCGAGCGACCAAATCCGCTGGATCCACTGAACAAGCAGAGATTCAACGATCCAACATTCGAGTCGGCAGCATCGGCTTCCAATGATGGAGAGATCAAGTTTTATCTCACCGAAAAAATGCCGAAGGACAAACCGACCTTGCGAAGTTTCATGGGGCACGAGTGGGGACACCTTGCTGCCGGAGGCGCACCGGAAGAGGCGGACCTTCATTATCTTGCCATACTGGCCGACAAGGATGTTCCAAATCCGAATTATGTTCCGGTGGAGCGCACCACTAGTAGTGCGATGGTGAAGTCGGCAATTATCGGCAAACCGGAAACTGGAATTCAGTATCCTGAAGCATCTTCCGACAAACCGACAGACAAGCACTTCTCCCGAGCCTATGCGCGAACAAATCCTGATGAAGATGGCGCGGTGCACCTCGGAGAAGAGATGCTCGCTCCGGATTCAGACAGACTGGTTGCGCTTGGGCAGAACGCGCCTGTTAGAACGGTGTGGCTGGGGCGTATCCTGGCGAGAAACCTGGGGTTGAAACCAACCGAGATGAGTTCGCACGCGCCGGTGATTGGAGAACGTTTGCGATACGTTCAAAACGAAGTGATGCCTGAGGCTGTGAAGTTGCTTGAGCGCCGAGTTAAGCATGGTAGCGCTGTGGAACAAGCGGCGTCGGCTGAGTTGCTTGGTCATCTTGGAGATGCCGATCGACACACTCCTTTATTGCGCAAATTGGCTTCCGATCCCGATGCTCAAGTGGTGCCCGGTGAGTTGCCGGTTCTGGCTCGAATTGGATCGAATCAAGAAATAAGCACTACCACTGGTGGCAAAAGAGGATTGAGTTTCGCCTCTAGCGGTCAAGGAAGAACGGTTGCTGACATTGCTTTCGACGCTATGTTGAGATTGCATTCCGGCAATCCGGACGCGCAACTGTTACTGTTGGTTGGTGAAGCGCATCCGCACTCGGCGACCAGGGAGATTGCGCTAACCCGCCTGGGAGCCGCCCAACACGAGGTGGCGCCAAAGTATTTGGAACTTGGTCAGACGATCGGACGACCTGAAAAACTGCCTCAGCTTATCGACTTAATCCAAACTATGCCGGACACGAAAGGCAGAATAAGAGCGTTTAGAGAAGCGTTAGATCTGGGCGCCGACAACCCGAACTTCAGACGGAGTTTGCTCGGTCGCGCGCTGGAAGTTCCCGGGGTTGCCGCTGAAGCGATCCAGTTGCTTCAACCGCAAGAAGTAGGCATGTTCGAACCGCAGTTACTCAGATTGTCGAGACAAACTTGGGACAAGGTCGCGCAGGAGAAAGCGCGAACTCTATTGGCTGAACTGAGTAGTGGAACCGATACAGGGCGCGTGATGGAGCTGCTGCGAAGTGACAGCCCGAGAGGTGTGCAGCAAGGCGTGGACATTGTGATTGCATCGAAATCGGCCGACAATCGTTTGATCGAGCCGTTAATCGAAGTCGCTGTCACCGCCCCGGAAGCAACCAGCAAAGCAGCTCGGCAGGCGCTTCTTCGTTTCAACAATCAATTGGTCAAATACCACGCCCAAAATGTGAGACGTCGCGGCGTCGCCAGTCCGGCTGTACTGGAAGAGTTGATTTCACACAGATAGCGGGTTTAACTCTGGGAGCGCTGATTCCAGCCTGCACCGAAAGCCGTCACAAAGGCGACGATAACTGTTTAAACAGGGTGGAACATTTCGAAGAGGCGGTTCATAGAGAGTTTCAATCGTACGGGGCGGCCGTGGGGGCAGGTGTCGTGACGCGGGGTTTTGAGCCAGGCGGAGACTAGTTTGATGATGTCGTTGGTGGAGAGGTGCATGCCGTTTTTCACTGCGGATTGGCAGGCGATTGACTTGGTCGCTTCCAATTCGATGTTTGCGGCTTCGACATCCGTCAGATCCTCGACCATTTTGTGAATGATGTTGGCGTAGTTTTGATGCGCCATTTCGAGGGGCACTTGCGTGCAAGAAATCGAATCATCTTCGTTAAATTCGAATTCGAACCCGAGTGTTTCGAGGGCGCCGGCACTGGTTTTCAACACGTCTGCTTGTTGCGCGGTCAGATTTAACGGCGATGAAATGCAGAGGCGCTGAACGTTTTCCGAGATTCTTCCACGTGTGGTTTGCGCTGCCAGAAGGCGCTCGTAGAGCGTTCTTTCGTGGGCGATATGTTGTTCGATTACTTCCATGCCTTCAGGTGTTTCGAACATGAAGTAGGTGTTGTGGATGTATCCGGCAAGGCGCCAACCGGCTGGAAGTGAAATCTCCTCGTCCAGAGGCAGGCTGAGCATGGTTGACGAGGGTTGTTCGAACGTTTGCGCAATTGACTTCGCGGGAGTGTAATCGAGTTGTCCGTGAAAGCTCAATTGTTGAACCGGCGTGCGAGAACCGGCACTATATGAGGATGGACGTTCTCTCAACTCGGAACCGGAGGAGGTTGTTAGGCTGTCCTGGCGTCCGCCATTTTCACTCTCAGAGTCCGGCGCAAAATCGTAGCGCTTCTCGAAACCCTCTGTCGGAGCGTCATACAGCAGATGCGGAGCGTTTGACTCGGAGCTTTCTTCGCGACTGTACATTTTTAGGGATTGAACGACCATGCTGGAAGCGTGACTTCCCGCCAGCAGCTGCGCGCCTTTTGCGCTTGCTACCAGTTCATTTTCCATCTCGCCGGTTTGATGCAGTTCGGAATTCTCGAACGTAATTCTTGGACTGCTTTCATCCAGTTCGGCTTGGCGTGCCTGTTCCAGATGTCGCGACTGGTTGATTGCTTCCATGATTTCGCGGCGCGGCTGTCTGAGGGCGTCGCCGATTGCGCGGTGCAGAGCCATGTAAACTGCGTTGCTGTCCGTATATTTGATCTCTTTTTTGGTCGGGTGAATATTCACATCGATGTGTTCCGGATCGATCTGAATGTTGATTACAGCAAACGGATGTCGGCCTCGTGGAATCAGGTCGGAGTAAGCGTATTCGAGCGCTTTGTAGGTCAGAGGGCAGCGCACCGGTCTCTGATTGACCACGCTGAGGATCCCTTTGCGATCGCCGCGGAAGTGATTCGGTCGTGCCACCACGCCTGTGACGGTAAGTCCGAAACGGTCATCAGAACCGGTTACTTCGACAAACGATTCATTGCCTGAAAAAAGCTTTGCGTCGGTGGCGGCTTGAGTGGTATCGCCCGTGCCACCGGTCTTGAAAGTGACGGTATCGCCGCGACGCAGTTCGAACACTACGCCAGGATGAGCAACGGCGAGGCTTTGAACGATTTCCTGGGCGTGACCGAATTCCGTAGTCGCCTTCTTTAGAAACTTCAAGCGGGCGGGAACGTTGTAGAACAAATCGGCGATTTCCATTACCGTGCCTTGTGCGCAGCCGGTTTCCGAAGCCAGCACGTTGCCTTCTTTGACCTCTACGCGCGTGCCGGTCGCGGCGTCTTTAGTGCGGGTGTAGCAGGTAAATTTAGAGATTGATGCGATACTGGGCAGTGCTTCGCCTCGAAATCCCAGAGTAATGAGAGTCGATAGATCGTCGGCAGAAGCCAGTTTTGAGGTCGCGTGTCGTTGAAATGCCAGGACCGCGTCATCGGGATCCATACCGAAGCCGTTGTCGGCGACGCGGATGTCGCGCATATCGTGGCTGACGGAAATCTCGATATGCGTTGCACCGGCATCGATAGAGTTTTCCACTAGTTCCTTGATCACGGAGGATGGGCGTTCTACGACTTCTCCGGCTGCGATTTGGCTGGCGATGTGGTCCGGCAATACGGCGACTTTAGGCATGGCTACTGTTCCTACGATGAAGGCTTAGCCATCCTATCATTAGTGCTCAAACCTTCCCTGAGAGCCAACCTCATGAGATCCGCGGGATGCGCCAAAAGTCGTATAAGTTAGTTAGATATCAGATCTCATTAGATATACTCCGGATTTGCGCGAATAAGCGGTTGATATCATCCGCGATACCATCAATTAATGCTTTCACAAGCCGCTCGCCCTTTTCCCTGGATGCTTTGGTCGGATCGCCCCAGGCGCCGGTGGGTGAGTAAACCGTGTCCGGGCGCCGTTCTCTCGACAGTGGACCGGGTGCATCGCCATGATAATCGCAAATTGCCCTATCCATATTTACGATTTCGGGCGCCATAAACAGCATGATGGAAGTTTCGATTTCATCAGCGTGCGTGCCGCCGTCTTGTTCTTCCACTTCTTCTCTCACTTTGTTTAACAGTATTCGAAGGTCCGTGTAGGCGACTACGAGATGTTCGCGGGCAAGCTCTTCGGCAGCTGACTTCAATGGTCGAATGGTCGATATTCCGGTGTTTAAAAAGTAGAAGTGTTTGGGCCCGAAACGAGCAAAAGACTTTACGATATCGATGAACATGGCGCTAGCCGTCTCGATCTTAAGGGATACCGAGCCGGGATATTCTGCCATTGCCGGATAAAAGCTGTAGTTGATGGTGGGCGCGATCAGCACGGGCAGCCGTTGGGCGATGGATTGTTTTAGATACTCCGCCATAAGGAAGTCATTATTGAGTGGCAGATGATGTCCGTGCTCTTTTGACTGGGCGCCGATTGGAATGACGACTACCGTTTTTTCGTTCAGCAATTCTTCTGCTTCTTTCCAGTTTAAATGTTCAATAAAAGAACCTTGCGCTAAATCCGTCATATCGAAACCGCCATAGCTAGCCCTGCTGACAACTGAAGCAAGCCGGTGCTCGTTGCACTTATTAGTATGCCGCGTTTGGAAGTTAGCGCGAGGACCGGCTGACCTTAAAACGATTATAGCTACGCTTTGTTGCATGGCTGTGGTGCGGAGTGGCGTCTGAGACGTTGCGCTTAATAAGGTCAGTCGTTCTTTTTTGCGCCGCTCCCGAGACTGTAAACCCACCAATCCATCGCAACCCGCAGTACCAGACATCCCGCTTTGTAGATATCGACTGATATCCGGGATGTTACAGGCGGCAGCATTGTAAAAGAACGGGTCTGGATGCCGACCTTCAACGGGTATCCTCCGACCGAATCCGTCGGATAGCGTCTAACTAAATGAAAAGGATCCAACGAGCTATGAACTCTCTTCTGAATCGCCTCGGGCTGTCCGCCCTCGCCCTCGCCGCCCTTCTCAGCGTGCCGACCTTCCAGTCGGTCGCGCGCGCCGATGACACCGCCCAGCTCGCCGTCACGCAAGCTGCCAGCGCGGTCGACGTCACGGTCTACGGGGAAGGCTTCGGTCAGGTCGAGGAACTCCGCTCCGTGCAGCTCACGGCAGGCAAGAACCGCATCCAGCTCAACGGCGTCGCAGTCAAGTACCGCCAGGACAGCTTCAGCATCATCAAGGCCTCCGGTCCCGGCGACTTCAAGTTCAAGTCCGCCAACTACCAGGCCGCCAATCTGACGCCCGAGAAGGTTCTCGAGCTGTCGGTCGGCAAGCAGGTGACCATCACCGTCGGCTCCGGCGCCACCGCGCGTCAGGTCACCGGTGAACTCGTCTTCGTGCGCGGCGGTCAGGTGATCGTCGCCACCGCAGGCGGTGGCACCTTCGTGGGTGCGGCCAGCGACGTCGAGGTCGGCAAGCTCGCCAAGGGACTGTCCGCGACTGCCTCTCTGGTGGTCGAAGCCGAAGTCAGCAAGGACGGCGTCTACGATCTGAACTTCCTCTATGAGACCGACGGGCTGGGCTGGAACGCCAAGCACACGGTGGTCTATAACGAGGAGAAGAAGGTCCTCGACAGCTTCAACACCACTGTCAACGTGGTCAACAACTCCGGCACCACTTTCGAGAACGCCAACCTCTGGCTGCTCTCCGGTAGCGTCCAGGCTCCCCGCGTGCGCGCTGCTCGTCTGTCGAGCGCCGAGTACGCGGCTGCCCCGATGATGGACGCCCCCGGCGGCGCCTCGGTCGAGTCCGTCGGCGAACGCAAGGTCTACCGCATCCCGGGTCGCGTCAGCATCGGTGACGGACAGAGCCGTCAGCTCCCGCTCTTCAGCGGCGCCAACGTCGCGGCCGAGCAGGAATACTACGTCCCGGCTCAGCAGCAGTACTACGACACCGGTGCCAGCGCCCTGTCGCCCGTCAACGTCCGCCTGAAGGTCAAGAACTGCGCCGAACACAACCTCGGCAAGCCGCTGCCCGCCGGCTACGTGAAGGTCCTGCAGCGTAACTCGGAAAACAAGCTCCAGGTGGTCAACAACTACTTCCTCAAGGAGCTGGCCAAGGACGAGGCCTTCGAGATCGGTCTGGGCACTTCGAGCGACGTGAAGGCCGAGCGCGTGCTCACCAAGGCGACCACCGTCACCTCCAACGGCCCGGCTCCGCGCGTGCGTCCCGGCCAGGAAGCTCCGGAGTGGCAAGACCAGGACTTCACCGTTAAGGTCTTCAACTTCAAGGAGAAGAAGAACGTCACCGTCCTGATCGAAGTCGCCACGACCGCCGACCAGAACATCGCCTTGCCGCTCACCAAGGTCAACGGCAACCTCGCCACCGCAACGGTCTCCGTCGGCGCCGGCAAGAACGAGACGCTGACGTACACGCTCCGCGTCCGCACGCGGTGATCGCGACGCCGCAGCCATTAAACGCACATCTCTAAGCTGAGTCTTGAGGTTTGCAAATCACTTTGACCGGTGCTATGAACCGCGAGATGCGATGGATACTCGCTGTTCTTGCACCGGTCATCAAGCCCGACACCCGGGAAGCCAACGTGCTTCTCGGGTGTTCGGTGCTTTCGACTCGTTTCTGTCTGAAGGTTTCTCTACTGGGTAATGTAGTTAGGCTTGCGAAGACGCTACGAATCGACAAAAGTTACGATTAAACTCTTGGATGAGTTATTGCAGTGGGGCGTTATATACTTCCACAGGCTTGGCGTTGAATTGTCGTCGATTGGGGATTTATGATTTCAGAATTCAAAGAGTTTCTATTTAAAACAAATGCGTTGGCGCTTGCCGTTGGCGTGATTATTGGTGCCACCACCGGTAAGGTCGTGACCGCGGTCGTAGATGATCTGCTGATGCCTCCCATTGCCATTCTGATGCCGCCTGGTGACTGGAGGCAGGCTCAAATCGAATTGTCGCGTGCGCAGGACGCTGATGGCAAAGTGACGATCAACGCGATTAAGTATGGGCATTTCGCCGGAGCGATGGTTGACTTTGTCACCATCTCCTTTGTGGTTTTTCTGGTTGGCAAAACGCTTCTGCCAAAGCCGGATTCGCCGGATACAAAGGCATGTCCGGATTGTTTGGAGACAGTCCCTAAAGCCGCAAAGCGTTGCAAGTTTTGCACATCGGTGTTTGCATAGCAGTCTGGGCGCTTACAAAGCGCCCCTGTAGAAGTCCATAGCTACTCGCGAATTGTCGCACCAGAACTTCTTCCACCCGACGAATGACCAGCACTGTTCACTGAACTCATACCGTCAGTAAGCGGATATATGTAGGTGTATAGTAAGACTCGGATGAATTGAACGACCTCGGAGATGCTCGGGTGGTGAGCATCTCCGAAGGTCGTTTCAGGCGGCGACAGTGAGTCACCGGATGTGGTGGCTCGCGGTGAGCAGCTCGACAACGCGGTAGATCGTGGAGCACACGGTGTCCTGCGGAACCTGCCCGACCTGACAGGCCAGGATAAGCAGGCGGCGGGTGTCCGCGTGGACGGCGGTAGCTTGACCGTCACGGTAACAGAACTCGGAAACCACCTTTGATTGATCGCGCAGTACAAGCCGCTCTGCGTCGACCTGTTGTGGTTGGTCGTAGCCGAATGCGAGCAGCGTGTCACCGGGCAGTGCGACGTCGAGCAGCAGTTCTCCATCGATTGCATCGGCGTTCAAGACGGCGACGGGAATCAGGTTTTCCGCCTGAGCCACGTTGCCGGCGTCGACTGCCGGATGAATCGTGGGAATCGCGCGCTTGGCGCCGTCACCGATCGCGAACCGGATGAGCAGGTTGGCCGCCGACGGTGGCGTCCGGTTTGGGTTGATTCCCAGCACACGGTAGAAGTCGTAGTAGTGGCGCGCGGTGGCGTGTCTGCGAACATCATCGCGGCTCCAGGTGCAGCAGCGCTCGCGAATGGCGGACCATTGCGCGGTGAAGTCGCAGGGCGCGCTGTTGGTTTCGATCTCGATCCGGCAGCCGAAGAGGTTGACTGCAGGCTCGTCGGGCGTTCCGCCGGCGCGCTTGACCGCGGCTGCCGAGATCGCGACGCGGTCGATTTTCAGAGGCATGTCGAATTCTCCTTCTTTACTGTGGTACAGGTAATCAGGAAATGGGGCGCCTTGGAAGGCGCCCCGAACTCTCAGTTGCGGTAACTGAGATGTGGACGGCATACGCGCATACTCGAGCACGTTGAGCGAATCAGAAGCTGCGCGCCTGGCTCGGGGGAGCCGTGTAACGGTGGAAGCCGAAGCGGATGGCCTGGATGAGCGCGAAGACCGCCAATCCGCCGGCGAAACCGGAGAGCAGGAAGGGCGTCTTCACGGCCGCCACCGGAGTGCACAGGGCACCACAGATGATACCGATGACCGCGAAGAGCAGAGCGACGCCCAGTTCGTTCGTCAGCGAGTGCCAGTCGAAGGCCGGGACGACGAGCGGCTCGGTGCCCACCTTGCTGAAGGAGATGCGGTCTCCGATGTTCTTCAGCTCATAGATGTTGCGGCAGCCGCGGTGGACAGTCAACCCCAGCACGCGAGCTTCCGGCTCGTCGGCGTAGAAGCGGTAGGTCTGCCCCGGAAGCAGCTTGACCAGCCGTTCTTCGACGCGGCTGTTGACGAAGCGAACCGGACGGCGGGTGTTGGAGACACGACCGTAGTCGGCGAAGTAGCCCTCGGCGAGCTGATGCGGCGACTGATCGAACTCCACCGTGTGGACCGGGTCGGTTGCCAGAGCGCGGCTGAAGACCCGGAGCAGCACGAGGACGCCTGCGTCGCCCTTGTCGGGAAGCAGTTGCACGCGCCCGTTGGCGCCCGGCGCTTCGACCGAGCAGCTGCGGATTAACACCTCCTCGCCACCCTTGCCGCCGGAGCTGGCAGTGGGCACGAAGCTGTCCGAAACGTCGATGAAGTCGCACTGGCGGCCGTCGTTCTGCGGTCCCTCGTCGGCGCGGAGCCGGAAGGGTTCACCGAGCCAGGCGCGCAGACCGTGCCCGGAGCGGCGCACGGAGCGGGTGATGTACTGGCACTGGCGCAGATCGTTTAGGCCGTTCAGCACGGCAGTGATGCATTTCATTCTCTGTTCCTCGGGGTCTGACAACGCCGGACGCATCTCACCAGAGGTGCATCCTGAGCGTCGTGTGACGAAATAAGTTTTTGCAGGTGTTTTGAGCCAGAGGAGAAAACCAATTCGCCTCTCGATGCGAAGTCGTCGATAGGTGCTCTGGAAACGAGCATCTAAAGCGAGTTTTCGACTAGTTCTTCGGTTTGTGCCTTTGTGTTAGTGGAAAGAAGAGATGAGAAAAAGCACCATGAGCGTATGCTAATCAAGTGTCTGAATGTCAAGTATCTGTGCGGGTTTGCATTGTTTGGAGACCGCGCAATATCCAAAGGTTGTGTTCGTGCGATATATGAGGATTGTGAAACCAGCGACTAGAAAAGAGGACGAAAACTGGCTTGCAGCAATTGTTTGCTTGTCTTTGAAACAACCCGGACTATTCACTAAATTGGCAATATATCATCTTGCGGCTAGCGTAATTCTTGATGCTTATATCTTTGTTTTTGTAGGCTCTTGAAGTCCCCACTTAAAACCAACGAGTAGATTCCAAGCGAATCTAAGAGAGTAAACAGAGCGCCCGCTGCCAGATCTGATTCCGATTACCGAAGAGCACGTTGTGTTCTCCGGTCGGCGACGTTCTTCATTCTCCGTTGGCGTCTATTTTTTTTGTGCTGGAGCAAAACGCTCACAGCATCCTGCTTACAAGAAGGGAATACCCTGATGAAACTCGCAAGCATCGTTTGCTCGATGGTGTTATTGCTGGTGCTCAGCGGTTGCAAGAAAGAAGCTGCCGATATCGCGCAGGCTGACTTTCCCAGCCACCTGAGGACCAAAGTCGAACTTCTCCGCAGCCGGGACAACAAGGGCGGTCGAGTTCGAGTTGTGATTCTCAACGAGGACAAAACCAAGGTAACGGGTGCCGAAGTCGAATACGAAAACGGCGTCACTGAAATCGAAGAGTACCGTGAAGACGGTTCGCTTCGTGAGGTCACCGGTTTTTATCCCGCTGACGGCAACTCGACGAAGCGCACGCAAAGCCGCTCCGTGCTTTTCGATAAGGACGGCAAGACGGTTTTGTTCGAACGCCTCTCGCGACCGGACGGAACCACCGAAAGCCTCAATCGCAGCCGTTCCGATGGTGGCTTCGAAACCGAAATCTTCTACCCTGACGGCAAGACCACCAAAACCCGCAAGGTGACTTCGTCTTCCAGGGACGTGGTGCTCGAAGAGTCTTACCGGTTCAACGGCAAGCTCGAAACGCAGCGCCGCAAGGTCGGATACTACGAATACGAAACTGTCGAGTTTCGCGAAAACGGCACGCGCCTGTCATCCACGACCACGGGCTCGAGCCGCTGGTCGCCGGTCGAAAAGGTCATCTTCGGCGCAGACGGTGTGATGGTGGAGCAGAAAATCCGCTACACGTCATATTCTGTCGAGGTCGAATATCGGCGGGAAGACGGCACGATTGCCGAGAAGCGTAGCTATTCGTCGTATGGTTCTTGCACGGTCACGATCTACGGCGCCGACGGAAAGCCTCAGTATCGCCAGGAATGGCGCGGTACGGCGGCCGCCGAATGGACCGACGCGTCCGGCTATAAGCTGCGCGAAATCGACGAACTCAAACCGGACGGCACCGTCACTCGCGAGATCGAGCTGTACGACGACGGTGTGACAGTGAAGAAAACGCGCACCAAGGATGGTGTCAACTATTACTCCGGAACGTATCGATACTTCCGGCCGGACGGCACGCTTGAAAAGGAAGAGGTCAAGGAAGACTACGACAAGGTCAAGGAGACGAAGGAGTTCAAGCCTGAAGACAACGTCAAGGAAAAACTGCCTGACGATTATCTCAAATTGCCCAAGCGCACCCAGCCCAAGCTCCTGTCGGTGATGCCGACCGCTGAGCCGTACTACCCGTACGGCGAGGGCTATCCGTTCGACGAAAACGGCAACCCGATCGATCCGGATGGTTACGGCAATCCGGACGGATTCAACCCCAACTCGCCGGACTGACCGCTTCCTGCGCACAGCAGGTTTTAACAAACTGGCTTGTGCGCATAGGCGGACCAACAGCGAACAGCGTCGAGACGAGTGCCCAACGGCATTCGCCCGGCGCTGTTCGTTCTCTGCGGTCTGGTATTAAAACGGTTAGTACGAAATGCGATAGGAGGTTTGGATTAAGATAACTGGGGGCGAAACCCGTGATAGGTTTCGCCCCCGCGCTAGCCAAGTTTGTCTACACGAGGTCTAGCGCAAATCGCTAACAGCGAATTTCTGCCGAGTTACTGGCCGGCGGGCTTGTCGGTGGTGCCGGCAGCGTCGTCGGGCTTGGGCAGAGCCTTGGGCTCGGCCGCGCAGGAGGTCGGGCCGGCCGGGACGTCGATCACGATCGTACCGTCGCCCTGGCGAGCCTTGGACTCGGCTTCCGCTTCCTTCTTGGCCTGTGCGGAGACGCGCTCGAGCAGCTCCTTGAGCACGGCGTCGGCAGCGGTCGCGACACCGTTGAAGTCGCCCTTCTCGTGAGCGGCTTTGGCGGCTGCGTATGCCGTGTCGACACGCTCGCGCAGAGCGGGAAGCTCGGCGTCGGCGGCACCTTCGGGGGTCTCGGCCTTCTGGCGCAGCTCCTTCTGAGCGGCTTCCAGCATGGCGACCTTGACCCACGAGACGCCACGCTTGACCTTGGCGCGGACCCACAGGCAGAAGCAGATGAACAGCAGGGCGAGAACGCCGAGGACGATGAGGAACGTTTGCATAGTTTGTCTCCAGTCGGAATTTGGTGTGTGGCCGGTGATAACGACCACGGGTTGGAGGGCAGCTGGGCTACGCCAGCCGACCTCAAAGACCCTCGGTCAACCGAACCGAGAGTCAGCTTTGAATGGTTGATTGTGAAAACAGAACAGACGACGTCCTAGTCGTCGTCCCGCTTGTCACTGGGTTTGATGCTGTGAGCGGCGGTGACGGGAGTCAGCCACGGAATGATTGCCGGGACTGGCTGCCGTTGGGCGTCGGACACGCGATCTCGTTCCACGTCCTCGTGAGCATTGTCGGCTTGCTCCTTGAGTTGGTTTAGCGAGAGCGGGTCGAGACCGAGATCTTCCGCGACTGATAGCTGAAAATCGAGTGCCTCAGCGCGGTGTGCGGAGGTGGATGCGGCTGGGGGATTGTCCTTCAGGCTGACGTCCGTGAAAAGTACCGAACGAAACAGCCAAGCTCCCAGCAGCGCAAGTCCCCCTGCAGGAAGACCGTAGAGTGCCAGAACTGTCAGTGTTTCCATGATTTTTTGGTGCTCTTGTACGAGTGTACTACGCCCTGAATCGCCCCTGAGCTCATTCCGAGCTTCACTGATGTGGCGAATCGCTTTTATGATTGGGATGAACTGACCAACAAGTACCTTCAGGGCTTAGAGAAATGCGATGTATGCGATGAGTCTAGGAATACCCGTAGTTGAGTTTCTGGCTTCTCAAAGCTCTTGTTACAATGCGCGCATGTAATTGATTTTCATACTGACATCGAGATCCGCGCAGCTTCGCTAAGCCGTGCTGCAAGCCCTTGTCCGGCGGCGTTGTCAACGGCTCGCGCGAGTCATTGGCTCTGGTATTGAACGGAAATAATAGAGGGCTGAATTGCCGCTTGATAAGCAGCAAACTAAAGGAGTTACGCGTCGATTTAGATGCCAAGCGCTCGCGCGAGGTTGCAGTGGACTCCGGTCCGGAGCAATCCTTCTAACGCATCCACCGCTGACCAATTCCCCACCGTATGACAGGTGTGACAAAGCGTAGTAGGGGTGCGGTGTATACATGAAGCGACAGTAGCCTTGCGGGCTTTTGTTTTTCGACATGTACCCCAGATGTGCGTTCTGAGTTGCGGTTGTTGAGGCTACCGCCGGAGCTGTCAAAGGGCTTATTTCGCGCGAGCGTGACCGACTAATCGTTTCGCTGTATGCGCTCGCAGTGCAGCATCTGCGGCAACTATCGTGCGCAAAGCGAACGTTCTTATTCAGCCGCCCGGCGTGTAACACCTGAGCATTCATCAGTGTTTTCATCGGTCGGCCAGGATTTGTTTCAACGTCGCTGGATCGTCGGTGATGATGCCGTCGACTCCGAGTGCTATGCATTGACGCATGGCGGACGGATCGTTGATGGTCCAGACCAGGACGGAGACGCCCTGTTGATGCGCCTGGCGAATGAATGATGCAGTCGGCAATTTTAGACGAAACTTTCGCATCGGTACTTCGAAAGTCAGACCGCGCGCTTTGAAAAATCCACCGAGCCGGGCTCTGGAGAGTCCGACGAACAGCGAAATTTCGCGCGAGCTATGACCGGTTTTTATGCGCGGATCGAGGCGTCGAAGTGCTGTCGCCGCGCTATGTTTGGCGGTGATAAGCACAACTATGACTCGATTGTAGGCGTCGAACCGGGCGATTGTTTCGGCCAGTTTCGCGACGGCTATTTTGCTCGAATCTTTGAGTTCAACCAGAAATACCTGTTCGGGAAATCTGGCGAAAACCTCATCGAGAGTGGGAATGGTGATTCCCTGGTTGCGATACGGAAAGGTTTTGCCGGAGTCGAGCGAGAAGCGATAACCAGCGTCGAGGCGCTTGAGCTGCGCCAATGTGAAAGTTCTGAGTGCGCCCGAACCGCTGGTCGTGCGCTCCAGAGTTTTGTCATGCATGACGACAAGATGCCCATCGGCAGTCAATTGCACATCGAGTTCGATGGCATCGACCAGCCCCGAGGCGTGAGCGGTTTCGAACGCTGTCATCGTGTTCTCGGGCGCCAGCCGAGCGGCACCGCGATGCGCGATAACAAACGGTCGTTTACCGGGAATCATTGTTCCGGGTTTCAGATCTGTTAGTACCATTGGTGCCACCATTGATCGACTGAGCGACCGACAGAAAAAGGCAGAAAAAGAACAAAATGACGAGGGAGAGCACGAGTTACCGTGCCCTCCCTACGCCACAAAACGCGAGCGTTTTTCGCAATGGGAAGTCCCATCTGTTGCGCGGACCGGTTTAACCGAACGGGCCACATACAACGTTCCGGAACTTACTTCTGCGGCTTGTCCCAATCCTCGTCGACCTTGTCCTCGCAGGGAGGGCAGTCGGACGGGATGTAGCAGACATCCGACACGGGCTGAATCAGCCGCGCCAGACCGCCCAACAGCACGCCACCGATGAAGCCACCGATGTGCGCCCAGTAAGCCACGCCAGCGCCCGAGAGGTCGCCGCCGGACTGGATGATGGGCAGGAACTGCATGATGAACCAGGCGGCGAGGAACCAGTATGCCCGGATCCGAACGATGAACATCGGCGGGACGAAGCCCGTGACGTCAGCCTTCGGCCACATCAGCAGGTAGCCGCCGAGGACGCCGGCGATAGCACCGGAGGCGCCCAGCATGGGAACAGAGGTCGTCGGGTCGGCGCCGATCTGAGCTGCAGCAGCGCAGAGGCCGCCGAGCAGATAGAAGCCGATGTATTTGGCCCAGCCGAGGCGCGCCTCGACCGCTTTGCCGAATACGAACAGGAAGACCATGTTACCGACGAGGTGCATCAGTCCGCCATGCAGGAAGGCGTGACTGAAGAGCGAGATGACCGCCCACTTGATCAAGTAGGGGTCGCCGCTGGAGAAAGCGTTCATGATGCTCGAGGGCACGAGCATCCACTTCAGCATTGCATCGCCAGAACCGGAGCTCAACTGGATGGTTTCCCAGATGAAAGCCCCGCAGTTCAACGCGATAAGAATCACCGTCACCAGAGGAAAGGTGAGGCAACGAAGGTTGTCTTTGAGGGGAAACATATATTCGTCTCCATTGTTTCTCATCTCCGACACGGAGATGGGTTGTGCACGCAGCTTCTGCCGCGTGGGTAAAAGAAGGAAAGCAGCGGCATTACAGATGCTGCTCGTTCGCAAGATGCGACACTTTTCAGGGTTCTGACGCCGCTCAAATCTGCCGATTTCGAGTTGTGTTTTTCCAGGGTTGATGCGGACATCCATAGTTCTGCATGTTCGTCACGGAACAGGCTGAACTAGAGTGTGTGCATCAACGCATGTTGCTGGAAACAACAGGAAGGTCGGAAGTGCTGAACGGCTCGGAACGTTTTCGAGGGGTGGTTGAAAGCCTTGGAAAACAAAAGTGTTAGTGACAACCCAGAATATTTATTAGATACATGTGAATACAACACTATCTATGGTTATCAAGTGAACTTGAGATATTGCAGAGTTGAATGATATTGACAAGCCTCCAGAAATCCCGTTCCTGGTGTTGATTTCAAGTGGTGATTGACCCGCGCTAGTACTGAAGTGGAAGTGTGTGCTTCTTAACTTGCCATGGAGTTTCCATGCGTTGAGATATGACGAGAGCAGTTGTTAGGTTGTGGCGCTATTACTTATTTTCTTCCTGAAGCGAAACTCTAACCAAAACCCGCTCCGACACTCTTGCTCAGAATTTTGATATACCACCTGGTCTCCAGGTGTTAGAAAATACGGTCCGTTGAAATTCGCTCCAGTGAATCGCAAACCGCGTCAATAGCCGGTTTTCGCACTGAGCGGATCGACTCGCGCGAAACAACACTGATTTCCCGCTCGACGCACATCCACGAAAGTGAGATGTCGAGCCGGATCTCTTTGCGCGCCTGCTGAAAAGACGAACCGTGACAGCTATCTCGTTTCCAAACGAAACTACGGAGATACTCATGAACAGACGTGAACAGAAGGAGCTTGCCCGCACGGGTAAGCCCGTAATCAAGCTGCATTTCCTTGGTGCTGCCGGTGGTGTCACTGGCTCACTCAATCTCGTCGAGGTCTTCTCGCGAGAAAAGGTCACGCGCTTCATCCTCGATGTCGGACTGCATGTCGACGACGAGAAGGCGGATCACCAGAATCGGCTGCCCAAGGGCATGTCGATGAAGGACATCGATTTCGTCGTCATCAGCCACGCACACCTCGACCACTCGGGGTTGCTTCCGAAGATGATGAAGGATGGTTTCAAGGGCCCGGCGTACTGCACTCCGGCCACCCGTGACCTGATGGAAATTTTGCTTCCGGACTCGGGGCACATTCAGGAAGAGAAAGTGGAGCGCTTCAACCGCCGCAACGAGCGCAAGGCTGCTGAAGCCGCTGCTGCTCCTGTGGTCAACGCCAAGCCGGCCGGAAAGGGCGGTCACAAGACCAGCAAGAAGACTGGTGCCAAGGGCGGTCAGAAGGACAATACCAAGGGTGGTGCTGTGCAGTCGGCAGCGCCGGTCTCGCGCAAGCCGCTCTACACCGAGGAAGACGCGCGTGAGAGCATGAAGCTCGTGCGCACGATCGACTACGGTGTGAAGACCAAGCTCGCTGACGATATCTTCCTGACCTTCACGGACGCCGGGCACTTGCTCGGTTCTGCCGTGGTGATGATGGAGATGGGTGCAGGCGCGCAGAAGCGTTCGCTCTGCTTCACCGGCAACGTCGGGCGTGGCGAGATGCCCGTCCTGAAGACCCTGGAAGCGATCAAGGGCGCCGACTACGTGATCACCGAGTCGACCTACGGCAATCGCCGTCACGTCGTCCGCGATCGTCACGCGCGGCTCGCCGACATCGTCAACAAGGCTTACGAGCGCGCCAAGGCAGGCAGCAAGTCGAACGGCTCGGGCGTGATCTTGATCCCCGCTTTTGCGGTCGGTCGCGCTCAGATCGTGCTCGATGACCTGCGGCAGTTGATCGCTGCCAAGGCCATCCCCAACCTCAAGGTTTACCTTGACGGTCGGATGAGCATCGCCGCTACGGAGGTACACCGCAAGCACGCGGAATTGCTCAACGCCGAAACGGCGGCCGTCATCGCAGCCGGCGGCGACCCGTTCGCCACGCCGCGCTTCGAGCTCGCCAAGGAATGGCCCGATTCCGCCCGCTTGCAGGAACCGCAGTCCGAGCCCATCCTCGTGGTCGGCTCCAGCGGCATGGCCAACGGTGGGCGCATCGTCAGCCACCTGACCAAGCGTCTCCCGCACAAGGAGAACACGGTCGTCTTCGTCGGCTACCAGGGCACTGGTACGCTCGGCAACGCGCTCGTTCGCTTCGCCGAAGGCAATCCCTTCGTCGAACGCACCGGTCCGGTCCAGGACGACGAGAGCAAGCCCAAGACGGTCAACATCCAGGGCAAGCCCACTCGCGTTCGTGCGACGGTCGAGTTCATGTCGGATTACTCCGGTCACGCCGACTACATGGACATCATCAACTGGCTCGGGAAGTTCACCCGCAAGCCCAAGACGACGTTCATGGTGCACGGTGACACTGACGCGCTCGAAGGTATGCGCGAACAGGTCGCCACCCGCCTGCATTGGAATGCGGTCGTGCCGAAGGCGCGGGAAGTTTTCGAACTTTCCTAATCGAAGTGTCGTGATATTCCGCGCTGGTACATCGCTGTGCCAGCGCGGGTATCCGCATTCTCAATCGATCGGAGAAATCTCTATATGGTTTGGACTTACGCACAGCCACCGCGGTTCATCGATGACCGCAAAGTGGTGCGCACGATCAAGTCGATCGGCGAAAGCCGGCTTACCGAGCTGAAAGCGGAGAAGCGATTCATGGAGCCGGCCAACACCGTGCTCGATGAGTTACTGCATCTAGCACCAGCAGCCAATCTCGTCAAGGTTGACTGCCCGCAGACGGCCGATGGTGTCCGCACGGCGATGTTTCAAACGCCGGCGCTCGAGCTGATTCAGAAGAAGTGCCGCAATCGTTACTGGTTGTGGTACCTCCTGTCGAAGCTCGAAACCTCGACGTTCCCCGTCGACACGCTCGCCATCGCGCGTGCTCACGCGCGGGCGAAAGCGGCGCTGTACGACAACCGATACGGCTTCGGCTTTGTCGAAACCAACAGCTTGATCTGGGAACTGAAGGCGCTGCCTCCCGGTTTCCTTTTCGAGATGTGGGATTCGGGGCGGGTTCTCTGCGAGGCTCGCAACGACGCCAACGGCTACGGCGTCATGCTCAACCCGTTGCTTGTCGACGACTAGGCGCTAGCTCGCCTGGCTCACCACGATGTTCTTGCCGGGGTCATGTGCTCAGAATTTCTGATCCATGACCCCGGTTTCTTTTTGCCATTCCGGCAAAACAGTCACTCTTTGTTCAAATACGATTCTTACCCAGGAATCAAACGTGAAAAGACTCATCCTTGCAGCGCTTGTGGCGCTGCTTTCGACCGCGTATATCGGAAACGCGAATGCTTCCGAGCCGTGCAAGATCAGTGTCAATCCTGCGTTCAACGTCACGACCAATGCCGGTTTCGGCATAGGGATCGTGATCGGTAACCAACGCTACGTGCCCGCCTTCATTGGTGTGGTCAACGAAACCTATGTCTCCTACCGCCTGGTCCGCGACCCGCGAACCGGTGCTCTTGTTCGTGTCCCCGTCGTTCTGAACAGGCAGTTCGCCGTTCAGGTCTACTACGACCGCGTCACCAACGTGTACTTCTACCTGAACCAGTTCGGCAACCCCGTTCCGTACCTCGGTCTAAGACCGTTCTAGTCGGATGCGAGAAGGGCACGGATGCCCATTTCGTTTAAGCCAAACTAGAACCGCGAACGTTCCACAGAATTTGAGTCGCGAACAAGCATCCGCTCAACGAATGCATCTGCACGAGCGGGAGTCGTACGCTCTCGCTCTTTTGGTTTTTATTTCGCACGCACTTACTACGACAAGTAGCAGGGTTTTGGTAGGCTTTACGGTTTCACCCTACCGCGATAAGCACGACCTTTAAATCGCTTAGGTCGGTTCAACAATCCGTTGAAAGGGTTACTTCTACCCATTTATTCCTAAAAGCCTGTATTCATAGGCTTCTGCCGAAAGAATCGATGAACTCGAGCAGATCAACAAAATGTTGAAACGACCTAAGGAGTTCCGCACGTTCACATCACCGTCAGTAAATCTATGATGGGTTCTTAAGTTGAACATCAACGGTATGCTCAAGACTCTGATTCACCTTAGAGCTACGTTTGTCGGGCTCTTATACAATTTCAACTCGTTCCTCTATGAATGCATGCAAGACCTCAGTGCCCCCGAGTAGGGGCGACGCCGACGCCATACGTCGCCCCCATAACTGCCTCGTGCTGTCGTTCGAACGTCCATCGTTGACTATTTACTACGTACGCAATAGTCAATCGTGAACACCTGCGATCCATAGGGTCGGATCAGCAAAATATTGATCCGGAATTCGGATGGGAATTCCCCCATTGCTGGCGCAATATCCTAAGCATATGATGCATCCACTCTGCTCCGCTTATTTAACGTTTCTATTCAATGATCGACGAATCTACACAACGCAAAATTGCCTCAATGGCTGACGTCAAGCCTGACGCGCCGACTGCGAATCCTGATAAGGACGACTCGACATGGGCAGCCCTCTCGCGAGAAGCGTATGTTGTTGGTGGCGGATTAACTGATGGATTCAAGGATAATTTAAACGCGCAGTCTCTCATTGAACGCGCACCGGACTTCTTAGTTTCAGCCGGCATCGGTGCATCGCTCGCGCTGGCTCAAGGCAAATCAGGACTAGTAAAACTGGGAGCAGAAATCGTCGGGCTCTCTTTCGGCGTCAGCTTCCTGAAGGATGTAGCTAAACCGGAGCGCATCGACGGCTTGTCTACAGCGATTGGCGACACCTGGCGCTCTGGCGATAACCTGGAGCAAAACCGCGCGCAAGTCAAAAAGCACGGCGGCGATTTTGTGTTTGACTCAACGATCATGGCCGCTGGCGGCATGATGGGCGCGTCCAGCGTTAGAGTGAGTCGCATCGAATCAGCCGCTCAACTTAAATCTGTGGTGACAAACGGTATCGAGTCGGCAAGAAAACGGTTTTCGCTTTCCGAAATTAAAGCTGGTCTGTCTGGTAAAACCGAAGTACTGTCCGGTTCGATGGGGGCTGTCGAAACCAGCCTGGGTTCAGTCGCCGGCAAGACGCATTCCGGATCGCAAAGCATGATTGCGGCTCGAGCAACACGCACCGACGGCGGTACCACATCGCTTTCATCCGGACCTCGCGATGGCCACTCGCCTTCGATACAAGCTCTTCCGGAAGGTCAGATCGCCTCTAACTTAAATTCTCGCCGTCTGCCGGATAATGCCGACAAGCTTCCGTTGGCTGACATCCATAAAGGTGAAACCATTCCCTGGGAGATTAGTCCGGGCAAAGAGGTTACCTGGCAAACCAGCCAAGAGGGAGTTGGCGTCCGGCTCTTGGCACAGAAGTGGGTAGACGCGTTTATGGAGGGTCGCTACACCGACGCGTTGAAAGTTGCCGTCGAGGCTCCCGTTATGGAACGGGTCAATCTCAATCCGACAACTCGGCCGCACACCGTGACCGTGTCGGCAGCCGACTTGAAACAGCCTGATGTTTTGCAGCTCCGCATGGGGACGCTTTCTAATTATGCCGAGTTCAAATGGCAGCAGACGATGAGAGATGGTCACGTCGAAGGCAGCAAATTGGAAGTCGTCATACCAAAACCGATCATCGAATTGAAGGACGGCACGACGGTTCCATTCGTCGACTTCGTCCGTCACGACTCAGGTAAATACAGTGTCACGCTTCCGGAAAAATCAGTGGCAGGCAAGGATCTGACACCGGCCCAAGTCGCGGAGATTCGCGCTATTCGCGAGAGTCCGGAAGGTCAACGCTTGATGGCGGAGACCTCGATATTCGGTTATGAAGAAACAATCGTCCACGCCAATCAGCATATTACCCAGGGCGGACGAATCACGTCTCCGACTTTTGCTGAATTTTCCGCAGATTTTGCATCGCAAAGCCCGACCATTCGTGGACATCGACTCGCGTTCTTGAATGCTTTGGATCAGAACCATCAGGCTCGTCCGACCATCCTAGAGCAGGAAGTGCCAATGTTGGCATATGACGCGGGGATGCCACTGTCAGTGGTGCGGCATCACTTCTTCTTTGGCGATCGTCACGTCGCTCGACGCACACCGGTTATGGAATTTCTGCGTAACCGTGAGTTGAATAAGCCGACCGAGTGAAGCACCGCTGTGAAGTTCCGCATTGTAGATGTCGCGTTTCGCGTTTAAGAACCGAGTCTTAAGGGTTCTAAATGATGGAAGCGAGAAGCTCTATATGGATAAGGAAACGAAAGATTCGCCGTCCACGCATTTGTTTTTCGGGTCGCTCAACCGATCCGCGCTTTCCGACGCGGAGGCGCGAAACAAGCCGGCGCTGATCCCCTATCGAGTGACCTGGGGAGTTTCGTTGCGCCGGCACCTGGAGCGGTTCGCGCCAGCCAAAGTGCCGCTGCTCATCATTGTCGGCATTGCTTATTTGTTCTTCTGGGCGATTTTGTTCGGCGTGGCATTCACCCAGATTGGATACTGGTTTGCACCTTATCTCCTGGGCGGCTCGTTGCTGCTGTTTTTTGCAGCCTTGATTTTGCCAACCGATAAGATGTACATGGACAGGCTATCCTTCATGCTGCCGGACCGCAATCTTTTTGCACCCGGTAACAAGGTTCTGTGGTCGCGCATAGAACAGCTGTCGATCGTAGACGTCGCCGAAAAGGGCGAGAGGAGCCGTTTTGCGTTGCGACTGAGCGAGGCCTCCGGCGAGCCACACGACCTGCTTCTGTCGGCAATGGACAAAGACGCTCTGCCTACGCTGACTAGTTATATTCAGACATACGCACCTCACGTGCGCGGTCTTGTTCAATTACAAGAACTGGAGCGGTTTTACGATTACGAATCCGGAAAGTTGGAGGGGGTTTCGTACACTCAGCTCTGGGAAAGTGGCGCGGCCTTGCGGTTTGGATTGACTTCATTCACTCCGCTTTTGCCAGGTGCAGTTTTGCAAGAAACGTTCAAAATCGAAAAACAGATCGCCGCCGGCGGCTTCTCTGCGGTGTATCTGGCGTCTGGAGACGACGATGTTCGTTTTGTAATCAAAGAATCGGTTGTGCCGTTCAATCTTGATGAGGAGCTCAAGAGTAAGGCGCAGGAACAGTTTCAGCGCGAGGCGAAGTTGCTGGCGAAACTCAATCATCCACAGATTGCGCGCGTTTTCGATCACTTTGTCGAGAACGGTCGCAGTTACATGCGCATGCAGTATGTGGAAGGAACGAACTTGAGAAGCATGATTCTGGACAAACAATCCGTTTCCGAGGCGGTCGCCATAAAGTGGCTCGAGGAGTTGGCGTCGATACTTGCATATTTGCACGAGCTGTCACCACCGGTAGTGCACCGTGATATTTCGCCGGACAATATACTTATAACCGCCGATGACCGTCTAGTGCTCATCGACTTTGGCGCTGCCAATGAATTCATCGGCGCCGCCACCGGAACGCTAGTCGGCAAGCACGCCTACATGGCTCCCGAACAGATCCGAGCCAACGCAGAACCGCGCAGCGACCTCTATTCGCTCGGTGCCTGCGGATATTTTTGCGTGGCAGGACGTGACCCCGAGCCCATTCGCAGATCATCACCTAAAGCCCATGGCTACATTGTTTCTGATTGGTTCGACCAATTAATTCAGAGACTGACTGCGCTCGATCGCGACGAAAGATTCGCCAGTGCTCGCGAGTGTCTTCAGCACATCAGGAAACCGGCTGTAGCGCCGGGAGTCAAAGCGGTTGCCGCAGATAGCGATCGCGGAATGGAAGGCGGCAATGACTGAGAAACTTCCCATCACGGATAGAGAAGTTTTGATCCGCTATGGAAGACTAGCTCCCAATGCCCGCGATCGGGTTCTGGATCAATTTTATTTATTGGTTCCAGATTGTGCATCGTTTCAACAATACCTTCTGACTCAGACGTCAACCGTAGGTGCTGCCTGTTTCTCGATCGGACTTGCGATGTGGGCGGTGTATTTCAGCGTCACTCAATTTTTCCATCTCAAAGTTATGAGTATCTCCGGATACTCTGTCGTGTTTATCGCCGCAATCGAGTTATTTGTGATTATGTACATTATGCGTAGGCGGATGAAGTATCGCCGGCGGTATCAGGAAAAATTCCTTCAACCCACCGAGATCGGCGTTGGACCGCAATGTCTCAATATGCACCATCGTGTCATTCACGGCGGATGTGTTTTGCAGTCGATGAGATGGGATGAGGTATCCCACGTCGAATTGGTTGAGTCTACCGGCGCGGTCGATGATCGGGGTAATCCGATCGGCAACATTTTGCGTTTGCGCGACCACGAAAGTAAAACGATCGACGTTCATCTCGATTACATTCAGACGATTGAAGAACGGCAGATACTGCGTGATTTTATGCTCCGATACATCAAACAGATTGATGTCCGTCCGGTGCTGACCAATCTGCTTCGCATCGGAAAGCGTGACGATGTTCCATTCACAAAACTCTGGTGTCAGGCTCTGCAAGACAATCGCCCGCGGAAGCACACTGCGCCGCTGGGTAAGGATACAATGCTCCAGGATGGAAGGTTTACGATTTTAGAATGTATCGGAGGCGGTGGGCAGGGAACCGTCTACAGTGCAACACTGCGGGATCTGGATGGTGTGCAAAACATCGTTCTCAAAGAATATATTCTTCCTGATTTCGAACATACATCAGAACACAAGGCGGCGTGCGAACAATTCGAAAAAGAGATTCGATTGCTTGGACTGGTGGATCATGACGGAGTGATTAAACTTATCGATGCGTTTGTGGAAGATCATCGAGCCTATCTGGTTTTGCATCACGTGAACGGGCAGTCGCTACGCGCTCACATCGAGCAAAATGGTCCGCTTCTGAAAACGGATGTCGTCGACTTGGCACTGCAAATGTGCGACGTATTGCACTGTTTGCACTCGATGCAGCCGAGTATCATGCACCTGGATTTCTCCCCGGAAAATTTGCTTTTGTCATCGGAAAATCGCGTCGTGCTTATCGACTTCAACATCTCCGTCGAAGAAAATGCTCTGCGAACCCGCACTGTGATGGGCAAACAACGATATATGGCACCGGAACAATATCGCGGAACTCCATCGACGCGAAGCGATATCTACTCTTTAGGCGCAACGTTGTTCTATTTGCTCACCGGGCGAGAGCCAGAACCCATCAGTGTCGCGCGTGTGTCGAAATTTATTCCTGATGTCGACCCTCGCCTGGATGGATTGATCGCGAGGTGCACGGCGTTGGAGGAAGACGAACGCTATCAGACCATCGACGAGGTTTTGGCGGATCTGGAGAAGTTGAAAGATGGGTCACATGTTATCGAACTAGGCGATTCATGTGAAACTATAAGTACTGCGGAGACGGCTCCGGAAGCAGTTTCTAGGAAGGGTGTCTGAATATGGATTCGGTGGAAAAAATTGAATCGACAAAGGACATCAGTCTTGCTGATATCAGCGCGAGATACCGTTGCCCTGCTGAAATCATTCTGCCTTACTCGCTTTCGGGAGAATCAAAAAATCCGATCCTCGCTTATTCGAAGAGTACGTTCAAAAAATCATTGTGGAACATGGACTTCCCCTGGCTTATAGTGATGGGCGTCTCGGTTGCCGGCGCGGCTGTCGCCGGTATTTTTATTTTGCTGGTGAAGTTGATGGTAGTTTCGTCCAGTCCTTCTCAGGCTGTGCTGATAGCAATGAGTGTGTTTGCGGCGTTTCCGGTATTTTTCGCGGTGCTCAGTCCATCGGCATATCCATTGTCTGTGATAGTGAACCTTCGCAAGGCATGGGGCAAAGATTGGGCGCGCACGTTGCTCGCGCCAACTCATATCGGGCTGACGGACTCCGGATTCAAGCTGTACGTGCGCGGATATTTCTTCTACAATTTTCCAAACCTGGCGATCTGGCCGGAGATTTTTCAGGTAGATCTAGTCACAGACAAGGAATACAAAACAGTCGCCTTGCGTTTCGTTTATCAAACCGGTTTCGGTCGCGCGCCTATTCAGTTGCCGCTCAGTGGTTTCGCGAGCGCAGAGGATTTGTTGTTTGTGCTGACGAGTTTTACCGATCATGTTGATCCGGCTAATCAAGGCGCTTTCATAAAAGAAATGGCCGCGATAAAATTCGCGCCAATCATCGAAGCCTTCGAGGACGGCACGCTGCCCACCCTAGAGCAGAAGCTTTTGTTGGAGCAATCATCAGATTTGCTTGACTGCAATTCCTGAGATAATCGTGGGCAGTCGCAACTCGTCAAAGTTAATCGTAGGAGCGCTTTGCAAGCGCCCATGTCGTGCCGGTTTCGATAATGACGGAGTCGCAACTCGTCAGAGTTAATTGTAGGGGCGCTTTGCAAGCGCCCATGCCGTGCCGGTTTCGAAATGACGGAGCAGCAACTCGTCAGAGTTAATCGTAGGGGCGCTTTGCAAGCGCCCATGCCGTGCCGGTTTCGGAATTACGGAGCAGCAACTCGTCAGAGTTAATTGTAGGGGCGCTTTGCAAGCGCCCATGTCGTGCCGGTTTCGAAAGGTGCGGTATTATTAGCAGCCGGGCGCTTGCAAAGCGCCCCTACAATTAGCGCCTAGAGTTGGGCGCTAGAGTTAGGCGATACGGTTAGCGCTTAACCAGGGTCTGATTCTGAGCCACTCTTCGATAGGTGGTTTTGAAACCGGCGGCGGATGCGTAGCCTAGGACTTTGTTGATATCTTGATCGATGACCGCGCCCGCCATCTGGGTGACTTCGTCTTCCCAGGGGATGTCGAAGTCGTTGGCGCCCCAAGTGAGAGCTTTGATGCCGTTTTCGTTTTGGGTTAAAACGGAGGCGCGGAGCATTTTGATGTTGTCGAGGAAGATTCGGCAGAGCGCGATGTGTCTCAGGTACTCTTCGCTTGAGATTTCGTAGCCGCCAAGCTCGTTGTTGTAAGGTTTATATGTCCAGCAGAGGAAGCTGAATAATCCGCCGTTGGTTTCGTCCTGAAAGTTTCGAACTGCTTCGAGGTGGTCGAGCCGCTCTTCAAGCGGTTCGTCGAAGCCGATTACCATTGTCGCGGTTGTTTTTAAACCGGCGTTTATGATCTCGCGTTGTGTGTCGAAGTATTCGCTGACCGTAAACTTATGAGGACTGTGGCGCTTTCTGAAAGGATCGGAAAGTATCTCGGCACCACCCCCGGTGATCCATCGAACGCCTGCTTCTTTTAAAAGTCGCAAAGTTTCCGGCACTGGCAATTTACAAAGTCGAGCGACGTAAAGTAGCTCGACGACGGTCATTGAGTAGAACTCGATCGAGTCGCCATAGCGCTCGCGGATTGAACTGAAGAGGTCGATGTAATAATCGATTTTCAGTTTCGGATTGAAACCACCATTGAACGCAAACAAGTCGCCGCCCATCGCAACGAGTTCATCGATTTTTTCGAAAACCCATTCTTTAGAACGAACATATCCGTCTTCAGCATTCGGAAGTCGGTAAAACGAGCAGTAATCGCAGAGCGCGACGCAGATGTTTGTATAGTTGATAATCCGCATCAGCAGGTACGTAGCAGTTTTCGGTTCGTGAAATCGATCGCGAACAATGTTGGCAAGACGGATTAAGTCATCGTCCGCAGCATTTTTCCAAAGCCAAGCCGCATCGTCCCGGCTGATTCGCTCGCCGCTTTCGACCTTCATGGTTATGTTTGAAATATTGGCTTCCATCGAGCAATCCTGCTGTGGGACCAGAGAATGACTATTATAGCCACACGCTTTAAGCCGATTTTCCGTTTCCATACACGAGTTAATAAACCAACACAGTATTAGACAGTTGTCGTTTGCGTAGCGGAGTCACCTTGACAACTGCCCTGGATCGAGAATGGTTGGTGGTTGATTGTTTTCAAGTGGAGGGTCGCGCGGAGAATTCTAAGAGTGTAAAGCTTGTAAGCACCCGTTTTGGTTCTTGAATCAATAATCCTCTGCATGTTATGGCTATGAAGCTTATTTTGATCCCCCCTCTTCCAAGTCTCGCGAAACGCAAACGGTTACTCCACCTCCTATACTAGTGACCAACGCCTCGCGATTCGCGAATCAGGGCAGACCATAACGGTCAGCCTGACAGTCTTTGACACAAAGGACCCATTACCATGGAAAACACAACTCCTAGAGTTTTTAACGGGATCGCCGTCCCGGTCGGAGAAAAGATCACGTTCAAGGACGGCAAACCTGTCACGCCAAGTCGTCCAATCATCCCCTTCATCGAAGGCGATGGCATTGGAACCGACATCTGGCCAGCCGCTCGGAAAATCCTCGAAGCTGCAGTGCGGGGCGCCTACGGCGACACTCGTTCGATCGCCTGGCTCGAAGTGCTCGCCGGCGACAAGGCTCGCGCGTACACCGGAACCAATGAAGGGCTTCCGCAGGACACGCTCGACGCAATCACCGAGTTCGGTGTCGCGATCAAGGGACCGCTCGGCACGCCGACTGGCGGCGGAGCTCGCAGCTACAATGTGGCCATGCGCCAGAAGTTTGACCTGTATCAGTGCGTGCGTCCAGTGCGTTACTTCCCCGGTGTGCCATCAGTCGTGGTGGCGCCCGAGAAGCTCAACGTCGTTATCTTCCGCGAGAACACCGAAGATGTTTACGCGGGCATCGAATACCAGGCGGAGACCGAACACGCTCGCGAGCTGCTGGCCACCTTCACCAAGTGGGGCGCTGGTCCGCTGCGTGACGACACTGGCGTCGGCATCAAGATCATCTCGCGCTTCGGCTCGAAGCGTCTGGTGCGTCGCGCCATCCAGTACGCCATCGATCACGGTCGCAAGGTCGTGACTCTGGTCCACAAGGGCAACATCCAGAAGTTCACCGAAGGTGCCTTCTGCGCCTGGGGCTACGAGGTCGGCAAGGAAGAGTTCCGCGACTTCATCGTCACAGAGGACGAGTTGTGGAACGACCACGGCGGCAAGATGCCCGAGGGCAAGATTCTGCTCAACGCGCGCATCGCCGACGCCATGTTCTTCGAAGTCCTGACGAAGCCGAGCGAGTTCTCGGTGATCGCCACGACCAACTTGAACGGCGACTACCTGTCCGACGCATGCGCTGCACAAGTTGGCGGACTGGGTATCGCTCCGGGCGCCAACATCGGCGACAACTGTGCCATCTTCGAAGCCACTCACGGCACCGCGCCGCGCATGGCCGGCAAGAACCAGGCCAACCCCAGTTCTCTGCTCCTGTCCGGCGTGCTCATGCTCGAGTACCTCGGCTGGAAGGAAGCTGCGGCTCGCATCGTCTCGGCTCTCGAGAAGACGATTGCGGCCAAGACCGTCACGGTCGACCTCAACATGCTGATGCCGGGCTCGACGCTCTGCTCCACGAGCGAGTTCGCCGATGCCATCATCGCCAACATGCCGGAACCCGCCAAGGTGGAAGTCGCCGCGACTGCGGTTGCTGACACTGGCAGCGCAAAGCCGGAAGCGCCCGTGAGTGCCGACAGCGGAAGCGCAGAAGCGAACGCGTCCGCGAAGGGCGAAACTTCGGGGGAAGAACCGACGACGAGCGCTGCAGCGAGCACGCCCGCCGCTGTATCCGACACTGCCACGGGTGCTCCCGCGGCGTTGCCGGTTGTTTCCACAACTGCAGTCTCTCCGTCGTCCGATAGTGCTGCCACCGATGGTGGTGCCACGAAGCCGGACGCGAAGTAAACCAACGCCGACATCTTGCCGCGTTCACCGCTTGGTCAGATAGCCACAAGTTATTTGCCGGTCTGCGGTTCGTAGCAGTTTGTCGAACCAATGACACCGCGGTTGGTGCGAACTAGTTTCGCATCAGCCGTTGTCGTTGGACACCCACCCGACTTGTCGGATGTCGTCACAGAGCCTGATGCACGCCTCGTCTTGGTACTCACAGTGTGAGTCGCCTCGCGATGTGCATCAGGCTTTCGGCGGCCTTCGACCGGTCACCTCGTCCCTTGAAAGGAGGACAAGATGCATACAGCCTTAACGGACCGACCGCTGCTTGTCCTCGACCTGGACGAGACGTTAGTCCACACCGTCGACAAGCCGCTTGCCGGACTCGTCGTCGATTATCGCGTAGGCGAGTACGTCGTCTACAAGCGCCCGCACGTCGACGCGTTTCTCACGCGCATGGGCGCAATCTTCAACCTGGCCATCTGGTCAAAGGGCGGAACCGGCTACGTCGTGCCGACCGTTCAGCTCCTCTTCGAGCCGCATGTGAAGCCACTGTTCGTCTGGAGTTTCCCGCGTTGCACGCGGCGATTCGACCATGAGGTTCACGAGCCTTATCACATCAAGGACTTGAAGAAGGTCCGCAAGCAGGGCTATCCCAGAGAGCGTACGCTGATCGTCGACGACGACCCGCGTAATGCCGAGCGCAACTTTGGACAGTGCGTCACGATCCGCCCCTTCAACGGCGAGCAGGATGATTGTGAACTGCTCCATCTGGCGACCTATCTCGAGTCGCTGGTGTCGGTTCCGAATTTCCGAACCGTCGAGAAGCGCTACTGGCGTGACCAGTTTGCAGCTTGATTAGTCGTTGTTACGCGACGGAGTTTCTACCTGGCGAGACCGGAGCAACCGCATAACGCGGTCGTTTCACTGGTCTCGCTTTTAGTTTTGAATATACTAAACGATGTAGCAAGAATAAACGCGTGACCAAAAATTTGCATCGAGCCTTTGGAGAGCGAAGCAGTGAGACATAATCGGGATTATAATTACTGCGGTTAAAACCACCCCCGGCGAGCAATGATTTCACACGACCTCTTCCAGCACATTCGACTAATTCTTGGCATGGTCACGAGTCTCGCCCTGGCACGGCTGTTAAACGGCTTGGCGCGCTTCATTCAGCATCCGACGAAAATTAAGATCTATCCTATTCACATGGGTTGGGTAGTGACTCTGTTGCTGTTTATCATTCACTTCTGGTGGTGGGAATTCAGGCTGCAAGACACTGTTCAAGTTTGGACCTTTGAGAAATATTTGCTGGTTGTTTCCTACGCGATTTCGTTTTTCCTATTGTCGACGCTCCTGTTTCCTGATGACATGAGCGAATACGATGGCTTTGAGGGCTATTTCAAATCCCGTCAGCGATGGTTTTTCGGATTGCTCGCCGGCAATTTTGTGCTTGATACACTCGACGGTTTGCTTAAGGGAAGCGCTTATGTGGCGGCTCTCGGGGTGGAGTTTCCTGCACGAAATATTGTCTACATTGTTCTCTGCATTATTGCAATGTTTGTTCGAAACCCAAAATTTCAACTGGCGTTTGTTTCATGCACGCTGCTTTACGAGTTCTCCTGGATCTTTCGTCTATATCACACCGTGCAATAGCGACCGCTTCAGCATACGTTGATGGAAATGTGACGCAAGAGAGGGACGAGGCGTGTTATTGATCGACGTGTACCCGCGCAGAGTGAAGTGAAAGAACATTGAGCTGCAGCTGGTTTTAACCTTTACTTGGTTCGGAGATAATTGATCGCAGCGTTCAACTGACCGTCTTTTGCAGTGTAATAATTTTGCGGTTCTGGATTTTTCACAATCAGATTTGGTTGAATGCCGATGCGTGTTGCGTGTCCATCGCCAGGCCAGAAGCCGGATGGCGTGAAGTATCTAAATGTGGTTATTTTGGTGGCACCGCCGAGACCGTCGGGAAAAATTGTTTGTCCGACGCCTTTGCCATAGGTCGGCGTGCCAATAACGTAGGCACCATCAGTGTCTTTGAGTGCGCCTGCTAAAATTTCTGCGGCCGACGCTGTGCCTTGATCCGTTAACACGACGACCGGTTTATTCACGCGATCTTCGTGGCGACGAGAGTAGACGGTCGGCTTGGAAGCGTCTTGAGCTGCTGTAATCACGTCTTTGTTTATAGCGTACGTTTTTATGGAGTACTGCGGGTTTGAAGGATCCGATGGAACGCGGCTCTTGACCTTCAGTACGTCCCCCTCGTGAATGAACAGTGACGCTGAGGTGAATGCCTGATCGAGCAAACCGCCCGGATTGTGCCGAAGGTCGATGATGTAACCTTGCGCCTTCGGATTGTCGAGAATGGCGGCTTCGATTTGGTTTGAGGTGTTGTCGTTCATGAATGAACGGACTCGAATGTGCGCAAACTTATCGTCGACCATTTGCGACGAGACATTCGTACCATCTTCAGTGGTGCGTTTCAACGAAACGTCGCTTTCTACGCCATTTCTCGAGATGCGCAATTTGACGGTTGAATTTTCAGCGCCGTCGAGAAGTGCCAAACCCTCGCGCCAAGTTTTGCCCTGAGTGCTTACGCCGTCGATCGCCAGAATCTTGTCGCCAGGCTGGATGCCTCGCCCTCTCAGATCTGTTCCATCAAATTCTTGAACGACGAGCGGAGGACGTGCGCCGATTTTATCTTCAAAACCAGTTGGCATCACGAACTGAATGCCGACGCCCACTTCCTTTCCCTTTTGCGATTCTCTGAGGTGTCTGAAGTCAGTTGGGTTCAAATACGAAGTGAACGGATCATTGTCGTCCTTTGCCAGCGCTTCTTTGACGAATTTCATTGGGTCGCCGGACTTTTGGATTTCACAGTTGTACTTCGTTTTCAGTTTTTGAAGATCGCCGAGCACTTTGGGGTCGTAAATATTCCGTGCGACATCGTCGATGTATAGCTCGTAAACAGGAGATGTCTTACACGCCGGTGCATTCGGTCCTGCGGGCGCGTCAGATGTCGTTCCAGGTCTCGCGCCCGGTCCACCAGTACTTCCAGGAGGCGCGACCTGACTGACCCTTTGCTCGGTCATCAAATCAACAAGATTGGTCGACCATGCTGGGGAAGTCGTTCCATTCGCCTGATCGCCTGCGGATTCGAAGGCCGGTTTGCCCATGTTTCGTACCATCGAGTCGGTGGGGGTAGATTTCTAGCTTATGTGTATGGCAATATCGAAACAATCAGGAAATTACGTAGCCCGGCAAACGTCTTGCTGGTGGAGGAATATGGGAAAGCTCAACCCATGGAGACTACAGAATTGTTCGACTGGGCAAAAAGTGGTTTGCACCGTCATCGGCCGGTCAACTAAAAACCAGTACAGAGTTATCATCATGAAGAACGGCTTGTGCGCGGAGCTACGGTCCGATGTGAGTTACTCGGTTGGCGATGACGTGTTAGCGAAGATCATCGTAGTAACAGAAGACGAAGTGGTGCTTTCTGCTCGTCTAGAATAGGCGCGAGATGAGCGCAGTATGCGTAAAGTCAGATGCAACCTCAATCTTCGTCCTTTTGCAAAAGATCTTTGGTTAGGTTTTTGCTAATTCCATCCAAATGCTTCTGTTGCCACGCCGGAGCGAATGGACGCAAATTTGTTATGCATAATCGAATCTGGTGTTCGCGCTTCTTGGTTCGAAGGTTATCTAGGAAGCGGAACGATCCTGCGGCTAAAATCACCGAGCCGTAGGCCTTGTCGTATTGTTGCGTTTCTGTGAACTCCTCGGCTCGGTTGATGTCGAAGTCGATTTTTTTCGATTCCATTTTTCGCGCTAGTAGTTTTACCCGCGCCAGAGTTTGATCCGTGGCTGTTCCGGCTCGTCTGATCACGTCGAGAGTGCAACTAGCGCCTAAATACGAATTGTCTTTTATGAGGGCTTCTGCCAGGTCTAACATATCATCAAGCACGATTATTTTGCTGTCGCGAGCATCGTGCTTTATTTTGACAAGAAGCCTTTTCGCTCGATCGTTTTTAACTTCGCGAATTCGGTCTAAGAGGTCAAAAAGTATTCTCAGGTCTCTTTGTAGAATTTCGGAATTTGTGTGTTCCACCCATCCCAACTGCCCTCCGCTGTCAGAGTAATTCAACAGCTCTTTGGTCATCATTAGCTGACAAACATTGAAAGTGCTGCAATTAAGGCGTGACGTAGTGGGCGAGATTGGCTCCAGCTAAGAGCCGCGAAACGGATCATCTTGCTGAAGGAGAAGACGTTTTTGTGAGTGGGTTTTGCTATAGTGCCTCCGCCAAACCTTACGCAGGCGCGTTCTCCGGTCTTGACTCGATTGAATATGGCGTCGACTTGTTCTGGTTTGGAAAACGAAATGTCTACGACGCCGTGGTTGCATTGTTCGCAATGACGTGTGGAATCGTCGCCTGCCATCGAATTCCAGTCGATTGGGCATTTGTAGGTCAGTATGAAGAGATCGGAGTTTTTGTTGGCTGGCACTAACGGCGGATTCTTGGAAGGTGGCGTCGTTATTCTACATCGAGTGGGCGATTGGAACGGTGTCGCAGCCCGGGCGCTACAAAGCGCCCCTCCCAAGCGGCCCAGAGAAGCGGCCCTACGGTTAGCGCCATGTACGAGGTTCCGAAACCTAGTAGCTGAAACGTTCTTGAAAGGTTTTGAACTCAGATAAATGACCGACTTTGATTAGATGTGCTCGTGACGTGGCGCGGCCTGCGCCATTGATATTGAGTGGCGCAATCCTCATGCTTGGGGGTTCTTCGAGCTAAATAATTGGGATATCGTTTGTACCCAGCTGATTTTGTTGCACGGAAAACCACAGTCAGAGGGCGTGATCACATATTGATCACAAGTCGACGTAGGAATAGGATGGCTCCTGTTTCAGTGTACACACACGTTTTCGGTCCAGCCGGCAAAAAAACAACTTTAGTAAGCGCTAAAAAATTTCAGTTCAACTTGGGTCATCCCTTGTGCTGGAGCCCGTTTTGCTGCCTTCGGTCGCGCCGCCGAGTGTTCTGTAAGAACCGCTAAAAGGACCGTCGGCGTAAGGGTTCTATCTGTCCATTTTTCTGAAATTGCCTGGGGTGCGTGCATTCTTTGGCGGCGTTCCGACGCCGTATAAAGCGCGCTCCCGGGTCCTTAACACCTGTCACTTGGAGTACGTATGAAACATCTGGAAGGGATTCGGTCGTTCAAGGCGACCGTGTGGAAGGATCTCGCCGGGCTGTACGCACAACTCACGGCGGGCCAGAAGCCCTTCGCTTTCGTGATCACCTGCTCGGATTCGCGGTACTATCCCGAACTCGTGATGCAGACGCGACCTGGCGACCTGTTCTGTCTGCGCAACGCCGGCAGCATGATGCTTCCGCACAACGACGCGCATCCGAGCGAAGGCGCCGGAACGCTAGAGTACGCGGTCAACGTCCTCGAAATCGAGCACGTCGTGGTCATGGGGCACTACGGCTGCGGTCTGGTCGAGTCCGCGCTGAGGCGCCCACAGTGCCTGTGTGGGCTAAACGCGCTCCGGAAGTGGGTCGATCAGTCCCGGCACTCGCACGTCGGCAACTGGGACGAGCTGAAACCGGAGGCGCAGCGCGATCTCTCCCGTAGCGCCTGCCGACAGCACGTCGTGCACCAACTGGACAACCTGAAAACCCATCCGTGTATCAAGACCAGCACGAAGGTCCAGCTTCACGGGCTGATCTTCGACATGGAGACCGGTGTTGTCGAAGAATACGACACTGACACGGGTCTGTTCGTCACGATCGAGCCGACTGTGTGATGTTGACGTGAGAACGTCGGACAAATGGTTTTGGAGAGTCGAGCTTCGGTCCGCACACGGTTTTGTGAAGTGGCGGACCCTACCAGGCTTCCGACGCCCCCGCGTTTTAACAGCAAACCCACTTACAGATCAGATCAGGTTGAACGCCCGGTCTACCTTAACCCGTCCGTTCTGGCCTTTCACAACAGGACTGTGAATGAACCACCGCTCCATCGCGCGAGAATTCCTCGCGTCGCTCGTTGTCTTTTTAATCGCACTGCCCATGTGTATGGGCATCAGCGTCGCCTGCGGTGTGCCCGCATACAAGGGATTACTCACCGGAGTGATCGGCGGTCTCGTCGTCGGCTTGATCGGCGGCTGCCGTCTCCAGGTCAGTGGTCCAGCAGCCGGTCTCACTGTAACTGTCGTGGAGTTGATTCAGCAACACGGCTTGGCTGTGCTGGGGCCCGTTATCGCCGCGGCCGGACTTTTGCAGGTTCTCGCCGGCTTCTTCAAGCTCGGTCGCGTCTTCCTCGCGGTATCGCCCGCGGTGGTACGCGGCATGCTTACCGGTATGGGGATTGTCATCCTCGTCTCACAACTGCACATCGTGCTGGACCACAAACCTCACGGTGGAACCATCGCCAACGTTCTCGAGCTGCCCGGAACAATCGCCGGACTGCTTCAAGCAGAAGATCCGTTCACTCACAAGCACACGCTCGCGGCCTTCATCGGTGTGCTGACGGTGTCGTGCATGGTACTGTGGCGGCTGTTCAAGCTCGACAAGCGCCTGCATATTCCCGAGGCTCTGCCGGCGATCATCATCGGCACGGCTACCGCGACCTGGCTCGGCTTTGGCATCGACCGCGTGGATGTGCCGGACTCTCTGGGCGAGATGCTGGCAGTGACCGCTCCTTCGCAATACTTGTCCTTGCTGAACGGGTCGGTATTGCTGGCGGTGCTCACCGTGGCTGTAATCGCGAGTATCGAAACGCTGCTGAGTGCCTCTTCGGTCGATGCGATTTCGCAACAGACCTCGGACTATGATCGCGAACTCAAGGCTCAGGGACTCGGCAACTTGCTCGCTGGTTTCTTCGGTGCTCTGCCGTTAAACGGCGGCATCGTCCGCTCCAAAGCTAACATGGAAGCCGGCGCACGAACTCGATGGTCGACAGTCATGCACGGCGTGTGGCTTGTTATCGCTGTCGTCGCGCTTCCGTGGCTTATGGAGAAGATTCCGACTTCCAGCCTTGCTGCGCTGTTGGTAGTGGTTGGCTGGCGCTTGATCGACTTCAAGGCGATTCGCGACTTCCGCAAGCTGGGTTGGGCGGAACTGGGAATTTTCGCGCTCACGGTCAGCCTGATCATCAGCACCAACCTGTTGATCGGAGTAGGCATCGGGCTCTTCGTGTCGTTCATTCGCATCGCCTGGGTGCTGATGCACGTCGAGGTGGAGGTGTCGCAGTGCGCTGCCGCGCACACCGTCTCGTTGCGCGGAGCCGCCACTTTTAAATGCCGACCACGGCTCCTACAGAAGCTGGACTCGCTACCACGCGGCACCGAAGTGCACCTTGATTTCAAAGGGTTGCTGTTCATCGACCACGCTTGCCTCGAGGTGATCGAGAAGTGGGCCGAACGGCATGAAGCCGGCGGTGGCCACGTCATTTGGAATCGCATCGTGCTTGACCAGAAGTTCAATTGCAGGCCCGGCAAGCGACGCGCCGACTAGATCTGAGCGACTGAGCGCTTATTCCGCCACGTTCTTAAGAGCACCGACGCCGGAACTGCCGGCTCGGTGCGTCACCAAAGGTAGTACCACATACTTTTTCGAGGTGAGAGTTCACTGAACCTTGTCGTGAAGAAAGTAGGGGTGACGCCATTGCGCCGCCCCTGCAATTAGCTAAGGAAGCCGTGTCCATGTGGGGTTCGCTGAGGCACTATGTCTCTCGATTTGAGCAACGAAACGACGTAGTAGGATTGGTGTTTGCGAGTACAGGTTGAGATCGCCTGAGGCAATTCCGGGGAGAGGTTGGTATTTCCCTCCCCCCGGTTTGGCTTTTGACATTACAAGATTACTCCGAGGCTGGCGGTTCTGGCTGTTCGACAGAGTCGCCGGTTGCGTCGGTTGCCTCCTGGACCCGGTGGCTGATGTCGTTCAGTCTCGACAACTGTTGCACGAGAAACGGCACAGTGGCGAGGCTGGAGACAAAATTCCACAGGTAGGAGATGATGGCGTAGATGGTGCCTGCTCCGGCATCATCCAGGTTGACTGCGCGGTAGATGACCCAGGCGGCAAGCCCGATCATCGCGGATTCGATGATCCCCCAGTTGGTTGCTTCGGCATCAGACAAACGCACTTGCCACATCGTGAGCAGGCTGTAGTGTTTCTTGATAGCGGCTGGATCGCCGCTTTCAAGAATCGCCACTTCGCGCTCGCGTTGATCGTTCAGTTGCGTATTGAGTTGCAGAGTGCGTTTTGCATAGCGGCGACTGAGCAGGCTGATGGGCAGAATCAGCACCATGCATGCCAGCCCGATTTGCATGTCGTACATAAACAGCATAAAGAGCGCGCCGACGAAACTAATCAGCGACGAGATGATCAGCGGGATATCTCGTTCGAAGAAGTCGACGATCTCTCGAGAAAGCGTTGCACGAGCGACAATCTGCGTGGTGGCGACACCGGCGCGATGCTGCGACAGCACCATATCTGATGCCATCTGCGCGTAGATGTCGCAGAATACGCGAGTGTCGTAACGCTGTCGCCACACACCCATAGCCGTGTGCAGAATCCATGTTCCGAGAAACAGACCGAGCCCAAAGTACTCGTCTTTGAGCAACCCGTTGATTGCCATGCCGGTGGCGAACGGGTAAAGCAGGTTGAAGAAGTTTTCCAGGGTGGAAAGCAGATACGTGGCTGAAATCCGCCAGCGGTGTTTGGCGAATAGGCGCTTCAGGCTCACAATAAGCATCGTTGGTTTGCCCACATAATTCTCCTGACGGCACACGACCGATTACGGTGGCGCGCCGATATGAGTGTTTTTGTTACCGCGATCGGTGCAGCGAGCAGCGACCGCGCCAGGTTTTCGACCGAAAGCTGATGCGCGATTTCTTCCGAAACTGTTATCCAACTCAACTCCTTGGAGTTTTCGTTTTAGTTGGGCGATGAGTTGCGGATCTGGTTCTGTTGAGGTTTTACGAGTGATGATGAATGCGAATGATGCCTTACACTGTCATAAAAACGCATACAAAGCACTATGTAATAAGCAGAGTTATGAGTTCTGGAAACCACTATCAATAGCCAGTTTTAGTTATAGGAAGTTCAATACTGTACTTTTGATAATCTGAAATCTTTCTGACAAACGTTCAACGTCAGGACCGATGATTAGTGACGATTGCAGGTGTGATATTGAGTTTGAAATCATTTAGTTAGCTTGTTGGCGAGGAGAGTTGATAAGCTCGGTCAATACGTTTGGCCTTTGCCTCCACTTCCGATTGGGTTGGTTGCGGATATTGTTGAAAGAAGGTGCTCCACTCACCTCGGATTAGATCCATTTGTGTTCCGTTTGCATCTTCTTTCCGGATGATGCGCAAATTGTCTTTCGAATGAATGATTGAACTAAGGCTTTCCAGCCGGTTTGCCGCATCAATTGGGATGAGGTGAAATTAACCCTTCGAAGGCCGATTTTAGGGCTGACTGTCCGTTCAATTTGCGGCTGTTGCGATTAGCCTGGCATAGTACTCGGTGAGTTGTTTCAGGTTTTTCAGTGTCAGGTGTTCGTTTGTGCCGTGGATCATGTCTAGCTCTTCCAAGGACGAAGTTATGGGCTGAAAACGATAGGTGTCGCGAGCTACGGATTGCAGATAACGACTGTCGCTTGCGCCGATGAAGAGCGACGGTGCGACAGGCGCCTTGCTGGTTTCGGCGGCTAGAGCGGCTAGAATTCGCCAAGCTCGTGACGATGTGGAGGAAACTGATGATGGCTCATCCGGCGGACGGTTCCAATCTACTGAGACCGGCAAACCAGTCACCGCTGCGCGAGTGTGTTCCAAAACCGACTCGGTTGAATCGTGCGGATCTATCCTGTA
>JBGAHZ010000035.1:0-82277 GCA_044225915.1 Obscuribacteraceae bacterium (SeqCode)
CGGCGAGTAAAAATAGGACCTATCGACAATTACGATGTACCTGTGCGCATTATCGATTCCGACAACATGACACATCCGCTAGTTGGGCAGTCATTCTACAAAAACTATCAATACACAATCGACAACGACAAGATGGTAATAAACCTCATCAGGCGTTAGAGCTGTTTGGGCGCTTTACGTTTGGCACCTCACGCGGCTTCTTCGTTCCGAACTGCCGCGAGCAGTTCATCTCTTAATTGCGAGCGTTCCTTTTTAGTAAGTTGGTCAGTGTAGTAAACGGCTGCACAGAGGCTGCCAGAGCAGTTTTCCTGATAGAAGGAAAGGTTGCTAACATACTCGTCATTATCGAGACACGATGAAAGATTTTCACAATGATCGATTTCGAGCAGCTCGAACTCTTCATTTGTCTCGCACAAGATGGCAAATAATCCAGGGCGTGCACTGATCTCAGAGCCCGAACGGAACGGTCCAACGAACTCAAGTCGGCCAATTAGGAATGTCATGTCGTACCTCATCAGCGAGTAACTCCGAAAGTCACTTCTTACTCAAAGGTAGCGGTTAACTACTAAGAACTGGTTAAGGTCCTGTCCTTTTTCTTCGATTCCGTAAAAGTTGATTACACGGCGTAATCCAGCCTATTTAGCGGCTTTTAACCCTTCGGCAAGTGGTCAGCAGTGAACTGTTCGAACCGTGTTTTTCTTTGTTTTTCCCTTTTAAGTGGTAGGAAAAGTGGGAGTGAAATCACCTGGAATTGAACTCAAATGTCTCAGTCCTCAAAATAATTTTTCCGGCTTAGAAGTCTGCCACCACAGACGGTGCTTGCGATTTCGGACTTTTGCATCATCACGATCCAGGCAAGATCTGAATGCTTATGAGCCCTATCACCACAGCGTTTCCAGTTCTATTGGCGTTGCCCTCAGTTAAGACCCAAGATCTTCGAGCGCTTTGAACCGTAGACTCAGAGGCTGTCTTGCTTGGTGGACTCGAAAGGTACTACAAGGCTTAAAAGTTCGGAAGCCGGTGTCTGACTTTGAAAAACAGGTACATGAGAAACAAGATGGCTAAGCACGGAGTGCCGATTGCTACAAAATATGCCGCGCCCACTACTAGTGCAAGCGCAAGCCTTGCTACCGGTTCTAAAAGTAAGATCCCATCAAGCCATGGAAAAATGAGACCCAAAACGAAGCAGCTAAAGATAGTGGTGATGCCTGTTTTCATAGCATCGTGTGAGTAGGACTGAGGCACATAAATAGAAGCGCACATGAGATTCCAATCGTCAACATCGCCATGCGGATTGGACCACTCATCGTCTTACCCAAGCGAGTTTTGAGCATGGCATAGATCCACAACGCGATGAGAAGCGCTGGCAGAATAGCCGTTGCTATGTCCTCAATGTTCGGATCTGAATGGTTGCCGAAAGCGAGTCCGACAACGAAACAGAAGACAGAGACAGCAATGATTTCTATACACATTCCACGATGGTATTAAAATCCGCTCGGTTGGTCCATAGTGTTTGTCCCACTGCCACTGCCTTGACGCAACTCTCGCTAGCTATTCCTGCTTTCGCAATCAGTACCAATCCTTTATTCATGCGGCTTTTAACGTGATTTTGTTGTGGGTCAGACGTACAATATGAGTACAGTCGAATTGAACGAAAGCTGNNNNGAGTACAGTCGAATTGAACGAAAGCTGATGAACACCGGACAAGCGATTCAAGCCACGGATTCAACAGGTCATTTTGAACACCACGCGGTCAAGCCAATGAATAAGCAAATTAACAACCAAGCTAAGACTGTTGCTCTCTACCTTTACAAGACTCACAGGCATCGGATTACTGCTAACAACTGGTTAAGGTCCTGATACTTTCGTCGATTCTGAATACGTTGAATCGCGTCGAGGATTTATGTAAAGAGTGGAGGCAGTCCCATGAAACGTCTTTGGCTGTCTATCAATCTTTCATAGTATCGGGTAGGCAAAAGCCCGATCAGAAACAGTATAAGGAACGAGCAGGGTAGACCAACCGTGAGCATCACTAATAGCACTGAAATACTCTTCCGACGCATATAGGTTTTTAGCGATGCCATAATCCATAATGAGACAAGTATGGCCGATGGCATGGTTATGGCTATCTGGTCTGCGCTCGGCCTTGGACATATCCCGAACGATAGCCCGACAACAAAACAGAAGACAGAGACGGCAATTCCTAACATGTCATCCATTATTAGCAAGTCCAGCCAGGTTCGTCTATCGTGCTTTTCCCACAGCCAGGCTCGCTCAACACAAAATGGATAGCGCATCAACTCGCCTTAACCGGTGTAGAATTGTGTGTTCCGATGGAGCCGCATAATGACTTTCACAATCGTCCAGCTCGTAGCAATCGTCCTGCTTTTGGTGGCTGTCGGTGAACATCCATACGACTACTACAAATTCATGCGTTTTGTAGTTTGCGCGGTGTGTGGCTGCGCGGCTTACTTTGCGCACGAGTCAAATCGGAAAATATGGGTTTGGGTTTACTTGACCATCGCTGTGCTGTTTAATCCTTTCGCCACAGTGCATTTAGACAGAGAACGGTGGGCGCCGATCGATGTAGGAACGGCTGTAGTGATGCTGGTTGGAATCATTATGGCGAGGAGATCAAAGTCGACCTCCGACAAGATGGAACGTGGCGGAGAAGCTATTGAACCGTCGTCTACGCAGATTGATCATGCGTCAAGAGATGACTGATCTCACTTTCCGAGTTTGATTATAGCGTTTTACTCTACGGTAAACGATGGTGTGGTGCGAATACCCTGGAAGTTTCGCAGGTGCAGCTTTGTGTTTTTCTCGATGGTTTTCTTCATCTCTTTAAACTGGCTGTCGTGCGACAGGTCAGCTTGATCGAGATACAGGAAGTAGAACTCATCGAATGCATTCTTGTCGCGGGGGCTCTTGTCGGTTGCGCCGTGCGGACCGAAGTTCATATGATACACGCGAGGATGCACCACAATTGGTGGCACGCCGTTGACAATTTGAGAGTAATAGCCGACGGTGATTACTCGTTTGATTTTGACCTTATCGGTTGCTTTTCTAAGATTCCAGGTTGTTGGCATGTACGCATTCAAAACAAGCACCAGAGGCTTATCTTCAGCTCTCACATCGACATCCACGGTTCCTTTTCTAAGCGTATCTGTTGAGGAAGGATCGACAACAGTCTCTCCCTGATAGACGCTCAGGATTCGCAGGTCGGCGGAGTCCGATGCAACCGCAGGGAAACTGATGTTATTGAGCTTGTACGTTACTTCGCCTGACGGCTGATCAGGTGTGGCAGGTTGGTGACGAGAAGACACAATCGAATAGATTCCGATGATCGCAGCGACTACAAACAAGAACAACACAACGGCGCCACCGATAATCAGGTGATTTTTATCGAAGCCACCAATTTTGGCACCATGCTCTCTCGACTTGGAGACGCTCGTACGCGGCGGTTCTCCACCGCCTTTTCCCGTCGACTTCGCGGGGACTTCAGCACTCTTTGAAGTTTCCGAGTCGGTCGCTTCAACTACCTGCTTCGCGGTCATGAATCGTTCTTTAATTCCTTTCGGTGCGACCGGAGTCGCTTGTTGTGCGGCGGCAGCCGCTTCAGCTTGCTGGCGATTAAACGCGGCGGTGTCCATATCCGGCTCGCGTTCGACGGCTTGCAATAATTGCGTCATTGTTTGATATCGGTCTGCCGGATTCTTCGCCAGACACTTGAGCACAATTTTTTCAAGCTGTCGGAGATGGTCATCCATAGGCAGTTCCGGCATAATCTGATTAAACGTCGGCGGGTCTTCCGTGACGTGACTGTTCATCGTCATGATTGCACTCGGCTTCACCAGTGGTGGCACACCGGTAACCATTTCGAACAGCACGCAACCGAGTTGATAGATGTCGGTCCTGCCGTCATGCGGTTTTCCAAGCACTTGTTCTGGTGCCATATACAACGGACTACCGAAGACTTCTCCAGTTTGAGTAAGCTTTTGCAGGGCACCGGCGTCTCCGCCGATTAGCTTTGCTACACCCAAATCGACGATTTTGATGTGGTCTTTTTCGCCGGACTGAATCACCAAAATGTTGGCTGGTTTCAAATCTCGATGGATGATGTTGCGTGCATGTGCATGCGAAAGCGCATCAGCGCACTGGGCGATGATATTCTTCACTCTGTCGGCAGGGAGAAACACTTCCTCTGCAATAACATCAGACAGCGGGCGGCTCGGCAAATACTCCATCACAAAGTACGGAGTTCCATAATCAGTAGTGCCTGCATCGACAATGCTAATCAAGTTCGGATGCGACAAACTACTCATCGCTTTGACTTCGTGCTGAAATCGCTGAACAGTTCGATCGTCCATCATCAGTTGAGGATGCATGACTTTGACAGCGACCGGCCGGCCCAGAGACACATTCTTCGCGAGATAGACCGCACCCATCCCGCCATTACCAAGCAGACGTTCGATTGCATATCGACCATCCAGTACTTTGCCGACCATGGGATCGACAGTTGGTGGTTTTTGCGGTTGGTTTCCGTCCGGATAAGTTCCTGAGTTCATCGCAACTGACTCTTGGGAGCGCTACCGATGTTTAAAACAAACATGCGGGAAGCCGAAAGCTGACCTGAAGGTTTCCTGTCTATTAGCGCCAGACACATTCTAACCGGTCAAAAATTCAAAGACCAGTTTTCCCGAGGGAAACTGGTCTTTTACGTGACTTTATGCTCGTCCTATCGGTCAGCCGCACCGACTGGAGCTTTCTCGCTGACGGCAACCGGAGCTTTCGCTGGTCGCATCTCATCGATCACCGTGACGCTGTCGACGACATCTTCGTCTTCTTCATCGCGGTAAGCACCCATAGGTGTTTTGACACCAGGACCTTGAATCTTAGCCAGTTTGTTTGGTCCGTACTTGGGGCGTACAACATCTGTTGCCAAACCAAGTTTTTCAAGAACCCAGATGGTCATGTAGGTAACGTCGATTTCCCACCAGTTGATGCCGTGACGCGCACTGCGAGGCATGGCATGGTGAGTGTTGTGCCAGCCTTCCCCAAGAGCGAGAAGACCTACCCACCAGACGTTTCTGCTTTCATCGCGTGTATCGAAAAGACGATAGCCTTCTGATCTCTGATGGCAAACAGCATTTACCAACTGTGGGCTCCAGAAAACAATCGCAGTTGCAGCGAGATTGGCAAACAGCGCGGTCCAGCCGAATAAACCAAGAATGACGAATCTGAACAGCACGCAAAATGCGAGACAGAGTTGAGCTTGTTCGGCACAGTGATCGACACCGAACCAGGAAAGAGTTTTATTCTGCAATAGATCAGGAACTTGTCTGCGCAGATCGTGAGCGGATTGACGACCGTCCATGGTGAACATCCAGCCATACAATGCATGTTTGAAACCATGAAGTGGGCTATGTGGATCTTCCGGTTGATCGGACTTCTGGTGGTGCAGCCTGTGCACGCCGACCCAGTTGACCGGTCCACCCATCAATACAAAGTAGCCGCCCGAAACGATCAGATACATCAGCCAGTTTGGCACTTTTAGAGCTTTGTGGGTCAACAATCGGTGGTACCCGAGTGTGATACCAACCGCGTGATAGTAGTAGAAAAAGAAAAACCACGCTGTAAATGAAAGCGCTACAGACATCGCCGTGCCGTTAGTGAAATCCAAGGCTACTCACCCCGAGTGCAGAAAGATACCGATTTTTGGGTTGATCCCAAGCAGCTTATTTATAACACGTAAACCCAGCCGCCCGCTCGCGACATAAAGTAATGATCGCACGTTCCCAAGCGCCAGAGATCGAGCCTGGCGCAGTATGAGAAGGTAATCATGTGGACCGCATTGCTGTGCAACAGCTCGTATCGATGCGCATTCCAATGTCACTGTTGCTCAACGGTCTCCAGTAAAATAGGCAAATATTTAATTGTGACGTTTTTGCAATCTTATAGAGAAAACACACTACTTTCAGCGCTTGCGCAAGGATTCCTGACACTGTATGCGATACCACTCACGCTTAAAGGCAAAATGTTGTGTCGCCCTACTTTTGGCTCAGACACTGGTTTTTCAAACCGCAGCCAAAGCAGATTCGATCCAATCGGAATCATCGAGTCAATCTAAGCTCACAGAAACTTCGCGCACAGATAACGGTCGACGCATTAAAGTGGGATTGGCGCTCGGTGGAGGCGGGACTCGGGGAGCGGCACACATAGGCGTTCTTCGCGTGCTCGAGAAGGAAGGCATTCCGATAGACTATGTCGCCGGCACCAGCATCGGTGCCATCGTCGGCGGACTCTATTGCGCGGGCGCGTCGCTCGACGACATCGAAACGATGGTCGCGAAAAATACTCTAAAGAGAGCGTATTTCACCGTTCCACTTTGGTTTCGGGTCGCCGTCATTCCGGTATTTTTGATTCCACATACTGTTCACCATCACTATGATGGGCTTTATCGGGGCAAGAAATTTGCAAATTTCCTGAATAAAAGCGTAGGAGTCGAGAATCAAAAAATCGAAAACTTCAAGATTCCATTCTGCGCCATAGCGGCCAGCCTGAGCGATGGTAAATCACACAGCATCAAAACAGGCAATTTAGGAACGGCACTGCAAGCCAGCTCTGCTATTCCAATCCTGCGCAGACCAGTCGAGCTCAATGACGACCTGTATGTCGACGGCGGCATAGTCAATAACCTGCCTGTCGAAGAGGTTCGCGCAATGGGTGCCGACATAGTTATCGCCGTCGATGTCGATGAGAAGCTGAACGGTCACGACATCAAACAGTTCAAAAAGATTGGAAGCGTCGGCAATCGAGTGATCAACATGATTCTATGTCGTGTCGACAAAGAATCGCTCAAGTCCTGCGATGTTCTGATCCATCCGGACGTCAACAATATAGGTTTGCTGTCGCTCAACAAGAAGGACGCTTACCGTGCCATAGAGGCAGGGAAAACCGCTGCCCAGGACAAGCTCAGCCAGATTCGCGAAGTCTTGCTCAAAGGTCGCAGCACCACTCCGGCCGCGGGCGAAGAATCAGCCTCAACCGAATAAGTTTCATCTAATCCAATTTCACGAATATGCAACAACTTCCTGCCAGAATTGCGAGCATCCACAAATAAGCACTGTGGATCGCTGCTAGCGCGGCGTTAAGAATGGGGATCTTCCCACAAGATTGCAGGAATTTAGCTTGATCTGGCCGATATCTGATCATAGAGTTGATGAGGCAGTTGTCCAATACTTATAAAAGATATGGATATTTACTGAATACCCAGGCGTTTGGCGGTAATCAATGAGAATAGTAATCACAGGCGGTCCATCGGTCGGAAAGACAACGATCATCACGCACCTGGAATTGATGGGCTACAAGGTATTGCACGAGATTGCAACCAAAGTCATCAAAGAAGGAAAGTACCTGCCCTGGGTAGACCGACAGAAATTTCAATCGGAAGTGCTGCACAGACAACTGTCTGCTGAGGCTTCAATTCTCGATTTCGATAATGCAATTTTTTTGGACCGAGGCGCATTCGATGGCGAAGCGTATTACATCGCCGATGGTCTGCCAGTTCCACCAGCCTTTTCAACCGTCGATCCAACTCAATACGACCTCGCGTTTTTGATTGAAGAGCTTCCATTCTTCGACAAAACAGACGTGCGAAGAGAAGATCTGGAATTCACGAAACGCCTGAGCTTGATCATCGAAGAGTGCTACACGAGCCGAAACATCAGAGTGATTCGCGTGCCGGCAATGCTGCCACACATGCGAGCCGAATTCATCGTCAAACACGTCAAGGAATATCAAAAGTCTCGGGTGCGCTCCCCGGAGCAAGCAGCCATGATGTTCAAAGCGATGCAACCAATTGCATCGCCGGCTCCAGTATTCTAAGTCGCAAAACACTAGATGTTTAAACAAAAACTGACAGGCAAAAGACTGGTATCATGTGGTGTCTTTTTGTCAGCTTTGTTACTTCCTTCTTCGGCTACAGCACAAATGTCGGATCATCAAAACGCGGACTGCATAGTCACCAACGGTGCAATTTATACTGTCGACGCAGCTCGAACATGGGCGGAAGCGATGGCAATTCGCTCCGGCAAGATAGTTTATGTTGGCACCATATCTGGTGCGAATGCTTTTAAGGGTAACGAAACGAAAGTCGTTGACTTGAAAGGCAAAATGGTTTTGCCCGGTCTGCATGATAGTCACGTGCACCTCGTCGACGGTGGTGTCGACCTGGGCACCTGCAGTTTGCTCGATTGCAAAACCAAAAGCGCTGTCGATGACAAAATCAAAAAATATGTAGAAGAACATAAGGAACTCATCGCAGAAAAGAGATGGATCCGCGGAAGCGGATGGAATCTCCCTGTGTTCAAAGATGGCAATCCAAAGAAAGAGGAGTTAGACGCGATCATCAAAGACGCTCCCGCCTTTTTCGAATCGCAGGATTATCACTCTGGCTGGGCAAACAGCAAGGCGCTGGAATTAGCAAAGATCGACAAGAACACTAAAGATCCTGAAGGTGGTCGAATCGAACGCGACGCTAAAGGCGAGCCGACAGGCACGTTGCGCGAATCCGCGATGAAGTTGATTTCAAACATCATTCCCGAACGCGACGAACAGGTTTACCTGCAAGGTCTGGAACGTGGACAAAAACTCGCGAATTCTTATGGCATCACTTCAATTCAAGATGCCTGGACCAGCGACAAATTATTGAATGCGTACTCCAAGTTTGACAGTGACAACAAACTCAACTTAAAAGTGACCACGGCAATCGAAGTAAAAGCCGAAGGTTTGGACGAACAAGTAAAACAAGTCATCGAAAAGAAAAATACTTTTCGAGGAAAAAATCTGCGCGTGACCTCTGCGAAGTTATTTGCAGACGGCGTGATCGAAGCGTGCACTGCCGCTCTTCTAGCTCCATACAAAGGCAAACACCAGAATTGCGGCAAGCTTTTGTTTACGCCGGACGAGATCAACCGAGCCGTGCTAGGGCTAACTGAAGGCGGAGTGCAAGTTCACATCCACGCTATCGGAGATCGTGCGGTTAGAACTTCATTGGACGCGTTTGAAAACGCCCTGAAGAAAAACGGTAGCCACGACCTGCGCCATCACATCGCACACCTGGAGATGGTCACACCAGAAGACATTCCACGCTTCAGAAGAATGCGAGTCAATGCAAATTTCCAGCCGTTCTGGGCGCAACAAGATTCGTATATAAAAGAGCTAACGGAACCATATCTGGGCAAAGAACGCTCGCAGGCTCTATATCCTATTGGATCTCTACTTAAATCAGGTGCGGTTGTCGCCGCCGGCAGTGACTGGCCAGTCAGCTCACTCAACCCGATCGAAGCAATTGAAGTCAGCATCAGACGAAGAGAACCAGGCAACATCAAAGTTGACGCCTGGCTCCCTGCAGAAGCCGCTGACCTTGCCCACATGATCGCCGCGTACACCATCAATGGTGCATACGTTCAACATCAGGATAAAGCAACCGGCAGTTTAGAAGTCGGAAAAGCTGCCGATTTTATCGTTCTCGATCAAAACCTGTTCGAAATTCCCACCGAAGAAATCCATAAAACCAAGGTGCTTTGGACTGTCCTCGATGGCAAGGAAGTGTTCCGCCATCAGTCGTTTGAGTGACCAAGCAAGAGTAGTCTCATTTGTCCGGGTCAATAGTAACGGCACTGAACAGCAACCCTTGTCAACGCGACCATTGTCGGAGTGAGTCCTGAATCCGGAGGAAACCGGCAGGCAAGCTTCCTGCACACGATTTTCGGGTTTGAGAATTGACCATCGGAAATCGGCATTTGAGGCCGCCAAGGTGATAACCTATAGGACATCTGGTCTATCCCAACTGTCCAGGGAATCAAGCAATATGAAAGCGTCAGAGCAAACCAATTTTTATTTTCAAAAAGCGGCCAAAGAGCTACACATGCAAAGTCAGCTCGAGAGGATTCTCATGCTGCCAAAGCGTGAGATCAAGGTCGAGGTAGTAGTCGAACTTGATACTGGCGAAGTGGCGTCATTTAGTGGATTTCGCGTACAGCACGATTCGTCTCGCGGTCCTATGAAAGGCGGATTGCGGTATCACCCCGAAGTCGATTACGACGAAGTTTGCTCACTGGCGTCGCTCATGACCTGGAAAACAGCCGTGGTGAACATTCCCTATGGTGGCGCCAAAGGTGGCATCAGCTGCGACGCCGGCAAGCTGTCCCATCAAGAACTCCAACGGATTACTCGCGCATTCGTCGACCAGATTCACGACTTAATCGGACCACAGTTAGATATCCCGGCACCGGATATGGGGACAAACGGGCAGACCATGGCATGGATAGTCGATCAATATTCGAAGTATCACGGATGGACACCAGCTGTGGTGACAGGTAAACCATTGGAACTCGGTGGCTCGGAAGGAAGAGAAGCCGCGACGGGACAGGGCGTGTTCTACGCGATTGAAGCTTTGATGCATGACGAGCAAAAAAATCTGTCGGATTTGACTTTTGCAATTCAAGGATTCGGCAACGTCGGATCATTCGTCGCTCGATTCATCCACGATGCCGGCGGCAAGGTCGTCGCGGTATCGGATGCCAGCGGTGCGTTGCTCAATCAAATGGGTATCGATATCCCTGGCTTGATGGCACACTATCAAGCCGTCGGGTGTGTCAGCGGTTTCGGACAAGCGGCTCCGATGGATAGAGACGCGCTGCTGACCATCGATTGCGATGTGCTGATTCCTGCTGCTCTGGGTGGTGTTTTGACCGGCGAAAATTGCAAGGACGTGAAAGCGAAATATATCATCGAAGCGGCAAATGGACCGACTACGCCAGAGGCTGATGATTACTTCCGGCAGGCAGGGAAAATTCTGGTGCCGGATATCTTCGCAAATGCCGGCGGTGTCGTAGTCAGCTACTTCGAATGGGTGCAAAACATTCAGCAGTTCAGATGGCGGCTCGACCGCGTCAACACGGAATTGAAAGCGACGATGCTCGATGCTTATCGTGAGATTCGCGCGATTTCGAAATCCAGCAACTGCTGTTTCAGAACAGCCGCGTTTCAGTTAGCAATCACTCGTGTCGCCAGCGCTACGGCACTCCGAGGGTTTGAGACAGACAGCTTCTGCATGATTAAGACGTAGGAAAATGACTGACAATCAAGATATCGAACAAAACGGCGACAAGTCGGCTGACGCGAAAAACGAAGATTCAAGTTTAAAATCTGCAGGGGCACCGCCGGCTACCGGCTCCGAATCCGGGATTGCGCACGCTGAGTTGCGCAGCGAAGAACCGGAGTTCGACCTGACCTACCCGCCGGGGCAGGTCACAGACGAAGAGTTCGAAAAGAGACAGCGCTACTGGTTGAACAACGTCTATCAGGGCGACCATGTTCCTCAGCTGACAGTGCGCGCGATCTTGATGGGCGGAATTCTCGGCGCGTTGATGTCTATTTCCAATTTGTACACAACCTTGAAAGTGGGCTGGTCCTTCGGTGTGGCTATCACCGCGTGTGTACTGTCTTTCGTTATCTGGCGCGCAATCAGAGTCCTCATTCCAAAACTGTCTCCAATGACGATTCTGGAAAACAATTGCATGCAGTCAGCGGCATCGGCTGCGGGCTATTCGACCGGCGCAACAATTGGCACCGCCTTTGGTGCACTGCTTTTGATTCAGGGCGTGCATATCGGGTGGGAAAAAGTTCTGCCTTGGACTCTGGCATCAGCGGCTTTGGGAGTCTTTCTCGCTGTCCCGATGAAACGTCAGATGATCAACAGGGAACAACTTGCATTCCCTAGTGGAATTGCAGCGGCTGAAACTCTTCGCAGTTTATATGCTCAATCAAAAGAAGCAGTCACTCAAGCATACTCACTCGTAATCGCGCTTTTCTTCGGAGCGCTAACGGGTTTCATGGGACGCGGCGAGTACGCCTGGCAGATCGCGATGAAGTTGAAACTTCCGGAATTGATTCCGTTTTCTGCAACTATCAGAGGTGTCGATCTCTCAAAGATGCCGGCTTTTGGTTTTGAACCAAGCGCATTGCTCGTCGGCGCCGGAATGATCGTCGGTATGCGCGTTTGCGTGTCCATGCTGGTCGGCGCACTCGCCCTCTACTTGTACTTCGGGCCGTGGATGGTTTCCATCGGGCAAATTCCTGAGCCTTCTAAACTTCTTAAGGGATGGGCGCTCTGGCCAGGAACAGCCCTGTTGGTGACGTCCGGACTAACGGCTTTTGCGCTGCAATGGAAGACAATCGTAAAAGCATTCTCGTCGGCAGGTTCTGCCGCTTCCAGCGGGGTCGCGGACGAAGCGCTAATGCGTGTAGAAGTGCCGGGCAAATGGCTGATCATTGGTTTGATTCCTCTAGCCATTATCATGGTGGCACTGCAATACATTGCATTTTCCATCTCGATTCCGCTTGGTGTACTGGCAGTTGTGATGAGCTTCTTCCTGTCATTGGTCGCCTGCCGTGCAACCGGTGAAACCGACATCACACCCATTGGTCCAATGGGTAAGATCACACAGCTTACGTATGCCGTGCTCGCACCATCGAACATCACAACAAACCTCATGGCCGCCAGCGTCACAGCAAACATCGCCAGCAGTTCAGCCGACCTTTTGACCGATCTAAAAAGCGGATATCTTCTCGGCGCAAATGCTAGAAAGCAATTTCTCGCACAGTTCATTGGCGTGTTTTTCGGCACATTAGCAATTGTTCCCGCCTGGTATCTGATGGTGCCGGACAAAGCCGCGCTCGAAAAGTTCAACCCACCAGCAGCGAACATGTGGAGAGCAGTTGCAGAGGCGCTGGTCAAAGGCATCGACTACCTCCCCGAAACAGCTCGTATAGGGCTTCTAATCGGCGGTACAATCGGGATTGTTTTGTCCATGGCAGAACACTTCGCGCCCCCCAAAGTAAAACGGTTTCTGCCCTCTTCGATGGGTCTGGGTCTTTCATGGGTCGTTCCGTTTGCAAACTCCTTCTCATTCTTCCTTGGGGCGGTGATTGCATTCGTCTGGTCTAAGATAAACAACCGGACGGCCGAACTCTACGTCATTCCTATCGCCTCTGGCGCGGTGGCAGGAGAATCCTTGATGTGCGCAATAATCGCGATGATCACGGCGGCATCCGCGCTGGGCGCGCGTTAAAATGTACGTTATATGACGACACCAGCACCCACCCTACTAAAAGAAAAACAGATTGTCCTGAAAGCGATAGACTCGCTTGGTCGGCGGGTTACGCCAGCAGATGTGGCGTCCAACACCGGCTTACCGCTTTTGCCCGTGACTGCGACGCTGAATCAAATCGCGTCTGAAACAGACGGTCACATGGAAGTGAGCGACAAGGGAGACATCGCTTACAGCTTTGCGCCGGGCTTTCAGTCCAAGTACGCGGCGCAGGGATATAAGAAGATCTTGCAACAAATTTGGTCCAAAGTTTTTGCAGCCGGCTTCTTCCTGGTCCGCATCTCTTTTGGCGTGATGCTGATCATTAACGCGCTAATCATAGTGCTTTTCGTCTTTCTGATTATCTTCTATTACTCTCAGCGCGGTGGCGACGACGACGATCGCGGTGGCGGCTATGATGGCGGAGGCTTTTTTCCATTTCGCCTGTCATTCTTCGATTATTACCTGCTTTACGATATGTTGTTCGGCTATCCACGCCAGACGACGCGATACGATTACGATCGACCGACTATTCGAAAATCGAATGACGGCAACTTTTTCTTCAACGCATTTTCGTTTTTGTTTGGCGACGGCAATCCAAATCTAAACTTCGAAGATCGGAAGTGGGCGATGATTGCCGAAGTGATTCGCCGCAATAACGGCGTCGTGACGGCAGAACTGCTCGCGCCCTATACAGGCGCAGATCCGACTAATGAGGATGCAGTCTTGCCGGTCCTCGTACGCTTCGACGGGCGTCCGGAAGTCACCGAGGCTGGTGACATTGTCTATGTCTTTCCGGCGATGCAAGTGACAGCAATGGAGCAAAACAGATTGATTTCACTCCCCGGACACTTGACGGAGTGGACCTGGAAATTTACAAATGTACCCGCCGGACAAATGCTCTGGGTCTACGGTTTGGCTGGATTCGATTTTCTGGGAAGTTTATTTCTACTAGCCCAAATGAATGCGATGGACTACGGAAGATTTGCCAATCCGCTAGCACCGTTTGCTCCTTTAATTTATTTCCTTGTGGTATCAGCGACGATGTTCCTAATCGTTCCGATGGTGAGATATCTTGTTTTGCAAGTCATCAACAGCCGCATAGAATCACGCAACGCGAAGCGATTGGCAAATTCAAAACTTCTTGAACAACTGCCGGATAGCCTTGTAAGAAAGCTCAACGCGGCTAAATCACTGAAGGTCGACAAGGATTTGATTTCAGAAAAAAATACAGTTTTCACAACAGAAAGAGATTCGCTGGAGCAAGAATTCGATGCCTCTCCCTAAACTAACAGTTTCATCACTTCACTATTACCCGATCAAATCTTGCCGGGGTATCGACATTCAGTCGGCTGATATTGGAGAAAGAGGAATCACGGATGACCGTGGCTGGCTGGTTGTTGATGCGAAAAACAAATTCGTGACTCAGCGAGAACTGCCTAAGATGGCGCTGCTCAGTGCGGCAGTTCAAAACAGCGATATGGGCCGCGTCTTGAAACTAGAAGCGCCTGGCATGGCACCGCTTTCGGTATCAGAATCGACACTGGTTGAACAAAACCACGGACTGAAAGAGTTAAACGTTACTGTGTGGAACGACACCGTAAGCGCTGTCGATCAAGGTGATGAAGCCGCGGCATGGTTGGCAAAATTCCTCGGTAAAGACTCACTTCGCCTCGTTCGCATGAAGAGAGATGGAGTAAGACCGGTAAAATCGGACCGAGCGGATGCGTCGCCCGCACGCGTAGCATTTCAGGATGGCTACCCGGTTCTCATCCTGAGTTCGGCTTCGTTGGACGAATTAAACAGACGATTGGAGCAAAACGCAAACACGGAAGAGCAAGTTTTAGATTTGCCGATGCAGATGAATCGCTTCCGCCCCAACATTGTAATTGCGGGCGCTGAGCCATTTGCAGAAGACGAGTGGAAACAGATCAAGATTGGCGAAGTCGTATTTGAACTCGACTCAGGCTGTCCGAGATGCACCATCACAACGGTAAATCAATCAACAGCCGATCGCGGCGTCGAGCCGCTAAAGACACTTGCAACCTTTAGAAAGACCGCGGACAACAAAGTGATGTTCGGTCAAAACGCTATTCATTTAAACTCGGGCACCATCCGAGTAAACGATGAAGTTAAGGTTCTAAAATAGCACTCACATCACTAGGCATCCACCTAAATTATAAATAGGATCCGACCTTGCTCTTACACTATCGATGCGAACAATCCTGATACTCACTCTAGTGCCCTTCGTTCTCGTCATTGTATTGATGGGTCTGTTGATCACTAATCCGGAAATCGAGTACCAGATTGGTCAAGTATTCATGCGCGGCGATGGTGTCCCGAAAAACACCGATTGGGCGTTCTACTGGTTGCGACAAGCCGCGGACCATGGGCAAGCCGACGCACAATGGTTGTTGGGGCGCAGTTATCTGATCGGCGTGCCAGATCAAAATCTGCCTGAAGCGGTCAAGTATTTGACCATGGGCGAAAAACAAAATCACAACGAATGTCTCAAGCTACTGTCGTACGCCTACTCCTATGGTCAGGGCGTTCCCCAGGACTACTCGAAAGCTATGGAGCTGTCTCGACGAAGTCTCAAAATTGAAACCGACGGCCGCGAATTGATGAATATGTCGTTTTTATCATTGATACTACCGGCGCCACTACGCAATTACGCAAAATCACGAGAGTATTCGGAAAAGCTATCAAAGGTCGGCTTCTCATCAGCATGGGCTTATTGGAATCTTGGGCTCGTCTATGAATACGGTTTGGACGCAGAAAAAGATCTGGCAAAGGCATCGCAATATTACGAACACGGCGCGAGGCTCGGAGATAATGACTGCGAGTATGCGTTAGTGCGCATGTCGATGGAAGGAAAAGTTCCTTCGCAGAAGGCTTCAGCCGAGTCATCCAGCGTCCATAAATCGATCGCTGATGCGAACAAACAAACTGTATCCGCTTCAAAAATTAGATCATATCTAGAAAATGCAGCTAAAACGCAAGTGCTGGACGCTCAACTCTTACTGGCACTTTTGCTCTCCTCTGAATCGCGCGATCATAAGAACGATGATAGCTATCGAACGCTACTGGAACAGGTGACAAGACGCGGATTTGTAGAATACGCCAATCGATTGAAGACTGTGTCGTCACCGGGGAAATCGAACGATCCGAAATTGGCGATTAAACAACTCCGCGATGAATCTAATGACACCAATGGATCAAAACACCTGGTCGCTGCTCTGTGCAAGCGATTCGGAATCGGCGGACAAGCTGATTTCAAAGGTTTTCTTGCCTCATTGAATTTCGGTTGCGCGCAAAATCTCGCCGACGCGATCACATTGAAAGCAAATATTCTGTCCGGTATGGACATTGATTCCCCGAATTATGTTGAAGCTGGGAAGCTTTACCTGATTGCCGCGGAAAGGGGTCAAACTTACGCCCAGGGGCAGTTGGGAATGCTCTATGCGCTGGGATTCGGAGTCAAGCACGATTGGCCATCGGCGATTTCATGGTTGGAAAAATCAGCCAGTGCAGGCGATCCCGAATCGCAATTCATGCTCGCCGGATTCTACTGTGACGGACGGGGTGTGCCTCCCAGCAGAAAGAAGGCAATCGAACTTTTTGAAAGTTCAGCAAAACAGGGTCATGAGGACGCAGCACTGGAACTAGGAATCATATCCGGTTCCGGAGAGTTTCCGGATTTGGACCAAAACACTGGCGAATCAACTCGTTGGCTGAAATACGCAGCGTCCTTCGGCTTTCAGGAAGCGAACTACTACATGGGCACTACACTTACTAATCAACACAAATCGACCGAAGCCTTGTCCTACTTTAAGGCAGCAGCAGATAACGGACATTTGCTTTCGCAAATTCAATTAGGCAAATTGTACGTCGGTCAGGACAATCTCATTGATGCAAGAAAATGTTTCGAAGCCGCTGCGCAGCAGGGAAATGAGGCTGCAAGTCGCGAACTGAAATTACTGGCAATCCGATCGGCGATACTCGGGAATAACCGAGAAGCGACATCACTTGTGGTGGCAAAAACCAAGATCGCAAAAGGCACAACGATTACCGGCGACATGATTGAGAGTCGAAAGAGCAATCGCGGAGAAGATGATGCCGACTGGAGAAATGACATACTCACCCAATCGGCGCCGGTTGTCGGAACAGTCGCGGCAGAGGACATTGAAGAAGGTTCATACATCAGCGCGACTGAAATTGATGTTCCTGAAAACACATCCACTGAAGACTGATTAGAACCGCGGCTGAAACGTCCAATATCGTTCGGTTACTTGCGTCTCAAAGCCTGGAAGCGAGGACAGAAAACATGCCTTGCGAGAAAGCACGATTTTTTTAACGAATCTATCCTCTATCCGTTTCGGCAAGAGTATCCCATCTCACGCGCGCGTTCCACCAGTCCCTGGATTTCTCGAAGGACTGTGCTCTCTCTTTGTATTACACACCTTTCGGTTTCTTCTTGCCTTTGTCAGTTTTCGAACTCGCCAGTTTGGCTTTCGGTTTTGAAAGTCTACTTGTTTTCTTCGTCACAACTTTTGGGAGCCCGCTCAATCCTTCGGTCCAGAGGTGTTTTTGCAAATCCAGCTTCCCTTCTTCATTGAATTTGATGCCCTCGGACTCAAGAAGATGCCGCTGAAGATCCGGGGGGATTTCGGCTATCTTGTGCGTACTGGTTCCGCCCTGCGAGTTTACGACCCTCTGCCAGGGAACGTTGGAAGAATTGAACGTGGGTTGTGCCTCCTTTTTTGCGGTTTTGTCGGAAGCATTCTTCGCACTTCCCAGCGCCTTCAGTGCCCATCCCACGCCTTGCGCACTCATTCGTGAACCGATCATGTTTGAAATCAATCCGTAGGTCAAAACACGCCCTTTCGGAATTCGTTGAACAATCTTGTAAATCTCTTCGTACACTTTTGCCATGGTTTCAATCCGATCAACATCCCTTTTCCGCGATACCTTATACCCAGTTGTTTTCAAATTTCTGCGTCAGTAAATGCCTGGTCGAGAAGCCCCATATAAGGAAACGATTTTGAACTTGGTCTGTCACACGGATCTTAAATTGGCGCAGTAAAGTCTTTGCCATGAAGAGAACGCCGATGCAATCAAGGTTTCCGAAAGTCCTTGTAACAGGCGAATCCTAAATACGTTTCTAAAAGGAGATACACCATGGGTTCAGAAATCGAAAACGAAGTACCAGCCGCACGCGCCGGCGCAGATTCCTCCACAGCACTTACTAGCATCCAAACAGATTCATTCAAAGGTCTCGAAAATTTTAGCAGTATCAAAAGTTCAATGACTGATACCAGCAGTAGTGCATTGCCCACATTAGACTTGTTCTCGTCTGATGACAAAGCCGGTGAAAAACCGACGCCAGAGGGTCAAGGTGACCCGCCGCCTGAAAGACGCAACTTCCCGACGCCCAGGGGAATTGGTCAACAAGGATCGACTGATAGTCTCCCTGGCGCTGGGCTAGAAGACAGCAATAACAGAAACAAGCCTGACAATGGCTCGAAACCAACTCCTCCTCCTGGTGAGCGCATGCAGCGTCGGATGCCTGGTCGATAATCTCCGAGTTTCATTACATACCGAGTTTTCGGAAACCACTGATTCGCTCAATGGGGCAGAAATCAGCGCGCAGTCAATCGACTGCGCGTTGAGTCTGTTTCTCAACTTCAATCGAAGAAAAACGAGCCGCTTGAGCCACCATCAATAGCCTGGTCCGTAGCGACACAAAAACAGTGGTAAACTCTACGGAGACCACAAAGACCTATCGCTTGATGTTGACTCAGGAGCCAGGTGTGACCGAAGAGACCAGCGATCAATCAGAAACGATTTCGAAGCTCCGCGAAACTGTGGACCAGCTGACTGAGCAGTTGGCTAGCGTGCAAAAAAGTCACAGCGCGCTGACCTTGCGAATTCAAAAGATTATTACGAGCTTTCCTTCGGGTTTGATTATCGTCAATCAAAACTTTCAGATCGAGGCTCTCAACAAGCTGGCTGTGTCATTCTTCGAATACTCGCAGCAAGAATTGGTAAACCAACCGCTAAAGCTTTTGCTCCCGGAGATGGAAACATTTAGCGTCAACTTGGAGCCTATGCGCACGACCGCTGTCAGAAAGAGTGGCGAACGATTTGCTGCCGAAATTCTGGTTACCAATCTCGAAATCAAAGGAGCTGAGCGACTCTTCGTCAACATTCAAGATGTAACCGAGCGACAAAGACTGGATCAACTGCGAGCCGATTTAGTGTCGACCGTGAGTCACGACATTAGAGCACCACTTACCTCGGTTAGACTTACGTTGGACATGCTCAGCGGCGGACATTATGGAACTCTCAGCGAGCGCGGCGACCGCAACGTTGAGACAGCCTTGTCATCACTGATTTACCTCGATTCACTGGTGAAGAATTTACTGGCAGCGGATACGATTGAAAGAGGCGGAATTCAGATAGTTCCGATTGATACTACTATTGGTGCTATCGTGACTAAGGCCGTTGCCACTGTTAACGGCGGCAAAGAAAAGGCAACCGTTGAAATTGATTGCGAGTTCACTAACGATGCTGTTTACGTTGATGAGCAGAGCGTGATTCAAGTTTTGATAAACCTTTTGACCAACGCGGTAAAGTATTCACCAAACAATTCCGTTGTTCGCCTGGAGGCTGGCATAGAAGGTCTGGAAGCCAGATTTAAAGTAAAGGATCAGGGACCCGGCATTCCAAAGGAGTTTCAAGATCGCGTTTTTGAAAGATACATTCAACTCGATCAACACAAGTCCGTAAGCAGTCATGGCTTCGGTCTCGGTCTGGCAATCTGCAAAGAAATTGTGCAAAAACATAGTGGGAGGATTTGGATTGAAAGCGAGCCCGGAAAGGGCAGCCAGTTCAATTTCACCATCCCGTTTTCGAAAGACTAAACCGTTTTTCGCCACGGGGCTTCGGGTATGTCCTAGTGTAGCTAGTGGCTGAAGACAAAACGAACTAATTGAGAAGGCTTTGAGCGCTCGTGAGCAGAATTCTCGTAGTAGAAGATGATGAAAGAACTGCAGCTTCTGTAGTGGATATTCTTGTTGCACAAAACCACGTCGTTGACACTGCCACAAATGGTCCGGATGGACTGGAGTGCCTTCTCGGTCATCCCTACGAACTCGCCATTCTCGACTGGGGTCTGCCAGGAATGGAGGGTTTCTCCGTTTGTCAGACATATCGACAAAGTGGTGGCACGACACCGATTTTATTTCTTACAGCAGAAAACGAATTGCCCAAAAAAGTTCGAGCGCTTGATACCGGTGCTGATGATTATCTCTGTAAGCCATTTTCGCTTTCAGAACTTCTTGCCCGGGTAAACGCGTTGCTGCGCAGACCGCGTCAAGAAGCAAGTAAGACAATGCAATCCGGGAGTTTGGTTGTTAATCTGAGCACCGGTGAAGTGACAATTGGAGGCAGCCCGATTGAAATTACCGCCGGCGAATTTCGACTGTTAAACCTGTTTATGCAAAACGCGAAACAAGTTTTTTCCGTTCCGACAATTTTGGAAAAACTTTCGGTGTCTGAACCCGAATCAACAGAAGCCGGCGTCCGTCAAATGATTATGTGCCTTCGAAAAAAATTAGCGACAGACGGTCACGACAAGTGCATTAAAACTGTGAAAAATGCTGGATATTTTTTTGAGGCATTACCAGCGTGCGTCGATTCTAAAGAACAGCTAAATGACAACGTTTCAACAGGATAGTCAGGCGGATGGATGAAGTCCAAACTTGTCCCGTCTGCAAGAATCCGCGCAAGAGCGACGGGTCCGGAAGCCTTACGCAGTGGATTGTTACCTGTGAGTGCGATCTGGACACATTGAGAGAATCGGCACAGGGACTGACCTCCTCGGTATGCTCTCGTTGTGGAAAGAGAACAAGGGAAGCACTGCCAGGCTCCATCTCTCAGTTCATTTTCTCCTCTGACTGTTGCAGTTGTTCCCAAGAAGAACTTCAAAATCATGTCGATGAAGGCGCATCTAATTCGCTTCCCGACGAAGATTTGAATGTTTTGTTGGACGAGGGAAACCTGGTCACTGATGGCGCACAAAAGCAAGACGAGCTTTCACGCCTGAAGAATGGTGACGAAACCAATACAGCAGATCATAACTCGGTCGTGCTGTCATCGATCCAAAAGTCGATTCTAGGGGCAGCCTCGGCAAAGCGACTTGAATCAGCACCACGCAATTCAACAGCACTCATACTTGTCGGTGGCGTATTACTGATTTTGCTCTGCGCGCTCGGTGCCAACATGAGTGGTTTACTTCAATCGCGTGACTTAGTGGTATCCGAAAAGTACAAAGCGCCGGATGAAACCCTCGGGGACCGTATGCGGATGTACGAGGACGAGAAGTGGACACTTTTAGCAAAGAACGGAATTCCATTTCATGATGGCGGACCCGATATTGTTGACGAAGATTTTGCCGTTCTCAATGATCAAAAGGACGTACGTTCCATCCGCCTATTGCGCTCAGAGAAAGTAACGGGTGCAGGGCTCGGGCTGGTTAAAAACACGCAAATTTTTTCGATGGGTTTAAACTCGCGAGAATTTTCCGACGAAGGAATGAAGTTCATTCCCCGATTCAAGTCTCTCGAATTTTTGACGCTGGGCTGGTTTTCCCACGTGACAAAATCCGGCTTGTCAAAATTGGAAGGTCTGCCAAATCTGAAAGAACTAATGTTCAACCATGCGAAACTGCCTGACAATGCCCTACTTGTAGCATCCAAAATCAAGACTCTTGAGAAGCTTGGCATTTCAGTTTGTGAGAATCTTCAGCACGAAGACTTACGTGCACTGTCCAATTTGCCTGAGCTCCGAAGCCTGGTATTGATTGCAGAGAACATCGTGGATGCCGACTGCATCGAGATTTCGCGATTGATGCAGTTGCAAGAACTCGACGTACGCGAAAACAAAATTACTGATGCAGGTATTGGACAGCTGTCAAAAATGCCGTTAGTCTTTTTGGACGTGTCGGGAAATGATATCTCGGACCGCTCTTTATCTGAGTTGACCAAAATAAAAACCTTGAAAAAATTAGTCATTGCAGATTGTCCCAGGCTCACAAGCCGGGCGAAATCCGCGTTTCAAATCTCGCTTCCAAGATGCCTGCTATCGGAGTCTTTGCACGGAAAGGAATCTTTTTGAGAACACCACCTAGCATTTCACTTTCAGGTTTAAACATCCAATCGCCGGAATTAAATCGGTTAGAATTCAACGAACACCCCGAAGTCGAAGAGAGAACAATGTCGAGATTTGATGAATCCACCGGCATTCAAATAACACAGTTGCAAGCGAATTCCAGACCGGCAATTTCATGTCGTCTTGCGCATTGCCCACTGCCTTCTTTCCCGCAGGAGAGCTGCTTAATAGCATCGTTTTCAGGAATCATAGAGAATTCCGACACACATGAGGGCGGCTATCCATACATGCACGCGATGATTGGTTCTGGCTTTGCAGCCTGTAATCCAGCGACTCTAATCGTAGACCTCAGAGAACTCCCATATGAATCGGGCGAGCGAATGAGCAAAATAATTGACCAGCGACTCATCACAAAAGTGATCGTTTCGGAGGTTAATCGTGATGCCTTAACCAGGCTGATCGCATCAGTTCATTTTCTGGACCCCAAAGCAGAACTATTCGAATCTCTACCAGAGGCTCTTGACGCCTGTGATTCAGCTTACCGAAGATTTCTCAGCGCTGGACTAAAAAAGACAATGGCATCTGACTTCTAGTACAGATTGCACCGCGGGCAGTATCGTAGCAAAAGGCATCAAAGAGACGAAATGAACGACCAAATAAAGTTGTGGTTCCAAGATAATTCAGATCGTTTTGGGCGGACAAGAATCTGGTTCGCTATACCCTGGTCATTGCTCTGGCTCTGCATCTTCGTCGGCACTGCGTCTAGCCAGACAGACTATCAGTCACCATATAAAATGAACCTATCGATTCCAATTTCGGAATTGTGTGCAATCGACAACGCCTTCCCGCGCAACGACAAAAAACTGGAATCTACGGTTCCGTACGAAGAATGGTACTCAGACAACATTCTCAAAGAGTTTAAATCCTGGGGTCCAAGACCGCGTCACTATCCAGCTCTAGAAGGGTACGAGTCGATTCCGGAGACATGGAAAAGACAACGAGTTCTTGCTGTCGCATCCAACATGATCGGTCTGCCATATCAACATCACCACATTCCGGATTGGGAACCACCTCCGGACTGGCCATGGAAAACTGTGGCGTACGGCAGGAATTCAAAGGGTCTGGATTGCAGCAACTTCACGTCATGGGTCTACAACTACGGTCTCGGCATCCACATCAATTCTGACGTTCACAAACAAGCACAGCTAACCGAAATCGAGGGACCTGGCGGAGTCGGACAAATTGAGGTGCGCGTGATTCGCGATGAAAATGGTTTCGACGATTTAGTATCAAAACTCAGAGCTGGAGATCTGCTGTTTATCAAAAGCAAGAAGTCTGACGATGTCAGCCACGTAATTATCTGGGCTGGAGAGTTCGCACAATCGCCGGATGGCGCGCCCCTAATCATCGATTGCACTGGTTCCGATCACAAAGATTCAAATGGCAACCAGATACCGATTGGTGTGCATCTTCGTCCATTCACTCGAGACAGTTGGTACTACCAGAGCTTTTCGCATGCTCATCGCATAATACGAGAACGATGAGAAGGGCACTGACGGTCAGCAGAATAAGCGCTCTAATCTCAGCCTTTTTGCAAAAGTTTCTGATCGATCGACTCGGTAATCGCTGTGCTTTGTTGCCACAGTGTTTTTGCTAAAGCCACGTCTTGAGACTCTTTCGATGAGCGCTCGATCTTCTCTTTGACGAAATATTTTCCGGTCACATCTGAAACTTCGGGTGCTGTCGCCAGATAAATTATCGTGCGCGCACCGGCTTCCGACGTGATCGCGATAAAAGTCGTGAGGAGATTGAAGATGCGACCAGGAATTCCGTTGTTGGCACCAAAGTTGGTTGCCACCACTCCGGGATGAAGAGCGTTGGCAGTAACACCTGTTCCTTCCAGCCTGCGAGCCAATTCGAATGTGAACAGCAGATTGGCGAGCTTGGAATTTCCATAAGTGAAGTATGGAACTTTGTTGACTTTGTCGACGCAATTTTCTCTGTTCAATCGAGCGCGTTTATGCGCGTCGGAAGAGACGTTGATAATCCGCGCGCCCGGCGTTTTCTTGATCAAGTCGAGAAGTTCTTCGGTGAGCCAAAAGTAGCCGAAGTGATTTAGCGCCCAGGTCATCTCGATGTTGTCTGCACTTTTCTGATCGTTGAAGAAAACGGCGCCGGCGTTGTTGATTAAAATGTCAAGCCGATCGTATTTTTCTCGATATTGATTGGCGAGATTTAGAACAGATTTTCTTGAAGACAAATCGGCGACGAGATAACTCAAATCGCCAGTACCGCCCGTTGCCCTCATCTTCGCAAGAGTGGCTTGGCACCTCGATTCGTTGCGGCCGACGATTACGACGTCGCAGTTTCGCTTTGCAAGATCAATAGCTGCGACCTCGCCAATTCCAGCTGTCGCTCCAGTAATCAAACACCGTTTGCCTTTCATATCAACCTTCACAGAAGCCGGTGAGATGCAGCGCACCCAATCGGCAATGATTTACGAAGTTACTTGGAACCGTCTTACTCCATCCGAGATTTTCAGTCGAATGGAAACCTCGGACCCTCGCAGTCCACAAGAACATGCCAGAGTTTACTTCAAACAGGCAATGGTTTGCGATTGACAACCAATCGAAAGAAACTCAAGCCGCTAGCCAGCACGGGCATTGGCAGGAATTTGTTAACTCCTACCACCGGATGGCCTTTGGCACTAATAACATCTGGTCGATCTGGTCTGTTATCCTATGCTGATTGACCGCTTTTATATATACAGAAGCGGGTAGAGAGAATCGAGTGGAACGGTTAGATAAGGGGCGGCAATGAGTACCAGATGGAGTCACCTGAAGTCCGATGCGGATCATGCATTGGAGTACGGCAACTACCAGGAAGCGGAAATGCTCTGGCGCAGGGCACTGAAAGAAACTGAGAGTTTCGAGCAGGATGACCAGCGGATTCCACTCACGCTCGACCGACTAAGCGACATCTTGTGCCACCAGGAGAAGTATCAGGAGGCTGAAGACTTCCTCGTTCGCAGTGCTCAGTTTCGCGATCAGTATCGTAACTCTTCGCGTGAAGAAGTGGCGGCGACGCTCTCCAGACTTTGCACTGTCTATTATCATCTGGAAAAACTCGAAGAGGCGGAGGCAACCGCGCGCGCTGCAATCAAGTTGTACGACTCGGATCTAAGCGATCAGCGAGGCGCGCAATCGAAATGTTATTACGATCTCGGTCGTCTCCTGCACGTCAAAGGTGATGTTGCCGGCGCCGAAGATGCTTATCGGAAGAGTCTCGGTTTGCGCGAATCCGCGCTTGGAGAGGATCATGTTTCGGTCAGCGATGTACTTTTTGCGCTCGCCACTTTGCTGGATGAAGACGAACGCTGGACTGAGTGCGAACCACTGTACGAACGATGTATTCAGATTCGAGAACATCATCTAGGCGCTTCCCATGGCGATGTCGTCGCAGCAATGGGCAACCTGGCCAACCTGTACTTGAAAGAAAATCGATTGATAGACGCCAAGTCTGCGTATGAAAAGCTGTGGCTCGAGATGGACAAGATTCCCGAGTCGAGGCAACCGCATTTGATACCATACATGGAAGGCATGTCCGAGATGTATGAGATGCAAGGTCATCACGACCAGGCTGAGTTGCTGTTGAACCGCATATTGCGACTGCAGCGAGAAGCGTTGAAGTTCGACGATTTTGAATTGCTGCCCACCTACGACAGACTGGCGCATGTCGCCCAACTTCAAGAAAAATATCATGAGTCGGAAGAGCTGTTGGGGCGGTGCTTAGAGATAAGAGAGAATGTTCTTGGAGCAGACCATCCGGATGTGGCAGAGACGCTTGATCGACTTGCCGCTATGTATTTCGAAACCGAACGGCATGACGAAGCAGAACTGATTTGCGTCAGAGCAACCGAGATATTCGAAAAGGATGACACATCGAGTGATGAGCAAGTCATAGACAGTCTCAAGCAGCTCGATGAGGTCTATCGCAGTGAAGAGAAATACGATGAAGCGGAAAGCGTTTTGATTCGTCTCTTCATTTTGCAGAAGAAATTGTTTGGCACCACTAACCCACAAACCGCGGATAGTCTGGCTAACCTCGCGTTGGTTTATCAAAAGCAAAACCGGCTTGATAAGGCTGATTCGTTTATGCAAAAAGCTCTGGATATAAAAACAGATTCACTGGGAGAACATTCCGAAGAATTGCAGAATTTGATTTCCAATACTGCAGAATTGAAAGAACAAGTCGGAGATTATGACAGCGCGTTGTTTCTCTGGCGCAGGCTCGAAACCATATACAGAAGCGCGTTCGGTGAAATGCATCCGAACGTCGCCGACGTGCTCGATCACATCTCCCGATGCCAGCAAGCCGTCAACAAATGGAACGACGCAGAGGAGACCGCCATCAACGCTCTCGCTCTTCGCGAGCATACATTCGGCGACGATCATCCCAAGGTGGCGAACAGTCTTTGTGAGCTTGGGCAGCTGTTCTTCGAGCAAGGCAAATTGGAAGAAGCTGAACGCAACTATAAGCGTGCACTGAAAATGCAACTCGATATTCTCGGCGACGAGCACGAGCATGTCGCAACTACATATGGCAAACTTGGCGCAGTGGCATTCCAACAAAAAAATCTCGAAGATGCTCGAGAGTATGCAGAAAAGGCATACGAAACGAGAAACGACAAATTGCCGCCCGACCATCCGGATGTGTGCGTGTCATTTGAAATTTTGATGGACGTAATGGTGTCGCAGGAAGACTTTGCTGACGCGGAGGCGCTCTGCAAGCGCGTCATAGCTCTACGCAGCCTGAAGCTCGGCGCTCGACACATCGAAGTCGCATACGCGATGGCGCGATTAGGAAAGCTCTATCAACTTCAAGGCAAGCATGAAAAAGCAGACAACATCTATGCGCAGGCAGTCGATGTATACACGCTTGCACGCGGTCGAGAGGGAATGGAACTCGTCAACATACTCGAGAGTTACGCGGCCACGCTTCGTGAACTGGGCAATCGAGCCAAGGCGGCAAAAATGGAAGCGCGCGCGAAGGCGATTCGGGACAACTACGCGGTGCGCGTAGGCTAGGCTGCCAACGGATATTTGTAATTCCTAGTTGCCGGATTTCTGAAGTTGCATTAGATCGCCCCAGGGGTCTTTCTTGGTTTTTGTTGGTTTTGCTGGTGCGGAATGAGTAGACGACGACCGGGTGGAATTGGCAGTGTGAGGGGCGTTGGAGTGGCTTCGCGCTTTTTTTCTTTCGCTGATCGTGGTATTAGAACGATTTCCGCCCACACCAGCAGCAGGCTTGTGCACTAAATGTGGTGCTGGTTTAGAGTCCACAGTTTTCTTGGGATTTTCATCTGATTCAGAGGGCTCTGCTTGTGGTGCTGAATCGGTTTTGTTGTCGGCGGATTCCGCGGCAGAACCGGCGTTGGGCTTCTCACTGGAGATAGTCGACGGCGGTGTAGTCACGGCGCGATTGTGACCGAGCAAACTCAAGACTACAACGCCCAGGGAAAGAGCGAGTAACAGTGAACAACCAGCAATCGTCCAGGGGATCCAGCGCTCTGCCGCTGATGGTGGTGGTCCGCTAAAACGGCTGTTCTGCTGGATCCTAGGTGGCGGTGGTGCGGGAACTACATCCTTCTGCGTCACTTGAAGTGCTTCGCGCGTTATCGTGGTTCTGGGCGGTAGCAATTTTCGTTCTGCGGGAGGTTCCTTACTTATATTTCGAGTTGCAAAACGAAGCAGGTAATCACGAGAGTCACCCTCAAGCTGCCCTGAAAGCGCATCAACAAGAGCGCTCTGCAATTCGCCAACAGTTTGAAAACGATCTTCGGGTCTCTTTTCCAGGCATCGCAGTATGGTGTCTTCTACCGGTAAAGGCACCTTCACGTTCCGACAACTCTCTGAAAACCGCGGCGGTGGCGTCAACACGTGCGCCTGAATCAATTCGTACACAGTCGAGACTTCATAGAATGGATCCTTGCCGGATAGCATTTCATACATGACCGCACCAAGCGAATAGATATCCGACCGATTGTCGGAAGGCTCACCTTGAGCCTGTTCCGGACTCATATAGGGCGGACTGCCCCACAGTTCTCCAGTCTTAGTCAGACTTCGATCGTGAGTGAGTTTGGCAAGTCCGAAGTCTACAACCTTGACGATATCGGATTCATCATCGATAAGTACGATGTTTCCTGGCTTCAAGTCGCGATGGACGATGTCTTTTTTATGCGCGTGTTCCAGGGCGCTGACAATCTGCAATGAGATGCGTGCGAAGCGGTTGAGATCCATCGCGCCTTCGCGCTTAAGAAGCTGATCGAGAGCCAACCCTTTAAGATAGTCCATCACGACATAAGGCTGACCGTCCCATCCGAAGATGCAATCATATACGGTGACAATGTTTGGATGATTGAGCGCACAAAGACTGCTGATCTCACGTTGGAATCGTTCACGAATTACTTCGTTATCGACCTGCATACGAATGGTCTTGATTGCCACGTGCCGGTTGACACGGAGTTGCTTCGCCTTGTAAACAACACCGGCACCGCCGGATCCTAATACTTCTTCAATTTCGAATCTTCCATCAAGAACGGTTCCAACCAGAGGATCGACTATCGTTGTTTTCAGTGGGTCAGCGCCAGTGCCACCACTTCCGTGTTCGGAGGTGCTGGATTCTACTTCTGCGTGTGTGTCCTCAGCCACCAATCACCATTGTCCGCCCCGGTTTTTACTGTTAAAACGATTAACGCTATCAAACTTATTACCGGAAAAATCTGGTCGCCTGTTCAAGTTTTGCGGTCTGACTTCTCCCTCTACCTTTATAAATTCTTCGATTAAAGGGCGCGCTTCACTATTCTGTCCCTTGGCGAGTCTCTCGTCAATTCGCCTCTTCAAATCAGCGAGTTTCTGACCGGTACTCGTACCCTGATTGCGCTGAATAATTGTGGTCGCCTTCTCGATAAACATGGCTCTCATTCTCTCAAAAGCCTTATCGTCAAATACGGGTGATTGAGATGGAGCCGGCGAAGTACCAGGAGTTGATTTTCCTGGCACTGGAGTCAAGCCATGACCTCTTGCTGTTCTTTTCGCAATTGCGACCTGCTCTTCCTGCTCATTGAGCTTCTCTTCCAGATCTTCAATCTTCGATGAGAGGTTGGTGGTGTCACCACCTTTGATGGCACTCTCGATGGACTGAAAAATAGTTTGAAACGGTTTTACGCCGGTTCCCGCCTTGCGAAGTTTTTCAATACGTTCATTGACAAGCAAACGTCGCTCCAGAAGTGGTCCAGGCTCTAGTGCCGGTGTTTCTTCAGCATTGACAGGCAGGAGGTGCAGAGTTCTCAAAAAGTCCTCAGGTGTTATGTTGCCCTCGCCGTAGGTTTGAATCGCTTTCTTGTCTATAGAAATAACTTTGCTGTCATCCGGATGCGCGCCGGAAAAAATCACGTCGACTTTCTCGACCTGACGAGGCGCACTTTCAATCAATGTTTTCGCAAAAAATACGGCATCGATCTTCATTTCGCGATCTGATTCGGATGGCGATGACGGTTGGGCCATGACCGTGACCCGAGGACCGGAACCGAGCACACGAGAGGCTTTCGATCCGGACTTCTGCTCGTTCTCTTTCAAAAGCGCAGTGAGTTGAATGGCACTCAACTTTTCAGATGACTCACTCGCGGCTCGCGCGTCCGCGGCAGGTTCAGCTGCCATTGCAATTGAGTTCAACCCACACGCGAACACACAACAAGCAAGCAGCAGTCGGGAAAGAGTAAATGGTTTGAGGTCGCGTTTGCAAAAAAACAGAAGTTTTAAAAGGAGTTGTGACATCAGTCTGCTCCGAAAGTCGGCCAACTCTCTCCGCCATATTATTCTTGATACAGATTCCAGTGTACTTGCTTATTATTGCCAGATCGGGAACCAGTCTAACCAGAACCCGACCTGGCTTCTGAAATCTTAGTGTTCTTGTTTCTTCTCCATGTACTTTTTCATCATCATGTGATGACCACCAGGACCGCCTGGGCCGCATCTTCCACGCATTCCACCCCGCATCATAGCCGTGCGAAGTTCTTTTCGTTGGGCCCCTGTGAGAATTTGCATCATGGACATTTTGGCGTCCAGTTTTATCCCCTCGAGGTCTGCTTTGAGGCCAGTTATCTGACTCTGAAGCTTTTTGGCGGCTTTTTCATCGATGGTTTCCTGTGTCAACGCGTCTCGAAGGTGACGCTGCGCAGTATGCATGTCGAGCATCTTCGGCCCGATCTGGTCGAGAGTGCGATTCTTAAGGTCATAGAGCTTCTCGAACTGGTCGTCCGTGACGGCGTTATCTCCGGACAACATCATGAGCGGGCAGCCACCACCATGAAAACGACCTGGAGGTCCTCCTGGACCACCATGACCCCTCATAGCGGCTATGCCGCCGGGTGCAGGAACGTTGAGAGCGATCGACATCTCTTCGTCTCCTGGTCCCTCGAATCCAGGTACACCATCTTCCGGCGCGTTGAGACTGATCTCGATTTCCATGTCGGAAGGCCCATCACTCTCGGCAAGCTGTGAAAACGCTGGTTGGGTTGCAAATGAAATCGATGAAACTGCAACCAAAGCAGACAAGTAGAACATTTTTCGTTTGAGCATCATTGTTCCTCGGCGAAAGACGTAGATATGTTCTTAGACGGTTAGTGCCCGCAAAAAGTTCAATCCTTAACCAAAATTCCTCAAATTAATTTTTGTGGTTGCCATAATCATTAACTGGCCGCAGAAATTAGCTGCCTCGTGACATTAATGTCGCTGCCGAATCGCAGTCGCCGATCTGGCAAAAACGCTCGTTTCCCTCTCCACTCATGCATTCGCGGATTCCCATGACCGAAAATCTTTCCACCGGCGCCCCGCCGGAAGTCACACAACCTCAGTCCAGCAAATCGCCCGGCAATTTTCGCTGGATAATCATCGCGCTCGCGTTTCTCATAACCATGGTCAACTACATGGACCGCACGGCATTGTCGTACGCCATCGGTCCAATCAAAGCGGAATTCAACATATCCAACACGCAGTTCGGTCAAGTCGCCAGCGCGTTTGCAATCGGCTACATGATTATGACCACGGGCGGCGGCATGATGGTCGATCGTTGGGGCGCGCACAAAGTGTGGGCAGGAGCAGCACTGCTCTGGTCGCTCTGCACGGCATTGTTAGGTCTGGCTGCCAATTTCCCCGTGCTGTTCGCCTTCCGAGCCCTGCTCGGTCTGGCAGAGGGTCCCCACTTCCCGGCACTTACCCGAGTCGTTGCCGACTGGCTTCCCGCTAACGAACGTGCCCGCGCAACGGCAATAGGATTAGCCGCTGTACCGTTCGCAAGCGTAATCGGCGCGCCGCTAATCACCAATTTGATCGCCAGTTTTGGATGGAAAATCATGTTCGCGATTTTAGGCTCGCTCGGCATCGTCTGGGCGGTTGTCTGGTATGCGGTATATCGAGATTACCCCGAAAGCTCAAAGCAAGTTGGCGACGCTGAGTTGATGTACATCCGCGGAACCACCACTCCGGATCGCTCGAAAACCAACGATGAAATTCGCTCACACGAACAAGCACATGGCACGACAACCTGGCGTTTCATGCTGCTCAACCCCTCCTTGATGGCTAATAACTACGCGTTCTTCGCGTTCGGGTACACGCTATTCTTCGCCATCAACTGGCTGCCGGGCTTTTTCGAAGCGCAGTTCCATCTAAAGTTGAAAGAGATAGGGATCTTCCTCATCGCGCCGTGGCTCACGGCAGCAATCTTGCTCGCGCTGGCCGGTGTAATCTCAGACTGGCTCTGGGTTAAAACAGGCAGCATGCGCGTAGCTCGTTCGCATATGATCTGGATCTGCCAGCTTATTTCAGGACTCTGCTTCGTTCCAGTGATGTTCTTGGGTCACGATCTCAACATCTCTCTTCTGATGATCTCGCTTGGTATCGGATTCGGATTAATGCCAAACGCCTGTTTCTACGCACTAAACTGCGACTTGGCAAAGGATCGAGCAGCAACGAGTCTCGGGCTGATGGACAGCTTCTTCGCCCTCGCCGGAATTTTGGCACCAACTCTGACAGGCTGGCTCACGGACAAAACAGGCAATTTCAACATCGCTTTTGCAGTGCTGATTTTCTTCACGCTGACATCAGTGGCAGCAGTTCTTATATTTCAAAAACCGGACCGCGAAGTCGCTGCATCTTAGCGCGCAAAACCGCAGAAGAAGGCTGCGGTACCGTCAACATAGTGCCGGCCACCGCACCATATGTAGTGCCCGTTCAAAATGAATTGAACCTGTCCGATTGCACTAATGTTTGTCCGATACCGCTCCGGTATTATTGGCACAATTCCCTATTGGAGCTACATCATGAATCGGCAATTTGTCGCGGCGCTTTCCCTGGCAGTGGCGCTAATCGCGCTTCCTAACTCAGCTTCTGCAAAACTCGATAACGTGGCCAAAGATTGGGAGCTACGGAGTTTGAAGGGAATTTCGTCTTTAGACTATGGCATTGCCTACGATGCTAGTGGCAAATTATCACAGGTCATCACGACCGGACTCAAGGATATCGGGGTTCCGACGCATTCCGTGACGTTTAAGAAAGATGCCGAAGAGCAGCCGCTTAAGTCAGATACAGCACAGTTAAAAGTATTCGTAGATAACCGTGAGCAGGACAAATGCTGGGTTGGTTTGAGTATTAAACAGAAGTCCAAGTTAGATCGAAATCCGGCGATAACTTACAACGCTCAGACTTATTCGGTTGGCACGTTGTGCCCCAAGGCGAGTGTAGAAGTTTCCGTGAAAGCGATATGCGAACAATTCGTCAGCGATTTCAAATCGACCAACAAGAAATAACGGATAACGTTCATCCTCTGTGATGGCACCATATATGGTTCTTACGCTTTCTGCAGAAGGTGGTCCCGCTGCGCGGAGACTTCTGCGGACTAATCTTTCTTTCGTTCGGTCGGCCGATTTTGCAGATCTTCGAGCATTTTCTGGGCAAAGTGATAATCGTCTTCCATTCCCATGACTTTGCCGCGAAGGTCTGCGACTTCATCCTGTAGCAGCATCATTTTTTGTTTCAAATCCTTAATCTCTTTCGCTCCGGACTTACCGCCGCCAATTCGGTCGGCGATGGAGTTGATAAGAGGTCGAAACATGAGCACGCCAAGAATGAACGGCAAAACGATTAAGGCGACGATTCCAATAATGACTAAGACGGTAGGGTCCATTGACAATTTATTACCGTTACGACTTGACAAGGCACTTGTCGGCGACAGGTGCCTTATTCAACTGTACAACACTTTGCCGGAACTATCATTTTCCACTTAACCGTAGCTAATTTCTAATGCAAAAAACCGACTTAACGGTTAAAACAGTACGGATATATACATTTCGAATCGGACCAAACTTCAAAGTTGGCTCAAGCTTCAACTTTGATCGGCGTAAAAAAGTCTAGCGGAAATCGTTTTTATCGTGACTCGACTACCGATATTTGCAACCAGGTTGATCTCTTCCATCGCAATTGCGTGCTCACTGTTTTGCCTCGGCACTACGGGTGGTGCACTGGCAAAAGGCGCGCCGGCGGGACATACATTCTCCGGATATTCGCATCATTATGCCGATCGTTTTCATGGCAAAAGAACGGCCTCCGGACAAGCGCACGACAAGTTTAAAATGACGGCAGCTCACAGAACGCTGCCTTTTGGCACACACCTGCACGTTACCAACGAGCGTAACGGGAAATCTTGTGTTGTTGTCGTAAACGATCGCGGTCCATTCGGTCCGCAAAGTTTGGTATTAGATGTATCGAAAGCAGCGGCGCATAAGCTCGGTTTTCCAGGTGGCGGAAAAATTCCAATTACTTGCAAAGTAATCGATCCGAAAGCCGGCGCAATCGCATTAAAGGAAATAGAAGCGGATCGTCTGGCGATTGCTGAAAAGATCGCTTCATCTGGTCAAAAGAAAACCGTACCGAATGTAGCAGTCAAGGTAGAGCAAAGCCCAGTAGCTAAGCTGGAAACAGAAAAACAGCAGGTCGCAGCCAAACCGCAACCGAAAGTTGAAGTCGCGGTGAAACCGGCAACCGCAGTGCCTGCAGCACACGTATCAGCTCCCGCTAAATTAGAAGTGGCTTCGAAGCCGGCTAGCAAAGCAACAAATGAAGTAGTCGCAGCTGCTGTAACACCGCCGACCTCGCATGTGAAACCAGCGGCGCCAGAGGCTCCGAACCATGGAACATTCCTTTTAGTGATCAACGATTCGCTCGAAGCGGAGCCGGCCCTGAAGACAGCTGAGTACAGCACGGCAAAGACTCATCACAATCACTCTGCTTATGCTCCTACAGTTTTCATGAAAGTCGATGAAAGTGCCGCGCACAAAAGCGCTGATAAGAACCGCACCTCGACACCAGCAATCGCAGACAACAAAGTCTTGATGTAAGAACCGGCGCTTTACTTCGAATGCAGCATTGATACAATCAATGTTATTGTGAGTGTTCGAGGCTGGAGTTTACTAGTTGCGCGACCTTGATCCAGAACGCTATAACCGGCTCAAGAGTTTTAATAACGTCAAGCCTGTGCTTGACGGCTTTTGGACGATCGTTCGGGTAACAGTATCAAGCATCACGTTGCTAATGTGCGTAGCCGTTTGCGCGTTAACAGCCTGTGTTTGGTTCTATCTTGCTAAAGTACCCAACATATCAGTACTGGAAAACTACCATCCTGGCGCGTCGATATCGGTTTACGACAATCAGGATAAACTGATTTGTGTTTTTCCGGAGAAAGAAAAACGTGAGATCGTTTCGCTCAGCAATATTTCGCGCAACCTCGTTTTAGCAGTGCTGGCGCAGGAAGACCACTACTTCTATGAGCACCATGGTGTCAGCGCAGAAGGAGTATTGCGTGCCACCGTCGCCAATATCACGGCGAGAAAACAGGTGCAGGGCGGTTCTACGCTGACCCAGCAGCTGGTAAAAAATGTTTTCTTCCCCAACGAAGGTCGCAATATTCCGTTGAAACTGGCGGAGGGATTGGTTGCCAATCAGATTGAGAACCGCTATTCCAAAGACCGGATATTGGAACTCTATCTCAACCAGATCTATTTCGGACAGGGTGCATATGGAGCCGAGCAAGCAGCAAAGACATATTTCGCGAAATCTGCAAAGGATCTTAGCGTTGGTGAAGCCGCATTTCTAGCGGCGATCATCAAATCGCCGAGTCAGTTGGGAGATCGTTCGCATCGTCTTGCGGCGATCAAACAGCAGCAATCGGTAGTACGAAAACTTTTTGAATATGGTTTCATTTCAGAGAGGGAAGCCTGGGATGCGTCGCATGAACAGCTCGTCTTCCTATCCGCGCCGATTACCCCGGCCAAACAATTCGTTCCAAAGTATCCTTACTATACCAGTTACGTAGCACAGCAAGTCGAAGACACCGTGCAGTTTCGCCGCCACTCCGGATTAAAGGTCTACACGAATCTGGATCAACAAGCACAAAAAGCAGCAGAAAAAGTTTTAGCAGACTATCAGCGGCATCTTCCAATTGGATTGGATCAAGCAGCTATCGTTTCGGTAAGACTGAAGGATGGTGCTGTGCTGGCAATGGTAGGAGGTCTGGGTCAATACCTGGACAACCAGTGGAACTCTGCTGTTCACCCGCACACAATGGGTTCTTCTTTTAAACCATTTGTTTATCTCACAGCATTCGAACAACGACTTCTTACACCATCAAGTACAATTTCTGACGCACCACTGATGGTGCTGGATGATGGCGATAAAGTTTGGCAGCCAAGTAACTTCGATAAAAAGTTTATGGGTTTAATCACTGTCGAACAGGCGCTGGCGTACTCGAGAAACGTGTGCAGCGTCCGGGTCGCGCAGCAGACAGGCATCGGTCCAATAGTGGACACGGCTCGCCGAGCTGGTATTACCGAGCCGCTAGCTCCGACACTAGCGCTGTCGCTGGGAGCGTCGGCAGCATCGCCGCTGTCCATGGCGAGCGCGTACGGCACGTTGGCTCGCGGGGGCGTGTATATAGAGCCTACGTTTATACGGCGAATCGAAAACGAGCGCGGTAAGGAAATCTTCAATAGCGGAGATATCCGCTCCTCCAGAGTGCTGGACGAAGAGTCAACCATCAAGATTGTGGAGATACTGAAGAAGGTCGTGGACAGCGGCACGGGCGTGCATGCCAGACTGTCCGGTATTCCGGCGGCAGGAAAGACAGGCACCGCTAATGATGCCAAAGACTTATGGTTTGTTGGCTTCACACCGGATTTGGTGACAGCCGTTTGGACCGGCAACGCGGCAAACAAATCTGTGCCGGGGCGCAATATCACGGGCGGCACGGTCGCGGCCGGGCTCTGGAAAAAGTACAATCAAGGTTTTTACTCAGGGCATAGTAAACCTGATTATTCTCTTATTGGCGGTCATGACGAAAACGGACTTGCTCCCTTGAAAGCACCGGATGCGAAAAAAATGGAAGCGATCATTGCATCGCCCGACACACAGGCGATCCTCGATGCTCAATCCGGTGTAAAGCCAGTCAGAGTGCGAGCGGCGACGCCTCACCGCTCGCCGAAGCGGTCGGGTCAAGGCGTCACGGAATACAACTGGCAAAGCCGCTAAAACTCAAGGTTAATTACGCTACGTGGGATTACGCAATTCCGCTTGACTACCTCAACCAGCGAAGTAAGATGGGACAACCAGACCAGGAACCCAAGGGATTTACTCTGGCATGAGCTAACGACAAGAATGATTCATCATCACCCCCCGAGCGAACAAGTTCGCACCACAATTCAAGAATTCAAAGCAACTAACAAGCCGATACCAAGTAGTCACAGCCAGGGGTGTGCCTGCTGCCGTGTTGCAAAACCGCCATCGAAGCGCAATGAGATGGTGCTGTTTGCCATCGTCATCTTCACTGTGACACTCGTGTTGGTGGGATTGAATGCGTATCAACGCGACCGAATAGACAACGAAGCAGCAGCCATGCACAGTGGTTTCGGTCCCGGCGCGACGCAAGCAGCCGAGTTATCGTTTCCAACAAAGACACCGACAGCCGGGATGTATTCAGCCGTTCCGATGGCACCACAGGCATCGCAACAGCACTATACCTATGTGCCAATCGCCACCGTGCGACCTGGAGAGCCAGCCTTGCAATACATGGCAGTGCCATATAACGACGGCAAGGGCACAATCAGACTGAAGCGAGTCGTCGGCCGGTAGTTCCGAACAAAAAAATTTCTGACCGTGTCATGGTCAACAAATCAAGGTTGTGGTCAGCCAAGGCTTAACCGGCATTGATCGGCTAATATATAGTTTCTTTCGCGAGGATGGAACTAGATGTCGGTTCAAGATGGTCAGCGCCTTTCACAGTTGGGTACGGAACGACGCAATGAGCGCACTTCCGAGATGGACACACTCTCGACGGAGAAGCTTGTCGGCGTTTTGCATCAGGAGAATCATTCCGTCGCAGCAGCGATCGATCCTTTGCTGCCTACTCTGGCAAAACTTGTAGACGAGGTTGCAGCGCGCCTCCGCGATGGGGGGAGAATCATTTACGTCGGCGCTGGGACGAGTGGGCGGCTGGGTGTTTTGGATGCAAGTGAATGTCCTCCAACTTTCGGAGTGACACCGGATATGGTGCAGGGCATGATTGCTGGGGGAAACGAGGCTCTGGTGTCATCCATCGAAGGCGCGGAGGACAGCAGCGAGCAGGGCGCGCGTGATCTTGCTGAACGCAATCCAAGTGCGAAAGATATAGTGATTGGTATAGCTGCCAGCGGACGGACGCCGTATGTGATTGGGTGCGTCGATTACGCACGAAGCAAAGGATGCTTGACTGCGGGAATCACAAACGTTGCCGGCTCAAAACTGGCGGAGCACGTTGACTATGCGCTAGAGGCAGTGACCGGAGCGGAACCGCTTACCGGGTCTACTCGGTTAAAGGCCGGCACCGCGCAGAAGATGTTGTTGAATTTGATCAGCACGGCGGCGATGGTGAAACTCGGAAAGGTCTATCAAAATCTGATGGTCGATGTGAAAGCGACGAATGAAAAGTTGAAGGACAGAGCGATTCGGATTGTTCAAGAAGTGACAGGTGCATCAGCCGACGATTGTCGAGCAGCGCTGGACGAATCGAATTGGCATTCGAAAACGGCGATTGTGGCGATTGAGTTGAAGATTTCGGCGAAAGAAGCGGCAAGGCTGTTGGATGAGAGTGGTGGACATTTGAGAAAAGCGCTTGCACGGTAGGTGCGGGAGTTAGCTGCCGGGCGCCTGCAAGGCGGCCCTACAGTTAAACGTCGTGATTGGAACGGCTTGGGCGCCTGCAAGGCGCCCCTACGATTAAGCGTCGCAATGGATGGCTTGGGCAAACGCACGACGCTATTACAGACCTGTTAAATCATGTATTTGAAGTGGCCGCCGCCTTGCCAGCGGGTCAGGCGGGAGACGCCGCTTTGCTCGCCGGTTATCACGCGCTTTAAGCGAGATAGAGGGCCTTCGAAAAAATGTTGACCGGATTCGGTGCCAATCCAGCGGCGGGACATTTTATGGGCGACGGCTGCGGATGTTCCGCTTCCCAGGAAGGGATCGAAGATAAGGTCACCGGAGTCTGTTGTTAAGCCGATCAGGCGGTGCATCAGGTGTTCCGGCTTTTTGCTGCGCGAGAAGAGAACACCGCCTTCGTTAGCGAGATCGGCTTTTGGAATTTCGGAGTGACTCCAAAAATCCGTTAGCTTGTTTCGCTTAACGATACCATCGGCGGTGAGGAATGCGGAGTCTTTGAGCCAGGCGCAAAGTTCACCGTTCCAGTAATAGAGGGTCTTCTCCGTGCCTTTATACTTGCCACGAGATGGAACATATTCAAGGCTGTAAAACTCATCCTTCTTCAACTGTGCGATTATCGAATTTTGAAAAGAGTTTTCTTTTTGAACATTTTGAGTGCGAAAAATTCGCTCGAACGACTCGACATATTTCGCATCGATTTCATCGCGGCGCTCTTCAAAGGACCTTAGAGACAGGCTTGACAGGCGGAAGTTCTCATGGCGGTACAAACGCGCAACCTGACCTGACGTTTCTATTTCATCGATCAACACGCGAGAGCCTTCATCGACTAACACCTTGTTGTAGCGACGCATTACCTCTTTGTCTATCGGACGTTCAAATCCGATATCGTTTAAATCGCGCTTGTCGAGAGAGTAAAGAAGAACGTACTCTTTCGTGTTGAGAATCGCACCGCCTTGCCCCAGTCCAGCACTTCCGGAACGTTCATACGCGATACAAGAGACGAAATACTTTTCGCCCACGATCTCGTCCATTAGAACCCGTAGATAAGGCATTTCCGAATCATCTATGCTGGCGCATATACACCCGTTTGCGGTCAAAAGCGGCATCATCTGCTGCAACAAACAACGCATCATATGAAGCCAGTCCGAGCGTTGGAAACTGTCATTGTATGCGTAATGTGTGTTGCCTGTGTTGTATGGCGGGTCCATATAGATCAGCTGAACCTGACCGATCAACTTCTCCCCTTGTGTCTTGAGGAACTCTGAGTTATCTGCATGAACAAGCATGCCGCTGGGTTCCACTTCACCCAAACCACATTTGATTCCTTCAGCAATCTCACCACTCAGAAGTCTAGTATCAACTGGAAGCAGTTGATACTCAGCATTACCCTCTTCAATAGCGAACAGACGCTGCCACTCCGCCATTTGCTCCGGCTCGCTCAACACCCCCTCGCGCAAACGCTCCGGCACCATATGCAGTGGCAGACAAAGATGCGTTTGAGATTTGTTGAACTCGCCGAACAGCTTTTTAGAAATCGGCTGTTTTTGGAGCGCGCGGGAACGGGATGACATCGCGGATATTTCCCATACCGGTAACGAACTGAACCGTTCTCTCCAATCCCAGACCGAAGCCGGCGTGCGGCACGGTGCCGAAACGTCTCAAGTCGAGATACCACCAGTATTCTTCCGGATCCAAATGGCACGCCTTCATGCGTTCGATGAGCACATCAAGACGCTCTTCTCTCTGACTTCCGCCGATGATTTCGCCGACTTTGGGAACAAGAACGTCCATGGCACGCACTGTTTTGCCGTCATCGTTGAGCCGCATGTAGAAAGCCTTGATGTCTTTCGGATAGTCGTAGACGATTACTGGTTTCTTGAACTTCGTCTCAGTCAAATAGCGCTCATGCTCAGATTGCAAATCAATTCCCCAGCTCACTGGAAACTCGAAGTTGTGACCGGACTTCGTGAGGATGTCCACGGCCTCAGTGTATGAGATGCGAACGAAATCGCTTTCGACGATGTGCTTCAATGTTTCCAAAACGGTTTTGTCGATCCACTGATTGAAGAAGTCCATATCAGCGCCGCAGTTGGTCATAACATCAGTGAAAATAGTCTTGAGGAAATCTTCAGCGCATTGCATATCGCCTTCGAGATCGCAAAATGCCATCTCCGGTTCCACCATCCAGAATTCCGCAAGGTGTCTGGATGTGTTGGAATTTTCAGCCCGGAATGTTGGTCCGAACGTGTAGACGTTGCTCAAAGCAGTTGCATAAATTTCGGCTTCAAGTTGGCCACTCACCGTCAAGTGAGTTGGTCTGCCGAAGAAATCTTGTTCGAAATCGATCTCACCGCGAGCACCGCCTTCAGCAGGTTTGCGAGGGATGTCGTTTAGATCTAAACAAGTCACGTTAAACATCTGACCGGCGCCTTCGCAATCGGAGGCGGTGATGATTGGCGTGTGAACATAGAGGAAACCACGCGATTGGAAGAAGTTGTGAATCGAGCGGCTGACTTCGTTTCTCACGCGGGCGACAGCGCCGAAGGTGTTGGTACGCGGTCTAAGGTGGGCGATGGTGCGGAGGAATTCCATCGACGTTGCTTTTTTCTGCAACGGATAAGTCGTTGGATCTGCAAAGCCTGCAACTTTGATTGACTCTGCTTTTACTTCCGTGGTTTGTCCTTTGCCTGGAGATTCGACAACATCGCCGACCACTTCAATGCTGCTACCGATCCCGAGTTTGAGAATTTCACTTTCGTAGTTTGGAAGAGCTGCTTCAGCGAGCACTTGAACGCTCTTCATGCAAGAGCCATCGTTCAACTCGATAAAGGAGAATCCCCCTTTCGAATCGCGGCGTGTTCTCACCCAGCCACAGAGCCGCACTTTGTTGCCGATGCTTTCGACTTTAAGTGCATCATGCACACGAATTTTCTTGGTCGTTTCCACACTTGTGGTCATATGTCGATTCCTTATTTAGTTCGTTCCATCACTCGATCTATACAAACCAGATTTCGCCTCAACCGACAGCTGAAGCGGTTTAAAACCTATCTTTTACGAAGAAAGAAGACGCCATCGCGCACCGTCAGTAATACCTTATCTACGCGCTCGTCGCTAGAAACACGATCGTTGAATGCAGCAATCGCTTTGTCATCATCAGACTTGGGATCGAGCACTTTGCCGCTCCAGAGCACGTTATCAACGAGGATGACACCACCGGTTTTCATCTTCGGAAGCAGAGCCTCGTAGTAGTTCAAATAATTCGTCTTATCGGCGTCGATGAAGACCAAATCTATTGGTCCATCCATCTTTGCAATCGAATCCAGAGCAGGTCCTTCGATGATTTCAATCTTTTTACCATGCTCGCTTTTTTCGATGTACTTCCTTGCCACGGCTAAACATATTGGGTTTAGATCCAGCGTTGTAATCTTGCCATCGTCCGGCAGACCTTCCGCCATCGACAGAGATGCGTAGCCGGTAAAGGTTCCAACTTCTACAACCCGCTTGGCGCCAGTCACGCGCACCATCATCTTCAAGAACTGACCTTCGATCGGGCCTGTCAACATCTGAGGATACTCAACAGATTCGTAGGTTTCCTTCATTAGCTGCTCTAGAAGGTTGTTATGTTTTTCCGATTTTGACAGCGCGTAGTCTTCAATGCCGGGCGTCATTAGCGTAAGCATGACAAGTCACCTCCAGTGATTCAGTGTTTTATATCAGATCGGCCGGCATAAGAAGCGGATCCGAATCCATTTCTTAAGGTGATGGAATTAGATGAAAAACGACTCTGTTGTGAACATTTCAGTTATTTGAAAACGCCGCTCTGGTAAGAATCCAGGGGATATGGTATTTTGTTGACTGACGGGTCAGTAAATTAATATTACAGGTGTGAGTTTTGACCAATACCTTAAACCGAAGGGGACCTGGCCGACCGCGCAATCTCGAGTTGGCAAGCCAACGTTGCGAAGAGATTCTGCCGATTGCCACGGAGATATTTGCCAGCCGAGGTTATGCCAGCACCGATGTGCAAGAAATTGCCGATCGGTTGGGTATCGCCAAAGGGACTGTCTATCACTATTTCCCTAGCAAAGAACAATTGTTTCTGGCTGCGGTCGATCGCGGAATGGCTGGGCTGAGCAAAGCGATCAACGCTTCTGTTCAAATTGAGCACGACATCGACGTTTCAAACCGACCGGGCAAGGACAATGGTCTTGATGAAATCAAACAAATTGCCCGGGCGATTCGCGGCTTTTTGAAGTACTTCGACGAAAACCCGGACATGATCGAACTCATAGTGCAAGAACGCGCAGAATTTCGAGATCGAAAAAAACCGACCTATCTCGAACACCGCGAACGCAACATCAGACCCTGGCATGAGTTGTTTCGGTCACTTTCGAATTGCGGTCGGTTTCGCCCGCTTAACGAAGAGCAAGTCACTCAGACAATCAGTAATCTTTTATATGGAACGATTTTTACAACATACTTTGCACGTGAAGGACAAACGTTCGAATCACTTTCGAAGCAAGTTCTGTCGCTGGTTTTCGCAGGACTGCTGAGCGATTCGGAGAGGATCAATTTAGATAAGTATTTAGAGTTTGATTAACCTTGAACCAATTCAGAGAGTGACACCACCATTCACAAGGACCACAGGAGCCCATGCCACAATTGATTCCCCGAACAGAAGAAAAAGACTCTTTCGAGATCAAGAGTCAAGACAAAGGACTAAAGACGCAGATGGTCAGCTTCGGACGAGCACACTGGAAGACAATTACTCTGGTTACAGTCTTTTTGGTATGCACCGCCCTCGGTATCAGGATATACCAGAACTTCTCAAAACCGATCAAGGATGACGGCGACAAGGCTGTGCTGACGGTCTCGGTTGAGCCCGTGACCAGCAAGTCCGTACACCGCACGTTGAAACTTTCAGGCACCGTCTGGGCGTGGGATCCACTCACCATCGGAGCAGAAGTCGGCGGTTTGAGAATTGACGATGTCAAAGTGGAAGAAGGTGATCTGGTCAAGCGCGGTCAAGTACTTGCCGTGCTCAACTCTTCGATCATCCGGGCCCAGTTGGACCGTGAGCGAGCCAAGCTCAAACGAGCGCATATTAATCTTGAAAAAACAAAACAGCCCAATCGACCGATGGATATCAACAGAATCAAAGCGATCGTAGCTCAAGCAGCTGCAGTGGTTTCGCAAGAAGAATCCAATGTCGTGCGTGCCAAAGCGAACCTGCGCAACGCACAACTGTCGGTCGTTCGTTATAGAAATCTGCGAAAAGAAGGAGCTGTTTCTGCCGAAGATCTCGACAATAAGGAAACAGCCGAAACCACAGCCAATGCAGATTATCGCAATTCGCTACAGCGGCTGGAAGCAGCTCGTTTTGCGCACACACAAGCCTCCGAGAATTTAAAACTGGCAATGGAAGGAGGCATGGCTCAGGACATAGACATGGCTCACGCCGACATTGCAGAGACACAAGCCAGCGTAAAACAATTGGAAGCACAGGTGGCACAGACCATCATCAAAGCTCCGGCCGATGGCTTAATCACCTCTCGATTAGCCCACATTGGTGATGTCACCAAGGCGAATGAAGACCTCTTTCTTATGGTAAGAGATAATCGTTATGAAATACGCGCCCAAGTTCCCGAACAAGATCTTGCCTTTCTCAGAGCCGGACAACAGGTCAAGTTTATCGGAGCTGCAGGCGCGACCGTAAATGGGATCATTCGCGAAATTAGTCCGGTGGTCGACAGCAACACACGTTTAGCTACTGCACGCATCGATATCCCTTACGAGCCGAAACTGGGATGGCGTCCCGGCATGTTCGTCAGCGGACTGGTTGATCTGGGAGAGTTGAACGCGCTGGTCGTGGACGGTCCAAGTTTGGTCGACAAGGATGGACGAAAAATCGTTTACGTCCTCGAAGGCGAAAACAGGGTCTTCTCCAGAGAAGTTAAGACCGGCGAACGCGCCGGCGATTATGTGGAGATTCTATCCGGTCTAAAATCGGGTGAAAAAGTTGTCACCACAGGTAGTGGCTTCCTCAAAGATGGCGATACTGTACGCTTGGGTGCAACCGAAACAAAATGAATCTCCGATATATATCCGCATGGTCAATTAAAAACCCTGTTCCTGTGCTCGTCCTTTTTCTGACGCTGACAGTAGCCGGCTTGTACTGCTTCTTCTCACTCGGAATTGATGAATCACCCAACATCGACATCCCGATTGTTTCAGTGACTGTGAGTCAAACTGGAGCGGCGCCTCCGGAACTGGAATCACAGGTCACGCGGAAAATCGAAGATGCGGTTGCCGGCATCGGCAACGTCAAGCACATCGTTTCGAAAGTCAATGAAGGTGTGTCATCCACAACGATTGAATTCGAATTGGAGACAAACGTCGATCGCGCGGTCAACGACGTACGCAACGAAATCTCCAAGATTCGCACGCAGTTGCCACCCGGCATCGACGAGCCGGTCGTCTCACGCCTCGACTTCGTCGGGGGTCCATTCGTCACCTACTCCGTCGGCTCCGATAGACGCACGGTGGAAGAACTGAGTTGGATTACTGACAATGACATTTCGCGCTCGATCCTCGGCATAAAAGGCGTAGGACAAGTAGAACGCGCTGGCGGTGTAGACAGAGAAATCCGAGTCAATCTCCAGCCTCCGCGCCTCGAAGCGCTCGGCATAACCGCCGATATGGTTAGCTCGCAAGTCCGCGCAGTCAACACGAATCTTCCTGGTGGACGCGGCGAAGTCGGACATCAGGAAGAGTCTGTAAGGACTCTTGGTAGCGCAGTGTCGGCGGAGAAGCTCGCCGCTACTCGAATCGCATTACCCGGCAATCGCTGGGCTCGACTGGACACGCTAGGTACTATTGATGATTCGTCATCCGATCAGCGACAACTAGCGATGATCGACAACAAGCCTGTAGTGGCGTTCTCCATAGTAAGAAGTGCCGGCGCCAACATGGTTGATGTCGAGGAAGCGGTTGATAAAAAACTTGAGACTCTCGAGAAGACTCTGCCTCCCGATTTGAAAATCAAGAAGATTCGGAGCCAATGTATATTCGTTCACCAGTCCTATCACGCGGCGCTGGACTCGCTCCTGGTAGGTGGTGGACTGGCAGTGTTCGTCGTCTGGTTGTTTCTTAAAGACTGGCGGTCGGCTGTTATCTCATCGCTTGCCATGCCACTGTCATTGATACCGACATTTGCCGTTATGAAGATGGCCGGTTTCACGATGAACAATATGTCATTGCTCGCGCTCGCGCTGGTCATCGGCGTTCTCGTTGACGACGCGATCGTTGAAATTGAGAATATCGTTCGGCACATGAGTATGGGCAAGAAGCCATTTCAAGCCGCCTTCGATGCGTCGGACGAAATCGGTTTGGCGGTTGTAGCCACGACCATGACTATCATAGTCGTCTTCGTGCCTGTCGCATTCATGGGCGGTATACCCGGCAAGTTCCTCTGTCAATTCGGTTTGACCGTCGCCGCAGCGGTTTTCTTTTCCCTGGTTGTCGCCCGCATGCTGACACCACTAATGGCAGCATATCTACTCACTCCAATCAAAGAATCGCATGGCAATCAAGCGATGTTGGGTCTGTACAACAAACTACTGATGTGGTCGCTGCGCAATAGATGGAAGACTATTATTTGCGGAGTAATCTTTTTCGCGCTAAGCATCGTGCTTTTCAAAATGATGCCGACATCCGTGATCGGAAGCGTCGATAGAGGAGAAAGCATCATTACTATCGAGATGCCACCAGGCACCAAGCTCGAGGACACACGGACAGCGATTGTCAGCCTAACTGATATTCTCCGCAAGCAGCCTGACGTGAAGAGCGTGTTCTCTCAAATTGGATCTGGCACTGCCGCCAATCGCAGAAGCGCCGCTGTTGCCGGTGAAGTACACAAAGGCACGCTCTATGTAAGACTAAAACCAAGAGAAGAGCGCAAACTTTCCCAGCAGGAATTTGAAGAAACCATTCGGACAAAACTCAATGCCGTCCCCGGACCTCGCTTCAGTTTTGAAGCTCGCGGCGGCATCACAGGAAAGTTGAAACTGATTCTGGTCGGCAATGATACTGTCGCGCTCAGGCGCTTCAGCGAAAAGCTGAGCGACGAAATGCGATCAATCGCAGGCATTGACGACATCGTATCCACTGCCGCTCTCGAGCGACCGGAGATTCAAGTTTATCCAAATTTCGAACGTGCTTCAGAGCAAGGCATCTCCGTTGAAACTATCGCGAGAACCGCTCTAATCGCCACGCTCGGAGACATCGATCGAAACCTGCCAAAATTCAATTTGCCGGAGCGGCAAATCAATATTCGTGTTCAAATCGATCCGAAGTATAGAGAAGACGTGCACACAGTCAAGAATCTGCGCGTCATGGCGAACAATGGCAATCTGGTTCCACTGGTCAGCGTAGCCGACATTCACTACGCTTCTGGCGAAGCGCAGATCGACCGATACGACCGCTACCGTCAGGTTACGATCGACGCGAGCCTGGCGACCGGACTGCCTCTCGGTGAAGCGCTCAAGAAAGTTCAAGCATTGCCTATCTATAAAGAGATGCCGAAGTCAGTGCGAAATATTCCGGCAGGCGACGTCGAAATTCAACGAGACATCTTCGGTGGATTCTCATGGGCGCTGACTGTAGGAGTGCTCCTGATCTGGGGTGTTTTGGTTTTGCTGTTTGGCGGATTCTTGCATCCGTTTACAATCATGATGTCCTTGCCTCTGGCACTCGGTGGTGCATTGATCGCGCTGTGCATCACCGGTGACTCTCTCGGCTTCTATGCGCTGATCGGAATCGTAATGCTCATGGGACTGGTAACCAAAAACGCAATCTTGCTGGTCGAATACTGCTTGATGGCGCAACACAATGGAAAGGATCGATTAACAGCGATTATCGAAGCTGGCGAAGCTAGAATGAGGCCGATCCTGATGACCACTGTCGCCATGGTTGCAGGTATGGCACCCATCGCCGTGCGCCTTGGAGCCGGTTCCGAAGCACGTGCACCAATGGCGATCGCTGTGATTGGTGGTCTAGTCACTTCAACGCTGCTGACACTAATCGTGATACCAGTAGTGTTCACAATTATCGATGACTTCCAGGTCTGGTTGCGAAAATTCTTTATTCGTTTAAACCTGAACAGCGCAGATGGTCTCGACGAATCCTCGGTGCCGTCCAAAACTACGAGCGAATCAAGAGAAACCACCAGTTCACACAATCGCTAATCCGGTTTATGCCTGGGAGCGTGCTGACGGTTTGGAATGAAGAGACAAAGCTGAGACTACCTCAAGGCTTCGGTCGATGGTCGCAACAATGTGTGAATAACAATCTCGCCTGTATGATGCGGTAGAACGAAGCTCTTGCTCGCCTTCATCGAGTGCGCTCAACTCACGCTCCCAGCGTTCCTTGTGAGCCATCAGTTCCTGTCGCTCCAGGGTCAATGAGGCGGCCGCCATACTCAGCCGCTGTAGTAGCTGTGTGAATTCACGACCTTTCAATTTTCTTTCGCCTTTTGCAATCCTAATGCACGCCATCATCGCATTGTGTTCGAGCTTTCCTAGCCGTTCATCAATATGATCGATCACTCCTCTACCGAGGGATTCATCGGCAAGAAGTGCACAGCCCGCATTTACGATTTGATTAAGCGATTCAATAGTGTCAGCCAAAGAAACCGGTAAAATAGTGAGCATCGATTTGATTATTGCGAGTCGCTGAATCACCAGGGCGACCTCGAAAAGCCGGTTTTCGTTAGCTTTATTTTTCCGGCATAGCGAGTTTAAAGTGGCCTCTAGATCAATGGCAGAGGCTTCCAGCGTGGTTCGTGTGCTGGTCAACGTCATAACAGTGCCAGGATTTGCGCCTGCGATTTTCTGAGAAACGCGCAGAACTCGTTCCGACGTATCAGTCAAGCTCGCTCGCAAGTCAATCTCTTGTTGTTTAGAGATCTGATGCGCTTCTGTGGCTTGTACAAAGTGCGCCCTCATACGCTCGAACACCCGTTCTACATCTGGATCTAATCTTGCCAGAAATTCATTGATCCTCTTATGAACATTGAAAACGCGATTGAAAGAACGATTAATTTTGCTACCGAGATTTTCTATTTCATCCAGCTCTTTTCGCGTTGGTAGCTTGGCCTGTTTTTCCAGAATTTTCTCTTTCTCCTGTTCCACGAGGAGGCGAAATCTCTCGGGGTTCATTACTGGCGGCGGCTGAAATACTACCTCCGCTTCCTGGCGTGCTTGTGCCAGAGCGCGCAACTTTTCGACCTTCTCGTTAATTGCAATCTCCATGCTATCTATTGCTGTGAAATCTTCTGCGCAACCCATCTTACTCAATACGTCTTCGTACATTCGCAGAGATGCTTGCGCCTCTCGGAGCGTTGCAGCGGTGTCAAACTCATCAATCTTAGCTTGAAGTTCGGAGAGCCTCAGCTTCAGATCTTGCATCTTTTGTTGTTCATTCGCGAGGGCGTTTTGAAGTTCCTCGCCCGACAATGGTTCTACAGAGCGCGGCTCTGATTCTGCGGAATCTTGGTTTGCCAATGAGGATCTGTCATTTTTACCTTTGTGTTTTCGCTTCTTGGTGTTTCTGTTCGTCTTCTTTTTGGCAAGATTTTTTCGAGACCCGCTACGATGCGGATCATTGATTCTGAGCTGATATTCATTCGCTTTAATTTCTGCAAAATCAAGTTCATATTGCAACAAACTAATTTCAATTCGGACTTTATCACGCTCAGCCATTTCTTGGCGTCGCGCTTTTGCGTCTTCGTCTAAACTAAGCTGAATTGGTTCTAGGACTTTCTGTCGCGTGACACGGGCGAGCTGCCGCACACCGGCAAAAGGAAGATTCAAACCGAATTCAAAACCACCTCTGACTGAATCAAACCGCATAACAACAAAAATGAGCACTGGCGGCAGTACCCAAATTGCAATTAGTCCAAGAAGAACGGCGGTCTCTACTGTCATAAAGCCCTGTTTTACGAATTGAGCATTGCTTTCCATTCTAGCTGAACAGTTATAAAGTAACCGGTATATGGTCGTATAAATCTCTGGGTATATTGTCACCGGAGACACTTACTATGCACGACGATTCCACCTCGACAGCGCAATGGCTCTCCACCCTTAGCGAGGGTGGGGTCGGATTTAAGGTTTGGGACAGCACTATCGATCTCGAGATGGATCGGCTTGAGCCCTCGCTGACCGGGTTCGAAAACGAATTTGTTATCACTCCGTTGCCTGCCGACCGGCAGGAGCGGAAGCCATTTGACGAAGCCGCTTTGATGGCGGAATTAGGGCAGCCGATGCCCGGATTTGACGATGACGAGATAGCAGAATCGTCGCAGGTTGAACTCATTCCCAAGGATTTTAATCAATCGGTACAACCGCATGCAACCAATCAGCCGCAGACACCGGAGGAGGTTGGCCCGGCACCACATATAGTACCAACCTCAAGTTACACGTGGCAACCAAGCAGACAGGCACCACCTTTTGACTTCCAACCAGAATCGGTCGAAGTGAAAAAAGCGCCAAAGAAACAAAAGCCTGTGATCATCATTGCGGATAATTATCAGGTTGTATCTGGCCTCGGGAAAGGTGTGATGTGCAACGTTTTCAAAGTCAAGGATCTAAAGACAGACAAATTGATGGTGCTAAAACTTTTGCCTAAAGAAGCATGGAACAAATCAAAGTGCCTTGACCGATTTAATCGCGAAGCGCCCGCGATCGCGTCATTCGAACATTCCAATGTAATTCCATTTCGAAGTTTTGGTTTCACAAATGATAGTCAGCCCTTCATCGTCATGGACTACCTGCACGGCATAACACTCGCCCGTGCGATCGGCGAGGGGCTTCCACTCACGCGCGTAGTCCAAGTGTTCGACCAATTATGTCGTGGTCTCAGCATTACCCACGAACAAGGAATTCCACACCGAGACATTCGACCTGAGAACATCATGTTTATCTCCAAGCGAGGCGACTATAATTTAAAACTCGTTGATTTCGGAATCGCAAAATTGATCTGCGAAGGGTGGGAACCGATGAAGCAACTGGCGTCCACTGGCGAAGTGTTCGGCAATCCGCCATTCATGTCGCCGGAGGAATGCCGAGGCGAGAGGCTTGACGCTAGATCCGATATTTACTCGTTGGGCTGCGTTATTTACTGCAGCATGACTGGTAAACCTCCATTCGCAGGTTCTTCGACAGCGGAAATTTTGAAAAAACAACAGTCAGAAAGTCTGCCGCATCCCTCAAAAGTCAAACCCGCCATCTGCAAGCCCTCACAAGCAGGCTGGGTCACCGTCACGGATCTGGAATACATAGTCATGAAGTGCCTCGAAAAAAATCCGAACGATCGGTATCAATCAGTACAGGAAATTATTCTTGATTTAGACAAACTTCGCAGGCAAATTTCGCTGCAACAGCCTCAGCAAAAGGCTGTTTCCACGCTGCGCACCGCTCAGTTGAAAACTATAGAAGTTACGGCACCAAAACCACCGCAGAAAAAATTCAATGTGCTCGGTCTAGTCATTTTGTTAATCGCTATAGTCGCATCGGTCGCCGCGCTTTCGTTCTTCCGCTAAGCGGTCCAGTCAAGCAAAGGCGGTTTCGCGCGGCTCGTTTATTGTTGTTTCACACAGACTCCTCGAACAGTTCAACGTCCGGTCGCAATTTTCTAAACGCGGCGATCGCCTCGTCCGAAAGTTTGGAAGAACGACTTATTGAGAGGCATTTTAATGTCGGTATCTTAGCGAACATTTCTAAACTGGAATCATTTAGACCTGAAGTATTACTGAGAAATAGTTGGGTCAGGTGCGGAAATTTTGCAATCTCCGATTGACATCGAACGCTGAGATGCGTTCCTCTACAAGTTAAAGTTTGTAGAGATGGAGCCGATTTCAGCTTACTAACTTTCGACAGAGTGAGAAATGGCATATAGTCGATTTTCAATATCTTCAGTGATTCCATTTCGCTAATCGCATCAAATCCTGATTGAGAAATCGTTAGACCACGAAGATCAAGAGATTCGATCGGCAGTGTTTTAATCTGATGAAAGCCTTCACCCGTCACGGCTTGCGAAGTAATTAGATTTAGATTTCGAACAGTTGGAAAATCTTTGATCAAAACAAAGTCGCAATCAGCAAGCGATGGAAGTGCCCAGAGATCGTTATCAGAGATGTGGAACTTTCCACCGATTGTCGCTTTAAATGTCTTTTTGGTCTCCTCTGAAGCCTTCTCACTCAAATGTGCTTGAGCTTCGCGTTCAATTTTCACAACCGGATTCAAACTTTCCATTGAAACAATTGGTGCCCTCGCAGCCACATGAGCTGTCGGCTCAAACAAGAAAAGACCTGCAGCAATGAAAACAATCGAAGCCATTACCAGTAATACCAATGTGATAGGAATCGAGCGTTCAGATTCGGGAGTTTGAGCGAAATGAACGGCGTGGTCAGCCGTCTGATCTTTTTTCGCAGAGATTGTGTCGAAGCGACGATTAGAAACTGTGGAATTGGTTCGAACAGCTCTGACATTTGTCCAGCTGGTAAAACCGGCCAGAGGAGATTCGCTATCGTTCAACTGAGATGCTTGCTGGACAGCGGAATCTGCATGAATTGTCTCTATCAACCCGGACAATTCAGACTGAAGTTCACTTACACATTGATATCTTTTTGATGGTTCCTTTTCCAGAAGTTTTGCCACCACTCGCTTCAACTCGACGAGTGCCGTTTTACTTACTGTGCCTGAAGTCAGCCGGAGAGCGGGTGCAGTCTCGTGAATGTGTGCACTTAGTGTTTCTGCTGCACTGCTCTTTTCAAAAGGAGTGTGCCCGGTCAACATCTCAAAAATTACACACCCGAGAGAATACAGGTCGCTGCGAGCATCAGAAGAACCGCCTCTGGCCTGTTCCGGGCTCATATAATAGGGAGTGCCCAGGGCGGCACCACATTCGGTGATGGCCATGGGTCGATTAAGTTCGCCGGCTAAACCAAAATCCACGACCTTGATCAGCGGCTTGCCGTCCTGTGTCCAGGAGACCATAACATTTTGGCTCTTTAAATCTCGATGAATGATTCCACGCTCGTGTGCATGAGCAAGAGCGGACAAAATTTGCAGAGTAACTTCGAGCGCCAACTCAACATCGAGCTGAACTTTCGCTGCGATCAGTTGCTTGAGTGATGATCCCTCCACCAATTCCATCACCATGAAAGGACGTCCGGATGAGCTCAGCCCGAAATCGAGTACGACAGGCAGATGCTTCAAGTTGAAACTTGACATCATTTTGGCTTCTTGTTGAAACCGTCTAATGCTGCTGAAATCACTGATTTCCGATCTCAGAATTTTTATTGCTACTTGCCTGTCGAGAAACTTATCGTGCGCTTTGACCACAGAACAGGTTGCCCCCTGACCGATATGTTCGATGCTCGCATAACGGGATGGTAAATCTGTTTCCGCAGCAAGCGGGTTGGAAGAATAGCCAGCGCAAGTTAAAGGCATTCAGAAAAGTGCCCCATGCAGTTCCACACAACAGTGTGTATCCCCACAGTTCAATTTTCTGGACAAAGTCTGTCGTCTTTGTTGATTAAATAGAAAAATGCCAGTCAGGCAGCGTTTTGCGGATATACTGCAAGCATATATTCAGTTCATCGGCCCAGGCCCACCTCGCTTCACTGCAAACTATGACAATGCTTCGCGCAGACTTAATCAGCCCGCTTGATATGTTCAAGATCGGTATCGGTCCATCCAGCTCTCACACCGTGGGACCCATGGTGGCGGCCTACGAATTTCGCAATTCGATCGCAGGCGATCGCAAATTTAGCGAGAGCGGATCGAACGATCAAGCGCGTGTCGTAGTCGAGCTTTACGGAAGCCTTTCGGCCACAGGGAAGGGACACGCGACAGACGGTGCAGTCTGTGCTGGTCTGCTAGGAATGAAACCTAAGGATGCTCCACCCGATGAAGTCTGGCAGGCCAAGCCGGATTTAGAAGCGTCTCCACAATTTAAAATCGGCGATGTATCGATCAAATTTCAACCACAAAATGATATTCATTTTCTAGGTTGGACGATGGATGGCAATCCGTTACCGCATCCTAACACCATGCGGTTTTTCCTCTACATCGGAACCAAACTTGTTCGCAAAGAGATTTGGCTTTCCGTAGGTGGAGGTTTTGTAGAACAATTCGATCCCGTCCTGGGCAAGCGCATCTCCACAGGTCAATGGGACAAGAACGTTGACGTTCCATATCCATATAATACGGCGCATGAATTTATCGAGCAGTGCGAACGCAGTAAACTCAAGCCTTGGGAAGTGGTGATTGCAAATCAAAATGCATGCGGTTTAACTGAATCCGATTTGCGACAACGACTCGATGACATTCTGGATGTGATGGAGAGTTGCATCAATAGCGGACTTCAGGCAGATGGGATATTGCCGGGCGGACTGAATGTTCGTCGCAGAGCAAAAGCGCTGTACGAAAAAATGGCCGCAGGAAACACACCATCATGGGCTGGAAACGATCTGCGCCCATCGGTCTATGCCATGGCAGTCAATGAAGAAAATGCTGCCGGCGGCAAGGTAGTGACGGCTCCAACAAACGGCTCGTCAGGCTTGATTCCGGCGGTGTGGAGAACATTGACCGAGGCTCACAATCTATCGCGCGAAACGCGGGAGAATGGCTTAATAGTGGCGTCAGTAATCGGTGCCCTGGTCAAAGTGCACGCGTCTATAAGCGGAGCCGAGGTGGGCTGCCAGGGCGAAGTCGGCACATCATGCGCGATGGCGGCTGCCGGCGCGGTAGCGATGATGGGTGGTACCGTCAACCAGATGGAGCAGGCTGCCGAGATCGGCATAGAGCACCATCTCGGGATGACTTGCGATCCAATCATGGGCTTGGTTCAAGTACCATGCATCGAGAGAAACGCGATGGGTGCGGTGAAAGCGCTGAATGCCGCGGCATTGTCACTCGCTTCGGACGGCAATCACTTGATCAGTCTCGATAAAGCATTATCTGTCATGAAACAGACAGGATTGGATATGAACGAGAAGTACAAAGAAACCTCGACCGGCGGACTGGCACTGGGTTAGCAACCCGGGGGCAGGAGGTTTGCAGCTCACCATCCCTCCAAAATTCTTTCAAGAATTCACTTGACATCTATGAGTATTACATAATATTCTTGGAACGCCCCAGAGAATATCAATTCTCTTCTTTGTTACTAACCAAACTCGCTTTGCTGCTGCAATGTAGACCTGATCTACATGATTTATTGCGCCTTCAATTTGAGGGACGATTCTAATAGGTAACCCAGATGGAAAATACGTCAAACGACGACCGGCTAGCTGGTCTCGCGCCCGATGGGTGGAGCGAGGTCGATGTTGGCACGCGGATCGATCTCAACGGCAAAACAACTTACCACGTTCTGACTAGCGATCGAAAAGTCGGATTCTTTGTCGAGAAAGTCTACAACGACAAACAGAATCTCGTGCGCATCGTGAAACGCTCCAAAAATAGTCGTTCCGAAACTGACTTCGCTCCTGACTCTGGCGATGTCGTTCGCATTTTTGAAGCGAGCAGTCTGCCGGATGGCAACGCGATGACCAAAGAGATTGTTTATGCACACGAACGTTCGACGGAGACGATTGTGATCGTCACTCCGGAAGGCGACTTGAAGCGTACCGTGCAACGTGAGAGCGTAGGGATAAGGACACTTCATCAGGGCCAAACTGACTATAAACCAAACGGAAATCCATCGGTCACCATCAATCACACCATGGATCCGAAAAACGGGAAATTGGCTCACCGTGAGCAAATCAAATGGCTAAAAGACGGACAACGCGCGCTGACTGAGCACTTCTTTTTCAGCGGCAGTGGCGCGGTCAGTAAATACACAAAGATTCTTTATCACGCCTGTGGTGGCCCATTTATCGAAGAGACGCATAGATACGGTCCGACAGGTCACATGCTCCGGCGCGAGATTATCCAGTACAATCCGACCGGCGTTCAAACCGCTGCAGACCTGACGATGTACGATGAAAAAAGCGACATTATCCAACGTTCGACCACATACTACGACCATCGCGGAGCCGCTATAGCAACGCATTCCGCTGACTGCCCGCCAGCTGAGTCGTGGCTTGAGGAAGGCGAACAAGTATTGAAGAAATTAGAAGAAGCTTCGGCAGAAAACTAAGAACGCACCATTAGTAAGTTCAGTTTCGGTTATTCCAATTTGCTAGAGTCAGCATTGCTCGGCGCGTGCACACGTGTAGTAGTTCCGTTCGACGTGTAGGCTGTGCATAGCTTGTGCGTGAACGGCGTGGGCTGTGGACGGTACGCGCAGCCGTCAACGGTGACGTTTGCGCACACGTAGACGGTGTGCGCAAACGTCACCGTGTGCGTAGGCGTAGATGTGTGTGTGCCTGTACGATGAGCAGGTATGGACGGCTCGCGTAGGCTGTACGCTCGCGTATAACTATGTGCTCGACTAGTGCGCGTGTGCTGCACGTAATGTGTGCTGTGCCCGTAGTCAAGTGTACTGTGGGTCTTGTGACAGATGGTGGCAAGTTTCAATGAAGTAGAAACTGGTGACCAGTGGTTTTCTTGGGATATTTTGGAATGCACAGAATGTCAAGAAGGTCTATTTTCCTCAGCTCCGCCTGCTCATACGTATTTCCCCCATTCCCGAAAACCAATATCACAACATAGAATAGCGACAATCCGCTCATCATTTCTGCCTCATTCAATTATTAAGGAGAACCTCAATGGTTCATCATTCCAGCCCCGAGGCTGGGGCACTCCGCGGTGCCTCACATTCCTCTCATGCAACCGAAGCCTCCAACATACTCCGAGGACACGCCACGGAATTGTTGCACGGAGGCCTCCCCCACCACACCTCAACGCACTCGCGTGGCGATGTCGTATCCGGGAATACCCTTTCAGTCCCGCCTCTCGGTGATGTCTCTTCGAGATCATCGTTGGCCGATCAGAACAAGAGCGCCGAAGTAAGTCCAGCAGCGAAGAAACCGCTGGACGGAACTCGTCCGATAGCGGACCTGGCTAAAGAAGGCACCATCACCGACAACACGAAGTCGGTCAAGCCGGTCGAGCGCGAAAAAGCCAGTGACGGAAAATCTCCGACAGTCAAAGTTCAGTTCTCTGACATGACTCCGAATCAGCCTAACAAAGTGCCACCAGATTTCGTAGTCAAAAAAGACGGCAGCATAACGATGAACAACAACCCGGAGAAGACCGGGCAGAAAGACATCATTATTGAAGTCGAGCGCGCTGATGGACAGCTGATTCCAACGGAGTCACAACAAAAGTCAGTTGATGAACTATATAAGTACCTGGACGCGAGAATCAAAACAGAAAATCCTGACGCCCAGAAAAATGGCGTAAAAGTTGATGACCCGCAAAACCTAGTTTCACCTGAAGCAGAAAAGGCTACTCAAGCAAGATCGCAAAGACAGGCTCCAGCAGACCTTCCGCAAGAGGCGGAAAATCAGACGCAGAGCATGCAGCGATTCAGAGGCGCCGGCTCCGGACGCATGTCCCGTGGCGAAGCCAACGATTACTTCCCGGAAAGAACAGTTCCGAGACAGAAAAACGAAAACGACAACATCGCAGCAATGAAGGATGTGGTCGCAGGATTCAGCAGCAAAGGCGATCCTCATCCTTACGAACATGTCAGCCATCGCGGTTCTCGCGGGTTCGGTGTCGGTCGTTATGGGATGACGTACGACAACTTCGCCAACTGGTTGAGTGGACTGGACATTGATGGTCTGGAAGAGCTCGAGCGACAAGGCAAAGTGCCTAAGGGCACTGCCGCGAAGATGAAGAAGATGAAGGAGTCCGTCGCCAAGGCTAAGGAATCTGGCAAGGACAGCGATCTCGATCCATTCCTCGCCAAGATGAAGGCTGGTGACCAGAACAATCCGATCACCGCCGACGATATCAAACAAAACTTCAGCAAAGAAGTACAAGAACTAGTTGCCAGCCACCAGGTCGGTAGATTCTCGGAAGAACTCGGTCGCGAAAAACAAAGCGTACAACCAGGTGACCTGGCATTCGCGATGATGACCGGACGTATTCCGACAGCAGAAGATGCGGCCAATCCGGAAAGCAAACGCTTCATGGATGCAGCTACTCAGTCGTATCAAATCGCGTTGAACCGTTATGAACAGCCAGGAAATGGTCCGGTTGATTTCGCAGATACGGGCAACCTCACTCAAGCCATGAAAGATGCTGTAGGGAAGCAGCTATGGAGAGGCTACGACGGAGCGACACAACAAGGCAACCTCGGTTGCGCAATCACAGTGTCAAGAATCTTGAAAGCCGGCGGTATCGATATCGGCAACGAGCTGTCAGTTGATGGCGTTGCTAATAAGATGCGTCAAATCGGCGCAGAGAAAACTTCACTCCAGGACGCAATAGAAAGCGGCAAGCCATACGTAATCATCAAGAAACACGGCGGCAGCCACACCGGTATCGCGGTTGGTGACACCGTTGTAGAGAACAGCTCAGGACAAAGAAAAACCGTCGTTCGCAATCTCGCGCAATCGAGTTTGAAGTCCGGCAGTTACGCTTATATCCTACCGACGAAGAACGGCTAGAATTCAAAGAAAGCATCAACGAAAGAGAGAGGAGCATGACCCCTCTCTCTTTCTGGTTTACTGCGTGAGAAAAACTGTTTAGAAAAATGATGGCGCTGCCACCACCTGTTGATAGATCGGATGATGGAACACGCATCCGAGATTGATTGTTCGAGCTGCGACCAGGTCAGCGATTATGTCTGCCGCTCTGCGAACGTCGAACTCGGTGTTGAATCGTCCAGCTGTAATGCGCAGTGCTCCTAGCGCTTCGTCATCATCCAGTCCAATGCTTTTCAGAACATGCGAAGGAGAACCACCGCCGCTCGAGCATGCAGAAACACTAGAGATGAAGACCCCGCGCAGATTGGCCGCATCGACGACTTCGGAACCTCTGGCTCCGGTGACCACGAGGCTCACATGTCCAGGGATTCTTTTCGAAAGATCTTTCGGACCCGTAAGGCGAACGCTGCCATACCGTGTCAATCTCCCGATGATCAGCCGTTGGAGATCGCGTAAATGAGCTTCGTTGACGAGAATCTCGTCGGCTACTAGTTCTGCAGCCTTGCCGATACCAACGATGTTGGCGACAGACTCCGTACCTGGAAATAACGCGCGTTCTTGCCCGCCTCCGAGAACAAGTGGGCGCACCTGCACTCCTTCGCGAACGTATAGCACTCCAACACCCTTCGGTCCATAGAACTTGTGACCCGACAGAGAAAGAGTGTCGACTTTGACTTTTGAAACATCGATTGGGATACGTCCGGCAGCTTGAATAGCGTCGCAGTGGAAATAGATTCCATGAGCTTTGGCAAGGTCTGCAATCTGCTGAATCGGTTGAATGGTACCGATTTCATTGTTTGCCCACATAATCGAGATAATGCTGGTGTCAGGACGGATCGCTCGTTCCAACGCGTTCAAATCAATTGAACCGTCCTCCGTGACACCGAGGATGGTGACATCCCAGCCTTGCGAGCGCAGATGTTTTGCCGGACTCAAGGCTGATGAATGCTCGATAGAAGTAGTAATTAGATGGCGTCCCAGATTGCGTTCTTCGACAAATTTCGCACGCCCCAAAATCGCGGTGTTATTGCTTGCAGTTCCACCGGGCGAGAAAAAGATTTCGGACGGTTTTGCATTAATCAACTTGGCGACTTGAGCGCGCGCCTTCTCGACTGCCTTGCGTGCCTGACGCCCGGACTCGTGAATTGAGGATGGATTACCCCAGGATTCCACCAGATGAGGCAACATGGCGTCGATCACTTCTGGTCTGACTTTTGTGGTTGCACTATTGTCTAAATAGATATCCGCTGTCATTGAAAGCCTCCTTGGAATCGTTACTGACAAAGCACCGCATGCGGTGCACTTATATTTTGGTTCTTTGTTCCATAAAGATTAGGAACGAGGTCAAAATGAACGATTCGTTATTATCCCGACAATGTTGACTAACTTGGTCAACATTGACTCGAATATAATGCCATTTTTGGTTTTTGGATGCAAACCCTTGACTACGAGATTTATTTTATCGGCTGTAAGAGTCCAATCAGTTCACCGTTTCCAGAATAGTGCAGCGTTAACAGCCATCATCTGCGTATATATGGATTCGAGAATGAGCTTGCAAAGTTGCACTGCGCGATCAGGGGCTGGCAATTTCGATTAGGGATGCCCCTGCCGACAAACATCTATAAAAATCACGCAGTACGTTCAGGCAAATATGAGCTATTCATGCCGTGCTCCAGCGGTTTATACACCATTGTGTTAGGGTGCTTTTGTGAATTCACAGCATCGTCTAATCTCGATAAGATACTGATATTACTAGTTCGACAAAGTTTTCGGGTCCGGTCGCTCAGAGCGACAAATTCGCGCTGCCTTCTCATAGAAGAAGTCGTTATTATGAAAAACACAAATCACGTAAACGATACAAATCTGCCCTCAACCGAGCGTTCGCCGCTGATGATCGCATGCGAACAAACCGGTACGCAACGCGTACAGATGAAGATGGATGAGCTATTCAATTCTTCGCCGCGACTTCCTATCATCAATGAACCGGCTCTTTATGCGAGCAATGAGACGCTTCGCCTGAAGCCTGTGAAAGCGAACGTAGCGAAGAGCAACAAACGCCGCATCAGCACGAATTCCGCAGCAGGGCGCAGTAAACGGTTGGAGCTGGAACGGTCCCAGAAGGTTACAGCGGTTCGATCGAAAAGAGTAAATGCATTTTCTTCTCAGACTATGAAACTGGCTTTTTTAGCGGTTCTCGCGTTCTTGTTTCGGACGTAGTTTTGATTTCACTTTGGCGCCGTCCGTAGCTGGTGCATCAGTTTTCTTAGGCGCATCTTTGGACTTACGCGCACGTTCAATTCGCTCTTCGATAGAGGTTTCTTCTTTCTTTGCGCTGATGTATTCGGGGTGATCCGTACCAACGAGCGATTTTAGAACTGAAACTTCGCGCTTGGCATACAATGCGGCAAGCTCGTTTTCATTGCGTTGTTGATGCAAGCGCGAAATGCGTTTTAAGTTTTGAGCAACTTCGATGTGTTTATCACCCAAAGTTTTCTTCCGAATTTCGAGAGCTTGTTCTTCATCCGTTGTTGCTTTGTCGAGCGCATTCAGCCTGCGATGCGCGTCTGAGAGTCTATCGTAGGATTCGGCAACTTCGATGTGGTCCGGACCTAATGCTTCCTTTAGAAGTTTCAGTTCTTCCTCAATTAGAGGAAGCGCTTTTTCCGGCTGTTCATTGTCGTTGTAGCAACGCATGAGATCGCGCATAGCTCGAGCGATTTCGATTTTTTCTCCAGCCAGCAACTTACGTTTTATGTCCAAACTCTCTGAGTAAATTGGAATAGCCTTGTCGTATTTTTTATCTCTAGTGTAAGTCCAGGCAATTTCATCCATGTTACGAACTGTCTGAAAATGGTCCTTCCCAAGAGTGTTTTCGCGGATCTTGAGAGCTTTCTCCCACCAGGTTCGCGCTTCACCACAACGATGTTCATCTCGTTTTAAACGAGCGATTTGATCGTAAGCATCTGCGACACGAAGACTGTTATCACCATATGCCTTCTTTCTGATTTCAACGACCCTGTCCAGATACTCGCGAGCCTGTGAGTATTGTTCGCGATCCGAATAAAGGCGCGCCATGAGCGAGACTGGACGTTCCAATCCATCATAGTCTTTGGCATTCTGCTGCTCTCTCAAGTTGATCAATCTGTTCAACAGCGGAATGACCGAATCATATTTTCTTTGATCCCAGAGCGTGTATACCAACTCTTCCAGGTTGCGATCGATCGCTTCGCTGTTTGGGCTTAGCGTCTGCTCTCTGCGAGCCAGCGCCTTTCGATAAAACGATTCGGCTTCTCTGTATTTGTTCTGTCTTTTGTAGAGCTGCCCAATGTTGCTCAAGCTCTGCGCAATCAGATCGTCCTCGGCCTTCAGTTGTTCTGCACTATCCAGTGCGGCGTTGTATTCGATGAGCGCCTTCTCGATTTTTCCCGCTCGCATAAGATCGTTGGCAGAGTCAGTATGTTTGCGCCAGTCATTCTCGGTCGCCTGCGCGGCAGGGCTCGCGAACAGTTGGAGAAAAACGGCAACCGGGATTCCTGCTGCTAGTGCAGCCGACATCTTAAGCATTGAATCTGCCTCTCAGAGCGACAAGGTTACAAGTAAACCACACATTCTTCAGATCAGATCAGAATACTTCGCTTGTTTATCGAGCAACAGCTGACGAGCGAAATCTATGTCCAGATGCGCAGATCGTGCGTATCTCTCGGCTTCGGTATAGTCGCCACTAGCCAACAAATTTTGCGCGCGCGAGTAGTGTGAGCTTACGACACTGAGACGACGCACCACTCCAGCCTCTTCCTCTTTATCTCTCAGTAAGCGCTGCAATCGGGCCACCTTTCGTTTGAAGTCTTGCGAGATATCTTCCATCTCTTCTTCGAGTTCGCAATCTTCAGGTTCCGGACCGCTCCCCGGATACTTGGAATATTCAATCAATCGCTTGGCCATGCGCAACTCCATATTGCCGGCCTTGGTAAGTCGCCCTAGATCCTCGGAGTCTTGATCTGTGTAAGCAATGATACAGCGATCGATGGTGCGCCGCGCTGCGTCTATGTATAGCTTGATCCGTCCTTGAGCGGTTAATGACGCTTCCGACAGATCTTTTCTGGTTTCGGCAAAACGATCGATCAACTCGACTATTCGCGAAGCGGCAGAACCACGACATCTCTCAAGGGCAACTTGTTCTACTACAATTGATTGAAGTTTTTCTTCCAGTTCTCGACCAAGCGCGTACATGCTCAGCAAGCCAGCTTGCGCGTTGCGTTCGGCTAAAGATGTTTCTCCATCCTTAATCAGCTCGATGGACTCGAAATAAACTCGGACATTGTCGATCAGTCGTTCTTTTAGTTCCTTAGACACTTCGCAGTTTGTATATTCAACGCTTGTTTTAAACCTGGCAATTGCTTGCGACAGATCGATGATCGATTGTTCCGGACTGTGATCGTCAAACTCCAAGTAATGCTGACGTTCGCTGGTATCAGTAAGGTGAAGCATTGCCATGCTCAAAAACTTCAAGCCTTGTTTGCAGTATTGGAAACAGAGCTGCGGCTCACCGTCTTTGAGGTGGTAAATGGCTTCCTGATAAGCGTCTTCCGCTTTGTCGATGCACTTGCGCGCCAGTGATTTAAATGGACTGTCGGAGGCACGCACTTTCTGGCGCGCTTCGGTCATCGCTTCGACGACGACCGACATCAGCTGATTGGACCGCTTTCCGGTCAACCATTTCGACCACAATCTGGAGATATCGTCTAACACTCGCTGTCCTCACGGGCACCGAACCTTACTACCTTTCGGACTCGTCTTTAATCTCCTTCCTCAATTTCACTATGTCTTCTTGCAGATCAGCCAGTTCTTCGGCAGCAAATTTGCGCCAATCTTTGCCTATTGATTCGTCACCCAATTCGAGAAACACGCCTTCGCCAAGATAATGCTCCGTCGTTTCAGCATCAAATATGCCACGCGCGAAGTGTGCATGCAACCAGGCTACGCGGCAGGACATATAAGCCTTTTGGAATTCTTCATTGGACAAATATTCAACAGCATCGTCAATCTCTTGCAAACCGCGGGTGATACCATCATCGACCACACGGTTGCGACGGAATCCGGATGACTCGAAGTCAAGTTTGAGCTTGGCAAGAAACTGCTCGACGAGCGTAAGTTTCTCCATCACTTTGAGCTCGGTCGGAATTTTGCCTTTAGGATTGATTTTGTGGGACATTTCATTAGTAATCGTAGCAGTTGAGCATAATCATATTACACACTTCTTGACAACAGTCAATTTTAAGCCTTTCTTAGGCAGTGTGCGGCAGTGTGCTAGACTTACCAGATCCGTTGCGCCTTCTGCCTGTGGCTGAGACGCCACTCGCAGTCCCGTTCCGTCTTAAACTCAGACCCCACGAAACCCACCATGGACAGCCTTAAATCGCGCGAAATACTCGAAATCCTGGCAAACGACTCCCGGACGACTCCCGAAGCGATTGCGGGAATGTTGGGCCTGGCCCCGACTCAGGTCAAGGAAGAGATCGACCGATTTGAGAAAGAAGGCATAATCAAGCATTACGCCACCACCATTGACTGGGAGAAGGCGGGCGTCGAAAAGATCATTGCGTTCGTCGACATCACGGTCGTACCGGCGCGTGACGTCGGCTTTGATGCCATAGCTTTGCGAATCGCTCGGCATCCGGAAGTAAAAAGCGCCTGGTTGGTTTCCGGCGGCTCAGACCTCAGCATTATGGTCGAGGGCAACAGTCTCAAAGATCTGGCCAACTTCGTTGCTGAGAAAATCGCTGCCGTCGACGGCGTTACCGGCACGAATACTCACTTCCTTCTGCGCAAATATAAAGAAGACAACGTGCTCTTCCATGATGTCGAACCGGACAACCGGTTGGTGATGTCACCTTAGTGAACGAATTCAATGTCAGACAAAAATAAGTCAGAAGGTAAACTCAAGGAGCTGTCGAAAGCAGCTACTGAGCTACCGCAATCCGGCATTCGCAGATTCTTCGATATCGCCTCGCAAATGGCCAACGTCATTTCGCTAGGTGTGGGTGAACCTGATTTTGCAACACCATGGACGGTGCGCGAAGCCGCTATTTATTCAATTGAAAAAGGTCAAACCACCTACACTTCGAATCTTGGTTTGATTGAGCTGCGTCGGGAAATTTCAAAACAGATCAAGAAGCGCTACGGTGTTGAGTACAATCCGGACAACGAGATACTGATCACTACAGGGGTAGCGCAAGGACTGGATCTCGTGGCGCGAGCGTTACTCGATCCAGGCGACGAAGTGATCATACCGGAGCCGTGTTTTGTATCGTATAAGCCTTGCGTCTCCCTGGCAGGCGGCGTGCCTGTTCCAGTAGAAACCAATGACACGAATAACTTCCAAGTCGCACTCGCTGATCTGGAAAAGAAAGTAACGCCGCGCACGAAGGCGATTTTGATTGGTCATCCATCCAACCCGACTGGAGCCATTCTCGAGAAGAAAACGCTGATTGAAATTGTAGAGTTTGCGCGCAAACATAGCCTGTACATCATCAGCGACGAAATCTATGACCGCCTGACCTTCGACAGCGAGCACGTGATGGTGGCATCTTTGCCTGGTGCGTTCGAACGCACTATTACATTGAATGGTTTTTCAAAAACATACGCGATGACGGGATGGCGGATTGGCTATGCCTGCGCGCCGCCTCATATCCTGCAGACCATGATGAAAATTCATTCTTATACAATGCTTTCAGCACCGACTCCCGGTCAGAAAGCGGCACTGGAAGCTGTGCGACGTGGGGACCGCGATGCGCTGAATATGGCAGCCGAGTACAAACGCCGACGCGGTCTGATCGTTGGTGGATTGAACGAAATCGGTCTGACGTGCCTGATGCCGGGCGGCGCCTTCTATGCATTCCCAAGCATTCGTTCTACAGGACTGACTTCTGAAGAATTCGCCGAGCAACTTTTGTATTCCAAACAGGTCGCAGTGGTGCCCGGTTCGGTTTTTGGTCTGGGAGGCGAGGGTCATATCAGATGCAGCTATGCGACTGACAGCGCCCTGGTAAAATCGGCTTTGCAGCGCATTGCCAGTTTTGTCGACGAGCTCTCCAGACAGCCGCAGGGAGCCCGCTCAGAGCGCCAAAAGAGCGATCAGCTCGTTTAATTTCGCTGATTTCAGGGTAAAAAAACGGCATGCACCTGCTTGCGCACGACGATTGCGCAACGGCATTTCAGGACGTTTAACTGGCGGATTTACCGCATGCAAGATGCTCCATTTCCATTTCCGCCTTCACTAGAAGGACGCTACAAACAGCCGCGTTTCCTGAGTGCTGGTGGCGCAGGAGCAGTCTACGCTGCCAGGGATGAACACCTGTTCAAACAGGTTGCGATCAAATTGATGACTGTCAATTCCGGAGATCAGAAGCTGCTTCGGTTTCAACAAGAAGCAAAAGTGATTGCCAAGTTCACACATCCCAACATAGTCACAGCTCTGGACTTTGGATTGGTTGATGAACAGATCGCCTACCTGGTTTTGGACCTGGTGGGTGATGCGAGTTTAAACGCCTTGATTCAAAAGAGAGAACCACTATCCGTCCTGAAATGCCTAAATATCTTTCGTCAGATCTGCTCGGGTATGGCATATGCTCATGCTCGTGGAGTATTACATCGAGACTTGAAGCCCAGCAACATTCTTCTCGAAGATTCGTCCAGTCCGCATCCGGTGGCGAAGATAGCGGATTTCGGAATTGCCAAAATTTCAGGCACATTGATCTCTGCCACCACCGGCAATATCTACATCGGCACACCCGCTTACACTAGTCCCGAACAATTTTGCGGTGATGATGTAGACGAGCGCTCGGATATCTACTCACTGGGATGCCTGATGTTCGCTACTCTCACGGGCACGACGCCGTTTGAGGGTGACAATACGGCGGAGCTGGCGCTCAAGCACGCAAAAGACCAAGTTCCACAGATTGAACGAACATACAGTGGTGAAGATATTCCCGAGTCTCTCCAGGAAATCGTCGAGACATGCCTGGAAAAGAGTCGAGAAGACCGTTATAGCAACTTCACTGAAGTGGAACAACTTATCAATCAACTGCTAAACGAACTGGCTCAACCCACGGTTCAAACTCTGAAAAAAATTGCGACCACAGGTTCATTCTCGACAACTTCCAGTAATCCCTACAGCGACTCCAACACAGAAACACCATTCATAATCAGCGACGGCGGTGGTTCGAAACAAGCTATCGTCGCGATTGTATCGGTTGTAGCCGGTATATCTCTTGTTGTAGTTTTCTTTCTGCTCGGCTTCGATACCAACTTTTTTGTTAAAGGCAATAGCACCACATCTGGTGCACTGCCTCCAGCAAAACTCAATAGCCTGCTTGAGCCCAATCCGCCAAGCCAACCAATTATTAAAAAGAAGCCGAAACTGAGCGAAACCGAGCGCAATTTGCCGGTCAAGATTTTAATGGAAACTGCTGAATACAAAATGGCTCACGGCGATCCTGCCACCGCGATTGCCTTCTTCGATCGCATACTAGAGGTGGAGCCCAAGAGCGCTAAAGCACTGAAACTACGCAGTGATTGCAAGAAGGAGCAGCAGGATTATGAGAGCGGATTGGATGATATCAACATTGCGATAGCTCTTAAACAAAACTACGAGGATGACAAACTTATCCTAAGACGTGCACATCTTCGCAAAGAGGTAGGCGACTTGCCGGGAGCCAAAGCTGACCTGAAGACGTTTCTGAAATTGAATCCAAAGAGTGCGAAGCACTACAAGGAATATGCAAAACTTTGCGAAATGAACAAAGACAATTACAAAGAGGCGATTGAAAACTATTCGAAAAGCATCGCGCTCGATCCGACTGATGATTCGGCATTCAAGGGCCGGGCTCGGCTGTATGCCACACTTAACGAGGATCAAAAAGCAATAGCTGACTTCACCAGTGCCATCGCTTTAAAACCCAATGACGCGGATTTTTACAGATCCCGCGGAAGCATACGAATGATTTCAAAACAGTTTCAGGAATCCGCTGACGACTTTTCCGCAGCGATTAAGCTTGATCCCCGTAATGCCTACTACTACAGCCTCCGTGCCGATGCCTACAATGGTCTTGGAGAGTTGAACGAGGCTAAGCGCGATCGGCTGCGCGCACAAGAACTCACTCAAGCGCAAGAATTGAATCCGTAGTCCGTCCTCAGATGATCTCTAGATCAAGTGCCTCATCATTGATTCTGATAAGCTTGGAATGTGATTGGCTGTAGCTCCAATCCACTTTACCTGTGCCAGGTTACAAAGGACCTGGTAATTTTTCGGAGACAAAGAAATGGCTGATCATGCAAACGGAAGCGCTAAGGATCCAGCGTCTTTCACTAACCCATTTACAGGTGTGACGTATCACCGTGGCACACTCGACGTAAAGGTAAACAGCGAAGAGCTGATTGGCAAGCGTGCGAAGGAAATTGTGGCACGCCATCAAAAGTTTATTCCGGCAACTACAAAGCCCGATTTTCCTGCCATTTTAGATCCGACTCATATTGCACTAGGACCATTCATCAGCAGTTTCGGCGACAATCTTTTTTTTGACGCAGTACTCAACGTCGGTACCAGTGCGGTTTTTGGCTACAATCATCCAAACATTTTTCCTAAACTGCAAAAACTGGGTAGCTGCCTCGCCGGCTACATGGGTGCAGGAACAGACTTCTTTTTCGATCTGCGAAACGATGCTCCAACGCCGCAAGATCTGGCAGAGTCGATGACATCTCTTGCAGCTCAGGCATACGGCGGCGAGTACATGCTGAACTTCTCGAATGCCGGAACAGAAGCAAATGAAAACGCGTTAAAAGTCGCGATGTTCAGAAAATTTCGCCAGATCAAAAAACAACTTGGCGACGACCTTTATAAACAGATGTGCGATCAATTGGAAATCTACCCGATTCGCGAAGGTAAAGACGCGCTCTGGAGTAATTATCCATTCTTCCTGATAGCTTTTCATGGCGCGTTTCACGGCCGCACATCGACAAGTAATACGGTTAGTCTCAGCAAAAGCCGTCAGAAAGAAGGCTACCAGTCGGTACCATATGTGGTGCATGCCAACTACGACGAGAACGTCGATTTTGACAAAATTATCGATTGGACTCCAATCGAAACATTGATTAAAGAGAACCGTTTGAAGGACGTAATTGGCAGCCGCAAAGCACCTGCGGATCTGGTTGCCAGCTTGATTGTAGAACCAGTACAGGGAGAAGGCGGTTATCTGGTTCCAGGTGAAAAGTTCTTGCAAAAACTAAGTGACTTCGTCGGCAAAATGCGCCCGAAAGGAATGTGCTTTCAATCTGATGAAGTTCAAACCGGATTGTTTAGAACCGGCGAGTTTACCGGAATGCAAAACTGGTACAAACTGCATCCGAATTTAAGACCGGATATCATGAGCTTCGCAAAGCCACTACACGTCGGCGCCGCGCTGATAGACAAAACATTGCTCGCCGACTGGCCAGCTGGAAAGTTTTCAGGCACATGGGCCGAAGGCAATCTTCTCGGCATTGCGATGGCATACTTTACACTGGCGGAATTGAAACAAACGGATCCGGTTTCCGGACTTCCGTATCCGGAACACTGCAAGGAATCAGGTAAATATTTGCGTGGGTTGATCGAGCAAGCCGGTCAGCGCCTGGAATCTGAAATGCCAGGAACGAAGCTGATTTCGAATGTTCGCGGTCTCGGACAAATGACAGCATTCGATATTCCCGACCACGATTTCCAGTCAGAAATTATGTATGAGAGTTTTCTGCAGGGTCTACACGTTTTAGGAACAGGCGATCGCTCCATTCGAATTTTTGGCACCGTAGATCAACGAAAGCGCGAAGCCGAGATACTGGTGAATATTCTCTCCTCTGTTATCGCAAAAATCGCAGCGAAGTCAGGAAGCAAGACAACGGTCAAATCAGTCTAGCCCGGCGTCAAACGCCTAGAGCTGCGCATCAGCCTTTTTAGTTTGCTTTTGATTTGGCGAACCGTCATCATCATCGTCGTCGTCATCATCGTCTTCGGTCGATGCATCGATAGCGCGCATAACTTCCTTGGCTTTGCCTGCGATCGTTTGACCGGTCAAGTCCTGTAATCCGTATGCAACCAGACCTTGAATTTGCGAATCGGTATCGTAATCCAAATCGTTCAAGGTTTCTTTGAAATCCACCAGACGAGATATTCTGTATCGACCGAAGGGCCCTTGTTTAAGCCGCTCGAGCTCGAGCTTTACGGTGACAAGATCTTTTATTCTCGGAGAATAAAAAGTCAAATGCGCAATGACTTTGGAACCCTTTTTTTCGAGCTGGTATTTTTTGAAATTCTTTCCCCTAAATCCACACTCAGCCAAAATTTCTTTGACCGCATTCGCTCGCCTACCGGTCGGGGCGGCAAATATGCGATTAATCAATGAATTGGGATGCGCCCGCGCAAATTCGCTCATCCTCGTAAAGGTGGCATTCTTGAGTCGTTGTTTTTCCTTTTGCCATTGCATCCGAACTAAGCTGCCAAACCCTTTTGGTCGAGACGGCCAAAAACGGCGCTTCTTGCCACCATCTGCAGTGACGGATGTTTGGTCTTGAGCAACTTTTTGATCTTCCGCCGGTTTCACAGGTTCCGCACTCGCCATTGGCTCCGATTGTTTAGGAAGTTCTGCGCAATTTTGCTCATCCGTGGCTTTCGAAGTATCACCACCAGTAGTGGCATCCTCTTTGACGGGCTCTGCAGAAGCTTTGAGATTCGCCTTTGCAATTTTCTTTTCTAATACTCCGTCGGCATCCTGATCGTTGTTGTCGATAGTCGGGTCGACGACAGGTTTAATAGGAGCAAGAGCCTTGGTCTGTCTGTCTTTGTTCACGAGATTCTGAATCTGAAAAATGAGCGAATTGTCTATTGCCGTTCGCGCGGCATGCAGCGCACCCAGTCCAATCACGCGTTGCAGTTTAGTCAGTTTCGGAGTTCTCTCCGCCGGTTCGAAAATAATTTCTTCGGTAAAACCAGTGGTCAGCGTCGCCACATCAACATACTTGTTAAACCGTTTGCTTTCCTTCTCTAGATAGCCTTTTCGAGCCTCGACGAGCGCGAACTGCGGTGTCGATTGAAACCAGAGATATGCTCCTCCAGCCGTCGATGCCACAACTAGAACAATGGTTATACCGGCTAATTGCGCCTGCTTCAGCATGCAAATCCCGAATGGCACGTGGTAAGAGCGTTTACATCAATCATACAATACCCGGTCCGACAGATTGGTGTTATTAGATTAAACGCGACGAAGCATGGATGCTGCGTGAGGAAGAATGGCACTGCACAGTGCATATATCGCTCGACCTTAGAATTTCGAAGCCCGATCTTGCTACCTCGCACAAGTCAAAATTACGAAAGTAAGTCTCTACAAAGCACAGTGACAGAGACAATCAAAACGATATTTATTAGACTCTATCTCAAATTCCGCTATTTCGAGTTCTGTTATAAGATTGCATCTTGCCTGGTGAAAAACGAAACCATCGCTATTACGCAGGTCCAAATTCGCGATTCCGAAATTCCAATTTAGCGAGAAAGAGGAGGTAGTGGCATGTCGATAAGTGAACCGCATCCGTCGGTGTCATCCGGACTGGAGAAAAGCGGCATCGACTATCGGGTGTTCCAATGCGACGAAAGCCTCGCTGACACAGCCATCTTTTGCGAGCACTACGGATTCGCACCAGAAGGCACAGCAAACACCATTATCACCGCGACCAAAACAGATCCAGTGCGATTCGCCTGCGCTGTCATTCTTGCCACGACGAAACTTGACGTCAACAAAAAAATTAGCCAGTTGCTGGAAGCGAAGCGAGTTTCTTTCGCCTCGGCAGAGCAGACGCTCGAACTTACTGGAATGCAAATTGGTGGGGTGACACCATTCGGTTTGCCCGACATACCAATTTACCTCGACTCGAGTTTAATGGCTTGCAATGAGCTAGTCCTTGGAGGCGGCAACCGAACCACGAAGATATTGCTGAATCCGCATGAGCTGAAAAAATTACCGCGGGCCACGGTAATCGAAAATCTCGGAATCCCCAGATAAAGAGCCGTTTCACAACGTCGAACAGTAGATAAATGTCTTCTTGAAAGTCGCAAGAAATATCGACAAGCCACACCAATTGCCACATTTCTCGCACTAAAGCATTGCGAATGCGATCACATTTCGTACCGCTTGTTATCTATCGTGCTACGCTTTACGTGATCGAATATATTATGCTGTCCGAAAAATTCCGAGGCACCAACTGGATGTTGAATTGTTCGAATAGGCTGAAACGAGTGGCCGTGCTGAGTCAGCTGGCTGTACTTGTTGCCGCATCTACGTTATGCCTATCTCCAGGCGCTGTTCAAGCAGAGCCGATTCGTAAAGATCAGGTGGATCTGGGTCAAAAGCTGGACGTTCCGATCTTGCATTGGACCGATCAAGCAGTTCCAACCAAAGCAATAATCTTCGCGATACATGGTGTCACACTTTACGCGAATCGATTCGACTACATTGCCAACCAACTCGCAAAAGAGGGTTATCAAGTTTATGCAATCGATTTGCGTGGTTACGGCAGATGGCGAACCGAGAAAGAGAAGTTCTCCGGTGACGGCAAAATTCACTACACCGAAGCGCAGAAAGACCTTGTATCAGTTTTAAAAGCGGTTAAGTCAGCGCACTCAGACCTGCCTGTTTACTTAATGGGCGAAAGTCTGGGAGCCAACATGGCTGTGTGGGTGGCGTCCAACAATCCAGAACTGGCTGATGGCATGATTCTTTCGAGTCCTTGCATCAAAAGAATTGTTCACATAACTCCACGAGTTTTCATTGATGCACCAAGAGGGTTCGTTCGTCCGTATCACGAACTCAGCCTGCGTCCACATATCGAGCCATATTTGTCGGAAGATCCAAGAGTGACCAAGCAGTATCTGGAAGATCCTTCGATTTATAAGAACTTGAGTCCGGCAGACCTGATCAAAAGTGTGAAAACTAATGCTCTCTCCCTGAAACAAACCGCAAAGATCCCAGAGGACATGCCGGTCTTGATAATTGCTGGAAAGCACGACAAGATTTATTCCGCTAAAGCCATTCCAAAATTCGTGAAATCGTTGCCCTGCAAAGACAAGCAAGTTCACATTCTCGAAGACAAGGGTCACTTACTGATCGAACATGCGTTTGTATCACCGGATGTGATGGCACATATCGACGGCTGGCTCGTAGAGCGCGACAACAAACGCGCGATGCAAAACGTTCATGCTGAAATAACCAGCAACTAAACTCAAATCGCTGTAAAAAAACTTCGCACCAGGCGAGATGAATCAGGTGGATTCAACTCACCATTTTTATGTCAGCGAACATATTTTGCGCTCGCCAAACTAAACTATCTTTTCTACCCGAAAAGTTCCGCTTCGGCGCGCTCGCCATCACAAGATCCAATCCAAAAGTAAGATTCGAAGGATTGAATTCGAAGGATTGAATCCATACATTTTTTCGCTGCGTTGAACTTCAAGCGTTCAAACATTTTCCGCGCGTGAACTTCTTAAGCTGACACGCGAGATCGCCGAATTTCGGCCGCGCCGCGTTCAACTAGAAGAACCACATATGGTGCCCAGTCCAAACAGACAAAAGCAAAAAAAGAACGCACAGTTGCGTTCCCATCTTGTTTTTGTTTGTATCGGGCTGAGCCCTGATAACTGAATAGCAATTAAGACGTTTTAAACTGTTGCCTCAAACTACCTGGTTTGAGTAGTCATGGTTATTATATGACCATTGGTAGTTATCACAGGCATCGACCTGAAAGAACAGAGTTGATATTAACGTCATCTTTCGATAACTCTCATCTCGTTACTGTCAGATTCAGTCTCGTACACTGTAGAGACTTACTGATGTTCTCCCTAGAAAGGAGGTGATCCAGCCGCACCTTCCGGTACGGCTACCTTGTTACGACTTCGTCCCAGTCACCGGCCCTGCCTTAGGCGGCTGCTTCCTTACGGTTAGCGCACCGACTTCGGGCGTGACCAGCTCCCATGACGTGACGGGCGGTGTGTACAAGGCCCGGGAACGTATTCAACGCCACGTGCTGATTGGCGTTTACTAGCGATTCCGACTTCACGCAGGCGAGTTGCAGCCTACGATCCGAACTGAGAATGGGTTTGGCGATTCGCTCCACCTCGCGGTATTGCTTCGCATTGTCCCATCCATTGTAACACGTGTGTGGCCCAAGGCATAAGGGGCATGATGACTTGACGTCGTCCCCACCTTCCTCCGGTTTGTCACCGGCAGTCTCGCTAGAGTGCCCAGCATTACCTGATGGCAACTAACAACGGGGGTTGCGCTCGTTGCGGGACTTAACCCAACATCTCACGACACGAGCTGACGACAGCCATGCACCACCTGTCTCATGGTTCTCCGAGGAGCACCCTCTAGTTTCCTAAAGGTTCCATGGATGTCAAGCCTTGGTAAGGTTCTTCGCGTTGCTTCGAATTAAAACCACATGTTCCACCGCTTGTGCATTCCCCGTCAATCTCTTTGAGTTTCAACCTTGCCGTACTATCTTGGGCGGGATACTTATCGCGTTAGCTACGGCAGCACTGTAAGCCTCGATACCCACAACGTGCCTAGTATCCACGTTTGTTAGCCGGACTACCGGGGTATCTTTAATCCCATTTCGCTACCCGGCTTTCGTTCTCAGTGTCAGTTACGCTTCCAGTAAGCCGCTTACGCCACCGGTGTTCTTCCAAATATCTATGCATTTCACCGCTACACTTGGAATTCCACTTACCTCTACCGCACTCAAGTCTGCCAGTATTCAGTGCACTACCGAGGTTAGGCCCCGTTCTTTAACACCAAACTTAACAAACCACCTACGAACTCTTTACGCCCAATGAACTGGACAACGGCTGCATCCTACGTCTTACCGCGGCTGCTGGCATCGTAGTTAGCTCGATGCTTCCTGCTGGGTACCGTCATTGTTTTCGTTCCAGCTGACAGAGCTTTACACTCAAAAGTATTTCGCTCACGCGGTGTCGCTACGTCAGGGTTTCCCCCATTGCGTAAAATTCCCCACTGCTGCCTCCCGTAGGAGTATGGGCCGTGTCTCAGTCCCATTGTGGCTGATCATCCTCTCAGACCAACTACCGATCGTTGCCTTGGTGGGCTATTACCCCGCCAACTAGCTAATCGGACACAGGCTCATCTCTAGGCGGATTACTCCTTTCACGATTTCTCGCATATGGGGTATTAGCGGATCTTTCGACCCGTTGTCCCCCGCCTTGAGGCAGATTCCTATGTATTACTCACCCGTCCGCCGCTAATTTTAGTGATAGCAAGCTACCACTAAAACCCGCTCGACTTGCATGTGTGAAGCACACCGCCAGCGTTCGTCCTGAGCCAGGATCAAACTCTCCGTTGTCACTGTTACATCAGGAGTACTGATGTAGTTTAAACAGAGATTGTATTTGGCTACTCAATTATTAACAGGCGCCTCAATTGCTTATTCAGTTATCAGGGTTCAGTTATGCAGCGATAGAAAGTCGCGCCTCACGAAAGCTCGTGGTGCAACGTCACCGCATGAATGAAATACTACCAACCCAAATACGCTGTGTCAACTTTCGGGTAGCCCAGAATGTGGTCTTTCCGCCGATCTCTTAGCATTTCGATATATATATGTTCCCTTAAGAATTTCGCAAACAGGCAGAATCAGTGGGTTTTCGTGCTTTTTTGGACAAAAATGAACTGCACGCAATGTCGGCAAAACTCTCCAAACTCGCAAAATCCCCTGACACACAAAGGAATCCCAATCCCTGATCCTTATATGGTGCTTTCAAACAAATGGTCTTTTGCTTGAAAGCAAACTCGAAAGGAGCGCTCCAGTAGCCGGTTTACGCGCAATTCTGTCACTCAAATAGGCCAAATTACTTTGCCCAAAACTGGGAACTCTTGATCGTAAAGGTCTGTCTCGCACTTGTTCAGACAGTCTCTACAGGAGGTGAAAAAATGCAATTCAGTAAATTAGGTGGCGCCACTGCGCTTGGAGCGACCTTGAGCGTGCTCTTGGGAACGGCAGCTGTAGCCGATTCTATATATGTTGGATCACCAGCCGTGTTCGAGCAGCAAGTAGTGACACCGTCAACGACAGTGGTGGAGGAGCGCTCCGTACTAGTTCCACAGCAGACTTCCACGGTCGTCGAAGAGCGGTCAGTAGTTTATCCAACAGAACAAGTTGTCATACCATCATCCCCTGCATACGTTGAAAGACAGGTCTTCGTGCCATCAGAGCCCGAGACGATCATGAAGCGGACGATGACGGTCGGTACTCGCAAGCCTGCGGTCAGTTCAACAACAACCACAGATATAAACATGCAATCCGCACCCGCACCTACTTTCGCCAGACGAATCGAATTGATGAAAGAGCAAGTAGATCTCGGACTTTCCAAGGGGTTGATGTCAGCGTCTGCAGCTAACTCTTTCAGAAGTCGCTTGAATAGCCTTGATTCGGAAGCCACCTCAGTCTCCTTAGCGGGGACGCCGAAATCGTTATCCGATTCACTTGAACAAAAGCTGACAGGACTCAACATTGAGATTGCGGACTCGATGAATATAGAAAAGCAGCTTGGGTCAGGTTCACAAATGCAGTAAGAGTTCAAAAAACCCTTCTCATTTCGAATCGGTTTCAATCGAGTGCTCGTAATCTATATATGATTGCGAGCACTTTGTTCTCAATAAACGTATGCGAAGAACCGCAATATAGGCTCGCCTCAGCGCTCGACAACTTGCTGTGCAAGCAGAATAGGTGACTTGCCTTTACGTGCGCCGGTAATCAACAGCAACTTTCCTGACGGCTTGATCTGGCAGAACAAGAACGTTTTGCCTGCTCGATATAAAACTCGACCATCCTGAGGCCAACCTTTTTCAGGCAAATGCAATTCGTCCTGCTTGTTCATGAAAGCGTTATAAGCTGTCTGGGCAAGCTGCGCATCACCGTAGTCTATATAAAGAAGTCTCAGTCGTTCTCTCGCCGGAATAAAAACCTGATAGTCGGCAACCACCGCACCAAGCGCCTTCTCAATCATCAGCGAATCGATTGATGCGGTCGGAATTACCCTGGCGGCGGACACCGGTCCCATGACAATTTTCTCGCTACCGCGCACACGGTCGACGATGGGCAGTTTGGAAATTATCGGAGGCGGCAGCTTATGAACACTGACACTGCTCGATAGTTTTTTCGCAAAGACGCCGATTACGCCTTTACTCTCGTCATCATCTAAAGATGACCCCGAGATAATAAACAGAAAGTTGCTCTGCCAAAAAGAGATGCTGTCACCATCATCCGAGGATCCGTCACCCAATTTCACGACGGCGGTGGAACCTTTGCGAAGCAGGTCATAGCCGGCATTAGCACCCATGTAGTTTTCGAACTGGAATGCTCTGATTGTTATATAGCGATTGCCACGCTTGAATCTTTTCTGAACGATCACTCGGCAACGGAACTCTTGTAATGGCACAACCTCACTGCTGGACAGCGGAGCCGTCAGATTTGCATTTTCAGATGGTTCAATTTGTACAGGATCCGTCGCTATCAAGCGGCCATCAGCGATTTGATACTGCCGAAGTTCTGCCGGCTCCCAGCCTTCGTAGTTGATTCTCTCCAACATGCCATAAAGAATGGATGCTTTATATTGAACCGGCGCGTCGTTCGTTGTTGATGCTTTAGGGGAGGGCGCAGTTTGTGGCGCTGATTGCACAGTCGACGGCGGCGCTGACTGCGGAGTAGCTCTCGGCGACGCTATCTGAGCATTCTGCGAAGGCGATTTTACTGGAGCAGTTGGCGATGGCGCCGTACGAGAAGGTAATGATAGATCCGCTTGAAACGGTATGAGCTGAGCCAACTCCAGGGCAAAAGTCGGCGAGCAAAAACACCCGAGGTTTGCCAGTGCGACAAGCAATGCAGATGCGAGTTTTGGCGAAGTAGTTTTCAATTCACGTGTTCAGAGTGGAAGTCCAAAGTCTAGCAAAATCTGAAGCCAAAAACTGATATCCGAGTCCTACCCCGACTCGGATATCAATTGGCTAAACAAACACAACACGAGAAAAAAACTTTTCAGTGAGCTAGTGTCATCTTCGGAAAGTGATCGATTGCATCCTTTGCGGCAGTTCCAGCGGCACCAAGTCCACAGCAAACGGCTCCGACACCGGCTAATCCGACTATTACTTCAGACGACGCAACAATACCTACAGCCACCAGGGCGACACTGGCACCAGCCAGTACTGCCGTTTCCGGCTTGCTATGCAAAGCCGCTTTGAGCATGCCCGGTCCCTCAGTCGCCAGATCGTGCTGCAACATGTTCCCGTATCCAACGATATCGCAAAGATTCAGACCTTGTTGTTGCTTAGTGAAATCAGTGACGTTGTTAGATTGGAAATTTTCGTAGCTCATTTGTCGTCCCTCGGCTCATGCATCCAATCTAGTTCCGAACGCCTTCTGAGTAACTGGTGAATTCAACAGTTGTCCCAAGCGCGGCTGAAACTATCCATATAAGGAAGAAGATTGAAGACATACACTTACGAATGGCAATCAACATTTGAAATGAAACAGCGATTTTCGAATCAAAGAAACAGTGCTTGAAAAGTAAAACAATCCTTGCGATTACGATATGACAGTCAATATCCCAAATTTCAGTGCACCAATTACGACACCACTCTAAAAATATTGGTGTGTTCTTACACATTAGTGATATTGCAACCATATAAAAACCAGCAACACTAAAACCCTGTAATAATCAGGTTATACGTTGCTAAGATTGTCAAAATCGTTTGGGATATTGGTGGCACATTTGGTGCCAGAATGTGGTGTACCCCACTATCCGCGCGGTTAAACTCGTGTTACACTTTCGTTGCGATTCCTAATATAAGTGCAATAAATCGGTGCTACGGGCTGCTGCCCGAGCCAGTTTTGCATTGGCGGAGAAAACTCGTTATGGAACCACTTGCTGCTGAAAATAAAACACCGAAAAGTTCTGATCCACCACCGCTGCGCGACTTCTTGCAACGCCCCCCGGGTAATGTTGTAAAAGATTCCTCCCGCAGCGTATACCTCGAAGAATTTCTCGACTTTCAAAGACCGGCTTACAAACCGGACGGACGAGGAAAAGATTCTACAAGCTGGCTGGCTACCGGCACTGAAAATATCTACAAAAGCGTTCACAAAAAGGATGCAGCAAAGACACCGGAAGAGGCGGCGGATAGTTATAGCGATGACGCAACAACGGGGCTTCGCAAAGGGCTTCGTGACGCAAATATTCGATTCACCATGGATGGTGCTCAACCAAAAGTAATCGAATTTCAAAACGACTACAAAGTCAGTGCGAAAACAACGGCAAAGGACCTGGCAGCATCAGCTCTCGGAGCAAATGCTTCTCCGGAACAATTGGATAAATACGCAGCAACTATCGTTAGTTTAAACAAACTCGATGCAGCCGACAAAGAAATACCTGAAGGTCGCAAGTTAAAACTGCCGGGACAACAATCAGATGGTGGCATAACTTACAGCGAAAAAGGCACCACCTATACATCCTGGCACGATGGCAGCAAGGTTGAACAAACAGAGCGCGGACAGGGTTCTGCAACATATAAAGACCGGGCAGCCGGATGCGAAGTTACCGTGACATGGGATCCGGAAGACAAAAAGAATTGTACGATTTCTAAAACGTATGAAGAACGCAGAATCGAAACCGATGCCAACGGAGTTCGCTCGGAACGTCTGCCTCCGGACTTCGGCTTAAAGTCGAAAGTCTACAACGATGAACAGGGACGTAGGGTGTCCATGGAATACAACCCCAAGGACAGCAAACTTTTGAAAGTCAATGTTCAAGACTGGAAAGCCGGCACCTTAATCGAAGTGGAGCCCGATGACAAAGGGCTTTTAAAAGGAAAGAAGACCGACAAATCAGGTGACGTCGTAGCGACGATTCAGGGTCGTGCAGACGGCGATAAGCTCGTTCTCTACGAAGTCAAAAAGCAAGGCGACGTGGTAACGAGAACATTCGAAAACGGCACCGTCGAAGAATTCAAGGCAGATAAGCTCGTCAGACGCACAGGCAAAGACGAGTGGGGACGAAAAGTAGAAGAAGTCCTGCAACCGGCCGGAAGAATGCCACCACATCAGGTGCATGTCACGTTAAACGACAATGCCGATGACGCGAAAAAAACCAAGCTCACTTTTACAAAAACAGATTTCGGCGAGTATTGGGGACAATCGGTCAAGGACGGCAAAGTCGACTTGCGCTACCAATTGCGACCGAGTGGGCAGATCATGTTCACAAAAGGACAGAAGGCCTGGTCTGATCTCAAGGATGGAACTCATTTAGAAAGAACGCAGGTCTATGATGCGAAGGATCCGAAGAAAGTATCGGGCTATCAAATCAGCCAGGCCAAGGATGGCGCCACTTACACGGTGACCACCGATCGAGACGGCAACATTCAAAGCGACAAATATACCTGGGGCGGCAAGGACGGAAGAGAAATCGAACGTACTCGCGCGACCAACGGACGATTGTTTACCGGCATGAAAATGACCGAAGCCAGCGGGCATAAGACCGAGTTGAGTTACGACACGACTAGCGGTATGTTCACCGGGCATCGACAAGACAAAACCGGCAAAATAGTTGAAAGTGTGGTCATCGCTGATGACAAAATTCTGTACACCAGCCCGGACGGAAAAAGACGAATCGAGGTATTCGATCTCAAAGCCCAGGGTCTGATGGGCAAGAAACCTCAATCCGGAATTTATGACGTACAGCGAGGCACAGAGTCGTTCCGCAACGAAGACGACACGGTATCCGTTAAGCCTGTTGCGAATGGCAGAACAGACAAGGTCACGGAAGACTATTGTGTCGGTCGCACCCTGACAGGTAGCACCATCCGCGGTGAACGTTCCAAAATCACACCTGATAGCACCGTGATTCACAATCCTGACGGAACAGGCGCTCGCCTGAATTCCGACTTGACAGTGGATCGATGGGGCAAGGAAGACAACGACAATGCGTTCAAAGAACCTTTGAACGAAGCAGAGTCAAACTACCTTAAGTACCTGAAGGATAACGGTGAGGAAAACGTTGATCTTCGCGACTTCCTGGAAATCCACCGCCAGTTCGCGACTCGAAAAGACGGTGCGGAGGAGTTGGCTAAGTTTTACACCGCACTGAAAACTCTGGACTCAGCGAAACATCTCACGCCTGACGAAGCGAAGGCTTTACGAGTCAACATCATGCACGATGTTGCTCATCCAGAAGAGATCGATCAGTCACGTTCACCCACCTGCAACACTGAAGTGGTCAGACGCGAGATGGCGATGAACTGCCCGGATCAGTATGTAATGCGCTTCTCCGCAGCAATGTCGGACGGCAAACTGCCTATCTATAAGAAACCAGTCGACGGTGCGTACGGAAGTAACAAGGAAAAACCTGATGCTACTGTCACAGTCGATCCGGAAAACTTGAAATTGGCTGACTGCACAGGAAGAAATTTGGCGGCACGAATCTTCGACAACATGTCCATTCAAATCACGGCTCAGCCCGATTATGACTGGATCGCTACCGAAGACGGTCTCGGCAAGTTCGTTCCACACGACAAAGATCAAGAGCCCAAAGAATTCTCAGGAATGCAAATGGGTGACATTGCTGATGTGCTGACGAAACTAACTGGTGTAAAACGCGGTGTTTTACAACTCAGTGAAGTCGAGCATTTGAGTGCCGCATTCGAAGCGAATGGTAAGCGATCGATGATCGTCGGAGTGAACGCATCAAAATCGCCATTCAACTACGAGCGCATCGATTTTGACTACGATGAACTCTTCACAAACCACGTGGTCTCACTGACCAACGTTTTTGAAGATGGCGGAAATACCTACGTGAATTACATGAATCAATGGGGTTTGGAAAACGATCACTCGACGGACAAAACCAGAGTTGGAATCGAACGTTTCCTCAACAATATGACTGGAATCAACACCAGTTGGAGAGGCTATCGGCCAATGACTCCACCTCAAGTAATTAGCGCAGGAGATCCAACCAAGGTTCACAAAATAGTTGACGGAAAAATTGTAGAGGATCCGAAATACATTCTCAAAGACGGGCGTGTTCAAGAACGTTAATGGCATCGAATCTCACTGCAAAATAAAGGCAATCGAAATGAACAAAGTCACAGAAAAATATAAATCAGAATTTGGATGGGCAATGACGCTGCCACCATCGTGGAAACGACTTGAACGGAGAAATCCGGAAGTATACGCTCCTCTAGCGGTGTTCTCAACGCCAGAAGATTGGTCGTTATCACTAACGTGGATGGCATCCAGAAAGAAGTCCGACGATGATGCGATAATCGCATTCGACTCGGCAACAATGATGACGGGACCAATCGACGTTGATGATGCAAAAAATGCGGTCGCTCAAATTTTTCCTCTGCTTGGAGAGATAGTAAAAGCACGAACCGTTGAACTTCCTGATGGCAAGCGTGCCCTCGAGGTGGTTGAAATAATTTGCACAAGCGATTCCAGCAAAGTCAACAAAGTATGTTATTCGTTGATTTTGCCGCGACGACAACGCGGTGAGTATCGCAACAAACAGCACTTCCAAAAGCTGACCTTCATTGCACCGCCGGAAGTTTTCCACGACCGCATCAAAACAGTGGCGAAAGCCGCGCGTTCATTCCATTATCCAAGTATCGCAGCTTAGATCGGGGACAACGTCGAGCATCACCCCTGGTTGCAATTCGCACCAGCGGTAGTGCTCATAACTATACGGACTCTAACACTCGAAAAATCGAACAGCGGAAAATCGAACCTGTGGAAACCGAACTCGCGGAAACCGAACTCGCGGAACCGAACTCGCGGAACCGAACTCGCGGAACCGAACTCGCGGAACCGAACTCGCGGAACCGAACTCGCGGAACCGAACTCGCGGAACCGAAC
>JBGAHZ010000036.1:0-79772 GCA_044225915.1 Obscuribacteraceae bacterium (SeqCode)
GCGCCTTGATCGGACGCTAGTGACATGGCTCTATAAATCGTGGCGTCGTCCACGAGCAGCACGCCAGGATAAGCCATAAACAGTTTAAAACTGGTCACACCATCGTGATTGATTAACTGTTTGAGCTCGCTTTTCCGCTCGTGAGGCAGATCCGTGACGATCATGTGGAATCCGTAGTCGACTGCTGTTTTACCGTCAGCTTTCTTATGCCAGATGTCGAGCGCATCTATGATTGATTGCCCTTTCTGCTGGATGGCGAAATCGATTATGGTCGTTGTGCCGCCGTGAGCTGCAGCGCGGGTTCCGGTCTCGAAATCGTCTGCAGAGGTTGTGCCGCCGAAAGGCATGTCCATGTGAGTGTGTGCATCGATCCCGCCTGGGATCACGAGTTTGCCTTTCGCATCGATAATCTTGTCGACTTCCATCGTCAATTCTTTACCGATCATGCTGATCGTTTCGCCTTCAATAAGAATGTCGCCGTGATAATCATCTACAGCGGTGATGATTCGACCGTTTTTGATAAGCGTTTTCATGAGGATGGACCTTCTACAGTGGGGTCTTTTTTGTGTTGCCGGCTATTCTATTGCCTTCTTCGCTGTTTGAGGCCTGGCGTTGCCCAGCCTGCTGGAAACCAGTGCCAGCGCTCGCCATAGTATCCCAGAAGATATCCATGATGTGTGAAAGAATTTAGCACTACTAATCAGATAATGCGTAAAGTAGGACGATTGCATCCGTGCTATAAAATCGTCTTGCCCGCTCCAGCAGCGGAGTTCGTATATACATCGCTTATCGAGGTACCGCCGTGTCCGGTGTGACCAGGGAAGTACTTTCTGAAGTTCGCGCAAGGGCGAATATCGTCGACGTTGTGTCTGAGACTGTGGTTCTCAAGCGCGCCGGCAAAGATTTTCGCGGGCTCTGTCCCTTCCATAAAGAGAAGACGCCGTCTTTTCACGTCAGTCCTGAAAAGGCTATCTTCAAATGCTATGGCTGCGGTGAAGGCGGTGACGTTTTTGCATACGTTCAAAAGATCCGCGGGCTTGATTTCCCAGATACGGTGCGAGAGTTGGCGAATCGCTATGGGGTTCAGCTAGTCGAGTCGGTCGAGCAGCGCCAGGAGCAAGACAAGCGCTCGATGATTCGTGCGTTGTACGAAGAAGCCTGCGTGTACTATCAGAGCTTGCTGAAACATCCGGAAGAGGGGGCCTTCGCGCGCGAGTATCTTGAGCGTCGCGGAATGGACCAGGCAATAATCGAAAAATTTCGCATGGGATATGCGCCGAACGCCTGGGATGGTCTGATTACTTACCTGACTCAGAAGATGAAAGTTTCGCCGCATTTTCTAGAAGAGTGCGGGCTGGTTCGGGAAAAACAAGGGGGAGGTAGTTACTACGACCTCTTCCGACACCGGCTCATGGTGCCGATTTGCGATGGTGAAGGAAAGGTCATTGCTTTTGGTGGCAGAACGTTAGGCGACGATCAGGTCAAATACCTCAACTCGCCGGAAAGTCCTATTTATCGGAAAGGCGACCACCTTTTCGGTCTGCATCTTGCGAAAGATTCAATTAGAAAGAAAGATTCAGTAATTGTGGTCGAAGGATACTTCGACGCCATAACGCCGCACCAGTTTGGATTTACAAACACGGTTGCGACTTTGGGAACGGCAATGACCGAAAATCAAGCGCGACTGCTGGTCAGATACACTGATTCCAAGCGGGTTTTCCTCTCTTTCGATTCGGATCCTGCTGGACAGAAAGCGGTAGAGCGCGGAATTGAAACTTTGTCGCAGATCGCTGAAGGCGTTGGCCTGGAGCTGAAAATCATTCGTATTCCGGGTGGCAAAGATCCGGATGAGTGTTTGCGCGCGACCGAAGGACCGGGTGGTCCTGCCGGCTTCCAAAAGGCGCTTGAAGAGGCGCCGTTCATCGTCGACTATGAAGTCGAAAATGCGATAAGAGATATTGACATGCGTCTGCATACCGGTCGTATTGAGGCTTCCAAACGTGTCGTGCCGATCATCTCGAGGATTAAAAACCACGTAGCCCGAGTGGAATACATTCGCCAGGCGGCGGCCCTGCTCAACACGCGAGAAGAAGAATTGCTCGCCGATGTCAGGCAGTACCGTAAAGATAATCGTCTGGATAACGATTCCAAAACGTCCCCGTTCCAGAGCAGCTCTGGTGGCGGATACCAGAACCGCGGCAATTTTCAGGGCGGCGGTGGTGGCGGCGGTCAGGGGCAGAACGGCGGCGGTGGACCGAAGAAGTTCAAAGACAAGGACGGTAAGTGGAAAGTTAAGCCGGCGCCCGACCCGTTTTCGGAAGCGCCCATGCCGCGCAAGGCCAGAGACATTAGTGGCGTTGGTTTGATCAGTGCCGAGCGAACCTTACTCGCTCATTATCTGGTTTCTCGCGATGATCTCGAAATTGTTTCTCGCGCATTGGCGGAATGGGACCTGATTACGCCAGAGCATCAAGAAATCAAATCCGCCATAGAAGGCATAGGGACCCAATTCAATACGATGGAGGACCTGCAATACAAGCTTATGGACCGTTTGGCTGCTGAGGAAGAATTGCGGCAGCCGTTAACCGAAATAATATTAAAAGTTGAGGAGATTAGAAAGCAGGATCTACCAGTACGGGTGGTCATAAGTGACTACAAAGGCAAGATTCTGCTTGAGCGCTTGAAATCTGTGATTAGTAAAATGCGTCAATTGTTGGGTATGTCTAACGATGACGTACAGATCGAAGAGATCATGACGCGAATCAATGAGTTAAATCTGCTGAACAAGGTAGAATTACTCTCAGCGAGGACGCTTGAAGATCTGGACGATTTGAAGCGCAAAATTGAAGCTGTTGAAACTGCCTACCATTTGTGAGCTCGATGACGAATAAAAGCAAAAGCCGAACCAACGAAGAAGGAAAGGATGCTGGAGACCAAGGGGTGACCAAGGCCAAAAGCAAAACCGACAAAGAAGAGAATTTCATCAAACGGCTCGATAAGCTGGAAGAGCAAGGAAAGGAGCGTCAGCGTTCTGGGCTCGATGAGCTTCTCGATTCGGGCGATGACGACATGGACGCGCCTGACGAGAAAGCGATCAGCAGTGAGACTGATGAGCTCGACAGCAGCGATCCCGAAGAGTTTGTTGAAGAAGTCTCCAAAGGTCTGTCTTCCGACGATCCTGTGCGGATGTATTTGCGAGAAATCGGTCGTATTCCGTTGCTGAATGCCGACCAGGAAATTGAACTGGCTCGCGCGATCGAAATCGGCGGTTCGGACGGCGCTATTGCCAAGAGAAAGTTGGTGCAAGCTAACTTGCGTTTGGTTGTGTCCATTGCCAAGAAATACGTCGGACGGGGCATGCTCTTCCTCGATTTGATTCAGGAAGGCAACCTTGGATTGATTCGCGCAGCAGAAAAGTTTGATTACGAACGTGGATATAAATTCAGTACATATGCGACTTGGTGGATTCGTCAGGCGATTACGCGGGCGATTGCCGATCAGGCAAGAACCATTCGTATCCCTGTGCACATGGTTGAGACCATCAACAAGCTTAAGAAGATAACGAGAAAGCTTGCGCAAGATAAAGGCAGAAAGCCGACTGAGGAAGAAATTGCTGAGTCGATGGAAATTACTGTGAGTAAGCTTCGCGAGATCGTGAAGGTTGCGCAGGAGCCGATTTCTCTCGAAACACCAATTGGTAAGGAAGAAGACAGCAAGCTTGGCGACTTTATCGAAGATAAGGAAGCTGAGACTCCGGCGAGTTCTGTTACTCAAGAACTGTTGAGAGAAGACATCATCGAAGTGATGGCTGGATTGTCGCCTCGTGAACGTGATGTTTTGAGATTGCGATTCGGTCTCGATGACGGCAGAACGCGAACGCTTGAAGAAGTCGGACAGTTGTTCGGCGTCACGCGTGAGCGGATTCGTCAGATCGAGGCGAAAGCACTGCGGAAATTGCGACATCCTAATCGCAGCCGTCGGTTGAGAGAGTATATCGACGACTAGTCGTTTCAGCAGCGTTATCAAATTAATTGTGGGGGCGCCTTGCAGGCGCCCTTGCCGTTGTTCCACGTATTCGGCAAAATTATAAGAGTCACCGCCTGTGGTGCGATGAGGCAAGGGCGCCTGCAAGGCGCCCCTACAATTATGTGGCTCTATGGTGAGGCTTGAGGGCGACACTGCGATGGCACCACTACGAGGGAACCACTACAGGGAACCACTACGAGGGAACCACTACAGGATTTAACTCAGGAGTTGTTTGCGTCGCCGGGAGGGGTGCCGTCTGGAGTGATCGATTCGGGATTGCTGCCGCGGGCGAGCATGTTGAGGACTTTCTGAAGTTGTTCGATTGTGACCGGCTTGCTCAGGAAGTCGTCCATGCCGCAATCGAAGCATTGGTCTCGGACACTCTTTTGGATGCTGGCGGTCATTGCGACGATCGGTGTGTGTGATTTGCCATCTTCGGCTTTGCGGATTGCGCTAGTAGCCTCGTAGCCGTTCATTATCGGCATTTGGCAGTCCATCAGAATCAGATCGTACTCTCCAGTTGCGTGTTTTTTGACTGCTTCTGAGCCGTTAGCCGCTAAATCGACGGTGTAGCCCAGATGTTTGAGAGTGCGCTTCATCACTTGCAGAAGAAATTTGTTGTCTTCGGCGACCAGGATCTTCATCTTTTTGCTGTCTCGACGCACCTTGGGTGGTGTATCGGCAGCTTCGAGTTCTTTCGTTTCTATACCGCTTTCATCTTCTTCGAGTAGAACAAGCTCGTTATCTACGGTGCCATACATCACGTCGAAGATGCTCGCCACAAGCGCAGCTTGGCGGACCGGTTTGTTTAAATACGAGGAGAAACCAATCTTCCATAAGTCATCGTTGTCGACGTGTTGGTTCTGCTGAGTGAGATAAATCAAGCGAGTTCGTGAGATTGTAGGATCGTCTTGAATCTCTTTGGCCAGTCGAACACTGCCATCTTTTTTAGATAGTCCGATTATAGCCACATCGTACGGTGTATCTTTTTGTCTCGCGTGACGCAGCATCTCAAGCGCTTCTTCAGCGTTGGCTGCGGCGCTTGTATGAAAACGCGCTGCTTTTAAATAACTTTGAATTATCGTGCGGGTGCTTTTGGTGTCGTCCGCAACCAGCACTCGGAGCCCGATTAAATCGGAGGCCATGGATGGAAGAGGCAATGCTTCCAGGAATTTTTTGTTTGTGGAACGACGCAGACGAATGGAAAACCAGAACGTAGAGCCTCTGCCCTCGTCGCTCTCCACGCCCATCTGACCGCCCATCAGTTCGACCAATCGTTTCGAGATCGTTAAACCGAGGCCGGCTCCATCTCCACTAACATTTTCTTTGGTTTCCGAGAATGGTTTGAACAGTTCCGCGATATCCGATTCGGAAAGTCCGGGACCTGTATCGATTACGGAGAAGCGCACCAGCATTGAGAGATCGTCGTACGATTCTTTGGTGGCTTGAACGCAAACTTCGCCGCGCTTCGTGTACTTGATCGCATTGCCCAAGAGGTTGAGCAAAATTTGTCTGATGCGAACCGGGTCTCCCTGGAGCATCTCCGGAATATAAGGATCGATAAATGACATTATCGACAGACCTTTCTTCGTCGCCGACTGAGACACTAAATCGGCAGTGCCTTCCAGCAACCGAACAGGAGAAAAGTCTTTTACTTCCAGCTCGACCTGACCTGATTCCAACTTCGAATAGTCGAGAACATCGCTTACTGAGTTGAGCAGGCTCTCCGCGGAAGCGTTGATGATTTCTACCAGATCTTTTTGTTCTTCATTGAGCTGCGTTGTTTTCAACAAATCAATAGTGCCCAGAACAGCCGCAATCGGAGTGCGTATCTCATGACTCATCTTCGCGACAAATTCCGACTTGTATGCGGCTGCTTGCACAGCTTCATCACGCGCTAAAGACAGACCATGTGAGAGTCTATCCAAGTTCTTATTGGCAGCAGCCAGATCCAAAACTCGTTTTTCGAGATCATGATTGAGCTGATGGATTTTCGTCTCGGCTGATTGACGCTCGATTGCATAACGGATCGCGCGACCAAGGAAAATCGGGCTCAGATCGCCTTTGACGATATAGTCCTGGGCGCCGGCTTGCACGGCCTTCAAGGCCAGGCGTTCGTCATCGTCGGCTGTTAGTACGATTAAAGGAAGATTCGGATATTTCAGACGCACGGCTCTGAATGTGTCGAGTCCCTGCGAGTCAGGAAGATTCAAATCGATGACGATCGCATCAACATCGCCGCTGGATTCGAGAAACTCGAATGCGTCGCTGAGAGTTCCTGCGAACTCTACCTTATAAGATGCACGGGAGCTACGATCGAGCAGCCTCTGAAAAAGCTTCGCGTCAAGCGGATTGTCTTCAATCAAAAGCAGCTTGATAGTTTTTTCCATTAATAGCTTCTCTCGCCCGCCGAGCCCTTCAGATCTTTAGATACTTCTATTATGTAGCATAACTGGCCAGCGGTGAAACTTCGTGACGCGGGATTTACTACTGAAATCCAGAACGCGTTAATATATGGCGCGTTTCAGCGTTACCAACCCTCATCTTCCGGTAGCCATTCCAGCACTTCCGGAGCACGTTTCAATTCTTCGATGACCTCATACAATTTAGAGGCGTCTTGAGCGCGCACATTTTTTTCGGGGACGTCTTCCACTTTCACGGTGAGCGCGCGCGAGCCGAGTTCCAAGTGAACCAGGTCTCCTGGTTTTACGGTAGCACTTGACTTGGCGACGCGCTCGTTGATGTATACGCGACCCTGTTCACACGCCATTTGAGCCACGGTGCGTCGCTTAATCAGTCTAGAAATTTTCAACCATTTGTCTAATCGCATATTTCACTTGCAAGCAGAATGAAGCTTCAAGAATAGCATCACCTGCGGTATCTCATCGATGTCACTTAATTAGTGTTACGACTTTTGTTGCTCTGGGTTGTGCTACACGGTGAGAAGAATTGCCGAGAAGCTGATGAATTGGCGGCAAATAAAAGGAGAGATTTCAATGAAGAAGATTGTTATGAGCTATACGCTCGCGATTCTCGCTTCTGGTGCGGCTTTTATGTGCCAACCTGCAACAGCGGAAACCGAGTCTATCACCGTGAGACAAGTAGAACAGGGACCAGCCACAGTAGTTGATAGTTGGATGCAGCCAACGGTTGTTAGAAGCCGTGCTATCAAAGACGCAGATGGGACGACAGCCGCAACAGTTGAAGAACCGCTCATCATGGAGCGTCACGAGCGAGTCTTAGTTCCTGAGACCGAGACAACAACCACTACGAGTGTAGAGAAACAGCCGACCGTTGTCCGAACAGAAAAACAAGCTGTTTCATACAGATCCACCACCACTACTGCAGCTCCGGCGAAAAAGCGACACGTTGTTCGACACGTCGCTCATCGTCATTATCGCAAGGCGAAACCACATACGGTGGCACGCAGACCAGTCCGTAAGAATAATTTTGTGGCAAGCAAGACAACCGTGGAAGAGAGGGTAGAAAGCCCAACGGTTATCCAGCAAACCGAACAGCGCGTTCAAAAGGAGAAGATCATTGAAAGGCGAGACCCGGCACTCGATTACAACTAAACGAGTAGCGCAAGAGTATTATTCAGGGATCAAAGCTCATCTGCAAGGAGCTAGGCAGCAACAATGGTGGGGAATGGCGGCGCTGTTCCTCGCTATCACAGGGGCGGTATTCACTGCTCTCAGCTTACAAAAGTCATTGGCGTTTGGAACAACCAAACTTCCCACAATTGCCGAACTAAATCGTGGCGTTACAATTTACGACAAGAATGACAAGTTTGTATGCGCTCTCAGAGCTGACGCCGATAGGCAAGCAATACCACTTTCTAAGATCTCGCCACACATGCGAAATGCCATTGTGGCTGCCGAGGATCGTAGATTTTATTCGCACCATGGTGTGGACCCGCAAGGAATTATCAGAGCGTTTTTCAGGAACCATCAGGCCGGGCGTATTGTAGAAGGCGGTTCTACCATCACTCAGCAACTCGTGAAAAACCTTTATTGCGACAAGAGCGAACGCTCTTACGATCGCAAAATCAAAGAAGCAAGAATGGCTTTGGATGTTGAGATGCGATATCCTAAGGCAAAAATTCTTGAGACATACTTGAACATCGTATATTTCGGTGGTGGCGTATGCGGTATTGAACGCGCTTCACAGCATTACTTCAACAAACCCGCTGCAAATTTGAACCCATCCGAATCTGCCTGGCTCGCCGGATTAGTGAAGGCTCCCTCGGACCTCGCGGTGACGACCAGTAAAAAAGCAATCGCTCGGCAGAAAGAAATCTTAGCGATTATGGGCGAGTGCGGTTACCTTACGCCTGATAAAGTCAAGGCTGCAAGCGAGACTAAGCTTGCGTTTAAACGCGGACCACTCTCTCGGCCATGGCCGCATTATATAGGTTGTGTTGAAGAAGTTCTCGAAGCAGAGTTGGGAGATGACTTGTGGAAAGGCGGCTGGAAGGTCTATACCAACCTCGATGTCGATGCCCAGAAGCTCGCCGAGGCGACTATCAACAACGGCATTAAGAGCGCTCCAAAAGGTATCGATCAAGGTTCTCTCGTCACAATGTCTTTGAAAGACGGAGCTGTCCATGCCATCGTCGGTGGTGCTGGAGCTTACGAGAATGTTCAGTGGAACAGGGCTACTCATCCACACACAGCCGGTTCTACATTCAAACCCTTTGTATATCTTGCCGGTCTGACTCAAGGCGTGATTCAACCGGATACAATCATCAACGACGCACCCCTCAAGATAGAAATTCCAAACGGCAAGCCATACGAACCTAAAAACTTCGACGGTCGCTTCGCCGGCTGGATTACGGCTCGAGCGGCTCTTGCGACTTCCAGAAATGTTTGCAGTGTGCGAGTTGCTCAGACGACCGGACTCGGACAAGTGATCGATATCGCACGTGCCGCTGGCATACGCGCTCAGCTCGACTCATATCCTTCACTTGCGCTCGGTAGTTGCGCGATCTCACCGATGGACATGACGACAGCCTACGCCACGCTCGCCCGCGGCGGGGTCTATATGGCACCACAGATAGTGCGCAGAATCGACACCGAAGGCGGCAACACTTATCGTACATATAGAGCCACACCCAGCACGAACTTGGCTACAGAACCGACTCTGCAACTCCTCGATGTGCTCCAGGACGTAGTGAGATGCGGCACTGGAACACGCGCTCGAATTCCTGGTGTGGCAATCGCTGGTAAAACGGGAACCTCGAACAACTCAAAAGACATATGGTTTGTTGGATCGACCCCTGAAACTATTACGACAGTTTGGGCTGGTAACGACCTCAACAAGCCTGTGAGAGGTGCGAAAGTGACAGGTGGTGTAGTTATGGCTAAGATTTGGCATGACTACATGTCGGTTTATTTGAAAAACCATCCTCCGAAGGAACTCGCTTTTACAAAACCTGTCAAACCGCTGATCAATGAAATGCCGGAATACGCAGAGAATCAGCTCTTCTACGAACAGTTAACAGCCAACGACCCAAGCGTTCAGTCGCAGTTAAGTGCAGCTCAACTTGCATCTCAAGTCACGAATGTCGCTGATCTGGAAAAAGCATCCGAAAACGGAATCGCCAGAGCCTATGATGTTCAAAAGCTGGCTGCCATCAAGCGTCTACAAAATACGTATGTGGCATCCAATGATGCCCCTGCAGTCAATGGAGTGTCGAATTATGCGTACGACCAGTACGGCAACTACAATTCGACTAACACTTCAGGCTATACGGCGAGAGTAAGCTCCATTAGCAGCACGCAAGCGCAGGCACAGCAGTACCGCGAATTGCCGACAACTTCCTCTGTGTGGAACTCGGCACGCCGGCAGGAGACTCGCTCATATTTGTCCCATGGCACAACAGGTACTCAAGCCTCCACCGACGAATTGCCCCCAATTCGTGATGGCGTTCAAGAATCAAGCTCCGCTCCAAGCTCGCGTACCGTCCGCCTTGTAAGCGTCGACGCTGTTCAAGATTCTCAGGATACGGAGTCAGCTGTCAAAGCGGCTGCTGTGAGTGACGGCGTAATATATGTCAGATAGTTATGTCGCGCTTTGATTGATCGTGTATTCTGTACTTGAAAGAAAAGTGGTTTCATAAGTCTTGCTTAAGAAACCGGGAATCCTAAAGACAGTTTGGCACGAACCAAGTGTATTTAACTGCAAAAGTACGGAGCAGCTCGCCTCCACCGAGAAGCTCATCAATCCAAAAGCTAGCGGGAATCTTGTTTCTTGCCGTGTCAGCTTGCGCACTTACAAGTTGCGGTGAGTCGCCAAAGACTGAGGATGCCGATGCGAAGACTCCCTCTGGACCGAGAACTGTTGCGCTGTCTGCTGAAGCGCTCAAGAAAATTGATTTAAAAACCGAATCAGTCACGGAGCGACCGGTAGCTGTTCCGCTGCACCTGACTGGAAGAATCGAACCCGACGTTCACAAAGAAGTAAATCTCTCCACTCGGATCGCCGGGCGAATCACTGATATCGACGTAACTCCGGGGCAGACTGTGAGAGCCGGTCAAACGATCGCGAAGCTCGACAGCTCTGAGGTTAGCGATTTGGAATCGGAACTTCTGGAGTCGTGCTCGAAGTTGAAGGTTGCAGAACTTCAGGTCGAGCGCGAACGTCAAATCTTTGACGAACACGTTCTTCGACCGACCGCACTTATCTCAGCACGAGCCCATTTCAAAGAGGCAAAGGTGCAGCTCAAGGTCGCCGAAACAGAATTCAATCGCGCAAAAGATTTGCATGCAGAAAAAATCGTGGCTGCAAAAGACTTCGTACAGGCTGAAGCGAAGCTCGCTCAGGCGCATACACAGTTTGATGAAGCTCAGGCCAATTTCCAGCGCGAAGAACATTTGTACCAGAATCGAGCCATGCTCAAGCGCGATTATCAACTCGCATTAGCTGAAGCTGAGCGCGTTCGTAATCACGTCAACACGCTCAAGCAGCGTTTGGTTTTCCTCGGAGTAGATAAACCGACGCTTGACGAAGAGACTAACAAAGGCAAAATCAGCGGCGAGATAAATCTGGTGGCACCCATCGGAGGCGTCGTCACCTTCCGCGAAGTGGGCATCGGTCAAGTTGCGCAACCCTCCACCACGCTGTTCACCGTCAGTGACATGTCGACAGTTCTAATCCAGGTAGACTTGCCTGAAATCGACGTGCGTAAGGTGAAGTTGGGCGATAAGGTCAAAGCAAAAATTCCATCATATCCCGACGAAATTTTTGAAGGCAAAATCGATTACATTGGTGTGGGAGTTCATGCCGACACTCGGACCGTCTCAACCAGAGCGCGTCTCAGTAATCCTTCCGGGCGCTTGAAGAAATTCATGTTTGCGGAAATCATGCTGGAAGGCAGTCCTAATAAAGTCCTTGCCTGTGCGAAGGACGCAATTCAACAGCATGGCGAGCAGAAAATTGTCTTTGCTCAGACCAAAGATGGTTTTGTGGAACGCCCGATTACTACTGGAATTGAGGGCGATAAGTACGTCGAAGTTTTAACTGGACTGAAAAGCGGCGACGTAGTCGCTACACAGGGCAGTCTGATGCTTAAAAACGAAATTACCTTCCGCCATTCTGATGATTGAAAAACTCATTCAATTCGCGCTGATCAACAGGCTTCTGACGGCCGCCGCCATTGTCGGCGTCGCTTGCATGGGCGTTTGGGCGATGCTGAACATCTCGGTAGACTCTTTTCCTGATGTCAGTAATATTCAAGTTCAAATCATAACTGAACCTGAAAGTATGGCTACGGAAGAGGTCGAGAAGCTGATCACGTTTCCGATCGAAACCGGCATGAACGGCTTGCCGAACATTACCAAAATTCGAAGCAATTCGAGTTTCGGAATGTCAGTGGTCACCGTAATCTTTGAAGACAGCACCGATGTCTACTGGGCACGCAACGTTGTAAACGAGCGACTGGGAACGATTGAGCTGCCTGCCGGTTCACCGCGCCCGATGCTGGGTCCTGTCGTATCTACTTTCAGCAACGTATACGACTACTACCTGGTCAGCGATCGGCATGATTTCACTGAGCTTCGAACCATCCAGGACTGGCAGGTGGCGCGGCGTTTGCGATCTGTCCACGGCGTCGGCAATGTCGTCAGTTATGGTGGATTTGTTAAACAGTATCAAGTTTATGTCTCGCCGCAGGCGCTTAAATCCTACGGACTGACGCTTAGAGAAGTAAACAATTCTCTTGCCACAAATAACGTTAACGCCGGTGGCAACTTCATCGTGCAAGGCGGAGAAGAAGTCATCATCCGCGGTCTTGGTCTTATTGAAGGCGTCGCGGATATTGAAAATATCGTTTTAAAAGAAGTGAACGGTGTTCCTGTCAAAGTTGGAAAAGTCGCGCGAGTCGAGATTGGACCGGCATTCCGACGAGGCTCTGCGTCGCTCGATGGCAAGGGCGAAGTCGTCACCGGCATGGTCCTGACGCGAAAAGGCGTCAATACAAAAGCAGTCGTCGCCGATGTTCGCAAGCAGATTGAGAAGATTCGCCCCGATTTGCCCGAAGGCGTCACCCTGCACACTTACTACGATCAAACCGAATTAGTCGACAAAACAATCGAGACCGTTAAAGAGATTCTGCTCTTCAGTGGCGGTCTGGTCATTGTCGTGCTCTTCGCCGTATTGCTGCACATTCCCAGTGCTTTGATCGTTTCGGTAATTATTCCGTTGTCATTGCTGTTTAGTTTCGTCTTGATGAAATTCACAGGACTATCCGCCAACCTTATGACATTAGGAGCCGTTGATTTCGGCGTTGTCGTAGACGCCGGAGTTGTGATGGTGGAGAACATCTTCAGGCATTTGTCAGAGGCGTCCAAGGATGGAAAGCCTGTAAAAGACAGGCTGAATCTGATTCTCAATGCCGCCCAGGAAGTTGGGCGACCGATTGTCTTTGCTATTGCCATCATCATAGCCGTCTACCTTCCACTGTTTACATTGGAGGGTGTCGAGGGCAAGATGTTCATCCCACTTGCTCTTACATTCATCTACGCTTTGGTGGGCGCGCTCCTTTGCGCACTGCTTTTGATACCACTTTTGTGCTTTTGGTTTATGCGCGGAACGATTGTTGAAAAGCATAGTCCGGTCGTTTCAGGTTTCAAAAAGCTTTGCAGCCCGGCTCTGTATTTGGCTCTTAAACATCCGAAGAGAACCATCGCTGTTTGCTGCATTTCTCTTGCGGGCGCTTGCTGTTTGATTCCGTTTCTCGGTTCTGAGTTTATCCCAACTCTCGACGAAGGCAGCATTTTGTTGCGTACAAAGCAGGCACCCAGCGTATCTCACGTTGAATCAGCGCGTATTGCCACGATCGTCGAGCAGAGTCTGGTTAAGTTTCCAGAGGTCGAGTGCGTTGTAACCAAGATTGGTAGATCCGGCATGGGCGGCGATCTCGAAGGGGTCGACAACGCGGACATCTACGTTGGATTAAAACCAAAAACTGAGTGGAAGACGACCCAAAGTAAAGAAGAACTCGTTAACCGCATGGCTAAAGAACTCGATGAAATCCCGGGTTTGATGTACTCGTTCTCACAACCGATTGCTGACATGATTGATGACCTGATTGCGGGAATTAAGGCCGACCTGGGGATCAAAATATTCGGCGAGGATTTGGAAACGGTCGATCATATCGCCACCGAAATCGAAGCGATTGTTCAAGACGTCCGAGGTTCTGCGGATGTACAGAGAGAGCACGTTCTAGGTCTGCCTCAGTTGAACATTAAACTGAATAGAAACGTGATCGCTCGTTACGGTCTAAACGTAGCTGACATTCAAGACATTATCCAGACCGCGTTGGCAGGGAAGATCGTTACTGAGGTTCTTGAAGGAACCAAACGTTTCGGGTTGCTGGTGCGGTTTCCCTATCAATTGCGCGACACCGTGTCCGACATCGAATCACTGCCGGTTGAAACCGCAGATGGTGCGCGAATTCCATTGAAGAGTTTAGCTAGTATTACGAAACCGCGCGGAACGGTTATGATCAACCGCGAAGACGGCCAGCGAAGAACAGCAGTACTAGCCAATGTCCGCGGACGAGACCTTGGCGGGTTTGTTCAGGAGTGTCAGGCGCGAATCAACGAAAAGGTTCACCTTCCGAAGGGCTATTACATCGTCTATGGCGGGCAATTCGAAAACCAACAGCGCGCCATGATGAGGCTGGCTATAGTTGTGCCTGTGGTGCTGCTGTTGATCTTCGTGTTGCTGTTCGCGTCGTTCAACTCATTGAAGAACGCCGGATTGATTATGCTCAACGTGCCGTTTGCGATGATTGGCGGCATCGTTGCACTGTTCTTGTCGCGGCAGCCGCTATCGGTGCCGGCGATTATCGGTTTCATTGCATTATTTGGTGTAGCTGTTCAAAACGGAGTCATAATGGTCAGCTATATAATGCAGCTGCAACAGCGCGGCTTCAGAGTAAAGCACGCTGCCATTGCCGGTGCAAAAGTGCGCTTGCGCCCGGTTGCGATGACTGCTCTGGTCGCCATCATGGGCTTGCTTCCCAAGATTTTCTCGTCCGGCACAGGTGCCGAGGTGCAAAGACCGCTTGCCACCGTAGTTCTCGGCGGTCTCGTTACTGCCACTGCGCTGACGCTGATAGTCGTGCCAACGCTGTACACAATGCTGAACAAAGACGACGACGATCGCGGACACGGCGAGTAAGCCGTTTCTCGTTTCATTCAACGTTTCGCTGAGCGCACGGTGACTTTCAGTTGGGACGTTTCGCGTCGACGTTCCAGTTGTGCGATTAAGCTGCGTCGCGGGGTGCTCTTGGTTGTGGTTTCCAATTGAGCGAGCAAATTCCACCGACGCATTCGTCAGTTTCTTCGGAAACAGGACTACATTCGTAATTAGCTTTTTCATCAATGCGGTTCACCTCACTACCCGGTTGTCCCGGTCGAGATTGTGTCTGCCAACTTGTTGAGAGCGTTGCGTCGCCTTCATTGCGATGAATAAACATAACCAGTCTCCTATCGACTCCAGGTGAAGGCGGACGCCAATGGCAGACATGCCACGGTACCGCATGTGGTGCGCGCGAATGAGTATTGCATTCGCACCATAGGTTATTACTAACCCACTTTTCAAAATCCAACTTCCACTAAAGACGCGATCCATCCCCGCGTGTTCCGAAGTTGCAACCTAAAAGATTTGGGACAGATTTTTGGACCCGTTTCCATTGCCTTGAAAGGTATAATTTGCCACATACATGGAAGCTAATCACCACACGAATATTGGAAGCTAATGATGAAATTCCGATTTTTTGTTTCAACTTTGGTCGCGTTCGCGTTTGCATCCTCCACCGGCTTGTGTGACACGGCAAAGCATTCTGCCCCGACGTCGACCACTGGCAAGCACGCGAAAGCGAAAAAGAAACCAGCGCTGTTTCCTAAGCGATCGAGGTTGGTTGCCACAGTTTCACACAACGAGTATTTCCCGCCGTTACCTGAGTCACTACGACCGGGAGCGATATTCAATGCTGAAAATGTCGACGAGCCGTCCGCCAGCAAGGAAGACCTCTGGTACAAGGTTCCCAACTGGATTTCGGGTGAATTCAGTTATGGAGCGATGACGATCTATCTTGAAAAGAATTTGGAAACTGGAGCGGAAACGAATCCCAACCGCACGCATCCAGGCATCACGCACGGGCGGCAACGCGGCATCTTGATGGATAAGGTCGGCAATATCTGGCAGAAAGCATATGGTGGAAGCATTGTCGATCCATCAAATCCCAATGCAGAGCGCAGCTATGAGCTGAAAAAGTATGACGATGAGCTATTTGGATTCATCGTATCGCCAAATAAGTACGTCGAAAACAGCGCCGGTGTAGAATTCTTCGTCGATCGAGAAAGTGGGAAAATACAAAACGCACTTAGATGGGAGCGAATTCGTGATTTCTCGCTGGAGCCTGATGGCTCGATATCCTGCGAGCTTTCCGAAGAACGATTCGACCTTGAGGGGAAGCCGGTTTCGCTTAACAAAGCTCGCGGGAAAATGGTAAAGCGCCAGTCTTTTGAGGCTTTAACTGCGGCAGTAAATCCAAATAAGTTCGCGGAATCGGTTAAAAGTCTTCGAAAGTTCATGGATGTGAGTGGTGATCTCTCGGAAGCTCCGGAATTAGCAGTGGAACCCGCAACTCCCGTAGACGAAAACAGCCCAAAGAACGACAAAGAGACGGATTAGAAGGCCTATGAGCTTTTCGGCGGGCGCAGAGCGAAGCGTTCGTTGCCGAAGCGATTGGAATTGAATACTCTCGTGAGATTGTCTTGAACCCACTGTCTTCTGCCGGAGCTGTTGTGGTAAACCTGTCCGTTTTCACCGACTACACCGATGTGGGCGTTGCCGCCGCCTTCCCACCAGCGGGTTCCGGGCTTGCCGCCATAAACGACGTCTCCTGGTTTGCTGTCGCTGAGTGGAACCTTTGTCCAACCGTGGCTTCTGAGAATGTCGACCATGCCGCCGACTCCGGCGCTGTTAGCATAGCGATAACCTGCGGCTTTAAGCACCTCAGACACCGATGCGGCACATCCCAGTCGACCACCCTTAACTTGATTGGCGAAATCAGAACTTGCCCAGAGCCGTCTGTTGACGTTGTTTTTCGCGACATTCAAAATGCGTGCTTCACCTTCGGTTCGATCACCTGGTTTTAAGTCATCCTCCGGACGAATGCGGGTATCGTCGAAAGGCAGTGGGCGGTTGTCATCCGGTCGTGGCCTTGGATGTGGACGATCGGGTCTGTCCGGTTGGTCAGGACGATTCGGTCTAACTGGTCCGGCCGGAGATTTGTCGGGAATGTTTGTCTGCGGCGGACGCAAGACCCAGACTTGATTTCCATACTTGCCTTCGGGAAACGAATCAGCCATGGAATCTTGTTGCCATTTGCCCGAGGCTGAGTCGTTATGCCAGACTTTGCCGTCTTTTCCAACGATGCCGACGTGTGCATTCCCTCCACCGGCACGCCAATCTTTGCCGAGTCTGCCACCATATACGACATCACCAGGTTTTGCCTGATCGGCAGGGACCATCGACCAACCTTGTTTGATTAACTGATCGGAGAGCTTGCCGACATTGGCGGAGTCTGCGTATTTGTAGCCCAGGTCCTGGAGCACCATCGAAACAGAGGCAGCTCCTGCCAGCCTGCCGTTTTCAACTTGCGGAGAATATTTCGAGTCTGCCCAAGGTTTAGTCCCAGCATTTTTTTCGGCTGCTTGGGCGATGCGTTTGTTGGCTGGTAAATCCGGAGCAGGTCTTACGACTTGCTCCGGTGCTTGTGGTTGGTCTTTTGCGTTTTTATCAAACGCAAAGGGGGGTTCGGGTAAAAGTACGTCTGGCAAATACATGTCCGTGCCGGATGAAATTCCGATTCCGGGAAGATTGCCGTCAAAACTAGGTGGAGCTACGACTTTGACTTCGCCCTTTAAATCCACGGGCGAATATTTTTGTGGTGAAAAGTCGAGGACTTCGGTTGTTCTCAATGGGGAGTCGAGTGCCAGGGGTTCTTGCGAACCAATAAATTCGTAAACATGTGAACCGTGTGCTGGAGCCGGTGTAGTAAAAATTGCTGCAGCGTCATATGGACCTGCAGCATCCTGGGTGGGGTTAATCTGATCTCGCATTTGATCACCTGTGGATCGCAAAAAACGTACGCGCGAGTTGATGCCGACTGTTGCCGACAGTCGCTATCGCACTGAAATGAGTCCGCAATAAAACAACTTCGCGACAGGACGCGAAATCAATTCTTCATGATCCAAAGACTATTGCGCCGGGTTAGTGTCGGCACCAGATATGGTTCTATCGGAATGAGCTTAGGGGCGATAAACGCCGGGGGAAGCGCTATTGCGCTGTTCATGTAGTATTTCACTGGGACAATACTCGGTCAAATTAAATGGAAACCGCGCCAGAATAAGCCTCTCGGGCTGATCGTCGAGAAGCGCATGACATCCAGGTTTCGAACATCGAATCATGCTTCGATTCACTTGCGTTTCGAAAAAATATCATAAGTGGCCGATACGCCGCCTGGTCGCACAATTACTAGCAAAAAAGAATCCATAAAGAAGTAGACTTGATGCGCCCGAGCATCAAGTCCATTCTTTGCAGTGTGCCACGTGAAAAGCTTTGGTTTTATGCTGCCTTAGCAATTTGCATCGGGAAGCGAGCGACGGAATCGCCGAACGCCGATCTTGTTTTGTTGGAGAAGCTGAGCGCCTGAGCGGCAACTTGTTCGTCCATTCCGTTCTTCACCATCATTTGAGCGCTAAGCGCATTCTGAAGATCGCTGTCGGAGATTCTGTGAGTATCGAGTAGAACCTGACCGAGCGATTCGCCAAATCCAGCCGAGATTTGCAGTGCTATTTCGAGCATGTCTGTTGAAACCAGTTCCGCTTTAACCAGTAAATTACCGAGTTGTGCGTTGTCTTCGTTGGTGAAAGTAGTCATCTTAGTCAGTCTCGTTAATTCGGGGGGCGGAGCCGGGGTTGATATTTCCATAATAGGCTTGGCAAGGTAATCGGTAAATTCGCATATATCACCTATCGAAATCGTGTATGAAATGACCGAGGATGGCATGGTAAGCCTGTCTTCGTACGCAAAACCACCAGGCTGGCTACAAATATTTTTTGAAATTGAACTCTGTTAGCGTTTTGGGTTTTGCGAAATCAATTCAGGAGATGGAGCCCTATAAAAGAAGAGAGACGGTGTTTAACCGTCTCACCTCTGGCTTTCATATTGGACGGAATACGTTATTCGCCGCAGTGGCAGTTGTTGGCGTCCATGAAGTCTTTGACTTCCTTTTCGGCTTGCTCTTTATGATAGCCGTAGCGTTCTTGGACTTTGCCAATCAAAGAATCTTTCTTGCCTTCGATTGCGAGCATATCGTCGTCAGTCAACTCAGCCCATTTCTCTTTTACTGCGCCTTTCAACTTATTCCAGTCGCCTTTAAGTTGTAGCTTGTTCATTTTTTGGCTCTCCTTAAGAGTCAGAAAAAGGCCCTCCTCTCATCTGGTCATCTGGGTGACAACAGTTTCTAAGGTCAACCTTTCCCAAGATTTTCGGCGACAGATTCGCCGGTAGATTTTTAATAGCATGGTCAAATCCTTGAAATGACGCCTATTCTAGTTTCTTGAGACTTGCATTCAGTGTTGTCTGCAAAAAAAAGACTGTCGGGGGAGACAGTCTTTCTAAATCTCAAGTAGCAGGTCGGTCCTAGCACAACCGGCTTCTTGATTTTTCCAGGTGAGCAAGCCCTACATATTAGGATCGAGCTCTCCGGTTGCCACCATTTTCGAACGTTCCTCGATTACGGCGACATTGGATTCTTGGGCGCCTACGCCAATAAGGGCAGGTTCTCTACTGCCGGTCAATTCATTGGCAGGCATATTGAGAGTCAGAACCGGGTGTGGTGCATCTGTAGCGTACGACGTGGCGGCCACAACATTCGTCAGCTGCACGGTTCTGCCGTCAGGCAGCGTTGCATTCGTGAAAGTGACGTACTCACCGTTCACATCTTTAGAGAGTACTCCCACCAGCACACTGCGCTCAGGTAGCATCATGTTGTCTAACGAAACGTTTTTCTTGAGAACAAGAACTACGTTGTCGGCAATTGTTGGGTGCATAGAGAGGCTTCCCTCAGCCATCTTGAAGGGCAAACCTTCATCTGATGCCCTGACGATGTCTGTTTCAGTAACTGAAACATTTGCCTTCAGTTGATGCTCATCGCGTAATGTCGCTACATAGCGTTCAGTATCGGCTGCGTTAGCGAGGCGGTCTCTTATAGCGCTAGCCCATGCAGTCGCGAGCTCTTGAGCTGACATACCTTCCATGGTGGCACTGACAGCGTCCGCCGTCAGGATGTAGTGACCACCAACTTGCACGGTATATCCGCCGTTGACTTTGGCTACGGTGACAGCATTTGGCGATCGATCGGAGATGTTTGCCAATGCGTTGTCCAATTTATCCTGGGCTACCCAGGCTCTGCGTTCAGGACTCATGCCATAGGCACCGCCCTTGATGGCAAACAATGGTTCGCCGTGGAAAGTGACGAAGTGCCCCTGGTTGAAACCTGCAGATGCCGGTAGGGTCGCCACTAGTGTCGAGACTGCTACCATTCCGAGCAGTGCGCTGACCTTAGTCCCTAGTTTGAATTTCATGATCTTTCGCTCCTAAATAATGTTTGAAAAGTTGATGCTCACGACTTACAAGGTGCCGACTGGCTCGGCAATTGAGATACTCGTCGTGGCGGTTGTCTCGAGTTGCAACTCTTCATTTACGCCGATATCGAACATTGCGCCTCTATCCATAAACATGCGGGGCAGTCTGGCTTGCTCATCTTTCGGGTATTGATAGCCGATCCATGCACCGGAGATTAGTCCTTTGGATGCTGCTGGTCGGGTTCTCAAGTCGAGTGCTCCCTGTGGATCAACCTGTTCTTTCTTGGCGATTTCGAATTGGTTTATTCCACCAACTACGAATGCTTGTATTGGAAGCTGCTGCCCATCCGGCATCTCTAGCTTTGAGAACTGAATGGTCACAGCTGTTGGTTTTGGAAACCCGTTGTAGGCATATTCATCAGCATCGACAACAGCGCCGTGGACTAGCGTGCCCGCTGGAATGTATGCATCGAAGCTAGGCCCTAGTGGGACATCTCGACTGATTACAGCAGTGACGGAGTCACCGGATGTGGTGCCGTCGAAGTGGAATGCGCTGAGCATTTTAATCGGCATGCGGGTCTCGGGTGAAACAACGGCAATGTGTTTGTGCTCTTTAACCAGTCCTGCTCCGACCTTGGTCGGCACCGTCAGTCCGGATACATACCTTTCAATAGCAGTGGAATCGGTGAGGCAGTCTTTAATAGATTGGGCCCAATCTTCAGCCAGAGCCATCTCGGTCATGCCTTTTCGCGCCGCACTGTTCTGGTCGGCTGTGGCGATGTGGTAGCCGTTCAATTCAACTACCGGCAAGCGGTTTTTAATTCGAACAGAGACTGCTTCAGGTCGTCTGTCTGATGATTTAATCAACGCGTCATCGAGATTCTTTTGAATGATTCTCGCGCGCTCGGCGGCAGAAATTCGATCAGCATTTGCCTCGATCTCGAACAGATCGCCGCACAAACGAACTGTCTTAGTTTCTTGCACGAGTAAATTGTCCGCACGCACTGCTTGCGGCGTATAAAATGCTCCCAGAGCGATAAGTGCGCTCAATGCAATGGGAACCTGCACTTTCCATCCAAACATGACTTCTTCTCCTTACCTTCCAATGACGCTTGCAGCTCGACCTGACGGGCGAGACGGCGCTGCTTGGTGACAACGCAAATTTGAAAATTACTATTTCCGTTTCGGAGATCCGGTGGGGTTACGCACTACCAGTGGTGCTTTTTATCTGTAACCGATTCACTCCGATAGCGACTCAATAGCGCACAAACATATGGCTGATGCCCGCTTTATCGTGGCGCATCGGCGACAGATTTAGAAAGTTTCGTGCGGGGTTGAGTTGGTGCGTGTGTGTGAAGAACGGCTTGGTAACGAGGAGTTGGTGTTTTGAAGGGCTCGGAGCAATTCGTCATTGTTTTTTTCAAACTTGCATGCCGTGCGGAGTGTTAGTAGTCAAACATGTCGTGAGTATACGCTTAAAGAAATGCGAAAGACCCGTGGTCACGCGGGTCTTTCTGCGACTCTGCTTAAGCCGGTGTGTAAATCTTAGCCGAGCGGATCAATTTGATTATTCAAATTGCGCCATTGTTCCGATGAACGTTCTACGTGGAAGTGATCCTTCTCTTGAGTGTTTCGTTTAAAGCGCATCGAGGAGTCACTGATTACAGTGCGCTGCCTGTTTCTCAATCTTCGGACTCCCGATTCAGACATGGTCGGATCGGTCACCGCTCGATATGAGCCGCAAACCGACTGCTGCGGGGCGGGGCGTTGCAGTCTTTCTCTTATGATTGCTGCTTGTTGTTGACCTTTGGGAAGGGGTGTCGATTTCTGAGGAAGCAATGATTTCATAGCTGACAGTGCCGTCTTCCATAATTTACTCAGATCACCTGCGAGGTTGTTATTGCGGAGAGTGGCGTGCTGTTTGGTGATTGAAACAGAGTACATTTTGGAGTGCCTCCAGAAATTCGATGTCGATAATTCAAATTTAGGCGGCGCAATAGAAACTGAAGGCCAATTCAGCGTAAATCGAGCGTAAATCTTTTATTGCTTGAAACTGTCGCGCGCATCTGGAGGGCAGATCTCTATTTCTCTACGATTTTGTAGCCTCGACCGCGCATCGAAACTATCAGCGGGTCGTCATTCTTATCGTCGATTTTCTTACGAAGGGTCATGATGTGCATCCGCACGGTTTCTTGTGCCGCGATGGCATCGGTGTTCCAAAGTCTGGTAAACAAAGCTTCTGCCGTGAAACTCTGACCCGGGTGACGCATGAGGAATTCGAGCAGGGCGTACTCACGAGGGCGAAGTTCGATTTCCTGTCCACTGCGCGCTACCGTCTTCTTCACGGTGTCGATTGCAAGTTCGCGGATAGTAATGACGCTGCTCTGCTTTCCGAACGCTCCAGGGCGTCGCAAGAGGGCTCGAATGCGCGCTTGAAACTCGACCTGCTCGAACGGTTTCACCATGTAGTCATCGGCCCCGGCATCGAGTCCTGTAGCTTTATCGTATTTATCATTACGTGCGGTCAAAAGCATGACAGGAGCCTTGCCACCTGCTGCACGATAGCCCTGACACAGTTCGATTCCAGTCAGATCTGGCAGCATCCAATCAAACAGAATCAAGTCGTAGTCATTGAGCTTCATGTAAGCTCGCGCTGTTTGTCCGTCTGCAGCGCAGTGGACATCGTGATCACCTTCCATCAGGTACGCGCTAATCAGCTGTCTGAGTGTCGTGTCATCTTCTACTACTAAAATGCGAGCCAATGATGTTCCTCGGACCACGAACGAACGTTTGCCACCGACAAAACATCATTATTGTGCCCGCTTATCACTACACTTCAATACATTATTGGCGAAACAAGTTGTGTACGTATAGCAGGGAGTGAACCTTGGACCGACAAAGAATATTCTCCGTGTTGGCGGACAAGAATTTTATTGAGATCGAGAAACGATAGACTGCAGACTTTCCATTTGTTTCACCAATCTAGAACAGTCGGCGGTTGGAAGAATTCCTTTGTTTCTATTGCGGCGATTGTTGGCGTCTTGCATTATGGATTGGCGACGAAGTTGCAAACGCGCTGCCTGAGAATCACTAAGCACACCATTTTTTTGCTGTGTGAAAATTTGGTCGTTGACCCGAGTACTTATTTGATCGAGCAGTGGTGCGTCGACGCTCACCGGATCCGCACAGGCAGGGTTCGTGCTGGCAAAAACTAAGATAAGGCTGGCGGCGAATAGTGCTTTCATGAGGACTCCTGCAATGTTGTTTCTGAACATCGATGTAGCACGCCTGGGGACGAGCCGCGTCGCCTCTGGCAGACCCATCGTGTGCTGACCGCGCATGAGAATTCCGCTCAACAAGACAAGAAACGGGCAGGTGAAAATCTTGCCCGTTCCTAACCGCTGGTCGAGAAGACTGATTGTCGTGTTTGCGGACGGGTTTTGCGGGACGCCTAAATGTTCTTAACCGCTACGCTGGCGCATTGGTAGGTACGAAGAGTTGATACGCCCCAGGCGAGATCTCGTCTACGTGATCGAAGTGATGTGAAGGCTTGCTGTGGTTGTACATTTTTGCTTCAATTTGCTTCCACTGCTTCAGGTCCTCACCGGTTGATCTTGCGTCCAGTCTCTTTGTCTCGCCGTCAGCGTCGGTTACCTGCACGGAATTCAGTCTGCCGTAAGACCCTGTCATCTTCCAATCGGCGACGACGGTGCTGATTGTGTTTCCGTCGGCGCCTTTTCGAACTATCGTGTCGACAAGGTAAGGTCTGCTATAGCTGATATCGTTGACCTCTCTAACTTTCCCGTCCTTGTCGAAGGACGTATCTGTCACCGTCGGCTTTTTCGAATCCGATCGATCCATTTTTATCGAATTAGTTGGATTGCCATTCTCATCGTACTTCTTGATGTTTGTGGTCCTCGACGAAAGGTCGGTTGTACTTTCCCGAATCTTGGTGCCGTTTGCGTTAAACTCCACGCTCGACGAAGATGTGCGCTCATCACCGTTGTAAGTTGCCGACGATTCGATGCGTCCACCATTATCAGTTGGTGTTATCTGAGAAATGATCTGACCATTTTCGTTGAATTTCGTCGTGACGTTTCTGTTGTGATTGTCATTGACGGTGGAGAAATCTTCTTGCGTAACTTTGCCGTCCTTTCCAATATGGTTGACGGTTTTTGTTTGCGACTCAAAAGGTGAGCCTTTCTCTGTTGTTATAGTCTGAGTATGATTTTTGTCGTCATAAACAACTTTGTTGATCACAGGCTTTTCATTCGGCGAATAAGCCACTTTGGTTTCTATGTCAGTGACTCGATTGTTACCGTCGTATTTGATTTTGGTGAAACCGCCTGATGTTTCAATCTCGGTTGGATTGCCGCGATCGTCGACTTTCGAAACGCTCACTTGTCCAGAGGCTTGCTCTTCAGTGAGGTGCAGATCGACTGAGGGCGTAGTTGCGTTTTTATCTGCTGCGGGCGTAAGTATAGAACGTTCCTCCTTATGCCAGTTTTTGACTCCGCCTTTGAATTCGAATAACGGGTCGTTGACTGCGGCGTCCAGGTGTGTGCCGAGAACGTTGATGGCTTGTTTGTCCATTGCATTGAACGTCGAACTTTTCGCCGCCGTCTTCAACTCTTTGGAATCGAGGATGTCGTCTCCGTTTGAATCGATCAATTTAAAATCGTCTTTCGAAAGTTGAGACTTTGCAAACTCATTTGTATGCCAGGATGGCAATGTTGATGCCATTTGAATTTTGGAACCTTGAATCGTGGCGTCGATTTTCGAGTTCTCGACATGGGTTCCAATAAAGCCTGCTGCCGCACGCTTTGCGGGGTCAAGTTCGCTGTGCTCCGCGGCCGATTTGAGTTCTTGCGCGGTGAGGTTGCCACTATTGTTGGTATCAATCAGTTTGAAATCATCCTTTGTCAAACTGAACAATGCTTCCTGAAATCCAGGACTGGGTTCCGCCAGAGTGCCAGCCTTGGACGTGTTGTCTTTACAGCAATTAGGTTCCATATGGAAATTACCTCAAAGGAACGTGTACTTACCCCAAACAATTTGCAACCGCATCACCGAATTGCTGAATCGATTGAACGAGAAAAGTGTGAACACTATGTATCTCTTCAGTGGGGAAAATACGAAGGCTTCGATTTTGTCGCGTGGTTATTCCAATCGAAAAGCGCAGCGCTGGCGCGGCTCGCGGTAACCAATATTTTGGAGGTCGCGTAGGCTGCGATATCGAAACACGGAGCTGTGCAATGCACCCGATTCGATAAATGTAGAAAGATCTAGAAAGAGATATGTCGATCGGTTGACAAAGCGTTGATTTGGCTCGGTTATTTCCTTCATGAATAAAGCATCGTTCTAATTTAGCTTTCTGAATCAAAAACCAACCCAAAACCTAACTGTTGCTACTGAATTCAAAATCACCCGAAGAGATAGAAGTCTTTCGAGTGAGGTTTGATTCGTGTGCACCACATACGGTACCAAGGAAAGGAGGCGAATCATGATCATCAACTGGATCGCTCCCGATCCGAGCCTGCCGGTGTGGTTTACTGCGGACACACACTTCAGGCACGTCAACATCAACGACTACGTGCTGCGTCCATATGCCTCGCTCGACGACATGGACGCGGACCTGATTCGTCGTTGGAACGCAGTCGTCGCGCCCGGCTCGCTGGTTTTCCACCTTGGCGATTTTGCCATGGGGCTGCCGGCTCGCTGGGCTGCCATTCGTCACCAGCTTAACGGTTACATCGTACTCGTGCTCGGCAATCACGACCGTTCGCGGTCGCAGATGCTGGGTTTCGGATTCGATGACGTGGTGCGCAATGTCGTGGTCACGGTCGGTGGAACGCGCGTCTGGCTCAATCACTATCCGATTCGACCGGATGGTTCTCGAGGCCCGCGCCGACCGCTACCGCCCGCGGATTACGACCTTGCTCTCTGCGGTCACGTCCATGATGCCTGGCAAATCGCCAACGGCGTCGTCAACGTGGGCGTCGATGTTTGGGATTTCGCCCCGACGTCGCTCGCTCGCATTCAGGCGCGTCTGAGCGCGCTCTGAACCCGTTTATTCGCATGATTAGAATGCGGTCTACCAAAAGTATTACGTCTGTTCAAGGAGCCCCAAGAGAGCTTCAGACAGGCAAAACCAATTCCCAGGAGTCTTTATGATCTGTAAAAAGTGCTCAGCACAAGATACCGGCAGTGAAGGCGGCAGGAAGAAATGCGGCGTCGAACACTGCAAGTTCAACATCCCGACCAACCACACCGTTTGCGTGTCGCACAGCCGCAAGCGCGGTTTGTGTGAGTGTTGCGGTCACAAAATCGGAGCGCGCCGCAAAGGCAAGGCGGATCCGAACGAGTGAGTTGAGCTTCGGAGTGAGCGGTGCATCTCCTCAATGAACGGAAAATTCGCAGAGCGGGCGCCTGTACGCGTCGTATTTCGACGCCGGTAATCAGTTAACACTGAAAGACGTGTTTGCTGACTACCATCAGGCGCCTGCTCCGGGCAGATGAAGACGCGAAATCGGGCGACCGATCTCACGTTCTTCACTTCCACTGTTATATACTACGGCATGTCATAAGTCGAAAGGAATTGCTGAAATGGTCAGTGGCGGACGTTTTGATTCACTGTTCTTCGGTTCCTGTAAGGAGGATTTGCAGGGGTGCTTACAAAGCGCCCCTGCAGTTAACCCTCATCTATTGCGGGTCTCTGACGCTACAGTGAACATTCGCGAAATTGCGAAGCTGCTCACCAGTAGCTGACTAGGGACTCTATGCTGGTTGTTTTGTGTGTCCGCATGAAATGCAGAATTGGAAAGCACTGTATGTGGTGCTATTACAGCTGCTGCAAGTCAGCGCGGCGAAGGGATTCTCCGGCACTTTTTCGCTGATGGATGAAACGACGGGCATGCTATCTCCCATGCTTGCGAAACTTCCATCAGCATCAGGCGCACTGTTTGCCAGGCGTCGCTCGGAATAGGAGCGAATTCGCTCTCGGGCTGTCGATGTTGTGAGCTTCTGCTTGGTTCTGCCTCCGTTTAAAAATTCGACCATGATTGCGAACAATAGCGCTGCTACAAGGGTTTCTTCCGCAAGGACGACGCCGAGTATGCGGACCATCGAAACGAGCCCAAGGACGAAGACGAAGGATAGTGTGATGGTCATCATGGACGGACGCTCCAGGAAGAAGTCGTCTATTTGCTTCCAGAATACGTTCAAGAAGACGTGTGCGAGCAGCATTGCGATCAATACGAGGTGGAGGTTATTCGCCAATGCCAAAGCTGCAATTACGGAATCAATCGAAAGAAGAGCATCGTAAATGATGATTTCCACCAGTGATGGAGTCTGATTGTCGAGTCGAGTCAATCCGGCATTTTCTTCCTTGTTGCGATGTTGTTTTAAATCACTCATCGCCTTGATCAGTAAGAACGCTCCACCGAGCGCGAGCAGAACGCCCCTGCCGCTTTTGAAGATTGTGCCTGTGAACATTGGATCCATGAGATTGCCCAAGTTGACCAGGATCAAAACGAGCGAGACTCGCACGGCAAGCCCAGCAACTGATGCGGTGATGGAAGTGACTGCGCGTTAGGTTTTCGGTAAGCGAACGAGTTTTTTCCGCATGCCGGCTAGATTATCCACGGAGAGCGCGACTTCCAACATGACGAGGAGTGCGACGATAAAGATTGCTTGGAAGTGAAGAATGAAGTCCATGGCTGGCCCTCCTGATGCATGCGGGTTCAGGTGTACCTAGGCAAATTGAGAACGCGGTCGCAACAGTTGCGTGACGAGCAGACCGGGTTCGAGCAAATGGGGAAAGGTAGATTACCAGTCTAGTTTGCGCCGCTTGACAATATTCGGTTTGTTCACAAATTGCTAATAAACGACTGTCCAAAAATACGTAGCAATATAGTAGCAGGCGGACAAAAACGCGAAGGCTGAAATCCAGGTTTGACCCTGAATTCCAGCCCCGCGCCGGGTGTGTGCTTAAATCACCCTGGGAACCGCGCAGTCTCAGTCAGCACAGACTTCCAGCAAGCCTTGAGCGAAAGCCACGTCGGCGCGCCGCGTTTGAGCGGAGGGACGGCTGTGGATTTTTTCGCCATGGCAGAGTTGGCAGCGTGCTCTTCCGCAGTCATGCGCATCGCGCTTGCGGAAACGACCCTTGGGGGTCTCGGCCTCGGTGAGACCGTGAGACTGCATGGATTGGCGCTGGCGCTGAAGCATCAGCACCTGTTCACGATGAGTTCTTCTCAAATTGGTTCCCTGTTGGTTGTTGAGCGCGTTCTACCGCCGCCATCCGCATTGACTACGTCGTTCCGGCTGGGTGTGCAACTCACCCTGCCGAAGCGTCACTTCTTACCGGTGATACCGATAACGTTGACGCCCGACGCAATCAGCGCGCGGATGATGTTGGCGTAGAACGGCATGCGGAACTTGTCGAGTCGGTCTTCGGTCGTATGGTAATACGGCGTGAAGTCCTCGTCGGTGAACCGCTCGCTGACGAGCACGGCCTTGTAGCCGTGGTTGAGGAAGCCGGCATGGTCGCTGCGTCCCTCGATCGCGTGGTTGTGCGTGTCGATGGGCTTCAGCTTGAGACCATACTGGGCGATGGCGCGGACGAGCGCAACCGTGAGGACGTGGCTGCCGTTCTGGTCCACGTTGTCGTGGATGTCGAACATGTGCTCGTCCGTACGGCAGTAGCCGATCATGTCGCACTGCCACATCGCGACGATGTCCTCGCCGGCTGCAGCACACGCGTCCGAGTACTTCAGGCTGCCCCACAGACCCTGCTCTTCACCGGTGAAGTGCAGGAAGCGGACTTCGACGTCGTCCGGGATGACGAGGGTGTTGAACGCCTCGGCGATCTTGAGGACGGCGACCGTGCCGGACAGGTCATCATCGGCACCAGGAGCGACCTTTTCGTTGCTCCAGGTATTGCCGGCGGTCGAGTCGAGGTGCGAGCCGAAGATGTAGACCTTCTTCTTCGCGCCCGTCATCTTGCCGGCGACCTTGGCCTCGAGGTTGAAGTACGTCTTGCCGCGAATCGTGTAGGGCACGCGAGCCGCGGTGATCTTGAGCGAGCCGTAGTACTGCTGCAGCGCCGTCATCGCCTGGTAGACGCCTTCACCATGCGAGCTGCGGCTCTTGATGGTGACGCTCTTGTCGCCGACGTAGAGAGCCTTTTCGCCCGACATACCGGCGACCAGGTCGGCCAGTTCGTCTTCGCGAATGCAGGCGATCAGCTTCTCGACGAACGCCTGACGCGGCGGCAGGTTGGAGATGTCGATCGGCGGAACGAACTGATGCAGCGTCCGGCGAACCTCAGCTCGGTCGAACTTGCATGGACCGTCGTCGCCGTGGTTGTGGGTGTGAATCTTGCCCTTGTGGACAGGATGGAAGTCAGTGTCCAGCGGAACGATGGGCTGACCGTTGAGTTCGTCCTTCGGGGCACGCAGACGGCGCACGACGAGGACAGCCACGAGTACGATCGCGGCGGCTAAAAGATATCCAGACATAAGAGTTTTCCTTTCGTTAGGACAGTTTTGCTACCGTTCGTGAAATGGCTGCCGCAGCGATGTTTGTTGCAAAAACATCGCTGTGAGGAGGCGCGGCAAATCCCGCAACTCAATCAGCCGAAACGAGTAGTCAGTTAACTGCGGTGGTGGTTGGGGTTAAGGGCTTGGAGGAAGTTTGAAACTGAACCTCTATGCGTTAGATGAAAACAAGATATCCACCACCCTAAAGTTCATGATTTACAGAAATCAAGTAAGCTAACTTGGAGAATTCATGAGCAAAATTAGTTGCGTAGCTAATAGAAACTAGCGCTAGGTTACGAAACCACTGACTTTTCGCTCTGCTCACTAACTGCTGAACGAGCTTCGCCAACCTATGTCCCACGGCGTTTTTCGCCGATTAAATCCGGCGGTTAACAGTTAGCGCGCGCGCACTACCCGCGGGACTGCTTGAGGGGCTGTAGATCTTTGTGGGGCTCGGGCTGCAATATTAGTGCGTTATGTGAAACGGGCGGCATGGCGCTTACGAAGCGCCCCTGCAAGACTGCCAACAAGCGGCGATAAGACCGCAAAAGGACTGCTAGATCGCCTTTATAACGCCTACGACAACCTTTTCAACAACCCGAGCACTTGTTCCTTCACACGCTTGCGGTGAGGGGAACCCTCATCCTGGTGTTTGAAGACGGCATAGTTTGCCAGAAATTGGTCGTAGGTTTCGTTCAACATCTCGACGTTCGAATAGCGAGGCTGCCAGCCGAGTTGCTTCAAAGGCGTCAGGTCGAAATAAAAATCCTCTCCGTAGGTCAAGTAGTGCCAGGGCGCGAGGGGACTCATTCCCAGTTGATCTAGAGTCTGTAGAGTACCGACGGCAAGTTGCTTGGGCAAATGGCGAACCTTGGATTTAGTGCCGGCGTGCGCAATTAAATCGCTAAGAGTTTTTTCGAGAGTATCGAAACGATCGGTGCCGACGTTGTAGAAACCTGGCTTTTCGAGATCGCAGAGAAACATGTAACAGTCGATCAGATCGTCAGCGTGAAGAAACTGGATTTTGTTGCTTCCGTCGCCCAGCACGTAGATGTTTCTACTCTCCATAATCCATTCGAACAGGATCTGAAAAATCCCCAGCCTTCCCATTCCGACCAATGTTCGAGGTCGAACAACAATCAGCGGCATATCGTGCTCTTTCGAGACGCGCTCAACGGCGCGTTCTCCATCGAGTTTACTGGCGCCGTACTTTTCCACGGGTTGAAGTGGACTGTTGTTATCCACTGGACAATGTGGTTTTCCAAAGATGGCGCTCGAACTCGTGTGAACAAAGTAGCGAACACCAGCGCGCGCTGCCTCTTCCGCGACGATTCGGGAGCCCTCAACGTTGACTTCGTGAAACTGCTTATTCTGCTTGGTAAGCGGCACGAGCGCTGCCGTGTGATGCACGACTTCGACATCTTTCATGGAGGCGCGCACCAGGTCTCGATCGAGCACACTGCCAAGCACGAATTCGACGTCAGGAGACTGATCGGGCGTTTCCCAGACATCAAGCGAGATGACGTTTTTGCCCTGCGAAAGCAGCTTTCTGGCGATCACCATGCCAAGGAAGCCGCATCCTCCAGTGATTAAGTGCTTCATAGTCTCTCTTGCTATCTAGAATTCGATTTCCATTATGATAATGTTGTCGGAGTATTCTCGCACGGTATCGCTCCCCATGGAGCCTGCTACGGAGTTTGTCGAGCATGACAGCGGAAAAAACGATTGCAAGCGGTCGACGGGTCACTTTGATGGTGCCCGGGAGCACTGCCAACCTCGGTCCGGGGCTCGATACCATCGGTCTGGCGCTCAACATCTACAGCAAGATGAGCTTCCATGTGGTCGATGAGCACGAAGCTGCAGATATTCCGTTTATCAAACTGCAGGGTGGAATTAAACGAAGTCAGCCGGAAGACCAGGGTAAGCTTGTCTACACCATCCTCAGCAAAATCTGGGAGCATGACAACGACCTGCTCAAGCGCATCCGCATCACTGTGCAATCTGACATTCCACTGGGCTGCGGGCTGGGAAGCAGCGCCAGTAGCATACTCGGGGCGTTATGGGCATCCTCGGTGTTCAATGACAAAATCCCCACGGCTCAGACCTTACTTGCCGAAGGATGCGCTCTAGAAGGGCATCCTGAGACGCTCGCGGCCAGTTTGTACGGCGGTATGGTCGTCTGCGCGCCATCCGTAAGTGGAAATCGCATTATCACGCAGCAGCTTGACTGGCCTGAAGATTGGCATATCATCGCAGTTGTGCCGAACTACACTTTGCAAACTGCGGATTTGCGCGCCGCACTGCCCAAGCAAGTTAAGCATGAGGACGCAATCTTCAATGCTCAGCGCGTTGGATTGTTGGTGGCAGCCGTCACGAGAAACGACGAGTCAGCCATGAAAGAAGCTCTCAACGACAGGCTTCACGAACAGTATCGTGCCAAGTTCGTTCCCGAATTGAAAAAGCTGCGCAGAGAACTCGTCAATGAGCCAATCTTGGGCTGTGTCCTCAGTGGTGCCGGATCATCCTGTGTAGTGGTCGTCAATCGTAAGAAGAAGGACCAGGTGCTGGAGCGCCTTCAACACTTCGCGAAAACTGATGAAGGCAAGGATCTGCGCGTTCTCGACCTGCAAGTCACCAAAGAAGGCATGCAGGAGCTGGAAATTTAGGCCTCAATCTTGCCGTTCGACTCATTCAAAGATCATCTGCTACCCTTGGATCTGCTACATCGTTTAGTATAGGCGGTGTTGAAAAAATTCGAGGCGGTGGCTGCAAGCGTTAGCCTGCAATCACCGCCTCGATCAGTTGGAAGCGAGCGTTACTCCGCCAGCTTCTGCTGCAGCAGGTTGTTCACCTGGTTGTGCAGCTCCTCGTCGATGATCTTCTGGCGCTCGAGCTGGAGGCGGGCAGCGGCGGAAGCGCTGACCTGCTTGTAGAGCGCGCCGACGGCATCGTTGGAGGCCTTGGCGGCAGCCATGGCGGCGTTGACGAGCTTCTCGAGTTCGGCCTGGATGGCGACGACGTCCGCCTCCTTCGAGAACTTCTCGCCGTCGGCGCCGAGCATCATGCCGAGCTGCATGGAGAGACCCTGGCCGGACTGGATGGTCTGCCCGATCTGCATGTTGAGCTTGATGATCGAGTTGACGCTGTCGGCGTAGCCATCGCTGGCGGCCTTGGCGGCGACTTCGTCGTTCTTGCCCTTGGCGTCGATGAAGGCCTTCTGGAACGTCGCGAGCTTGGCGATCTCGGCGTTGAGCTGGTCGACCGGCATCGCCTTCAGGGCGTCGCGGAGCTGACCGAGCGCGGCGGCGCCGGCTTCGTGCTTCTGCTCGTAGGTCGGCTGCTTGGGCGCGGTCTGCGTCTGCTCGACGGCGGGCGCCTTGACCTTGGCGGCATAGGCGGCCGGGGCGACGAACGACAGGGCGAGAACGGCGAGGGCAGCGGATTTGAGAATGCGGTTCATGATGTATAACCTTTCAGGTTGGGTTGCACAGATGAAGTGCGAAGCCACCGGCTGTCCAAGCTCAGTGGTCTTCGCACCCTTGTTCGACTGCTTTGAGAATCCGCAGCTACTGCTGCAGGCGCGGATCCTGCTTCTCTACGGGCAGCAGATCGTTGGCGTTACGCTCCTCGATGCGCTTCTTGAAGCGATCGCTGTTGATCTGCTTGCTCTTGATGGCGGCGTCAGCCTTGACCGCGAGAGCGGCGGCGGCATCCTTGACGTACGCCACGGCGGCATCGAGCTGAGCATCGGTCTTGCCGAAGTCCTTCGCCAGCTCGATGATCTTGTCCGGAATGACGCCGGTGAGGTCAGTGTCATTGCCGCCCGGGTAGAACAGTCCGCTGATCACGGCGAGGGCTCCGCGATTGCACGCACCGTCCTTACCGGGAGTTGCGCACTCAGGCAGCGGCAACTGCGTCATGATGTCATCCTTGCCGGCGCTGGGCTGGCCGATGACGATGCCGCGATTCGAGCCGCTGATGCCTCCGGCCAGGATTTCGGAGGCGCTGTAGGAGTTGCCGTTCTGCAGCACCACAACGGGCATGCTGGAGTCAATCACCGACTTGAGCGGATTCTCGTCCACGAAGCCGGGATTGCGCACCATCTGCGCGTTGTAGTTCGAGTCGAACGCGACGCGCTCGCCGATCTGGAACTGCTTGCTGGTCTCGGGGGCGCCCATGACCATCACCTCGGTGATCGCTGCCACGCCGTCCATCACGAATTCGGTCTGGATGACCTTCTCCGATCCGGGCTCGCGCTGGCGAGTCATGAGGATGCGACCGCGGTCGACGACCATCTCGAGCATCGCCTTGACGTAGTCGAGGCGGCCGCCCGGGTTGCCGCGGACATCAACGACGATGCCCTTGAGGTTCTTGGTCTTGGCCTCGACGAGGGCCTGGTAGAAATCGTCAACAACGAAGTCGTTTTCGAAGTTGTCGATCTTGATGTGGCGGACGCCGTCGATGTCCTGGATGGTGACGGCGTGCTGCGCGACGTTGCTGCGCAGCAGGGTGAAGGTCAGCGGAATCTGCGCTCCCTTCGAATTGGTGCGCAGGACTTCGAGCTTGAGGCTGGTGCCCAGAGCGCCGCGGATCTGCTTGATCGCGTTTTCCATGGACATGCCGTCGATCGACTGGCCGTTGACCGCCGTGATCACGTCACCCGACTTCAGAACACCCCACGAAGGGCTGCCCTGCACGGGAGCTTGCACGACCAGGCGATGGGTCGGGCTGATGACCATGGTGGCGTCGTAGAGCTTCTGCTTCTCTTCGTCAGTCATCTCCGGCTTGATGGCGCCGTCGAGGAACTGATAGAGCTGCCAGGCGTTCTCCAGCTTCAACTGAGCGCCGATGCCGCCCTCGAGCTGAGGACGAACGACGTTCTTCTGCTGGTCGGACACGCGCGAGGGCGTGAAGACGTAGTCGAAGGGCTCCGGATTGCCCAGCGCGTCCCGCATGCGGCGGATGAGCGCGAAGGTGCGATCCATCTGTTCCTGTTCGGTGCCGGTCGCCTTCAGGTAGTCCGAGCCGGACCACACGCTGGGCTGCCAGTCCTTGACGAACTGTTCGAGCTTGGCCTTGTCGGCGAGCGGCAGCGAGTGCACGCCCATCTGGACGTAGGCGCAGAGGTATTCGTGCATCGGGTTGAACGGTCCCGGTGCCTTGCGCATCTGGAAACAGCCCCGCAGGTCGTCATCGCTGACGTTGAACGGATTCGGTGCCGCCTTCGCGGCGGTGGCTGTTGCCGGCTTGGTGTTTGCAGCGATCACGACACCGTCCTGGTGAAGAGTCGCCGGCGAGGCTGCCATGGCGGGAGCCATGGACAGTAGTGCAATGGCACCCGTGAGCGCCATCAGGATAAGCCTAGGAGAGCGTATCATTTTGATTGCTCCTTCTGCTCCTATGGGTTGAAATGAGGACACCGCGGGTGGTGCAAGCACACGAGCCGGCTGGCGCTAGCTGCGTCAGTCACGCTGTAAGTGCCATAGGCGAGCACCACGAGGGTCAGGGGTTTTAGTTAAACGAAGACCGAGAAACCATGAGTTCCCCTAGCTATCTCAGGCATCTATCTGAAGCGAGAACGGTCCGTCGTCCTTGAGGGACAATTTGAGTTCGCGAGACAGTGATGCAGGGATGGTTTAGGCGTGTTCACCTGAGAGAAGCTGTAGAGAGGTCTTAATTGACAGTAGCTTTTAAAAGACCCGAACTAGAAATGTTGTCGGACTGTGATCATTTCAAAACTTGAAGAAGTCGTAATCAGTCCAACATGGAACAGCGCCTGAAATGTTGAAACCTCTCACCTCCACTTGGCAAGTGTAAAGGTTCGTGAAGTGCCCGTAGGCAGTCATTTTGCGCTTAGCGAAGCTGCATCGAACGACTTCAATTCGCAGGCTTTCCGACAGGCAAAAAGCTCTCGTGAGCTCCACGAATTTTTTATGCCCTCGACAATTTCCCGACGAAATCATCCCTGAATCATCCCTTCTATCATTCTCGCGCCTCCCCATATGGGTGATGCGTGATCCTGTCTGGTCCCACGATGATTGAGCAGGTGGGACGCTTACGGAGTTCGCAGAATGATACAGAAAATACTGATGGTCGATGACGATCTGTCGATTCTCATGATCGCGCAAATCAGTCTGACCAAGGTCGGCATGTGGCAAGTGAAGACGGTTGATTCCGGGACCAAAGCACTTAGTGAAATCGACGAATTCAAACCGGATTTGGTCTTGCTCGACGTAATGATGCCCGGCATGGATGGACCAACAACATTCAAGAAACTCAGGGAGAATGAATCGTCTGCGTGTACCCCAGTGATTTTCATGACTGCGAAAGTCCAACCCGGTGAGGTTGAAAGCTACTGCAAACTTGGCGCGGCTGGCGTAATCAGTAAACCTTTCGACCCCATGACTCTTCCGACCGAAATTCGAAAGCTGCTGGAGGCCGATGCACTGCCTACGGTGGCATAAATGACTCTCGACACCCAGCGCACGTTGACGGGCAGTTCAAACTCCGAAGACGGAGGGCGCGAGGACGGCTTAGAAGCAGCTGAAGCTGAGAACAGCACCTTGAATGCTCCTCAATCAGTGGAAGTATCTTCGCCATCCTCGCGTGTGTTAGCTACTGCAATCAGTCTTCTCTGGATTGTGGTGATCTGTGTTGGATACTGGCATTTTAGTGCTTCTGAAGGTCGCCCCGGTCTAACCGCGGAGCATCCTGCGAATTTTCCAAGATACAGCGCCCTGGTTACGTCTGACACAGGATATACATTGCTGATGTTCATCCATCCGAAATGTCCATGCACGAGTGCCAGTCTCAACGAGCTTGCGGTGCTCAGCACGCGCTGCGGGGGAAAGCTCAACGCGATTGCCGTTTTTGTCAAACCGGATCAGGCTCCAGCTGGCTGGGAGCGCACTGATTATTGGCAGCGCGCCCAGCGCATACCGGGCGTCAGAGTTGTTCTGGATAACTCTGGGAGGGAAGCCAAAACGTTCGGAGCGCAGACCTCTGGAGAGACTTTGCTCTACAACCGTGATGGTGAGCTGGTTTTCTCGGGAGGCATAACCGGCGGGCGCGGTCATGAGGGCGACAATCAAGGTCTGGACGGATTGACAGGGTTTATCAGCAACACCAATACCCGGTGCATGAGCATAAACGCATATGGATGTGCGCTCAATGGACCGACCGAAGACGCAGAAAAAGCGCAAGGGACGAACAAATGACCGAGACTATGAAGTTGAAGATGCAACTGCGAGCCAAAGCGTTATTTGCGGAGCAGTCAAATCTGATCCATTGCAGAACCGACCGATTGTTCGGTGTTCTGCTAGTGTTCGAGTATCTTGCCGGAATCCTTATCGCCATAGTCGTGTCGCCAAAAGTATGGGTTGGGACGCACAGCGAAGTTCACATGCACGTTTGGGTCAGTGTAGTCCTTGGTGGTTTGATAGTTTTTTGGCCGGTATACCTGGCTGCACGTCATCCAGGAAAAGTCCTCACTCGTCACGTTATTGCAGTTGCGCAAATGCTTTCTTCCGCGCTTCTCATTCACCTGACGGGCGGTCGGATCGAATCGCACTTTCATGTCTTTGGTTCGCTAGCTTTCATAAGTTTTTATCGCGATTGGCGTGTGCTCGTTTCCGCGACAATCGTCGTCGCCGCGGATCATGTTTTGCGCGGCATAATCTATCCGCAGTCTGTTTACGGCATTAACGCGATCGAACCATGGCGCTGGCTCGAACACTCATGGTGGGTGATTTTCGAAGACTTCTTTCTGATTAATGCCTGTTTGGAAAATTGCAACGAAATGAAAGAAAACGCCTCTCGACAGGCGGAGGTTGAAATCACCCGCGATAGCGTTGAAGAGCTCGTTTGCGAACGGACAAGACAACTGCAGCAGCTCGCCAATATCGTGCAATCGAGTAGTGAAGCGATCATTGCGGAAACCGTGGATGGTGTGATCACCAGCTGGAACAGTGGGGCTGAGCGACTGCTCGGTTACAAGTTCGAGGAAGTATATGGCAAGGACGCGAACATGCTGATTCCTGCCGCGCGAATGGAGGTCTATCTCCATCAAGAACGCATGGCTGAGAAGGAAAACAAATCGATTGAAACAACTCGTGTTGCCAAAGACGGACGAGAAGTCGACGTGTCTCTTGCCAGATTTCCGATTCACGATGAACACAATCGCATCGTCGGAGTATCCGTGTTCCTGCGCGATATTTCTGAAAGAAAAGAAGCAGAAAAGCGCGTCAGCGAATTCTACTCGATTGTCTCACACGAACTCCGCACACCTTTGACCTCGATTCGGGGTGCATTGGGCTTGATCGAGGGCGGTATTATTACGCCTGATAGTCCTCAGTTGATGGAACTGGTCACTGTGGCTCGGAGCAGCTCCGATCGGCTAATTCGTCTGATCAACGATATGCTCGATTTGAAGAAAATCGAAGCCGGAAAGATGGAGATGAGCGAAAAAAAGATATCTGCGCACGAACTGGTCAAGGCCACTGTCCGTTCGTTGTCCGGCTTAGCTCAGGAGACCGGTGTATGTCTTAAATGCGACATCAGCTCCGACCATTCATTCCACGGCGATTGGGATAAACTTACGCAGGTTCTGACGAACCTTGGCTCCAACGCCATCAAGTTTTCCCCGGCCGGAAGCGTCGTCACTTTTGACACCCAGATAATGAGTGATAACCGACTGCGATTTACGATCGCCGATCAGGGGTGTGGTATCGCAGACGAGCACAGAGACAAGCTATTCGAAAAGTTTCAGCAGATAGACTCGTCCGATACTCGCCAGAAAGGTGGCACCGGTCTTGGTCTTGCAATCAGCAAGGCACTGGTGGAAAAACACGGCGGAACGATAGGTTTTGAGAGCGTTGTGGGTGAAGGGAGTAAGTTCTGGTTCGAACTTCCGGATAAGACGAAACCTTCAACCGCGTCGATGTCGTTTCCGAACGCCGCGCGCATTCTATCCAGTAGCGCCGGTAAGAAACTTGAAAGGAGCGCTGGTCACGTTCTGCTCGTCGAAGATGATGACGAATTAGCGAGCGTGATTGCAACTGTGATTCAGCAGCAAGGCTATCAGTTTACGCGGGCAGGCATGCTTTCACGTGCCAAAGAAGTGCTGCTGGAAGTGGTACCGGATGTGGTGATTCTCGATTTGACGCTTCCTGACGGGGACGGTCTCGATTTCCTCGAATACTTGCGTTCTGATCCTGCCACTGTCGCTATTCCCGTGATAGTGAGCACTGGGCAACAAATGCAAGAAAAGACCATAGGTAACGCGGCTATTGTAGATTGGCTTATGAAGCCATTTGACACGTCACGACTTGCGTCATCTGTAGAACGGGCATTGCGTTATCCCGGCAAATGCAAGGTCCTGGTTGTGGACGACGACAGCGATACACGGATGGTACTCAGTGCACAGTTGCGTTCTTCCGGGCTCAATTGCATAGAAGCGAAGGATGGTCTGGAAGCGATTTACCTGACCCGGACGGAGTCGCCCGATCTGATTGTTCTCGACGTGCAGATGCCTCATCTCGATGGTTTCAAGGTAATCGAGGTCCTGAAGAATGAAGACGCCAGAAGCACTCCGCTCGTGATTTACTCTGGTCGCGACCTTAGTGCTGCCGAGCGGAAGAAACTCACGCTAGGTGTGACGAAACATCTGATGAAAGGTCAAAACCAGTGGGAGTTGTCCGCTGCCATCAATGAATTGTTGGAAGGTGTTTTGACGCAATCTCACGACGCAGTGCCGGCTGTCCCGAGCACCGATGCGAAGCGCCTCGCCAACGTAAGCCCAGGAAGCGCCGCATGACCGCTTCGCTTTACTGTCACAGGCGCGTTATTTAAGCTGCACGGTCGGGTTAGTTGCCGAGCATGCCGGAAAGTTCATCGAATCCTTCGAGCTTTTTCGAGGTGTCCTGGTACTCTGCGATTCCGGAGCTATACCTTTCTTTTCCTGAGACCAGCTCCACAGGACCGCGACCTTTGCAAGCTTTTGCCAACCGTTCCTTGACACCCGGCTTCAGCAAATTAGGACATGCAGTGATCTCCGCTCGTTCGAGTTTTGGGTTTGTCAAAAACAAGCTGATGAGGCTCTTTTCAGTAAGCTGAGGATTTCCGACGATACAAATCGCTTTCAGGTTTTTGAATCCCTGAATTTTCAAAATTGACTCGTCGGTCAAGTCCATGTGGTCGATTGAGAGGCTTTTCAAATTGTTCAGTTGGCTTAGCTGTCCCAATGTCTTTCCTTGCAGTAGCGTACGTCCGAGGTCAAGAATTTCCAGATTTGGAAAGTTTTTCACGAGCCATTGCATACCATTGTCCCCAACCCCGGATTTCTGAAGATGCAGCAATTTAAGTCGAGGTAGACCGGAAAGATTTTGCAGATCCGTATCACCAAAATTTGCGCAAGTGAGCTTTAGCCGCTCGAGAGTTTTCATACGATTCAGAGTCGCGATTTTGTCGCCCGTGATCGATTCGTTGTAGATGATCAATTCCAAAATCTTCGGGAAGCTGGCTAATTGTTCGAAGGCGCCATCGGTAAATCTCGAGTAGTTGTGAATGACCATACTGCGCACGCTATTCTTTGGCAATTTCGCAAAAGCGGATGGCTCTAGCCAAATGCTCAAGGCGTGATCGAACTCGGCTTTCGTTAAATTGCGGTCGGAGTAAGCGCCGCTTTCAATCTTTTGCAGGTTGCCGTAGGTGTCTCCATATTCGGAATTATTGGTTTTGGGGTGGAAGGCGTCGACTTGTTCCTTGTGCAGGAAAAAGGGCTGGCTTGCATTGTAGATTCCGACTGCCGGGAAGAGCAGAACCAGACCGAGCGCACCCAATGACAGTACTGACAGCGTTTCTTTAGCCGATTGCTGTTTGCGGATATGTACGACGTTCGGGTTTTTCTTTATCGAAGGCTCCGTTGAAGCATTGACCAGCGCTTCGCTTAACTGAGCCATCGACTGATATCTGTCCTGAGGTTTTTTCTCCAGCAGCTTCATTACGATTAAGTCGATTGTATTTGGTACACCCAGGCTTTGATTGGAACTTAGACTGTGTGGCTGCTCCTCGATATGCATCTTTATGGTATCGAGGGCGGTATCGCCTTTGAACGGCGGCTTGCCGGAGAGGCAGGTGTACATTACGCACCCAAGCGAATACAGATCCGAGCGCTGGTCTACCGAATCGCCTCTGGCTTGCTCTGGACTCATATACAGAGGCGTGCCGATCATTGCTCCTGGTCTGGTCAGACTACCTTTATCGGAGTCGTCCATCGTCTTTGAAATTCCGAAATCGAAGACTTTGATTTGGCTAAGATCCTGGTCGTCCAGAATTAGAATGTTGGATGGTTTGAGATCTCGATGCACCACCTTCTTGTTGTGCGCGTGAAAGACGCCATCGGCAATTGCCAGGCTGATCTTAATCGTTTCGTCGACTGAAAGGTGCCCTCGCTGACGCAGGATTTCAGAGAGCATCTTGCCCGACGCGAGCTCCATTACCAGATAGGCACTGCCTTCGTCTGTGATACCAAAATCGTATACTTCGATCAGGTTGGGATGCTTGAGGCGGCTCATTGCCTTCGCTTCGCGTTGGAATCTAGGCAAGTCCTGGTTCGTGTACTGACCGATGAGAACTTTGATCGCCACTTCTCGATTGAGAGTGACGTCATGAATCTTGTAAACCCGCCCCATGCCGCCTTCACCAAGCAGTTGCATGACTTTGTATCTGGGGGAGATGTGAGCAGGTAGCGAGTCGGTCATCTGGCGCCTCGCTAGAAAACTCCGGGACCGGGAGGTCCTTGTGGACCAACTGGCGCCGCCGGGACGGAGCCGCCAGGAGGGCTCTTTTCGGACTGTCTGGCTTTTGCGATCGCCAAATTGTAGGTGGCAGCCTCCATCTTCGGATCTCGCTGGGCGGCGATTTCAAAATCTGAAATTGCTCCGGGCAAGTCGCCAATGCGGTAACGTGCCAGTCCACGGTTGTAGATGGGCTGAGCTAGTCCGGGCATTTTCGCGTCCACTACGCTGAAGGCTGCCACTGCTGCGCGAAGATTAATTGCGCCTTGTCTCAGCAACTGTTCTTTGACCGGTCCGGTGGAACGCTCTGCTCTGGCAATGCAATCAGCGCCACCAGCCAAGTAGATGTGTCCTTTGTTGTAGCGAGATTGCATTAGATCCGTTCTCAGGGCGATTGCTTCGTCCATGTCTCTCAGGGCGTCTTGATACTGTGCCGAATATACATGGGCAAGTGAGCGGTTATAAAAATACTGGTAGATATCTTTGTTTCGCTCGATTGCTTGGGTAAACGAGACAATCGCGTCCGGGTAGGCACCGGCCGCGAGCGAGGCGCAGCCCGCGTTATATGCTGAGGCGCCTTCGATGTTTAGAGTATTAGATGAACCGGCCGGACCAGCTTGACCTGCAGCCTGAGCCAGTCCTAATGCATTGGCGAGTTCTGATTTCGCGACAATGGTTCGTGGAAGTTTCGACATTACACCACTGATGTCACTGCCCGTGGTATCAGTGCCGCCCGCGCTCTTGATTTGCTGTTGCAGCGCGTCGGGTCTGTTGGCGGTCATGGCGATGTTGATGTTGCAAAAAATCGCCAGAGCGCCAGCAATTGTACAAAGAGTAATCAGCAGTTTAAACCGGAAGTTGCCATCGCTCGGCAGCCTAGTGCGCTGCTGAGCCATAATTCCTTCGAGGTTGTTGTATTCGCGCTGGGCGGCTTCCTCGGACTTATCCATAACAGCCAGTTCCCACTCATCGATTAGCTTCTCGTCGATCGGGAAACTTTTCTCTTCGACCTTCTTGAGTGCTTGATTGCGGACAACTGTCGCTACTTCGAGTGCTGCTGTGTAGACTTTTTCGAAAAATTCATCAGAATCCGTGACGCCTCGCGCTACAAGTTCGCTCGCCTTGCTGCGAGCGGTCGTGTTGGCCGCGTGCTCGATGTCGACCTGAGTGTCCTTGAGAAATTTTTCCATCTCCTGGCGACGCTTGTGGCCGATTTTGGGCGCCTTTTCCTGGCGTTTGCGGCGCAGTTCGTTTAAAACTTCGCGCTCCTCTGCGAGGCTGGTATGCACGAGCTCTTTAGCTTCGGGCGCATCATCCGGACCAATTCCTGGTCCGCTCGGACCACCCGGTCCGCTGGGTCCGCTGGGTCCGCCAGGAATGGACTTCTCAAGGCTTCTGACTTCTCGTTGAGCCACGCTTGCGACGAGCGACCCGGGTTCAACGGTTCCAGCTTGCAGTTTGTCATTTACCAGTTCATGAAAGTCGCGAAATTTCTTAGGATCGGTGAGATATTCGAACGCCCGATCGAGTTCTTCCAGGCGCTTTTTCGCAAGAGCGTTCAACTGCGAATCGGTAGACAGCATGTCATCCCGACAACGTTGAACCTCTCGATCGCGGGCTCGTCTCAGTTGTCGGCGCGAAGCTCCCGACGGCACGTCGAGAATCGCGCGGAGCTGGTTGCGCAGTGTGTTTTCGTCGATCTGGGTGCTCAGGATCGGTCCTCCCGAAACGGCTACTCGATCTCTATACCCTGATCAGACATCATGCGTTTCAAAAACCTGTCTGATAACAATCGCGTACATCAAGCCTCTAATAACCATACAGGGCATAAGAGAGTATTCTCAATTCGCTGTTAATTGGAACGGCCAGTTGTGAGAATTACTGGAAGCTGAGCGACCTGATTCCAAAGGGTTGTCTCGATTTCTAGCAAACGCTTCCACTGAGTTTCACGAAGTCATGGATTGAATGGTTTCACCGGACAAATCACCTGAGACGCATAGTCAGAAACAGGCGCCTGGCGCTAACATCGTCGCGCGGGGAGTGTCCGGTTTCTTTTCTGCATGGGCGAAGATTTTTCGCTCTCGAGGAGCCATCGTCATTGTCGGACTTGTGATCGGCGGGGTGTTCGTTTACTTCCTCACGAAAAATATCGAATGGGCTAAACTTACTCACGCTTTTAAAACAGCGATCTGGCTGCCCTGGCTGCCGCTTGCCGTTTTGACTTACATTCTCGGAATGCTATTGCGTGGTGTGCGTTTGCAATTGCTCGTCAAAGACGAAGCTGCAATTTCAATTGGCACCGCCAGTAATATCATTGCCGTTGGATATGCCGTCAATAACATTTTGCCTGCCAGGCTTGGTGAATTCGCAAGAGCGGGAATGCTGGCGGAGAGAACGGGCATGCCTTACCTGCTTGCTCTGACAATCACATTCCTTGAGCGCTTGCTCGATGGGCTGGTTATCCTCTTCTTGTTCATTTCGGCATCGCTTATCGTGCCGCCGACCGCCGATTTGCGTAACGGAGCAGCGCTTGCTTCGTTGATTTTTGTCGTTGCGATGTTGACTGTCGCGATCGTCACTTTGACCCCGCAAACGGCTGTGGCTCTGGTTTCCAATCTGACTTCGTTTCTTGGCAGGAAAGTGCATGGCAAACTGATTGCACTCGTGACGCAGATAAACAGAGGCTTTGGATGCTTGCGCGATGCTCAAAGTGCCATCTTGATTTTGGCAAGTAGTTTTCTTATCTGGCTGGTCGAAGCGTTGTTCTTCATGTTGATTATGCCGTGCTTCGGACTGCCGCCCGGTATCATTCGCGCTGTGGTGACTATGTCTGTGACCAACTTGGGAATTTTGATTCCCTCGACGCCCGGACATGTCGGCACGTACCATTCGGCGTGCGCTCAATCTCTCACCACAGTGTGCTCTGTATCTGGCATGACTCCAGGTACGATTGAACCGATACTAGTGGATCCGAACATAGCTCTGAGTTACGCGCTGATTGTGCACCTCGTGTACTACGTGACCGTCACTGTCTGGGGTGTATACGCGATGGCCCGGTACACGATAGAACTCGGCTCTACTGCGGCGCTCGCCTGGGAAGCGAAGCCGATGAGAACTCTGCCGACCGAGCAGCAAGAGATGGTCAGCGTGATTACGACTTATCCGCAGATGTCCTCGCGGGTAGTGGATTCCGTTAACAAGTTCTGGTCCGGTTTGTGTGAATGTTTCATTCCGGATGAGCATAAACTTGCAGATGCTGCGGCATATCAACGAGTTCTTAGAGAGACGAGCGTCTTCACAGTGACGGAATTGGAGCGTCTGCCATTTCGTCTACGTGTAATATTCGACACAGGCATTGTCGTTTTCAAAGCGTTGGTGATTGTTTGCAATGGTAAGTTCCTCTGTGATTTACCTTTAGCGCGCAGGCGTGCGCTGATTGAGTCGTGGGCTTTTGGCAGAATTTCTTTGACCAGGAAATTCATGAAACCTATTCGCAGTTTGGCTCTGTGTTATTACTACGACCACCCTGAAGTACAGGCGCTCCTGAACAGTCGCGCCGCGGGCAGATCCGGCGATGGCGAACCTCGAGATGGAGTTTCTGCGCCATGACCAACGATGTACGATCTGTGAAAGTTGAATGTTTGGTGATCGGCTCCGGAGCTGGTGGCGCCACTACTGCCGCGGAATTGGCTGCTGCCGGTTTTGAAGTCGTCGTGCTGGAAGAGGGGGCTCGTCATGGTTTAGAAAGCTATGGAAGCGGCGTGCCGCAAGCCATGCAATCGCTTTATCGCAATCGAGGAATGACTCCAATTCTAGGATCCGTTCCAATCGGCTTTGTCGAGGGGCGGTGCCTGGGCGGATCAACCGAAATCAATAGTGGATTCTGGCATAGGATGCCACCGGAGTTTGTTCTGCGTTGGGTTAATCAGTTCGGCATCAGAGACTTTACTGTAGAGTCCCTGGCGCCGCACTTCGAATGGGCAGAGAAGCACCTGCATGTTACCGAAGCTCCTAAGGATCTGCCGACCAACAGTGCCGTTTTTAAACGAGGAGTTGAAGCGATGGGGTGGTCGGCCCGAGCAATTCCGCGAGCTGCAGACCATTGCGTTAATACGAACATGTGCGCCGCCGGTTGTCCAAAAGGCGCAAAGCAAGGAATGTCGCGCAACCTGATTCCGCTTGCAGAGGCTGCTGGTGCCAAGTTTGTCACTAACTGCAAAGTGAAATTGCTGCTGAAAAGCAAACATAGAATAACCGGTTTATTGGCTGAAATAAAACGCGAGGACAACTCGACGGATCTTGTTCGCATCGATGCTGACTACGTCTTCATCTGTGCGGGCGCGACACAAACACCGGCGTTGCTAAGACGAAGTGGTATCAAATCGCATGTCGGGGATACGTTTCAAATCCACCCGATGTTGAAAGTTAATGCGTTGTTTGATGAACAAATCGATGCGCATAAATCGGTAATGCCGATGTTGCAAGTCAAAGAGTTTTGGCCTGATATCTCGCTTGGTGGCTCGTTCTTCAGCGCCGGACAATTGGCGATGAACCTCAGTGACAACTGGCCTCAAAACAAACATTTGATGGATCAGTACCGCAATATGGCGACGTACAACGTCGCTGTTCGAAGCACCGGCCGTGGTAGCGTTCGTCCTGCCAGATTCGGCAGCGAATATTCGATTCTCAGGTATGAGCTGTCCGAAGTCGATGTGCGTAATCTCAGTCAGGGACTGGCGCGGCTGTCGTCACTATTGCTTGCTGCCGGTGCCCGTTCCGTTCATCCCTGCATTGCGTCTCTGCCATCAATTGAGTCGGAATTGGATGCCGTAAAATGGCTCGATGAGAGCCTTCCCAAGTCGTCATTGAGTTTAACCACTGTTCACGCCTTCTCGACCTGTCCAATGGGAGAGCGCGTTGATCGATGTGCGGCCGACTCATTCGGCAAAATTTTCAACTACGAAAATTTGTTTATCAACGACGCCAGTATGCTGCCGGAATCGCCGGGGATAAATCCACAAGGTACAATTATGGCGCTGGCTCGAAGAAACGTGCTCCACTTTATCTCTGAGAAACGGTGAACGACATTGACTTCTAACATGGCAATCGTCACAGGCGCGCCGGGGTGGCTGGGCTCTCGACTCGTAGAATGTCTACTCGGCGGACTGCCGGGCGTTGAGCGATTGCGTGTCGTGGACCCGCGCATAGTGCGAATCGCTAAGCAGCCAGGTTTGGATGCAAGCCAGTTTAATCGATTCGGTGACAGCGTTCAAATTATGGACTGTGATATCACCAGTGGTGACGATGTCACAAGACTTTTTGAGGGAACTTTTAAACCTACGGTGTTTCACATTGCCGGAATCGTTCATCCGACCCGAGGTCGGAAGCAATTCTACGACGTCAATGTAAACGGTACTCACAACATGCTGCATGGTGCGATTAAATCGCACGCCTCGCGTTTCATACACGTCTCGTCAAACTCGCCGATTGGCACCAATCCGTCAAGAGACAAGCTATTTGATGAAGACTCACCCTACAATCCGTACATGCATTATGGTCACAGCAAGCGCCAGGGCGAAGATCTGGTAAACGCAAAATCGCTTGAGGGCAAACTCGAGACAGTAATAATAAGACCGCCATGGTTTTACGGTCCCGGTCAGCCTCCCAGGCAGAGTCTATTTTTTTCGATGATCAAAACAGGTAAAGTTCCAATCGTGGGTAGCGGTGAAAACCTGCGTTCGATGGCTTACATCGATAACATTTGTCAGGGACTGATGCTGGCAGAATTACAGGAAAACGCGCGTGGTCAGACCTACTGGATCGCCGATCGTCGACCTTATACGATGAATGAGATAGTTGATACTATTGAGCGTTTGCTTGAAACCGAATTTCAATTTCAGGTCGCGCACAAACGAATGCGACTCCCCGATGTTGCCAGCGAAGTTGCACTTATGGTGGACGCGAGTCTTCAGAGCATCGGTTTATATCATCAGAAGTTTCACGTTTTAAGTGAGATGAATAAAGACATCGCATGTAGTATCACTAAGGCGGAAAAAGAACTGCATTACGATCCTAAAATTTCGCTGGAAGAAGGTATGCGAAGAAGCATTCGCTGGGCACTCGATAACGGACAAAAAATTTAAATATCTCGAAAAGCAGCGGTGCCGCATGGTTTGAGTCGATGCTTTCGTGCCGCGTTCGCATCAACAGGCTTGGATTGCGCTAAGAGGAAAGAAATTTCGAGAGCGAGGACAACTTATGTTGAGACTTTTTACACCGTTTATAGGTGGTCGAGCGGGAGTTGGACTGCTGATCTTCAGGGTACTTACCGGATTGGCGTTAATGCAGCATGGTTTCTCAAAAATTCAGCATCCCTTTTCATGGATGGATGCGATGGGTCATGGTGTCCCACCTTTCCTCCAGGCATGTGCGGCTGTCGCTGAATTCGGTGGCGGACTAGCGCTCGTACTCGGGCTGTTGACGCCGATCGCGTGTGTCGGAATTTTCATCACGATGTTGGTGGCGATTACGACCGTCCACGTCCCGCAAGGCGGACATTGGATAGGCGGACCCAACTCCTTCGAAGCGGCTGCCAGTTATGCAATTTCTTCAATACTTCTGTTCTTCACTGGTCCAGGATCTGCATCTCTCGACGCGAAGTTGTTTAAACAATCGCGGCTTGTAGAACAGGTTCACATGGAAGAGCGCGAACGAGTCGGATTGCGAATCTAAGCCCGGTGAAGGGCATGAGCGCTGGTTTCGGAGCCTTGTTACAGTTGCATCATTAGTTTAATTCCGAGGTGAACCCTGATTACTCGGAATTGGAACGCAAGACACAGTCTGTGTCTTGCGTTCTTTTTGTTCGGGTTTACTACTGATTGAATAAGGGAAACCATGTCTATATAGTGTCGGCATGATGCGTCGAGGAGTAGATATGAAGAAGAGCTTTCCATCGCGAAATCAACGCGGCGCAGTTCTGGCGGAAGGAGTGGTGGCAATTTGGTTGATCATTTCGATCACCGTCGCTGCGGTGAGCCTTCTAATCAACTCCGGCATGTCGATGTTTTATAAACAGAAGATTTCGTACGTCGCGATGCAGACTGCGACTTACACCGCGCAACTAAAGATGAACGAAGACAAGGTCGGTAAAGGCGAAGCGGCCGCGAAGAAAATGTTGGAGGCGATGGGCTTTTCGACGGTCAACTCCGAGATCGAAATCAAAGAAGAAAATATCGAAGATGCTCCGTGTATTTCAGTCTCGATCACGTTGAAAAATCTTCCGTTATTTCAAGGTTCGGAACCAGGAATGATACCGTTCTCCGTTACCCTGGGCGACAAAGCAATCGCAATCAAACAACAAAAACCGGAAGCGTACGTGTGGTTGAACAATAATCCGAAAATGTCCGGCTTCCTGATTCCCGTCGTGCGCCTTCCTGCTGGTGGCGTTGGCGCCTCGGGATTGCCGTATGTGATTCCGTAAGCTGACTATGAAGGCGTTGAAACCCTTTCGCGATCCGTAGTTCGAACCACACCATTGCCGATTGTCCGTTCGTTCATACCACGCGCTGGATTCGGTGGCTTGCTTTTCTCGTCTATATAAAAGAAAGGTGGAAGCTGAATCCCGCTATTCCAGGCGTTTCTCAGAGCTGCGCGAAATATGCAAAGTTTCTCTGCTAACTGTGTGCAATTCCACATATCAATATCAGGTCCACTTGATTACTATATTTACACAAGGGAACCCCAATCCCCCCGCATCGCAAACGGAAATAACAGAACGACGAGGCTTTCTCCCAGCAACCTTCCTCCTCGTTGAACTGAATAAGCGTCCATGAGATCCGCCGCAGATCATGGACGCGTTTTCCATTTCAGATGGCAGTACGCCACTGCTTTAGGGTCAAACCGCGACCTACTAGTAGCCCGCAAAACTTCGAACTTCGGCGCGAAACCTAGGCAGCCTCGGAACTACTTTTGACGGGACTCGTAAGTGCGTGCGATTTCCTCGAGTCGCTTTTTATAAGGTGCTTTAACTGATCGCAGCAATTTTTCAGCCTCTTCTATTGCCAAAGCCACTTCATTTGACGTTATCGGATAACCAATAACTCCGAGAAAGTTTGTATTCTTGCCGCGAAGTCGAAATTTCTCGACAAGCCACGGAATACGCTTCTGATTCGGCATCTCTATCACTTCAATAGCGCTTAAATCTTGACCAGTCCTCAGAACTTGCTTGTCGTTATGTCGAACCACGGCCGCATCAGAATCATCCATTATGTGGTACTCCGTTTTGCCTGCCATTCCGCCAATCGGCTCGGGAAACCACTTATGTAGTGTTTTGTTCCAGTAGACAAAAGCGCCATATGCATCTTTTATCACGCAAACAAAATCAGCACCGTCAAGTTCAGTATCAACCAGCATGTCATCCCTTAGACCATCGAATATTTCTAATCACCTTATCAAATTAAGCGTGAATTTAGAGTGAATATGGCCTCCTCGTGAGCTTGACCATGCAGGTTCTGCTGTCTTTTCGAAGTGTACCTTCGACTTGGATGTTCTACTTTATTTGAAAAGATCATGATGTTTCACTTCAGTTGGAAAATGAGTCGCTTTGCCAATCTAGTCGCTGCTTCGCATGATCCTCAAATTTTAGAGCGCGCGACAAAAAGATAATTCTTTCCAGTCCGAGATATCTGTCGTCGTAATCCTTCTCGGCGGACAATCCATGATCTTTTAACTTTATCGAATCGATCAAAATTGGATTATCGCCTTTTTGCGCGTGTTGAAGCGCCGCTGTGAATTTGTACGAATGTCCCGGACTGACGATGTTATCGAAGTCTTTGACTGTGATTAACGTAGCTGGATAAACCGTTCCCTTGCGTATTTGATGTAGTGGTGACAGTGCGCGCAGAGAACGATACTGCTTTTGAATTTTCACATCGCCGTACTCATTTACATAGAGTTGGGGGTTGAGCGTGTGAAAGCGCAGCATATCGAGAACAGCTGAATCTATGCATACACCGCCAAACAGGTCGGGGCGTTTCATCATTGCCCCTGCTGTTAAAAGACCGCCGTTACTGCAGCCGCTAATTCCCAGTTTTGACGGTGATGTGATTTTGTTTTTGCACAACCATTCGGCGCAGCTTATGAAATCACGAATCGATGTTTCTTTCTTGAGACCACTTGCTGCTTGATGCCAGACTTCCCCGCGCTCCGCACCGCCTCGTATGCATGCTCGTGCGAAGACGCCGCCCATTTCAATCCAAACTAACGCTTCGGTTTCGAAGGATGGAACCATGTTGACACCAAAACCGCCATAAACTTCAAGCATAACGGGCGTGTTCGAATTGATTTTGGTTCCCGATTTGTGGACAAGGAACATTGGAATCTCTGCGCCATCAGGCGTTTCCACTCGCACGACATTTGTCACGATATCGTTTGGATCGAAATGAACTTCTGGAACGATAATTGGTTGTGCGGTTTCTTCGTCGACATTTTGTTTAAATATGCATGGTGCCTGAGCAAAACTTTCGAATTGATAGGTGAAGTCTTTCCGGTTGGAATCAATGCAAAGCGCCGTAACGGTGCCGATTCCGGGAAGGGCAATCTCTCTGACTCTTTTGCCGTGGTAATCATATTCGAGCAATTCGGTATGCCCGTCATGTAAGTATGCGGCTATTATATGGTCGCCAGCTATAATCGCCATCTGTAATGTGTCGGTTGATTCCGGCACCACTTGTGTATAAACAGGCTTGGGCTGCGGGTGTTTGAAAATTGACTCCGAAAATTTCATCGAAACGATTTTTGATTTTCCGGATGGTGTGTCGGTCATGAAAAATAGTCGATCGTTGCCGAGGCCGAGATACCATTTTTTAACACCCACAAGTGGGACTTTGGTCCACGGTAGCAGTTGAACGCGAGCGCCGCTACCATCTAGCTTTCGACAAAACAGTGCAGATTTGAGCCTGCCACTATATGCGGTGTAAAACAAACAGTCATTCTGAATATATTTTTGACCGTGAAATGCGTTGAATGTTTTATCGACGAAAATTGGTTTGTCTTTTTTCGAATTCGTGCCCAGTAAATGAAAGTAGAGTGTATCTTCTGAAACCGGCTCTCCATCTTTGGCGTAATGAAACTTCTTGTAATAAAATCCGCTGCTGTCGCTTTTCCATCCAATCGGTGTAATGTTCGAAAAAATCTCAGGGTATTCTTTGCCAGTGTTGAAATTTTTGATTCGCTGTTTGGTTGTTGAGAACCACTTGGAGAAGTCTCCCTTCATGTACGCTTCTCGTTCGTAACCACTGACGGTGACGGCGTAGACTGCTTTTTGTGTATCAGGGCTGACGACTATATTGCTGTAATTTTTCTGCTCTGGAAGGATCGAATCCTCCTTGAACAGTTCTTTTGCTTTGTCGGGCTCTTTGATGTCGAGCAAGCAATATGTCTTCAGTCCGCTGGAATGCGCATAGACACTTCCGGGTGTTTCGATCGAAAACAAAATCTGTCCGTTTATTGAGTCCAGCAGGTTGTAGCGTTCAAATCTCCTGATCGACTTGGCACGCTGTCTGACTGCGTTGCTTACCGGAGTTGCATCGAGATACTTTACGGAAATCTTTTTCTGTTGGTCGAGCCAGTCAACGACTTTCTGGTTAGTCGTCTGCTCCATCCAGCGATACGGATCTGCGATTTTGTCGCCATGGTATACGTCGACCTGCTTGCCGCGGGGCGTTTGAGGATAAGTAATCGCTTGGGCCGGCATCGAAATGGACAGAAGCAGAATCAATAACCACTTCAAGAATCGCATGGTCGGTTATTTTGTGCCGTCTTTTGTAGAGGCCGTCTTCGCCGGTGTAGTTGCTCTTTTTTGCGCTGCGGCTTGCGCTTCTGCGACCGCTTTTTCAGCAGCTTGCTTTTCGGCTTCAGCCTGCTTCTTAGCTTCAGCAGCCTGCTTTTCCATTTCCTTCGCTAGCTCTTTTGGATCTTTATCGAGATTCACCAGCGCTTGTTTGAATATGGCAACCTGCTGGTCAGGCGGATTGTGCTTCATTGCTTCGAGAATCACAGCGCGTGCTTTCTCTTTCTGTCCCAAACGATAGTGGATCTCGGCGAGGTTCTGAATCGCGCGTTGATTGAGTGGTTGAATCGCCAGCACTTTCTTGTAAGCGTCTTCAGCAGCGGCGTAGTCCTTGGTGCTTTCTTTGAGAACAGCAAGCGCGTGTAGAGTCCCGACATTGGTAGGCGATATTTTTTGCGCTTGTTCTAAGAGCTTTAGCGCTTCTTCTTTGTCGCCCGGGTCATTGCGATAGACGTAGCATTGTGCAAGATTGTTGTAGGTGGAGATGAATTTCGGATCGTCTTTGAGCGCATCTTTGTATTCAGCGATCGCATTGGCGTGCATGCCCATACTTTGCATCATCAAACCTTGTTGAAAGTGCGAGGACGGAGCCTGACTCTGAGCACTTTCTAAGATCGTTGATTTTTTTTCAGTTGGTTTCGTTTCCGTAACCTTCACTGGTTCTTTTACTGCGGCTGATTTTGCTTTAGCCTTGCTGGCAGCTGGTTTGATGGTAACGGAGCCGGGTTTGATCTCTTCGAGGAAGAAACTGGCATCTACTTTCTTTCCGTGTACCGGGGGCTCATTCGCCTTTTGAGGGGCTGCCGCGCTGGCCGCTTGATTGGCGGAAGGCGCTAAAAGGCACACAGACACGAATGGGAGCAAGAAACGCATGAGATTGACAACCCCGCAAAAACCGTAAGTCTGGAGCATTATATCGGGTTTCCTCTTGACACTCCTTGACTCTGTTTCACGTGAGGGGCGAGGAGGCTCAATTTGCATGATTTAATAGATAGGTTTCAGGGAATATTTGGGCTCAGAATGAAACACCATGCCTGCGTGGGTTTCCCCCCGGTGTCGGATGACCATTAGCAAAAAGTCTAAGAAGTTAGAGGGTTCCAATACCGGAGCCGGAGCCGTTGCGCGGCCTCCGGACGCTGATTACGGCGAAAATGGTCAGGGTCACGAAGCGCTCTCCTCCCCGAAAGAAGCCGATGAATTTCTCCGGCTAGCAACTGATAATTTTCGCTGGGAAGATCAGATGCCCCGGCCTGTTCAATTAGAAAAGCTCCGCAAAGATTTGAAGAATGACCTTGCCAATGTGCCGGTTCTGGCAGGCTCGGGTGAGGTAACCAATGTTTTCGAAAAGCTGGACTCTGATGACTTCCTGTCGCGCTCAGATAAAGAGCTGATCTGGAACTGCATGGCAGTGGTTCGCGAAATGTTGTGGCAGTTGGAGTATGGCGAAGGCGCCGAATCGACTGGCTATCAATGGAATATGAACTGGAAACATACTCGCGCTGAAGTCGACCAGGTCTACGATGCCTCGCGTCTGCTCGACCTGCCTGCAAAAGAGACGAGAGACGCTTTGCTGGCTTCTATTTTTTCGGACGCGATTAAGAGTCGAAAGAATTTCATCATTCACAACGTGCATGGTGCTCAGGCTGCAGTTCAAGCATTGTCTTACTTTATCGATCCGCAGAAAACATCCAATCGCCGAAGCATGGAACGTGTAGCGCGGGCGAGCATGGAGCACCAGATCGCGCCGCCTGAATTCATGGCGAGCATCGTTGGTATCATGCTGCATCACAAACACAAGCTCGGTAAGTTCAATCCGACCGCCCCTACTGGTGGTGGCACAGGAGTAAAAACGGTATACAGCATTTTTGAAAAGATTCGCGATCCTTTCAATTTGTCTCATGTCTCGGACGATCTGCGCCGCATCGATTTTTCAGAACCAGAACGCGAGATGCTTGCCACCATCGGCATCGATGAATGGCATGTACCGCACCCGCAAGATCCGGGTTCCAAAATCGGTCATGCCGTCATCGCCGGAGATCATTCAATCAATTACAATCATCCCGAAGGTTTCGCTAAAATTGCCTTGCTCAGAGGACCTGATACCGAGTCCATCTTCGAAGACGATACCATTCACCATTCACTGGAATCGGCGGTGCAAAGCTTTACCGACTCCTTCCGCGTTATTCGTCCGGAAGTGCAAGGATTGGCAATTAGAGGACTTCGACGAACGAAGACATCGGTCGAACGCGTTGCATCCATCATGACCGAGCTGTTTAACGGCGTCATTATTGGACCACGACAAAACGGCACCATGTCCGGTCACGACAAAATCGAACAGGCCGTCAACCGCGCTCACGAGAAATATCCGCATCTCTATGCTGCCGACGTGTGTGCCCTATCTGAGGCTGGCAGTCGATACGTCGAGCAAACCTATTCATTGATCGGAAAGATTATGGATGACTGGTACAAGAACCACGGCAGCATACCGTTCAACCCTAAACATCTACAGGTTGATGAACCCGGTCCAGGCAAACTACCTTTCTGGAATCATCCACTTAAGTACCCGGAGCGTGATGAGGACGGTGGTGCCATCCTGGCTTCATTGAACGAGCTGGAGACAGAACAATTTTTATTCGCTGAGAAGATTCGCGAAATCGCTGTTGAGCTCTTGCGTGCAGAGCAATGGATCTTCTCGCTGAAGGAACATTAAATGGTCTTGACATATCCGTTTTGAACCTTTACGATTTGGTTTTTGGGAGTCATCCCAGTTTTGGAATCCTCTTACTAATTATCGAATCAGATTCCTCCGCGACATTTGTCGCGTGATTCCGATTCATTGCTACCTTGACGAACGATCCCTCGTGCGACGTTCAAGACTTCATTGTCTTGCGCCGTGCGTGTGATTGACACTGCCTTTTCGAAGGGAGCTCTTATGAACTTTGTTAAAAAAACTCGATTACCACTTTTTAGATTGGGCGAAATCCTGCTCGAAGCAGGAATCATTTCCCCCGATGTATTAGAACAAGGCCTGTTGATCGCAAAACGAGCCACCATGCCGCTTGGCCGCGTGTTGATTATGTCCGGACACGTGAGCGAATTGGATGTTGATTGTGCTCTTGTCACGCAAGTCTCTATAAGAGATGGCGCCATTGATGTGAGAATGGCAAAAGAACTCTTGCGTTTCGCGCATGTACACCAGGTCACGATAGACGAAGCCTATCGCCTCAACGGTATCGGCCGTGGTATCGGTCCTCTGTCTCGCATGGGCAAGCTCGTGTTGGCTGCAGGACTGGTTGATGACGTCGGCCTCAAGTGCGCGATGCGTCATAGCAAGAGCACCGGCTATCCTCTTGGTAGAGCGCTCGTGGCGCTCAACCTCATTCAAAAGTCCACGCTGTTTGACTGTCTCAATCTGCAAATATTGATGCGGGATAAACAACTGTCTTTCCTTCAGGCGGTGCGTGCTCTGCAAACAATGAATAGTTTAAACATCACTTTCGACGCTGCATTACAGTCTGTCGGAGTGACTTACCCGAGAACATCATCTCGGCTCAGGCTGGGCGATTTGCTTTCCGAAGCCGGTCTGCTTTCCAGAGAAGACGGACTGATTATTGCTGAATTAGGCACTGAGAATGATGCCACGTTCGGTCAATTGCTTGTGCAATACAATCTCCTGACACCTCAGTTTGTCGAGTCGGCGGTTCAAATTCAAAGCATGATGACGATGCCGATGTTCTCTAAGGCTCGAGCTATCCGGTTGTTGAACCTGGTGCATTCGATGAATGTACCACTGGAAAAACTTCTGGCTGAATTCGACGTTCTCGATCAAATCGTCGCTCTGTTGAGAGCGGCCGGTGTGATTGATGAGCGCACCATGCGTGATACCGCAGCGTCGATCACCGACTTCGAGTTCAGCGTGGCTGAAGTATTGATTCAGCGCGGTCTGATCACGAAGGAGATGTCTCGCACCGGTTTGGTTTTACTCAAGGAAATTCAACGCGGTGTTGTCTCTTACGAGCGGGCATTAGAAGTGCTTCGCAAATTGGAGAAACAATACGAAAAAAAGTACTATCCGGGTCCTGCCCCGTTCGACCAGACGAGCAGAACCGAGGATTTGCTAACACTGGATCTGGTTGCAGCTTAGTTTTTAAGTGAGGTAACCGCTAAAAGAGTTTTTGCCCCCGACTAGAGCAAATTGAGCGCCCGAGTGATTAACTCCGCAAGGGCGCTTAATTATGGGTACACATAGACCAGACGGAATCCCACGGACGAAGTTCTTTTTGTAGTTGTAGAACGGCTTTGGTTTCTAAACTTGCAAGCGATGCCGGCCAGATTCTGAGTAATAAACGAGACCGAACGGAACGCATATGAGTGGCGCTGAGTCTCCTAACGAAAGCGACATGACGTCTTTTTCCAAGAAAAATGTCGGTCGATATGAATTGCGAAAAGCGATTGGCTCAGGAGCAAGAGGGCAGGTTTACCTGGCACACGATCCCTTGCTTGATTCTTTTGTTGCAATAAAAACGTTGCATTATTCCGGCAGTGATGACGCTGTGGTGCGGTTTCAAAACGAAGCGATCGCGACCGGCAAACTGAAACATCCTCGAATCGCTCAGACACTAGATTTCGGTAGTGCTGAGGGTTTGCTCTACATGGTCATGGAGTTTGTCGATGGTGAGAGCCTCGACAAAATTCTCGAACGCGAAGGCTCATTGCCGATCGAACGCGCCTTGCCGCTCTTCCTCGATATTTGCGATGGACTGACTCATGCCCATGCTCACGGGATATTTCATCGAGATTTAAAGCCGGCCAACGTTATCGTCGTAAAGTCGGAATTAGGCGAGTTTGCAAAACTCGTAGACTTCGGTATTGCTAAAATTCAAGGCGACGATCATGTTGTCACCGATCCAAACGCGATGGTTGGCAGTCCGATATACATGAGTCCGGAGCAGTGCAAAGGAGGACTCAGCGATGCGCGCTCCGACGTGTATAGTCTGGGTTGTTTGATGTTCGAAACGCTGAGCGGCCGCCCGCCGTTTCTTGGCGATACCGCAATTGATACCATTAAATTGAAAATGTCCACGGATGCGCCTGACCTTTCCAGCGTGATGGACACTACAGGGATGCCTGGTGCAATCCTCAGTGTTGTAAAAACTTGCTTGCGAAGAGACCCCTCAGATCGGTTCCAAAATGTTTCGGCTATAGAACAAGCGCTCGACGAAATTACGCTCGATCATGAGTCTCTCAACACGTCCTCTTCAGCGCCGGCTGGGAAGCGAACAGTTGCGAAACCGGTTGTATACGCAGGTGTTGTGTTGGGTCTAATTCTGCTCGGCGCGGCGCAGGTCGCAAAGCAAATTTTGCATGAGGATTCGATTTCTGATAATTCGAAGTTCAAAGTACTAAGCAGTTCGCTCGATTCTGCTGAGTTTTACACGCGAACTACCAAGTACATCGATCCTCTTAAGTCGGAAGCAGAAGATGGTGTTTTGCGGCACGATGACTCGAAGTCTTTTGGGGTGCAGTTGCAAAACGAGCTTCCCCTGGGTTCGAACGGGGATCAGAAAAATTGCTTCGTTGTTTTAGATCCTAAATTCCCCGATCGAATGAGAACTGCAAGAAGGGTGCAGGACGAGGATTTTAAACAGCTGGTCGGAAGGAAGGATTTGCGAATTTTGATTATCGATCACGCGGGCTCTCTCGTAGGCACAGGTATGAAGTACCTCGAAAACCTTCCGCTGAGGGAGCTCCGCGTGGAGAATACCATGATGAAAAACGTGGCGATGGAGCACTTTTGCAATATTCGTACATTGCAATTCTTGAGTATTCACGATGGAATCAACATTACAGATGAGGGTTTGAAGAACTTAGGCAAGCTGAAGAAACTTCGAATGTTCGAACTATCCTCCGCAAATATCAGCAACCGGGGCATGCAATACATTTCCAACGCCAGTGAACTGGAATCGCTGATGTTGACCCGCAGTATGCAGGTTACAGATGATTCGATCCCCTCAGTTATTCGATTGTCGAAACTGAGAAGCTTAAACATCTCAGACACCGGTCTCACCGCCCGTGGTGTCACCGCATTGGCGCGTGGTCGAAACAATTTATCGGAGTTGGTGATTAATGGCTTGCCTTGGTCCGACCAATCGATTGAAGCGCTCGCGTCCATGCCGTCGTTAGTTCTACTGAGTATGGAAAACACGAATGTCACTGACGATTTGGTCAAAAAAATAACGCGATTGAAAGGGTTGCAGTGTCTTAATCTTGAAGCAGGAAAGCTATCCGCTAATGGTGTGAAAACACTTACGGCACTCCCGAATTTGAGTCAGTTGCACTTGAGAAATCCAGTGGTTTCTCTGGATTTTCTAAATTCGTTGGCTGGTCTCGATATCAAGGTACTGGATCTGAACCGGGCGAGTAACTTGTACGACTCCCAACTGTTTCGATTGCTGAACATGCCTCGGCTCCAGTACCTATCGCTGAGCGATTGCAATGATAAGGATGTGACATGGAAAGGAATTCAGGAATTTAAACGAAATTACTCGAAGCGCTGGAAAAGAGATATCGAAGTCGGGTATGACGCGCGCGGGATTGGTGAATAGGAAACGATACTGGTTCGCGGAACTTTGAACTGATATCTGTCGCCGTGATGACTGAACGCATACGAAAAACGCATCCGTTCAATTTGAACAGATGCGTTTCGATTGTTGTACGTTCTCAGCGTAGCGGCGACATATGGCGTTTTTCATACGCCGATATCGCTTCTTACGTGACGAGCGACTTGACGGTGCGGATGATATGCGGCGCGGTGATGCCGGCTGCATCCATCAATTCTTCCGGAGTGCCGGAGCCTGGCATTGTGCTGACGGCGATCTTAACCACCTTAGGCAACGCCTGCGGGATCTCCGGTTTACTGCCGCGCTCGGACTGTCCCTTGCCGGCAAATGCACCAAGGACAGCATCACCGATTCCACCTTCAGTCCAGTGATCTTCCACTGTGATGATCAACCCGGTTTCCTTCGCAGCTTTTTGCAAAGTGGCTTCGTCTACAGGTTTGATCGAATAGAGGTCGATTACGCGGACCGAGATGCCTTGCGACTTGAGCTCGTCATAAGCTTTCAAGCATTCGTGAAGAGTGATACCCGCTCCGACAAGAGTGGCTTGATCTTCCGTTGAGCTCTTCAAGACTTTGCTTCCGCCGATTGGAAACTCGTCTTCCTCTTTGTACAGGATGCGAGTTTTAGAACGAGTGGTGCGCATGTAGGACACGCCTTTCACGTCATTCATCTCATGGACCAATTTGACGGTCGAAACTCCATCCGAAGGATAGAGAACGGTGCTGTCGTGGATCGATCTCATCATTGCCAGATCTTCGAGCGCCATTTGCGATGGACCATCTTCGCCGATCGAGCAGCCAGCGTGGGATCCGGCCAGTTTAATCGTGGCGCGAGAAATTTCAGCCATGCGAATGAAGTCGTAAGCTCTCGTGAAGAATGCTGCAAATGTCGAGGAGAAAACTGACTTATTGCGAGTTGAAATCCCGCAAGCAACGCCAACCATCAACTGCTCAGCAATGTACATCTCGAAGAATCTTTCCATGTGTGCCTTGGCAAATTTTTCGGCGTACGTGGAGTTCGAAACTTCAGCGTCGAGTACGACAACATCTTTGTATGCTTGACCAAGCGCCTTGAGCGCGTCGCCATAAGCTTCTCTGGTGGCAACCGGTCCAGGGAAATGCGGCATCTCGAATTTGCCGCTACCGGATTTGGTATCACCAATTTTTCCTGCTGCTGGTGCAGCAGGTGGTTTTTGCACTTCGATTTTGATATTTGCCGAGCCGCCCAGTTCTTTCACAGCTTCTTCAGCCTGCTCTTTGCTTAGCGGCTTGCCATGCCAGCCATCTTTGTTTTCGGTAAGAGACAGACCATGACCTTTATCTGTTTTTGCAATAATCGCAACCGGTTCACCTTTATGCTTCATCGCTTCCTGGAAGGCTTTGTCGATGTCCGCAAAATCGTGTCCATTGATTTCGATTACGTGCCAGCCGAATGCTTTGCAGCGTTCTGCATAAACTTCACTGTTCCAGCCCAGTGCGGTCTCGCCGCGCTGTCCGAGCCGGTTCATGTCGATAATGGCGGTGATATTGTCGAGTTTGTAATGCGATGCGCATGCCATCGCTTCCCAAACCGAGCCCTCAGCCGTTTCACTGTCACCCATCAAAACCCAGGTGTGATAAGGCAGTTTGTCGAGATATTGTCCGTTGATGGCGATGCCGACGCCCATGGCCAGTCCCTGACCGAGCGAACCGGTAGCGACTTCGACCCATGGCAAAACTTGAGGAATCGGGTGCCCTTCCAGGCGAGAACCGAATTTGCGGAGGCTCATCAATTCTTTGTCGTCGATGGCGCCTGCGGCTTTGTACATCGCGTACAGAAGCGGTGCTGCGTGACCTTTCGAGAAGATCAAACGATCGTTGTTTGGATTCTCAGGTTTGTCGAAGTCGAAACGCAAGTATTTTGACAGGAGAACCGCCATCATGTCTGCGGCTGACATGCACGAAGTCGGGTGTCCGGAGCCGGCTTCAGTGGTCGCTCTTATGCTGTCGACCCGGAACTGCTGTGCCAGTTGCTGGATGCTTTGTTCGGTGGCCGTTTGAACTTCAACCATGTTTTTTATCCTTATGCTCAGTCGAAACGCAACGCCTTCACGCAAGCCGAATCTGCTCCCCGGCTCCAGGAGGGGCGCGGGGTTTCGCCAGAGGCGAGCGTAAGTGGCCAAATGTTACCGCACTCAACCGATCAATTTCTATACGTTATCAAGTTAACCGGACAATTTAACGCTCCCACGATCACAAGTTTCGGCTGCGCACCCTCACCAGCTCAGATGCAGGAATCCGGACCATTTCGCCAAACATTGATTTGTCAGTTCGCTTTGTTTACCGGCAATCGTCATCTTCAGGTTATCCCGCAAGTCGGGGACTGATTGATAACGTTCTGATTTGTCGGGGAGAGATTTTGCCTTTGCTTTTTATGTAATCGGTCAACTTTGTGCTCCGAGAAATTAGAAGTTCAAATAGAGGACGCCATCATCGGCGATACCATGGTCATAAACGGAAACGCTTTCGGGATGGTTTAATTCCGCCAGGGCGGCCCTGGCTAATACTTCTAAAACTCCGGTTCTCCGTGCTGCGATTTCGCGCGAGTAGGCATGACCCACCCCAGCTCTTGCAACGCATCGTCGAAACTGCAATTGTGTTTTTCACAATGATTCAGTGCGATGATCGCTTGTTCCATTCTGAGAAAACCTTCGCGAACGAGAAACTGCGCGCGCAATGAAGCGTGCAACGTTTGCTCATTGATCAATCCTGTGACCAGAAGGATTTTGCCGATCAAGGCCGAGTTTCGAGCGCTCAGGTCAATCGCACCTTTGATATCATCCTCGGTGACAATTCCGGCTGCTTTCAATATCTCGCCGAGCTTGATGGTCTCTGTCTGTTCGCTTTTCAAAAGACCCAGTTCGGCTACCGATTGCGCCATGGAAATATTGCGCGTCGACACTTGTCGCAGAGCTTCGGATGCCTGCAGTGCGTTCAAGGTTCCATTCACGACCATCTCTTGAAACTTCAATGCGGTGTTCAAAACTTCGCGACTGACATAGCCGCAATCGACCAGTACCTGGCCAATCGGCATCTCGCGAGTGAGGCCGATTTCCAAAGCGCCCATCAAGTCTGAGTCTGTGACCAGTCCGGAGAGGACGAAGAGTTCACCGAGCTTCACTGTCTGTCGCAGAGGCGGCTTGTAGAAGCCCTGATCGATGAGCGATTCTTCCAGCGAAATGCGTCTGCGCTTTGATGCTTTCAATCCCTTGATTGCTTGTTCTTTCGAGACTTTGCCATCTCTGATGAGAATTTGAGCAGTGAGCGCGGAGGCAAGCAACTCTTCACTGATCGCCTGAGTGAGCACCAAAATTCTTCCCAGTGGCAAACCTGTTTCCTGGCTGGTCTGCAAGCATTCGTTCAATTGCTCTTCATTGCATAGTTCGGAATTTCGCAACAACTCACCAAGCTTTGCTGTATCGGCAGCCTTCTTGCCGGCCCAACCTCGTTTTCTGAGAGCTTGTTCCAGAGTGATATCTTCTTGGGAAACTTGTTTTAGCGCATCGAAAGCGACGTCGACTTCGACGATTTTATCCTTAATCAAAGACTGCGCTTGGACGGCGGCCTGAAGTTCTCTATCGGTCATGTAACCGGACATTATCAGAACCCGACCGATCGGCAACCCGGTTTCGCCAGCTGTCCTGATTGCATCCTCCAGCTCTTTAGGCTGAAGGATGCCGACGCGAATGAGAAGCTCACCCAGCTTTATAAGCGTGCTGCCCTCAGCCATCCTTTGCCCTTTGATCTTTGAAACCGCATACCTAAGATCTATGAGTTTTATTGCTCCCGCATTTCGAGATTATCTCATTTGAATGAGAGCTATTGGTTTACACATCGAAACAAACATTCGGTCGTAGGTTCGATTTCGCCAGTTGAAATCGGCCAGGATAAGTTTCGAAATCCTTCGGGCAGCGGTTGAAAACGTGGGCAATATCGATCCGAGAAGCAGCCCGGCCGCCTCGCGCAAGGCGCCCCTGCGTTTAAAACCGTTCATCGTGTATGTTCAAAAAGCAAAAACACAGGCTGTGTCAGCCTGTGTCTTCGAAACTAAACAAGTACCCCCAAGGGGATTCGAACCCCTGTCGCCTCCGTGAAAGGGAGGTGTCCTGGGCCTCTAGACGATGGGGGCGTCCATGTTCAGAGGGTTTTGCCAGAATAGCAGGCTGGTATCGTGAGTGTCAAATGTAGTGAATTCGTCTAGATGTAGTAACATTGGAGGTTGACAACCCTAAATCATCCTCAAGCAGATCTCTGTGGGGATGCCGGTGCTTTATGCCAGCGTATAGAACCTTTAACAACTACCTCAAAGAGCAGTTCGGACAGCGCGTCTACCGCGTTCCGATAGACGCGGGCTTTACTTGCCCCAATCGCGACGGCGTCCGGGCGTTTGGCGGCTGTACCTTTTGCGATGACCGCGGCTCCGGCGCGCCCACGATTGATGTGGCGGTCAGTGTTCGTGAGCAGCTTGAAAAGGGAATCAACCGTATTCGCCGTCGTTACAAAGCGAATAAATTCTTAGCCTACTTTCAAGCTTTCTCCAATACTTACGGACCGGAAGGGTCGCTACGTCGGCTTTACGATGTTGCGCTGGAGTTTCCCGACGTTCTGGGAATCTGCATAGGCACTCGCCCGGACTGCGTCGATGACAACATTCTTGACCTCCTCGCCGAGTATAACGAGAAAACTTTTATCTGGTTGGAGCTGGGCTTGCAATCAGCGTTTAACAAAACTCTAGACAAGATCAATCGTGGACATAGCGCCGAAGAATTTTTCGATGCTGTGGTGCGAGCTAAGCGTCGCAACCTGAAAGTCGCGACCCATCTTATATTTGGTTTGCCGGATGAAACCGATGAGGAGATGTTGGAGACCGTTCGTCAGGTTGCCGAGTGCCCGGTCGACGCAATCAAAATCCACCAGCTTTGCATTTATAAAGGCACTCCTATGGAGATGGACTATCGGTTAGGAAAATTACCTGTACTCGATGAAGATCGATACGTTCGACTGGTTGCCGACGCTCTAGAGATGCTGCCACCAGATATGGTGATAATGAGATTAGTGGCAGAAGGAACGCAAGAAGAAATTATTGCTCCAGCGTGGGCCTTCGAAAAAGAAAGGATCATGAAAAAGATCGATGATGAACTGGCAGCCCGAGGCAGCTTTCAGGGTTCAAAACGACTGGCAACGGCCAGCGTTTAACTGTTCCAAGACTTCCTTTCATCTCGATTGCGCCGCATCCACTGATGCTTCCGTTTAAAACGTCAGGCTTCAGTGTCGATTGCGAGTTAAATGATGACGCTGCTAATCAATTTCCGGATCTTTGCGCGCCCACTTTTCGATTGTGGCGCCGAATTGTTCGATCGAAAAAGGCTTGCTTAGATAACCTTCCATGCCGGCATTGAGGCAATCTGTTTGATGCTCATCAGAAGTGTGACCCGTCACGGCGACTATCGGAGTGTGACTGCCACGCGCCTTTTCGATCAATCTAATTTTTCTGGCGCAATCGCAGCCGTTTAAATCTGCCAGACCGAGATCCATCAAAATGAGATGGTAGTCATCCGACGATTCCATTGCCGATACAGCATCCTTGCAGTTCTTCACCATTTTCAGCGACAGATTGAATCGCTTCGACAAAGCCTGGTACAGCGTGTGCTGCAAATCATTGTCTTCGACTACCAGAATGTTTCGGTTTTTCATTGGCTATCAAGAATTATCATACTCGGTGCAATCAATAATCACCCATTTGGTGTATTTCTGTTGGAATGCCAATATTTTAGACTGGCTCTATGCACCATCTCAACTTCTAAAATGGACACTCAAGAGAAAAGCGTTCGTCTACTCCTGGTCGAAGATGATACTGCATTTGCTAAAGCAATCAGTGCGGCAATATCGCGAAAAGCCACCTTCCGCGTGGATCTTTTTCTCGCTGAAGATCTGGGAAGCGCGCTGAATGTGGTTATGCGTGCTTCGACAGATCGAGAAGCTCCAAAATACGACGTAGTCCTTTTGGACCTGACTCTGCCGGACAGTCGTGGTTTGGAGACACTGATCAAGATGCGAAACAACTGTTTCGGCATTCCAATCATCGTTCTGACCGGGCGAGACGACGAGCAGCTCGCAATGCGCGCGCTGCAGCATGGTGCTCAAGACTATCTCGTCAAGGGGGATATAGATGGTCGTTCGTTATCGCGGTCGATTCAATACGCCATCGAGCGCGGCAAAATCAGCGCGGAACGCGAAGATTTCGTTGCTACCTTGACGCACGATTTGAAAGGACCGCTGCAAGGGGCTAATCGAATTCTCGAATTATTTATCAAAGGTGATATCGGACCGGTCTCACTGGAGCAAACGGAGTTGCTTCGACGGCTAGCTGAAAGCAATGATACATTGCTCGAAATGATCGCCAATCTGCTGGAGGTCTACAGGTATGAAAAAGATTTGCACACCATAGTGTTTGCGCACACAAATCTGAACAAGATCGTTCATAACTGTATGACGGAGGTCGATCATCTGGCGCGCGAGCGTTGTATTGAAATTCGTCAGGAGGGAGTTATCTCCGATGAAGTCATGATTATGGCTGACTGCCAATCGATAGCGCGCGTGCTGCGCAATCTGCTCGACAACGCGTTGAAGTTCACACCCCGAGGTGGTGTTGTAACGATAAGAGTCGCGCAAGACGACAAAGTGAAACTTTCAGTTGCTGATACAGGTCCTGGGATCTCGGAAGAGGATCGTCGTTATCTGTTCGAACGTTTTTACCGTGGTACTACCGGTAGAGGCTACTCCAGAAGCACGGGTCTGGGATTGTATCTATGTCGGCAGATCGTAAATCATCATAATGGCACGATCTCCGTCGACCGCAATCACAACAAGGGCAGTGTATTCGTTTTGGAATTTCCTAGAGCGCGAACCTTTAGTAACTAACCACTCTTGTCGAAGGTTTTGTCAATTTTGACATTTTTTCCCTCATCCAAAGTGGCGGTGGTGTGTGGAATTTGAACGTGTTGAAACCTTCCTCAGTCTTGCAAAAATTGCTGAAAAGAGTCCTTGTCTGATGAATACGAACCAGGGACACTTCTATTTCGTTTAAAATTGCAGAACTGCTTCTGTTTATAACTATTTTCCGATTCCATATTTACTTTGAACTAAATGAAAATCTCTCATCGTATTACGATCTCAAAGGTTATCGCCGCCGTCGCGATCGTTGTGCTTGCCGTCTCGGCGAGCAAGAACATTGATGACATCAACACCGCGCGAATCTGGGTGGACCACACGCTAAAGGTAATCATAGAGAAGGAAACCATGGAGTCAGCGGTCAAGGATTTGGAATCCAGGACCAGAGGCTATGCGGCTACCGGCGACGAGCGCTTCATGGATGGCACGGAGGAATTGAAGCGTAAAGCAGAACGCGGCTTCAACTCCTTAAAAACTTTGACAGCAGATAATCCAACTCAGCAAGCTAATTTGGCGGAGCTAAGTCCATTGCTGGCTAAGCGAATAGCCGAATTGGATCGTATCGCGCGAGAGTGTAAAGATCACGGTCCGGAGTCAGCACGCAAGCTGCTTAAACTGCCGGAAGACGGAGCGACCTGGAACTGGAACCGTGTCACTCAGAAAATAAAAACAGAAGAAGAAACCTTATTAAATGCTCGCACCGCCGAGGTTCTCGCGCAGATCAAGCGGACAGAGACGGCCGGACTTGTGCTCGCTGGAATTTTCTTGGCGATTGTCATCGCTATTGGCGTTGTCGTCGTCCGTGGAATTTCGCGGTCGATAAAAACCTTGGTGGAGGGCACAGAGCGTGTTGCCGCAGGCGACAGCTCATTTAGAATTCCAGTCAACACTACTGATGAGATGGCGACTCTCGGTCGTGCATTCAATACCATGATTGAAAAGCTGCGCGTGCTGTCCGAGAAGCAGGATGATCTCAATTGGCATCGTCTAAACTTAAACAACGTATCGGCGCTGCTTGAAGGTCATCGCGACGTCGAATCTGCAAGCAATGTGTTGCTTTTGAACCTCATTCCTTTACTGGAGTCTCATCAAGCAGCGTTTTACCTTGTCTACAAAGAAGGCCGGGACCAGTCACTACGGATGGTGGCAGGTTATGGCTTTTCAGACAATGATGTGATCGACTCACATATCAAATTCGGTGAAGGCTTGGTGGGACAAGCGGCACGTGACGGACGCAAAGTAATTTTGCGAGATGTCCATCCCGACAATTATGTGATTAAGTCGGCCCTTACAAGTTCTAAACCGCTGGAGGTAGTCATTCTTCCGCTGGTGTTCGAAGGTAAAACAATCGGGGTGTTGGAGCTGGCGTCTCTGACAGGCTTCTCGGAGAAGTATCAAACATTCCTCGACGAGCTCAGCGAACGAATTGCTCTCTCATTCAACTCAATATCGACCTCGGCGCAAGTAGACCATCTTCTTATGGAATCTCAAACGTTGGTGGAAGAGTTGCAAGCTCAGCAGGAGGAGCTCGAGTCGCAACAGGACGAACTTCGCACTGCTAATGAAGAACTAGAGGACAAAGCGGAAGCTCTCGACTACCAGAATCAAGAAATCTCCGACAAGAATTCGGAACTCGAGCAAATGCAAACCAATCTGGAAGAGAAAGCGAATGAACTGGCGCTGGCTTCGAAATACAAATCCGAATTTCTTGCCAACATGTCACACGATCTTAGAACACCGCTCAACAGCTTGCTTATTTTTTCTGAATTGCTCAGTGAGAATGACGACAAAAACCTTCTCGAATTTCAAGTCGAGTACGCGCAAAATATACATGCTGCCGGCAAGACGCTTCTCAGTTTAATCGATGACATACTCGATCTGTCGAAGATTGAGTCGGGGACAGTAGTTCTTGATAATGTTGATGTCGCCATCAACGACATCGTCAGTGAAATGCAACGCCAGTTCGAGTTGACTGCTGAGAGTAAGGGTGTTCAATTCATCATTAATGTTGCAGACGATGTGCCGGAAATCATGCGAACCGATCGAAAACGACTTAGTCAGTTGCTCACGAATCTTTTGAGCAATGCTTTTAAATTTACGGAAAAAGGCAGTGTTCAACTAATTGTCAGCCGATTGGCCGGCACCGCCATTGGTGGTCAAATATCGCGAGGGGCGTTGCAGTTTCAAATTATTGATACCGGAATTGGTATCAGTAAAGACAAGCACGATCTGGTATTCGAAGCATTCCGTCAAGCGGATGGATCGATCAAACGCAAGTATGGCGGTACCGGGTTGGGACTGGCTATTTGTCGGCAACTCAGCGAGTTGCTGGGCGGTCACATAGATCTTCAGAGTACGCCCGGAGAGGGAAGTATTTTCACAGTCGATCTGCCTATTGCATATGAGGGCAAGCGCGAACTGCCCGTCAGCGATGCGACAGCTCTCCTGACTAATCCGATTTCTGCGAATCGTTCGTTGGAACGAACACTCGAATCTCATCGTGATTTTAAGATGATGATGCAGTCCGAGCTCGATGACGATCGGCGTATCATTGAGCCTGGTGACCGGGTTCTTCTAATGATCGAAGACGACCCTCATTTTGCGCGAATGCTTCTGGACACGGCGCGTAAACACGCATTCAAAGGCGTGGTCGCCCTGACAGGGCAAGAAGGGCTGGCGTTGGCTCGAAAAATACAGCCGGACGGTATCACGCTCGACTTGAGACTTCCGGACATGGAGGGCTGGGTCGTTTTGGACCAGTTGAAGTTTATTCCGGAAACTAAACATATTCCAGTCCATATCATCTCAGTCGACAAAGAACGACAACGTAGTCTCGAATCCGGGGCGATTGGATTTCTCGAAAAGCCTGTCAGTATCAAGACTTTGTCGGAAGCGATTAGTACGATTAAGGCGGTGAACGATAAGGTGGAAGGAAAAATTCTGCTGGTCGAAACGGAAGAGAGACTGCGCGAGAAGCTAACCGATGTCCTCAGCGATACTGACGTGATCGTCGAGGCGGTCCCATCATCGACTGGAGTGATAGAGACGCTTGCAAAGTCGCAAGAGCCTTTTGATTGCATCGTGATCGATATTGACCTCAAAGATGCGAATTCGATTGAGCTGATCGAGGATATTCAGAAAAGGTCTGATTCGAAACCACCAATATTGATCTACTGCGAAAGAGATCTCAGCGACGAGGATAAAGCTGCACTGGCGAGGCTGCGGCAGTCGAGCACGATAAAAGACGTCAACACACCAGAGCGTTTGCTCAGCGAAGCTGTTCTGTTTTTGCATCGAGTGGAGGCCAGTCTGCCCGAGAACAAACGTATTGCTATCGATAATGTGCGGCAAAACGAACAGCCGCTAGTCGGTCGTAAGGTCCTGATTGTGGATGATGATCCAAGAAACATCGCTGCATTGACCGGAGCTTTGCAGAAGCAGAAGATGGAACTTTTGTTTGCAGAAAATGGCAAGGAGGCGATAGACAAGTTAAGTGAAGAGCCGGGTATAGAGCTTATCTTAATGGACATGATGATGCCCGTCATGGACGGCTACGAAGCGATGCGTGAAATCAGAACGATGGAAAAGTTTCGTCGATTGCCGATTATCGCGGTAACCGCCAAAGCGATGAAAGAAGATCGCAGAAAGTGCCTTGAGGCGGGCGCCTCCGACTATATTACTAAACCGGTCGATCGCAGTCAGTTACTGTCGCTTCTTCGAGTTTGGCTTTATAAAAGATGAGTTTCTCGAGCGATCAGATAGACGACGAAGATCTAGCGCGCTTCATTTCAGAATTGCATAGGCACACAGGCTACGATTTCGGCAGCTATTCGAAGAGTTCGATGAAACGCCGAATTTCGCGCATACTGTCCACGAAAAAACTTGATAGTATCGAGCAACTACATGCATGGGTTTTCTCAGATCCAGCCACCCAACAGCGATTTGTCGAAGCATTATCTGTTCCGACTACATCGATGTTTCGCGATCCGCACACTTTCAATATTCTTCGCAACAAAGTATTGCCGATTTTAAGAGAACTGCAAGTCGTGAGGATCTGGTCTGCGGGCTGCTCAACGGGCGAGGAGGCCTATTCGCTGGCAATCTTGTTTCAAGAGGAAGGGTTGTATGATCGATCAAGAATTTATGCAACTGATATAAACGAAGAGTCGATTCGCCAAGCGCGAGCCGGTGTTTTCGCGCTGCGGCGTATGCAGGAGTACACGATCAACTACCTTGAATCCGGAGGTTGTCTGGATTTCTCGTCGTATTTTACTACTGCTTACGATCGAGTAGTTTTCAACGAGGATTTGAAACGCAATATGGTTTTCGCTCAGCACAATCTGGTCAGCGACAGTTCATTCAATGAATTCAATTTGATCATGTGTCGCAACGTCATGATTTATTTCGATGAGCATTTGCAAAAAAGAGTGTTTGATTTGCTTGACGATAGCATGAGTGCGGGCGGTTTTCTGGTCCTGGGAGAAAAGGAGTCCTTACGTTCCAGCGACATTATTGATGACTACGGTCATCCTTTTAAACCGCAGAAGATTTATCGAAGAGGAAATTCGCCTGCGCGGTGAAGAATAGTGGGACGATGCCATAGATCGCCCCGAGACGCCCATCTAGAGCGGGTATTGCAATAAGAACATAAGCCGGAAGATTTACTTTTCGCCGGTTTGAACAAGCATTGCCGCGCCGATGATCCCTGCGAAATCGCCCAGTTTTGCTTTTTTGATGTTCAATGTTTTGCCCGGAATTGGCAGTGCCAGATGACCGACTGCTTCGACGGCGACGTCATAATAGAGACCGACTTCTTCCACCAGACCGCCACCAAGGATGATGCGCTCCGGATTGTAGAAATTCACGATCGTAGCAAGTCCGGTGCCCAGATGTTCTGCTGCGTCGATCACGCAGCGAGTCACCAGTGTGTCGCCGGTTTCGACTGCCTGAGCCAGTGTTCGCGATCTGAGCAATCCTTTGGTTTCGTCGATTTCGTTGGCGACGGACGTTTCTTGTCCTCGCTTGATTCCTGCAATTACCTGACGTGCAATTGCCATGCGCGAAGCGTAAGTTTCCAAACAGCCGTAAGCGCCGCAGTTGCAGGGACGTCCCTCGGGAAACAGTACGGTGTGTCCGATTTCGCCTGCCGTTCCTGATGCACCGTGGTAAATTTTGCCCTGGTGAACGATACCGCTGCCGATACCAGTGCCGACAAATACGCATACAAGATTTTCGCATTTCTTTCCGGCGCCGAAGTGCATCTCGCCCAGGGTTGCGACTTCGACATCGTTGCCCAATTTAACAGGGATGCCATATTGCTCCATCAACGGTTCGGCGATCTTGAGATTGTTGGCACCAATATTGACACCAGACAAAAGAATTCCTTTTTCACGATCGACCATACCGGCTACGCCGATGCCGATCCCCTTTATACGACTGGCGTCAATGCCGGCTTCTTCGATAGCGCCGTCGATCACGATGGAGAGCCGCTTCATAAGCTGTTGCTGCTCACCGGCCTGTTTCGTTTTCTTCTTGCTGGTGGCAATCAGCTCACCGGTCTTTGTATTGACTACTCCGGCTAAAACTTTAGTTCCACCAAAGTCGATGCCAATTGCGAAATTGTCGGGCATGAGCTACTCCTGACGCCAGCGTCTTCCTTGCTGGTAAATCCAGCAAGCTAAGAGTAGCAGACATCGAATAGAGCTAAGACCTAAATCTTACTCAGCTTCTCTTTCCGAACTTAAATGGTTTAAACAGCTTGGTGGTCCAACCGGAAGCAGGCTGATTCTTGTCCGGCTGTGGTGCTATTGCTTTCACTGGAGTAGCGACCAGGTCAACCTTCTTTTCTGGAGAGGGGACTTCTGGTATTGCAAATGCCTTCGGCGGGCTGACAGGCTTTACGACTTCCTTTTCTTCGGAAATGATCTTAGATGTTGGCTTGTGATTTTTCGCTGTAGTGTGCTTGTCTTTATCGTGATAAAGATCGTTATCGATATCGATTACTGCGTCGTTGCCTTCGAAAGTGGTCACGACCACGCCGTTTTTGTCGAATGATTCTTTCGGAGCAAACGCTTGATCGGCGCCGAGGAAGCTGCCACCGGGACCGGCGAAGGTCATCTCGTTGAGCTGTCGCTGTTGTATGCGAGCTTGAATCGTACCTGTCATCATCGGCACTTGTGACAAGACATCCGTGCCTACGCTGAACTCTTGAAGATTGGTGCTCGGGTTGTAATGCAGGTCGGGTCGGCGCTCGTGTCGCATGGCTACGGTTGGTTCCATGACGCACAGTGTGGTTGCGACTTTGCGCTGTTCTTTAGTATCGTTTCGCGTGACCGTATTGCCGTTGACTACCATAGTCGTCGATCCGCCACCGTCAAGATTCATTGCTTCGACGCAGCCTAGCTGTCTCATGAACTTGGCTAAATCCCAGAGCGTGTGCGGTCCTTCGACAGTCGCCAGTACGAGCTTGCGATCCCCTGTGACACCACAGGCGGTTCTTCTTGTGATTTTTGCGCTGGTCCAATTTGGGCGGAACCGTTCATCTTTTAAACCAACGAAGAGGTTGCCTTCCTTGATGAGAGTTGGTCCGCCGCTGATAGCATGCGTGACTTGATTCCAATCCTTCGGATCGGTTTGCCAATCTAAATCGACAAAGTCACCGCGTTTCAAGTGTGCGAGTTCACTGTCTTTCTTGTCGGTGAGAACGTATCCGCCATAAGGAATTACGAGCGATCTCATATGCGTGTCGAGTACTTCGCCTTTGTTGCTGATTGCGACCAGGCGACCCTCGTATGGCAAGGTGATGCTGTTGCCCCATCTGCGTGTGTACATCACGAGGCGCACGCCGTGACGACGTGGCTGGTTCATGTTGTTGACCCAGAGTTTTGGAACTTGCGGATTGGACGTTTCTAGGATTCCGTGGAGATTGACGCGTGCAAATTTGAGATCGCCACCTCTGGTGACACCCATGGCTACACGGTTGAACAGAGAGCCAGAGACCCACTCGTCATCGACCTTAATTGTGCCTAGCGGCGTGCCGTCTTTTTTGAAATAGTTGGCGTTGACTGCAACCAGTGCACCGCTTTCCTTGGCGTGTTGCTCAACGTTCTTTAGCTTGTCGAACGTCTCGCTGGCCATGTACGGACGAATCTTCACGTCGGCGCTCTTCATATCGACTTCGACGACGTTGACGTTTAAACCGCCTTTGCAGAATTTGTGAACGACGCCCGGTCTGATCGTGAGCTGATTGAGTTTTTCAACGTAAAGTTGTGGCGGAATTGCGCGGACAGCCGGTTTTGCGTGCGCTACTTTTGCCGCATGTTTGGAGCGCTTCGAACCGCGTTTTTCTTTTTTTGAAGCGACCGCGCGTGATGCTGCTTTCGCCGGCCGCTTTAATACGGTCATTTGCAGCTTACGTGTCGTTCCTTTTTTAGGCGTCCGATAAGTTTTTGGAAATCGCGGTGCTCCACCCATCATGGCGGCATCCGCGGATCCCGGTGCCGAGAGGCTCAACGACGCTCCGAGCAGCAGTGCTGCGGAGAGTGCGGGGAGAAATAGCAGCTTTCCGGAAGAAAGCGAACTCCGATCTGCCACTAGTGGGACACCTCGTACTAATAGAGAGAAACTGATTAATCCTCGCCTGAGAGAAATGAGGATAAATCCATGTAAGAATTATGTACCCAATCTGATCCAATTACAACGCGTTTTAATCAAAAGAATTTGGTGAAAAACCACTTGGCGACAAGCTTTCAAACAGCGGCTGGCAAGCTTTTCAGGATTTTCCGAAATTTCTCGGCAAAAAAATTCGAAATCCTGGTGTATATAGAACGCATAGCCTGAGCCGTTTTTGAAAGGTTCCAGATCGATTGAACAGCCGTCGAAAGGGTTTGTCTTCGTTCCCGAAGAGCATATGGAAAATGCCCATTAATGCGGGAGTTGACGATCACAATTCGAGCAGGTTCCCGATTCTCTATGGCGTTGTCGGTTGAGTCGAAGGCGGGTAGGCGGTCGCGCCGTCCGAATCCACGTTGGTGAAGGGGGCTTGTATTTGGGTCCCACTTGGACCTGTGTTGACGTTGGCGAACGGTGCCTTGACGTTGACATTCGGGCTGCCGTTGCTGTCGACATTTACGAAAGGTGCCTTAATTCGCACGTTGCCGGGATTTGCGGAGGTGGAACCGTCGTCCCCGATTTTTGTGAAAGGCGCTTTCACTGACACGGGACTGCCACCAGATTTGGTGACATGCACGAAGGGGGCGTTGACCTTCACGTCGGGTTGCCCATTCTCGACACCGACGTTGACGAATGGCGCCTTGACGTGCACTTTCGGATCACCGGTGGATGTGTCCACCTTGACCATGTCTTTGACCATTCCTTTCATCTCGTCAATCAGACCTTTAAGTGACGAATTGCTGACGCCCTGATGCTGCTGAATTATTCGCAGTGGATCTTGAGGTGAAGACAATTGCTGGTTTAATTGAACCTGATCGGGCGTGAGCGACTGACTGCCCTGGCAGAGAGCCGGGGAGGCTGTTCCGTTGGCGGCGGCTACGATCGTGAGGCTTAGCAACAGGCGTTTCATTCAATTTCTCCTGAAAGGCTTGCGATTGAATCAGATTTGGTTATAACGCAGAAAACTCGAAAATTTAGGAGTTTACTGCACCACATCCATCCGGAAGTCGTATATTTTAACTCGGTTCCATCTTTCATGCTCGCAATGAGCGGATCCAGTTCTAAGTCCCTGCTGACGATTGATTTCAATCGTTTTTTCCTCTGGATCTTGGTGATCTAGAAAGTCAGGCTTTCAAAAATCTGTAAATGTTCAGTGAGGAGCAAAACAGAACCGCAATTTACGAGGGTACTTGTGGGGTATTGCAGTCTGTCCGTAGGTCGTCTGTAGGTGAACCGTACGGGCGCTTTGTAAGCGCCCAGGCTGCTAGTTCCCGGCGTATCGAATCAGAACGGTGTGGTCTGCTAGTTCCCGGACGTATCGAATCAGAACGGCGGGCTGCTTGCAAAGCACCCTTGCTGCGCGCCCGAAAACGAACCCTACAACGACTTATTGTTGCGGGGCGTGACTGAACGGATGCCACCGCAGGTAGTGCACGTTCTTTATCGTGCTGTTGCGAACGACCACGCTTCAGTTTTATGAACTCGCCCGCAGAGCGCGATTAGCCTTTCTTTGCAGCGAAGTATCTATCGCGGTAGAGCTTCACTTGCTCTTCGCGTTTGTCTTCGGGAAGCAGAGGGAATCCTAATTCGATTCGTTGCTCTAGGTAGCAAAGAGCGACTTTCAATGCCAGTTTTCGAATCTTGAGAATGTTGCCCATGCGTTCGTCACGACCGAGAATTCCGCGGGCATCCATCAAGTTGAAATTGTGCGAGCACTTGAGCACTTGCTCGTATGCCGGCATCACGAGTTTCTTTTCGATCAACCTTTCGGCTTGTTGGTGAGCCATTTCGAACAGGCTGGTGACGTACTGGGGATCGCTTTCTTCGAAGTTATATCGCGACTGTTCCACTTCATTGTGGTGATAAAGTTCGCCGTATTTAACGGTGTCGTTCCACATCAAATCGTAGACGTTGTCTACGTTTTGCAGGTACATGCAGAGTCGTTCCAGTCCATAAGTGATTTCTGCGGCGACAGGTTTGACTTCCAGACCGCCCGCTTGTTGGAAGTAGGTGAACTGAGTGACTTCCAGTCCATCCAGCCAGACTTCCCAGCCGACGCCCCATGCGTCGAGTGTCGGGCTTGCCCAGTTGTCTTCGACGAAGCGGACATCATGCTTAGCCGGGTCGACTCCAAGAGCTCGCAGGCTATCGAGATAAATGTCTTGAACGTCATCCGGTGACGGCTTCAAAATCACCTGATACTGAAAGTAATGTTGCAGTCTGTTCGGGTTTTCGCCGTAGCGACCATCGGTCGGGCGACGGCAGGGGTCGGTCACCGCCATGTTCCAGGGTTCCGGTCCGATCACTCGCAGAAAAGTGCCCGGATTCATCGTGGAGGCGCCCTTTTCCGTGTCATACGCCTGCAAGATGAGACAACCGCGCTTGTCCCAGAACTGATTTAACGTCTGTATCGCCTGCTGGAAAGTCAGCATATTAACTCCCTGAGCTGAAACCTGAACATGTTGGCAGGAATGGCGACAAAATTCAGGTGTTCCTCGGATTACTCACGAGAAGCCCCCAGTCGCATTCCGGCACTGAGACCTAATTGATCTAGATAGTTTAACACGCACCAATCCGGGTACATGAAGCCTGTGGAATGCTATCGTGTAATCGCCCGCACGACCTGCCAAGACGGGCTGATAAATATCGCAATCATTTACGATTTTCGACTTGAGCCGGGAGGCAAATTTGAGTATTGACGAAGACGACCGCGACGAAATCATCTACGAATCAGACACGGGAGAAGACGAGGACGAAGAAGGCGAAGAAGGTCTAGAACCCGATGATCCGGATTACATGCCGACGCAAATCGAAGCGCTTGCTCCTAAGGCAAAACGGCTTCTGGATAACGTCAACAGCGTTCTGATCGGTCAAATGCAAGCGGCGCGATTGTCTGTAATCTGCCTACTGTCCGGTGGTCATGCCTTGATCGAAGACGTGCCTGGTGTAGGCAAGACTCTCCTTGCGAAGTCTCTGGCGATGTCGGTGCATGCCAAGTTCAAACGGATTCAGTGTACGCCCGACTTGCTACCGTCCGACGTTTGCGGTGTGAGTGTGTTCGAGCAGAAGGAAGGAACTTTCAAGTTCGTTCCGGGACCGATTTTTACCAACATCCTGCTGGCGGACGAAATTAACCGAGCTACTCCTCGGACACAGTCAGCGCTTCTAGAGGCTATGGAAGAACACCAGGTCACCACCGATGGTGCCACCCGAAAACTTCCTGAATTGTTTTTTGTAATCGCTACTGAAAACCCGATTGAATATCACGGTACATTTCCCTTGCCGGAAGCGCAGCTCGACCGATTCATGATCTCGCTTTCTCTGGGTTATCCCAAACCGCACCAGGAAGTCGAAATTCTCGACAAGACCCTCGAGGACCGTGCTTTCGAAGTGGATGCCGTACTGACAGAAACAGAAGTACTCGAGGCGAGGCAGGCTGTAAAAGCGGTTTTCGTCGACCCGTCCATCAAAAATTACATCGTTTCGATAGTCAACGCCACGCGGAAGCATCCCGGTATCGTGCTGGGAGTGAGCCCGCGGGGCAGTCAGTTGCTGATGCGCGCCGCGCAGGCTTCCGCCTTCGTGGATGGGCGAGACTTTGTCAAACCCGATGACGTCAAGCTTCTGGCACCGTACGTACTCGGTCACCGTGTAATTCCAAAAGTCAGAGAGAGCCGCGTTAGTCATGCTGAGCTTATTGAAAGAGTCCTCGAAGAAGTCCCCGTACCAGTCTAGGTTCGCTCCTCCTCAGCTGAGCACCGAGTTTGACTTGAAAGGCACGCGCGTGCCGACAGGTGGCGGCTACTGTTTGACTCTTGAAAAACGCTTCTGGTACCTGGTTGCCATCGTTGCGCTTTTGTACTTCTTTGCGATTGAAACCAAAAATGACTGGCTCTATTTGATCGCATCGGGGGGCGTGGCATCGATCGTCCTTGGAATTTTGCTGCCCCTCAGTCAAATTCTGGATCTGGATGTTTCTTGCTCTCTGCCGCCGGACGCGGTCGCGGGCGACCGTTTGAAGGTCAGGGTCAAACTTTCGCGCAAAAGTAAACGACCACGATTCAACAAAATTTTTCCGATCAAATGGATCGTCGTGCGGGCAAAGCTGGTTGGACAGCGGGAAGACGGCAGCGTTTTGCGACCGATTACGGTCGATACCGTAATCAATGAAGCCTGGGTAGTTGCTCAAAGTCCGGCGCTGAAACGCGGTATCTATCGGTTGGAAGAACTGGAAACTTACTCATGTTTTCCGTTCGGACTCGCCTGGTGGTCGCGTAGTTTTGACGTTGAAAATACTGTCAACATCGACGAGCCGCTCGTCACCGTCTACGCTCGAACGACCGGTGCTGAAGGCAACTTCCTCTGGCGGCTACGGGCGGCGGGCACCAGCGCACTCATGTTCTCCGCCACACGTTCGACTTCGGTCATGCCGTCGTCGTCGGTTCGCAGCTTGAGAGAATTCGTCACTGGCGACAGTTATAGAATGATTCACTGGGCATCATCGGCAAAGACAGGTAAGTTATTGGTTCGCGAATTCGAGTCGGAAGGTTTGCCGGGCTACGATGTTCTAATCGATTTGCTTGCGCCCTGGAAGAATGAAGAGCAATTCGAGCTTGCTGTTTCCCTTGCCAACTCGCTTCTCAACTTGGGTTTCAGAATGGGAGGAGCGCCCGAACTTTTTGTAATTCCTGATCCGCAAGCGCATCCGTCGCTGTTGCCGTACTGTCTACAAGACGTTCCTTCGTCGGCGCCAGGCATTGCGCGATGGGCGCAGGTCCTGGCTCGCGTCGAAGCAATCGAACCAAAAAATCGAGAAGGTTTTGAACCCGCACTGCCGGACTTCGGTGCGGAAAATAAATTGGCGCTTCTGGCAATTCGCCCGGCGCAGGAAACGTCAGGTATCGAACCACTGGTGCCTGAAACCATCGAAATGTGGGTTATGTCACGGGCATTCAGAGAACCGGCGAACGCAGCAGAAAAAGCAGAATCGTGGCAACGTAGAGGTGGGTTACCCGCATCGGCAGGATTCTCAGAACGTCGGGGTCTGGATGCAGCTCCCAGTCTCGGTCGTATCTTGACCACGTTAGAGAGGTTTGAAGACATTACGCGCGTATGACCACAGGAAAGAAAGACAACGACGATTCAAAGCAAAACGCCGCGGCCAATTCTGCAGCTGGTGGCGCTCCGGGCGGAGGTGGTTCTAGTGCCCAGTCGCTCGAAGACGACTACGAAAAGACAGTTGTCTCGCGACCAACCAATATTCCGCGCACGCCAGAACGCGCTCCAGGTTCGTCAATTCGCCAGGTCGGGGGTATCGGCGACAGAGCTCCCGAGCAAAAATTGGTCGTAAAACCAGGACCAGAAGCTCGCCGCGGAACCGTTAAGGAAGCCGCTCCTGTAAAGCCTGAGCATTCAATTCCGTTGCGGTTGGCGACCCTGAGTATGGTCGTCATCCTGATCACTGGTAATTCCATATATATGGGCACGCCGGTGCTTGTCACGTTCTTACTCACCTGGCTCGCTATGATTGGCACGCTGATTGCATATCTTTGCCGCGAAAAACGGCCGATGTGGGTCAACATATTTCCCGCTGTAGGCGCTATGGGTCTACTTACCTACTTCTTCGTGGACTGTGCCAATCAGTTCAATCTGGGTCAGATCAATTTCCTCAGTTCGATCAGTCAAGTGCTTGCCGGGCTTCTGGCGCTCCATTGCTTCGATTTGAGAACGAGGGCCGATTTCAGCGTTTCGGCGTTAATCGGTCTGGGACTTCTGGTGTGCACCGCGGGCAATGCCAACAATTTCTTCTTCTTTATATTCATTCTGGGCTATATCACTTGTCTTTCAATGATTCTCTACTTCGACGGAGTCTCGCGCAGCCGAGACGTCGGTCCATCCAGACCGATTGGAGAAGGACGTCCGGCTTCTTTGCCGAAGCTCAATAAGCGCCAGACTCGCGCAGCTACTTCGATAATGTTGATACCCGTAATCAGTTTGCCCGTTGTGACAATGCTGATGTTTTTCTGCATGCCGCGCTCTAGTTCGTTGATCGAATGGATTTTGGAGAATGGCATTCGTCCCTATGTGGCGGTGTCGCAAGCAGACAGAGCTCGC
>JBGAHZ010000037.1:0-79290 GCA_044225915.1 Obscuribacteraceae bacterium (SeqCode)
CTTTGCCACCGGCAAAGTTCTGATCCATGAAGGTCTGGAGTTTCTCCGGATCTCGCAAAAGCAGATCAAATTGAGTTTTATCAAAACGTTTGAGTACTTCTTTCTCTTCCGCATCGATTTTCGCAACCAGAGCCTTATCGTCACCCGCTTTTTGACGACGTTCTGCATACTCGGCCGACAGATTTTTCACATAGACTTCGCGAGCGAAGCTCAACTGGTTGCGCAACACCTCGACTTCCTGAGCCGGTTTGCGGTTTTTCAATCCATCGATGAGAGCAGCGGTGGCATCGTGGAAATTGCCTTTGAGCCCCTGGTCTTTGTACATTCCAGAACCCAAGGTCGCAAACGTTTCGTTGATGAAAGCTTGCATACGCTGCGGATCGCTCATGAGCTGTTGCAGTTGCAACTTCTCATAGAGCTTCAGACTCTCACGGTAGTTGGCATCAATTTCACCCACCCGCCGTTCGTCTCTTCCTGCATCCTGACGACGTTTTAAATAACCATCGATAGCTTCTTTGGTTGTCTTCCGATCCCCCGCCAACTTCTCAGCTGCCGCCGGATCGGAAGGTGCGCCGCCTGGGGCGTAATTCGCCAGACTGGAGATCGCCTGAAATGCCTTGATCGTATCCGTACTGGTAGGATTATCGCCCAGTTTATCAACGACTTGTTTCATGTGCGTGATGAATCGGGCTTGCAATTCCTTGCCGTCCAGGCGTTTCTCCAGCACTTCGACACCCAGCCTGGAGGTATCCAGCAAAGCTTGCTGACGCTCCTCTGCATCAGTAAGTTGGTGAGCGTATTTGAGGTCGGCAGCCAATGCGGCAAGCGGTGTGCCCGGATTATCCTTGGCCACTTTCTCTAAGGTCTTGAGCAGGTCTACGGAGTTAACTCCGAAATTGCTGCCGTCGCCTTCATCTCCGGCTTGTCCATACTGTTTCTTTATCGCCTCGTAGACTTTGACGACCTCGAGAACAGCTGACAATCGCGGTCCATTGCGATCGACCAGAGCTCGCATTTTATCTTCCTGCGAAACTTTCGGATCGAGAAGAACATCTTGCAACTTGGTGGCAAAAGTGGCACCGGATATGACACCAGCACGGGATAGCATATCGCCCAGGGCAATCATTCGTGCTGCAGACTCAGGCGTTTTGGAATACGTAAAGTCATGTTTGATTGCCTGAATCACATCTTCGCCGTTCAATCCAGGCGCGAAGCTGTCTGGCAGGTTACCATACTTGTCACGACACACGTAGAGGAAACCAAGTCCAGCGGCCGCCCGCAGCGCCTTTTCGTCTTCGCTCAATTGCGCGTACGGCTTTTTAGGATCGCCAAAAGCTTTTGCAAGTTCGGCCTTAAATTTGTCGCGATCGGCGTCTGAGGTTTTAGGATCGAGCATCAATGCGGTTTTTTCAACAATGCCTGCAATCTGTTTAGCTTTGTCAGGACTGACATGAGCCGTCAAACCAGGTGCAAAACCGCGAACCGCCTCTTGGGCAGCCGTGAGCTTCAACGGATCTTTGACATCGAAGACGTGCAACGATTTGCGGTTACGCTCCATCCCCTGACTTGAGAGGTCGCCACCCAACTTGACCATCTGAGCCCAATCTTTGATCTGCTCAGATGGATTGCGGCGACAAACATCGTTAGCAAGCTCCAGCAAACGTCCCTGCGGCATTGCCGATGGATCGATTTTCTGCAAGAGATTGGCGAGAACGAGATCGACGCCGCCCGGCACTCGGTCAGGGTCTTTGAGCACTCCTGCCAGGAACATGTTGAGGTAGTGACTGAGATCGTCGCGTTTCAGTGTCCTCGCACCATCTACCGCGATATCTTCGGGCACGCTGCCATCGGCTGCTCGGGAAAGCATCAAAAGCGAATAGATCGCGGCAGCTTGCACTTCCGGATTACCTTTCAACTTGTCCCTGAACTCTTTGAGCGCATCGAGGACGTTTTCATCTTTCAGCTTCTGCGCGCTGTCCGATGCCATAATTGCCTTAAGTCGCTTTTCAGTCTCTTTTGCCTCTTCGATTGCCGACTCGGGAAGATACTTCATCAAATCGCGTTTGTATTTTGAGATCTCATCTTTGCGCTGTTGAGGCGTCATCTCGACGGTAGGATCGAGCAGTCTTTGAGTTTTCTCGCTGATTGCTTTGATCGTGTCTCTCGGTGAAATTACCTGGTCGAGCACGCTCGGATCGGTCTTGAGATCACGAAGGGCGGCGATGTCCTGCTTCGTGAAATGTTTCAATTCCGACGTCGGCTTGTTCGCTTCGTCTTCGAGAGACTTGACCAGGTCTTTAGTGGCGACTGTTTGTCTGACCGTCTCTACTACAGGCTTGCCGTTTTTTATGATTGTGATCTCGAAAGTCCGTGATACAAGCGGTTCTCGAAGAACACCATTGCTGTCGCGATCGCCGATTCGCAAAAGCGCGAGCTTGGCTGCCACGACACGCTCGGGTTCCGTCAATGACTTCTTCCAGGCCGGGAAACCATTGGCTTTTTCAGCTTCGTAAGTGCCTTTTGCGATCATCTCTTTGATCGCTTTTTCCGATGGATGCAGAAGATCCATCATGTCGTCGCGAACGGAGAGCATTTCTTTTAGGTGATTTTGACGCACCGTCAATAACTCGACCTGGCTCTTCAATTCGTTGAGCGGTTTGAGCTCTGCTTCCAGGCGAGAAATTTCGGCAGCATTCTGCGGGGTGCTCGCTTTCAGTCTTTGCAAATTCTCCTGTAGACGTCCGCGACGTGCGTCAGCGTCAGCGACACTATCGGCCTTGGTTTCTTTGACATACTTATCTTCGGCAGCTTTGCGCTGCTGATCGAGTTCTTTGAGACGGTCCTTCAGATTGGGGCTTTCCAGATCCGATTTTATTCCCTCGAGCAGTTGGCTCTTCGGACGGTTGACCTCAATCTTCTTCTCGAGTTCATCGATTTCTTTTCTGAGATGAGCTACTTTCTCCGCGGTCTTTTCATCAGCGGGCTTACTCAAGACAGCTTCGAGATCGCTTTTCTTGACAGCAAGAGTCTGTTCTTGCTTTTTCACCCGATCGCCCCAGCGATCGTCACCCGGCGGCTTTTGATTTGGATCTTTGAACCCGCCCTCCAGTAGCGCTTCTCGATTAGTTCCGTCAAGACGCTCGGCCGCTTTGAGCATTTTGCGAAGGTTGTCTTCTTTGTCTTTCGACATTCCTGTTTTATCATCGGTCAAAGCCTGATCGGCGGCCTTGAGCCAGTCTCGCTCGGCTTCGAAACGCGCCCGTAATGGATCGTTTTTAGCAGCATCAGACAAATTCAAACCGCGCGGCATGTCCGGAGGCAGCTTTCGCAAGAGCCCGACCATGTGCCCGCTCATCGTGCTGATTACGCCCCACTCCGCCACTTTGAAGCCGCCGTGAATGACCTTGGAATAGGTGCTGTCCGGATGGAACCAACGACTGCTACTCACCAACGGCAAAAGATTTTCAGTGGACGGATTGAGAAGTCGTCCGAATTTTTGACCGAAAAGGAGTCCGCCTCCGGCTTCCGTCAGGAAGTATCCGGTGCGAATATGACCGAGGTACTCGGTCACTTTGTTCGAACCATCATGCGAACCGGCGCTGGATGTGACGACAGCCATCGGCAGACCCATGTTGAATTTGACGAAGGACGTAACGAAATGGTGCGCCACTTCGAGCCGAGTCAACGATGGAGCCATTTTGGCGATACCACCCTGAGTGAGCTTGGCGGCCATGCAAGTTGCTTCTTTCATTCCGGTTCTGGCCGCTGAATATGCCAACTTCATGCCGTTCAGCCCTTCCAGGGTCATCAACACATCCATCGCAACGTTGACGGCCTTTTCACCCCAATAAACGACTTGGCGTTCGCCTTTGTAGCTGCCGCTAAAGAGCTTCGCACCGGCATACAGTCCCGGACTGGCAATCGCCAGTAGCGGATCGACGTCATCGACCAAATTCTCCACCCGGCAGAGCTCGAAACTGTCGCCGCGTTTGACGGGCACGAGTGCACCCTTCGGGTATTCCTTGGACGGCATCGTGATCTCGCCGGCTCTGCGACCGATTACGCCATCCCAGCGTGCGTTCTGGTAAGCCCAGAAAGGCAGGTCCCAGAGCTGGGCCTTGCGTGTGACCCGGTAGCCGTTCTTGGTTTTCTCGACATCGAAGTCCATGGAGATGAGGTTGAAGTCAGCAGCATCTTCTTTGCCGCCATTGCGAGGTTCGAATTTGAACTTCGGTCTGCCATCGGCTTCGAATTTCAGTTCGCCGGTGAAGCGCGTGCGCGGAACCTCGACGTCTTCGTACGCTATCAGACCGACTGGATTTCCGAGCGACTGTTGAACCTCCAGGTAGGTAGACCGAACCGTGTCACCATAACCCTTCAGATATTTCTGCACCGCTTCTATCGACTCGCGATTAGGTCCTGAAGCCAGGCGAAGATCTGTAGGCAGGTTATGCTTGAAAGGCGGATCTTCGCTGAAATCAATAGAGCCATCCGGGTTCACCTTTTTCCAGGTCCAGCCCTTCGGAAGTTCCAGAGGGAAGCGAGCTTCCTTGTCTTGAATCTTCAAGTCAGAACGTAATCCGAAGAGCGAATGGGGATTCTGTTCGTTTAGAAAACGAGCGGCGTCGATGGTGCGCTGCACCTGTTTATACATCTCGATCATCTGCATCGCTGCGCGCCGGCCTTCAGCATCGTTGGTGCTAATCTTGTCTCGATTAGCTTTCAGATACTCCTGAGGTAAGCCCATCTCAGTGACCATGCGGTCGATATATTTGTCCTGATAGTCAGCCGATGCTTTTTCAAAACGTTTATGTGCTTCACCCAGCCAATGCACTGCTCTATCGAGTTTTTCAAACTCTTTTTGATCCGGGATCTTATCCTCCGAAATCCGCATATCGAGCTTGTATTTTGAATTTTTGTCTTTAAGCCAGGCTTCATACCGCTCAGGCGACATCGGCAGACGCGTGTGCGGATCGATCGGCAGGACGACACCGGTTTTACATGCTACGGCAGCCCGGTTTAGCATGTTGGCCATTTTCTTGGTATTGTCTTCGACTGACGATTTGAGCGTGTTCAGACACTTCCTGGTTTCCGGGCCGAATATGCCTTCCAGACGCTCGCGCTCTATGCCGGCAATTGCCGCGCGTTTCTCGTTACCTTCAACGAATTTCTCCATGTGCTTGATCATTTTGTCCTGCATCTCCATGAGGCGCGCGGCCTCTGGACTGCCAGGTTCGGGGCGAATGATCACAGGTGGTTTTTCGACGGTGAGGTCGGCGCCTGCAGCCCTTGGCGTATCTCGTAGAGCCTCGTACTTGACCTCAGTCCGCCCGGTGAATTCTTGAACGGCGCCATTGACTACGCGCTCGATCCGGCCATTGTTGACAGTGATTTCACCCTCGATCTTTCCTCGCAGCGGTCGTCCTTCACTGTTCTTACCAGTAAAAGTCGGGACGCCCCATTTCACTTCTCTGGTCCAGGTATTGCCGTCGGCATCTCTGAAACTGGTGACCAGTCGAGGATTGGTTTTATCATCGTAATTGAACGAGAAAGTACGGTCGCCCGGAAAAGAGAACGACTTTGTCTGACCGAGTTCGTTGACGGAAACCTGGGTGTGTTGAATCGCTTCCGTTGCAGCGTAGACTTGATGATTTTTCTTCGTCAAGTCAGTAACTTGGAGACTGACTGCAAACTTGGGATCGATGGGCTTGCCACCAATGACGCCACCATGATATTCGACCTTCTTATTCGAATCTCCTTTTGCTTGTTTTGCCAGTTCGATGTTGATGTCGGTCAACAACTTCGCTACGGCTTGATGTCCTCCGGTCTCAAAAGCGAGCTTTACGGACTGAAGCACAGCCTGGTCGCGATTGGCGCGCAGCGCCGGGTTGCCATCACCGGCAGTGGCTTCGCCGTTCAATTTGGCAATCAGGACTGGCGCGTCTTTGAGCTGCTGGGCTTCGGCGATTTCCTTGGCAGTCAGCGGACGAAAGATGGGGAGATCTTTGGCAATCAGTGACAGGTTTTCAGCGCCGTTTAGTCCAGGAGTGCGGAGAATAAAGTCAATTCCCTTTATCACATCGTCGCGCGTGCCACCATCCATGCCATCACGCAGCATGTATTCAAATTTCTCTTGGAGAATCGGATCGCCAAGTTCCAACGCGGCGTTGTAAGCCAGCGCCAGAGCGGCCGCATCACGCTCGGTCAGTTCACCAGGCTTGATCACGTCTCTTAGAAGATCGACCGTTTTGCGCATCAATTCGAGTTTCTGATCTTTGTTCAACTCGCTGAGCTTGGGCATGTAGGTCGGCGTGCCATCAATGCTGTGGTTCTGTTTCAACCATTTGTCCGCCATCTCAGGACTGGCGGTGCCAACCAAAATGCTCGTGAGTGCCGTAATTGCGAACGGATTTTTGTCCGCTTTCACTTGTTGTGCCAGCGCATCGAAGGCGGTTTTTACCTTATTGAAATCGCCGGTTTTCACGTCCTCATTCATCCTGGCGACGAATGTTTGCGCGTCGGCCCAGGACTTCCACTTCACCGCCGAATCGTTAGCCTTTCCATCCTCCAGCCTGGACGCATCGATTTCGTCTTTGAGTTGTTCAGACAATCTCATAAACTCGGTGGATGCAGTCGTCGGCTCTACGCCGCGCACAATGCGCATCGTACGTGCCGTATTGGCATCGCCTACGCCATCAGGTAAAAACTGTTTGATCTGATTGGCGGCTTCAAGAACTCTCGCCAAATCATCGCTGGCGACTGCCGCTTTCAACTTTTCATAGGCCTGGTTACCTGTTTCCGGCTTATCTCCAGCCAATCCGGTGATCAAGCGTACAAAATGTTGAGCGGTAATCGGATGTTGATCGTCTTGAGACATCTTATCCGAGCGCTCGAACTCCTCTTTGAGAACTTTTGCTGCTTGCTTTTTCTGGTCTGGCGTAGCCGTAGGCGACCTGAGAACTTCCACGGCTTTCTTAGCAGCTTCAGTGGTTTTGCGAGCCTGTTCGATTGACTCATTTTCCTTGACGTGAGGTTCGAACTGCATGCCCATTGTGCCGAGCACTCGCGCTGAAGTCTCTTTCAAATCAGTCAACGCCTGAGAGCGACGTTCGTCCGCACTCAATGACAGTTCTTTGCGAAGCTCGGACACAGACTCTCTGGAGAGCGTGCCGTCTTTCAGGAGCGCCGCTACATGCTTCTCGACCTGAGGACTGAGCCTGTGCAACCTGACCGCTTGTTCCAGATCGGACTTGAGCTCTGGCTTGAGAACAAATGGACCGTCTGCCGGCAAAGCGGCAAGCAAGGCATTGCGAGTAGGTTCTCCCGCTTTGTCGCGCAAGAGGAATTTGCCCAGGTCGGCATCGACACGTTCGTAAGTGTTTTTGCGGAAATCCTTTGCTTCATCGATGGCAGGCTGGACCAAGGTTTGGTCGCCCAATGCCTTCATCAGGTCGGCAGTCTTGAGGCCTTTCAAACGAGCGGCGTCGCGAACGAACGGCTCCATCAGATTACCGACAGCCGCCACCACATTTGGTGCGCGCAACAGTTCGGCAATTTGGTCGCGTTTACCTTCCAGAATAGCCTTATCCAGTTGATCGAGCTTCTCTTGCAACTGCTTGCGCTGCTGTTCGATTTCAGTTTGCTTGACGGCTCGTTCTTCCGGTTTCAGATCCGGAGGAGCGTCCGGTATGGTTTTCTTCAACAGGTCGAGATTGCCAGGCTTACCTGGTTCCATCGATTCCAACGTAGTCCGGGCTGTGCGATTGTTGGCCGCCAACATCCTGAAAGTAATGAGGCTTTCAGCTGCTTGTTTCGGGTCGCCCAGTTTTTGAACGACGTCGGTCGCAGCGCCGGCGACGTTGATCCGACTGAAGGTCTCGGAGTAGCCGGTATTGCCGCGTGTCAAAATCTGCTCACGAGCATACTGAGCCAGCTTCTGCTCGCCCTGCCTGCGCTCGTTGGGATCGCTGGACAGCGCTTGTTTCGCTGCATCTGCCACTTTCGTATCCATCTGGGCGATGTGCAAGCGCGCATCGTTTCTGATTTTCTCAATTTCTCCGGGCTTCACACCAGAAGTCGGGCTCTTGCCCAGCTTGTCGAGATACTGGTCGGCATTGCTTCCCTTTTGCGATTCCGCTTGCAGAGCCAGAGTTCGAAGAGCATCCTGCATTTGTTTGCGGGCTTGATTGATTTGATCGGCCCCGGCTTGAGGATTGTTTAAAACTTTCTGCGCATCGGCAATTTTCAATCCGGCATCGATTGTCGTCAGCAGTTGCAGAGGATGAATGGCGGAAAGATTTCCTTCCTGAATTTCTTTGCGCAGGATATCCATCGTCGTGTCGCGTTCTTTCGGAGTCCGGGCCCCCTGGAAGTGATCGCAAAGAACAGTGTTGATCTGATGGTGAATGTCAGACGAGTTACGCTGGATAGCAGGAATTTTTCGCCATTCCGCATATCGAGCCAGACGCTCGTCTGCACCGTACTGCGGACTGGGCATCATTGGCTTGGGCAAAGCACCGTAGGCCTTGTTGATCATATCAAGCAATGCCAGACCATCAATCTGTTTGCTGGCTTCCTGATTGCCCTTCGCTACTTCTTTGTCGAGCTCTTTCCAGGCCCGTTCGCGTTTGGCCGCGCCATCGTCGGTAGTGCTGCTGTTGGCGAGATACTCCTCTGCCAATGCCGCCATTTTCTCAGCTTCGGTTAACTTGCCGCTGGTAATCGCATTCCAACGCTCTTCGGAGGAACTGTATTTGAATTGATCTTGACCCTTGTCTTTAAACAGGTCGAAGGCCCTTTCATTAACGGTTCTGCCGTTTGCCACTATCAAGTCATCTTCTCTGAACATCCGCATGATGTTCTCATCGCCGGCAAGCTGTCCGTATTTTTGCAACAGCATAGGGTCCATCATCACATCCGCGCGAATCAACGCCACGCCGAAGTCCGGATTTTTGACTATTGAAGGATCCTTGTCCATAGCCTCGGAAAGCAAAGTTCTGGCAGTGGCCTTGTCACCGGTTTTTGTGAAAACATTGGCCGCCAGCATCCGGGTTTCGGCAGCTCCCAGGCGGGGATCTGCCAAATGCTTCAGTTCCCGCGCCACGAGCCGGCTCTGCATATCGTTCAACAGTCCGGACGATTGCAATTGCTTCAGTGTCTCGGCTCGCGCCGCGCGCATGACCGGATCGTCTGCCATTCGATCAGCTTCTTCCACGGCGCCTTTGACCATTTGCAGATTGATCTGGGCATTGGGATTTCTAAGAGCTTCCATCGTCCACTGAATCTGAGCGACTGGACTGCTGATTACCTGCGAGCCTATCACCTCGGTCTTCATATTCTTGAAGTCTCTTTCCACCCTGGTGTTAAGCTTTTCAGAGCGTTCTGAGATTATCCTCGAGGCTTCGAGAATGACCGCCGGACCATTCACCGGGTCATACATCGCATTCGTCAATTCCCGCTCGGCTCGCTGCCGGACGGCCCCATCTCCCGAGTTTAATCCCGTTACCCAATCGTCGATTTGTTTTACTGTCGCTTCCGGCAGTTTTGCCAAGGCGGGCTTGTCTGCAGGTTTAGTCGCCGATATCTTGTCCAGATAGTAATCGACCAACTCAGGTTCCGATTCAGACGGAGTGATGAAAGGCTCTTCACCACCGGCAGTGCCTGGCATACCAGTCGAAACAAAGTATGATTTTTCGGTCGGCGCATCGACTGGTCTTCCCGCGGTAGCCTCCGGCGGTGCTCCGGCAACCGGTGCGCCATGAATGCCACTATCCTTGATGGCAATCATTACAGAGAGGGCAGATGGGTTTCCGCTGTCTGACAGTCGTTTCAACTCGTCCAGTTGTTTAGAGAAACCGTTTGATGAACCGGTTTCAGCAAACGATTGCTGCAGTCCCATAACGTAGATTGGAACGAAAGCCTCTGCCAACCCCAGCTTCTGAACGGTCGGTTTGTCGCCGAGCTTTATCATATCGAACGCCGCTTTCATTGCCGCGTCGCGTCCACTGCCATTCATACTTTTTTGAAGAGCGTCGGCGAACTGCCCGGGCAGGCTCAGCTTTCCGTCTTCTTTAGGTTGCCCCCTGCCGTCATGCATAGCGAACGCCATACCACGAGCAGCCAGTGTGCATTGATCGGGCGTGAGCTTGCCAACATTAGCGGTGCTCGACAGATCGCTTGCCGCCGCTTTGAGAACGTCAAACCTTTCCTGCGACGACATGGTGCCCATGCCGACAAGAACACCGACCGGGCCGTCAGCCTGGTTGAGCCTGGCGTATCTCACCATTCCAAGCTTTTCAGGATTGGATTCGGCATACTTATCGAGGATCTGTTTTGATTCCGGAGATTGCAATTCCAATTCCGCAAGCTTCTTGAGTTCTTGCAGTTGTTTCTGGAAATCGCCGGACTTAACGGCTTCGTCGAGCGCTTTTGATCCTTCCTGTACTTTTTGAGGCACCTCCGATGGTGGCGTCAAAATTTTTGCATCATATACGACATCATTTCCGAGTGGACGTTCCGTCACTGACGCGTTGCCGTCCTCTAACGGAGGATGATAATCAATCGTTCGTCTGCCGTCCTGAAAATAGGTGACGGAATGCTTATGATCACCATTGGCGAATTCGCGTTTAAACTGTCGTCCCTGACTATCGAATGGTCCGTATTGGGTGGTAACCGAACCATCTTTATGCACGATGGTTTTATCGCCATTAGCCAAAATCGTAGTCGAATTTCCGACACTGTCAGTGAAGGAAAAAACTGGAGGTACAGCAAATTTACTTCGTTCGAGCGGACTCAGCGTGACCGAACCCTTGTCAGTCTCAATAGTGAGCGCACCATCAGGATTTTTCACAGTGATGGTTTTGATTTTGTCGCCGTTATAGCTGGGTGCCGTGTCGGGATGCTTAGTGAAGTCGGTCTTCACACCAGTCTCACCGCGCACTTGTGTGGCGCCAGGAAATTCGAAGAGCGCCGATGATCCGAATGTGCCGTCCGCAATCTGCTTGACATTGACACCGAGCCGTTCGAAATCAGGTGACGGCAACGCCTGAATTTGTTTCCTCAGATCGCCTTGAGATTGAACGCCATCAAATAGATGGGCGTACTCCTCCTTGCCGCTAGGCTTACTGTTTTCCGGCATCTCAGGAACGGCGGATTTTTCCGCCTCCGGGGCAAGAAGCGTTTTGATTTCCTTCTCGGCAGCATCTTTTTCAAGTGCTAACGACACTGAGGTTTTGTCATCAAATTCTTTTTCCGGTACACGCTTTTTCTGCGCATCGGTCGGCTGTGTGTTTTCTGGTTCGGCCACGATTGCTCGCCTCTCAAATGACTTTCTAAAATGTACCCCAATCGCTCGCGCCTCTGGACATGAAAAACGCCATCTAATCTGGTTTGGTCGAAAGTTGGTCAGATTTGCCGGATGTTGGTCGGACTTGCCAAGATTTGGTCAACCAACAAAACTTATGATATTGAAACCGAGGCGATATTTGAGGCGGATGGGCATGAATCACACGACGCAACAATCTAAATACGAACTTCCAGAGCTGTTCATCTCAGACGTGCTTGCACCACAGGTAATACCAGCCTCGAATTTCCAGTCTCCGGACTTCAATTGTGAGCAACTCCTGGTAGAAGAGCTGCTGTCCGATCTGATGCCGAATCTTAAACGGACACGACATTAAAATCAAACCTGTTCAGTTTCCGAAAGCGGAGCCTCACTTACCGGCGCCGCTAGAATTTGCTTTACTTCACGGTCGCGTTGGAAACAGGGCGGAAGTAGCAATGTGTTTGCTCACCGCTATCGATTGCGTATTATGGACTCCTGGCGGTCCTGCGACTGATGAGCGACCGCGAGGACCAGCATCATAATAGGGACGAGCTTGCCTTTGCACTTTTCGAAGGCACCGCCGGCTCTGACGTGGAAAGGCTCCTTGCTCTCTTTTCCTTCCATCTTCGGTCGCAAAACCACACAACCATTTTCGAGCTTCGGTTTTCCGTTCTCGAATTCGACATCGAACGCTTTGAAAACTTCTTTCAGCTCGTCGACTACGGCGCCGGCGTTACCCTCCCGGATACGCTTGGCCAGTTCCTCTCGACAGCTATCAAAATCCCTGGCTTTGTCGTTACCCTTCAAATATTCTTTCATGGCAGCTTCCAATGCGGCCCTCATGTCAGGATCCGCCACCTTCATACTCTCGAGCAATTTTGCCAGTTTTTCGTTTGTCAATTCACCCTCGACCAGCGGCTTCGTTTCCAATTTCTTACCTTCTTCAGGCTTGAATTTCACCACCATCTGAATGCCACATTCTGTTTTAAACCTGACCATGGTGCCGTCGACTGTCGCAGTTGGACCAAAAGCCTTATGAGCTTCTCTAGCCACGACCCGAAAATCGACCAGTCGTCCAGTCGAATCGAAACCGAAAGAGTCGCGCAGGTCCTGTGAGGTTTGAGCGTAACGATGAAAGACATCGACGGCGCGACCACGGTCCGTGAGAGCTTTTCCCAGAGTTTCATTTTGGCTCAACTGATCGGTGATGTGCTTGGTCAGTTCCGCATCTACCACCAGCCCGGACTTGCCGTCCACGAGATAGCCTATCTGACCTTTGCTGGCATCGGATGGCACCCGGACACCCTTAACCATTACGACTTTGCCATCAGGACCGACTACTTCAAAACCTTTGCCGGCAAACAGGTGGTCTATACCCTGACCTGGTACGAACTTTCTAGTCAACGGGCGCAACTCGCCACCATCGGTGGTGCGCTTCACGGCTTCCTTCCGCATCGCTTCTCTGTCGACCGTTTCGGATTCGTTACCAGGCGGCTTTCCTGAAGCCGGCTCGGTTTGCTCGGCGAGCGCGCTTAGCAGGCTGTTGATTTTAACCTTATTGCCTTCGGCGCGAATCTCCGCCTCCTGCGCTTCCAGTTGTTTCAAATAATCGACGAACAGTGCCAATTTTTTGTCGACTGGATCTCCGGGCTGTTTGTCTGCCACTTTCTTGAAATCCTTTGAAAATTCGTTTTCTTTGGGAGGATCGACTTCGCCCGGCCAGTGATGCTCGATCAGATCACTTCTCAAACGACCGTCACTGGCGATATAATCGACGGTCATAGAGCCGTCTTTGTATACCCGCAACGATTGAACTTTCATCGACCTCTCTGTACCCTGGAACAGCTCAATCGGCTTGCTCAGGAAATGGTCAGTGTAGCCGTTGCCTGCTTCGGTCCTTACGATACCATCAGTGGTGCGCGCACCACGAGCAAATCGGTCGAGCGCGATTGCACGAGCCCGCCCTCCGACACGCTCGAAGCCTTTGAATGAATCATGCAACTCCTCCGGCTTGATCAAGCCGTTGATCAGCAAGAAGTCCATGGCATGCCTGTTACCGTCGACGTTAGCGGCAAACTTATCTTGCAGCTTGAGAGCAATGGCTCGGGCTTCTTCAAAATTATCCGCAGCCAAAGCTTTGTTGAGACGCTGTTGTTCTGCGGCCATCTTCAAATAATCGACAAATTCGCTGAATGCCTTTTCGGCACCAGGATCGGCCTGACCGGCTTTGATTTCGCGATTAAGCCGACGGGCGCGTTCTGCCACGTCGCCCTTTCGAGCCGCCAGTTCTTCACTGGCAAATGAATATTCAGGTTTACCGCCTTCATGCCTGGCCGCCCGGTCAATAGTCGCTGAGGTCAGCAGTTTCGAAACATACGGGTTTGACCGCAGTGTTCTTGGCGGCGCAGTGAATTCGGCACGGGCTGCACCTTCTCTAGAAAACCGGCGGGCGCTGTCGGCAGCAATCAGTTCTTCGACTCTTGGATCCGACTTACCGTAACTTTCCATCACTTGTTTGACAAGCGGCTCCGACACCTGAATTCCGGACTTCGGGTCACCCTTTTTCTCGGCCGTCATAAGCGCTACTTTGTCTTGCACTGCTTTTATTCTCTGCTCTAGAGTTCCTTTCCCTTCCGCTCCCTTTAGAATCTCATGCAGCGCCTGTCTCACCACGGCCGTGCCTTTTGGATTTTCTATCCACTGTTTGTAATCACCGGCTTTCTTATCCACATAGGCCTTGGACTGATCGGTTAATTTTGTTCGCTCGACCAGATCGACGGCTTCGCTGAAATTGGAGACTTCATTGGCAAGAGCCTCGTACATAGCACCTTCAGAGAACTCGAAATGACGAAGCAGGTCGATTGAAACAGCCTTCTCCAGCGGGACTTGACCGGCCTCAATCAAACCGGCGTTGTGCAAGCGTTTCAGAATATGATATTCGGCCTGTTGTCTGAATTCCGCCGCCAATTTCGGATCGCCGAATTGCGGTCGATATTGAATCTGTTTGTCGGCTCTCAGCCTGGCTGAACTGCTGGACAGAAGACTGTCCATCAAGGCTAGACGCGCTCCGACAGGATCTGCCTGAAACGCGGCTTTCAAATCAAGAGCGCGCATTTTATGGACAAGTTCGTGGAAAGCGGCATCGGCAGGATTTTGCAGTCCGATATCCAGGACAATTTTGTCCGACTCGAGCAAGTACAGGCCGGCGGCATTCTTCAGAGAATCGAAAGTGATACTCTCTTTAGTGATCAGATCTTTCGGCAGCCCAAGCCGCTCCGCGTACTGCTGCATGAGAGGCATAATCTTCTCGACAGCGGCATCGATGTACTTTTGCTTCTGACCGGCATCCATTTTTTCGAATTGTTCGCGTCGAAGATTTTTGAAGACCTCAGCCACTTTCCTGTTAATTTCAGCTACTTCTTTATCCGCTCCGGGAGGAAGCTGTTCATAGGCCGGAACAGCGCCGGTACGCGCTTGGACAGATTCCGTAACGGATGGTTTCGAGACGGCCGTGTCAGGAGCCCGGGGTAGCTCAGGCAATCCGAGCACGATACGGACCTTACCCATCATCGCTTCGGCCGAACTACCAGGTTTTTCAGCGCCTTCGATTCCGGCTCGCATTTCAGTGAGCGCGTGCAACTCAACAGGAGAGAGGGAACTGCCTTTTTCTCTGATTACTTTGTCAATGGCAGCAACGACATCTGAATTTGGAACCGGCTTGCCTACTGGCAATCCACGTGCCACCATGTCCAGCGGCTTAGCAAAGGCGTCTACTGCCAGCTTGTTGGACTGAGCGCTGCCAAGGGCATGCGCAAAAGCGACAAATTTTTCGGGACAATTGTTCGGAACCCCATAGAACGTCACTACCAGTGGTACCACTTTCGTGCCAGCCCACTGAGATTTGCCGATCGATTCGACTAACTTTGCTTGATCGCCGGCACCGGGAAGCCGTTCGCCGACATTGTCCTTGAAGTGTTTCACCTCTTTGACTGCAACAAGTTCTGCCCCTTCGAGCTTGCCGACTTCGCCCGGGAAATCCGCAAGCATCGCAGCTACAACCCGTGGACGGCCCGGAGTCGCGCCCGCCACATCAACCAGGGTGGCAATCCGTTGTCGGCTGTCCTTTCCGCCATCGAGACAGTCATCCACATAGAGTAAGGCACTGGCTTTGGCTCTCTCAGCCGCAGGCATGGCTCGTAACTGTTCGATCGTCACGAACTGTGCATCTTTCAAGTCCGGATTCGCCTTACGCAACATATGCGTGATTAAGTGGGAGCTTCCCTCTTTGTCCAGGTTTACTACGACAAGAGCCCTGGTCATATCGATGTTCGTGCTGAGCTTTTCATACAGCTGACGGCTCAAGCGCATTGCTTCTTTCGGCGAAACGAAGTCCGTCACCGAGGCAAAAGCTGCGGCATGATCGGCGGCCAGCTTATTGTTTCTGCGGTCGAAGTGCAGTAAGCCTCTAAGTTCCATCAACTGCGTATGGCGCCCCGACGCGGTGTCCACGGTTTTCATTACGTCCGCGACTGCCGCGTCCAAAGTAATTTCGCCTTTATCGACGCCCAGACCTTTCTGCTTTGCGACTTCGTCGCGCAGCATTGTCTCGACCTTCTTCATCTCAGCCTCACCAAGGCTGCTCTGGGCCAGGTCGAAAAGATTGATGTTGCTATGAAACTCAAGAAGGGCATCAGGTACCAGTATTTTGCCTTCCTGTGGTGTCTTGCCCATTCGTGCTTTGATCTGATCCGCCAGCGGTCCATTAGCCGGCATGGGATCCAGCAAGATTGCCGGTCCATCAGGAAGTTTCATTCCTGGTTTGACGATTTGAATGTCGACCGACAAGCCGGTCTCATTGCGAAGCATGACAGCCATTGCGTGCCCAGCAGTAGCTTCGCCAGTGACTAGCACGGTAACTCGTTTGGCATTTTGAAAACCGGTGCGCATATTGTTATAGGGCTGAGTCATTCCGACTTCCAGGCTTGATGCCAGATCACGGAACTGCTTGCCTAGTCCTTGAGGAGTTAAATGCGGGGCTCTTTTTGCCAGAATATCGGCCGCAATCGCTCGTTCTTTAGGATCGGTGAAGCGCGTCAACAGGTCTTTAGTAGCGGCCTCGACATCTTTCATCGCCGATTGACTTTCGACGTATGCTTTTACGGACTTTTCAATTTGACTCTCTTTGCCGCCATCCTTCGATTCGTTGTAACGCAGGTTGAACCTGATGTCCTCGGTCAAGTATTTGACGTCATCAGAGTGCAATTTGTCGAGCGCTCCAAACGGAACAGATGCCACCATATGCAGTGCATGTTCGATCGGCAAGGCTTTGATATCGCCCGGCTTGCAAGCCTCGAATAACTTGGTATACTCGGCAGCCCGAACCGCAGCATTGTCGGAAAAGCCCAGTTCGATAACGTTCGCCCAGGCTTTCAGGAAACTGCGACGTGCGCCCTCCGGCATGTCACGCGCTGTCCGCGCACGATCGCCGGCTTCGATCAGAAGCCGACGCTGGAAACCGGCGGCTTCTTCAACTAACATGGTGTTGTTCAATCTGTCGTAACTCGCCGCTCTCATCATTGAGGTCAATGATTCCGTGGACAATGATTTGAGCATGTTGCTGAGATGGGCATCGCGATTGGCTCCCGCTAATTCAAGCGATTGCTGCATGAGACGCCAGCTCGACTCGGTCATGGCATGAAGTTCTGTTGGTTTGACGTTGCGTGATTTTTCGAAGCTAGGCTCAACCATCTTGTTGATGAACTCTCCGACCTTTGCCGGATCCATCAGTTTCAAATGCTCTGCTGTGACACCGTTGACAATCCGTGAATATGTTTCAGCATCAGCCTTAACAAGAAAATCTTTGGGAAGCTCGCTTAGTGCACGAACTTCGTTCTGAAGATTGACGATCGTTTCAGCAAACGCTCGAGCCGTGTCACTGTTGGTATCCAGTTCGGCTTTAAAAAGTTTCCAGATCTCGACGTTCTTTCCGGCACCAATCTGCTGTTCGACAAATCGATTGACTGCTTGAACCGAAGTTTCACCGGATTTTGGTTGAAGGTCCAGTTTCAAATTGCCCTTCGAGACAAACTCGACGAAGGTCGAAACAGGCTTGACACCTCTAATAGCATCGGCGACTTTGATATCGGATGTAGTGGCTTGCAGAATCTTCAATCGTTCGGCGATTCTGACAGCTTCTTTGAAGTGGTCGGCGTTGCCGGGCTCCGTGCCCTCAACCTGCATCACGACCGCCACATCAACAGCAGCACGCCACTTATTCTCCAATGTATACTGGTCGTTGCTGGCTTGCAGTTTCTTCTCGATTTGAAGTGCTCGGTCAACCACTTTTTCAGCAGCTTTCACATCGATACCGAGTTTTTCGGAAGCCTGATGCAGACCCAATCGGTACTTAAGTGTTTCGGCAGCAGTCCCCCGGTTGTACTCTGAATATTTCGGTCCATCCAATTCTGCGAGCAATTTTGTAATCTGTTCCCTGGCAGCAGGTTTCGTTGTATCCACGCCCTGCTGCACAGCCAGATACGCCAGCTTCCATGAGCCCTCTCTGATGCCGAAATCACTTTCGGCCTTGACTATTTGAAACGCTTCCAAAGGATTGCTGACTTTCGTAAGTTCTTGCATACGCAGGATTTCGGCGGCTTGCCGTACGCTAATCTCGACACCGTTGGAAGTTCTTATCGATGCTATGAGTGGCTCGATTCTATCCATTTTGTCACGCGCGGTCTGAATCTCCCCAAGCCACTCTTTTATAGGCTTCAGCGTCGGTCGATCGAAACGATCGACTGTAGTGACCTTAGACAGAGACACTGCTTCAAGATAACGAGCAACTCGGTCAGCATCTTTTGAAATCTCGGATCCGGACTTGGACGATTTAAGACCATCCAAGTATTCCTTGACCTCTCCATTGATGCGTTCGGCCCAGCCGATTACTCGGTCACTGCCGGCCGGGCGCACAGTCTGACGATCGGCACCTACACGATCAAGAAATGGTTTAGCCTCTTTGGGAGCATCGACCGGACCGGCGGTCGTCGGAATTTTGCTGTCGCTCGGTTTACTCAACTTGGCAGGTTTTGCGCCCTCTGGCACCGCGCCTTTTCTGGAGTCGGAAAATTCTTGCAGCGCTTTCTTGTCTTCCACAACTTGCTTGGCGAGTTCGATCACGTCGGTGCTTGGTGTACGCCCTTCCAAAACTGCCAATTCCGCATATTTCTCGTAAATCTGCTCGAGCGCTTCTGGTGTTTTAGACTTCATCAACTTATGCGGTACCGGAATATCGATAGTCACACAACTCATGGCAGTCGTTGTAGCCTTAGTCTTTCCGGACACCAGAGCATCACCGGTGATACCAAGCGGCGTGATGCCAACCGGATTACCGCCACGTTTGACAGGCGGCTCCAAAAAGCTCAGCCTGACGTTGTCGCCGACAGTTACAGTTCTCAACCCACCTCGTCCGGTGTATCCTCTACTGTCCCTGATATCGATTTCAGAACGTCGAATAGCCTCTGGCAGCTCGACACCATGCTCTTTCAACCTGGCAGCTAGCGCATCTTTGAAAGCAGTTTCGAGAGCTTTGCTGGCGGGCTCGAGATCATACGATTCGTGCAGTTTGTATTTTTTATACTCCGTCAAATTCATGGAGTCGATCACTGACTTCATGAACGCCTTATCGAGCATAAGCTCCGCAGCTTTCTTAGCATTTGCGGATCTTGCCACATCTTTGGCTCGGTCGCTAGCTTCCGATGAATCGCTCGAATCACTGGTGGTAGCACTTCGACTGCTCTCAGCTTCAAGCGGTCTCGGCTCAGCAGAAGTTGTATCAGCTGTCCTCGCTTTGGTTGCAACTTCTCCTAAAGCCTTCTCTACAGCAGCGTCATCCTGGATTACTTTTCCAGGAGTCAAACTAGGTTCTATCGCGGGTTTTGAACCATCGGTATAGAGGATCACTTTATTCTTGCCGTTTTGCGCCACCATGGACAATGTCGCTTTCGTTCCGCCTTCTGTCGGGACAAATTCAACTTTCGCTTCAATTCCTCTGGCTCTGAGTTCGCTCTCAATCTGGGCGAGCGCACGTTGCATCACGTGCGGTGACTCTTTGCCCAATTGAGTCACAAGCGACTGCAAGGAGTTTTGCAGATTGCGTACATCAGGGGCCTTCAAAATCGCCCTCTCGAAAGCTATTGCATGTTCAGAAGCGACGCGCCATTCGGTTGGCAGACCATCAAGGAAACTTCTGCGAACCTCCTTGCGTGATGCATCCGTTTTGAGTTCCGGATCCCAGCTCCACAGCTTGTCTTTGACGGCCGGGTCTTTTAAGTTCCTAGTGACGAGACTTTCAAGACGAGTAAGTTCGTCATTGACTTTGACAGGCCCGGTTTCCGTCGTGATTTTTCCTTCTTTATCACGCAACTCCATCGATGCTGGCTTATCTTTTTCCGCAGTAATCACGATTCGTTTATCAGAGCCGGGTTCGCTGATGTAGAGTTTAAACTCAGGCTTCCCGCCTTCTGTTGCCGGAGCTTGAGAGTATTCGACCTTAATTCCGACCCGATCCATTTGTCGAATCAATTCTTCTGCAAATTTTTGTCTGTCACCAGGGGCGGTGTCGTTTAAACTTTTCACGGCACGGTCGAGCGCTTCCAAACGACTGGTTACTGGTCTGTCAGTTTCAGCCAGGGCACGCTTCACGTCACGAATAAAATCAAACTCTTTTTGCCACTGGGTCGGCATCGCTTTTTGAGGATGTTCATAGGTCATCGAGAGCGCATCCGGAATTACTTTCAACTCCGGCAGAAGGCCTTTTACTTCGCTGCGAGGTACGAGTTCAATTTGCCGAGTCTCAGCGTCTTCGAATAATCGAGGTTCACCAAACGGTTTGTGTTCGTACTTATAAGTCCGACCATCAATGTCGGCAAAGTATTGCTTTCCATTGACCTCAATCGGAGTATATTCGAGGTACTGCAACTTGGACGGCTCAAAAGTCTTTCCGGGTTTGATTTCCTTGAAATCGATTGGTGGCGTCTCCTGAGGCTTCACATCGGTCATATCGCGTAGTAACACGATACGTCCATCGCGCGCCGTTCCCTTGATCTCGAAGCTGGCGGCCTCGCCAGCCTTAGTGTCGCGCTTAGCGCGCACATCTGTCTTCAGGTCTTCGATCGGTTTCACTTCCGATGCCGCAGAAAGAGAGCCTTTCATAATGTTGGCGCTGTGCATCTTGCTACGAGTGCGCATAAACTGAGCGATAGCAAGACCAAGTCCCAGCGCTGTCAACGCCGGTCCCGTCAGGTCATCGGCGGTGTAGCTCTCTATCGGTTTGTCTTTTCCGCCACCGTTGCGAACAACCTTGTTTAAATCCAAATCGTTGTAAACCGGCTTAGGCTCATCGTTTTTACCAGCCGCTACAGCCTCGTCAATGGCCTTGCGATTTTGGGCATGAGCTTTAAATGCCTGACGACAGTTGGTCTGAAATCCGTCCTCGAACGACATCGCAGGGTTGTCTCCAAGGCAAGCCATTAAATCTTTGACGGCGTCGTCATACAACGCCGGCTTTCCGCTTGCGATTCGTGCAAATGCAAAGTTCATTCTCAGACTGGAGTCCACACCCTTAGCGGAATCAGCCTGATCGGCAGCCTTCTCTTCTAACGCTCGACTAGCAATGCGCTCCTTGACCCGAGCATCAACATCTTTCCCGGCTTGAGCATCTTGAGCAATTTGCGCGTCCTGTCCGAGGCTTGAGATGAATAGCTGGATTCTTGCCTTATCACCTTGCAAGCTTAGAGCTCTCTGAGCGGCGATGGCCTGTTCAAACAGCGGAGTTGCCTTTTCAATGCCGCCGTCATCTTGAAAAAATACTTCATTGGCTTTTTTGAGGAGCTCGATTGGATCCGAATCAGATTTATCTTTAGGACCGTCGTTCTTTCCAGTGACAATGTCGTCGACTTTAGTCTTGGGCGTCCATTCACCTAAGCCGCGGAGCTGCCGCGCGGCCGCCATCTCGGCGTAACTGAGGATTACCAGATCACGAAACTGCTTGTTGGTCGCAAGTTGCGGATTCTCTTTCACAAGGCGGCAGAGCTCGGCCTCGCCCTTTTCGATGTGCTCATCTTTACCGCTGGATATCTGCACGACCGACTTCATGGTTCTGGCTTTTATACCTGCAGGCAAACTTTCGAAAATTCTTCGCTCATGTTTCTCTGCATCTTTGTCGAGCTTTCTCAGGTCGGCAAGCTGCTTGGAGTAGACATCAAGTTTTTCCTTATCATGTTTTTCGTCGGCTTCCGCTTCCTGAGCGAGGAGATTGCCGGTCTTTATGCGCAAGCCCAAAGACTCTGCTCGTGCCTTTCTCAAAGCCTCAGACATAACGTCGACCTCGGCTTTCTCCTTATCGATTTCTTTATCGAGCTTCTTGATCAGTTCATCGAAGCCGGCATCCTTTTCCTTGAGCAGCTCGGCAGGAGACTTTTCAGCTTTCTTTTCTTTGGGGTCGTCGTCATCATCGAGCATCGCTGAGGCTTCAAAAGTCTCTTCGTCTTCGTTACGTTCTTGAGAAACACTCCCTTCTTTGATAGGCCCCCCTGCAATTCGACCTCCTTCAACTGCGGCGACTATCAAACCAGCAGCGTGGTTGCCCGCTTCGGACAGCACTTTCAGCTCATCAATCTGTTTGGAAACACCGTTTAAAGAACCGTATTCAGAAAGAGATTTTTGCAAACCGGCAAGCAACATCGGCACAAACGGCTCCGCCAATTCCAGTTGTCTGACACTCGGTTTAGCCCCCAGCTTTATCATGTCGAATAACGCTTTAATAGCGGCTTCGCGCCCGGGTCCATTTATTCCGCTTTCAATCAGCTCGCCAAACTGCGCAGGCAGTCCGGCATCACCATTTTTATCAACTCCGCTTTTACTATCACGCGAGGAAAATGCCATACCGCGAACAGCCAGTGTCCACTGTTCGCTACTGAGCTCGCCACTGTCGGCGGTGTCTTGCAGGTCTCGCGCCGCCACGCGCAGTACGTCCAGCCTCTCGGCAGACGGCAAAGAGGCAATACTGAAGAGAACACCCACAGGTCCATCGGCCTGATCAGCTCGGGCATAGCGAACCATACCCAGATTTTCCGGACTGACCGCCGCAAACTTATCCAACAGATCTTTCGCGGCAAGCGACTGCCGTTCGAGCTCCGTTAGCACTCTTAACTGTTTCAACTGACCACCCAAGTCACCACTTATGGTGGCGGACTGCAGGGCTTCAGAACATTCAGCCATATCTTTCAACACCGAGGGCGGTGACTTCAGCTTTTTAGCCTCATACTCGAATGCGGCACCGCGAGGCAGTTCTGTAACGGATGAACTTCCATCGGTCAGAGGCGGCTCGAAGAACAACGTTCGACGCCCGTCCTGAAAGTATGTCACGGAGGAAGTGCTGCCGGCAGTCGAAACCTCCCGCTGATACTGGCGCTTTTCACTGTCGAAAGGACCAAACTGAGTGGTTTTAGTTCCATCCGTATGTTCAATGGTCTTGTCGCCATTGCCTAAAATAGTCACGGTGTTTCCGGCGCGGTCAGTGAAGCTGAAAACGGGCGGCATGGCAAATTGTAGGCGTTCGGCCGCACTTAGAACTACTGGGCCTGTTGCCGTTTCTATAACCAACGCTCCATCCGTATTTCTTTGATCCGGAGGAGTGACAGTGATTGTTTTTATCCTTTCACCTCTATAGAGCGGTGCGTGGTCAGGAGATTTGGTGTAGTCGGTCTTGACCCCGCTATCACCGCGCAATTGGCTGGCGTGCGGAAATTCAAACGCCATCGAAGCTCCAAGTGCGCCGTCGGCAAGCGGTCTGACGGATACACCTAGAGCCTGAAAGTCGGCCACCGGTAGTGACTGCAAGCGATTCTTTATTTCGGCTGGGCTTTCCACACCTTGAAACAGCGCAGCAAACTTGGCTTGCGCGCTTGCATCCCGTGGCGCGCCGCCGGCCGAACCGGAAAGTTTTGTTGCTACTTCGGGCAGCAAATCCCTATCGGCATCTGCTTGCAAACTCATCGACACTTCAGTCTTTAAGTCGTATGGAGATTCTGATTTTGGCGATTCAACTTTTGTCGCTGTTTTTTGCGATTTCGTCGGATCTTCGGGGCGGGGATTTTCCGGTTCCATTCAAGACCTGCCTGTAAATTTCGTGCTTGCTAAGTTGTACCCCACTCGTTCACTGGTTTGGACAAGAAATTTTTGCGATGGTCGAAAGTTGGTCAGATTTGCCAAGATTTGGTCAACTCGACGAACTTATGATATTGCCATCGAACGAATTTCGAGGAAAAAAATGATGAATTCCGCACCAACCAATTACCAACTTCCCGAGCTGTTCATCAGCGATTTGTTGATCGGTCAACAACCGGTTCGCAGAGAACCGGAGCAAGCGGAATTGGACAACATCGATTTGCTGCTGGCTGAAGAACTGCTTTCGGATTTGGTCCCGACAAAACCAGCACGTCGAGCTTTCAATTAGTTCGAATAAGATTTTCAATGGATAAGGCAAAAAAATAAAAACCATACTCGCGCAACCCCTAGCGTCGAGAGCATGGAAAACATTGAGGCTCGGTGTACCCCATACGCCGAGCCGATTTGTTCGAACTGCGCCAGGGATTGAGCAAAGCAGAGGTCGACGGACCATAACGCACTACCAATGGTATTATGTCTCGATAAAACTCTGCTGCGAGCAATTGATTTTGGACGGACCCGAAGACCAATCAACACTAGATCAAGTCCGTCAGAGTTCGGCGCGTATTCAGCTGATACTAAACATATCTCCAGACCTGCCGGTTCCGATCTATCGCCAGCTATGCGACCAAATGCGAGAGGCAATTATTACTTTGCAGCTCATGCCGGGAGAGCTGCTTCCTTCAACGCGCGAGCTGGCGTCAGCGCTCGGCGTTTCTCGAAAAACCATTAGCCGCTGCTACGAAGAACTTCTCAGCCAGGGGTTCCTGACGACTGAGTCAGGGGTGGGAACGTTTGTGAGGCAAATCGCCAAAGCGCACTCTCCCTCGCCTGACGACAAAATGATAGCCGGCCGCCGCCTGACCGATTACGCAGAAAGTATATTGAGTTGTCCACCGGAACCGACTAATCAAGGCGAGTTTCCCGAACTGCATTTTGGCGCCCCGCCTCCGCAGGAACTGCCATTCAAAGCCTGGCGACAGGTTTTGCTAAAGCAGTTGAGAGATTTCGATTTTTCTCAAATCTATTATGATACTGATCCCTTTGGCTATCTGCCGCTTCGCCGAGCGCTTGCCTCCTATCTCTTTCGTTCGCGGGCATTACAGTGCGAACCCGAACAAATCATAGTTTTTTCCCACGCACTAAGCCCACTCAAGCTATTCGCTCAAATCGTCATCGAACAGAATGATTCAGTCGTAGTGGAAAACCCTGGATTCCCTTTTGCAAGGCGGGTATTTGCCTCTCTGGGCGCACGAATTATCCCCGTCGGCGTGGACGGTGGGGGGCTTCGTGTAGAACAACTCCAATCGCTTCCGGAAGCGCCTGATTTAGTGTACGTAACACCCTCCCATCAAGACCCGACTGGCGCGATGCTGACACTGGAACGTCGCAAACAATTACTAGCCTGGGCGGCGGACCACAGTTGCCTGATTTTGGAGGACGATTACGATTGCGAGTTTCGCTACACAGGCTCGACTTTGCCAGCTTTGATGGGCTTAGACAAGAACGAAACAGTAGCCTACATCGGCGACATGTGGAAAACGTTATTTCCGCTTATCAATATCGGATATCTGGTCTTACCGCAAGGACTTGTTGATGTTTTTCGGCACGCCCAGTCGCTCAGTTGGACAAAAGTGAGCACTAGTCTTCCGTTCTACGATCAGCTCGCCATCACTGAGTTTATCAACGAAGGACACTTTGAGCGTCATGTCAGAAAGACGAAAACAGCTTATGCAAATCGGTATAGAAACCTGGTGCTCGGATTGACGCGATTTTTCGGCGATGCTGTGACGTGGGCGAATGAAAGCGGCGGCATGCAGCTTTTAGTGAAATTCAATACGGAGATAAACGACGCAATCGTCCTCGATACCGCCAAGTCGGCTGGACTCTCAGTGATACCGACAACATCCTATTACTGCGGGCAAGCTGCACCGAAAGAGTTTCTAATCGCTTTTGTGATGCTCGAAGAGGAAGAAATGACAAGCAGGATCGAGCGTTGGGCGAGTCTTTTGCGCTCATAAGCAAACTGGTAAATACCCTTAGCCGAACCATTGCGTAAAGTTCACCCGCCTTGTTCACCCGACGATTCCAAGACGGTTCAATTAAGTCATTCCCTGCTTATGAATTTTACTATGGCAAATAATGCGTCAAGATATAGTAGTGTAAAGCAGATCAGCAAAACTCGAAGCGTTCCCCATGAATGGCGGGTCTTCGAGCCTTGCCTTATCGTTTCCACTCCTGCGCTGTTTGCGTCCTGACAGAGTTGCCCGATGCGGCTGCGAGCTCCAACGATTCGATTAGTTCAGAAGTGGGCGCAAAGCAGACTTTGCTAAGTCAAAGCGCGCTGGGCTTGAGCCAGTGACTTCTTCCCGACTCGCAAGCGCGTGCGCTGCTAAAAGATCTTGGCCGTTCTCCTGTCATGGCAATAGCCAAAGACGATGAGTGGAAGGATTGTCGCTATAGCAATGATACTAATAGCGGTACCAAGTAAAGGCAAAATTACCCAGTAATTCACCGCGACAGCGAAGACAAATCCACCCCCATAGACACAATTTATCGTCCGTAAGTGCGTCCACGCGCCACCCACGAGGTCAATGCAACACCATATTGCCATGCCCCACAAAATAGACAAGCAAGCCAACAAAAATCCATAGCTGGCTCCGGTAATGGCGATTATGCACCAGATTCCGTTCAGCGTCGGTTGGCAGCGTACTACAGTCGTGCCAAGGACCGCGCCGAACACAGCGCAGTAAAACAGGATGGTCAAAATGCTGTCGACGTTTTGTTTTGGTGCTGTAATGATTTCGACAAGCCGCTTAGCGAGCCAGTAATGAATGCCCCCAAAGGAGGCACACAACCGATTGATAATTCGATTCATGGTAATTTCCCGAAAGGAGAGTTTTTGGAGCAGAAAATCGAACTTCACCGAGAACTTCTAACCAAGACCCCACTGTTTTGCCAAATCAGCCATAGTCGTTCCATGCCAACCAAACTCATCGCGCATAGCGCGTTCAGAAGCGAAGTGCATCATATTGACGCGGCTCCCAACCGGTCCAGCAGGATAAGCCTGTTTGGGAATGCCAAATTCTCGATCACACTCATACTGAGCGAGTGCCGCTTCCTCTTCAGTGAAGATGTGTGGGTCATAATTTTCGATAGAATTACTCATTTTTTTGCTTTCACATTATCGAGTTCGGAACTAGTGAGTGACACGTCCAATTAGGACACTGTTAAACTGTCTCGTCTTACTGAGCTGCCGCATCAACCTTCTAATCGGCAGCGAGAATGACCTTTATGATTTTCATGACATTGTCCCTTGCTGACTTGAGGATGTTCGGGCAGGACCAAACGGGTCCAAAGCCCAAGATGCGTGGACTATGCAAATTTGAAATATTGCAAATGGAGTTTGATACACCGCGCCGCCCCTCCGAGGACGGCGCGGCTATTGAACAAGACCTTCTTGGCTGTTGCACCATCTGTGCCATTGGTCCAACACTAAATTGTGATATCCGTTAGCATTTAAGTCTGCAGTTCAGGAGCATTTTCATGAAGCACTTCACTAGTCTGCGCCATCTTCTATTGGTCAGCAGTTTAGTCGCGGGCACTGGCATCAATTCAATAAGACCGACTCTGGCATTTGAAGCCGAACGCGTAAGCGAACAGGCAGAGTACATCGATCCAAGTGGAATCAGGCTTAAGTATCCTCGTGGTTGGAAGATCAAGCGAAAGCCCGACAAAGACACGCTGGCAAAATTTTCCGGTAAACCCGCTCCTAACGTGGAGGCTGAGATAACAGTCAGCCTGATAGACGATGGTGGTCTCAAGGCAGAAGATTTCGCGCGCACATTTGGTGACTTGATGTTCGCCAAATTGAGCGGCGTTCGAAAATCGCCGTTTCAGAACATGTATGTTGGAGCGTCAGGCCGTTTGCCTGGACGAATGCAGACTGTTAGCTTCACGATGCATGGAATGCCGGTTTATCAAGAATATCTATTCGTTTCAGGCAAAAACAAAATGCTTGTTGTGTCCCTGACGATTCAAAACTGGCAACGAAGCGCGGTAGAAGACGCATGGAAGGGTTTTATCAACTCAATCGATGCACCTGAAACTCTGATTCCACCAGCACCTATGAGTGAGGTAGCTACGTTTAAGCCCCAGGCAATTCCTGCTATCTGTAACACTTACTCCGGTTCATGCGTGATCAAGCGGCCTACGAAGGACATGAGCTTGGATCAAAAGATCAACGCAGTGCTTCCTAGAAGTGAGGAGGAGCGCTTCTTGCAATTGCCCTGGCAGACTGACCTCCTCTCTGCTCGCCTGCAATCCGAACGCATCGGCAAGCCAATGTTCATCTGGATAATGGACGGCAATGTTCTTGGCGCCACTTGAGGCAACGGGCACTTGAGCCGTGCGCTCTTGAACAACGAATCAGTGGTCAAATTCATCAAAGAAAACTTTATACCTGTCAGCGGAGCAGTAGAGCATTTGCAGCCCAGTCGCTATGGAACTGCCGAATCAGAAGCCTCCAGGTGGTTCGGTCCCGTGGCCAAGCGCGCATTGAAGGACTATGCACCGGCTGGATTCTTCGAACAATTCGGCAGCTATCAAGGCATGTATGTTGCCGGTCCGGACGGCACACCTTTCGAATACAAAATCGGTCTGGCTTATGACCCCGAGGAATTCATAGAGATTTTGCAATCAGCACTATTGAAATCGCGAACCGCAAAATCGGCTAGAGCTCAGCGACCTAAGCCGCTTTCCCTTCCAACCAGGGAAGCACCGCCCGGAGCAGATGCGTCAACATCCGTTGTTCAGGTCTATAGCCGTATATGTCCGTTGCCAACGAATCCCACTCTTGCTGAACGCAGTATTGGTCGCGACGTCATGTGGATTTTTCCCGACGAGATCGACGAAATTCTATCTTCAGCAACTAAGCCTGGAGTGACTGTAACTATGCCTCCAACAGTGGTAGCACGGATGGTGCGATTTCAGCTGTTGAACCATGTCGGCAACATTATGCATCCATTCTCTGAAAAGGATGTCAGACGCGCAAGCTTCACAATGACACCAATAGAATCACGAGGCAGTCTCAGAATATTTACCTTCCGGGGTGCGTTTGCGAGCCAGGCACCGACGTCTAGAGACAATGACACTCCATATAAACTGGAAGGTACGATTGAAGGGCGATTTTCGATCGATCAAAACCAGAAGAAAATAACTCAATTCAAAGCGTTCGGAGAAGGTGTTTCACAAGGAGGCAACGACTCCCTGGCAAAGACACGGAAATATCCTGTCGTGTTCGCAATGAGTGAAGCGACCCAAGCGTCTTCTCGCTCAATGAAGCCATTTTGGGCCGCAATTCCAGCCTGGTCCAAAGTTTACGAGAAACCAAAGATTTTGATGTAGGAAAAGTTGCGCCAATTTGAGCGTGCAAGTCTATTGACACAATTGAGCAACGCGCATTCGATACTCTTCCATGCGCGCAGACCGAGCAAGATTGCTCAGCAAAAGGCGGACTTTATCATCCAAGCGATCGAACATTGCCGATGCACGACCTACTGCATTGATCGCGGCGTCAAGTTCGCCGGAGTCGTAACTCTCTTGAGCAACGGACACCCAGGCTTCAAATGCTTTGAATGATGCCATCCGGCGAATTTCGGGACGGTCACGACCAACCTTCGAAACCCATGCCAAATCCAGCAATTGCCACCACACGCGGTACCATTCCAACCGCAGTTTAATCCAATTCGTAATTTTGATTTTCAACTGCAACTCCTTTTTTAGTTAGAGGCATCGGACTGCTGGCGAATACAATCGCAGCAGTTTTACTCCGCAAAAATTTTACTGATGTGTCGAGGGTCTCTGTATAAGTTTTACCGGACTGGAAAGTAAATTGGAATTACTATCAAAGATACGTTTGTTTGAACTCATTGAACAATTGATTTCGGAATTTAGGACAGAGTTTTTATTAGCGTCGCTGGAACTGGCACCTCAGAAATCGCGAAGCTGGTCCCTATTACAGCGGGGTCCACTACCCTGATTTGGAGGCGTCCACCGAAAGACACGCCAGGCATCGCCGCAAAATATTTACGTGCAGCCTCATTCGAATTTAAACCGTTTTTTTTCCGAACACGCCCAGGGGAGTCAATCTCGCCAAGTCCGGGTCTTTCATTCAACCGGATAAATGATACTTGAGTATTGTCAAGAGAAACTGCCAAAGTAACTCAAAACCATTTCTCACTGTTCTGAGGAGCTCCTTACTAAGACCAAGAAAAATTCCCGTATTTAGCACGCAACACAGGCAGATAACTGCTGCGACTGCGTGACGGCTAGAAGTCGATCTTGGCGCTGACTGCCCGTGAGCACTGTCGGACCGACATGCTTTGGACAATCGGTCAGATCGAACAACAGAAATTTCTAATTACAGACTCTCACTAAACTGGAAAACCCATGAACCAATCAATCAATCCTGGTGTTATTGAAACTAACTCACAAGCCCAATCCCAACCCCCAAAAGGACAACGTCCACATGATCCGAGATGGGATTCGCTAGCCCAGTTAATGGACGAGGGCGCCACCGTCGCTGTCACCGTCGGTAGTGTCGTTAATGACCGCAACGGGCGCCCCTGTGGTCTCAACGTTACGATTCAAGGGCTGCGCGCGTTTCTTCCCGGGTCACAAATACCTCGCCACGAATACAAAGTCGATCTGAGTGGACAGACAATTGCAGTCAAAATAATCGAATGCAATCCACGAGAACGTGGCGGAAAGTTGGTAGTAAGCCGGGTAGCCGCCCTGAAAGATGAGCGCACTCGCTTTGTCGGAACGCTCACTGAAGGTCAGGAAGTCCGAGGGCAGATCGCATCAATAGTCGATGGACTCGGCTACTTCGTCAGTTTAGGAGCAATGGATGCTTTGCTGCACCGCAGTGAAACTGGTGAGAAGGTCTTCAACGTCGGCGACTGTGTGACGGCAAGGATCCGCTCGGTGGATAGGGTGAATGACAAAGTCAGCCTGACCATCCGCACTGACAACAACGTGCAACGACGCACTCAAAACCCCGATACAGACGGAAGCCGCCAGCCAAGGTCGTCTATACCCGTTGAGACGAGGAGCAAGGCAAACCTTACCGCAAAGCCCGAGACTTCGTTCAGAGTCACGATTCCAACCAAGTCCGCTAAACGCAAGACTAAGTCGAGCACTCCGGCGCGCGAAAAGTCTGTCGTACTAACCAGCTTTGCGGACCTGCTTGCACACTTCGAACAGCGCACGACAAGCGAATCCTAGATGTTCCGCGACGAACAATCTGAACAAACGCAGGACCAATCCCAGGTCCTGCGTTTTCTATTTCCTTCACTTATGCCTTTGCCATCACGGGCAGTGCCTACGCTTTAGTATAGTAAACAAATCTTCAAGCAAGAAGCACCAAAATGGTGCCTCCTACCGGCTCTGACCGTCGTTGCCGGAGCAACGACGGTCAGAGGGCATCAGTCACGCTTCGAAAGAAGCGGACTACTTGGTCGTGCCGCGAACGCTGGCGAGCACTTCCGCAATCGGGAAGGGGTGCGGGATCAACTGCCCGAGGGTCAGGCAGAGGATGGTGTCATCCTTGGCCTCGTCGGGTCCGACACCGATGACGTGCATGTCGAAGCCGAATTCGCTGAGCGACTGCCGGCAGTTGCAGCACGGCCACGGATCGCTGCCCTTGGGGGCGAACACGGCGATGGCCAGGAACGCCTGAAACTGGGTCAGTCCGGCGGCTTCGGCGCGAACGAGAACACCGTCGACGATGGCGCTGGTGACGGCCACCTCTTCGGCGTGCTTGGTCTGCGTGTAGCCAGCGTTCTCGACGTTGCATCCGGCGTAGATCTTGCCGTCGAACGTCAACACCGCGGCGCCGACGTTGTACTGCGAGTAAGGACGATAAGCGACTTCTGCTGCCTTCTTCGCGGCCTCGATCAGCTTGCGGTAGAGGGGCTGGTCTTCGGCCGACACCTCGATCAATGCCGGTGCGACGATGACGGGTTTGCGGTTGGTGGTCGTGACGACGAGATTCTTCGCCTTGCCGCACGCGCCACAGTTGCCGCAGGTTCTGGTATCAGATTTGGTGCACATAGTTCCTCAGTTTTCTTTTGTCCACGGGACAACTCCAGCGCCAGGGAGGTCGGTTCCTCCGCTGCGCAGTTGCCCCAGAAACGGCGTGATGACACATCACGCCGTCGGGATAACCGTCCACCACCGGCACGGCTACATGACGATGATTCGCCACATAGCACGTACCGGCGTTGTAAACCTGGTAATTCTTCGCCGGATGGGTTAGAGCAACAACCCGGCAAGAGCGGCGGTCAACCAGGAAGCCAGGGTCGCGGCGATGAGCGCCCTGATCCCGACCTTGGCGATGTCGCTCTGACGCTCGGGCGCCATGCGGCTGAGACCACCGATGTTGATGCCGATCGAACCGAGGTTGGCAAAACCACAGAGCGCGATCGTGGTGATCATCTGGGTGCGGACGCTGAGAGCGCCTTCGCCGGTCGACATCTTGGCGAGGTCGATGTAGGCGATGAACTCATTGAGCACGGTCTTCGTTCCGAGCAGCGGTCCGACGCGAACGGCCTCGTCCCACGGGATGCCCGTGAGGAAAGCCACCGGCGTGAAAAGATAGCCGAAGATGTCCTGCACCTGGAAGGTGATGCCGAACATACCGAGACCGACTACCACTGCCACCGCCGCCAGTGCCAGAGACGGATAGACCGACTTGGGCGCGACGTTGATGAGTGCAGGCGTGCGAGTAAGCATCTGCTTCTTCCTGGCATACCAGAGACCGAAGCACAGCAATGCGCCGCCGCCGACCCAGGGCAGGAGCCCAGGACGCGCGACCAGACCGCCCAGCGTGTAGTTGATCAAGGCGACCAGCGCGATGAAGAAGATGAGCTGCGCCATGACGTTGGCAGCCACCTGCAGACCCTGCCAGGCACCTTCGGCGCCGGCTTCGATCCAGTTTACGGCTGTGCGCTCGTCAGTCAGATCGGTCTCGCGAGTGACGGCCTCGGCGTCCGTTTCCGGATACATCATCTTCGCCACGACCAAGGCGGAAGGCGCGGTCATGAACGACGCCATCAAGAGCCAGGTCGGATTGATACCCAGACCGATGTAGGCGACAAGCGCGCTACCCGAGATGGTCGCCATGGCGGCCGCCATGATTCCCATAAGCTCGGAGTTGCTGAGCTTCTTGATGTAGTTCTTGATGAGCAACTGCGACTCCACCTGACCGAGGAAGATCTCGGCGCCGGTAGAAAGCGCTTCTGCGCCGCTGATGCCCATGCTGCGCTTCATCGCCCAGGCGAGCCCCTTCACGACGACCTGCAGCACACCGATGTGGAAGGCGATGCCCGTAAGCCCACCGACGAAGATGATCGAGCCGGTGATCACGAACGCGAAAACGAAGTTACTGTTCAACTCCTTGCCGAGCACGAACACCAGTCCGTTCTTGGCACAGTCGAGCAGACCCTGAATTCCCTGTCCGACGGAGTCGAACATCTCGCGCACGAAGGGCACGTGCAGGATGAGGAAAGCAAAAAGCAACTGAATGCCGATACCACTCGCCGTCAGTCGCCAGTTGATGGCGCGGCGGTTGTTCGACAGGAGGTACGCGATTCCAAGAAAAACCGCGACCCCCAGAAGGCCGATTAACTTGTCCATATTGGGTCTCCAAAAGGCTCCCGGGCATCGGCAATGCCCAACGTCCGGGAGAATGTTTGAGTGAGCGCCGAAAGCCGCAGGATCGCGACAATCGAAAGCTCACGATTGAACCGAGTCACGACCAACCCTCATTAGAAGAGAGAAGAGAGAGAGTTTTTCGTGAGTCAGAGAAGCTTGGCTTTTGTCTTGAGACGAGATTCAAAAGAGTATTGGTTACATAGCTCATGAGTATCAAACTGGTAAAGAGCAAAGCAATTAAAGCGTTATTAACCAACGCAGCTCACGTGAACGGGCCTTCATACCTGAGATTCGCCCGACTGAGTAAACCCGTTCAGGGTATGGATTTCGACCATTTATGACAGCAGTCTAAGCTACCAAAGCGGTAGTCAAGTACGCTGCGCGAGCACCGCTAAGTCCTCATGACATGCGGCACTACATGAACACGCACTAACCTAGACTGCTAGTCCCGCTTTCGCGATCAGAACGGCGTAGGGCGCTCACAAAGCGCCGCTAAGGCACCACTGAATTCAGCTCGTGCGTAAGTTCTTGGGCATTGGCAAATCGCTCTTCCGGCGCCTTAGCCAGACAGCGACCGATCACGTGACGCAAATTAGCAGAGGAGATGAAATCATCAAGCCTCGGCGGAACGTGATGAACATGAAGATTCATAGTATCGAAGGCGGTCTCTCCACGAAATGGAGGCGCTCCTTTGAGCACTTCATACATCAAACAACCAAAAGAGTACATGTCCGATCTAGCATCAACCGGTCGTCCCTGACACTGCTCCGGACTCATGTAGAGCGGACTGCCCAGGGCGCAACCATGCTGAGTAATTCGCTGTTCGGGAAGTTCCGGTTTCTGATCGATTTGCGCCAATCCAAAATCGAGAACCTTGGCACAAATCGGCTCGCCTGTTCTGAACGACAAAATCACATTGCCTGGTTTTACATCACGATGGACTACACCACGCGAATGAGCGAATGAAAGTGCTGAAGCGACCTGCGAAAACAGTTGAACGGCTTCTTTCTCCGGCACCGGACCACCGCGTTCCAGCAACTGCGCCAAAGTTGGTCCGTCGACATAATCCATCACCAGATACGGCTGACCATCTACGTTTATACCAAAATCATAGACCGTGATTATATTCGGATGTGAAAGGCTCGAAGTGATCTGAGCTTCCTGCAGGAAGCGCTTTTGAAGATGCGGGTGCCTATAGGACTCGCTGTTCAAAAATTTCACTGCCACCATCCGCGATAGCAAACGATGTTTGGCTTTAAACACCACACTCATGCCACCATCACCCAGGCGACCCACTAATTCGTACTTTTCCATCAAAGTCGAATCGCGAGAGAAGTTCAACTTCTCGCCGTCGCTGCCTTCGGGCGTCGGCGAGTTGAGTTCCGATACCGCTGTCACTTTGTTCAAAACATTGACTACATAAGCTTTAGCTGTACTCACAGGCAGTTTTAAACGAGCAGCAATGTCGGTTGTAGTGCAACCCACTACAAGCAAATTCATGATCTCGCGCTCCATGTCCGCGAGTGCTCCGAATTGCGTGGTCGATGACTGATCGTCTGTTGTAGTTGTACTGGGACGGTCAGAACAGAGCTTTACGACCTTTCCGGCGATCGAAGAATCGAGCCACAGATCTCCGTGATGAACAGCTCGGATGGCTTCCTGCAAACGAGCCAGGTCGACATCCTTGAGGCAATAACCCCTGGCACCCGCTGACAGCGCGCCGTAAATTTCCTGTTCTTCGTCATGCGAAGTCAAAATAATGACTTTGGACGCAGGATTAATATGCTTGATCGCTCTCGTTGCTGCGACGCCATTCATCTTGGGCATCTCCAGGTCCATGAGAACAACGTCCGGAATCAGCTCGGTATAAGCTTTTATAGCTTCGAATCCGTTACTGCATTCGCCTATAACCTGGACATTGCGAACCGTGTTCAACGCGGTTTTAATTCCGAGTCGAATGAAGTCGTTGTCATCAACGATGAGGACTTTAATCAAAGTGGCAGTCGAGGTCATTTGTAGTCGGAATCGCCTTAAATTCGATGCTTCAGAATACCTTAATTGACACCCGGCTTCCACAATAAATTTGCCCTCTTCGGACCCGAAAATATCTGTGCATGAACTGTTTCACCCTCATGAAAGGCTGAAGAAGGAAAGCAAACCCTGTCACACCATGCCACTACGGGTAGCATCACCCAAAAGAGTGATCTTTCAAATCCCGCACCGTCATGATTTTCGCCCTGCGTTTCGGAATGAAAACTCCTTTCCTCAAGTGAACTTGAGTCTATTGGGACCAAGATATAATAAAAACCCCTCATCCAGTTCCACACTATGAAGACCAACGCTGCCCGTTTACTAGACAAACTCAAGATATCGTACGAGTTGATCGAGTACACCGTCGATCCGGAAGATCTTACAGCACAAACAGTAGCTAACAAGATTGGCTTCCCGTGCGAGCAAGTGTTCAAAACACTGGCGGTGATCGGCAATAAAACCGGTGTCGTTTTAGGCGTTGTGCCCGGCGACATGCAGGTCGACTTGAAAGCGCTCGCGAAAGTCAGCAAGAACTCAGACGCAAAACTTGCGCCATTGAAAGACGTAGAAGCGCTCACCGGCTACATCCGAGGCGGCGTGACGGCGCTGGCGTGCAAGAAACCATATCCGGTTTACGTACATGAAACGATGCTGCTTTTCGATCGAATCTCAATTTCGGCTGGTCAGCGCGGAACCCAAATCATCATCGCCCCTGACGATTACATCAGTGCCGTCAAAGCCACAGTTGCCGACATCGCCAAAGAAGAATAGTTCTTGATTGCGAGTTCGTTGTTGACGGAAAACGCCATCACAGTTTAATTCGACGCAAACGCAATGCGTTGCCAATCACAGAGACTGAACTGAAACTCATGGCAGCGCTCGCCAGCATTGGGTTCAACAAGAATCCTGTAAATGGAAACAGAACTCCGGCGGCAAGCGGCACTGAAATTGCATTGTAGAAAAAAGCCAGAAATAGATTTTGCCGAACATTACTCATCATAGCGGTGCTCAGGCTGCGTGCCTTGACGAGTCCTCTCAAATCACTTTTGACAAGAATAATTGAAGCGCTTTCGATAGCGACGTCTATGCCACCACCCATGGCGATGCCGACGTTTGCAGAAGCCAATGCGGGAGCGTCGTTGACCCCGTCGCCGACCATCGCAACTACTGCACCGCTGGATTGATACTCTTTGATGGCAGCGAGCTTATCGCTCGGCATCAGGTCCGCTTTGAACTCATCTATGTTTAAACTTTTGGCTACTACTGCTGCTGTTCGTGCGTTGTCACCGGTCAACACAACTGTTTTGATTCCGGCCCGCTTAAACGCTGCAATAGTTTCAACGGCCTCTTTTCGGATCGGATCAGCAATCGCAATCAACCCTGAAAGCTCAGTACCTATCGCGATTCCAATCGGGGTGGATCCGCACGAAGTGTGCCGCTCGAAATCCGCGGCGGAAACCTCAACGCCAACACCACAGTCAGTCAAATATTTGAGGGACCCGATAAAGACTTCCTGCCCATCGACCTTTGCGCTCACACCTTTACCGGCGGTCGATTGGAACTGCACCGCATCCGGTGGCAATATCATGCGTTCCGCAGCCTCGTCCACGACAGCATGAGCAAGAGGATGCTCACTAAAACGTTCGACAGCAGCCGCTATTCCCACTATTCGATCGACTTCGTATTGACCGTACGTAATAACTTCCGTCACACGCGGATGCCCTTCAGTCAGCGTTCCCGTCTTATCGAAAACAACCAAATCGACCTTCTCGAGCGCCTGCAACGCCTCGGCGTTGCGGACCAAAACTCCGGACTGCGCCCCTCGACCGATCGCGACGGTGACCGACATCGGCGTTGCCAGACCGAGCGCGCAAGGACACGCGATTATCAAAACAGCTACAGAATTAGCAAGAGCCAGGGCGAGAGCTGGAGCCGGACCGAAGATCGACCAGGTGACAAAAGTGAGCAGCGCGACAGCAAGAACAACCGGCACGAATACAGCCGCCACCTGGTCGGCAACTGCTTGAACCGGAGCGAGACTTCGCTGAGCCTGATTGACCATTTTCACGATTTGCGAAAGCATCGTGTCGGCACCGACTTTGGTGGCAACCATTAGAATAGAGCCACTGCCGTTGAGTGTACCTGCGACAACAGGATCGTTACGTTTTTTCAGTACCGGCATCGATTCACCAGTCAACATCGACTCGTCGATATGACTCTCGCCGTCGACCACGGCACCATCCACCGGCACTTTCTCACCGGGTTTGACTCGAATCTTGTCGCCGACTTTAACAGCCTCAAGAGGAACATCCGACTCGACTTTGCCGACAACCACATGGGCAGTCGGAGGCGTGAGCGCAAGCAGCCCGCGGATAGCGCCGCCCGTAGCGCTTCGGGCGCGCAATTCCAATACCTGCCCGAGCAGCACCAATGAGATAATTACCGCTGCCGATTCAAAGTAAACAAACGGCAGACCATTTTCCATTTTGAATGACGCCGGCAAGACTGATGGAAAGACAGTTGCAATCAAACTGTATACATACGCCGCTCCCACCCCTATGGCGATCAAGGAAAACATATTCAAATTTCGACTGATGAATGAAGCGAAGCCTCGCTGAAAAAACGGAGCACCACAATACGCGACAACGGGCGTGGCAAGAGCCAGTTGCACCCAATTGAACATGGCATTACCATGATGAAGTTCTGCCACGAACGGCACTGGCAACATCGCCCCCATGCTCAAAATCAGCAATGGAACAGAAAATACGAGACTGATTAAAAAGCGCCGGAGCATCTCGTCCAACTCGGGGTTTTCATCCGAAGCTACGGCGTCCATCGGCTCCAACGCCATGCCGCAAATTGGGCATGAACCGAAAGTATCGCTTATTACCTCCGGATCCATCGGGCAGGTGTACTTACCCGTGTAATTTGCAGGAGCGCGACTGATATTACCGGCGGTGCCGTCGGCACAACATCCATCAGTGCCTTTGTCGCCTCCGACGTACGTTTTCGGGTTAGCTTTAAATTTTTCGAAACAGCGAGGATTACAGAAGTAATAGGTTGTTCCTTCATACTCGAGAAAACCAGAAGCCTTCGCAGGCATCACGGTCATACCGCAAACCGGATCGTAGCCTGCTTGTGGTTGACTGACCGCTTGCGCTAATAGCTCACTGTTTCCTTGATCCATGCCTGGTCGCCTATTGACTCTCGCGAGACGCTTGGTTAACTAAGCCTCGAAGCATCGCCATCAAGGCAATCTTTCGAAGCAGGTGGAAGTCGACGCTCCCAGGGCGTCCTAATAGATGCCATTCCGCTGACTAATTGGTTACGACAGCGACAGCTTCCATTGCGACGGTCTCTGGCAAATTATAGCCGCTTGAATACCACGCTTCCGGAAGGAATAGGATCAGATTGAACGACTTAGCAATGATCAGGTTTGAAAAAACGCACATATGCGATACTTAATTGAGTGGAAACCGAGAAAAGGCAATACCTTGGAACCGCAGCTCAGAAGCCTGTCTTACAAGTGGCGCGCCGGAATATTTCTGGCTTCGTTAACGATTTCGATCTTCCACTACGGATGCTTCAAATCAGTTTACGCGCAGAGTAATGAAGACGTTTCCAAAACCGCTGAGACGGATCAACCTACGGACGAGGCGGTGCTCCGAAATGTCTCGGATGCGTTGATTCCGAGAGACTCGACCATGTTCTCCAACCGCGGTTATGTTCGTTCTCGAGTCGGAGATGTGGCTGGTGCACTCGAGGACTTCGACACCGCAATAGCAATGGATTCCAGAAACGTCGAAGCGTTTTCAGGACGAGGCTATCTGCGCCTCTATAGTGGCGAAAAGCGTGCTGCTCTTACCGATTTCAATCAAGCCCTTGAAGTCGATCCGAAAAACGCAGCGGCATTGTGCGGGCGTGGTCAGGCTCACGCCGACATGGGCGATGAGAAAGAAGCACTTGCCGACTTCAATTTGGCAATTAAACTGGATCCAGCCAATGCGCCCTCGTATATTTTTCGCGGCTACCACCTGGAACGGCACGGTGATCAGCCGCGCGCCATCGCGGATTACGATCAGACTATAAAACTCGACCCTAATAATGCCCTTGCATATTGCTATCGCGGAACGGCACGCGAAGCGGTTAAAGACAATCAAGGCGCAGTTTCGGATTTCACCAAAGTGATCAAGTTCGACCCGCAGTACGCCTGGGCTTACTACCGCCGAGGTCAAGCTCGCGAGCAGCTTGGAGATAAAGCTGGAGCCGTTTCTGATTTCAATTCGTACATCAAACTAAAACCTGCAGATCCCTGGGGGTTTCGTGCTCGCGGCTTTAATCGGCAGCAGCGGGGAGACATAAAGTCGGCAATTCGCGATTACACAAAGGCCATCGAGCTGGAGAAGACCGATCCCTGGACCTTCAGTGCGCGCGGGTTTCTCCGTGGAAAAATCGGCGACACACGCGGTTCGATCCTCGACTATCAACAAGCGGCCAAGTTAGAGCGCCGCAAGTTCGCAACCAATTCGAAAACGGCCATTGCCGACGTCGCCACCTCCAGCGGTGCCGCCGCCAGCGAGGACAGAACAGACGCCAGCACCACCGGCGGCACCAAAGAGCCATCGATATCGTTGATTACTAATCCTGCAGTTTACACACTGGCAGCGAAAACATTGACCAGCGCACAAAAATCGTTTGGTCCTGCCATAACAAGCATCAAACAGATACTAATTTTCCACCGCCCAGGTCCCCATTGCCAAACCATGATGTGGGACGCCGATAAAGGTATCTTCTGCATCTTCATGTCGAACCAGACCATGGACGCCTTCTTCCAGGGCAACCTCGGACACGAGCTGCTGCACCTACTCAACGCTAAGCTCTGCGACCCCTACGTAGAGGGCGTGTGCAGCGTGTTCGGCGAAGAAGCGCTGGACGACGAGGCGAAGCGCAAAGCCTACGGCGGTCTGCTTAACGCTACACCGTTCTATAAAGAAACATACCTCATGATGAAAGAGATTAAGAAGAGCATCCCACCCCAGAGCTACGAGAGTATTTTCCGCTACGCTTCCTACGATCCGGCAAAGCGATGGATGCATATCGAGATCGACCAATGGTTGAAGTCGTTACCGGAAACAGAACAGCAGACTGTTAAAGCCGTGATTGGGAAGTACGCCAACGACATAGAGTCCAAGATGCCCAAAGACGGAATGTATGCGTTTATGCGACCATCTGGGCGCTAGAGGTCTGAATTAAAGCCAGGAGATGTCGCCCGAGAAGGCGGCGAGTCTGAATATGCCAAAGGATTTTAGCCAATTCGGCATCTGGATGAGTCAATTATTCTTTTCGAACCCTATTTGATCAACCAAATTGCCTGGAGACAGGACATTTCAAGGTGATAGCATTCCGAATGCCCCTCAATGGAACATCACCCGTGCGTCAGACTTACCGTTCGAGAACTGCCTTAATAGCTCTTCTCGCTGCATTTAACACCAACTTTTCTTTACCCGCATCCGCTCAAGCAAACTATGACGATAAACCGAAAGAAGCAACCGCTCCTCCATCGTCTGACGAGATGCCGGAAATTAAATACGAACTCGGAAAACAGCCACTGAAAGAACATCCGGGCGGTGCGTCCAACGAGGCCACGGCGAAGAATTTCCCGATCTCAAAAGGATTGGCGGGAGTTTCGATGTTTCTCAAACCTGGCGGACTGCGCGAACTTCACTGGCACGCCAACGCCGCAGAATGGGCGTATGTGATCAAAGGGCACTGCCGCATCACGGTAATAGATCCTGAAGGACACTCGGAGATCAAAGAATTCGGCCCCGGAGATGTCTGGTATTTTCCTCGCGGACATGGACACTCGATCCAGGGAATGGGCAACGAAGAATGCCATTTCATCCTGGTTTTCGATAGCGGCTATTTTTCGGAATTCGCAACCTTTAGTGCAAGCGATTGGCTGGCACAAACACCGTCGGAAGTGCTGGCGAAAAACTTCGGAATGTCCGCATCAGCCTTCACCGACTTTCCCAAGAAGGAAGTATATATCAGCCAGGGACCAGTCCCACAGCCATCTCCACTAGATCCGGAACCGGCAAGCGATAATCCACCACCACTCACCCACCGCTTCAGATTGGGTTCAAAAATCCCCAAGGTCGACAGTGGCGGCAGTTTCAACATGGTAGATCAAAAACAGTTTCCGATCTCCAGCACCATGAGCGGTGCCATCCTGAAGATGAAACCTTATGCGATGCGACAACTGCACTGGCATCCGAACGCTGACGAATGGCAGTATTACCTCTCTGGTCGCGCCCGGATGACCGTATTCGGTTCGCAAGGCCGCAAAATCACCAGAGAATTTGGACCTGGAGACGTAGGCTACGTGCCGATGGGCTACGGTCATTACATCGAGACCGTCGGCGACACCGAATGCGAAATGCTCGCTGTGTTCAACGCTGGAGACTACCAGGAAATCTCTCTATCAGAGTGGTTGGCAAAAACACCAAAACAAGTTTTGGAAACAAACTTTGGCGTCGCGCCATCCATCATCGACTCGCTACGCAAAGGCCAGGCGTTGTTCAGCAAACCCACTCGGTCCACTTCCCGAGCCGGCACGTTGCCAATGTAGTGCAGAAGCACGACGTGAAATCTCAGCCAGCCAGCCAGATCAAGAACGATCAAATGTTCTTGAAAAAACTTGTTTCGCCCCGGCAAAACAAGAAGTTAAACTTACTTCGGACTTGAATGGTCTGGTTTAACTCTAACTACATGTGGTGGCAGAACGATCAGCCCGCTGACCCCGCAGCCGTTTTGCGTGTCAAATTTTTCATTTTCTCAACCGCGCAAACCACGCGCTCGCTGCCGCAGTAGATGTTGAATCGATCCTCACGAACGAACCCAATCAATGTCATGCCACACTCGGAAGCCAGTTGAACAGCCAGACTTGAAGGAGCGCCAACGGACGCGACAATCTGGATTCCAGCAGCCGCGGCTTTTTGAATCAATTCGAAACTTGCACGCCCACTCAGGAACAAAACGCTGCGATTCAATGGAACCTTTTCGCTTAAGATCATTGCTCCGATCAGCTTATCGAGCGCGTTGTGACGACCGACATCCTCCCGCAATTCAGTGAGCCGACCGGATGAATCAAACAACGCCGCGGCATGGATACCACCGGTAGTATCAAAATCGCTCTGCATCAGCCGAAGACTTCTCGACATGGTCGCGAAGATCGACGACTGCACTGATAGTTCTTCATGAGCGATTTGAATCTCGCATCGTTGCATAACCGAAGCAATCGATTTCTTGCCACAGACTCCGCAACTGGAACTGACATACGAATGGCGCTCGAATAGCTCGACATCGACGCTCACTCCAGGCTTTAACGAGACCACAACGCCATTGCATTTGCTTTTGGAGATACTCTCGATTTGGTCGAATTTGGAAATCACACCTTCGGCAAAAAGAAATCCCGCAGCGAGCTCAGCGTCGTGCCCCGGAGTGCGCATCGTAACCGCGACGGTTCGAACAACCCGACATCCGTCCAATTCGAACCGGACGTTTATCTCCAGTGGCTCCTCCACCGACACACTGTCTGTGCAGCTCTCGAAATGCGCACCTCGAACTTTGTGCGTCGCCACAACGATGATATTTTCGGTCTCACGTCCAACAACATTGCGTTCTCCGGACTGGGTTATACCTTGAAGCGGCACATCCTCCCGAACGTCCACCAAACAAACTCTTTTTGATTCGCGCTTACTCATCAATATCCGCCTTCATTGTGTGGACGAACCGAGCATCAAGACTGCACTTCCGAGCGTTTCACTTCTACTATCAAATGTTTCATCAGGGGTTGATCGCTCTGCGCACTGAAATCTCCGATTGGACACAGCACGTTGCACTCCGGCATATAGCCAGCCGCATTGCCCTTCGGAATGTTGTAGCGAACCGCGCGAAACTCTTGAACGGTTCGTTGAGTTCCATCCTTCGCGAAAGAAGTTATGTCCACACAATCGAATTCTTCAATACCCTTTTCCTTCATGTCGTCTGCGTTCATGAAGATGAGCTTGCGAAGGTTTTTCACACCGCGATAACGGTCGTTATCTGAATAGATTGTCGTGTTGAACTGGTCGTGAGAACGCATTGTCCCGAGAAGAAGTCTATTCGCCGGAGGCAAGACGTCATGAAGTTCTGCGCAGGAAAAATTAGCGCGCCTGGTGTCGGTTTCAAACTTCAACTCGCGAGCGGGCTGTTCGATCCGAAATCCCAGAGGCTGCCTGACGCGCTTGTTAAAGTCTTTGAACCCGAACAACGCTTCCGCCATCTTATCGCGTAGCAGATCGTAGTTGCCGACATACCTTTCCCAGGGAGTTTTCGAATTCGGCAGAGTCGCGCGCGCGATACCACCAATGATGGCACACTCAGACCTCAATCGATCGGATGCCGGCGTTCTCTTTCCAACAGAAAGATGAACCATACTCATCGAATCTTCGACGGTGACTTGCTGTGGGCCCGATTCTTGCACGTCAGCTTCCGTTCGCCCAAGACAAGGAAGAATCAAAGCTTCTTTTCCATGAACGATATGACTGCGATTCAACTTCGTGCTGACATGCACCGTCAGAGGACATCGGCGCAGGGCTTCGAACGTGAATGCCGTGTCCGGAGTTGCCGACGCGAAGTTGCCTCCCATGCCGACGAAGACTTTCACGTCGCCGCGGTGCATCGCGTTGATCGTCCCCACTGTATCCAACCCGTGAGTGCGCGGCGAAGTGATACCACAAGCCGCGTCCATGCGCACCAACCAATCCTCGGGCGGTGCGTGATGGATTCCGCAAGTTCTATTCCCTTGAACATTGCTATGCCCTCGAATCGGGCATGGACCGGCACCCTCTTTGCCGATGTTTCCACGCAATAGCAGAACGTTGACGAATTCTCGTATTGTATCCACCGCAAATTCGTGCTGAGTAACACCCAGACACCAGCTGATTATGCATGTTTTCGCTTGCCGGTAGATCTCGGCAGCTTTCACAATTTCAGACTTCGGCAAACCCGATTGACGCTCGATTTCCGCCCAGCTTGTATTATCACAAACCGCTTTGTATTCATCAAAACCACTTGTATACGCGTCGATGAAAGGCTTGTCGATTGCATTTCCATAGTCGTGTTGTTCCAGCAAATACTTGCCGATTCCACGAGCGATCGCCATGTCACCGCCTATGTTAGGCTGCAGGTTGAGCGAGCTTGTGTGCGTGTTTTTGAACAGTATCATGTCCATGATATCGTGCGGAGTGATCGCAGTGGTTGCAGCAACTTCTATCAGCGGATTGATATGAACAATCTTCATACCCCGCTCCTTCACACCGTCTGCCAACGCAGTCAGCATGCGAGGTGCGTTGGTTGCGACATTCACTCCGATGACAAAAATAGCGTCGGCATTTTGCCAATCGATCAAATCGACTGTTCCTTTCCCGGTGCCAATCGATGCTGCCAATGCGCGTCCGCTGGCTTCATGGCACATGTTGGAACAGTCGGGCAAATTGTTAGTTCCAAATTCGCGAGCAAAAAGTTGATACAGAAATGTTGCTTCGTTCGACAATCTTCCGGAGGTATAGAAACTTGCTCCATTGGCTGAAGGCAAAGCGTTCAAATGTTTTGCCACAAGTTTAAATGCATCATCCCAGGAAATCGGTACGTAATGATCGCTTTTCGGATCGTAGACCATAGGCTCGACTAATCTACCGACGTTTTCCAGTTCAAAGTCGCTCCAGCTCTCAAGTTGCGAGACTGAGTGGCGCTCGAAGAATTCGCGATCGACACGCTTCTTTGTCATCTCCCAGGTGACATGTTTGATTCCATTCTCACAGATGTCCATGCGCAAGCCTTTGCGATCGTCGGGCCATGCGCATCCCGGACAGTCGAAGCCACCATTCTCATGGTTCATCCGAAAGATCGCTTCGACCCCCTGCACCACTTCCTCTTGCTCCAGCAGCACGCGACCGACGCTGAAGGCTGCGCCCCAGGCGGCAGCAGGGTGTTTATAATCCTTTTGCGAAAACTTATGCTTTTTCTTCTTTGAAGACTTCTTGGCGCTATCTTGAGAGTGTTGTTCGCCCATTCAGGAGTTCCTTTCTTTCAAACCGCATCAGCGTGTTCAACTTTGTTCGCGCCTCGACACTTTCGGCAATTTGCCCTCGGCGCCGGTCAACAAAGAGAACCGTCGGTTCCTTTTGCTCACCACTTATTGCCCGCGATTTTGCGGTCCTAAACCGGAACCAGTCGAGCTTGAATCACTGCTACAGGCGTGATCGCAGGCGCTAGATTACACCTCTTTCATTACAGGCACCCGTTCGGTCAGTATGATTCCTTAGAGTCTGCTCGTTAACTCGTTTAGTAGAGTGAGTCGAGGGACCGCGAGGTCAAGGATGAGCGAGCAAGAAACACCCGATAACGTCGTCGAATTCCGTCGAAAGCCAAAGACGGAGAAGCCTGAAAAGCGGGCTCGCGCTGCAGCAATCGATCCAGGTTTGAACATCAACACGTCGGAGAACCTCGTCCCGGGCGACAATGTAATGTGCCGGGTCGTCAAATACGTTCCAGGCGGCTTCAACGTAATTATCATCCCGCAGAATCTGCCCGCATATTTGCCTTCAAACTCAAACCATCAAGCCGGCGATCAGATCCCGGTAATTTTTGTTGCTGCCGAAAAAAATCGTTTGCTGCTTTCACAACGCCCCGCATCCAGCGCCCCAGACCGCTCGAAGCTTCCGGACCCCGGCGAAAATTTGAACTGCAAAATCATCAGACCGGAAGAGGGCGGGTACGAAGTGTTCCTCGCAAAATACAATTGCGCCGCGTACCTACCGACACAAAGTATCTATCGCCCGGGCGACGAACTGGTCACCACATTCGTCTGCGTAAACAACCAGCGATTCATGGTTGCCGAACGATTCTCTCCTGATAGAAACGAATCATAGTGCTCTGCACCAACTCTTGCTCATAGATTTTCGATATTTTTGCAGTTACAATCTGAGGCGGTCTGGCACTGAACAAATTTGTCATCGTAAACCGAGGCACGACAATGCACGACTATGAAGACGAACTGAAGCTGTTTCCCAGTAAACGCCGCATGATTATGCTGATTGCCGGCTCTGCCGTATTCACCGTGGGTGGTATCGGCATGATCACATCTGGCGACACAATGGGCTGGTTCGTCGCAATTTTTTTTGGGCTATGCGTCGTTGTCGGCATTGTGAACATACTTCCAAATGCTTCGCACCTGCATCTGACTCAAGACGGTTTCGAAATTAAGAGCCTCTTCAAGGCACGATCGTATTCATGGGATGACGTGCACGATTTCCGCGCTTACGAAGCCAGCGATACAGCCAAACTAGTTGGATTTGACCTGTCCGAGTCATACCCCGTTGGAAAAACAATGCGAAAAGTCAACTCGGCAATCGCTGGTGTTCACGACAGCCTTCCGGACAACTATGGAATGAAGGCAGAAGCACTTGCGCATCTTATGAACGAATGGAAGATGCAACGATAGAATACCCCAAGTTCAAGCGATCTCCACTGCCTGATCGGAAACGAAGACAGGTCGCGAATTTTTCGAGCAGTAACTCAGCCAACCTCAAATTACCGGTATAATCGTTCACTCAAAAGAAGGCAGGAAACAACAATGTCAGAAGGTCCAGACGATTTGAGCGCCACGCGTTCGATAAAATTCGGCAGCCGATTAGTTCAACTCGAGAGTCCCGAAGCACTGCCTCAACGTTGGCGCGGCACTCCAATAGAAGACTTCATAGCGGCACACAATTTTGATAAAACAGTTAGAACCAGCAGCGAACCAAAACTGTTAGTTGTCTCGTGCATCGAATTTCGATTTACGCCGCAAATACCAAGAAACTTCGCCTACGTCATACGAACCGCAGGTGGACGAATTTCGCAAATACCAGGATCTGAATTCGCTCTTGCATATATTCTAGCCAATGGCGTGCGCCATATTGTCACGGTAGGACACAACGATTGCGGAATGACGAAAGTACACGCCTTTAAACCGAGACTCATAAGCGCGCTTGTCGAACAAGGCTGGGATAGTGACAAAGCAGAAAAGTGTATAGAAGACAATTCAGACCGTTTTGCTATGAAAGACGAAATCGATGCCTTGGAGTTTGAATTTATTCGCTTGCGCAGCTTGTTTAAGAATGTAGAGATTGCACCACTCTTCGTCTCTCTATCCAGCACACGTTTGCACTTGCCCGCCTGGTATGAGCAATACAAATAGCAGCTACATAGCCACTTGCATAACTCGTTATTTCATACATCCAGAGTTACAACCGCAGAGGATCGGTGGCTACTGCAAGGTATCTACACGATGCCGCTCGTGGGCTCGACAGCCTCTATTTTCTTCTAAACTGTTCCATCTATACCGAGCCGCACTTTCACTACCGCATAGGAAACGGCGGCACCTTGCGAATTTCCGTCTTCTCGCGGAAATCTCGAAGCATTTTACGCACTTGCTCGATAGATTCGCAACCGGATATTTCGTTGAAATAGAGGACGTTTTCGCTGACCTTAGTAACATCGAACGCCAGATAAAGAAGCATCAATGGGTTGATCCAAAGTTCAGACCCAACAGTTCTTCGGGTGCGATGATAATCGCCAAAATGCCCTTCCAGTGCGGACATTACAGAGCTGCAAATCACGCTCTCATAACCGCGCATCTCGAAGAACACAAATTCGGTTGCTTCTACGAAGTTTTTAACTTCAGGCATGTCACCAGTCAGCATAAGACCGCCTAAAAAAGCATTTGCTTTGATCAAATGCGCTACCGTTTCCAACGCGTAGAGGTGGCAAAGGTCCGTTTCCGCACCCAACCCCAGACACAAGAGTTGCTTCGGAACATCCACCTGCAGGGACGCAGCAAGGCTCATCATGTCCTCGAGCGGAGTTCCTATGCGCGATTCGTCACCACGCATGATGGAATCGACGCCGCCATCGACAAGCACCATCATGTCGAATTGAAGTTGCTCGTGCAGAAGTTCATATGCCTCCACAAGCTCCTTGACCGGCGCCACACGAATGCAGTAAATCGGCTGATCCATGCGCTTGCGGCTCAACCACTGTGCCAAGTAACCCTCGGGGAAATAATATTCATTGCCCTTCGATCTGGCCGTGACTTCCACACAGTTTTTCCCGATATTCTTTCCGGATATTTCACCATGACGAAACGAGAATGAGAGATTGGCGAGATGGACACTAACGCCCGCCTCGCGCAATGCGAAGAATAAAGGTAGTCCGGCAAAAACATCGAAGCCACCGCCAGCCCCCACAATGAGGACATTCTTACAAGCCTTCAGCTGCTTTATGAACGTCGGCTCCAGCATCTGCGCAAAACCTCGTGCTGTTTTATACCCAAACGCAAATCAGCAAGAACCACGTGTGAAGCAAGTATAAGTTGGAGCCGCAATTTAGCGGGTATAAACAAGCAATGTTGAAAGACAAAACCAATGAAACAAAAGTAAAAGAAGTCTGCTCGCAATGCGGCAAACGTCAGCGCCCCGATGCCAAACAGAACGGTTCTACAGGCTGGATTTTCAAAGTCAATTCGTGTTCGTGCGGTGAGCCGGAAACCAGTGAAAAAGATACGAGTACACAAAATGACTCGCCCACCGACAACACAAATGCAACTTCGCGGAATGACCCGCCGGTCAGTGAAACCGACAACGCAAATAGCGAAGCGGAAGTACATCCGGAGTTGATTGACGGTCGCTACCAAGTTTTAGAAGTCCTCGGCAAAGGCGGCATGGGCACCGTCTACAAAGTGCAAGACCAGCAAACCGACGCCATCTTCGCGATGAAGGTTTTACAACAAAGTCTGAGCGATGATGCCGCCGCGCTAAAGAGATTCGAGCAAGAAGCGACTGCTGCAGCGCAACTCAATCATCCCAATCTTGTATCAGTCTATAACCACGGCATAACCGAAGCCGGGCAAGCCTATCTGCTCATGGATTACGTCAACGGAGAGACGCTCGGCCAGGCGATCAAGCAACAAGGTTCGATCGAAGAAAAACGCGCGATTTCAATTTTTCATCAGATCTGTGACACCCTCGCACATGCCCATGAAAAGGGCATCGTTCATCGAGATATCAAGCCAGCAAACATCATCTTATCCAAAACTGAGGGCGGGGCTGAAAGTGCCCGCGTCGTGGATTTCGGCATTGCCAAAGCGCTTCCGTCAGATGACCGGGAGACAAGAGACCTGACAAAAACCGGAGAGGTCTTTGGCAGTCCGCACTACATGAGCCCCGAGCAATGCCTGGGTTTCATGCTCGATCAAAGATCCGACATCTATTCGTTCGGCTGCCTGATGTATGAAACGCTCACTGGTGAAACGCCTTTTGCAGGAAGCAATTCTATCCAACTAGTTGTAAAACACATCAATGACATTCCGAAACCGTTCTCGAAAAACCTCATGGGCACTGCGACGATGAAGAGCCTCCAATCAGTCGCACTGAAGTGCCTGGAGAAAAATCAGGCAGATCGTTTTCAAACATTTTCAGAGATCATTGAATCACTGAAGAAAATTGAATCGGGAAAGAAAGTTTCGTTTGATGCGAGCACCACGACGCAAAAGCCGTTCTTCTCCGGCAAAGCAGCGGTCCTTCTACCGCTTGCTGTCGTGCTGGTCCCCGCGTTCTATTACATTGTTGGCAAAACCAAAAGTGAGTATATCGGTGCCGTATTCGAGCTGACAGCAATTGGAATTCTCGGCGCGGTCTCGCTATTTCTTCTCCGCACTGCTCGAAAAAACTTCAGAATGATGACAAGCGAGAAAGCCTTGCGCAGACAGGTTTGGTCAAGCCATTTGTGCTTATTTGCCGGATTAACCGTAGGCGGGTTAATACCATATTTGATATCAAGTTTTATTTGCTCCAATATAAAAATCGCACCGACGTTTGAGCCGATCGTTAACGGACTGTTTCTTCTATCCGCAGCCAGTCTCGGCTTCAATATATTTTTATCGGTCGCGATTTTGGTCTGTGGTGCCGGTTACCTCCTGGATCGAAGCAGCGAGAGAACCAAGATCCGCTCTGTCACTGGAAAAGCGCTGGGCATCAGCACAGGCATATTGGTCGCAGCCTTCACATTGTTTCCAAAGCAACTGGCATTCGTGCCTGGCGACATCGGCTCAATGTTTGACTATCTGTCATCTTACAATCTTTCTTCGGACGTTCCTAAAACGCTCTATCGAGTGGCGCTCAACATGAATCCGGATGATATGGCACTTGCAAAACGCTGCGCATGGATGAGCGCGCGCTCCATGGACTACGCCACTGCCATAAAAGACTACACTTATTTGATTGAGCACACAAAAAAGACTGAGACTAACAATCATGAAATCAAGGAATATTACAGCAATCGCGGTGACATTTATGAAGGCTTAGGCAACTATTCCGCTGCGTTGGCTGATTATAAACATTCGCTGGAGAACACCAATCCCCAGGATTTTGACTCTTACCACTATTATGGACGTGCACGAATTTACAGAAAACTAAATCGTTTAGACGATGCATTGGCCGACTACTCAAAGATCATCGAAGGACAACCGGAGAATGTAAATGCGTATCGAAATCGCGCGGCAGTATACTTGCAAAAGTCAAATTTCCAGGCCGCACTTGCTGACACGGACCGACTTCTAACTCTTCGAAGCGGAAAAAATGCAGGAAGTTTTGCATTGCGTGGCTACATTTACGAGATGATGAACGAATCCGCAAAAGCGCATGCGGACTACGAAGCAGCGATCGGAAATCCACAAAGCGATGCCAAACGTGGATTCTACAGAGGCGGAAGGGATGCAGAAAATACAATGGGTCGGATCGTGGCGTATATGAAGCTGGGACAGCCAGACAAAGCCCGCGAAGAACTTGACCGAATGAAAAACCAAAAATACTTTAACATCCGAACCTATCAAAGTGCGATTGATGACTACCCAGACTTACTGCGCCAGGAACTGGAACGTTTAATTCCCGAGCTAAAAAAAACTGATGGTGAAAAGAAGAATTTTGCTCCCACTCTGCGCGGCAATTGATCGCTAAATCACATTCAGTGTCGTTCCATATCAAGGAAAAGAAATCGTGGACCGAGCGAATTTAATGATTGCTTAGGCTCCAGCTTGGTCTGTCTCATTATCACGTGCTAGGGCCGCCGATAGGTGGTATAAACCTATAGTTCAATCACCAACCCAACGAGAAGTTCGCCCCTTTGAAAAAGCCACGCGTTTCCACCTTCGAATCGAAAACGCAACTGCCGTCCAACCACCCGCTTCCGCTCCTCGACCGAGCGGCGTCCGGGGTTCTCGATTCGGAAGCTCGGCGCTTATGGAAGTTAAACGATACGGTCCCGCCGGAAGATTTGAAAAAGCATCTGCGTGCAGCACTGCTGCAATCGTATTACGAAATTCCGGAATACGATGCCTTCGCCGACCACGTGCGATACAACTCACTGTTCCGAGATTTCATCGGGCTCGACGAACCCGGCGAAGAGTGGGATTCTCAACGCTACCAGCAACTGCATCACGGCTGGACGGTCGATCAAGAACTACGAAAAATTCTTCTGGACATAATTGAACTTGTCACACAGTTACCACTACTCCCGGATGACATAACTGGTTTCAACAACTGCAATACGATCGAACAGCGACTGTCCAACTGGATCGATCAACACTGTCCGAAGGCTGTTTACTTCCAGCAATTCACCAACCCTCCGGTCCGGCGCTTCTTCGCCAGTGTAATCTTCAAAGAGCTGGAGACAAAAGAACCTCTCAGTTCTCTGCTGACTAGCGACGTCACGGCACTCATTGCTTCAACTTTTCCCGAACAGGTGAAACCGGAGGAAGGCGAATTCGGAGCCGAAGAATTGATGTTCCTCACCGGCACGGAAGAGCAAAGCTTGTTGATGAATTTCAATCGAGCCTCTTTGTCTTGCAATCCGACTCGGTTCGAATCATGGGAAGATTCAGTGAAACCGTATATAGTACCACTGATGGAAATCTGCAAGACCAGTCGCGCCTACAAGTCGCCGCTTGGAGCAACGCTTCAGTTCGGAAACTTGATTATTCTCCCCAGTGAAGTAGATCTGTCCGACTACTTCCACATGCTACCCAGCCGACCACCAAAAGTGGTGCCACCTCTCCTGATGCGAGAAGAAAACCTGTCTTATGAGTTTCCTGCAAAGCTCATGCGCAGCGCACAAACCAGCATACTGATGTATGAAAAATCGAAACAACTACTGCGCTGCTCGTATGAAATAAATCTGACCAGTGCGGGCTACAAAGTCGAACTCGATCTCGAATCGCAATGGACTGAGCCATTCCAAATCGAGGATATCTACCAGGTTTTCGGCGATTTAAAGAACAACCTATACGCAGCATTCCACAGTCTAATAACTGACAGAACACGAGATTTGTTCGAATAACAACAATTATCGAGGGGGCGCTTGGTAAGCACCCAGACTGCTTACAGCGTGCATTAAGAGGCCGAGCGAAGTGGGCCTTCACAAAGAGTCCTTACACTAGCCGCATAAATAGAAACTTCATGCGTTAGCCAGCGAGAGCCACAGCACACCTAATTTTAAAACGCGTAATAATCCTCAGGAACGGTTTCCATCGGACGCCAGTCGATCTCGCCGGCTTCACTACCTTTGTAACGCAAGAATGTTTCAGCCATCAAGTTTTTGTCGAGCTTCGGCTGATGCGCCTTACTCAATAAAACCCACTCCAACGCTTGACTTGCTGGAACCTGGTCGGATTTCGCCAACGCCACAAGTAAAACCAAGATGTGCTTACACAGCGCCCCTCTGAGACCTCCACAACTGTTGGTATTCTGCGTGCAACAAGCAAAAGATCCATCACGGCCAAGTCTGCAGGAGTAGAGCAGATCAGGATCAGTTTGGCTTTTCACGATCCCTACAACCGCTTGTTCCGAGACATCAGCGAAGAGCTGAAAACGATCCTGCTGCAGCATCTTTAGTACTTTTTTCATGCGGTCCTTGTCAAAATCTTTTTGCAGCGCAACCAGGAAAGAATCAAAATCCATATCGCCGGAAGTTTGCCTTTTTGCTTCCTGGATAATAAGCGGATTAATGCCCTTGCCGACCCAGAGCAGTTCTCCAACAGGATTAAAGTCCTGAGGAAACTTCGTGTCTTGATTGAATGACGTAAATTGAAATCTGGTATTTTCGATCTTTGCAGTTGCCAGGTCAGCTCCTTGAATAAAACCATCACTGAAATCGCAACCCGTGAGATCGGCATCGCCGAAGTTGGCGTCATTAGCCCAGCTGCTGCGAATCTGTGCGCCGCACATTCGCGCGCCGGTCAGGTTGGCTCTTTCGAAAAGGGTACGATTAGCTACAACTTTTTCCAAATCTGCTCCTATAAACGAACATTGATAGAAATTTGCAGCGCGCATGGAAACTTGCTTTAGCATAGCCCCATCAAATTTGCAGTTTGGAAAACCGACATCGTCCAGAACCGCACCAGTGAAATCTACATTGGAAAAATCCTGTCCCGATATCTCAGGAATTTCCTCTTGATTGTTCCGTCTGGCGTTCCATTTCGCGATTCCTTCCAAACCACCTCTTAACTCACTAACTAATTCATCCAACAATACTTTCGCTTTGGAGGCCTTCTCGGCTTTCCGATTATTCAGCTCTTCGTCAGTTGGAACATCAATGCCTAGAGCCTCACACCAAGACGCAAGCGCCAGCTTTGCGAAATCAAATTTTGTTTTCGGTGGGGCAGTAGCGCATACGCTATCAGCATCGAGAGTAGCATCCGGAAACCTCTGCGCCAGTGCAATCATAGCCGCCGATACGGAGTCATACTGTACGCTCGGCGAGCCAGAACTGTTGATATTAATCGAACCATATACAAGACCTTGTTTCGTGAAGGTCGTGACATAAAGTTTTAATCGTACACTATTGAGTTCAACCTCTATTGACGTAGAAAATCGTGGAACCTTTTTTGCAAGCTCTTCAAACTGCTTGAGGTTGGTACTTCCTGTAGGCGCTCTTCTCGCCTTGCTTTCAGTGAGACCAATAACATCCTTCATTTGAGCATCTCTAAAATCGACACCACTGGTAGCGGCACCAGAAAAGTCAGAACCTGTAAGATCCGCTCCTTTAAAACTAGCGTTGCAGAGGAAGGCATTGCGAAAATCGACGCCTACAAGTTTTGCTTTGTGAAGTTGGGTTTCGTACAGCAGTGCACCCGCAAGCGAACAATTTGATAAATCAGCTCCCTTTAGATTGGCAGCAACTAAACTAGCCCGGCTCAGATTGGTCTTGTTAAAACGGCAGTCTTTAAACTCAGCCCTATCGACTTGCGCACCGGACAAATCACATTCGCTAAAATCACAGTTCGAAAACTTCGTATCATAAGCCGTCGCCCCAACTAGATGTGCAAAACTAAAATCGCAGTCCGACATCGACTCGGAAACAATACATTCTGACAGACTGGCATTCTTGAGCGAGCACGAACGAAGTTGAGCAAGAGTTGATTTTGCAAACTTAGCTCCATCAAGTTTGGCACCAGTTACTTGCCGAAATTGATACATGTTCATTGTGCAGCCACTTAAATCAGAGCCCTTCAATTCGCAGCGCGCAAGGTTGAACGACGACAAATCCATCCCTTTTAAATCACCTAGCTGAACCTTGTGTTTCAGGTGATCGGTGAAATAATTCCAAAGCTTCGAATCGCCTGACTGTAGCAGGGAAATCATGTCATCTACTGTCACTTCGAGTAAACTTTCAATTTCCATCACATCCGTCAAACCAACTGCCACACCGTTCTTTTTGGTGAGCTGAGCCACAAGTTTTTGCGTAGTTTGCGTCGTGACGGAATTACTGATGACATGGTTGACGTCAGGACCAGCTGCGGAAACAACTGTCCCTCCACATGAAGTTATTAACTCGCATATTTTCTCGGGCGGCGGATAGCTCCATTTGCCCGAAAATAAAAAGACCTTTCCAACCAACCGTTGTTTCAAAGGGATCGCCGTCGCGGACTTCGTCTCCATCGCTTCACCTGCATGCTTAGAGATTCCCCAACCGATAGTTCATACCACGTAGTTCACACTCTCTAGACAGAGAAATTCGTGTTAGAACAGCATTGGTCTCGCGCGAGTGGGCTTAAACGATATATCGAAATATCGCAAAGACACGCACCATCTCTGGTGATATATTCCGGTTCGCGCTGGCGTGTTGCCATCTCAAAGCGGCTCCCGGATGGCGATGCAAAATATCAAACAAGGCAGCCGAGCTACTCCAGTGCGGCAATTAATAGACATTCACTATCGGTTTGAGAAACCGACTGACGAGCACTTCGGTCAGCTCAGATCAAGGCGAGCGAACGGCGGAGCGCGGCGGTGCGGTGACTTAATATTCGGTCATTTGTTTCACTTACCAGGCATGCGATTGGTTAGGGTGATGGTCCGTTTTTCCTAATGCACTTCGAACCCAAACCAATAAACCGAGACAACGTCCTATTCTGCTAGAAACACAAATCTCTGCACCGCATTCCTGCGGAAGCGAAAGATTTAGCCATACGGCAACGCAGATATTGAGCGACATATCTCGGCTCTGGTCAGGTTCGAACATTGGAAGGACGCAACCACAACGGTAGCGGGATGTCTGACCGGATCGTCGGCTGGTCCCAAAACCGTGGTCACCAAACAAGGATACATCCATGAAATTCTGGCAATTCCTGATCGTCGTCCTCGCCGCCATCGCCGGTGGTATCTATGGCTCCGTCGCGTCGTGGAATTTCACCTTCGACACCATCGTGCCCTGGCTCGAGATGGCGAAGGACTGGCAGAAGGTCGGCGGTCTGCTGATCTGGTTCTTCGGCGTGTGGGAAATCGGCGCGGCGCTGTTCGCGGCTCTGTTCGCCGTCGGCGGCGCAGTCGTGGCCGGGCTGCTCGGGCTGGTCTTCAACCGGAGCTAAACCTGAGCGCTGAGTTCGAGAAACAGTAACTCAGGTCGTGACCGGTTGCTTCCAACTCCGCAAATCGATCGCCTGCAGGCGGTCTGGTCTTGCGGAGTTCACCCAACAAACGTGAGAAAGGGAGCGGCTAGCTGGTACACCTCAGCTTTCGCACCCTTTCGCTCCGCTCCAGTTCTACTACGCTTCACCATAGCTCTATTCAACGTCGCAAACCTCGGTGGACCTCAGTGGGCCTCGCTGAACAATCGTCGGGCGAAGAACCTTGCGACCGCCGGATTCAAATGTACTCAATTTGCGTATAAGTTATTCTATGTGCTGACCAATTGGAGAAAAAATGGCTGATTCTCAAACAAACGAAACCTCTGAAACAAACGAGTTGAATACGTCTGCGTCTGAGGATGCATCAGAGAAGCTCCTGGAGAAACCGGAACCGATTGGCTACGCTGCCTCGAATTTAAAATTTTGGGTGATGTCCGTTATCACATTCGGTTATTACGTGCTCTGGTGGGCATACAAGAATTTCCACGCAATGCGAATACCTGGACCAAACAAATTCGGTTCGCTGATTTTCGCATGCTTCTTTCCCATCTCGATGTTCGAACTCTTGAAGGCGATCGAGGCTAAAGCTGTGAGTCGCGGCATCCCGTTTCGCCTCAACAAACTCTTAGTCGCCGTGCTGTATTTCGTGTTTTTAACCACGATGAAACTCGCACTCAAATCAGAAGAGACAGCCATACTCGGTCTTTTAGCAGGCATTCTCGCGCTGGTATGTGTGTTCTTTGCTCACCGCCAAATTCTCAAGATAAATCGAGAACTCGGCGCAGAAATTGATTCAAAGTTTACGATCAAAGATTTTGCGTTCATTGTCATTGCGCTAATTCTGTCATTCACCGTCGGTTAGACGTCTCTGAGCACGATTTGCACGATTACAAATTCTCGCATTTGTAGAATTTGTTATCCACATGAACGATTGGAAAGTTGGGCGGGAGCTCCGACTTAAGCACTTCTACAAAACCATTCTTCTCATAGAATCTATGAGCTGCAAACATTTTTGCAGTCGTGCCCAACAATATCGATTTGACTCCACGAGCGGAGCACCACTGTTTTGCACGATCCATCAAACTTTGTGCGACGCCGAATTGCTTGCCGCGAAACTCCGCTTTGACAAACATCTTTTTCAACGCGACTTGCTGATTGCCAATGTCCACAACGCCAACCGTTCCGACGACTTTGCCATCACACAATGCTACCCAAAAGTTGCCGTTACCTTTTTGAAACACGTTCTTAATATCGACCAGATCCGGCTGCTCTTCTCTGGTGATTTTGACGCCGAACTCAATTTGTTGAATTGGCAAAACCAGCTCCTCAACCGCATGTTGATAGCGCAACTCGAATTCCACTACTTCGATTTTCTTTTCCACAATCATTTGCATGACACGTTCACCGTACAGACAGAATATGCCTATCATTGTCTCCATTGCAACCGATAACGTCCAATACTTAAAATTGACTTTTTGATAGCAATCCGGTATCAATCGTTTTATACATTTAAACCCAAATCACATGATTGAACTGAGACAGCTTAAATATTTCGTCCGCATCGCACAACTGGAACACTTTGGACAAGCGGCGCAGGACCTGCACGTTGCACAGCCCGCCCTTAGCCGGCAGATGCAGCAACTGGAGGAAGAGTTAGGCGTAGAGCTGTTTGAACGTCTGCCGCGCGGAGTCCGTTTAAGTGCCGCCGGAAAAGTTTTACTAACACGGGCGAGTGAAGTTCTCGATGACATCGACAAAATGATTGTCGCCACGCAGCAGGTGGCAAGCGGCAAGACAGGGTTTCTGAAAATCGGCTTCGCGGATGGTGCTACATACAGTGGACACCTCCCGGCAATTCTCGGCGACTTTCGCAAGCGCAATCCGAATGTCGGAATGGAGCTGGTGCCGTCCAGCTCGCTGGCACAAGCTGAGCTTCTAGCCAACGGTTCCATAGACATCGGTTTCGTTTATTGGCTTCCGAGTAATACTGAAGGTGTGGCCAACCATTCCATCAATAACGAAAGGATCGTCCTCGCAGCGGCAAAAGCGAATCCCACAGTGGGTACCCGAAAGTCGCTTGCACTGCGCGACTTGAAGGACGTTCCATTCGTTTGGTTCAAACGTTCTGATGCTCCCTTGTACTACGATTTGATACTTTCAAAATGCACAAAAGCGGGTCTGACTATGACCGTGGTTCAGGAGACATTCACCGAGAGTACGATGCTGAGCCTGGTTTCAGCCGACATAGGCGTAACGTTTATAACCGAATCCGCTCGCAGAAGAAAACCAGACAATGTGGCGATCATAGAAGTCGAAGATTTGAACGCCACAATCACGATGCGCGCAATCTGGCGCTCCGATAATAGGAACCCAGCGTTGACTCCGTTTGTGTCAGTCGTAAAAAGCGCGACTCGGTAGGGGCGCGTACAACTGAAATCACTGAAGTTGATGACAAAGAATAGAACAAACCTCCGCCTCCGAAGAGGGTGGAGCGTTCACAATCATGGACATTCGGGAATAACGTTTAAGTCAAACGCGAAATTCCGAGGCCATCAATGTCCACCCAGGCAGCATCCAAGGTTGATGTCATCAAGAAACGCTTTAGCTTGCTGTGCGATCTAAGGCGCCTCTACAAGATCGAGATTGTGACCGACGAAAAGAGTACTGATCCAGTAATCAACTATCAGCTCGCGAATATCGAGACGATTACTTCATATCTCGAGTTTTTGCGCGATGAGCTGTCGGTCTATCCACCATCCCTCGTCAATAAACTCCAACTGGATCGCATTATTTTGTGTGAAGACCTGAGGAAGCTTAAACGCCCGGTATGTGGTTGCGCCAGCATGGCGCTGCTGTTTGCGGACAATCTAGCGCTGCGGATGCTTTTGTCCAAGAAGAACACGATTTATCTTGATGTCGCATATGGTGGCACTGCCGATGGACTAGTAACCGTGCACCATGAACTCTTTCATGCGACGGAAGCGCATGGAAACAACAGACCGCCGAAGCTGGACGAGGATTGGCCTAGATTGAATCCATCCACGTTTTTATACGAACATGAAGTTTCAGAGTACGCGGCGACGAGATATCCACTCGACGTGGACGGGTTTTTGACTGACATTTCGATGCAGTCCGCTCGTGAAGACCAAGCAGAACTTTTTAGCCACATGATCGTCAATATGGCTCGCGTAGAGCAATTTGCTGAAAAAGATAAATACCTCCAAGCCAAGGTTGCTCGGATGAAACAAATCATGCATTCATTCAGCTCCGAATTTAACGCCCAATTCTGGAAGGCCAGACGGGAGAAGTCTATTCAGGGCTTGCCTAAATACCAATACGATAGTCTGTTGCTTAAGCGATTGAGATAATCCTACGCAAACCTTGAAAACGGTTACGTTGCTGTCACGATCGGATGAGATTATGTAAGTGGACAAATATTAGCGTCCCCCCAAAATCCTTTGCTCGCCTTCCTTTACTAACTCACTCGCTCACTCCACACTATGACTACTGACTCCTCTAACGTAGAGGTTCGCAAGCCTGCTGCTAGCGATCGGTCGAATGAATCGTTTGACAATCACATTTCTAGCGCTGCGCTCGGCGATACTCGAATGGAACAAAGACCCGGTCTGGATGTGAAATCCAGCAAACCGGAAGATGTCGCCGCCAGAGAAAATGCGATGTTTCCGGCGGTTTTACGCCAATCAAGCGGGCAATCCGTTTGATGCACAAACGACCGCTTCAACTGTTCCGCAGGCTCAGGCAATTCGCCTACGGAGTCTGCGGACCAACCAGAATCGAAAACCTGAATCGAAAGACAAACCCGATTCGAAAAACAATCCTGAAGCGAATGATAAGCCCAATCCTCATCCGGATGAGGACGGTCAACCGCATTCGAGATGGTTCTACAGGATCCATCGGACAAACCAGAAGACGTTCAAGTGAAAGTCGATCCGGAAACCATAAAGGACGTTGTGAAAAGATTCTGGTTCAAGTTCCGGGCGGGTCATGAGAGTCGCAGCCAGAGATCGGCATTCCCCGTAGCACTGAATTAGTGGCTGGATCCGGGCGGAAATGGACATTCACCCGGCATTTCACGGAATCGACAATTTCGTGGAAGGTCGCAAGGTGCTGATCAACGGTACAAATAAAGAATATGATGGAAACAATGATGGACAGCTCTCGAAGGAGAATTTAATGTCTTCCCAAGTGACCGAAACGGTGCCGGAGAATTGAAGTTCGTTACGGACAACTTTGATAAGGCGCTTGCAGTCTCGAGAGAGTTCAACCCTGATGCAAATGGAATCACCAAAGATGGACTACGAGAATTCATGCAGCGCAACACCGACATCAAAGTCGTTACAAGAGACGGACAATTTCCCGCGAAGCTATTGGGTGGAGATAAACGCGCGGACGTAGCGGTTCTTGAAGTAGCTGGTCTCAATCCCGATCAAGAAAAAGCATTCGGCAAGAATCTTCCACTGGACACTGAGATGCCCAAACGAGGTGACCGAGTAAATTCGCTCGGTTTTGCAAATGGAGTGTTCACCGAAAATGAAGGCAAAGTCAACGGACTCGCACCCTCAATCTTCAAAAATAGATTTAGCGAACAACAGATGATCTCCAGCAGTGCCAACTCCGAAGGTGGAATGTCTGGAGGTCCGCTAATCGCGATGGACACAGGCAAAGTCGTGGGAGTCAACCACGGAACTGGCCTTGGCGTCGGCAAACATGCACCAGCAGCAAAACTAATGGCAGTGCTGAACGATATCAACGAAGGCAAATTGAAGATAAGCAGAAAGCCTTAAAAGCGACCACAAAATTAGTTACTGAGGTCTTCTTTTCCTGCACGCGTAGCTGATTTACGCTCGATTGAGAAACTTGTTGCGTAGTCTCAGTCTCGCTCTTTGGGTTAAAACCGTTATACGAATCTTTATAGTATATCGAAGTACAAGCCGAATGGCGCTAAGAACCGCATTTGATGCAGATCGAAGGCGACATTCGGCTTTGGAGGTTCTCGCCGAGCGGGAGCTAGGCGAGGCGACGAACATGCACGTGGTGCATGCCGCTGTTGCGTGAACCGAACGAACCAACTCGCACCATGCTGCTCGGGAACGGCACGCCGGCGCGCACTATTAGCACTTCGTACTTCTCCTTCGGCGCGTCCACAGATTCCGTCACGACGAGCATGCCGCACCTACCGCTGCCGTCGCCGTAGGCCCATTGCGTCGCCTCGAACTTCGCGTTACCGGCAGCCTCGATCTCCATCCGGGCGCTGTCGGCAAGGGGCTGAAGGTGGGGCAGCTCGACTTCGCGATTCACCGACATTGGGCACACACCGGTGAGCCTTTCAATTCGCGCGATAACGTCCTTCGGTGCTCGACGCGGGCGCGGGAAACCATCTTGCACCACACCTTTTTCGACCAATTCCATGCCGGCTTCGAAGCTTTCCATCGTTGACCCTCTTGAGGTTTCTGAGGTAAATCAAAAAACGGCTCGGGAATTGGTCCCGATAGACGTGGTTAACGTCGTGCTTCGTGCGATTCGAAACATCTTGCTTCGAGTAGAAACCAACTTGTCACCATTCGAGAGCGTCTTGCTTCGAGTCGAAAAATTCTGTCTGGTTGAACGTGTTCAGACCCACAAAGTTGGTCCGAGGTTCAAACCGAAAGTTCTTACCTGTGATTACTCGTCAACATAGATTTTGGCAGGATATTGCCGAACCATGTATTCGGAGCGGTCACGTCCAGGCTGTTCCGATTGCATGAGCTGGTCATAGCTCACAGCTTCAGGGTCGACGATGACTTCGCCCTGCTCGCTAATCAGAAGGACTTCGCGAATCCATCCAGCGTTAACGTACTCTTCGATTTGCTTTTGCACTCGAAGAGGAAGGTCGCTGTCGGATTTTGGGTTCTCGATCACTCGCGCGCTCATTGCTGTTTTCCTTTCTGTCAGCTTTGCTGACGGCTTGAGGTTTGTGGATGATGTTACTGAAACGAAAGAGGGGGGAGGACTTCCGAGCTGGGGGGTTGAAATGGATAACAAACTGATAACACAATTTTGGAAGGTTTTGCAATTCAGAAAGTCTGATTGAGTCATGTATTTGCCCTCCTCTTGAGAACTTCGCATAGCGCGGATATCACTGTGAAAAGCCACAGTTTAAGACCACAGCTACTGTGACGAAAAAACGGATTTGATATTAGCAATATTACTCGCTACCTCGCAGGCGGAGGAGTCTTCGTCGGCGGTGGAGTACTTGCCGGCGGTGGCGCGCCGGGACTTCCTGGTTTGAATGTCGGCAATTGACGTGGACTTTTGTCCACCAGGGTTGCTGGAAAACTATTGGTATTGTATTTGGTGTACGCATCGATCAAGCCCGGCGTTTTAACCAGGTAGTCGAATACGATGCTTGGTCGATGTCCTACGAATTCGAGCGGATAGCTCAGCGGGATGACTTGCTGCACACCTCCCTCTACGGGATCTTTGGCATAACCACGATCGTAGACTCGTCTAACCGAAGTCTCAGGAGGGATGTCGGCCAGGTGGATGGCGACATCGTATCCATTCGCACGAGCTTGCCTGATCATGGCGTGAATTCCCTCGTACGTTCTGCCGATGACCGGCTGAACGATGTTTTCACCTTCGGCGTATGCTTTGTTGCGAACTGCTGTTGCAATTTTGTCTGAAACAGGATGCACGATCTGGGTGCCCAAACCGCCCTTGTATCCGGGAAGATCAGGTTTTATCAAATCCGAATCGATCAGCCGCGCACCGTAGTCTTTTTGCAATCCTTCCACGATGCTCTTCGATTTTCCAGCACCAGGAGCGCCAAGGACGATGTGCAACGTTTTTCCCTTTTTGACCACGCCATCCGGAGGCAACGATTCTTTGGCGTGTCCTTCGCCCTTAAGGTAGCCGTCGACGCGCCTGGCGATCTCGGCGTCCTCCATCTCGAGAGGCTTTTTACCGAGTGCGTCCTGCTGTTCTTTAATCGCTTTGTAGCGCGCCAATTCGTCAGGTTTCAAAATATCCGACTCTTTCAGAGGCGGCTTGCCGCCTCGAGCTTGCAGTTCCAACCTTTCAACATGAGCAATTTCGGCTTTGTTTAGAATCGCCAAAACTTCCTTCGAGGTCAGATTTTCAGGCTTGATATTTTCTTTGACAATGTCTTCGGGAAGAGCCAGCACACGGCGGGCCAAGTCCAGTCCTTCGGGTGTGGAAGCCAGCTCGGTCATTGCCTTGTGATAGGACGAGTCCATCTTGGAAATGCCATTTTGCACCTCGGCGGATTGCAACGGTATGCGCAAATTTTCGGCACTGGCTCCCGTTCTAATCAAGTCGTTAAGCGCGGCACTGCGAGCCTCAGGCGGAAGTTTCAAAAGGCGATTTACGATTTCCGGACCATCCCGGCGAGCCAGTTTTGTCAGACCATTGATTTCATCGGGAGTAAACTTGCACTCCCGAACCTTCGCAAGAAGCTCGCCGTGATTGGTTTTTGGAGCGTCCGCAATCAATGCGGTCCACAGGTCTTGCACCGGTTTTGTTTCGGGAGTAATTTTTTCCGCTGCCGGTTTTGCAGGCGAACCGTCTGTAGTTGAGGTCTTTTCACCAGGCAATAGCGGCTTCGGTTTAACCCCTTTGGCATCAAGCTCGGCCGCCACTTTTGCCGGATCGACAAAACGCAACTCCATCACTTTCCCACCGACGGAGAACTTCACAGTCTCGCCCTCGATCTTATATTCCGGCATCGGCTTGCCGGCTTTGCCGTATTCCTGTTTCATCGCCTCAAGAAATGCATTCTTGTCGTACGGAATTTCCATAGCGCCGTTTCTCAACATTTTAGGCTGCATGAGATGTCCGCCGACTCTGTGAAACAGCACCATCATGCAGAGATTTGCAGCATGACCGGCAAATTCTACTAACTCGCGATTGTCCTTGATGGTTTTCAGCTCATCCTGAATGATAGCGCCGGTGGTGGCACCCACCACACCTAAAGGCAAGGACTCGAAGAAGACCTTTGTGAAACGTCCTCCATAAGTCGATGCAGCGACACCGCTTTTGGCGGCGGCTTTGTTTAAGCCTTCCACAATCACTTTCGCATCAGCGGCCAGTTCCGTCGCCGCGAGTTTAGATGCCGGAAGCGCTTTGGCACCGATACTGAGCAGTTTCCCAAACCCAGCACCAATCAGGTTTAATGCGGTGTCTTTGCCAATCTGCTTGAGTGCAGTTTCAAAGGTCTCCTGCATGCTTGGAGGTGCTTTGAATTTTCCGGTTTTTGGATCGTAGCGAATATTCTGCTGGATGTACTTGTCTCCGGTAACCGCTTCCAGAGTCGCTCTCCAGAAATCTGATCCTTGTGCGGAACCGCCTCCCTGATAGATGAGTTCTTTGTACGCCTCGACAGCGCCATAGCTAACAGTCGCGACCAGAGCCGATACCGCTATTGCAGTAAGCACACCACTGGCGCCACCACTAAACGGCATGGCCAGAATGCCGGCCACCGCGATCGTAGTCCAGATCAAAACCGGACCATTGTCTTTGAACCACTTCAAGAACGATTCGCTGTTGAAATCGGCGGAATTAATCAGCCGGCACATCTCCTTGGTAGTATCGTACCGCTCATCATTTTTCCCGCCGTTTGTGCCCGGAATCATTTTGAGCATGTCTTCAAGTTGCTTGACTCTGGCATCCAGACCCTTTTTGGCATCCGGATCAGTGGCGGTTTTCGATGCGTCTTTAAAAGATTCGATCAAATATTTGATATCGGGTTCGCGCTGTTTCAAATCGAACAACGCTTTGTCCATGTCTTTGGCAAGAGTGCGGGCGAGTTTTACGAAATCTTCTCCCTTGTAACCGCTCATGCCCATTTGGAAAAGTGTTTCCATGGAGTTATTTACGCCCATAAGTTTGCCGTAGGCTTCCATCGCTCGGGTATATTCAGGGCCGCTATCGACGGCCTTGAAGGCTTCGCCGAGGGCGAAATCATGAGCTTTTCCAGCAAGAAAATGGTAGCGGTCGTCACCTTTCAGGTCGGGTCGCTTCAAATCAGGACGTTCCAAAAACTGAAGCGCATCGCGAGATCCCAGAAACTCCGTGCCGAATATCGGCGCCGCTTTCAGATCGGTGGCGTGGTTACGCCGCAAACGTTCCCAGATCTCGCCTGGTTTGGATGGCAAGCCAGTCTTATCATCGATTTGAGTTCCCCTCAAAGCATCGTAGATAAACGGTGCTCCGCTTTTCAAACCCTGAGATCCCATCTTTCCTGCGATGGAAAGCGCCAGTTCATCGCTTGCGATGATTGAACCCTTCGACAACAGCTCGACATACTCGCCGATTTTTTTCGCAGTATCAAGTTGAACGATGCCGTTGACCAGTGCCGTGGTCTGCAATGTAGATTTGACCGAAGCTTCTTTTGCACTCTTCCAGGCATCGAGCGCGTCTTTTTGTTTTCCGGCAAACTTATCTTCCGTACCGCCCGGGCCGAACCGTCGAGCAAGATAACCCACGCCAGCTGCGGCTAACCACCAATACGAGGTCTGGTGTCCGTCGCGAGTTATCTGAGCCAAATTCTCAACCGATTGCTTGACTTGACCATCCTGGAAGCCACCACCAATGGTGCCCCCTCTCTTCCCGGGTTCAAAAATAGCGTCATGGAGTTGAAACCGATTCATCGGGTTGCCGCCGGCCGCAGCCTCCTTCTCCAGAAGACCATATTGAACATCTTCCAGCGACTTGATCAACTTCGGCACTTTGTCGCCCAAAAGTATTGCAAATTCGCTGGCATCGGTGAGCGGTCCATCAGACATTCGTTCAACGAGTTCTTTGAGGTTAACGCCACCGGCACCGAGTGGATTTAGCTCCTTAGGCAAGGCATTAAGAATTACGGCATTTTCAATGACCTTGGCATAAGCAGCTCGGTCGCCGTTGAAGTTTCGAAGCCCCTCTTCCACCTCCCAGATTGTGGTCTCGTCGAGGGGCAGCCCAAGCCGCGAAACCACCAGAGCCATCGGTGGTTCGATTCCTATATTTCCGACCAGAGCGATCACACGATCAAGTTGTTTAAGATCACCAACACGCCCGTGCACATAGTCGCTCAAACACTTTCGCAAATCCGAGTCGAGCTTGGGGCTCTTCCAATCGCGCGACTCGATTTCCTTCAACGCCTGATCTTTGACAGTTTGACTGGTGTTTTTATCACCGATCAAACCAAGCAGAAATTTCATCGATGCTATTTCGGTCGCTTCAGGCTTGTTTTGCGGAAGCGAATCCATAATCACGGTGACGTCGCTTGGCGTCAGGATCTTTCCGACGTTTGAAAGACAAGCCAGGGCTTCGACCGGACTCGACGACACTTGCATAGATAGCCTGGACATAAAATCGCGCTGAAGGTCTTTGGGAAGTTGCCACTCTTTGTCACCCAGAGCCCTGGCCAACTGCGGCGTCACGCGCAACAATCCGATATCTTCTTTATCAAAATGACGTGCCGAAGATATGAAACCACGAACGACGTGATCGTATCGATTCTTCTGTTCGGGCTTGTCTCGCTCGTCACTATAGCGGTTGAAGAACTCCATCTCTTTTCGGAAGAGTTCTCTTGTGTCTGTGAATAGCTTGTCCGGAATGTCCTTCCTATCGGCTTTTCCAAGAACATCACCGAGAGTTTCCACAAGCAATGGGTTGCCTTTGAAAGTATTCTTCGTGATGTCCGTTTGCTTGACGTCCAGCTCGTACGCCTGAAGCAGAGCTTCCAGAGCGGGTTTCTGATAGCGCTTGTCCGATCCGATTTTCGAGAAGGTATCTCGAGCCGATTCGATCAGTCCGGCGTTCGCGGTTCTTCCGGCAAGAAGTCCCGCCAGAACCTGCATGCCGACCTTGTCTCCCGCTTCCGCCCAGCGCACAAAACCAGGCATGTACCTGACGAATTCCGGACGATTAGCCCCATGCAAAATTGTGCGCGCCAGTTGGTCGCCGCCAGCGGCGTTAACGTTGAGCCCATCGTAAACCCCGGCTAGCACGGCATCACCGTTCTTACCTTCCATGCCCTTTTTCAACAACGCGTCGAGACTGGTCGTCATCACATATCGATCAGACCAATGCCCAAGCGCGAGGCTGAGTGCCAGCGCCTCTCCTCGCTCCATCCGATCCGCCTTGCCATCATATACGGTGACCAGAGCTTTGACCGCGGCGTCGGTGTACTCGTACGAATCTTGTTTTACCGATTTGGGGAGATCGGGATTTAGAGCCTTCGGACCATCTTGAGAATTGAATTCCGCATTCCAATATGCGCGTGTCTGTTGATTGACAGGATCGACCAGGATGGCGAGAAGCGCTTTGCGAGCGTGTTCGTTGCCGTTCTTAGCGAGATCGCCCAGTTGTTTGATATTCTCGATCCGCGACTCTTTGGTGGCACCACTTCCGACTTTGAGCGGAATAACAAGTTTTGCGGCATCGCACCAATCCAACCAGGTACCTGCGCCTTTGTTACCGTTTTCGCTTTCGACCTTTAAAGCGGTTTGTAACGCGTTTAAATCCGCAGTCGACGGTGGTTTGTCGCCCCTGTGATTCCAAGTCAAGTTTTCAATCCGAAGCGAGTCAAGTTCGGCATCGACAAACTGCGTCGCCGGCTTTAACTGCTTCAGTGCATCGCGCCCTGCGTCTCCACCGGCTGCCAGTTTTTTAATCAGGTCGTCGATTTTTTGCGGTTCCTGACCAGGCAGTAATCTATCCAACATAGCTTTGGCATGCGGATTCCCAGCAGCGCTACTTTCCTTTAGACCTTTCAAATATTTCGACGCCAGTTGTGGATCGTCAGCTGTTTTCAAACCTAAAACATTGTTGAGTTGCTCTAAACGGTAAGTGTCAGGACCACTCCTGGCGCCAATAGTTAAGCGAGATTGCTCTGCTTTTTCTTGAAGTACTTTGATGGCTCTGTCGCGCTCTTCTTGAGTGCTATTGCGTTTTAGGAATTCGGACTCGAGCCTGCGCAGTTCCTTTTCTTCTTTCCTGATATCTTCGTTGTTTCTTTCGATTGCATCTTCCAGTTCCTTAGGTGTCTCACTAACGCCTGCTTTCAGCAAGTCGAGCGGACTGTGCTTCGACTTTTTGAGATCATCCAGTTCTTTGAAGACCCCTTGCAACGACTCGGCTTCCAGAGACTTTTTTAACTGCGGCAGGACAGACTCCAACTTGCCTTCTTGAAGCAATTTCGCGAGATCTTTGACTTCGAGTTTATTGACATTGGCGAATTGCTCGGCGGTCTTTTGATCGGCTTTTAAGCCCATCAAAACATCGGATAGAAACTTCTCGGCAAGTGCCGGAGATGTTTTATCCAGCCTTAGCAAGGCCTCCTGAATTGCCTTAGCATCCGGCTTTTCGGCGAGCAGTTGTTTCTTCAAATTTAGAACGCTGCCAAAATCGCCCAATTTCGCAGACCACTCCAGCAGCCTGGCATCGGGATTGTCATTGACTGACTTCTGAAACGCATCGAGTGCCTGCTGTCGCATCTGATCGTCCGGAGCGATTAGAAAGCCCGCGAAGGCATGTGTTGACTGCCTGAACGATTCCTTCAAACGCTCTTCGGATTGGCGTCGGTACTCATTGAATTGATCTCGGCCGATTAAACCGGGTTGTTGTTCTGTTTTGATTTTCAGATAATCATCGATCGCTTTGTGTACTGCTTGAAAGTCGCTTCCCGGCTTAATCGAGCGTAATCTGGCCAGGTCGCGCATCGCATCCTTTTGTTTGTCTTTATCGCCTGACTCGATCGCTTTTTCCAATTCGAGCACAGCTTTTACGACTGAGATTTTATGAAACGCTGATGGCGCAACACTAGAAGCGCCTGTCCAGTCAGGTCTTCCAGCTTCGATTCTCAAATCGGCAAAAGCTTGATTCGGTTGTTCGCCGGTAAGAAATTCTGCCACCATAGCAGCAACTTTGAAGTGACCGGTCTGCGATTTATAATTCTGACCGTCGTCCGGAACCACTGACGATCCATTAACCAGGTTATCGATGTCACCGAAAACTGCCTTTGCCGCCTTTTCAGGTGTGTCGATCTTTTCTTCGGCCGCCGGCAGATCATTGTCCGAGACTTCAGCGCTGACAAAAGACTCCCTTGGAGCGGAGGCGTCATTATCAGGATCCACTGCGTCTCGAAGATCTACCGCAGCCGCGAGATCATCAGGGCTAAAAGTGAGTTCCGGTTGAAGTCCGACCGCTTTTACGGGAGCATGAAGATCCGCGGCTTCTGAAAGACCTACAGAATCTCCCGGCAAACGTGGTTTGTAGGTTTCGCCACCATCTGAGATGGCAGTAGAAATTGCCAGGGCGGCGCGGTTACCTGTTTTCGACAGCTGCTTGATCTCATCGAGCTGCGTGGAAATTGAATTCCACGACTTGCCGTCGCGGGCAGCTTCGCTCACACCGCGAAGCACGATGGAAACAAATTCATCAGACAAGCGCAGTTGATCGACAGTCCGCTTGTCGCCCAGCTTTACCATGTCCACAACTGCCTTCATAGCAGTTTCGCGGTTTGACCCGAGCATACTTGTCTCTAACACGGCTCTCAATTGTTGATAGACAGGCAAGGCTCCGTTGGACGGCTCAGAACGACCGTCGTATGTGGCAAAAGCCATTCCCCTCGTGGCGAGCGTCAGTTGCTCGGGAGTGAGATCTCCATGTTTGGAGACGTGGGTCAAGTCAAAAGCCGCAGCCCGGATAACCTCGAGTCGCTCGGCAGATGGAAGAATGCCGCCACCTAGCAAAACGGCTCTGGGCCCACCTTCTTGATTTAAGCGAGCATAACGCACTAAACCTTGATGTTCCGGATTTGAGGCGGCAAACTTTTCGAGCGCGGTCTTTGCTTCCGGCGATTGCAATTCTAATTCGGCAAGCTTCTTAACCGCTTCCAGCTCTTGGTTTCGGTCACCAGTCCGACCTGCGTCAGTGAGCAGTTTGACCGTCTCTGCTAACTTTTGAGGCACCTCATCTGGTGGCGTCAGGATTTTCGCGTCATATCTATTTCCATTCGACTGCGGCTGTTCAATTACCGACGCGAGGCCGTCTTGGCGAGGGGGATCAAGATCTAATTGCCTTCGACCGTCCTGGAAAAATGTTACCGCAGACAAACTTCCATCTTCAGTGAGAGACTCGGTTTTAAAGTTGCGTCCAGTCGGTTCAAAAGCGCCGAACTGGGTGATTTTACGTCCATCGGCCTGTACTATCTGCTTGTCACCATTTGAAAAAATCGTGGATTGGTTTCCTGAAGAATCCGAGAAATTGAAGACCGGAGGAAACTCGAATTGACGTCGTTCGGCTGGAGTGAGAACAGTCGAAACGCCTTTGTCGTTTTCAATTGTCACCGTGCCATAAGGATTTTTCGTGCTTGCCGGTCCAACCGTAATCGACTTGATTTTCTCGCCTTTGTAACTGGGAGCCTGATCTGGAGATTTAGAAAAATCGGTCTTGACGCCAAACTCGCCGCGAATCTGCGTTGCATTAGGGAAGTCAAAAGCCGCGGATGCACCGAGGGATCCATCCGCCAGAGGTTTTACGGTAACTCCCAGTGCTTCGAAGTCGGGGGTCCCGATTGATTGAAGTCGAGTTTTTAAATCAGCCTGTGAGTCACAGCCTTGAAACAACGCTGCCAACTCGGCATTTCGTTCCGGCTGCAACGACTCCGCGCCTGGTCGCGCGGTATCCGTGCCGGGATCTGGCGACTGTTGAATCTCAGGCGTAAGGATTGCCGCCTTCAAATCTTTTTCAGTGTCGGATTCTGCGCCCAGTTTCATAGACGCCGTGGTTTTCGAATCGAAACCAGAATTATCGGCTTCCGGTTCTTGAACCTCGGTAGTGCCTTTAGGGCGTGGATTGGCTGGATCGGTCATATTGCCTCTATAAATGCGCCTTTGTTTTTGTACCCGATCTTGCTTTAGATATGGACAGCGAAGCTAAAGCTGCACGGCATTTCACACTATCCGACTGTGCGAATCAGTGATTTTGAAAACGTTCGCCGCTGACGCCTGAAGTGACTGTCACGCGCCTATCGGTTTCTCTGACATGATGTAGTATAAAAATGTTTGAGAGAACGATAATAGAATGGCGGAAACGTTGAGAAACGCCTGGCTGCAGGGATCGGACCTGACAGCGCATGCGAACGAATTAGCAGCAGAGATGCGGATTTAGCAGTTGACGGAATGAGGATGTCCGGAGTCGCCGCAAAGCTTTTGATAGCGTTTGAGCGCTTGCAACGCGGCGGTTGCCGATTCGAAATCCCTGGGTATAAGGCCCGCAAGGCAACTGCCTACTTTGTCTCGACAGCAGCCGGGGAAGCCCTCCGAAAGACCGGCAATTACCCAATCCTTCCCGTCGTCGAAGTTGATCCCGAGTAACAGAACGCTGCGGTTTACGAAACTCACATAGTCAGCGCAGGATTTGCGAGAAAAGTGAATCGACGAGATGGTACCGTCATGCGATTTCAGACGACGGCAGATATCGACACGTTGCACATAGCCACCGCTCTGGGGCAGTGCCAGTCTCCGCGCAGGCGCACACTCCTGTTCCGGGTCCGCTGGACATTTGCCAAAGAGCAGCGCCGAATAAGCCCTGCCGTCCTCGGGATCTCCAGTCGGGTTGGTAAATCCGGATGCCAAAACCCAGTCCTCCTGTTCGTCAAAGCCGGGTTCGAGCAGCAACACCGTGCGCCCGTTCGAAGAGCGCAGGATTTCCGCGACGCCCGGGCGAGAGCGGAAGAAGCTCATGTACTGACCGTGGTCAGTTAATGAGGTAGAAACCATACGACAAACGTCAATGCGATCGCTTGTGGGAAGCATGTCAGTCATAATTTGAAATTCGAGAATTTTAGTGCCTGAGGTCGGCCTGGTATCGCGAGATGAAACGGCAACAAACTTTGCAGCTTCAACTCGCGACTCCGATCGTTCTTACGCCACATTCCATTAACGACTGAATGGCTGCCGACACCTGGAAAGCGCAGCCAGGCTCTTGCGAGCCTGACTGCGACAATCCAGGTTACCAGCGGTTCAACAGCGAGGGGTGTCGATTAGAACAGCAGGCAGTCCGGCGCGAAGCCCATGTCGATTAGGCTTCGGGCGTCGCGGGGGCAGCCGGTGGCACGACCGCAGAGGCGGCAGAGCTGGCCTGGCTGGCGTCGTTGAGCGCGGAGGAGGCGGCGCTGAGAGCGTCTTCGGGGGAGAGACGCGTCTTGCGCAGCTCGGCGTCGAGAGCTTGCTGGGCGGCAGTGAGTTCCGCGGCGAGACCGCTGACCGAGGTGCGGAGCGCATCGAGCGCTTGACCGCGTTCGGCGACCACTTTGTCGAGCGGATCGGTGACCTCAGCCGCGAGGCTGTGCGCCTTGATTCCGGCGACGTGGGCGGTGAGATCCTTGAGCGCAGCGGCGCTGGTGCGCAGCTGCTCGGAGGCAGTGCGCAGGGCCGCTTGCTTCGTGTGGACCGAGGTGGTCAGCTCCTCGCGGAGGCGGCGATCCGCTTCGGTGAGGTTGGCGAGACCCTGGAGCGCTTCCACCTGGCGGAAGAGTTCCGTCACGGTGGCAGACGCGGGAGCCGCAGCAGGAGCGGCGGAACGCCCGGTGCTGATGTTGAGCGTGATCTGGACGATGCCCTGATATTCGGTCGGGGCAGTGCCTTTGGCGCTGCAGCCGAGGGCAGCGAGAGCCGCCGTCAGTTTCGATTCATCGAAGATGATGCCGTTGGTGCGGCCGATCGTGAATTCGACACAACCGACGTTCGCCTGGTTGAGAGTGGCGACCTGAGCGGCGGAGAGACCAGAGATGAAGATGGAGTTTCCCATAATGCTGATTTGTTTTGTACTGCGTGACGCTCGCCCGGCAGAATTTGCCGGGCGAGCTCTAATGCGATTCTGAAGGTGCGGACTTACTTCGTCGCGTCACCTTCGGCAGCCGGCTTGGTAAGCTCGGCAGCCTCGGTAAGCGCCGAATTGGCAGCAGCCAACGCCTCTTCAGGCGAGAGCTGCGGCTTCGTCACCAGGGCACCAAGGGCGGTGCGGGTGCTGTCGAGGGAGCCGGCCAATTGACCGACTTCGCCCTTCTTAGCGCTGACCGCACCGGCGCGATCGGCGACCAGTTTATCCAGCGTAGCGGCCACTTCGGTGGGCAGGTTGTGCCCCTTGAGCGCCTCGACGTGAGCGGTGATGCCGTTCCAATCGACGGTGCCGTCCTTGAGCTGCTCGGACGCGGTACGCAGAGCGGCTTCGGCAGCGGACGTCGCAGCCACGAGGTCGGTGATCTGACGCTTCTCGGCGTCGGGACGCACAGTCCAGCGTTGCAGCTTGGTCACCTGTTCGAGCAGTTGGCTCAGGAGGGCGGCGTCACCATCACGGACGACGGCTACGGTGCGGGGAGCAGCCGTGGCTTTGGGGAGCGGGCAAGCCGCCGGAGCGGTCGCTTTCGGAGTCGAGGCAGCTTTGCGCAGCGGAGAGGCCGCGGGAGCAGTGCCACGAGCTTCGCGCCAGCGTTCGATGCGGAGCGCGATCAGGTCACGGACCAGGCTGATGGCGCGCGTGACCGAGCCACGGAATTCGTAGTCTCGAGCGCAGGCGATGCCCGTCGCCAGAAGGAGCAGCGAGCTGATCGCGGAGAGCGTCAGCGCGTATCCGAGCAGAGGGCTGACCAGGAACAGCACGACGCACTCGGCGCCGATTGTGATCCAGGAAGCCTTCTTGTTGCTCTGGAACGTCTTCGGCACGCTGCGCAGGGCGGTTTTGAAGTCCGAGCCTTCGGCAGCGGCACCGAACCAGAGATACTGGGAGATCAGGGCGAAGCCACAGATGCCGGCAAAGCCGAGCACCGGACCGAGCACGAAGAACAGGAAGAGAGTTGTGATCATGAGTTTCGGAGTTTCGATTCTGAGGACTGCCACCGGATTTGGTGACAGAGAAGCCGAGTCGCCTGCCGGGTGGCAGACTGGTGTTTGGAACCTCCGGTTCCAGATTGGGAAATCGCTCGTGCACCGTAGGTGGTGCGGCGATTGATACGATCGACCAACCAAACAAGGCGGCGGAGAAGCCGGCAGGATGCCGGCGCTCCCAGGTTCGCAGCCGGTGGTTAGTTGCCTTTGACGGGGAGGACGAGGAGGATCGTCTGACCGTCTTTGATCCCGGAGGTGAGGTCGGCAGCCTGGTTGTTGACGCGGATCTCGTAGCCCTCGGGGTTGACCTGGGCGGCGACGAGGGCGTCCTGCACGGTAGCGGGCTCATTGACTTTGATGCCGGTCTTGATCGCGCCGGGGAGTTTGCCAACAGTCACAGTGATTTGCGAAGGAGTGCTCATGATATTTGGATGCCCGAATACGGGTCTTGCTGATGGTTTTTGCTGATCGAATACGCGTGATTGCCATTCGGGTCAGCGAGATTTTGACCGCTGGCGATAGCCAGCAGTCGGTTCAACTGATCGAGAACCGGACGGGTCGCGGGCTTTAGCAGCCCGGGCGCTTGCAAAGCGCCCCTACAATTAGCCTGGAACGAGCCGGAACGTTTTCGACGCGTCCAGTTTAGACTGGAAGGGCCGGAACGTTTTTGACGCGTCCATATGCCTGGCTTCTGGACCGGTTCTTCGTTCAGAAAATCGTTTAGGACGCTACCGGGTTAGTCGTCGAAGCGGCGAATCCACATGCCGGGTTTGCGCATGCCGAACATGATCTCGTGATCGAGTTCGTCGTCTTCTTTGCCCTGGTCGATTGCGAACCAGCGCATGAATTGCCAGACGGCGAGTTCGGCGAGGAAGCCGGCGGTCGGTCCGACGGAAATCGAGGTGCCGCAAGCCGAGACTTGCACCACGTCATCGCTGCGCAACGTGCCCTGCCAGGCTTCCGCCTCGGTGGGTTTGCAGGGATTGATCGTGTACACGAAGCCCGATTCGGGTCCCATGCGCGTCTCGATCATCACCTTGGTGCGCTGCTTGAATTTGATGCCGTTGTTCCAGATCTCACGGCGCGAGGACATCGTGTCTGTGAGAAGGAAGACAACGGCGCCCAGCTCTTGCGTGCCATTGACGCGCTCGTTGTGGAGGACGAGTTCGGTGCCGGTTTGGCGACGCACCAGTTCGGCCAGCGCTTCGGTTTTGAACTTGCCGATGTCGTCGTTGCCGAACGCCTGATTGGCGATGTTGTGCGGCTCGACTTTGTCGAAGTCCCAGACGTGAATCACTTCCACGCCCAGTTTCGCCAGACTGAGAACGACTTTGGAACCGGTGGCGCCACAGCCGATGACGTCGACCCGACGACCAGCGAAGGCGGTGGGATCGAATGTGCTTTGATGTCGAATGAAGTCAATCATAGTAATTCAAAATAACTGTTGCAGGTCGGCTTGCGCCGAATCAGAGTCGATTAGCGACCGAGCCATTCGAAGAACGCGCGGCCAAGAGTCACGATGATCGACTCCTGAGGGTCGGCGTACTGTTGCTGTTCGTGCCGGGAAGGAGGAGGTGCGAAGAACGTGGGTGCGACCACCTTGTTCTGCTCGCGGCGAATCGTCATGCAACGCGTGCAGTTGCAGCCGTATTTCGGGATGTTGTTGGAGGCGGGGCACACAGCGGAACCGGGAGTCGTACGCTTTGCCGCCCCACCATCTTCGCCGGAGCGTCCGCTGTGAAACATACCGGGACCGCTGGCTTCGCCATCGACGATGAAGCCGTCGTTGACGTTACCGCCGGATTCCGGTCCGCCGTTTTTATCGCCATCCTTCTCGTCCTTCGCGAATGAGCGAAACCCGGAGAGGACATAGCGCGATTTTACTTTGCTACGGAACTCGGCTTCGACCGTGCGACGCAAATCAGCCGTGATGTCCGGCGTGTAGCGACGGTCGCGCGGCGGGCGCGAGAACACGCGCTTGAGCCAGGGTTTCGGTTTCTCTTCGACAGCGTTGGAAGTGGACGCACCTGAAGAGCCGCCGGAAGCCACCGTATTCGGTGCGGCGTCGAGATTGGAACCGCCGGACGCCAGAGAAGATTCGCCAGTGTTTGCAGCCGGAGCCGCCACCGCGTCAGGTGCTGCACCGATTATGGAGTCGATATCGCCAACAGAGGCGACACCGGGTGCCACCGCATTCGGCACCAATCCCGCATCGACAACCTTCGTCGTCGATGCAGGCGTCCAGCCTGTGGCGAGACCGGCTTCATGAGCCAGGGCGGGGAGGTCCACGACAACGGGCGCCGCTTCCGGTTCCGGCGTGGACGCTGTGGGCACGTCCACTTCCCAGGGCACATCATCGAGCCGCAGACCTTCTTCGTAGAGGAAGAGACTGAACTGCGCGCGACCAAGTTTATTGAAGATGCCGCGAATCGCCCAGGGATAGTCGCTGTCCTGGAAGCAGAAGAGACGGTCGCGCAGAGCGCCACCGCCGAAGCGGTTGCGAATCATGGTGTTCTCATCGGTGCCCGATGCGAACGTGCCCATACGCACGTGGCTGTGACCCCAGAAGCGCATGTTGTTCCAGTCCTTGATGCCTTCGTCGCCGCGGCCGATCAGTTCCATGCTCAGCTCCTGCAGCCCTTCGGTCGAAATTTCGGTTTCGGTGCCGGAGACTTGCTGTTTGAAAAGAAACACTTTCTCGATGCGGAAGTCGCCGTCCTCCTGTCGAATGGCAGTGCCGAGCCAGCCGACCTCCTGGTCGCCGAGTTCGACGTAGAGCGCCATCAAAGTGTAGGCTTCACGCGAGATGAAAATCTTCGGCATCTTCGCCATGCCGCGACCAGGAAGGAAGCGGGTTTCGGTCAAGAAGCCGTGAGGTGTGAAAGAGGGTTCGTCGGAGTTAAACATATCGAATGAGACTAGTTGGTGGCTCTGGGCCAATTACTGATTTGCGCTCCACCCGGCTCGTCGACGTTCACCTGCTCGATGAACTCGATGGCCAACTGAGCAACGGTTGAAAACTGAGCGCTCGCTATGAGCTCGGCAAAACTTTCCTTGATTTCGCTCAGGAACGCGCGCCCACTGTTGAGAACTTGCGGGGCTTGTTGATTTTTGACGCAACCGTGGGTGGTGGCATCCAGACAGACCCAGCGGATGCTGTCGCCGTGACCATCCATTTGAATGGTGATTTTAAAACGACCAATGCTGTGGCGGTCACTGGTGTTGGGGTGCACTGCCACCAGGGTGTCGGTGACGATGCTGAGCGAGCGCGGTTCCACGCGGATCTCCTGAACCTTCGGCATGCTTTGCAGCGCGTCGAACTCGCGAGCGAATTGAGCGCTGTCGCAGAAGGTCAAGCCCTTTGTCTGCCGCGTGGCAATCAGCTTGGCGCGCAGGAGTTGAATCAACTTAGCCTCCAGGCGCTCGATTTCTTTTCTCTTCTCGATCAAACCGTTGCGCATCAACACTACGAGTTCGTCCATGCGACTGGAGCACGCCAGCATGTACTTGCGGCGGTGCGCTTGATGCGCTTCGTTGTCGACAGCAACCTCCGGTTTCGCTTCCGGATCGGCTGGCGGTGTACCCAGAGGCCAGCTGCCGATGTACTTACCGGCTGGGTCTCCGAGATTAACACTCTCGACGAACTCAATCGCCAGAGCGGCCGCAATCGCCCACTGCTGAGCGTTGAAGAGAGTCTCGAACGTAGTGACCGTGTTGCCCAGACAGGCGTTGCCGGCGGGCCACACGTGGGGAGCCTGCATGCCCGGCTTGAATGCATTGACCTGACGGGTCAGGTTGTGCCAACGCGGCGACTTTTCCTTGGGATTGAGCGCAATCTGGAAGGCGCCGATTTCGCGCCACTGACCGTGCCCGTCCTTGCAGTAGAGCGTTTTTGTGAAGACGCGAATCTCTCCGCCCTCCACTTTAACGTCGGTGACTTTCGGCACACGGAGCAGATTGTCGTACTCGACGCCGAAGCGATCGAGCGAGAGCGATTCATGCTTGAGCAACCGCTGCTCTTCCAGCCTCGTGGTGCGGATCAGCGCGGCGAGGGCCTTGGCGACAGCGCGCGGATTTTCTGTTTCAGCATCAGCGCTGAGATTATCCTGAGCCAAAACGGCATAGCTGAAACATTTGCGGCATTCCTCGATGAAGAGCGCGCGCAGAGCATCCTGCGGTTGGCGCGGCTCCAGCAAGTAGATCGCGCGCATAAGCACGTGCGAAAACAACGCCAGATCGTCAGCACCGGCATTGGCCGCCAGGTCTTGGAGAATGTAGAGGTTGTTCTCTCCGACCAGTTCCGCAATCGCATACTTGCCGCTCTCGTCCGTGATCGCGCGCCCGGTGCCCGATCGAGGCCAGGCATTCTTCGAACTCGTCGAAGGAATGCCCCAAACCATCGAGGGCACCGTGACACCCTCTCCGCTTTTGCACGACTTGGGCGAGCTATAAATGTGGACGTGAAACAGACCATCCTCAATCGGCGCAACCACCGCCTGCGGATTGTGAATCATAATCCCTTTTTGCAACCGCGGCTTCAGGATTTGCGCCGCGATTTGCGCCATGCCATCCTTGTTCTTACCCTTCCAGGTGCCGGACCGAATGCCCGCGTCCGGCTGCGTCGCCACCTCCAGATAGGCCTCGATTTTGACACGTACGATGCCATCGTATGTGGTGGGATCCTGCTTGGCGATATTTGCCTGCAAAACTTCGAGCGTAGCCAGGAGCCTGCTCTCTTCGATCATCACGCCGCGTTCGTCGCCCAGCGTGAAATCGTAAAACGAAATTGAGGCGCCTTTCAGCTTCTCAGCTTGCGCGGCGCTCAACTCAGGTATGAAGTAATTGATCATAAGTAAAATGAGCAGCTGCACCATTCGCGAGACGCGAACAAACTGATGTCGGGTGGATTTGCAAGGCGCCCCGTGCGGAGCCACCCTGGCTGCTTTCGTACGGGAGGGACGACGCCGTGCGTCGACCGCCGGTGAAGCGCCGTTCAGATTGATTAGGCGACATAAGCGGGTTCGTAGTCGCTGGCAGCGGGTTCGTCAAATGTCGACGTG
>JBGAHZ010000038.1:0-77927 GCA_044225915.1 Obscuribacteraceae bacterium (SeqCode)
TGAGTGGCCCGAGACATAGGTAACAGATCGTTCCGGAGACATAGGTTACACTTTTGCGTTTTCCTAACGGAGGCAAGGGTGGATGCCGTGGAAGGAGAGTTCTGTTTTGGACGAGAGAATACGTTTCGTTATTCGCCACAAAGACGGCGAAGATATGAGTTCACTGTGCCGTGAATTTGGAATTTCACGGAAGACCGGATACAAGATCATCGATCGCTACGAGGAGTGTGGCTTCGACGGGCTCACTGATCGGAGCCGAAGACCGATTCGATACGCAAACGCAATGCCACCACAAGTTGAAGCGGCGATTGTTGCGGCGAAGAAAGAGAAGCCGAGTTGGGGAGCCCGAAAAATTCGCGAACGCTTGGTTCGAACATTGCCGCACGAGATCAAAGTCCCAGCAATCAGCACTATTCATACCGTTCTTGATAGATATGATTTAGTGTCGAAGGGAAAGAAACGGAGGCAACGCGCAGAAGGCACACCGCTGTCTGATGGTGCTCAACCGAACGATCTTTGGTGTACTGACTACAAGGGTGAATTTCAGTTAGGCAACAAACAATACTGTTATCCACTTACAGTCACTGATCACGCTTCGCGCTATCTCCTGCTTTGCGAAGCGATGGAATCAAACAAAGAACAATATGCTCTAACAGCCTTTGAAAGGCTTTTCAGAGAGCGTGGAATGCCGCTCGCAATCAGATCTGACAATGGTGTTCCTTTCGCTTCTCCGAATGGATTGTTCAACCTATCAAAGCTCTCAGTTTGGTGGTTACGGCTAGGCATCAGCATTGAGCGAATTAGACCTGGGCATCCGCAGCAGAATGGTCGGCATGAACGAATGCATTTAACTCTCAAGAAGGAGGCTACAAGACCAGCGGGAGCGAATATTTTTCAACAGCAGGCCACATTCGACGCGTTCGTTGATCAGTTCAACAACGAACGCCCGCATGCCGCGTTGGAAATGAAGTTTCCTGCAGAAATCTACAAACCTTCCACGAGAGTGTACGAAGGTCTTCCTGAACCTAGCTATCCATTTCACGACAAAACTGTGAATGTCACAAACTGTGGCCGACTGTGCCTTTACAGAAAGAAAATCAATCTGACTCGAAGTCTTGCAGGACAAGCTGTTGGTGTCAAAGAAGTTGATGACGGTGTTTGGTTAGTGAGTTTTATGCAGTATGATCTAGGCTACGTGGACCTAGAGGAAAAAACTTTGCAGCCGCTGGAAAATCCGTTTGGCCCAAAAGTGTAACCGTTGTCTTCGGAACGATATGTAACCCATGTGTCCAGGCCGGACACTTGGAACCTAGAACTGGAACTTGGAACTGGAACCTGGAACTGGACCTTGGAACTGGAACTGGAACTGGAACTGGAACTTCGAACATGGAACTGGAACTTCGAACATGGAACTGGAACTTCGAACATGGAACTGGAACTTGGAACTGGAACTTCGAACATGGAACCTGGAACTTGGAACTGGAACTTCGAACATGGAACCTGGAACCCGCGACGCGCGCACAGCCGTTCACTTCCAGAAATTAATCGTAGGGGCGCCTCGCGAGGCGCCCGGGCTGCTAATCCCCATACGACGCCCCTACTCTCACACCGTCGCCTGCGAACGCACCGTCATACCAAGCTCCTTCAACCCATCATCCACAGAAATCCCAGTGCGATGACAAAGATTGAACAAAAGCAATGCCTGATCCGCATTCAACATATTCTCGCGAACATAGAAATGACAAACCAACGCTACCTGCACAGTCTCATCAGACAATGCACCGGATAGCACAAGAGCCTTGCTCACGAAGAGCGGGCTGCGACGAGCCATTTCGATCGACTCTTCAATCTGCTCAGTTGAAATAACTTCAACGCTCGCAAGAAACTGTTCAAAACTCAAAGATTTGCGAGCTCCGACCATTCCACGATTTCGCTTCAACGCTTGCTCGAGCGTGTAGCGGCGATGGTGAACATCTATCAAAGCGTATACCGCATCAATAGTATCGATAGAACCTTGACTGACGAGATCTTGCAGGGTAAGAGCGGTATCCAGAGTCGGCTTAGTAATGATTTCGAGATCGATTAAAACCTGCCCGACAGCCAGGTTGCATCGCAGACCAAACTCCACAGCGTGTTCGATATGCACTTCTGAAACAATACCGGCTAGCGAAAGCAACTCGCCAAGCCGCACAGACTTCAGAGGCACGCCCGAGTAAATCGGTGGAGCCAAACTTTTGCGCATATCTGCATGTCTCTGCGAGGCACACTTAATAGCGACAATTGCGTCCTCTCTAGTTATTTTATTTTCGCGAACAAACCGCTGTGCATTGAAGACGGTCTCGAGCAGAGGCTCCGCAACCAGACCGGCAATCATTAAATACCGCCCCACCTGCATCCCGAGAAACTGCGACTTCTGTAGCGCGCAGTTAAATTCTTCAGCGGTTACTACTCCGGCCTCTACCAGCAAGTCACCAATTCTGGTGGCACGATATTCAGAGCTGGTCAACGCATCTGGAAATCCTGCGCAATTGAGCGCACGTTGCATGGTCATTCCGGCGCAGCTCATCAGGTCGGCCACCTGCACGGCCCCCGCCTTGGTGATAAGCCCATCCTTTAATAGCGCTTGTAATTGAATTGCCCATTGCAACTGTTTGCCGGTAACCCATCCAGACATGATGAGCACCCGTCCGAGTGATATCGAAAAATCCATCGACAGCTTGACACTGTGTTCAAGCAGTTCTTCTGTGATCAATCCAACATCGACTAATAACGTACCCAGGCGATTGTCGGAAGATTCTTTGTGTTCGGTTTCAATCTGTTCGGCAATTTCGCAACCTGTGCCGGAGTAAAATTGACTGATTTCGTTTAAACGATTCATTAAAGCTTCTTCGCTCGTTAACTCGGTCGCGACCTCGTTCTTAACGTCGATCTCAAACACAGGATTTGCGGGCATGTAAGCATCAACTGGAGCATCGATATCGCTCCAGAGCTGATTCAATTCCACCAGCAATCGCTCGGTTCTTTCCTGCCGGACTTCAGCAGCAGATTTGGAGGGCACCGCATTCGACACCATAGTGCCAGTACTAGACGGTGCTACTTTAGAAGCGGAGTCAGCGGTGTCGTTTTTCAAACCCGGGCGTAACTTCGCCGGACGCGCGGTTCTCACGCGCTCTTGCATAACGGTGGCACAAGTCTGTTTACCAGACGTGGTTGACGTCATATGAAATTCTCCACACTCGGAAGACCCGGCAAATGCCGGCTAGTAATAGATCACTGCACCGTATTTATACGCTTCTTGTGTGACCGTAATGTGACGCATTAGCCACAACCGCAGTCAAACATACGGGCTTGAAGCATCGGAGATCCTACTCCGCACGTAGAGTAAGATGGGATAATCAAGCGATTCAAAAGAGGAAACAAAATGTCAGATTCGTTAGAGATTTCGAAATTATATGATGACTTAGTAGATGCTCTAGAAGTCGGAGATAAGGAGGAGATTCAAAAACGTCTGGCGAATCTGAAAAAGGTAATCCACAGCGCTGATGCTGATCAGCGGCGAAGTTTTTGGCAATACTCGTTACTGGATCATCCGAAATTTGTAAAAGCGCTGTCGGAGAAGAAATTCGACATCGTCTATAGCTTGCTCGATAGTTTAGAAGAACCAGGCAACGCAGATTTAATTGAAGGTATCCGTCAGCTCACCTATGGAAGGAACAATAACATCTAGTTCTGGTTATTGATGAAGACTCTAGGTTTTCGCTTTGTTTCGCTCTTCTAGGAATTTCCACCAACCCGCACGTTCCAAAGATCTGTGATCGAGCTGACTTGTTTGCGTGAGATATGTGGTGTATTCCATGCTCTTTCGACTGCGCTCATCCCAGTCGCGGTCGGCAACCGCTCTCATATCGAGCAGCGGTCTGATCAGGTGATCCATATCAGGAAGGCCATAACAGTATTTGCTGAAGAACTTTATCTCGCGATCCAGATAACTTTGAAGATCTCGCAGATGGTTTTCACGATTCATCTTAACTGCTTTGCGCACGATGCCGGACTGCCAAACCTCGGCAATTCTCACACTCAGCTCGACATCCCTGCTTTGATTCGAATTAATCTCACTTGGTGCAATTGTCAGCGATCGTCTAACTGGATTGCTCTTATCTCGCTTGTGCTTTCCAGTCCACATCCAATTGCACGTGGTTTCAAACTTGAGTTGATCGCCTTCAGTTCCAGCATCAGAAATAATGCGGAAGACAACATTTCTCTTACCACCCGGAGGGAGGCTTCCCATCTGACATACGAGACTGGAGTTAGAGAACGCAGTCGGAAATCCACTCATGTTTTTAACTTTGACGGAAGAGGGAAACTTGAGATGAACTGAAATGTCCTCGACTACGGTTGCCTGCAATTCGCGTAATTCGCCGAGCAAAACTTCAATAATCTCTTGAGGAAATTCCGCGTCATGCAATCTGCCACCACCGAGATCGGCAAGCGCTTGTAACTGGACGGAAGAGTAATCGTTGCCGATTCCGACGCATGTGGTGAGCACGCCTCGCTGCCGAAGTTGGTCCGCATGATGTCCGAGGACTTCCGGATCAATTGTTCCCACGTTGGCATGTCCATCCGATAGAATGATCACGTGGTTATGCCTGTCAGTGTGCTTCTGCATAACTTTCGCTACACACTCTGCCCCCTTCATCCACCCACCATAAAGATCCGTACTATCGCGAGGAGTCAACTTCTCAAGCGCGCTAGCAGCTGCTTGCTTACCACGCTCATCAAGTTTAACGCCATCCAGATGAACAAAAACCCCACTGGCGAAAGACACTATAGAAAGATAGCTATCCGACGACAAACAGTGCAACACGCCCGTAGCCGATTCGATGGCTGCGTCGAGTCGTCTGCCAGCCATGGAAGCAGACGCATCAATTACAAGCGCTATGTTTAAACCAGGCTGTTTATCTGCTTCACGAGTATGAACTTCCGGAGCCGTCAAATCAACCGATAGAAATCGAACGGAACCGCCGCCTTTCCAAACATACTCACGGTCAAAATTTGTTTTTACGAACACGCCATTACTCATATCAAGCTTCTCCCGTAAGAATTTCTCTTAAGTAGTCAGCCACGCGCTCGAGCCGTGCCAGTTGTTCTTCGTCATTGATTCCTCGGACGGACAGCTCGATGTCCGGAGTAACTTGAATTCGATGCCAGGTTTCTTTTTTGGCCTGGCGTCGGACTTTCTTGTCGCCGGTTTGCTCTTCCAAACCGACTAGCAGTTTTCCAATCGGGGTAGCCATGCGCTCTTTCGTGATCCGCTGATAGAATTCAGGACCAGGTCCCCAACCATCAAGGACTTGCCCCTGTTTATCCTGCGACTCCTTGTCAGACGAGGTCAACGGCGGATTCGGTGCAGCGATTGACGCCTTACTTGGCACCACCAGCGGTGCCCCAGGATTTGCGTCAAAATCTTCCTCGTCATCATCGTCGTAATTGTCATAATCGTCATTCACAGCAGTATGACTCGGAGGAGAGGAAGGAATAGAAGTCTCACCAGTGTTTCTGTATGACCGATTTGTCTGCCGAAGAATATAGTCCAGGGCAGATTCAGTCGGTCGTTCAAGCTCCGTAGAACCGGTCGTCGCCAGCATCTCTATCTGTGCCTCGCTCATAGACAATAGCTGCTGCCGGACCTCACTAAGTTTCAGTCCTTGTTTATCTTTCAATATTTTGATAGCAAGCAATTTGTGCAAATGCTGCTGTGAATATCGAGCATACCTGCCTAATTTGCTGGGCCCGCGTAATAGCCCCTGCTCGATGAAACTTCTGATTACTCTTGTGTCAAGCCCGGACTCATATGAGAGTTCGTCGAGAGAAAAAGAAATCGCTTCCGCTTCGTCCATAAATCCAACCTACCACGTTTCAATTCGCCATGTCAAATTGAAACCCCCACCCCTCGGGGGTTCAGCGTCCTTATAGTACGGGGGTCGTGTACAGGTACCAGGCCTCAGGAATCAGGGTTATCCCACTTGCCGGAAACATCTAATTTGATTAGATTAGAGTCCTGGATGCATCGCTGAGACTTTGTCGAGGCAACTTACTAGTTACGGACTTTCCGACCAAAGCATAGCGTAGAGGACAGATGGAAAACATCAACGTTGAAACGCGCTCGTCGTCAGAAGAAGTTACCGCGGACCGCGATAACCGAGTTCCGATTCTTGATCGCGCATATGTTTTGAAATTCAATATGCGCGCCATGGTGCGCCTCGCGCTTGGTACGGCGATCCTTGTTTCCACGGTGCTTTTGATCCCCGATACAATTGCGATTCTTCCGAGTACGCACGATCCGCTCGCTCTACTGATCCGCAGCAGCGGACTCTGGCTAACTGTGTTCATTCAATGGACACTGGCTTTCCTGGGCATTCTCAGCTTCGCAGGAATTCTCAATCGCGGAATAATTGTGGACCAGAATGGGATTCGTCTTTCACGACTAAGTAAAACGATCGCCTGGAATAATATCGTCGGAATAAGCGGCGAGTCGCGGCCAATGATTTCGCGACTAATGTTTTTAAAAACCCCGGCAGTTCGAATGCAACTGTACGTTCAAAATAAAAATGACATCAAGGTCAGAACCATAGATTCTTTGTTCTTTTCGGAGCAGGAATTCACATCTCTTTTGAACCTAATAGGTCTTTCGAGTTTCGGGTTTGCGCCCGATGTTCCTCAAGTCGTGGTCGCGGAAACGATGGCGAAAGAGCCAATCAAGAAAGCTTATAAACGCGCGGAGAATAAAGGTAAATTGATTACCGCTTACATCGCAGTCATGTTGATTGCATTCACGGGTCGAGGCGCTGCACGCAATTATTTCTACAACCAAGCCGGTCAATTCGTGAATAAAACAGATTATAAAACCGGTAAACACTTTTGCGAACTCTCACTGATGATTGATGGAACATATCCATACGCACTCGACCGTCTAGCCCGCTGCGAGTTCAGGATGAACGACAGCGTTGAGGCGGAGAAGCATTGGAAGAAAGCACTTCAGATGAAACCAGATATGGTATCAGCAAAAGTCGGACTTTCTAACATCATGATGAAGAGAAATGATTTTGATGGCGCACGTTTGCTACTGACCAATGCGGTCCGCTTGGAACCTCGCGACATCCCGGTTCAATTGAACCTTGGATATTTGAACATGCAGACTGGAAAAACTTCAGACGGTATACACAACTTCGAGACAGCAGTCGAGCTAGCGCCAGAAAACGCTACTGTGCGACTGCTAGCAGCCCAAGCCTATTTGTCGATAGGAAACTTCGAACGAGCGGAAAGTTTGTTCAAAGCGATCCGACCGGCGGAAGTAGAAAAACACAATCAATCTGTATACGACAAGGTTCGAAAAGATCTTATCGCGCACGGGGTAGCAGAGCAATGACTACTGGCGAGAACACGGATAACGCCAAAAATGTGATTGTCGAAACGGCACGCGCAGTTTCGCTAGTCGCCGGCACAAGCGCGGTCGCCGCGCTTGTCCTGGGTGGTTCCTGGATCTTGCTGGGTTGGATGCGATTTTACGGATTGGAAACCGGAGTGGTGGCACAAGCAACCCCTCTCGAAATAACCAACTATCACAACGATTTTCTCAATGCGACAGCGTATCTCATTGACTGCTACAATCGATTTTTCCAGGGCAATTCACGCTTCGGCTCCGGTTTGGGATTGATTGCCGGCTCCAGCATTGCATTGTTGTTTTTAAGACGCAGTCCGCAGCCAGCTAAAAACGCAGCAATTCTCTTAGCAGGAGCAATCGTAGCCGGAAGATTCTGCCTGACTTTCACAAGCGCACCGCTTCCTTTTATCGTATCGCTTCTGATTGGCGCAATTGTTTTTTTCCTCATCTCTCTGATTGCGAAAGAACCACTAGCAGCGCTTCCCGTGATTACCACTAAAGCTTGATGCTACTTATTCAAATCAACGTCGAGAGCTTCATATGAAACTATGTCATCCACTTTTTCAAATGGATCATGGTTATTGGAACGAAGTTTGATTCTGTATTTTCCCCTGGCAGAATAGGTATGTACAAACTTGTGTTCCGTCTTCTGAAGGAGCGCTTGAGCGGACGACGGAGCAGTGTGCTGATCGATTTTTCCATCACCCCAATCGAGCTTGTATGAAAATCGCTTCGGATGCCAAACGTCATAAGTGATCGTAACGGTGGTCGGTTTGCTTGGATCGCGATCGACCAGCTTCAACCCTCCGTCTCCAAGTTTAAGTTCCGAACTCATTGTGAATTCGTTGCTATCTCGAGTCAAGACTGGCTTGCCTTGCTGATTAACCAGCCTGATTCGTACCTTCAATTTAGCAGTGCCCTGCTTCCGTAGAATGGCATCGAGATCATTCCATGATTGAAATTGTAGCGTGTCGTTGTGGTAAAAACCTTGGTTTGCAACGCCTTCCACGACTTGATGCGTTAGAACCTTTTCTCCGCAAAGCAGCTCGATGTGGACATCGACTCGTCGATCCGTGTCGAGACGCCATTCAACGTCGGGAAAGTTCTGGTACGAGCAAGCTTCTCTGCCCTTGGGCGACAAGAAATCAACCTTAATCGCTGGTTGAGTTGCAGTGCCAGTCGGTTCGCTCCCTATTACCTGCACCGAGGCACCATTTCTCCATTCGGTTACAGGAGCGTCGGTCGGTCCCAAATGATATTTGCTGGCGTAAATATGGTATACGCCCGGTACGGTGAAGCTATGCTGCAGGTAGTCTTTTTTGGGACTTGGATTATCGACCATTACTGGCTCGTGCGAACCATCTCCCCAGTTTATCGAAAAGCCACTGCTCCCAAAGTAAAACACTCCGTTCCAATTTTGCACCTTGTCCACAAACAATTTCGGACCAACAATCCGCACCGAAAGTGGTGGCACCCCCTTCGTAACGCTGAGTTCAAGAGGCTCTGCTTTGTTATCGTCGTAGAAGCTACCCTGCGCAAAGCCCACACGGGGCAATGACAACGCTGCGAAAATCAACAACACGAGCGAATGTCGATTATGATTGCGCCTCATAGTTATTCCATTTCGGAGCAGCGAATTCTCGTATAGTTTTTCTCGGCAGCTTGAATCATCGCTTGCTGAGCCACTTGCACAAGCGTCGGCAGATCGCGAGCGTCTTGCGGAACGCCAGCGATGCCGAAGTGCAGAATTGGCCATTTACCGCCTAGTCTTGGTGCCAGCTTTGGAAGTTCTGCGACGATTCGATCGACTAACGCCATAGACTGATTTGTTCCAACACCGGGAAGAATCAAACCGAATGCTTTGTCGCCGACGTGACCGAACATATCGACATCTCTTTTGATTTGGCTGATGGATTGTGTGGCAATAGCCAACGATGCCATCGGCATCGAGCAGAACTGGGAAGAATTTGGATCTTCAGCAACACCGCCTAAGCGCATGCAAAAAATCAGCAATGAAAATTCTGTGCTGAATCTAAAGGCACGACTAAACTCTCGGTCCAAGAAATATTGGAATGCTGAACTCGTCAGCGCTCCAGTTTGCCTGTCGCAGAGACTGTCATAAACAGCTCTAACACTAGTCTCACTAAACGGAACAAATTCTTTTGGAACTCCAACTTCGAAAAAATCGCGTTGAATAGCCGGCGATAACTGCTGCCCGGAATCCGACTGCGTGGAAGAGGATAAGGAAACCTGGCGACCGGATTGCTCCTGCGCAGGAGGAATTGCAGAAGCGTGCCGTCCCGACTGTTCTTGCACCTGCGGAATTGTGGACTGTGGCGCCGAAAATTCTTGCGTAGGAGCCGGCACAGGCGTGGGCTGAGCAGGCGCTTTGTGCGCACCGGATGCGGTATCACTACTCATGCCGGCACCGAATACAGACGATGGCGGTGTTAAAGGTTTCGGCTTTGATGTTTCTCCAGTTACTGAACTCGACATTTCGCCCGTACCGAAACCACTACCAAACCCAGGTCCGCCCCCACCAAAAAATCCGGGAGGCGGTTTTAACGAGTTCTGCCCGAGCGCTTGATTGGCGGCTGCCTGTGCATTTGCAAAAGCCTCATTACTCGCTGCTGTAGCCACCTCACGAAGCGATTTTCCATCCGGTGTGAGGATCAAGCCGAGCTTCAGAAAATTGACAGTAATTGCATAGAGCCTGCTGGACTCAAGCGAAATCTGGGCGCCGACTTCGCGCAGCGAAAGGTTGCCATCGAGCGCACGATAGAAAGTTCTTTGAATTTTAAACCCGTAATCAAATCCATCCTTCAGGCGCTGCTCAAGCTGCTCTTCGGATAGTCCAATCGGTGGGCGGGAAAGCACCGAGTCGGCATTCATTCCGTTTTTAATTAGAAAACCAAGACTCTCCAACATCTTGGAGCCCTGCTTGAGAATTTCGTCACTGCTGTCTTGAACACTAGCCGTCTCTGGTTGCTTGCCTTCCAGGAAGGTAGCGTTACCGTCCTGCCAGGCAAACAAATCGAGAATTGCTTCTGTGCCTACTAAATTCCTGCTGGCCGCATGTACCGGACGTCCTAACCCGAATTGAATAATGACAGTTTCATTTCCGCCATCAATTTTCAGCTCGCCGGTTAACTCCGATTGAGCCGCCGTCTGTAAAAGCCAAGCAATCGGTCGGCTTCGCAGGTTGCCGCTCATCAGGCGCATGGTGGACTGTTGACCGGCTTCTTGCGAGACGGTCACTTCCTGAGGTTCGACTTCGGGAGGCGCCGTGAGCTCCGCACTCGAAGCACTGCGCTTCAGACGCTGCCCCAGCGATGTCGGCTTTTCCTTCTGCTCCCGCGCTAACTTTTCGGCCTCGGTTTCCTCGTGCAATGGATGCTTTTCGCCGATAGCTGACAGAATATGCGGGTAAATCACAGCAATGTCTTTAGTTTTATGAAACCAATGCATCTTGGTGCCGACGAGGTTTTCCTCATGCAGCCACCAGTCGATATCCGTTTCTTCATACGACTTTTCTTTGCAGTAGAGACTCAGGGTGAATTTCTTGTAGTCTTTTGCAACTTCCCAGAGATAATTGTGCTTGATGCCTGACATGCTACGTGCCTTGTCGATCATCTCGTTGAGTTGATCAATAGACGGAAAAGTATCCACCCGATAATTTTGATTCGGAATGCTACTAAGTTTGTGATTGAACATACACGGATACCAACAACCCCATAGTCATATGCCACATGCTCTGGCTGTTCTACGCCCTATTTCTATGAAAAAACGAAATTTCTCTAGATCACAATTACTCGAAATTCCGGTAATGCGCTCCTGACAAGGATTCATTCGTTTCGTCTGCAAAAATATCCTGTCAAAGCCCCCGAGGATTCTTCAGGTCTTGTACCATAAACGAGGCGGGTCAGTCGGAAAGTCAATTAATGAGTGATAAGGCGACAGTGAAGGGCGGTTCGCAAAACCAAACCCAAAAGTATGAGCTTAATTCTGCGCTCACCGGATACGAGTGCGTCAGGTGCCATCAGTCTTTCGCGGTGGATGACACAGTTGTAGATCAAGGCACTGGATGCCCAAAATGCCTCGATCAGGGCTTTCCGGCGAGTTTGTTTTGCACTTACGAAAAGCAAAAATCAATATCAGACGGCACCAAAAGACGGATGCTGAGATTCGGTCCGTTTCTGCCGTACAAAAATTTTCCTACTCTCGGCGAAGGCGACACGCCACTGGTGCAGCTCCCGGCGCTGGCTGACAAACTTGGGGTAAAACAGCTCTGGCTGAAAAGCGAAGGGCAAAATCCGACTGGCTCTCACAAAGACCGCATGAGCGGGCTGGCAGTAGCTCGCGCAAAAGCGCTTGGAAAATCGGCCGTCATTGCGGCATCGTCCGGCAACGCCGGAGCATCTCTGGCTGCTTATGCAGCTGCCGGAGGTCTGGATTGCGTTATCGTTTCGATGTCCTCCATTAGCCCGATGTGGGAGGCCGCCATTGAATTCCATGGAGCCCAGCTTCACGCCAGGCAAGGACAGGATGATCGCTGGAAATACATGCAGCAAATGGTCAAAGAAAAAGGCATGTATCCGGTTACCAATTTTTTGAAACCACCAGTGAGCAGCAACCCTTTCGGCATCGAAGGATACAAAACCATCGCCTTTGAACTCGTCGAAGAACTCGGCAACCTGGCACCACTTGTAGTATTAGTTCCAACCTGCCGCGGAGATGTGATCGCTGGAATGCTCTACGGATTCATGGACGCGAAAAACTGCGGGATGATCGATGAAATCCCTCGACTTGTCGCGGTAGAACCCGGTCCTCGACTGGAGCGCGTACTGCAGGGCGAAGATTATCGTGAGGACTTCGCAGTGCCTGCGCACCACCTCAGTTCAATCGGAGGAGAGACTGCTACTTATCAATCTTACAACGCGTTGAAGGCTTCAAACGGCACCGCAGTTGGTGTGGGCACGCGACAATCAATAGTCGCGCAGAAGGCGTTGGGACGGGCTGGTTTGTATGTAGAACTCTCGTCCGCATCAGCTCTCGCCGGAGCGCAGTCACTGGCAGATAAAAACTATTTCAACGCCGAGGATAACGTTGTTTTGCTCGGCACATCGCATGGATACAAAGAACTACCGTCCAATTTTTAATTGAGTCGAGGAAACATTTATGTTGCCACCAGAGAAGGTACCACCCAATCTTAGTAATGTCGAATACACTCGGCTGCAGATGCGATACACATCGATCGGCTGGTTGCGTCAAGCAATGGCGGCAGCAACTCATGCGATCAGAACTCAGCCGCAGTCGGAGAATCTTTCAGTGGAAGCAAAAAAGCGCACAACTGCGCTATTCGATGCTTTGGAAAAGGTTCTGATGCTGGGCGAGTTTACCGAAGGGATCGAGAAAAACGTAAAAGGTTTGACTGAACATACTCTCGATAAAGCGGACAAGGCTCTCGACAAAATTGAACACATAAGGCAAGTAAAGGATGGCGTCAAATCTGTTTTCACAATGGTATCGCAAACGGTGCAAGAGACGATCGACGGCTCGTTGGAAAACCATGTGCTCCCCGCTCTCGGCATGCCGCTAGACAGAATACCAGAAGGAAAAACCACCGAAGAATATTATCGTCTGGCTTTGAAGTACGATCAGATCGGCGCGTGCGAACCAGCACGAGAATGCCTGCAGCGGATTCTCGATCTCGAACTGAAGAAAGACACACAACTCGCCAACCAAGCTCAACGGTTTTTAAAAACCAGAATTCCCGCGCGAAAAGTCAGTCACGAAGCCATGATTCAGTATATGAGCGCACTGCGCTACATCATCACGAAGAAGGAAGAAGTGGCAAAAGAAATTCTTGTTGAACTCGAAGTGAAGCATCCCAAATTCGAATCACCGCTCGTGACACTTTCGGCATTGGAGCTGAAAGAGGGAAACCTCGACAGAGGAAAGTATCTGCTCACAACCGCACTGCAAGCCAATCCGAACTACATTAAAACGTGGTGCGCTAAGGGCCGATTGGCGATCGCAGAATGGTTTCTCCTCGACCTCGACTACTGCGTAGACAAAGCCCAGGGCTTGAACGGATTCGACTCAAGCACGACAGCACTCCTCGGATTGAAACAATTCATCGACCAAAACGGCTTGCGATAAAATTGGAACCCGCGGCGGACGGCGCCTGGGAGCGCAGGCTTCCAGCCTGCTTCTACCTAGTTCTCAGTCAACGGCTCCTGGGAGCGCAGCTTCCAGCCTGCTTCTACCTAGTTCTCAGTCTACGGCGCCTGGGAGCGCAGGCTTCCAGCCTGCTTCTACCTGGTTCTCAGTCTACGGCGCCTGGGAGCGCAGGCTTCCAGCCTGCTTCTACCTAGTTCTCAGTCGATTCCTTTGGAGCGGTCGTTGTTCCTTTTGGATCTTTGAAGAAGCGTTCGTCTACGCGGATCGCCGTCAGCGGCTGACTGCCGTCCTTCGTCTTAACCCATAACATGAATGGCTTATCGAATGTAAACGGTTCATCGAAGGATACACTCCTCGTGGCAACAACTGCCAGTCCCTGATCGACGCTGAATCCGTGTTCGTCGATATTCAGCTTCGTTTGCATTTCCGCGCTGGTTATCGTCTCACCTTTATCGGATTGCATTCCGACCAAACCGTCCAGCTTGGTCTGAGCGTCCATCTTCACCATCGGAAGTCTGGCACCCTTGAAGGTTCCAGGTTTTGAATTGGCTTCAGTCGGTGTGAGGTCCTTGGCGGCGGCCAGGAGTTCTTCGCCTGAAGCGTCTTTCTCCATCGGTGTGGCGTAGACTTCAATTCCGTCGTTGTTGTAGAGCTGAACAACGGTTTTATCACCAACTTGAAAATTCGGAGCATCCTTCAAGGCGACGGCTGGAACTTTCTTACCACCCACTTCGATCTCCGTCCTTGTGCCTGCCCACTGACCTTTGACATTGAGAGTCGAGGCAAGGGCGATGTCGTTTTCGCCAAGATTTTCAACTTTCAGGTCGAGGTTTTTCCGTGCGAAAAAGTCGTTGATCGGCTTGGCATCACCGACGGAGGCAATACCATCCAGGATATCCGGAGAAATTTTCGGCAACTCATCTCTGAGGGCCTGGTTGTTAAGGGCGTCAACAACTGCCTTTTGGCTGTCATTGGATGCAGTCCATGTGCGACCTTCAAGACCTCCGGCCGAGAATGCACGTAGTGCCAAGTAGCCGCTCGGAGCTTGTTTCAAATCTGTGACCGCGCCCTCCCGGACGGGCTTTTCGGTTACCTCTTTATTAACATCTTTGTTTTCGCCTTCCACCACCGGTGGTGTCTTCTCCGGCGGCAGTAATTCCGTCGGTCCTGATGGAGGCGGGACCTCAGCGGCACCTCCCGGAGGTGCTACTACCTTGTCCGGCGCTGTTACCGTTTTCGGCACATCATTAAACTGACTGCTAAACGGATCGGCCGGCGGCGCGTCAGCCGCGGTTTTCTTTGCCGCAAGATCAGCATCTACAATTTTCTTCAGTTCATCGTAGAAATTGCTGCTCTTATCGAGTTGAGCCAACTTCTCAGGATTGTCCTTATAGATGTCCTTCAATACGGCATCGAGACGTGGTCCTTTTTCACCTTTTGCTTCTGCCGCTGTCTTCAATTCAGTTTGCTTGTCCAGAGCCGATTTCAGCTCCTCACTGGTCAAAGCACCCGTGCCCACTAGCGCGGCTCCCACACGCGGGTACGGCTTCGTCAGATCTTCGGGTTTCAGTGCACCGGAAGCGACATCCTTCTCGACCTGCGCTTTCATGGCGTCGCGAATTGCTTTTGGATCGCCTTCGACACCAGCCTTGGTGGCGGCGTCCTTGACCATTGATTCGGCTGGAACGTTTTTCTCGATCGCGGCAGCCAGCTCCTTAGCCTTGTTTTCAGCTTCCAACTGACGCTGCTTCTCTTCTGCTTCAGCGATCTTCTTCGCGGCACCTTCGCGCAGAGTTTTCTCTTGCGCGGCCATTTTTTCCTTCAATTCTTGATTCGACCAGCGCTGGCTCGGCTCGTCCTTGATGTACCAGTTGCGAGGTTTTCCATCTTCTGTCTTCAACACTTTGAAGTCGCGATCGCGCATACGAATCGCTTCAGTGCGAATGTCTTCAGATGTCAATCCCATGACCGCCTTCTCTTGCGGACTCAGTTCTTTGCCTGCTTTTTGCTTCTCGATCGCTTCCTTCTGCTGCCGGAACATAGCCGGGTTAGGACCTTCGCCTTTGGCAAATGTGATAGTGAAGTTATTGGCTGCAAGCTCCTTTTGGTAAGCTTCCATTTTGGCGGCGATTTCTTTTTCAACGTCAGGAGGCAGTTTAATTTTGTTGGGATCTTCTACGGCATTGTATGTCGCATCGAAGGCTCCGTCTGCGGTTACAGCCCCCTTCAGCTTCGCTTCAGCAGCAGCATCGGCATCAACTTTCGGGTCCTTCGGCTTGCCATCACCTGTGGTATCAGGTTGTCCTGGAGGTCCAGGAGTGAAAACAATCTCGTCACCATTAATGGTGGCAGGCACGGTTTTGTCATCACCCTCGGCTTTAGCAGGCAGGGTCGTCTCGACCTTCGAGGTCATGTCCACGAGCCCTTTCCCGTCTGTGGCAGCAGCCGGTTGACCGTCGACCTTGTCCGCTCCCGGCGCCGGCGGGGTGACTTTGTCGCCACGACCTTCGGCTAAAACAGTTTCAGCCGCATCATCCGGTTTGGGCGCTGTGACCTTTTGTTTGTCGTCTCCGTCCATCGAAAATTCCTCATTTATGCGCGAGCAAGCGGTTTAATATTCTTACTTAATAGGATGAGAGTCTATACGTAATATCCGCATTTTGGACACGTGCGATTTTCGGCAGCTGTGAGGGTTTTGGCGGATTCGGCATCTCGCCGCGCCCCTCAATATCAAAAGTTTGCAAAGCCGCCGCCATACCGGGTTTGCAGTTAATTTATACCCCGCAGCCTTCCAAAACTCGACATTAAACGGACTTACGGTGTTTCGAGCGCTTTGACCCAGGTCCACTGCATCCGTGACGGAACCAGCACGTTCAAGTAAACCAGAGCGGCTTCTAAAGTTGACTGCTCGCGCACACAGAAGTTTAGTATATATACAGCCTTATCTCGAGGCAGATAACCAAGCCCCACAAGCGCTTTCAGCCGCAACGTAGAGACGATGAGTTCATGGTTTAACACAGGATTGTTCAACAGCGCCGCGCCCTGCTCGGCCCAGGTGGCAGCTGTCATCGGAATCGCGGCATGCACTGCGGCGTGACTGGCGACTCCGGACTCCACCAGCAAATCCTGAAGTGAAATGGAATCGTCCACGATCGCACCTACAGGCACAGATGACACCGATTCAACGTCGACACCCTCCTTAACGACTCGGTACAAACCGGACGCAGCCTGATAAGGTTTCAGCTTGCCATCAATTACCAGAGACAGAAGAGTGCTGGCGGATTGAACCTGTTGAGCGGTCACCAAGCCGCGTTCCGAGATGATCTGTCCGAACGGTTTTCGCTTAAACAGCTCGATTTCATAGCACTCAGCATAGTCTTCGCGGGTCAACAGACCGGACAGCAAGACCAATTCACCCATTTGAATGTTCTTCGACTGCGGATGCTTGAGAAAATCGAGTTCGAAAAGAGCGTGCTCGAACGAAATTTTTCGCTGGCGCGCGTACCTGAGCCCCTGAGCAGTGTTGTTCTTCGGCACCAGACGTTCGCGCTCGAGAACGATGGCGTTGAGCGCTCCCAGCAGCTCTTCCGTCGAGATTTTGCTGTCCAACATCAGCAGATGTCCAATCATCATGCCTGAGTCCAGCGAGAGCTTCACAAAGCGACCCAAATCTTCGTTGGATATAAACTTGGCATTGAGCAGCAATGCAGTCAATTCATTGGTCACGGAAACAGAAACTTGCGTCTGCTGGTGCAGCTTTTGGACGGATTCTATAGCGTCCGGTAAACTCAACCGTCGTTGCAAAGCAACTCTCATCGCGCGGATAGCAAGGTCGGAAGAAATCTCGTTATCGATAACCTTCTGCTGGGCTTGAACTGACAGCTTCAGACTGTCCTCAGATAGCAGGCCGGTGCGCGTCACAGCAGTGAGCAGTGGGACATTGTCGAACTCGGACATCTCGTTGGCGCGCGCGAACTCTTCCCTAGTTACCAGGCCGCTGCCCAGAAGCAGTTGCACAAGTACTTGAACATCGTTGTTGTTGGCGCGTCGTTCGCTTTCCAAGAAGCCTCCGGTTCAGTTTCCAATAATAAAAGCGCATTGGTCCCTTGCATCGCTTTCTAGTTTACTCCTCACCGGCTGTATTGTGAGAGCAATTTGAACCAATTCAGATTCATCTCGATATACTAGTCTGTAAATTTCACTGTTGTTTTACCGTAGACCTTTAATCTTGAATTCAAAATGAGAAACCCTGTTTTAAAACTTACAGTCGCCATCATTCTGGCATTGTGCTCTCCACTTGTTCAACCAAACGGAATCGCTGGCGCCATAAAGCCCGCAGCCGCAGCAGAAGCGCCATTGATCGATGTATCCGGAGCGTGGCAATCCAATTTCGGTGTCGTCAATCTGAAAGTAGAAGGCAAAGACAACGATGGGAACGAGGTAATCAGCGGCTCTTGGAACAACGGCGCCGCTTACATCGTGTACGGGCGCTACATACCTCGCACCGTCGGCGGTGCCCTGGTAATGGAATACTACGTCCCGGCACGGAAGCATTACGGCTTTGCCGAATTCAAATTTGACGCCACCAATACTGTGTTAAACGGCAAGTACTACGAGACCTCGCAATCCGGCGACTGGACCCTATCTCGGACCAGAGGTTTTCGTCCGACCACACTGGATAAACTGACTGTCATTACGAACCTTGGACAAAACAAAACTTCGCCTACACTCACTAATGTAGTCGGATTATGGAATTCAGAGTTCGGTCAGGTGGAATTGCAGAGTTCCGGATACTCTCTAGGAGTGCTGATCAAAGGTAAGTTCACCCGCCCGGATGGAAAGGTCGGTCAGATCGTTTCCGGCACATTCACGCGCGATCAAAAAGGCGGCACACTCAAATTTCAATACGTGACACCATGGAATAAAGGATCCGGCTCAGGCACTTTCCACCCCGATCCACACATCCCCAACCGCCAGATGCTGGGCACCTATGATGAAGGCGGACAAAAAGGCGAGTGGACCCTGAGCCGCCCAATCACTCCGTAAAAAAACGGACCTAACGTTGACATCGCGAAGTTGAACGGCTCGATGTTCAACTTCGCTCCCCTTAACTTTGTGAAGTCGTAAACCCAATGGCGTCCCGCACAGCTCGAGGTTCTGCACAACCTACGACTCGATCAGCGGATCGTATTCATCTTCTTCCATGAAAAACGTCCACGCAACGGCCTCTTTAGCTGTCTTCATATGTGGTGGCACTCGAAGGTAATAAACGTTCGTCGTTCCATCCGGCTCAGGCGTTGAATTGAGGACCTTCACCATCTTCAACGACTCATCGAGAATATCGTCTTTGACGTAGAGCGCACCATATTTGTCTTCGTGAATTTTCACAGCCTCGGCATCTTTTAGATACCGCTCGACTCCATACATCTCGATCAAATGGCGTCGAATCTCAAGGTTCTGCTCTCGTTCAATCTCTTCCAGATTTTTTCTATAACCAAAGCGGATTACACGTTCAGGGATGGGCTGTCCTTTGCGGAAATACAGACACCATCCGTCGTTGTGCTCGATGACCGGACCATGTTCGTTATGCAATCGACCATTCACATCGACAACCACCATCTGCGGACGGTAGGTAACGATGCAAACCTTATCGAACAACCAGAACCAATTCGTCTGCCTGGACAAAGCCAGAATTCCCTTCACCGCAGGCAAATCGAATCCCATCAACTCTGCAAAACTGAGCAGCTCGAGATTGTCGCCGTCCTGACCTCCCAGCCCACAGTACCAGCTTTGCTTTGCGCACGCGGAGGCGAAGTGTCCATCGAAAACAATTCGACTGAGCACATCGAAATCCTCTTGCGTTAGCTGTTGTTCGATTCGCGCCAGTATGTACGACCAGGTATCTTCCTGAAAAATCTGCTGACTCTCGCGTGGATCTTGTGTTCCGCCGAAGCGCAAATTGAGCTGCATTGATATCTGCTGTCGAATCGGCTCGACAATATGCTTAGCAACATCAATCGGCGAGGCTTTCAATTGCAGTTCAATTTCGCGCCACAAATCCGTTGTCCCTGCGGCTTCCGCGTCGTGCCACAACTTTCGTGTCATCGCTTCGACTGGTTTGTTCCACAATTTCAAAAACAGATTTTCGCAAGTACGTTCAAAAATCGAAGCCGCGACAGAACCGGCAAGTGGCGAATCAAGCCAGACTACGCGCTCCGGTAATGGTAATCCCGCCGACAAATATACCTGCGAAATCGCATGTTGCACACCTTCAACATTGAGATCTTCGGTGAGTAAAGCACGCTGCTGCCATTCAGATCGATGCAGCCAAAGCGCTTTTCGGATTGTCGCATCATCAACGGTCAAAATTGTTGCCTACAGAATTCGAACTGACACTAACGAAAACTAGCATTTTATCGCAAAAAAGAAACCGGGGACTGCAAATGCATTCCCCGATTACCCCTAATTATTGAACATTGTGTTTCTGATGCTTAGTCAGAGAAGTGCTTACAACGTAACTACGGTCCTCCTCGGAAGGGATGACTGTTGAAGGATGGATGGTTAGTCAATTCGGTCAATTCGGTCAGGTGGTCTGCAAGCCCTGTGACTAACTAATACAGGAGGGTTGGTGTCAGGGTTGGTTGGTTGGGTTGGTCTAATCGTGTCAGGATTGGATTGATTGGTCGGTTTGATCGATTAGTCACCTTGGGCTCACGAATACAAATTACAAAACCATCGTTACAGGATCGTGACGGTGAAATCACGAAATCATTAATACGGTAATTGCGACAAGCCCGGAGACCGAAATATTGTTGAGCAGCAGGTTCTACAACGTTTAAAAATTTTCTTTGAACGTTGAATGCAATCTATGTATATAACTCGATTGACCTGGTTAAGGTGCCATCTCGAATTTGTAGCCCAGACCTTTGACTGTTTTGATCAAAGACTCTTTGCCCTCTACGTCGATCTTCTTGCGCAGACGCAGAATTCGCTGTCGTACTGCCTCATCCGTAGCATCGGTATCAAGACTGAAAACGCGATCGAGAAGCTCTTTGGAGCTAAACAGACGTCCCGGGTTTTTCATAAACAGCTCCAGAAGCGCGAATTCAGAGGGCGCCAGTGAAACTTTTTCACCACATCTGGTGACTGTGCATGTGTTCAAATCCAGGGAAAGCTCTTGAGCTTCGAGAACCTTTTCTTGAACCGCTTGGGGCCGTCTGAGCAGCGCCCGAATACGAGCCATCAGTTCGGCATATGCAAAAGGTTTGATCAAATAATCATCCGCACCCAAATTCAGCGCTTCAACGCGATTAGGTACATCGGACTGTCCTGTGAGAAACAGGATCGGCATCTTTCCGCCGGACTCGCGGTAAGCCTTGAGAATCTCCAGACCTGTCAGATTGGGCAAATTCCAGTCGACAATAGCCAGGTCATAGGGATAGTGACTGATGCGTTCAAGCCCATCAGCCCCATCGGCAACCCAATCGACGACGTGGTTGTTCGACTCCAGAGCTTCCTGGACCACCACCGCCACTTGAGTGTCATCCTCAACAACTAGAATTCTTGCCATAGCTGCCTTTCGCGCCCTTTCCAGCCACTATATTATAGACTGCCCGCGGACGGGTTAAACATTGACAAACCGAGTGTCCGAATTCCAAAGATGTAAGGAGGAGAGGCACCGGCTCCTCTGCGCCACGCCACGTTTGGGAATGTCAAAGATTATTATCGCTATAATTATCCGCATTCGTCCTGTCGCCGCCGTGTTCAGAAACGAACTTAACGCTGATTTTCGCGGACACTGATAAATGAGGCTTTTGCCCCAAAAAGCAACGACCCAGATTCTAATGCTCATCTTGATTCCATTAGGATTCCAGACGATGTTTTTGGTTGCTGTGATCGATTCGTTTCAAAAACTGGAAGCCGATCAAAAGAGGGTAGGCAAGGCACTCGATGGTCTGCTGCACGTCAACATGACCTTCAACGACATGATCTCTGCGGCAGCATCGCTCATGATGTTCAGCATCTGGCAAGAACCCGGCTACCTGCTTGAATTCAACGATAAATATACGAATTTAAAACGAGCCAACGCAGACCTGCAAAAGTACACGACGGAAGAGATGACGGGTTCAAGCGAAATTGCGACGCTGACAACCATCGTCAATGACGCGATCAAGACTTTCGAAAACGTCGACGATATGGATAAGGATTCGTTCAAAAACGACACGGGCGGGATGGATCGTCTTAAAGGTTTTTTGCAACGAATGGACACCGCCGGCCGAGGCGCAATAGAACAGCAAATCATCCAGCGTGACCGTTACGAGAAAGTCGAGACAGCGCGTCGCGAGCAGTTCAAACTATTCCTATTCGCCGGTGCAGTCATCGACGTCATAATCGCGGTAGGGCTGGCGATGATTTTCACAAGAACGTTCGCCTGGAAATTTCAACGTCTCGTCAACGACACGGAAAGAGTGGCTCGTGGACACCTTCTGGAACGGCAAATGATGGGCAGCGACGAGATTTCGACTCTCGATCAATTGATTTTCAAACTATCACATGAGCTCGAGGCCGCCCGCATAATGGAGCGCGCAATGATCGACAACACGTCGGAAATCATTTGTTCGCTGGATGAAAGTCATAAGCTCAAAGAGATCAACCAAGCCGTCAACAAGCGCCTGGGCTATATTCCGAGCGAGCTTCTCGCAACCAACATTCAGTCGCTGATACATCCGGACGATCGTGACGATGCGTATAAGGAACTGGAATATTGCAAGAAGGTTGTGGAGGAAGTGACGTTTCAGGCGCGTTTGAAACGCAAGGACGGTAAATTTACCGACACTGAGTGGAATACCAGATGGTCGCCGGAGAATAAAGGATTTTTCTGCGTTATCCACGACATCGCCGAGCGCAGAGAAGCAGAACGATTGAAGCAAGAGGTTCTCGCAATGGTAAGCCATGACCTCCGGGCGCCTCTCACTTCACTGGGCATGACACTGGATATGGTGCAAGAAGGAGTGGTCGGTGAACTGGACGAACGAGGAAGCCGTTTAATCACTCGAGCAAAATACTCGGTGTCATCTCTTATAACGATGATCAACGATCTTATCGATGTAGAGCGCTTCGAAGCTGGTGGGATCAAACTTAATTACGAGCAAGCTGACGCTCGCGAAGTGGTGGCTCCGGCACTAGAACTGGTATCACCTGAAGCGGATCGAAAGAAGATCCGAATCGAAATGGAGATTGAATCGTTTTCACTCAAAGTAGATAAGGAACGTCTGAATCGGCTGGTGATGAACCTGGTGAACAACGCCATCAAGTTTACTCCGGAAGGCAAGCTCATCAGAATCACAGGCAGGATGATGCACTCCAAGTCCGGTCGCCCGTTTGCCGAGTTTCAAATCATCGATGAGGGTCCAGGAATTGCGCCGGACAAACTCGACTTAGTGTTCGAGAAGTTCAAACAAGCCGGCACCGGAAGCGAAGGAGAACGCGTCGGCAGCGGACTGGGACTGGCCATCTGCAAAGCAATCGTAGAAGCCCACAACGGCAACATCGGCGTCAACAGCGAACTCGGCAAAGGCAGCACCTTCTGGTTCAAAATCCCGCAAGCACCAACGAGCTAATCGGTAAGAGCAAATTCGTTTCGGCGTACCTTGTTTCTGCGCACTTGTTTCGGCGCACCTTGGTTTCGACACACCTTGTTTCGACACACCTTGATTCGGCGCACTTGTTTCGACCCAACTTGTTTCGGCACACTCGTTTCGGCGCACTTGTTTCGACGCACTTGTTTCGACGCACTTGTTTCGACGCACTTATAGGGGAGCTTTGTAAGCGCTTATGCCGCTAAACAATCGCCCCTTGTTTTACCGCTCTTCTTCCGCCTCGTCTTCATCCTCCGGATCGCCCTCAGGCTCTTCCTCGGGATCCGCGGCTAGACGTTCAACCCTATTGAAATCAGACGCCTTCAAATTCTGCACGAAATCCTTGAACTCATCATCTTTTTCGCTTGATTTCTGCTCCATAACAAGAGGAACCGAATTGCTGTCGTAAGCATTTTCCGACATAAACATCGGGGCTTCCGATTTTATCGCAATCGCGATGGCATCAAACGGGCGCGCATCCAGCGAGATAAATTTGTCAGAAACCTTCTCTTCCTCCACGGGTTCCGGCGGCAAATCATCGCCACCCTTAACGAGAACCGACGCTACATACTGCCCGGCGTCGGAAAAATCGATTTCAATCTTCTGAACCCGATGGTGCAAGTCGCCGATGATGTTGTACATCAAATCATGGGTCATGGGACGAGGCATCTTGCGTTTTTGCAACAGCCGAATAACTGTAATGCCTTCCTGAATATCTATAGGAATCGGCACGACCTTTTTAGCGCCTTCCATCGTCAGGATAACCGCCGCCATTTCATTCGCTTCGTCGAAGGCTATTCCTAATACGGAAACTTCATTCATTACGGTGATAAATCCTTAGCCTTTTTCTACTATAACATCAGAATCCAATACATATAGCACGAAGGAATCATCTGCTTACGGCACATGCTCAGATCCCGGCAGACGGGTGCTGACTCAGGAATACTAGTATGTTTCTAACTCACAAACCGATCACTTTAAGATTCATGTTCATGCTTTTTATGCGCAATTTCCTCTTCCGAGCACCACTATGAGAGTGAGCCGGCAGAACTGGTGAACAGCGCGATTCCGACCGCATAACAATTGTTCAAGTCAAACGCAGCGAAAGTGCCACTACAGTTGGTGCTTTTAGTTCGGCAGACAATCGTTTTGAACATAATGGGCAGCAAAATCGTTTAATTCTCCATTGACCAGAATGCCCAAACAAGATTTACAATTAAATGTGCGACGGTAAAATAGGGATTATCCAAATATTCATAACCCGCAACAGCGGCAATTCGAAAGGTACCGGAAATATGCCCGATTGGGATGACGATTTAGATAACGACCATGGTGTCATAACCGAGAAGAAGACGAACCTCAAGAAGCCGTCTATGTACAAGGTGCTTCTTCACAACGATGATTACACGACCATGGAATTTGTTGTGCTGGTTCTGCGCGTGATTTTCCTGAAATCAGACCTGGAAGCGACAAAGATTATGATGGCTGTACACCAGGCAGGCATTGGGGTTGCCGGTGTTTATACCTATGAAGTGGCCGAAGCCAAAGCCAATAAGGTGATTGAACTGGCTCGGGAAAATAGTTTTCCACTTCTTTGTACGTTTGAGGAAGATTGACAAAAATGGTGGTAGAACTAAAAACAGTTGCCTTCCATAAGCTTCCACAGGGAACAGTATATGGAAGGAGCAGCGGTTCGAACCAAACTTGATTCGGCGCTGCGGGGACGTAGAAACCAGCCCAGGAGCGGAGCTTGCATGTTAACGGCAGAGCTACAGAAAACCATCACCAGAGCAGCTGAGGACGCCCTCAACCGGCGCCATGAATATCTGACGCTAGAACACTTACTCTTCGCGCTGACGGAAGAGAAGACGGGTCAAGAGGTACTCTATAGTTGCGGATGTGACATTAAACTGTTGCGGCAGGAACTGGAGCAATTTCTCACCGACGCCTTCGAACAGGTGCCGGAGACCATGGAGTATACGCTGTCGCAGACAGCGGCTTACGAACGGGTTCTGCGCCGGGCTATCCTGCAGGCACAAGCATCCGGACAGACTACGATCGATAGCGGCAACGTGCTGGCAGCGATTTTCGAAGAGCGTCGTTCGCATTCGGTATATCTACTTGAAAAACAGGGCGTGACGCGGCTTGATGTACTCAACTTTATTTCACATGGCATCTCCAAAATTCAAGCACCCGATGACGACGACGCATCAGTTGGATTTGACGGCGGCGGCAGTGGCGACGAACGAGCTCTCAAAGATCCTCTTGAATCATTCACCGTTGACCTGATCAAGAAGGCTAAGGATAACAAGATCGATCCACTGATTGGACGAGCTAATGAAATTAAGCGAACTATCCAGGTCTTGTGTCGGCGAAGAAAAAACAATCCGATTTACGTTGGCGATCCTGGTGTAGGAAAGACAGCTATAGCTGAGGGTCTTGCACTCAAGATCGTGAGCGGTGATGTTCCAAAACAACTGGCTGGCGTAGAAATGTTTGCCCTGGACATGGGCGCCTTGATTGCCGGGACCAAGTTTCGCGGGCAGTTTGAAGAACGCCTGAAAGCCGTTATAAAAGCGCTGAAAGAAAAGCCCGGTGTGATTTTGGTCATCGACGAAATCCATACAATTGTCGGCGCCGGATCAACCACAGGCAGTGTCATGGATGCTTCAAACCTTTTGAAACCGGCACTCGCCAGTGGCGACTTGCGCTGTATAGGAACGACAACTTATCCCGAATACAAACAGTCATTCGAACAGGATAAGGCTCTAGCTCGACGTTTTGAAAAAATCGAAGTGGCGGAACCAAGCGTTCCGGACACGGTCAAAATTCTGCGCGGACTGAAACCGAATTACGAAGAGCATCATGGCGTCACGTATTCTGATGAAGTATTGGAACTGGCAGCAACACTGGCAGCGAAGCATATAAACGACAAATGTTTGCCGGACAAAGCCATCGATGTCATAGACGAAGTCGGTGCGCTGGTTAAACTGACGCCGCCGGAAATTCGCTCTTCCATGGCAGTCACTACCGATGATATCGAAAATGTAATCGCCAGTATTGCCAAAATTCCGACAAAGTCTGTTTCCGGCTCTGACAAAGAGCGTCTCAAGGGAATGGAAATCGAACTGAAAGCGATGATTTATGGACAAGACCATGCCATCAATCAGGTAGTGAAAGCAATTAAGTTGTCGCGCGCCGGGCTCAGCAGTCCGACAAAACCTGTTGGTTGTTACCTTTTCTCGGGACCAACCGGTGTCGGAAAAACAGAACTGGCAAAGCAGTTGGCAAACACTCTGGGTGTCAAATTTATTCGCTTCGATATGAGTGAGTACATGGAAAAGCACACCGTGTCTCGATTGATCGGAGCGCCTCCAGGATACGTCGGATTCGATCAAGGTGGCATGCTTACCGATGCGATCAACAAAACACCGCACTGCGTGCTGCTCCTCGATGAAATCGAAAAGGCACACCCCGACTTGTTCAACATCCTCCTGCAGGTAATGGATCACGCTTCGCTGACGGACAACAACGGTAAAAAAGCCGATTTCAGAAACGTCATTTTGATCATGACGACCAACGCCGGAGCGCGTGAACTGTCAGCCGAAGAAATCGGTTTCGCAATGAAAATCGATGAATCGCTGGTACAGAAAAAAGATATGACTCCCGGCGCGAGCAAAGCCAAATCCGCTGTTGAAAAACTATTCACTCCGGAATTCAGAAACAGGCTTGATGCCTGGGTTGCGTTCAATCAACTGACCATCGAGAACATCAAGCAAGTCGTCGACAAATTCGTTGATGAATTGAAGATTCAACTAGTTGATAAAAACGTTGAAATCTCGCTAACGGAAGAAGCCCGAGAATGGCTCGCCAAGAAGGGCTTTGATAAATTATACGGCGCGCGCCCGATGGCCCGTTTGATTCAGCAAAAACTGCGGGAGCCGCTGGCCGAAGAATTGCTTTTCGGAATACTCGAAAATGGTGGCAAAGCCGTCGTCGATATCAAAGACGATGATATTAGCCTGATCTGCAAGGGCGCACCGAAAAAAGAAGAAAAGTCCAAAGAAGACAAATCTTCGAAAGAAGAACGCGAACCCGAAGTTCATTAGGTTCGCTCCTCGTGTGAACGAGTTTCTTAGACACAGGAGAGGGAGCAGCCTTCAGCCGTCCTTGAACCGCCGCCAGGGCTGCGTTTATCACAGGGCGGCTCTCCGCTCGCCATGGCTATTCAGGACCATTCTCGCGCTCCTTGAGTTCCATCTCTTCGAGTTTCCTCGCTTCGATTTCTACTTCATCAAGATCCGGCGGCCGCTGAAATCCATCCTTATCCGGCGGATTCAGTTCGATTGACAGCGGTGGAAAACCATCCACGTTAACGAGGTCAGCCAGCACCCTCACCGGCTTTTCATGCGTGACTCTGTATTTGAGAACCGTCAGTCGCATCATCTCTCGTTCCAAATAAGCGGACTCATACAACTCCGCTTCGCGAATTCGTTTTGCTGATTCAGCTTCGTCGCCAGTCGCCCTAAGCATCTCGGCATACTCTCGCAGCCCCGCAGCCAGGCTCCAATAACTCGGCTCCGAATTGACCTTATACAAATCCACTCCGGTTCGATAGTACAAATCAGCTTCTTCTATTCGATCTTGCTTCCAACGCAATTCGGCAAACGTTATATAACAAACTGCCAGAAGTTCATTCGACTCTTTTGATTTCCGAGCGCCGGCGATCGCGTCTTCTAGCTTCAGTTCTGCCGCTTCATAGCGCTTAGATTTAAGATCAATCATGGCTTTGACTATTTTCGCGCGCAGTTGCAATGCCGCAGGTGGTTTCGAAAAACCTTTCTCAGCGACGTCCAAAATTTTTATCGCCTCGTCAATCAAATTCATCTTCACGCTACAAAGTGCGAGATTCAGCCTGGCATAATGCTTTATGAGTTCAGAGCATCTTCCGCTCAGCACGTGTTTTAGAAGCTCAGCGGCCTCGGAAAATCGATGCTGTGCAATGTACGTGCAGGCAAGATCATTAGCGATCACTGAGTGTTTCGGCATTGAGCCACCGACAACACGGCGCTCGTGAGCAGCACGACTGATCAGCAACAATGCTTCCATCTCAGTGTAGCGTCCTTGCGAGAGCAAAAGACGCGATTGAATTTGCGCACAGGAAAAAAATGTGTAGTAAGTAAGCGGCGCACAAAATGAGTTCCACCAGAGAGCGTGACTTAGTAAGCGAGACGTTGTTCGGTAGTCATGCCTGGAATATGCATGCATAACCTGCAGACCCACAATGGTGGCGTATGCGGTGCACAGCGCCACGCCGATCAGAAAGAGGGGCCATACGTTGATGCCAAATAGGGCAGGAAAAAATCCAACGAAAAGACCGCTCGCTATACAAGCTGTCAAAACCGAGCGCTGATTAGCATCACCATATTTCTTGCCGTACTGCGCAAGTGTTAACGCCAAGCCATCATCGATAAAATCGAGACGCCTTTCTGAAGGCACTTCCGCGAGCGCGGCATCGCCAGCGATACCAGACTCACCGTCAACCTTATTGGCGGTTTCCTCGGACACAACGAGGGCACCGCTGTCTGCTTCGTTAGAACCGGTGTCGGGCGCGTCTTCAGAATGCATGCATCCTCGCTGAGGACCAGTTATGCCCAGCGCAACAACATAGCGCCAGCGCTAAAACCAGCGCCGACTGTAGCCATCAACACCAGATCGCCTTTCTTCAATTGTCCTCTTTCGAGTGCACTTTCAATAGCCAAAGGCAATGTTCCTGCTGTAGTGTTTCCGAACTTATCGATATTGATTACAACACGCTCGATCGGCATTTTGAGCCGCTCGCACGCTGCCGTAATAATTCGAAGATTAGCTTGGTGAGGAATGAACACATCAACGTCATCGCCAGTCAATCCATTGCGTTCAAGCAGCTTAGAACACAACTCAGGCATCTTCCTGGTCGCATATTTGAATACGACTTTTCCTTCTTGATGCACATAGTGCAAGCGCTTGTCGACGGTTTCATGCGAGGTTGGAGTTTTGCTACCGCCGGCTGGAAGGCAGAGATAATCGCCGCCAGAACCATCCACTTCGTGAATGAAATCAATAAATCCGACTTCATCGTCGCTTTCAGTGGCGGTCAATAGAGCTGCTCCACCGCCATCACCAAAGATGATGCAAGTTTGCCTGTCCTGATAATCGATAATCGACGACATCACGTCGACTCCGATGACGACTACGTTTTTGTGAGCGCCACTCTGGATGAATTGACCGCCCACTTGCATCGCGTAGAGAAAACCGGAGCAGGCAATCGACATATCGAAGCCCCATGCTTTCTTGGCGCCAATCTTGTCTTGAACCAGGCATGCCGTCGCGGGCAACAACATATCCGGTGTGATTGTCGCGACAATGATCAAGTCGACGTCGGCGGGGTCCACGCCTCCAGCTTTCAACGCCTTCAGAGCCGCTTCCGCTGAAAGGTCGGAGGTGGTTTGACCGTTCTCTGCTATATGACGCTGGTGAATTCCGGTCCGTTCAACGATCCAGTCATTTGAGGTTTCGACCATCTTTTCAAGGTCGAAATTGCTCAAAATTTTAGCCGGCACTGCCGTTCCGATCGACTTAACCTTGGCTTTGGCCACTTTTCTATCTCTCGCTGGGATTTCCAATTTAACGCGTGTTTTCGGCGCTGGGCGGGATTGAATTCGCTGCCCTCGACGCTCCCAAAACACACATCTGGTAACAGATATTGGAAATAACATATTTAAGATAATCAAGACCAGTAACATTAAGAAGTTTGGCCGCTATATTGAATCTCAAGCGGAAGAAGATCACATGATTACCGTAATTGGCGCCACCGGCTTCACGGGTCGCCTGATAGCACAACAACTCGACAAAGACGGTCACCCGATGCGCCTCACCGGGCGCGAACGGGCGCGATTGGACGACCTTTCGTTATCCCTGACCGGTTCTCCCGAGATTAGAGTCCTCGACGTTACTGATGTTGAGTCCTTGAAATCAGCCATAGACGGAAGCCGAGTCGTAATTAACTGCGCCGGACCATTCACTCAATTCGGTCTAAAGGTTGTTGAAACCGCGCTCTCGGCAGGGGTCAACTACCTCGATATCACTGGAGAGCAGCAGTATATCGCTCAAGTGATCGAAAGGTTCAATTCTCTTGCAATCAAAAACGGCTGCACCGCCATTCCGTCGTGCGCTTTCGAGTATGCAATGGTCGATACGGCAGCAGCAATGATGTATGACAAAATTGCCGACCTCGAGAGCGTGGAGGCGACATACTTTATTGAAGGCATGTTCACCAGCCGCGGTACCAAACGCAGCATTATATGTGCACTGGAATCACCAGCATTTCAATTGCGCGACGGAGTAGCAACCAAAATACCCGGAGGAGAAACCGCACCATTCCAGGTGGATGGAACCAAGACGGTACAACGTTTTCCATTTCCTGGCGGAGAGGTCTACCTCCTGCCTCTGCACATTCCATTGAAAAACATTTCAACATTTCTTACGGCTGAGGCACCACCTGCAGTGCTCGGCTTGGTTTCAAAACTAATGCCCGTAGTGGCGCGCACACCACTCCGCAAGCTGATCGACCTCGCAATCGACCGATCCGATCCGGTCCCTAAAAGAACGGAAACGAGCTTTAAACTGTTCTGCACGGGTTGGAATCCAGGCGCGAAAGATCAGATAAACGTTACGGTCTCCGGCATGGATCCGTACTACCTGACGGCAGTTATCGCAGCTCAGTGCGCCATCATCATGGACAAAGAGAGTGATATCCGAAAGGGAGTAATCAGCGCATCCATGCTAAAAGGTTTTCAATTCATACAATCGATCACTGCACAAGAAGGCGTGGAGTGGAAATGCTCGTAAGGCCTGCCCTCGTGGCCCCTCATGCTGACACATAAAGTTCACTATTGGCGCCATTTTTACGGTCGAGCGACGCAGTCCACGTAGAGTTAAGGTAGAACCAAGTTGACATCAAGAATCGGATAGGTGTAGCGCTTTCGAAATGTCCAGGAACTAGTTACTCCTGCACCATCGACTCCAAATCGTTGCCCACAAAATATGACAGGACAAGGCACTTTCACAAGCACCTCCGTACATACGGAAACCGTCGGATTTCCGCTGTTTGGAGCGCCGCCAAAATCATTATAGACAAGCGATCCCGGCGTCGTCGCCAGCTTGGGTGAATCGACCAAATATCCATCCCCTTTATACATCGCTAGTGTCGCATTGATCGCACTAGTAGCCTTGACCAACGATGATTGCTGGGCCGCAGCTCTGGTTGCAGCACGACATGCTCTGTCGTTGAGCTGGTAACCCAACATCATAAGAGTGATATCAATCGCCACCATCAGCAGTATCATAATAAAAATGGAACCACAGGCTAATTCGACAATCGCAGTGCCTTTATTGCGACCAGGATTTTTTCGAGAAATTCTAATTTGCCTTTTCATGTTAGTCGTTTTGCACCGTTATCATCTGAACCAGTTGTCTGGCAATGTTTTCGAACGTATAGCGGAGGTGACCGGCATTGGTGACTAGAAAAAATTTGCCCTTATTTCCCGCGATGGAGGCGACTCCGGGATTGCCGCCGCCAGGAGTGTAGGTTTGTGATGCCCCGTTGGTATCGACATACGAAATCGTCTTATTCGGATCCTCGTTCAGAATATTGCACTCTCCAGGAACGATCTCGTTGTTTTGCGCAAGTCCGATCGTATAGATAGGAATCGCGAGCGCCTGAATGTCGTATGCAACGGACCGCGCGTATGACCAGGGATAGCTGCCGCTGGACGGCGCTGTGGGCTGACCGTCGGTGCAAAGCACAATCGCTTTTTTCGCACCTGTTCGACCGTTGGTTTGCAACATTTGCTTCGCTACCAGAAGCGCCTCGCCTATGTTAGTAGAACCATTTGCCAGAGTTTTATCGACGGCAGCGTTTACATCATTGAACTTATTATCGGTTTTACTCAGTTGAACACCCGGGCGCGCAAAATTGGAACTTCCTCCGGCTGAGTAATTGCTCGCCACATTTCTCTCCGAGATGGTCTGCTCCGGGCTACTGCCCGCGTCTGTCGAGAAACAGGTCAAGCCGAAGTTGGCTTCGGTGTTGTTGTTCATGATTGTAAAAAAGTCTTTCGCCGCTTTTTGCGCCGAGCAGAGAGGTTCGACTTTCAATTTAGCTTGAGCAAGATAATCAGCTTTGTATCCGACTCGCGGAATTATTCCAGCCAGTCCCGGAGCCGTGCTCAAGCGCGCACCACTAAACACTGCACCATTCTCGAGATTGCCTCGGGCAGCCTCGACCACTGTTTCAATATTGGGATAGTAGAATCCACCCGGACTCGTGTACGGGAAAGCCATAGTGTGATCGGGCGCTTCGTTGATGTTTACTACTAGATCGGTAAATGTGTATGCGTTGTAACCCGACAACGATCCGGACGGATAGTTTCCGGGCGGCGCACCGCTATCGGTGGCACCCCGCAATGTTGCGGAAAATGTGAGTGGTCTGTCGTTGCTGGAGGACGAGGCGCCATCGAGGTTCTGTGGTGGCATAGCGTTAACGCCGGTACCTTCCGGTGGAGGAGAGAGAATGTCGTAGAGGCGGCCTTGCGCTAACAAACCAGTGGTCGGCGCTCCCAGTCTAGCTTGAGTAATGCTATATCTCACACCGAGCGCAACTGGGTCCCAGTATCGCTTCACGAAGGTAACCGGTGTCTGGTCATCGATCGATCCGGAGACGTCAAAACACAAAACCAGATCGAGTTGCGGTACGCGTGCGTTAGCTTCCGCCTTGATGGTGAACGGTCCGGTGATGCCCAGATAAACTCCGAATGTCGGCACCAAACCGTAAGAAGCAACGACATGCACAACTCGTCCTTTCGGATCGCCGGCAGTGACCGGCTGATTTGGAGGCGTTGTGTTGGGATCGAGGAGTTCGATAAAGAGATTCGAACCATCCGAAGTCGGGAGTTCATTTTTGTTGTAGACCTGCGCTGCTGTCGAAAGCGACGTCTCGTAAATAGAATTGGCTCGAAATACAGACATAGAATCGCGAATCAAGTCGTTGTAAGTACTCATCGCGTCAGAGTGATCGGACCCAGCGAGAACAGCAGCACCAGAGAGGGCTGCAGCTTCGCATGCTGTCTGTAATTGCTCCTGCGCAGCGGTCGCTCTGACAATTTCAAAAGTCAGTATTGCTACCGAGGGTAGTATCGTTGCAGCCAGCATCAAGCAGAGAAAAAGAATTGAAACGCCTTTAGCGTTTCTGCATCTTCGAAATTTTACAACCGGAGTCGGCATGACAATTTCTCTCGCTCTCAGCTCTCGATACCACTAATCATCAAGTCCTTGCGGGCTTTCTACAAATTCGCGCAAGCTTACTTTCGAGGTCCAGCTCGTGCATAAACCTGGAATGTTCAGGAAGCATGGCAGTTGCACAGTCGTCATTGGATCGATCGCTGCCGTTGACGTAAGTTCGATGAAATACAGATTCTTTCCTGTGTTCGCTGGAGCAGGCAGTTTCGATGTGTAAGTCGTTACTACGCCCGTATCGATCTGAATTGAAACGATCTTGACGTCGGTGCTCTGGACAGTGATTCCGGGATATTTCGATGCCATACTCGTTACAGTGGCTGGACCGCTCACGCAAGCAGCCGGTTTGTCAGTAGTGCCTACGCTGAATGAGTAGGCCGTGGCGGCAACTGACGCCGCTCTTCTGCAGCAATGGAGATAGAGTGTGTGACGCAATGCTGTCGTTCCGAGATTGATCATCGGGAACGTAAACATCAAGAACAAGCTGAAAATGATCAAGGGAAACTGTGCGACACTTCCTCGCTCGCGATTCTTTCGGCTCACTGACGATTTCATGGCAGTTCTCACAAATGGGCTCAATACCATCCTGACGGATCCATGCCACAGGGCGAATCAACCAAACGCAGTAAAACCAATCACCCAAATGGTGTGTTCTCAGCGGCAGCGAGGGTGACGCGGGCAACAGGCGCGAGCGTTTGTACGCAATTAGCCCCTGATAATTCTTGCAATTCCTTCGGCCAGGCGCTCCGGCGTGCAAACCAGTATGTCCATGCCTGCCTTCCTGAGCTTCTTAGCAGTAGCCTTGTTGTACTCGGGTCTGGCGTCATACCCCAGAGCACCGAGTCCAATCATCCGAATCCCCGAATCGAACATAAGCTTCGTTTGGTCGATCAAATCACGTTCATTACGCCCCTCATAGAAATCGCTTATGGTCACCACGATAGTTCGCCCCGGCTGCCGCACGAGCTGCTGCGCATATTGCAGTGATTGTGTGATGTCGGTACCACCACCCAAGTTTATTGAGAGGAGCACATCAACGGGCTCTCCAACCTTATCCGACAAATCGACAACTTGAGTATCGAATAAAATCAGAGATGTTCTAATCGATGGAAGTTCATGAAAGATCGATGCCATCACCGCGGAAAAGATCGCTGAATCAAGCATGGAACCTGATTGGTCAACGTTTACGATAATATGCCAGGGCTTCTGTTTTCTTTCGGAAGCGAAGAAATAAAGTCTCTCGACAAGAAGCTTATTGCTATCGCTGTCAAAGTTTTTCAAATTGCGTTTGACTGTCGTCTTCAAGTCCAGGTTCCGGTAGACTCGGCGCGGCGAGTGCCTGTCCCTGCGCAAAGCGCCTGTGATAGCAGTCTCCACTTGTAACTTCAATTTGTCTTTTAGTTGATCGACGACTTGTTTGATTATCTTGCGAGCTAACACTCTGGCTTTTGGATTGAGAAGATCTTTGTGGACCAGAAGTGTCTTCACCAGTTCTTGATTCGGTTCGATTTTCTCGAGAAGCTCCGGTTTTTCAAGCAATTCGGAAAGCCCCCTTCGGCGCACCAACTCCTTCTCCATTACTTCCTTGACCTGGTGTGGAAACAGTTCGGAAACCTCATCCACCCATCTTGGCACTGTCATTTGGGAGGCGCCCGGACCACCCTGGCGATCCTTGGGCGGAGTCGCGCCCGAACTCGAACCACTGCCGCCTTCCTCGAAAAGAAACCCGACAATATCCTCGATGCGCTGCAAGTCGTCGCCGGCATTTCCATTCTGCCCGGCACCAACTCCATCCTGAAGTGAGATGCCGTGCCGCTCCGCATCTTTGCCGAGGACCAGACGCCAGCGTGAGAGTAAATCGATTTGCTCGGGAGAAAGTGTCATCCGTAAATCCTTCGCATCTTTTCGGTGTCCATTACAAATTCCAATCCTTCATGATTTCAGCTACTTGCTTGTCAATTCGCGCAACGGTAATTGCAGCAGACGTGGAAATCTTCAGCTCGGTGATCGAACCGCCTTCTTCCAAACCGTAAATCTGTGCCACTCTCGTAGCAAGCGAATCACGATGAGATGCGTGCATGCGCTCGAATGCGGCACGCATTTTCGGCAGCATCACCAAAAACGGATCCCATTCGCTGGCTCGAAGAAGCTCATCGATAGCCTGGATCAACGACTCCGCACCGAGAATAATCGATGTGCGCGATACAGCCATGATGCCATCCAACATTTCACCGGCAGTCACCATAATACTTACTGGTGCTTTTGCTAGTGCTCTGACACTATCCGCAAGCTCACTCGGGGAGATATCTCTCAACTCAGACAGCATGCCCATAAAGGCACCTTTTAGAAACGGAACAGTGGTGGCTCCGGCGGCACCACGAACATGCTCGGTAAATAAATTGCGGTCAAGATTTTGTTTATCACCTTGCTGAGCCACCTCGGCTAATGCCACCAGCGCCGACACCACACTTTCCTGTTGGTCTTCAGGAACGGCAATGGCATCGAGAATGGCAAAACAGGCGCGGTCATAACATCGAGTGATGAGTTCGTCGAGCGCACCATGACGAGTGTTGCGATAGACGAAATAACGATCGACTACGAGCAGAGCCGTCAATGCTTGCGTCAAAGAAACAAATTTGGTGTCATTGTCGATTGCCTGGCTGAGAGTTTCCTCCGTCGACTTAATCAAATCAGGCATATCCATATCGATTGCACGAACCAGATGATTGGCTGTCAGACCGGCACTTCGCTCATCTTGCTTCAACACCTTACGCAAGCGCGACATAGCAGCGGCTTCGATCGAATCACCGAGCAGATTGAGATCGATAAGCGCGGCCTCAACTGCTGGACTCCATTTCAAATACCATTTCTCTCGAAAGATTGTCCCCGATTGATCGGCTATCGGTGACTCCGACATGGCGCACAATGGCACGGCTAAGAACCGCAGACGGTGCAGGAAGACACTCTGCCGCTCACCCAACTGGTCACGTTTATCAATTTCAATTTGCAAACGTTTTTCTTTACCAAGCGCTTCATTGAGTTGCAGGGCATCCATGTTTCGATAGAAGTCGTTAACGACCGGCAACTGACCGAGCGCCTGAGTGACTTTGCCAATGCTCGAGCCGATATCAGCTGCGTCCATCGCCCGAAAAAGTGCAGTGCCTTCTTCCCTGGGATCGCCTTTACAACAGCAGGTGATCAGTGCATCATGCAAATCATCCAATACCGGCATGGCTCGGCCGCGTAATCGACTGAGCATATCGGTATGCTGCAAAACGGCAATGGCGTCAGCGGAAGAGAGGGGTTGTCCCTTTCGCCGAGCCTCAGTGAGAACTGTGACTATGTGTTCGACAACTATGTCTTGTGGTCTGCCAGCCATCGACAGCTCCCACACTCGTTGGTAAAACTGTGGAGCGCGAGTGCCGGCAGCATAGCCAGACAGCTCGGAGATCTGGAAAAACGAGTATGGAACGATAGTATTATATACGGTGCCCCGCGGCAGATCCGGTGGCGGCGTTTGATCTTCCTTATCGAGGAAGAGATGGAAGCCACCACAAACAACCATAGCTTCGGAGGGCTTCACCCCGAGCTCATTCAAATGATTTTTTATACTGCGCATCATGAAGCGCTCACGATCGATCGTGCCGTCACCGATCATGCGCTGCTTCATAGTAGTGGCACGTGAAGCGCCGCAGAACGCAGCAATCTCGTGTCGAAAAACCTCCGCGTTTTCAAAATTGCGCATCTCGAAAAGGCTGTCCCACGATTCGTCGAACGAACGGTATCCGGCTGCACTAGCGAGTTTTTGATAGAACTGGCTTTCAATGATCAAGTGTTCAGAACCAAAGTCGAACTTCGTCTTTTCCCGATTCTCGTCTTCGGATTCGTCTAGTTGTGGTGACTTGTTGGAAATTTCTTCGTTGTCACCGTCGTTATTGTCCGACTCATCTTCATCCGTTTCCACATCAGCTTCGGCGGGCGCATTTTGTTCCTTGGACAACGGAAACGGTTTTATCCTGGCGTAATGCGGCAAGTCAATGAAGAAAACCTTGGCATCGAGATCTTTGGCTAACTTCATAGCCAGGTATTCGGGCGAGTACTGCAAAAACGGATACCACGCCGGAAACACCGGAGCAATATCTTCAGCCGGACTGAGCACACCAGCGAGATTGAAGAGATTGGCATCGTCGCGAAAAGAAGTGTACAGGGCGACTGGTGGTTTGGTTTTCGCATCAATCAGGTACGGAATGAGATCAGTTGCCTGACTCGGTCCTTCTATAAAAATTACTTTTGGCTTGCGTTGTTTGATTACTTGTTGGAGATGCCACGCAACGTTGGGCGAGTGGTGGCGCACGGGAAACCAGTAAAGCTCATCGGCGAGGATTTCCTCAACCCGAGCTTTCACGACATCAATATCCAGATTGATGCCGGCCTTTTGCAACGATTCGTCAGATACTACAGATGTTGTCACTGTGTCGCCTTACTTTATCGAAGCCAGGACCGTGTCGTGAAAGTCTTTCCAATTCTTGTCTTTGTCGCCTCGACGTTTGGCAACGAGCACCGCGTACTCTTTTAGAACGGCAAGATCATTAATGTCTTCTTTGACGATAGAACCGACCAGATTTCTGGCAATGTCGCTAGCGCCAACCTGACCGGAGCCGAAGAAGCGCGAATAGAGCGCCGCGTCTATTGCCACGCTAATCGCTTCGGCAGTTGAAACAGTAGTGGTTGGTTTCTTGACACTCACGCCGTCATCGGTTTTGCCCTCTCTAATTTCGCGAAACACCGTGGTTAACAATTCGATGATTGGAGGCGGTAGAGACACCGGCATATCGTAGCGTTGCAGCAACTCACCAGCCCGCTTTTGAACGATTTCCACTTCGGTCTTGTGGTCGCTGATCACCGGTATGTGGATGTAGTTGAACCGACGTTTGAGCGCGGCAGACAATTCATTCACGCCCTGGTCTCTGGTGTTGGCAGTAGCAATTACGTTAAACCCGGCTTTTGCCCAAACCATGTTGGCATCGGGCAACTCCGGAATGGCTATGGCTTTATCTGAAAGCAGCGACACAAGCGAGTCTTGAACATCCGGCAAGCAGCGGGTGATTTCCTCGAAACGCAAAAGTTTGCCACTGCGCATCGCCACCATAGTTGGTGATGGGATCAAATTCTCGGAGTTAGGACCTTCAGCAATCACACGTGCGATATTCCACGAGTACTTGATGTGCTCCTCGGTAGTACCCGCGGTGCCCTGCACAGTTAAAACAGATGTTCCTGAGATGGCAGCAGCAAGATGCTCGGATAACCAACTTTTGCCGGTCCCGGGCTCGCCAACCAGCAGCAGTGCACGCTCCGATGCCAGCGTGACAATTGCCCTCTCAACCACGCTGTCATCACCGAAGAATTTTCTGGTCAATTGGACCTGCACATCTTTGCCATCGATTTTGGCCTTCATGGCTTTGCCGCCGAGCACAAACATGAGCACCGCTCGTGGTGACATTGCCCAATTTACCGGCGCCGGGTCAGGGTCGTTCTGCTTTAGAGCCTCGAGTTCTGCCCTGTATAAAATCTCAGACGGTTGGCGCAAGACCTCATCAGCACCGTCGCCGTTGCGCGATTTTTCGTCCTTTTTGCCAGCCATCGAATTATCCTCCAGGGAATTTCACAGTAGTTAAAACTTGAGAGCCGCGAGAAGGGCCTTCGGATCAATTTTTTCGGGAGAGATCATCAAGTGTTTCGGTCCTTTCTTTTCAAAGACGGTGAGTGGCTGAAGCACAAGCTTGCACTTTTCGTAGTGCAGCAGTCCATACAACGTCCCCGGCTTCGACTTGGCGTTCTTGTAAGCATCGAGTTGATTGCGCAAGATATTGCTGTCGACTGAATTCGTCACAGTGGCTTCGCATCGAAGAGTTTCACCGACAATCGGATAGACCGTTCCAATATCAGCCTTTTCCCAGTTATCTTCAATCATCCACGTCTTGAAAAACACTTCTTCCTGTAATTCAACTTCGAGGTCGAAGGGGCCAGGCTTATGATTTTCAATACGCTCAAGCGCGGCCTGCTGATCCCAATGCATCAATTCGTCCCACGCGGTGAACGCATCGCCAATCGTCACTGTGCTCTTCTCGCCAAGCGTCATTCGCTGACAACCGGTCATATCGAGAGAGGTGGTCGCAGTGGAAATCAAAATCTTTTTCGGTTCTAAGAAACTGATCGCTTTAAACGCCTGCTTTTGCGGAAGGTGCAAATATCCTTCCGGAGGGATCTCGCTTCCAGCCGCCCGGGGAAAGACGCACGACCAAATGATTTTTTCGCCCTTTTTCAAATGTCCTGATTCTGCAGTGAGCCGCATTCTAAAATCGAAAGCACAAAATGTTGACGCGGCACGTTTCACCACACCAATCGTCACGGCTTCGATCGATTCGACAGGCTTCGGAGACGGCGTTAACATTAGCTTCTCGAACAGTTCGGAATTGTTTTCTTGAATGGCTTGTTTAATAGCGCTGCTCAACAACCACGAACGATTTAGAAAGAAACTCAATCGTTTTCTCGAAAAATCAGGATCGTTTTTCGTAAATCGAGCGACCTCTTCGTTGATCGCGCGCAACGTTGTACCGAGTCGAAGAAGCCCCATCCGAGACGATTCCTGAAAGGTTACGCCGAGTGTTTGCACTGTTGTTTGCGAAGCTGTAGTCAAACCGGTGACAAGCAAATCTTCCACCGCAGCAGTCAGGTTATCCAACAGCGGCAAGAGTTTTTTCCGATCGACTTGTTCCAGTTTCAATTTCTATCCTTCTATTTTGTTTAAACCTTTAGCAGCACAAGTTGAACTCAGTCATCGTCGTGGTCTTCCATATCGCCCTCATCCGAATCATCGCCGGCTGGCCCAATCATACTAAGCACATCCGCCCCGGCAAGAACGTTGCGCGCGGTCTCCAGCGTGAGAATCCTGTCGAATAACCCAAGACTGGTCTGAGCCTTCATCAATGCCTGCGCGCCGTTTCGACTATTGCTGTTGAGAGCGTCAACAACCGCGCCAACCCTACCGGCAAGATGATAAGCGCCGATACGCTCGCATTCCTCGCGGATGTTTGTAAGCGTGTTAATCTCCGCTGGTCCTGCGGCTTTCAATCCACGCAACATCAAATCTTCGAAAGTTCGCTGAAGATGTTCAATTGTCTGGACAATCTCAATGGTGTCTATCATTGCTCGCCTGAACGCTCGTCAAACGGAAGAGTTGCATATCATAGCGCTTTCGAATCGCCAAGTTATCTCATGGAATCCATTGGCGCCGTTGAGAGCCCAAATGCTAATAAACGCCAGTCGAAGCTTAGCGGATTCCGCCCCCTGGAGCTGGCGTGCGCCATAAACGATCTACCACCTGACCCTAACATATACACGCAAAACCAACCACTTTTCAAGCGATTCTGAAAGCTGGCGGCAATCAAAACAAACCGCACCACTGGCAATACCAGTAGTGCGGACTTGGTTCTAAAGGACGTTGATGGTTATATCAACAATCCGATTGCGTAAGACAAGATTATTCAGCCCTGCCGCCGGGAGGTGGCGGACCATCGGGACCGTCAGGAGGCGGCGCTCCTGGACCTGGCGGGTGACCAGGGTGTCCCATTCCAGGATGACCCATGCCCGGAGGGGGAAACATTCCAGGACCGCCTGCACGAAAGTGCATCATTGGCGGTGGCATCGGCCCACCAAAAGGAACCATGAACGGCGGCGGAGGCATGTGCTCTCCACCAGGTCCGGCCTGGTGTTTCAGCATCGACTGATGAAACTTCTTGCGCTGCTCAGGTGTCAAGATCTCCGCATTCTCTAGCATGAACTTGAAGTGCTCATCAGAAAGTTCTGCCTGCAGTTTGGCCTGCCTGGCATGCAAGTCATTGACGGCCTTCTTGTCGATAGTGGCCTGCGCCATTTCGGCGCCAATCTGGTGGAACAACGACCGCATCTCAGCGCCTTTAGACGCAGTGGCGATGTTGAATTTGTCGCGCAAGTTAACCATTTTTTGCAGTTGATCGTCTGACAAATTTAGAGATTGCATAAAACCGTCCTTTTGACCGGAGCAACCAGGGAAATACGCAAGGACATCCTTTGGTGGAAATTTTCCGCGGTGAGCGACTTTACTATCGCTCGGATCGACTTTGACATCGGCACTGGCCGGCAGTTCTAGCGCTAGCCCGCTCAACAGAATTATCGCTAGTAAAACGCTATTTGTTTTCATTGTTCGCTCCAGATTTTTTGATGACGACACCTGAAACCGTGGTCTCCGCCTGGAGAACCTTGTCGAGATATTTTTTGTTGGTCTCGAACATTTTCGGAGTTCGTCCGCAAAGTACAATGAGTCGATCTCGAGCGATGGCGCCATGTTCCTCATCTTCATATGCTCGTTGCATTCCGGGTATGCCGATACCTTTGATCGTCATACCTTTTTCCGCACCGATCAGATTGCGATGGACCAGCAGCCAGGTCTTCACGCATTCGTTGAATAAAGCCGGATCTTCCTTCTTGCTCGCCTTGATCTTTGCAAAAAGCGCCTCGCCCAGTGCGATTCGCGCATCCATATCGTCAGGGTCCAGTTCTACCGCACGTCGTCCCATTTTGATTGCACGATTCAGGTCGGACGATCTTGTCGACATTTCGGCCTGTATGGTGCTGATACCGGAACTTCTTCGATTCTGACCATGGTTATATGTGTCATAAGTCGAAACTGTGCGCCTTAATTTGGCGCCGCCGGATTCGGATTCCTCTGCCCGTGCCGTTTGTTGGGCAATCACAGCAGAAAAAACCAGCAACCCGGATCCGAGAATTCGCAATGAGACTCGCATAGCTACCTGAAGAACTTGAGGGGATGATCGACTTCAACGATTCAACATCATTTCGCCGAGAGTATCTTACTCGCTGCATTGCAGTCCGCACAATGATTATCGATTGATTTCGTAAAGCCCCTATGTTGCTGCGCGATACACTGTAATGGAAATGTAAACGGCACACCCGCGCAAGATTCCCATATGGTGCGCGTTACCACCTGCATCGTCACAGAGCAAGACTGTAAAGGTATCGTAAAGCTCCAATCAGCAGCAGTGCTATGATCAAGAGACCTGCATGCAGGCTGGCGTGAGTATTTTGAAATAGCGAATGGACGATTTTGGCCTTTGTGACTAACAAAACCCGTTTATTGCTAATCGACGACGATACAAAGTTTTGTCGTCTCATATCCGACTATCTTGCGGGCTTCGGCTATGAAGTCCAGTCCGTCCACAATGGCGAAGACGGTATTAATAGAGCGTTAAGCGAAAACTGGCAGGCCGTAATTCTCGACGTCATGCTTCCGGTTGTCGATGGATTCGCTGTATTGAAGAAACTCCGAGAGAGTTCCGGAATGCCGGTCTTGATGTTGACCGCTCTAGGTGACGAAGCAGACAGAATTGTGGGGTTGGAACTTGGTGCAGATGATTATGTTCCGAAGACCTCGTCTCCACGCGAATTGCTAGCCAGACTTCGAGCGTTGATTAGAAGAGCATCATATGCGATACCAGAGAACAAAGACCCGATTACAGCAAATGAAGAGGTCGCAATCGGTCCTTTGACCATCAACACCGCCGCGAGATATGCCACCTTAAACGGTGAAGAGCTCGCCCTCACGCCTGTCGAATTCGACCTGCTCGTGGTTCTTTCGCAATCTAAAAATCGAGTAAAGTCACGAGAAGAGCTATTGAACGAGATCCGCGACCGAAACTACGAGGTCTTCGATCGATCGATTGACGTCCACATTTCCGCACTTCGCAGAAAGCTCGGTGACGATCCGAAATCACCCCGCTTCATTAGAACAGTGCGGGGAGCTGGCTACATGCTGGTTTTAAACCTTCGAGCCAGCGAATGAAATTCAAATTTCCTCTCTACAGTCAGATCATGTGCGTTTTTGTTTTGAACATCGCAGTTTTGGCTCTGGTTCATTTCACCGTCTTTAATAACCAATTCAATCTCGGCTGGGAGTCGCTGGTATTTCGAACCGTCGGAGAACGCGTTCAGACAGTTGCATTCCTGATGTTCAGGCAATTGGAGAGCTTGCCGCAAGATAAGTGGAACGATGTGTTCAAGGAATACGGAGAGTTTTACCACGTCAAATTCTACTTGTTCGACGAACAAGGAAAACAGATTGCCGGAGAAAAGGTGAACGTGCCCACGGCAGTTCTCTCAAGAATGACGGGGCCACTGCAGTTGCCACCAACCAAGGCTGATGACGATATTCTCTTTTCGACTCGATCGCTTCACTTCAGTGCTAGAGAAACCTTCAAAATCGTTGAGGAGCCTCAGTTTCTAGCATCGTTAGATCGATTGTTTAGCGATCGTCCTCGCCCAATGCCACCACCTCGGTTCTTTATACATACTAAGGAACCTGATAGTTACTGGATTGGCGCAATCTGTCCCGTGCCCGGAAAACGACCGGCGTTTTTTCGGTTTAACACCGCTGAGGCACCACCACCTCCTCCTCCTCAGGGGATACCGGGAGAACCGCGTGCGGAAGCCGGAATTGTCAGACATCTTCCGGAAAATCCTGCTAACTTGAATTTGCCAAAAGCGGTGGAAAGTGTTCCCTTCCCTCAGCTCGCGGATGACGCATTCAACGGGCCTCCAGGTCCTCCTGTTCAGTTTCGGACCGAACATCCGCATCACGGCGGGCCTCCCGAGCATGTCTTCGCGGTACTGCCCGGTCACGGGCCGGGCACTCTGTTGGCTGTAACTCCGAACATCTGGCAGACTCGACTAGTTTCGGATTTCGGAAATCTACTCTTGATTGGCTTGGGCGTGATTGCCTTGTCGCTGCTCGTCTGGTGGCCGTTTGTCTTCCTTATGACCCGCAAGATAGGCAAGCTGACTACGGCCACAGAAAAAATTGCCGACGGTGATTTCGACATACGTTTAAATCTCAGGCGCTGGGATGAATTGGGGAGATTAGGTCTGGCTGTCAATCTCATGGCTGGTCGACTCAAGTCGTTCGTCACCGGTCAAAAGAAATTTCTTGGCGATATCGCTCATGAATTGTGCTCACCAATCGCGCGATTGCAGGTTGCCATCGAGATTCTAGAACGCTCAGCAACCGAGCAGCAGAAATCGTCAATCAATGACATTCGCGAAGAAGTCGACCAGATGAGCGCTTTGATAAACGAACTGCTGGCGTTCTCAAAAGCAGGTGTGCGTGAAACAGAATTACATGCTGTCAGTCTGGCACCGATTCTCGCTGCGGCTGCGGCAAAAGCAGGCGGCGGTGAGATATCGCTCGCTGTTCCGGAAACACTTTCATGTCTCGGCGACGAGGTGCTTTTGGAGCGCGCATTCGGCAACATACTCCGCAACGCAGTCCGCTATGCCGGAGACGCCGGTCCGATTTCAGTGAGTGGAGAACGCCAGGGAAGCGAGGTCCTTGTCTCTTTCATAGATCGGGGACCGGGTGTTCCGTCGGAAGCCATCGAGCAGTTGGGACAACCGTTTTATAGACCGGAGGCCGCGCGTACTCGCACCACAGGTGGTGTCGGGTTGGGCTTAAGCATCGTAAAAACCTGCATAGAAGCGTGCCATGGAACCTTCGCCGTTCAGAACAACGCTCCCACAGGGCTTAAGATTGATATTCGCTTGAAGGTCGCAGGCGCTGGGTCTAATGCTAGTACTAGCTCTAGTACTATTTCCGGTTCGAGCTGAAGTTCAGGTTCTGGCTTTGTTCCAGTTCCGGCTTTAGTTCAAATTCCGACTAAGTTCTAGCTTCAGCTCTTCGTGATCGACATCCCGAGCACTTCTTGGTAGATCTTGCTATCCATGACTGCGAGAAATTTTCTGCCGTCGTTTAATTCAACCAGCGCGCAAACTGCTTTGCGATTGCCTCCAAACACGACACCGGCGAGCAAGCCCATCGGTCCAAGTGCCAAGCCGAGCAAGCCCCATGCGGCAGCTTCAGGTAACTTCTTGACGCTCTCTTCTGTTTGCGGAGTTACTTTTTTGATTTCCGACCGCAATTCGATTTGCTCGAAGGCTCCCCAGAGAGTGCCCATGCTGTACTCCCATTCGCCGGTGGCGACATCACCACCGAGGATTTTTACCTTGTTGTTGTTAAAAATCTTCCCTAGAGCGTCCATACTACTCATCTCCGAAGCAGATCACAGTGTTGAATCGAACTGCATTATACCTTTAACTAATTCGGTCGATCGTGTTCTTGCTCCGGACGACCTTTTTTGCCGACCGCATAGGACGAATACTGGATTGGCGGCGGCGCGAAGAAAGTCAGCCCGGCGACCCTTGTCGCAATCCAGACGTCTCGGGCGAAGTCTCGAGCGATGAAAGGTCCGGACTGCTGCGTGCTTCTGTGGAATTGAAACCAATCAGGCCACATTGTTAAATGTGGCTCGCAGGCGCCCGCCCATTTTTCTGAAACGCCTAGAACCATAGCGTATGAAAGTAAACGATGGAAGAGAAAATCATCGGCTTTGAGCCGTGCAGTGATGTCGTGAGTCTCTGCCGTTCGCATCAGCTCGGCAAACTCGTGTGCGCCTTCGATTGTCACCTTGCCTTTCTCTGTCAAAAGCGGAAAAAACTGAAGTGCCACCGCCGTTAGTGCACCGGCGACGACGAAGCCCAGACCGGCAGCCTTGGCTTGCACTTCTTCTCCGTACAAAAACAGCAGGGCGATACCGACGCAACACAATGAAAAAGCAATTGCATAGAATCGCTTGCGATCTTTCTCAGGATTTTTCATGAGAAAACCGTTGGATACCAGATTTGCATAAATGCTGTCTTTGATCTTCGGCACGAACTGACGAAATACACCCTGGACATTGGATAGATAGGATGTGCCCGAGTTGCCGAACAGCGCTTCAATGAAGATGGTTTCGTAATCTCGTAAAACATCAGTGGAAGGAGAATACGATCTCTTGAACTCGTAATCGCGATCTGACAGATTGAAAAATCCGGTGGCAGGTATCTCGCGAATTGTGTAATATCCGCGAACAGAGAGGTCCAGCAAGATTCCAGTAAGATCTTGCACGTCGCAACTGCCATCAATCAGTGTGCCAAGTTCAACAGGAGTCAAGCCGCTGGGTGGATTCCAGTTTTCTTCGACGTCAGTAGTCTTCGAAGGCGCATTCTTCGATCTAATCACACGATAGCCACCAAGCACAGCCACCGCGGCTAGTGGCAACAAAATCAGCAAATACCAATCGCTTGCCAGCCATTCAACACTGTCCAAAAATCCTGCACTATTGACGGTGCCTCCTGGGAAATCGATTTCCAGAGTCAATCCGGCTCCAGGTGGCAGATTAGACGCGGTAGCTAAAATGTGATCGCCCACGAGTTTTACGTTGGCAGGTTTTACACTACCTGGCGGTCCTTCCCATGCTTTCAATTCCGATTCAACGACGGTGGCCTTGCGCGGCGGACGCAGCACCACCTCTGCTTTCTCGATGGTGTAAGGCCAGTTGTTGCCGGTTAACGGGAAATACAATTGCGGTTGTTGTTTTGCAAAATTGCAAACGCCTCTTACCTCATATCGAACAACAAATTTCTGGTTTTCCGCGCCATGCGCAGTGGCGATGTGGACGGTGACCGCGTCACCATGCTGCTTTGCAGAGTATTGAATCTTGTGTCCATGTTCATCAGTAACACTATGAACTCTCACTTCAAAGTGGTGCGAAATTCCTTTTTCTTCAATCGCGCAAGGAATAACCTGCACAAATCCCTTCCGACTGGCGCCGGAGAGGTCCATGTCGAGCGTCTCGGTGACGACTAGCCGGCCATTTTCCTGTAGCGTAGCATCTGCCAGAAAAGAGACAATTTTCTCCGCATTCGCCTGCTCACTGCCTGCAAAAAACAGAGTAAAGACGATGGAAAAAGCGAGAAGGAACAATCGAAAGTTCCACCCGAAGCGCATTTTCATAGTTCTAACCGTCAAAAGTATGACTCCACAATTCGATCGGCGAGATTTGCAACGACAGGAAGTCGTGCATCTTTACCATTGAAAATCGAATATGCCATTTTGAAACAGACCCCGAAAAACGCAAAGCCGATCAACGCCTGCAGGACCAAAATAACAAAGCTGATTGCCGGACCAATCACAGGAATAACGCTCAAAATTGAGGTGACCGTTCCGCATACAACATTGAATGCGACTAGTGAAACACCCAGCACCAGACTTTGGACAGCATGAAACTTGAGATACTTGTCGGCGTTTTTCTCGGTCGCCAACCAGAGAACGGGAGCGAGAATCAAGAGAGGGAAATAACAAACTGCAGCGGCGATGTTGTAGTCTAAATCGAAGAAAAGCGTCTTGCCTGCAGGGATGATGCCAGTATCAGTCCCGCGTCCAGCCAGTGTTGGAGAATTTCTCGATGATTTCTTTTTGCTGGGCGGAATACCAGGCGCGCCAGAAGATTTTCGCCGTGGTTTCGGCGGCTCTTCTTCGTCGTCTGATTCAGCATCTTGCGGATGCTCGCCGTGATTGCTGTCCATGAAAGAGCAAATCTCCTGCCCGCGTATCGAACATATGATATCACTGCGGGAGATTTGGAACCGAATTGGAACGAGTGAGGTTTATAGACGGAAACTGAAATTGCCGATGCGAACGCCAACGCCTCTGCCGCCGTAGCCACCGCCGCCAAAGCCATTGAAGTTGTTGAAGTTGTTATATCCGCCACCGCCGAAGCGATTGAACTGATTAAAGCCACCGCCGAAGCCGCCCGGAAAACCTCCTTGGAACCCACCGGGAAATCCGCGACTGCCACGGCCAAGCATTGAAAGCACGAACGGCGCATAACGCATTAATTGCGACATATTGCCACCGCCATTACAGCCTTGATTCCATTGCTGATTGTATCTCGGGTTGAATCGAGGGTCGCAGCCACCCGGATTGTAGTCCTGAGGATAATTCGGATTGTAGTTTGGATCGTATTCAGGATAATAGTTCGGATTGTAGTTCGGGTTGAAATTCTGTGCGTAGTTCGGATTGAAATTCGTATTGTAGTTCGGATTAAAGTTCTGCGCGTAGTTCGGGTTGAAGTTCGGATTGCAGCTTGGATTGAAGTTCTGCGCGTAGTTTGGATTAAAGTTCGGATTGTAATTCGGATTGAAAGTTTGCGCGTAGTTTGGGTTGAAGCGCTGACCTCCTGGGTTGAACTGCAATGCCAAGTTAGGATTCAATCGAATTGCCAATGCCAGATTCTGGTTGAAACCCTGATTCGGAGCGAATCGCTGCATCTGCTGCATCTGCTGCGCCTGATTTATCATCTGATGATAAGAATGAGGATTCGAATTTCCTCGCTGGTTCATCCACTGCTGTTGCGGATTGCATCGATTGGAGCGCTGGCACGGCAACTGCGGATAGTCAGAAGGACACATTCCTCGGTCGTCTGTAAAACCAGAATTTGGATCTAACAATATGCGAGCGATGTTGTAAGCTTGCGCCTGCGATGGTGGCACTCGACCTGGCTGAAACATCGAGAATTGCGATTGGTTCCAGCGACTTGGAGTGTATCCGCCTTCCATATAGTTGCCGCCGTTAGCAGCCATAATGATGCGCATAATGTCATTCGGGCGCAATTGCGTTTGTTGCAAATTGGTCACGGCAAGACCGTCGTAGCCATCGCAAGGTTGTGTTATACAGGGCAATCCGGGATTCATGTCATATGAAGGTATTTGCACCTGTCCCGTGTTCGCCGGGTAAAAGCGACCGTCATTACTCTGATTAACCGGATAAAATCGACCATCGTCAGAGCGCATAAAGAGCTGGTTGAACTTAGGCGCGAACTCGCTAGTGGTCGGAGCGTAGTTAATATCAGAAGTTGGTTGAACTAAGGTGCCGTCACTGCCACCGAAGACCACTCGGGAGAGATCAGCCTCTAGTGGAAATGGTCGCCCTTGCGAATCGGCGGTGTAGGCGCCGTTCTGTGTGTCGGTAAACACATTGTCTGCCATCATCAAAAACCCCTTCAATCAACTGCTGCTTGTGCAACCATCGCAGCAACTGTCATCGCCAATTGACCACACTGCGCAGCTTATAGTCGATTTGTGACCATTTTGTACCCAAATGGCATGCCGCCAGGGAGGACTACGAATAGCACGGTGAGGTTTTCACGTATGAAGTCATCATGCGGCTTTTGATATTGATGAAGGGATACGAAAATCGTGGAAATCGTGCTGAGAAAAAAAGGAAACCATCGGACTGCGTCAATGCCAAAGCCGATCAAAAGCCACGTTTCGCAATATCAAAAGTTTCCCAAACCAACCAGCCAATATCCAGTTTAGACCTGTCACCAAATGCGATACCAATAGAAGTCTTCTTCCACACTCAAAACTATTAAAAGCACTGAAAGCGTTAACGTACTTTTCAGTAAGCGCCATAAGACTGGTACGCAACCTACCAAGTCTGATAGGATGATACGTCTATCTATATAGGGATTCCGGTGTATCGGAGGATAAAGCCCTGTCTACCACGCTTATCGGCACAGTCCTGTCAGACCGCTACGAAATCACGTCCGAAATCGGCCGCGGCATTTTCGGCATTGTCTTCAAAGGCTGGCACAAGCAAATGGACAAGCCAATCGCTGTCAAGGTCCTCTTTCAAGCCGTAGAGCCTGAGAGCATCGGCTATCAGCGGTTTAAACGCGAAGCGCAGTCCGCCAGCGCGCTAAACCATCCCAACATAGTCAAGATTTACGACTACGGTGAGCGCGATGGGCGCCCGTACATTGTCATGGATTATATCGAGGGGAAAAACCTCAAAGAAATCCTGAAAGAAGAGACACGCTTGCCAAGCGAACGCGCTGTTCCAATTTTCGTTCAACTAGGTTCTGCCCTCACACACTTGCACAAGCAAGGAATCCTGCACCGAGATATCAAGCCGGACAACGTGATCATTCACGACACGAAGTTTCAAAAAGATTTCATGACGCTGGTCGATTTCGGCATTGCAAAACAGCTCAACGAGCCCAGCCACAGAAAGCTGACAATGGACGGGACCGTAGTAGGAACGCCAGCTTTCATGAGTCCCGAACAAATTCTGGGACAAGAGCTGGACCAACGCAGCGACATTTACGCATTCGGCGTCTTCATGTACACCGTCGTCACGGGCGTTTTGCCGATTCGCGGGAAGGATTCCGTCGACACCATGAAAAAGCATGTCACGGATGAACCACTCGAGTTCTCAAGAGCATGTCCTGGAGTGCGAATTCCGTTGTCTTTGCAGATCGTGCTGAGAAAAACATTGAAGAAAGCTCCGGCTGAGCGACATCAGAACATGGACGAATTGATGAAAGAGCTGGAAGCGTGCCTCTAGTTCCCTCCTGAAGCCGATGTACAGCCGAAGCCCTCTTCAACAACTTCAAAAAGAATCCCTGATTAGAGATAGTGTCAGATGCTTAGAAATATCATCGTCATCTTGACACTACTACTGGTAGCACTTCTTCCCTTCGTAACCAAAGAGCACGACTCTGATGATCCGACGGGAATCCGCATTGTGCACGACCTTTCGTACGTTACTGGTTCAAACGACCAGAGACAAAAACTAGACCTGTATCTTCCGCGCGTAAAACCAGACGAAAAGTTACCGCTTGTAGTTTGGATCCATGGCGGCGCTTGGAAGATGGGAAGCAAGGAAGACGGACCAGCTCTAGCACTTGCCGATCACGGATTCGCAGTGGCATCGATCAATTACCGCTACAGCACTAAAGCAATTTTCCCAGCACAGATTTATGACTGCAAAGCGGCGATTCGTTGGTTGCGGGCTCATGCCGCGGAATATGGATATGACGCCACCAAAATCGGTGTATGGGGCGCGTCGGCCGGAGGTCACCTGTCGGCACTGCTAGGCACTACTGGTGGTGTCGCGAGTTTGGAGGGCGACGGCGGCAACGCCGATCAATCGAGCACCGTCCAAGCCGTGTCCGACTGGTGCGGGCCAACCGATCTGACCACCTTCAATCAGGAAGCGATGCAGCCTCGCTTTCGGGAGTCGAAACCAGAGCTGTTCATCAACGAATTATTGGGTGGCACACCCGACAAAAATCCAGAGCTAGCGAAGAGCGGCAGCCCAATCTTTTTCGTAACCAAAGACGATCCCCCTTTCCTAATCGTCCATTCGATCGAAGATCCGGTTGTGCCTTTCGAGCAAAGTAATGAATTCGCGAAGAAGCTTGAGGCAGAGGGCGTCAAGGTCAAACTGCTCAAAATCAACAGCGACGATCACATGCCGATGACCGAGGCGAATTTCAATGCCGTGTTCAACTTTTTCGATGAAACACTGAAACCATCTCCGCTGAAGCCGAAACCTTAACCTATCAACATCTCGCGTATTGATGGGTGTTTTCACCATGGCACGATTCGAAATTCTAAGTCAAATTAGAATGGATATGGAGGGCTTGCTATGGATATTTTTCTGTTCAACAGCCTACTAAGCCGCGGTGACTTGTACATGTCGGTATCTCTGTGCGTCGTCGTCCTCAGCATTATGACTGTCGGAATTTGCTGGTATCAGTCGCGAGAGCACGGGTACTGAAGAGAAAAACATGCCACCAACTGGTTCTGATGCCTACAAAGCGATTCGTCTGGAAAAGGATTTTTCAAAGCAAGGCAGCTCCAATTCATCAAAACTATTCAGACTACTGCCACAAGAGGAGCAGGAATTCTTTCTTGCGCGAACGTTGTTGAGCACGGAAGAAATACCGGTGTTCGGCATATTGCAAAATCAGGACACTTGGATTTTGGCCACCACCAGGAAGGTAACCTGGTCTCGGCCGGGATTCATGGCCGCTCTCTTCTATTCGGAAATTATAAATATCGGCTTATCCGAAATGGACAAACTTAACTCACTACCAGAGCCTCAGTCTGAAGCGGAGCGGGAAGAGCGTTCTGAGCAGGTGAAGGCGATCAAACAATATTCGACGGCTCTCTATTTCGAAGACGAGCGCGGTGTCCGCCATGAGGCAACTGTTGCGCCCTCGAACACCCTATTTTCGGTTTGGAACTCAATCCTATTTATGGTTCAACTTGAGCGAATACATCCATCGCCTCAAGATTAAACGAGACGTAGCAAGGATGCGCGATCAGTTGAGAACGCTAGTCGCGGAGCTTCGAACGATTACATTTGCTCGCACTCCGCAAGCATGTCAACCGCGCGCGGAATGCCGCGCTCCGCGGCTTTATCAAACCAATGTTTCGCTAGTTCGAGATTTTGTTCTGTGCCGACACCATCCATGTGCCTGGTAGCAATATCATACATCGCTCTGGCAGAGCCATTCTCGGCAGCTTTCTGAAACCACGCGAACGCTTCCGTGTCAGATTGCTCAACTCCTTTTCCTTGAGTGTATATCAAACCTAAGTTGAACTGCGCATCGACATCACCCTGCTCCGCTGCGAGTTCAAACCAGTGTCGCGCCTGGGCATAGTCCTGCGTCACTCCTGCACCTCTCAGGTACAAATCGGCGAGATTATACTGGGCGGCAACATAACCCTGCTCCGCAGCTTTCTCGTACCAATACGCGCATCGCGCCACATCGCGTGGAACACTGTCACCCTTTAGATGCATAAAGGCGAGTTTAAATTGCGCGCGATAGTCGCCGCTCTCAGCCATTTTAATGAGCTGTTTTAGGTCTTTTGGTTCCACGTGTACAGCCCCTCAGCAGGATCAAACCCAGTCCATAGCTCATCATCCTAGAACGTTCAGTCCACAACTTCAATCCGCGTGTATACTGAAAATTGGAACGTTGTGACAAGGGGCAATTTTGCCGGAGATCTCATGTCGGAGTTTGACGCGCCCAGAGAGCTACTTTCAAGAGCTGATTTGTGCCAGGGCATAGGCGATTACCTGGGTGCGGACAAGCTGATGAACAGGGCGTTTGAGGTTCAACTCGGAATCGAACCGCTGGACATTCCGATGTTGCGATTTCTCACTTCGCGGCAAGTTGAAATGAATCTGCTTGAGGGTAATTTCGAGAAAGCGGAAAAGTGCTGGAAGCGCTTGCTCCATCTGCAAAAGGGCAAGCTGGCATCTAACTCTCGAGAGATCGCCACCACATTGGTAGAAATCGGAATTTTCTATCGTGGTGAAGGAAAATGGCGTCAGGCGCAGATGCGCTTCGATCAAGCATTGGCGCTGCAAAAACAAGACTTCGGCACAAATTATTTTGATTACGCCGTAACCATCGCAGAGAAAGCCATTCTCTATGCCATGCAAGGCGATCAGAAGAAAACGACCAAGTTGATTGATGAAGCACTTCAACTAGCAGAAGATGGTACCAACCAGTGGCACGAGTGTGTGGCGCTGGTGCTTCGGCGAAAGGCGAAAAGCCTGAGTGAGTGGCGCAATCCAGAGGCACTGGAATCTTATTTAGAACGTGCGATCGCAATTTTGTCGGAAGAGAATTCCATGCCGCACCCTGAAATTCGCATGTGCTTGAGCGAGCTCGCAGACCTGGGATTGGCTCGTGGTCTACATCGCCGCGCCGAGAGATTATATGTTCGCAGCTTGCAGCTTACAGAACCTTTTATGGGAAGCAAACATCCGGACGCAATAATGCTTTTGGAAAAACTGGCTCAGTTGCGCAGAGATCTTCACAAATACAACGAAGCGGAGGCGCATTACAGAAAGCTTTTAGCCATCCACAAACAAACTCGAGGGTCGACGGCGCCGGAAGTAGCACATGCGATGTTTAGTCTCGGATCGGTTTTGCGAGAGAGTCGTGAGTTCGATCAAGCAAGCACTATTCTCATCCAGGCGCTTGAGATGCAAGAGAATTTGCATGGACCCAATCACGACAAAGTGGCGATGACGCTGTATGAGCTGGGCAGCCTGCATCAGTCGACTGAGGATTATTCAATTGCAGAAACGGAATACAAGCGCGCTCTCAAAATTCAAGAAGACAGCGAAAGCTGTGCACCACTGGCGGTGGCGGAGACATTGTCCGGATTAGCGATGGTCCATTTCGCTCGCCGCGAATATGACACTGCGGAAATTTTCTTCGTCAAAGCGCTCACTATAAAAGAGAATGAGTTGGGCAAGAACAATCCCCTTCTGGTTGAAACCCTCCTCCATCTAGCCCGTCTATCCGACGTCCTTTCTAAACCGGAACAGGCAAGCGGCTACTATGAGCGCGCGGACGCCCTGGAGCTTTAGTGCTCGAGAACCGCAAGCGGCGTCCTGTTCCAGATTCCGGAGTTGGCGAAATCGCACTGCTGCAGCTGCTCCCCGCGAATCGACGCTTAATTGTAGGGGCGCCTTGCAGGCGCCCGCGCCCCACGCACTGAAACGAGTCTGCTAGCAGCAACAGATGTTTCAGCAAACCGATTCCTTACCTGAGTCAAAAAATTTTGACGGCTTCTTTACGGCCACCTCCGTGATGATGGGGGCATGTCGAACGCGACAAAATTAGTAGAGAGGATAGACCAATGAACACACTAATCAACAATAAGGCAGCAATCACCAGTTTAACCCTCGCATTCGGAACCATTCTCATCTGCGGACTGCCGGCACAAGCCCGTTTTGACTACGACAACTGGCAACCGGTCAGAGGACAAATTCACAAGCAAGAAAATAAACTGGAGCAAAAGCTCAACAGGGACTACAACCGAGGCATCATCGACTGCGACGAACTTGCGCAGATGCGCCGTGACCTCGACGGGATCAAGGTTCAAGAAGATGAGTTTCGGATGGATCACAACGGTCTTGGACAACATGATGTGTGCTGCCTGAAGAACAAGCTCAACGAATTTCAACAAGACCTGAATCGCGCTGAAGCTGACAAATAATTCGCTGAAACCCACGGCTGCATGAGCAGCGATCATGCAGCCCGCTGGTTTCAACCTGACGACAGAAGAAAGTTTTTGAGTGCCAATCTCGGAGAAGGAAAGATCGATCGTTGCCGGTCGATCTTTCCATTTGACTAATTGCCTGATAAACGAATGCGAATAAATAATGATGCAGGGCGATCTTTCGCATTCGAATTATTTCTCGAACAATCGAAGCTAAATATCCGAGATGCACGATCCACAACAATCACATAATCAGCACACATCGATTCGGGCACGTATAGATATGGCATAGAATGCCGCCTTTGTAACGACCTAAGATAAAAAAAGGCTGCAGACGATTCATCCGCCGGTGAAAATCGCGTAAGCTTTAGGCGTGTCGAATCCGCCGCAGTTCAGTTGCTGTAAAGGTGTTAAAGGCCTAAACGCCCGATAACGCGCCAGAAACAACCACTGAATCCCATTGGAATTCTGATATGTGTGGCATCATTGCAATCACCGGAAGCGTTGGCTCAGCCTACGAAGTGTTCTTCGGCCTGATGAACCTCCAACACCGGGGTCAGGATGGCGCCGGCATCATGACAGTCGACGGCAAAAATCCGCCGGGCTTTCATGTGCAGAAAGGCAGCGGGCTGATTGATACAGTCTTTTCAGAACGATCGTTTCAAGCGCTCAAAGGCAAAGCAGCGCTTGGGCACTCGCGTTACGCGACAGTAGGCCGAAACGATCCAAATCTTTTGCAACCATTTCTCGATTCTGACAGTGGAATTGGACTTGGACATAATGGAAATATCGTCAATTTCTACCAACTCCGTGATAAATGGCTAGCCACGGAAGAATCGAAGAACAAAGAAATCGTTTCCGATTCGCAATTGATTTTGCGGTTGCTCAGCGACCATTTAAAGGGTTCGAACGAACTCAGCTCGAATACAGTGTTTCCAGCCTTGCGAAAACTGATGGATGAGCTGGTCGGCAGTTACTCCGTGGTTTGTCTGACCAAAGAAGGCGATTTGCTTGGCTTCCGAGATCCGCATGGAATCCGCCCTCTGGCCATGGGCAGTAAAGTGAACGATGCCGGTGAAACGCTTTATGCTTTAGCTAGTGAAACTGTAGCACTCAGATTTTTAGGCTTTAACAACATCGAAGAGCTTGATGCCGGCGAGGCTGTGTTCATCACTCACGACGGCAAGGTCACGCGGCAGATCATCAAGAAAGAATCTTCCTCACCGTGCATGTTCGAATGGGTTTACTTCGCAAGAGTTGAGTCGGAGTTTGCCGGACAGTCGGTTTACAAAGCAAGATTCCGACTAGGTTTGCTCCTTGCTGAACATTTGAAGAAACAGAATATCACTGCTGATGTTGTCGTTCCTGTACCAGAAACCAGCCGCGCATCTGCCATTGCAATCGCCGAAGCTATGGGCATTCCATTTCGCGAATTGCTGATTAAGAACAGATACGTCAATAGAACATTCATCCTGGACGACCAACAGACCAGACAGGAAGCCATTCGGCGAAAACTATTCCCGATTATCGATGAGATTGAGGGACAGCGTTGCTTGATCGTAGACGATTCCATCGTCCGCGGAAACACTGCTAAGCAGCTGGTTCGCCTGATTCGTCAAGCTGGCGCTCGCGAGATTACACTAGTTTCGACATGCCCACCAATTCACAGTCCATGTTATTACGGAATTGATTTCCCAAGCCCCGACGAGCTCATCGCCTACAATCGCAACGAAGAGCAAATCGCTGAAGAGTTGGGTGCTGATCGCGTCGTGTTTCAAACAATAGAAGGATTGAAACAAGCACTCGCTCAAAAGTCCCTCTGCACGGGCTGTTTGACCGGTGAATATCCAACCAGCGTTTCTGAAGGATTGGAATTCGAGAAGCAAAGACTTCTAGATAGAAAAGAAACGAAGGACAAAGTCAAAGAGCCGTCCTGTTAATCCCCCCGAGAAGTGGCCATCAAGGAGGAAAAGTGAGCGACCTGAGTAAATCCCTTGAAGGGAAACCAATTTATGAAGGGTCCGTAAAGCGGCTCTGGCAGTCTCCTGACGATGATGACAATTTGCTCTTCGAGTTTACCGACGACTATTCGATATTCGACTGGGGAAAAATGCCCGACACAATATCGAATAAAGGAAAAGCGCTTGCCTTCCTCGGCGCGCATTTCTTCGAGACTTTCGGACAGGCAACTTTCTGGAAGGGACTTCGTGACTCGAAATATTTGAAACGCTTCGGTGGAGACTGGTTGAAACGCCGATTTTCGCATCCAGTCTATGAAACATTGCTCAACAGCGGTCTTCCACATCACTTCAAAGGACTGGTTGGAGGCGACGGCACGATTGAAAGCAATGCCATCGCCAAAGCAGACAAAGTCTATATGGAAGTGTTGAAGGCTCACACGCCGAAACCTGAGCTCCGCAAAATGCTCAATCACGAACTATACTTCTATCCGCACCTCACCGATCAACACAAAGTCAGACAAGCGAGTCCCGCGGCCAATGGCAATGTTCGAAGACTCGTACCTCTGGAAATTGTTTTTCGTTTCGGTATGCCAGAAGGAAGTTCACTGACCTCTCGGCTTCAGAAAAATCCGGAATACTTGCGAGAGCTGGGTCTGCCGGCAGTTCCCACTCCGGGTGAATGGTTTCCCGTTCCAGTAATTGAATTCTTCACGAAGTTAGAACCAAGCGATCGATTGCTATCCTGGACGGAAGCCAGCATGATGTCCGGTTTGTCGGGTGAGGCGTTCGAAGATCTACTGGAGACGACACTCTATTGCGCACTTGGCCTTTATCATATGTTCGCAGAGAAAGGGCTTGAGCTCTGGGATGGCAAATTCGAATTCGTCGTTGAATTTCCGGAAGTTGGCAAACCAAGAATTCTTTTGGCTGACAGCATCGGTCCCGATGAGCTGCGATTGATCTGTCGGGGACATCATTTGTCGAAAGAATTGATTCGACAAATTTATAAAGATACTCCGTGGGCAGCGGCTTTGAAAAAATCGAAAGATCTTGCGAAAGAACGACTGGAGCCTGATTTTAAACGTATCTGCGTGGAAGAATTGAAAGAATCGCCCGCACCACTGACGGTGAAAGAACGTGAAATTGTCGACGGACTTTATGGCAGTCTCGCTAATCTAATGGCAGGCAGTGAAGTGTTTCCCAATCAGCCATCGATGGATGATTTCGTCAACACACTTCAATCGACTTTCTCCAAAGGTAAACCTGAAAGCAGCGCATCAGATAATCGGCACGCCCGCCGCAGATCTCAGCAGCCAGTGAGAACTGCGATACACCACCCGGACAAAGATATCTCGGTGAAGACGCGAGGTGATAACAAGTAATGTCGAAGATGGATGTTCTTGTTGTCGGCGGCGGAGGACGTGAGCACGCGCTTGTTTGGAAAATAGCGCAAAGCCCGCTTGTCGAGAAGGTCTACTGCGCACCCGGTAATGGCGGTACGGCTAAAGAAAAGAAGACTACCAATGTACCAATCGGCGTCGATAAGTTTGAAGAACTGAGCAAATTTGCGCTCGAGAATGGAGTCGGACTAGTTGTAATCGGTCCGGACAATCCGCTTGCGGACGGCATCGTCGATCATATGGAAGCGAAAGGACTGAAAGTTTTTGGTCCGGACAAAGCTGGTGCGCGCCTGGAATCCAGCAAGTCCCATGCAAAAACTGTGATGATGGAACTCGGCATTCCGACAGCGAAATTCGGCGTTTTTCAAGACAAAGCGAGCGCGATCAAGTTCGCAATGGAAAACGACTGGGCTCGCGTGGTCAAAGAAGACGGGCTGGCACTGGGCAAAGGCGTGATCGTCTGCGACACCATTCAGGAAGTCGATGACGCGCTGATTAAGATGTTCGGCGGCGACGGTTCCACCGGTGCGAGTTCACCGGCGAAGAACACTGTGGTAGTCGAGGATCGTCTGCAAGGAGAGGAACTCTCGCTGTTTCTTCTCTGCGATGGAAAAAACACGTTAAAGCTCGCTGCATGCCAGGATCACAAACGTCGATTCGATGGCGATGTCGGTCCCAATACTGGTGGCATGGGTGCGTATTCACCCGTCCCTCTCTACGAAAAATATGAAGCAGTTATTGAGAAGCAAGTCGTTGAGCCGATTCAGGCTGCGTTGAAAGACGGTCGATTGAAATACAAAGGCGTTCTCTTCATCGGCATTCTGATGCAGGATGATATCCCATATGTGTTGGAGTTCAACGCACGATTTGGTGATCCGGAAACACAAGCGCTAATGCCTCGATTGAAATCGGACATCGTTCCTGCACTGGAGGCTAGCGCCGATGGAACACTGAATTCGATAAAGCTCGAATGGGATCCGCGATTCAGTTGCTGCGTTGTTGCTTGTGCAGACAAATATCCGGAGAGTTCTTCTAAGGGTGAGCAGATTATAGTCGGCGAAGTGCCTGAGAATACAGTTGTGTTCCACGCGGGTACCACGATCGCAAATGATGTCGTCACCACTAATGGTGGCAGAGTTCTGGCAGTGGTCGCCATGCACGATCAACCGGAACAGGCTCAGCAGAGCGCCTATCAGGCGCTAAAAAATGTTTCCTTTAACGGAATGGATTACCGCAAAGATATTGCCTGGAGGGTTGCTTCAAAGTGTCACTCAAGATAGCAGTTTTCATCTCAGGTCGCGGTTCAAATCTCAACGCGATCATTCAAGCTATCACTGACAAAAGGCTTGATGCCACCATTCAGTGTGTGGTGTCCAACGACGCCGAAGCGCCAGGATTGTTAATCGCACGCCAGCACGGAATCGAGACCTTTGCCCTAGATCATAAGGGTATGAAGCGCGTCGAGCACGAAGCAAAAATTCTCGAACATTTAAAAACGCACGAGATTGATTACATCGTCCTGGCTGGATACATGCGAGTGATCAGCCCATCGTTTTTGAAACAATGGTATGACGAACGTGGCTACTACAAAGTAATCAACATCCATCCGTCGCTACTGCCAGCCTTTCCCGGTGTCAGCGGATACGAAGATGCATTCAACTACGGCGTCAAAGTATCCGGAGTGACGGTCCACCTCGTCGATGAAGAAGTCGATCGGGGCATCATTCTGGCACAAGAACCATTCCCAAGATTTCCTGACGATACTCTTCAAACCTTCTGCGCTCGCGGTCTGTCCGTTGAACATGCCCTTTATCCGGCGGTTCTCCAGCAGATCGCCAAAGAAGGAATACGCCTGACCCCGAAAAAAACAAAGGTGGAATCCACAAAGTGACCAGGACTGCAAACAGCGAACTCGGATTAGAATCGGCATCATCAGCGGGTAGCACCGATGTGCTCACTTTCGCGGTGCTCGCTGACGGAGAGAAAGACTTCCCGATTTATTGGATCAAATTCGATCCTTCTATCACTAAAGAAGAGCAGCTCATCCAGTGTTTGAACGACGTGCTGGTTGACCCGGTTTATCAAACCGGTACGCTTCTCAAAAAAGAGAACCTGCAAAAGATATTCGCTGGATTTAAAACTCGCGGTTTTCGCTGGGTCGCGAAAAAGCAATTCCTCCCGGGAGTTACCGACAACCTCGCGCACACCATTGCTGAGGCTCTCCGAATCAAAGGGATTGACCCACATATCGGCGTCGCAAGTGGTTCAGGTCATTTGCTAAATGCTGATGCGGGAATGACAGATTCAAAAGCAGTCCAAGCGTCTTCTCAATATCATCTCTTCCATCCGTTGGTTGAGAAGTTGTTTGTTGCCGACTTAAACGACTCAATTGAGAACGTCGTAATGCCAGGGTTTCCTGATGTTTCATTAGCCCAGCCTAAACCGCCTGAGACAATAACGCTAACCGGTCTTAACGATGAGCAACTCATGCAAATGAGCAAAGATAGACTGCTGGCACTTTCTCTCGAAGAGATGAAAGCAATTCGCGACTACTTCGCCAAGAAAGAAGTTATAGCAACTCGCACCAAGCAAAAACTTCCGGAAGCCCCAACAGATGTCGAATTAGAAGTGCTTGCTCAAACGTGGTCCGAGCACTGCAAACACAAAATCTTCAACGCCACCATCAATTATGTTGAGAAAAAGTCAGCCTCTGATACGAAAGGTAAATCGCTAAAAGTCGATAGTCTCTATAAAACATTCATCAAAGGTGCCACGAAAAACCTCGAAAAGCAACGTCCGGACCTGCTCTCCGTTTTTCATGACAATTCCGGTGTGGTGAAATGGAACGAAGAATTTGCAGTTTGCTTTAAGGTTGAAACCCACAATTCGCCATCAGCGCTGGAACCATACGGTGGAGCGTTGACTGGAATCCTCGGCGTCAACCGAGATATTCTCGGCACAGGGCTCGGCGCCAAGCCAATCTTCAACACCGACATATTCTGTTTCGCACATCCGGATTCAGAGCTCGCGGACCGTCCAAAACTCCTGCCACCGGCAGCAATACCGACAGGCGTACGCAAAGGTGTTCAAGACGGCGGCAATAAGAGTGGCATTCCCACAGTAAATGGATCACTTTTCTTCCACGACGGCTACCGCGCAAAACCGCTGGTCTTCTGCGGTACAGGTGGCATTCTGCCTATCAAACGTGATGGCATCAATTTGTATGAGAAACATACGAAACCAGGCGATCGCGTCATCATGGTCGGCGGTCGCGTCGGCAAAGATGGAATCCACGGAGCAACATTCTCATCCGAATCGATGCACGAAGGCTCCCCTGTAACTGCCGTTCAAATCGGTGACCCGTTCACTCAAAAACGAGTCATAGACTTCGTCCTCGCCGCCCGAGACAACGGTTTAATCACCGGTCTCACAGACAACGGCGCAGGCGGTTTATCCTCGTCAGTCGGGGAGATGGCTACCATCACCGGTGGTGCCTCAATAGATTTAGCCAAAGTTCCTTTGAAATATCCCGGACTCGAAGATTGGCAAATTATCGTTTCCGAATCGCAAGAGCGAATGACATTGTCCACCTCGCAAGTCGCTGAACTGAAGGAGCTTGCCGAAGCTTACAACGTTGAAGTCAGTGACATCGGAGAGTTTCACGATCGTGGTTACTTCGAAATTCTCCGCGATGATAAAACGGTTGCATTGATCGATCTGGAATTTCTACACGATGGAGTTCCAAAACTCGACCTGCCCGCAGAGTGGTATCCGAAGGCTGATTGCATCGACAAGAAGCCGACACAATGCGGTTTTGGACTTACAACAAACACTTTAAAAGCGCGCGCAGCAGAAGCTAAAGATAAGAAGGATTCGTTCAACGAACATCTCACAACGTTACTCTCACATCCCAACATCGCGAGCAAAGAATTTCTCATCCGTCAGTACGACCACGAGGTACAAGGCGGAAGCGTAATTAAACCTTTGATGGGAATGGAGCAAACCGCGCCTTGCGATGCTGCTGTGATTAAGCCAGTTTACAGCCAACCTGAAGGGCTGGTTGTTTCAAACGGTATGTGTCCTCAGTGGAGCGAGCACGATCCTTATTTGATGGCAATAAGCGCAGTCGATGAAGCCGTCAGAAATGCGGTTGCAGTTGGAGTCGATCCGCAAACAATATGTTTGCTCGACAACTTCTGCTGGCCTGACCCGGTTGAAGCAGAGAAAAATCCGGACGGCGCCTACAAACTCGGTCAATTGGTGAGAACCTGCCAGGGACTGTTCGACATTTGCATCGCATATGGTGCCCCGCTCATCTCCGGCAAAGACAGCATGAAGAACGACTTCGACGACGGAGTTGTAAGACTATCTATCCCGCCGACCCTGCTCGTTTCTGCCATTGGAAAAGTTCCGGACAGTTTGAAAAGCGTCACCATGCAGTTCAAAAGCGCAGGCGATGCACTCTATGTCCTGAGCGCTGGGACAAGGTCGATTACCGGAAGTCACTATGCAGCACTGTTCGAAGCTGACAAACAGGCGCTCCCAACGCTTGACTTGGAAGCAGCCGCTCAACTTTACCGCAAACTATTCGAAGCAATTCAATTGGGAATGATCAGCTCCGCTCACGATTTATCAGAAGGCGGTCTCGCGGTCGCACTTGCAGAATGCTGTATCGGAAGCAACTTCGGAGCCCATGTCTCACTCGAAGATCTTTTGGACGAGGAAGGTGACGGCGGCGACATGCTGACCAATCTCTTCGGAGAAGGCCCCGGAGCAATTCTGGTCAGTATCCCTCCGAAATTCTTGCCCAACTGGGAATCGTTCTGGTCCACCACTGACGGAATTTCAAACAACCATATCGGCACCGTCAGCTCGGATGGCAGACTGCTTGTTAGCAGCGACGCGGGTGGAACGACGGCGCTGGATATCGAAGTTCCCCAGCTAAAAACCGCATGGCTGGCGCCACTACCGTTTGAATAAACCAGGTTATGCCCACGACACACACCCGAAACAGGAGATTGACGAAGCGCAAATGAAACAACCAAAAGCAATAGTCATATCAGGCGATGGAATTAACTGCGAAAACGAAACCCGATACGGTCTCGACATCGCCGGGTTCCAATCGCAAGAGTGCCACATTGCAGCGCTTCTAGCCAATCCGAACATGCTCGACAATTTTTCACTTCTAGTCTTGCCTGGCGGATTCTCATTCGGCGACGAAATCGCAAGCGGCAAAGTTATTTCTATTAAGTGGATGGAAAAGCTCAACGATATCACCGCCAAGTTTGTCGAACAAGGTCGGCTAGTCATGGGCATCTGCAATGGATTTCAAATGCTGGTGCAAATGAACTTGCTTCCCGAGTTGAACACTCCTGGGGAGAAAATCGTCAGCCTTCTCCACAACGAAGGTGGACGTTTTATAAACAAATGGGTGCCCATGACAGTTCCACTGTCAGCACAAAAAGGCTACTTCGCGTCTCTCGAAAAAATCGAATTGCCTATTCGCCACGGCGAAGGACGCATTCGCCCGCGCGCCGGTCATGAGGATTTCGTGGAGAAGCATGGCGCGCTGCACTATGTAGAGGATGTTAACGGCAGCTTCAAAAAAATCGCCGCTCTAACCAATGAAAAAGGAAATGTATTAGGTTTGATGCCGCACCCGGAAGCGTTCGTTCGCTTCTCGCAGCATCCCGGCTGGACCGATCGAATTCATCGTTCGCAAGTAGCAGCCGATGACAATCTCTTCGAAGGTCGCGCTCCTGACGGTCTTGCGATACTTCGAAATGCCTGCGCCATGGCCAACAGTTTGTGAACAGGAGAGTTTAGATGGATCCGAAAACATACGCCGAAGCCGGGGTGGACATCCACAAAGCCGATGCTTTCGTGTCGAGGTTAAAACATTCTGCCCGCCGCGATGGTCACAAGCGGCTCTGGCCCGCCGCTGGCGGCTACGCTTCGGTCTATCCGATTCAAGGCAACATCGGAGTAGCTCTCACCACAGATGGTGTCGGTACGAAATTACTTGTCGGTTTGGAACATGGGCGGCTGGATACAATCGGAATCGATTTGGTCGCTATGTGCGTCAATGACTTGCTTTGCGTGGGTGCTACGCCTTCTACATTTCTGGACTACTATGCCACAGGAAAACTCGACGAGAAGTTATCCGATGATTTGATGAAGGGTATTATCGACGGTTGCGACAAAGCAGGGATGCTCCTTGTCGGCGGAGAAACCGCGGAGCTTCCCGATTTGTACCAACACGGCCACTTCGACCTCGCTGGTTTTGCCATGGGAATAGTTTCCCGAGAGTCATTAATCACCGGCGAGCATCTGAAACCCGGCGATAAATTGATTGGAATTTCATCCAGCGGAATTCACTCTAATGGCTTCTCATTAGCGCGCAAACTGATTCCACTTGATTCACCATTGCGCAAGTCACTGCTCACGCCAACCGCGATCTACGCGGCGCCGGTTGTCAGTCTACTCAACGAATATCCCGGTGCTATCAAAGGTGCCGCGCACATCACCGGCGGTGGCTGGACGAATATAACGCGACCGAACAAAAGTCTCAGTTATGTAGTTGAACATCATCTTCCAGTTCCGGACCTCATGAAATATATGGGTGAAAAAGTAGCACCTGAAGAGATGTATAAAACCTTCAACATGGGCATGGGGCTTTGCATTATGGCAGCCGAAGAAGACGTGCCGCATGTAATACACGCTTTCAAAGCATCACAGTTTGATGCCATCGTCGTCGGTGAAATTGCCGGCAAGAAGTCATCACTGACAATCAAAGGTTTACCGGATGGTAAGGAGATCAACTATCACAGTTCAAGCAAGTGACGTTTTGAATCCCCTATCTGCGCGATTCCAAAACGTTTTAAACGGAGTTCAAGAACCAATCAAATAAACCCGCTTTTTCAAGTTTTCTATAAGTTCGACTAAGTGAAGTTTCTATCCCAGTACCGTATCTAGTGCCACAAGGAGAAAGATAAATGCCGACCGCTTTAGTTAGCGTCTCCGACAAAACAGGACTCATCGAGTTTCTCACGGAGCTTCGCAAACTGGACAAGGACTACAAATTTGTAGCAACCACCAGCACCGCCACCCATCTGAAAGAAAATAAAATCGACTGCGTGACTGTCGAGAGCATCACGAAATTTCCAGAAATCCTTGGTGGTCGCGTAAAGACACTTCACCCCAACGTCTTCGCAGGCATCCTGGCCAGAGCGACGGATGAAGACCGTGCCACACTCAAGGAAATCGGACTGGACGAGATCGATATGGTCATTGTCAACCTCTATCCTTTCGAGAAGAAACTCAAAGAAGGTCTCCCTGAAGAGAAGATGATCGAACAAATTGACGTGGGCGGACCATCGATGATTAGAGCCGCTGCGAAGAATTTCGACCGTGTCGCAATCGCTTGCGACCCCGATCAATATAAGAGCATTATCGAATCGTTGAAACAGAACAACGGAAAATTAAGCAAAGACTTCCGCCGCGAACTGGCTTCACAAGCCTTTAATCGCACAATGCGATACGACACTGCCATCTCTGGATACATGACCGAGCGCGTCCGTGTTGCCGCGGCCGGTGACTCCGCAAACGGCGATGACAAAGCGATGCCGGCAAGCATCAACGTAAATCTGGCTCAACACCAGAAATTGCGTTACGGTGAAAACCCGCATCAATCAGCAGTTTGGTACGCGCCTCATCGCCATCAATCAACATCGGAAGAAATCTCCTTCCCGCCTTTCGAACAACTACAAGGCAAGGACATGTCCTCCAACAACATCGTCGATACATACGCTCTGGTCAAATTCCTTCGTGAACTCGACGATCCTGCAGTCTGCATCATCAAACACAATAATCCTTGCGGCGTCGCCACCGGAAAGACTCTGGCGGAAGCGCTCAAGAAAGCACACGACACGGACCCAATGGCAGTGTTTGGTGGCATCCTCGGATTTACCTCAGAAGTCGATGAGAATCTTGCTAAAGAGATCACCAAAGATTTCATCGAAATCGTCGCCGCTCCATCGTACAGTCAGGGAGCCATGGACGTTTTCAGCAAGAAGAAAAACGTTCGCGTTCTGAAAATGAAACCGGGTGCACTTCAAACGCAAGAGTCAGACAAATGGCACGCTCGCGATTTGCAAGACTTCGGATGGATTATCGAACGCGCGGATGAGCCACCGCCGTCCGTTGAGACATTCGATTGCGTCGCTGGTGAATTTCCGAAAGAACTCACCGCAGACATCAAGTTTGCCTGGGGCATTGTGAAACATCTAACCTCGAATGCAATCTTCATTGCAAAAGACGGCTGCTCACTAGGCTTCGGCATCGGACAAACCAGCCGAATCGCAAGCGTAAAGATCGCTCTGGAACAAGCCGGAGAAGCTGCACGAGGTGCCGTAATGGCAAGTGATGCATTCTTCCCCGCAATCGATAACATCGAAGAAGCCGCTCGCGCCGGAATCAAAGTTATCGTTCAACCCGGCGGCAGCATCAAAGACCCGGAAGTGATCGCAGCCTGCAAAGAAAAAGGAATAACGATGCTCCTAACCGGCCAACGTTGTTTCAAACACTAGGAAAACCGTTCAATGCGTTGTCCGCGCCTTAAATAGCGGACAACGCATTCCACTGAATGATGCCGGGAAAACGTTTTTGTGTAATGGAAAACTTGCGTCTACTGAATTCCAATTGTAGGGGCGGCTCGAGAGCCGCCCGTGCAGCTAAAACCACCACACCAGGCACCACCTATCCCAAGGAGAACACGTGGATATCGCTTAGTGAATATCGCTCAGTGGATATCGCTTGATGGATATCGCTTAATTGTAGGGGCGCCTTGCAGGCGCCCATGCAGCTAAAAATCCTAAGACAGGCACACCAACTCTCCCAATGATCGAACCGAGGTCGAAGTGACAGACAAAAAAACGAACATACAAGTCGGAATCGTAATGGGAAGTTCCTCCGATTACGAAACCATGAAAAATGCCGAGGACATCCTCATCGAATTCGGTATCCCGTATGAAATCGCGGTCGTTAGCGCACACAGAACCCCCAAGCTCATGTACGACTATGCTCACCAAGCAAAAGACAAAGGTCTTAAATGCATCATCGCCGGTGCCGGCGGTGCCGCTCATCTGCCGGGCATGATCTCCGCCATGACACCATTGCCGGTGCTGGGCGTTCCCGTCAAGTCACGCGCATTGAACGGTCTCGATAGTCTTTTATCAATCGTCCAAATGCCTGGCGGCGTACCCACCGCGACATTCGCCGTCGGCGAAAGTGGTGCCACCAACGCTGCATTATTCGCAGTCAGAATGCTCGCATTGACCGACGCAGACCTGGCAAAAAAACTAGAAACGTTTATTGCTAAGAAAGAAACGCAAGCACTCGAAGGAAACACGATCGTTCAAGCCCGCATCAAATCCGGAGAGAAGCCGGCATGAAACGAGTAGGAATTCTTGGCGGCGGACAACTCGGAATGCTTCTTGCTGAGAGCATCTTCGCTCTTGGCGGACGAGTTAGCGTTTACGATCCAGACACCGAAGCTCCCGCCTGCCAACACTCAAAAAATGTAGTAAATCACAATTGGTTAGACTACGATGCGCTCGCTGATTTCTTCGCAACGAATGATGTAATCACATACGAATTCGAAAACGTAGAAAGCGCCGCACTAGTTTCGCTCGAAAACGAAAAACCAATCTATCCAAGCGTCAAAGTACTGAGAACCTGTCAGGACCGTGCAGCTGAGAAACAGTTTCTTCAATCAGCGGGACTTCCTCACGCAAATTTCGTGGTTGCTGATTCGATGCCCGAACTCCGTAAGCACGCAGCCAAACTCAATTACCCTTGCGTGATAAAAACCGCCCGTGGTGGCTACGACGGAAAGGGACAATGGCTAGCCAAAAACCAAGATGAATATCTCAGAATTATCAATGACCCCGCAAACAAAGCATACGACACCGCGGCCGTCGTAGTCGAAGAGTTCGTAGACCTCGCGGCAGAGGTCAGTTGCATTGTAGCCAGACCACTGAGCGGAATGCCAATTGCGTTTCCCGTTTTCGAAAACATTCACAAAGATCACATTCTCGATGTCACTATCTTGCCGGCGAGACTTCCAGAATCTGTTCAAAAGAAAATCAAAGCAATCGCCATCGAAGCCGCGGTAAAACTAGATGTAGTCGGTCTTCTCACCACAGAATTCTTCCTCTCAAAATCCCCAGGCGAATCAGCCTCCGGTATCGAATGTGATGGCTGGTACATCTACATCAACGAGTTCGCACCACGCCCCCACAACTCCGGGCATGTCACCAGAAGCGCCTGCACGATGAGCCAATTTAACGCTCTGGCCCGCATCCTGCTCGGCGTCCCCCTGCAAGAACCCCGCCCAACATCCGACGGCACCTACGTAATGATGAATCTCCTCGGCGACGTCTGGATCGATCAGGGCCACGACCAATACGACTCGGACCTTGATCTGTCCGCGCTATCTGAACATCCACAGGTAATCGATGTCGTCCTCTACGGCAAACGAGAGCCGCGAAGAAAGCGCAAAATGGGTCACTTCATCACCCATGGTGCCACGCCCGAAATCGCACTCGACGCGGCTGCCGCATTCAAATCAGCCCTCTCACGAAAACCACATTTTGCAACAAATACTACCAAGTCGTCGAAACGAACCAACTCATTAAATTAGGGATACTAGGCTAGGTAGGCTTTGTGGAATTGACCGAAAACAAATCCTGGGAGCGCAGGCTTCCAGCCTGCTTCTCTGTACCTTCAGATCAATTTCGAGTATGAGTCAACTCACAACTTACGTCCCTTCACGACTGCGAAGTTCCTCACGAAGGTGGTTGCGATCGCCAAGGATATCGAGTCTGGGTCCGTGTTGATCGAAGGTGACAAGAGAAACGGATCCGGTCAACGCGTTTACACGGTCACGATATCGACCAAGTTCAATTCCTAAGAGCGAACACAGCATAATTCTAATCGTCGCCTTGTGCGAGACGAAAAGAACGGCACCGTCAACGTGTTTCGCCAACGCTTCCTGAATAACGGCGCAAGACCTTTCCGCAATTTGAAACGCTGTCTCACCTTCGGTCGGAGAATTCCAACCAGGCTCGCTCACCCACTTTTCGTAATCAGCTTTATAGTCCGCTTTAATTTCAGTATGCGATTTCAATTCCCATTTTCCATAATTGATCTCTTTCAGACCTTCCCGCAACTGAATCTCGACGCCGGTTTTCAACGACACGGGTTGTGCCGTCTCCACTGTGCGCTTCATCGGACTGCTATAAATCGCCTCCCATTTGATACCACCATATGCGGTGGCGAAGTCTTCAGCCATCAACTTGCCTTCGGCCGTAAGAGGCTCATCCACCCAACCGCAAAAGTCACCAGTCTTGCTGAAAGCTGTTTCGCCGTGGCGGAGGAAATAGATTTTGAGAGCCATCTACAAGTTCCTTTATTCGGTCGCAATCCCAATAGACTACCGCGATTTGTCGTTTTCTAGGTACTACCCGCTTTATAGACCAAACAGTATTCAATATGGTATTCAATAGCTTGTCGCAACTATGCGACGGGTGACTCTACAGATTGTGGGCTCAACGAGCGCACTCGCAAGAGGATTAATTATGTCGACAGCAGTTTATGGCGCTAGAAACAAAATCAAAGCCAAAGTCACAGATATCAAGAGCGATTCAATCATGTCGCAAGTCAATTTCGATACCCCATCTGGCCAGATGAGTTCCGTTCTCACCACCGAGTCTGTTGAAGAGATGAAACTCAAACTAGGCGATGAAGTGCATTTGATCATCAAGGCAATTCACGTGTTGCCTGTCAAAAACGCGTAAGCACCTTTAATTTTCCGAGTCTTGCGTCGTGCGGATTCTATCTGTCGAAACTCGTGGTACTCGAAAAACATCTTGCAATGTCGGAAAGAAATGAAGATAAAGGTTTCGTTTCGGCAGTACCCCAGTGCTGTCAGAGCGCAGGATGAACGATCTATCGATGAGCTGGAAGCCTGGAATCAGCATCGCGCTTTTTCTTGTCACCATTTCGGGATTGGCGACAAGAACATATTGATTGTTTGAGGTTCTCAGATCGAAGTGCTTTGCCCAGAGTTTCGCGTCATCGATGGTGGGCGGCTGATTTTCCATGTTGTAAAAAATGATCTGAACGAAAACCAGCCCAGGTGTGTTCATGCTAATTCCTGCATAGTCATTCATTCTTTGAGGAAAATCAACAATGCCATTGTTAGGAAAACAAGTTCTGAACGGTGTTTTTCCTGACTTATTAGCACCAGAGTAGGCCTGAGTTAGCGGGCAACTCATAGCGACAGGTTGCACGATAATCACGTTGCCACTAAAGTCGGACAACCTCGTTAATTTGCCATCCTGATTGTAGAGTTCCATATCCGGATAGAGTCGATTTTCAACCGGTGGCCATGATGTCGGGTTGTGCAGCAGCGGACAACTCTTCTTATTTTTCTTCTGCAAAGCTGAATTTTTTTCCGTTGAGGCTGCTGCAACAGACACCTGACGTGACGCGTGCGCAGTGGAACGAGCCGAATCGCTACGTTTAGTTGACTTATTCGATGATTTTTCAGATGAAGAGAATTGTTTGACACCTTTGAAAGACACACCCAGAATAGTAATCACTACAAGCTGTGCTGTCATAAAAAGAATAAGAGCCACGCATAGCGCCGGCACCAAGAAATTGGTGTTTTTGAACCTATCAAAGACTGTCATTTATTGACTCCAACGGTCGAGAACTGGCAATTACTCAAACCTTGAGGGACTCCGCTTACGGCAATTCGCGAGACCAGCTCACAAACCAAAATCATTCGATCAGTTGAACGGTCCACGGCTGCCACTTCTGAAGAAACGCTTGATTCTCGGCAGAGGTCGTTACATTCGGAGTTCCTTTGACACCATGAAATAAAATTGGTTGGTGCATTTTTACAGTCATCCCATTGCCGTTGATGGCCATAACTTGAACGGTTATAACACCGAGTATGGTGGCATCATAATTCATCGGGACGCCGCCTTGCGTTACGGGGATACCGATTACGTCACCGACGTGAATCTGAGAAAGTGTGCTATTTACGACACCGTTTTGCAACGTCCAAGTTTCTCCAATACTTACTTGAGTGAGGTTGTTCTGCACCCAGCCTTTAATCCAGCCCACGTTTTTCGAATTTTGTGGATTCCAGCAAAGTTCGAAAGTCGCATTCGAATCAAGGACGTTTGAAATTTTCTGCCCTTTTGCTGGTCCGTTGCTGGGAACATAGTCCAAAGATGGTATTAAACCTAGAATTTGATAAGGATAAATCTTTTCGACAAGGAACGGAGCTGCGGTCGACTTTGTACCCAGCCAATTGTTCGCCCCCTGGTTATCCGCGGCCCAAGCTCGTTGAACGAACAACGCATCAGGACGAAGCGCATCAGGACGTAGACTGAGTGTTCCATCTCCATTGAATTTGAGCAAGCTTGCAAAAATTGAATTGACTCGACGCGATGCGGTAACTGTAACGGTCTTCGGCTCCGCAGCCGTGTCAACGAAAACATTTACAACGGTGTCAGGATTATCGTTGTTCAGAAAAATATTGTCGGCCTCGTTGGCACCAGTAACTGCCAAAGCATAACTATATGCTCTTGCCGAGTCAGCGGCTGTCGGTTCCTTTTTTGCTATCTCCACTACTCCAGCGAGAGCACCAGCATCGGTGGCCGCTTGAAGTCTGGATTGCACATGCACGCAGTGAGCGATGTCGGCGCCAAGACAAGCGAGCATTACCGTAATAAGCAAAATGATGACACAGATTCCCGCTGACACAATGCCTTTGCTGCCTCTGACTCTTCGTCGAATCATGCGTAATTCGTTAATTGACTTTCTCATGCTGCTTCTCCTGCATTATTCGAGGTTGGCTTTCGCGCTTGATTTCAAAACTATATTTGCTCCGAGATTAAGTGGATCGGGATTCGGAAATTGTGGCAACCCGTATAAACCACCGCTAAATGTGACTTCAACACAGACTGTAGGTGGCTTACTGTACAAATTCCAACCGGCTGCTCCGGGAGGAACTGAAAACTGGCGATTGTCGATAACAACGTTATTTACTCTTATGGATGAGAAAGAACTTTCCGGATCTGAAATTGCGGACGTTTGATCGGACGCGTATGCAATTGCAAGGCGTCGCGCAGCGATCGAGGCTGTATGATTGAGCACACTTTTTATCATGCATAATTGCATCGCCTCGGCCGCCACGTAGCACACGACAACCAGAAGGGGCAACAAGAGCATCAAAGAAGCCGATAGCTCCACGATTGCAAAGCCATACTTCGATCTGGTCTTCGCAAACTTCATTTTTCGTTGTCGTAATCTCAACATTAGAGGCTCCTGAATCTGCTGGTTGAGTTATTCATGCAATCGATATGTAATTGCTTGAGAAACTTGAAAGAGCCCGTCCAGATTTAGTGTTCCGGTGCTCGGGAATGCTGGTAGAGGCGGGGTTCCTGCGCCGGAGATGTATGTTACTTTCACTGTTACGGTTTTGGGATCTTGTGCTAAATTCCATCCCAGAATTTGAAACTGCGAATTGCTGTGCACAAGATTTGGAATTCTGACGTTGTTAAAAACAGACTGCTGCGCAGCTGCATCTGTAACAATCGCCCTGTTGATTCTGTATTCACTCGCAAGAGCACGGCAGGTGAGCACTGCAGCTTGAGTCATTCCACCAGCAATAAAAAACGCGTGTGTCGCTTCTAAAGCAACCAGGATGATAGCTACTGTTAGAGGAAGAATGATTGAGATCGCAATTACTGATTCAACCAGAACGCTTCCTTGTGTTTTTCGTCGCTTCAGACTTTTCATCAGTCCTTTGTCCTTATAACTAAGTACAGGATCTTCAGAATTACGGCGCGGACAAAAGCCGTCCATACGCTCATCGAGTAGATCAGCGATCGAGTTAGATCAATTTTTCGATTACTGTAAGCTGCTGCAGTTACCCAAATGCAACAAAACGATTGTTCTCTAAAAGATCTGATAAAGGCACACAGTAACAACAATCATTGAAAACGTGTTCAGTATTACCGCCAGGTCAGTTTTATAGGTCCACTGCCGCTCGCAACCTAGAATAAAAAATGATATCGCTGATAGTGTCATCGCCATCGGAACGATTTGCGGAACCTTCGTCATCAAATAAAAATAGCTTGCCACGAGAACGAGCGAGAAAGCGTATATAGTGATGATCGTTTTAATACACTCAAATCGAGAGCGCGGTCGCTCCGCCACTTCTGGGACACCTAAACCGAGCGCTGATTGCGCAAGTCGATTGACTGTCAGGTCGAACGCTTTAATTCCTGAAGCGGTGCTGCGAAGATGGCGTGCCTTCTGCTTCCTTTCCTCTAATTTATCAAGTTTCAATTCACACTCATCATCTGCGGATTCCTTCTGATACAGATTCGCCTGTAGGTCAACGGCTGACAATTCGTCATCAGATGTGGTCCCGATTAGTGGATTCCGCGTTTGCAATCGCAACAGTAATTGCCCGTCGGTGTTCTGAATCCGCGCCTGGAGCACTTCACATCGAAAAGTGCCTTTTAGGACAGTCACACTAACGGATAATCCTTCGATATCTGTGAACAAGATTCCGTCGTCAACAAGGCTAACTACAAAAGACAAACTCTTTCCTGTCTGCAGTCCGGAGCCACTGAGGTGAAGCGCATTTGTCGCCCGAAAATTAAGATGTGCTGTCAATTTCTTACTCAGCGCCATCTCAACATTTGCTTTCAGATGGACTCGATTGAATGAGCATTTAGCGCGCTTAAACTCTTCGAACTCATTGACTAGTTGTCGCAGATACATGATGGATGGCAGAGTTTCCAGTCGAATCAGCTTAGAGAACTCCTCAAACAGATCTATCAACTCTAAGTCTTGCTTAGCTTCGCCATCCAGAGAGACGGTCGATTGAACAGCTCTGCACTCGTGAGAGTTGGAGATCATGCAGCTTATGTCATTGGTCGTCCTGTTCCAAATGCGTCGTCTTTTAGAAACGCTACCGGATGCGCACATTGTTGCTGGTCCTGTTTGTGACATTTCTAACCCTCGGCTTTTCGGTAGTCCAACGAGTCTACATAATTCACTCTAGCAACAAGAACCTATAACCTACATCGCCCACCTTGACGATTAGCTATAACACGTATGGGTGACTTTGCATTATGCTTTGTGAAACCGACGCAGAAGCTCAATCCATGCGACTTTCGCGGAGGACAACAAAGACACAAAAGTTTATTTCATTCAAATGACTCTTTTAAACGTCAAAAAAGTTGCACCATTAATAGTGGCGCATGAAGACACTCAAATTCTTCATCGCAATTAAGATCTAGTGTAGATGCCCTCTATCAGCCACTATTTGCGACTCGAGCTTGAATGCATTTTGGTGTGTATCCCCGGAATTTCTCGCATATAAAATGATTTGTCGGTCTGTCGGTCACCCGACGAGACGAGCTTTTAGTGAAACTCGAAATAGTCCGTCGAGACATTCTTTTCCGTCATAAAATTTTCAATTGCGTTCCGTGTTCTCAATAAACTAGTCTAAAAAAATCTGATGAGCTCAGGCAAAGTCAAGGCATCATCGGGATAGCAGCGAGATCGAAATCGCCATGATAGGGCCGAATAATCTTCGTCCATCTGATCCGGTTCAATCATTTCTTCTAGCGCTCTTGCGACAATAGATTTGCGCAAGCCAACAATGCAAAGCAAAACTTGTGTTGAAGAAAGAAAATGAACGGTATTCGTACTATCAGGGGCGATCTGCTTTTGCTTGGAATTCCAAAGGTGAGCAAAATAATCAGCAGGCGCACCTTCTTCACCTAAATCAATTAAGCAAATCGTCATTGGCACCTGTTCTTCAATAGCCCTTCTCAGATTTTTTTCAATCGCATCTCTAATTTCTGCGGTGACTTCAACTGCCTTCTCTCGCATATCTTGACTGAGAACGCGCGATAACATATTTTTTTGATAGATTGCATCCACGATCTCAGCTTTCGACTCGATGCTCGCGTCGTTACATATTACACCGTCGACTCCTGCACGGAACGCCCCTTTCAGCGCACTCTCGCTAACTGAGCTTAATTCAAGAATGAGGGTGACACCCTTAAATGAGACGGAGCTTCTGATTGCTCTGCATAAATCGAAACCGCTTAAATCGCCACACCGCTCGCTGATTACAACTATGTCCGGTCTATCTTCGTCAATCACTTTTATAAGTGCATTTGGATCGCGCAGTGCATCTACCTTCCTACATTTGCGGGACAATTCGCGCAAAAGGTCCTCGGACTCTGAGATCTCGGAATTTACGATGAGAACTTGCGGACGAGACATCGGTTGGGTCGCCAGGGCTTTTATCGATAAAAACTCAGCGTCGCTTTTACGGATCGCGGACCAACTGCTCCAGTGTGCGTTGGAAAGATGCGCTGTAACAACTCTTGTATGCAGCGATTCAACTGCTGAAAGAATGACTAGCGGAGTTGTTTTGTGTTGCTCGCTGCGCCTCATCATTTCATGGGTCGCAACGATGGATTCTCTTGCTCGCTCTCCCGAAAGCGTTGGTGGCAGCAATAGCAATACCAGGTCAAAAAGTTCTGACAGAAATTCCTTCTGGTCCAGCTCAAAAGTTTTACTAATGGTTATCGAAACATTATATCGACTGCCCAAATTCAACAATTGTTCGCTCGGATCATCACCTATGACTAGAAACTTTTTCACTCCCATCGAAGGTTGCTGACTGAAATCGCCTTTTGCGGGCATCGACTTCGGGGAGGGCGACCACTGCGACACTATGTCATGCCGGGAGACAGGTTCGTCTGATTGCGCTTGCCCATCGACATCAACCGATGACAAAGTTGCAGTACCAACCTTTCTTCCCGGCTTGATTATTGCCTCGAGCTCGTCCTGTACACTGTCCCACAGGGGTAAACTAGGAAGACTTCCTTCTTTTATTATTTCGTTGAACCAGTTGGTAATTCGCTCGAATGATGCCTCAAAGTGAGGGAGCTTTTGCCGGTTTGCTTCTTCTGTAATCCGTCTACACTGCTCGATGGCCTCACGAAGGAACTTAGCCTTGTGCGGCTGTTCGCGTGCTTCTTTCGTAAGCGCCTTCAAACTGTTTACGTATCGTGGCAGCTCTTTTCCTTCGAAATGAAGTCTGGAGACTTCGCGTTGCAGCGCTTCCTCATCAATGTTGGAGTCTTGATCAGTTTCGTCAGGCGGCGGAAGTTCAGGCTGCTCCAAATGAACTTTAGGAATGAACTGAATTAGTCTATCCAGAAAACTGGCAGGCTTGATCGGCTTTTGCAGAGTCATCGCCACTCTTGATAGATTTGTAAGCTGAGTTAAAAGTTGGCGGTCAAGATAGTGACTGCTAACAACAATCATTTGCGTTTCCATATGCATCGCCTCGATCTCAGCGGCGAATGCGAAGTAGTCCATGCCATGCAAAACGAAATCAGAAACAACAATATGCGGCTTCCAATTCTTGATTCGTTTCAATCCAGCATGTGCATTACGCTCATACTCAACCTGAAATCCGGCATCTTTCATGCATGATTGCAACTGCTGACAAAAGAGATTGTCGCTGTCGACAATCATAATTTTGTAGTCAGAATAGTCTTTCGTATCGCTCATACTACCTGTCCAGCATTACACGTTCTATATACCCGCAAGCCAACATCGGCGCAGCCAATCGATAGTTATTATCAGTAGAGGCGGAAATAAGGGACGCAAGCGGAACTTACTGCACGAAATTTCTTCGCACAACATCGCACCGTATATGGTGCCCGATTCTGCGAGTAAAGTTAAAACAGTGCCGGCCCAGAGGGCTCGATACTATCGTATTTTGAAACGAAAGAACTCAAGTAAAATAAGAGCAGACAGCCTGAGGCACCAAATGCAGTGCGCTTGTTCCACAACTTAATACGGCGGCATCATCGAAGGGCACGCTTTGACCTTCGAAACAACCGCAGCATGCGCCTCTGCGTATCCTGCGCCGAACTCCTCAGCGGGCAGCAAAACGCGCTCTTGTTCGTGAGCGGCAGCTGCCGGATCTTGCCAGGCATCATAAGGAAATTGGTCGGGTTTGTTTTTGCGATACCAGACTTCAACA
>JBGAHZ010000107.1:0-8370 GCA_044225915.1 Obscuribacteraceae bacterium (SeqCode)
GAGCGGCAACGATAAAGTTCGCTTTTGCAGCCAGTGCCAACTGAATGTTTATAACATCTCGAGCATGAGTGCGACCGAGGCCATCAATCTAATTCGAGAGAAAGAAGGCCGGATGTGTGTACAGCTCGTCCGCAGACGTGACGGCACGGTCATTACCGAAAATTGTCCAGTCGCATTGAAAAAGATCAGAGACACTGCCCGCCGCTGCGCTGTTTTACTGATAAGCATGGGTTGCTGGTTGGGTCTGGGGCAAAAGGCTGATGCAAAGCCCGAACCGCGACCGACCGCTAGCTCTAGTACCGAAGTTACAGTCGAACTGCCAATGCTACAAGGCGCGACTAACGGCTCAATAGACACTAGTAGTTTCGACGGCACTGCGGGTGGATGGAACCTCTCTCCATCTCAACAGCTCGAACTGGAAAAAAGACGCCATACAGAAGCGGCAAAAGAAGCCGCAGAAAAAGCCACTCGTGAGAACTCCTGGATGCTTGCCATTCCGGCCGCACTCGGCGTTTCCGTAATCTGGTTTGCGCGGAGAAAACTAAACAGTTCGATTGCCAGAATGGCGATAATAGCCGCGTCAATCGTGGGATTGCTTGGTGTGCTCTGGGGCTTCGTCGCCGGTGTATAACTGAATTCGATTGGAACACTGATGAGTGACTTCCCGCCTCAATTCCGAACGGCTGTCCAGGAACTTGTTTTATCCTTTACTCTCCAGATAAAACCGTCGAGGACATAATGGGTCGATTGCGGTAATGAGAGCAGTGGCACTAATACCGCTAGCCATGCGCCGTCCGTAATGGTTGGCAAATTTGAGAACGGCGAGAAAAAGGTCAGATGCTCTCTCCAGATCAAACCGTCCCAGAAACCTTCTTCTAGATACGCGAGCATCACAAGAAACAGCACGAAAGCCGGTGCGAATGACAGTAGAAGGTCGCGCGCAAATTTGAAAACATTCCTGCTCGATTCTACCGACGGCGTGCCTTCCACACTACCGGCAGTGGCAGCCCTGTTATGATACAGCCACACCAGGGCCATGTAAGGTATGCCATGAGTTACGACATTCGTCATGGTGAAAGCGATATCTGAGTTCAGAGCGACGATACCAACCCACCAGCAGACAGCGGTTCCAATTACTATCAGGTTCTTTGGAATATTCAAGAATCCGGTTTTCTTCAGCAAGAGAATTTCTTTTGCAAGATAGAAAAATACAATTCCCAAATAGGCAGCAAAACCAAAGTCGCTTAATACCACAGGAATGGAACCGATAAAATCCCCCTTGACGAACCAACTGAAGTTGCGTGGGAGGTGCGTGTGCCAGTAAAGGATCGGAAAGAGCGTGACGATGTAAATGCAGACTTTGTCCAGGAATTTGTACTTCGAAAATTCGGTTGGATCTTTTCTCGCATAAAGCGCGACAAATCCGTATTGCTGCCGAATGAAGTGAAAAACGGCTAGATAAGCCAATGCCCGCCAGAACAGCATGTCGTTGTAAGAGTAGAGTGCCCACCCGGCAGCCCAGCAAAGAACGGGCAGAAGTACCAATAGAGGTTTGTTTTCGGCAAACGATTTCGGATCGAAATATGTTCGAAACAGAGTCGCATAAACATGCGCGACATCGACTACAAGCACAAAACTTACCCATGCCCACAAAGGCATGTAATCACTGTTATCCAATTGCGAGCGAAAAGCGATTGCGATAGCGGAAGTTATGAAAGCGGGTGAAATTATGAGCAAACAATCCCATAAGGCCGACGAGAGCCATGGCTGCTCGAGCGCTCCGGCGGAACTTGTGTTGTTTGCTACGGCTTGCGTCATCTCTATCTTCTACACAACTCCCAGTTTTTGCAAAACTTGTTTCGCGGCCTCAACACCATGATACTGCGCTTCCTCAAAGTTGGAGATGCCGCTCATGTCCGAGTGAGCAAAGTAGATGTTTCCGACATTTTCTTTCATCCGTTTGCGAGTTTCACCCCAAATGAAACCGACATCGGGCCGAATCATTCCGTGTCCCCAGGGCCAGAGATCAATTGAAGTGATGTCGCTTTTGATTCCCGGATGCATTTTCTCCAAATCGGCAATAATGCGTTCTGACCATTCCGGTGCGGACAAATCGACAAGAGCCTTTCTCTCTGTTGTGGGGTCAGATTCGGTCAAGGGATAGTAGTAGGTAATGACAGTTGGTGCGTTTCGGCGCGTGGTGATATTTTGGTGCGTTGCCACCACATAGCCTAGTGACTTACTGGAATAACTTACGTTGTCCCAGGCGAGACCGACGCCTTTGCCTTCAGGAACGTGTTGCAGCGTAACATTTGCAACCATCCATGGTGCATACGAAAGTTCATTGAACTCTTTGCCTTCTCGCAAGTTAGCGACTACGTGTTTGGCAAGAAATCTCGGCGTGGCACAGATGACGAACTGCGATCCGATACGCGACGGCTGGTTTGTTTTACCCTTGGAGTCGAAGTATTCTACTTGCAGATTTTCTGGTTCAACTTCAGCGACGTTGATGACCGCGCTTCCGGTTTTGATATGAGGATCCAATTGGTCACGCAACTTCTGTACTAAAAAACCGTTGCCGGCAGGCCACGTCACAACGGAATTCAAATCCGCGTTCGCGGCCTTGCCATTTCGCCCGGAGTAATAGTGAATTCCTGCCCAGGCAGAGACGTTGTCCGGTGTGCCACCATAATCATCTCGACAGCAATAATTGACGTACCACATCAGCGGTTTGCATTTAAAATTGTTTTGTCGAAGCCATTCTGCCATCGAAATTTTATCGAGTGATACCAATTCCGAATCCTGTGAGCTCAAGTCGACGGGAATGGCGAAAGCTCGCTTGCCATCTTTTCCACTCAGATCGCGGTACTTAGCGATAATTTCGAAGAAGCGCTTCATCTCAATCTTTTCGTCGGGTTGAAGTCCGTGGTGTGGAACCAAACCTTCCTGGAAGGAACCATTTAGAAACAAACGCTCTTCCGGATCGTGGCACATATAGAGTTCGTTGTATAAAGGCAAACCGCTATTGTCGAAGCCTTGGATTATTCCAAGTTCTTGGAAAAACATTCGCACATATTCGGACTCTTCATTAGCGAGTGGAACATAATGAGCGCCCCATGGATAGGCGGTTACATCGTTTTTACCAGACGAGGAATTTCCTCCGACAGATTGCTCCAACTCAAGAATTACGAAGTCTTTAAAACCTTGTTTTTTCAACCACCAGCCTGCCGAGAGTCCGGCGATGCCACCACCGATGATGATGACTTTTGTTTTACTCAAAACATTTTTCGACGACGACTCAGATGTTTTGTGTATGGAATCGCGGACGCGATGTCCTACGCTCATGGAGGGTCCGAGGACACGACAGGCGAATTTCGGGGATGAGTTGAAACTGTCGTAGAGCAGTTTTCCTGATACGGCAGCGACGGTGCATCCGGCTAAAGTTTTGAGGAAAACAGCGCGGCTGATTTTTGCATCGGAGGACGTGTCACTAGGGGCAGACGGTTTGTCGGTTCCGAGTTGGGAACTTTGTGCGCCTGGCGGTGTTGAAGCAGGCTGGAAGCCTGCGCTCCCAGGTTCCGGTTCCCTAGCGGCTTCGTTTGAACTGACGGCGCTGTCGCTGGCTTCGTTTGAACTGGCGACGTCGTCGCTGGCTACGCTTGAACTGACGGCGTCGTCGCTGGCTTCGTTTGAACTGGCGGCGTCGTCGCTGGCTTCGTTTGAACTGACGGCGCTGTCGATGGCTTCGTTTGAACTGACGACGTCGTCGCTGGCTTCGATTGAACTGACGGCGTCGTCGCTGGCTTCGTTTGAACTGACGGCGCTGTCGATGGCACCCTCATTGGATTTACTTTCGGCGTTTTCGTCGTCGTTAGTAGGTGTCGACATATTCCGCCCACTCCGTTTCGAAGAGGTGAACGAGCTTTTGATTGTTCAGCTTATTGACGGCAGTCTCGGTCGGCTGCATATCGGGAGGAAATTCCAGCATCGGTGTGAATGAGGATTCGGTCACATACCGCAGCCCTGCAGGATAGTTTTTTCCAGGTACAAATTCATCGTTCGACGCTATTACATAACCCCAATCACCGAAGGACGGCACATAAGCATGATACGGAGTCGTATGAAATCCGACGGACTGAAGAGTTTTGACGACGCACCAGTAAGAATTCTTGGCGACGTATGGTGAGGTGCTCTGAATGACGACAACACCGTCCGGCTTCAGCGCCCGTTTAACTGTTCTATAAAATGTATCACTGTACAGTTTCCCTAACGAAAAATTGTTCGGATCCGGAAAGTCGATAATCATGCAATCAAATTGCTGTTTGCAGTCCCTGAGCCAGACAAAAGCATCTTGGTTTACAACAGAAATTCTGGGATCGCTCAACGAATGATTGTTTAACTGCGACAATAAACCTTCGCTCTTAAACAACCTCGTGATAGACGGATCTAGATCGACCAGCTGAATACTTTTTACCGAAGGGTATTTAAGTAGCTCGCGGACTGCCATGCCATCGCCACCTCCGAGAACCAGAATGTTCTCTGGCGGTCGTTTCAAACTCGTCATCGCCGGATGCACTAATGCTTCGTGATAACGATACTCGTCGCGCGAATTAAACTGCAAATTGCCGTTTAAAAACAACCGAACTTCTTTGCCCTTGCATGTAATTACGATTCGCTGATAAGGACTTGATTTCGAGAAGATGATCGGTTCTTGATAGCTGGCAGTTTCAGCCATCGTCATCAACTTGTCCGAATAGACGAATCCGGAAATTAGAAGGATCCCGACGGAGATGGCGACTGTCCGGAGTGCTGATGTTCTCTTCAAATCATTCCGAAACAAATGAACGGTCCAGAGTGACACTCCAGTGTTCAGTATCCCGAACAAAAAGGCCGATCGAATCAGACCAAGGTACGGAACAAGTATCAGCGGAAACAATAACGAAGCAAGTAACGCTCCCACATAATCGAATGTGAATATCTGCGAAACCAGTTCTTTAAATTCGAGTCTATCCTGCAAGATCCGCATCAACAGGGGAATCTCAAGACCTACTAAAATTCCAATTATAGTAACAAGCGAGTAGAGAAGAATTCGAAAATTTTCAACGTGTTCAAACGACATAAACAATAAAGCCGCTGAACATCCCCCGACCAAACCCACCAACATTTCGACCTGGACAAATGTCGTAATGACATTTTTTTCGATATAGCGGGTCAGAAAAGAACCAATCCCCATCGAGAACAAATAGACACCGATCACTGTCGAAAACTGCGTTACGGAATCACCCAGCAAATAGCTAGCCACGGTTCCCGCAATTAATTCATATACGAGACCGCAAGTCGAAATGACAAATGCAGTGATCAGCAGTGAGTACGTCAATTAACTAACCGTGAATCGCCGATGCGATGATGTTTCCAACGGCTATCGTCATAGCGGCAAGCGTTATCGCCAGCGGCAAATTTTTCTCTTCGACAATTTCCTTCCACATCTTGCCGGGGGTGATTATGTCGAAAACCACGAATGAAATGCACAAGAGCACAACACCGAGCGCCGCATAAACTATCGCGCCAACAATATGATGAAGCTGGAATACTTGGTCCACAATTTTTCCCCCTGGTTATTTATGATGAAGTCCCGGTCCTGTACCTTTGGTATGTCCGACATTCGACCAAGCCAGAATGGTGAGACCACTTTGACTGGCGTAGAAAAAGAATATGCACAACACTGTGCCGAAAATCATGTAGGCTTTATCGACCATTACTCAGCTCCTTTAGCTGGATGTAGTGTATGGAGAGAAGTCGCTGTCTGACCATCGAGCGACTTCAATCGAGCGGCTTCTGAGCCAGACGATAACAGGAAGTATCGATACGAAGAACAGGCACCACAAGTAGTTACTAAACGTACCGACATCACGTTTCACTGTGAGTTGATAAGTTCTTCTTTCAGGTGGAGTCGAGCCACCACTATCAGTATCAAGGTTCAAGAAGTAAGTGCCACCAGGAACGCCATCTATCAAAATGCTTGCGTCACGACTTCCTTCGCTCCAGGACTCGCCGCCGTCGTAGCCATGATAGTACTCGACGGTGTGGTCGAATGAGAAGGTTTCATCCGTTTCCGAATTCACCAACTCACCATAAACGTAGACCCAGCTGTTATCGACGTCGCCATGGATGTTGACCTGCACGTTGCCGTTATCTTTCGTGATCACAAATTCTTTGGTAGTGTACTGCTCCGTCTTTCCACCGCTCGGATCGAAACCATCTTGCTTCGATGTGTAAGCAATAGGCTGATCAAACTCGGTTACGTTCGAGGCAAGGCAACAGTGCGTAATCTGCAGAACGGTCAGGGCGATTAGAAACAACCCCCACAATTTTCCGACTTTTTGCCATGTCGCAGTAGCAGGTGACGGCTGATTCGGAGCCACTCCGACCGGCTTGGCAATCGAATCGTCATCGATTTTGAAGGCTTCTTTTATGACATTCGGCGCGATGTATTCGGATTTACTCCAGACCCGTTGCGAACCGTCTTCTTCCATGGACAACATGTATGGAGGCAAGATATAGTCTGCCATCGATACTTGTTCATCGACACCGATTCTCCAGTAAAATTCACCAAGTACGAAGAATACCCTGGCTTTTCCCTGGTAGTAGATTTTGTAGCGCTGATCTCCAAGAGTGGCGGTTGCAGCCGACCTTTGCGGACGGTCTTTGAGCATCGTCACGAAGCTCCAGTGACCGTTGTTGCAAGTCAGCCAGCGGTAGCCATAGTAAGGATTGAAGAGCAAATACTCTTCCCATTTAAAACTGCTCGCCATATCTGCGCGAACGACAAATCCTATGACTTCCCATGTCTTGCCCATGAGTTCGCCGCGCGTGCCAAGATCGATGCGAGGATGTACTGTGAGCTGGGCATAGTACATCCCGAGAACTTGAAACGATTCATTGGACGTATCAATGATCGAGCCGCAAGATTCACAAACAGTCGATAGTGAGTGACCCGGATAACGCACCGAGCATGGTGCTCCGCATTTGCCACAAGAAAATGTGGTGACATTTTTCTTGGGTACCTTCAGAGCCAGATCCGGAGCTGGCTTCCGAAACGGATTGTCAGGTGGTTTCGGAATTTCGTATTCGCCTTTACCAGCCATCGATTCTCCTCAAATTCTGAAAAGTGAAATCATCGAAGTCCTGGTAAAGTCCGGCGTAGACGCGAACGTTTTCGCCGTACTCAATAGTTCCCATTTTTAAGTCGTCGCCGACCAAATCAACGCTCATCGAGCGCCTACCTTGTGCTGCTGCCATCGGCAACTCGCCCTCACTGTAAATGCAATGAACGCGACGCATGTCCTCAACAGTCATGTATCCGTTTGGAGGTATGTCGATCAAATTGCCGGGCATGACATTGTCGACCGATGGAATATTGCTCACATTGTTTAATTCGAAACACATGGCAAGAAATCCCTGCGCTTCGGCAAGCCATCCCGTCTCCTCGCCTCCGAAAAGAGCGTACCACTCGTTCCAGAAGCCATCTTCGTATGCAACTTTCAAACGTCCGATGATCTCGAATTTCTTGCCATCGTACATGCCGGTCGTGCCGACTTGAAAGGGCGTAAGTTCGTATTGCAGCTCTGAAATTTTCCCAACCGCCTCCAGATCCATATCATGGCGGACGGCCGAAGTTTTACAGAAAGGACAAACCGCAAAAACCGAAGCACGCGATTTGAATGGCACCGGAGCACCACAAGCTGGACAGCCAAGTTCTAGCATCAAATTTTCTTGAGGATCTCTGCTTTCTTAGCTTCAAATTCTTCTTTAGTCAGGATTCCTTTTTCGAGCAGCGTTCCCAGTTTTTCAAGCACTGCGAACGGATCTTCTTCTGATTTTGCAGCCTGGCCGCCTTGACCGAGAGCCTGTGCGGACTGCGCGAACTGTTGTCCAACCAGAGCACCAGCCCCGATACCAACACCTAATCCGGCCAATCCACCAGAATTAGCAGCGGCTTCCGGAATCGACTCGGTAACTTGGAAGTTGGCATATTTTTGCAGATCGCCAACCAGATTCATCTGCGACTGTTTGTCGAGATAAGCTTGCAGTTCTTCCGGCAACGTGATGCTTTGAACAATAAATGTTTCAAGTTTCAATCCGTATTCAAAGAACTTCGGATCGAGTTCTTTTTTGAGTTCGTCGGAAAAGATCGTTTGATTTCTCGCCATGTCGAGAAAAGCAACATCGCCACCACCAAACTTGGTAGCAATCGCCATCGTCACAAGCGAACGAAGTTGTCCATCGAGTTCACTGACAGTGTACTGCGATCTGGTTCCGCTAATTTTGCTGTAAAAAGTTGTAGGTTCTTCGATCTTATATGAGAACGTT
>JBGAHZ010000039.1:0-74906 GCA_044225915.1 Obscuribacteraceae bacterium (SeqCode)
GAAGAAGCGAAACGCAAAGTTTAAAGGGCTCGGATTTCGATTCATGCTTAGGGAACCAGAAACCTCAAATGACGACGATCGTTTTGCAAAGCTTATAAAGGACCTCGATGAACACAGTTGTCAAATTCAGAATATTCAGAACTCTGTAGATGGATATCGCTTTAAAACTTTGGCTGAGGCGACGACATTCCTGATTAAAAGCGGTTCAACGGCGACGCCAACAAGCATTGTCGAAGAACCGGCCCACGGTTTCGAAATCAAACCAAATCAAACCGTTTACGATTCGATAATGAAGCACGCTCAGTTAATGGCGGACACGGGAATAACTTCGGGACACGCCCCTCCTGGACATGATTTGCATTTGAAGATCGGGTTGGCACAGCGGATTCCGCCAGGCTCGAAGGTAAAGCGAATTTCTGATGGCGTTTTCTCCGTGGAGTCGCCAGCATGTTACACCGCACGACTGTACAAAAAATTAGCTTACGTTTCAGTAGTTAAGAACAAATTCGAATTGGTTAAGCGCATGGGAACGAATGCTCCAAACTACAACATTACTAATGAGATGGTGCTCGATCAACTCAAGCGATGGGACAAAAAATACGGAATCAAAGTTCTCAGTGCCGAAGAAGATAAGATGTCGATTGAAATCAAAAATTTGCCTGCTGATTTGAGTGAGTTTTGCACAGAATCGTTTCTCTTCTGCGGTGAACTGGACATGACTGGCGATGATGAAAATATGAATGCAGCGATTATGCGAGCCATGGCTGCTCGCATTAGACAGACAAAAACAATGAGTTTTTGGTGGGATTGAAATTCAACAAATGACTGATGATGAATTGGAAAAACTCAAACCCGTCGGCGGCATGCAAATGTGGTACTACCCAAATGCAAGGAAGTTTCGGTATCCGATTCCGACAGACTTTGAGTTCGCATACATAGATCAGTCCGGGGAAATTAGGATAACGGGTCCTTTCGTTTACGCTTCTAGTTTTTTCAATGGAATAGCAAAAGTAAAGGTATCCGAATTTGAAATAATCGATGGTAAACAGAAACTCAAATCGCTAGACCCTGCTCATTACGATTCCGTTGATGCACTTCTCCACCCGGATGGAACGATTGATCGAGTCACTGAGAAACAAACGAAACCGTCTGCCTATGACGTTAGGGAGGGAATGGTTTTAGAACACAGCATGGGTGAGTTTGGATATCTTGATAGCAGCGGAAAGTCCGTGATACATCCACAATTCTCGGTAGCAACTAACTTCAGCGAAGGACTAGCCGCCGTCGGCAAAGAACATCGAACGGTAAGCGATACAAAGAAATTAGAGTTCTACTATCCCGACACCTACTTCTATATCGACAAAGCTGGAAAGACCATGATCTCGGGAGCGTTCCTAGCCGCTGAGCCATTCGCAAACGGGCTTGCAGCAGTTATGGTGCAAGGGAAATGGGGTTTTATAGACACAACTGGATCGGTGATCGTTCCATATGAATTTGATTGGGCTGGAAGCTTTACTGACGACCTTGCACCAGTAGAAAAAGATGAAAAGGTTGGTTTCATAAATAGATCAGGACACGTTGTTATTCCGTACAAATTTAAAGACGCGAGAAATTTCTCTAATGGTTTGGCACCAGCTACGGTGAATGCAAAACACTGGGGATTCATTAATAAGAGTGGAGAGTTTGTGATAGAGCCGATCTATTTAAACGCCTTCCCATTTAGTGAAGGGCTTGCTCTGGTCTACGTTTCAACTATTCAATCGTAATCAACATTTAGTCGAGACGCTTCAGTAACTTCATGGCTTCTTCAATATCTTTGCAGAGCTGAACGTATTCGGTTTCCATGTCAGGATCAGTTTCCATGCCTGCCACTGCGGTGGCTGTTGCAGCGTAGTCGAGCTCTCTTTTGCGCGCGATCATCTTATCTAAGTTGTCTTGTGCATTTTCTTTTGCTGTTCGAGGTGCACCTTCGACTTTATTCGGATCGATGAAAACGATGCTACCATCCGGCATTACCTTCATGTTGCGCCGGTCGAAGCCGAGCGCTTCCAGCCGCTCAATCTCAGATTGAGTTTGACTTGAATAATTAGAAGGATTGTTGGCGATCACTTCTTAGCTGCCTCCGCGTTGCATCAATGGTGTGTATTCAGGTGTATTGCGTAAGCCTACACGTTGCTCTCTGCCTAATTCGTCGCCGAACCGATCCCAGAGCTTACGAGCGCGAGCGAGCTCTTCTGGAGTGGCTGTCGAGTAATCGATCAGATCTGGTTTGTCTTTGGTTCCTGTCCATCCAGGAATTTTATCGATTGGACCTTCAGCAGGTAAACCGAGTTCTGCTCTGCCTGCTGCTGAATTGATCCACTCATTCACGCGGCTTTGAGCGTGATCGATATTGGCTTGAATGTTGGCTGATTGTTGTTGGACAAATTGTCTCGCTTCCGGGGATGCAGCGCCGAGCTTGCCCGTCTCAGGATTACCAAGAAAGTCTCGTTGACTTTGTCTCCAACTGTCGACCGATGAAATTTGAGTTGTATCTTGAGGATTGCCAAACAGCACATGTCGATCTTGGAAGAAGGCTGCTTTGCCTGGTCCTCTCAATCCGACAATCTTGCTCAACCCACCAGGTCCGGCATAGTTGTCGATGCCGTCTGCATCTATCAGTCCGCGTGAGAATTTATTCCATGCATTTCCTTCGTTTGGAACATACCAGTAGTCCAGTCCAGTCCGGCTCAAGAGCGCCTGTTCATCTGGTGTGAGCTTGACGGCTTTCGAACCTTTTGGTGCACCTGGAACTTCGATCAAACCATCCGGACCTAAAGCAAGAGGGTTCGAGATCTTAGCCTTTAGCGAGTTTAGTGCGGCTGTTTCGACATCGGTCATCGCGCGATTTTCTGCTTTGATCGATCCCATGATTGCGCCACCATAAATGACTGCCATGAAATCAGGCGGTGCAATCTGGTGTTCGAGGATTGCTTGTTTGATTCCAGCAATTCTCTCAGCTGGAAGATCTTTGAGATGCTGCTTGGCGAACTGTTCGAAAGCCGTGGCACCATCGACGTTGTGAGTGGTAAAGTTGAACTTCGTCTTCAATCCGTCCGAGAACATTGCAGAGAGCAAGAGGTCTTGCGTTTGTTCTTTAGTGAAGTTGTTGCGCGCGGCATAGTCCACGGCGGCACCAAATTCGCGTTGCGTATGCTTCCAATTTATTGCTTGCTCAGGATCGACTTCACGCATGCGAGCACCGTGTTCGCGCACGGTCTGCAATCCATCCAGAATTTGATTTTTCTCGGCTTCAGATAGACCGAGTTTACTGGCGAGGTTGTCGAATTCTTCGCCAACATTTTTTCCGTCAAGTGTTTTCCATCCGCGCAAGTCATCCACCAAATCTGGTCTGACGCGATCAAACTCAGCTTGTGGATACGGCGGGAACTCGCTCTCTATCGGATTGCCCTTGGAGTCAATTACTTGACCCTGATCGTTTATTTTCTGTCCTCGCTCGTTGATCATTTGTCCGCGATCGGTTTGAGTTCTCATCATAGGTGAGTACTCCGGTGGGTTGTTCAAACTGACACGTTGCTCTCTGCCGAGTTCATCCCCGAATCGATCCCAAAGCTTCCGAGCGCGATTCAGCTCTTCTGGTGTGGCAGTCGAATAATCAATTAGATCAGGTTTGTCTTTCGTTCCGGTCCATCCAGGAATTTTATCGATTGGACCTTCAGCAGGTAAACCGAGTTCAGCTCGGCCGTCTGGTGAATTTACCCATTCGTTGACGCGGCTTTGAGCGCGATCGATATTAGCTTGAATGTTCGCAGATTGCTGTTCGACAAACTGCCTCGCTTCAGGACTTGCCGCGCCGAGCTTGCCCGTCTTCGGATCGCCGAGGAAGTCTCTCTGACTTTGTTTCCAACTATCGACGGATGAGATCTGCGTTGGATTTTCGGGATTTCCAAATAGAACGTGACGGTCCTGGAAGAATGCTGCTTTGCCTGGGCCTCTCAAACCAATAATCTTGCTCAAGCCGCCTGGACCGGCGTAGTTGTCGATGCCGTCGGCGTCGATGAGTCCGCGTGAGAATCTATTCCAAGCATTTCCTTCGTTTGGAACATACCAGTGGTCGAGTCCTGTTCTGTTCAAGAGCGCCTGTTCATCAGCCGTAAGCTTGACCGCTTTTGCTCCCTTTGGTGCTCCGGGAACTTCAATTAATCCATCGGGACCAAGTGCAAGTGGGTTAGAGATCTTAGCTTTGAGCGAGTTGAGCGCTGCAGTTTCAACATCAGTCATCGCACGATTTTCTGCTTTGATCGACCCCATTATTGCGCCACCATAAATCATCGCCATGAATTCAGGCGGTGCGACTTGATGTTCCAGGATTGCTTGCTTAATGCCTGCGATTCTGTCGGCGGGAAGATCTTTGAGGTGCTGCTTTGCGAATTGCTCGAAAGCGGTGGCGCCATCGACGTTGTGAGTGGTGAAGTTGAACTTGGTTTTGAGTCCATCGGAGAACATTGCGGAAAGGAGTAGGTCTTGCGTCTGTTCTTTAGTGAAGTTGTTGCGCGCGGCATAATCAACGGCGGCTCCGAATTCGCGCTCGGTATGCTTCCAGTTGATCGCTTGTTCCGGGTCAATATCGCGCATACGCGCACCATGCTCGCGCACGGTTTGCAATCCGTCCAGAATTTGATTCTTCTCAGCTTCTGTCAGATTGAGCTTCTTGGCGAGGGCGTCGAACTCTTCACCGACATTCTTGCCGTCCAATGTTTTCCATTGATGCAGGTCTTGAACCAGTTCTGGTCTGACTCGATCGAACTCCGACTGCGGATATGTCGGGAATTCGGATTCGATCAGATTGCCTTTGGAGTCGATGACTTGATTATGTTCGTTGATCGTTTGACCGCGTTCGTTAATTAAACGTCCACGCTCATTGATCAGCTTGCCTTCTTCGTTGACCAGCCTACCTTGTCCATCAATCAACTTGCCTTGTTCGTTGATGAGTTGATTCTTCTCATTAACGAGTTGTCCTTTTTCGTTGTGGCGAGTCTGTGGCGTTTCAGTGCGCGTTTCAGGGCTGCCATTGCCCGTGGTGTCAGCAGGTTTGTTACCACCCGTCTGTGCTTCCGGAGGGGCATCAGCGGAACCCTTCGCCACTGGAGGTCGCTCGGAACCGGACTCAGGTTTTGCTGTCGCCGTCGGAGCCTCAGGACCAGATACAATCTGATCTCCATTTTGTAATTTTGCTTTGCCGGTTACAGTTTCGACATTTCCGTCCGCATGTCGAATTTGAACGGGCTCGCCAGGTGTCGCGTGGACTACCGCGTCGACAGCGCCAGTCGCGGCATTGGTTTCTTTGCTAATGTTTAAAACATATTTGGTACCAGATACGGCGCCTTTAAACGCGACAGGCATGATAGCGCCGACGGTGGCACCGACGAAAGTCTGAGTCAACAGATTGTTTACATCCAGACCGTTTGGATTGAACGGTGCGTCGGCCAGGGTGGCGACGAAGTTGCCGGCTCCACCGATCGCGGAACTCTCGAGCACCTGCTTGCCCAACTGAGCAGCCGAGTTTTTTCCAGCTTCGGCGGCTTGAACCTTTAGTGCGTTTACACCCGCGTCAATTGTTCCATAGTTTTTCGCGACGCTTTCCGCTAGCTGCCTTGCGACTTGCTGCGACGCATCACCTGTCAGCGACGGCGCTGCGTGTTTTAGAACTTCTAGAGCTTCTTTCTCCCCGAAATTTTTACCGGTTTGCATCAATGTTTCGGCAAGAGCTTTTTCTACAGCAGCTCGTTCAGCGGCTCTCACACCAGTCATCGCAGTAACCACGGCTGTATCCGTGACGACCGCTTTTGCGCCTTGACCGAATACGGCAGCAACCGACCCGGCTGGTGGCATCGCAAATATCAAACCACCCGCGATTGCACCGTGCACGACATTACCAATGACCTTGTCTTTACTGTAGTCATTACCCTCGATCGCCCAGTGCGTGCCTACTGACAGAGCGGCACCACCGGCAGCGGCAACACTCGCGTAGGCGGCTAAAGCTGCAGCCGACGCTCCAGCGGTAAACGGAGCAGCAGCCAGAGCAGCAGCAGTGATCGTCGCAGTGATTACTAATTCAGCCAGTTTTTCTTTGGATTGTTTATGCTGCTCAAACGATTTGTTGAAGAACTCGTCCAATTCTCTTTGCTTTTCCAATGGTAGTGATTTGTAGATTTTCTGATATTCTTCCAGAGAATTGGCAGTTTGATCTATAGATTTGCGCATTGTCAAACCAGTGCCACCAGCGCTCGCGCCGCTGTCACTCTGGAGCGCAGTCCAAACATTATCATAGAATGTTTGCCTGCCGTCAGAATCCGAGGCCGTTAGCAGTGTTTGGAAGTTGCTTTTCTCCTGCGGCTCCACTGCGCGAAGCACTACATCATCAAGACTGCGTCCGTACTTCTGGCTAAACTCATCCTTAGCCTGTTGCAGTTTTACCAAACCGTCTTTGGTTGTATGCAATCGTTCCAATTCCGGTTTGAAGTCCTGAACCTTTTCTCCCAGACCCATGCTCATGAGTTGAATGCGATCGGCTAATGAGAACTTGCCACCATTGGCAGCGGCACTATCGATCACTTTGAGCTCATCAGGTCTGAATCTGTCTCTTAAGGCGGCTCGCTCTTCCGGCGTCGCAGTTGCCGCAGCTTCGACCAGCGATTTACGATCAAACCTAAGATTGAATTTGTCTTGAAGACTGAGCTTTCCTGTTTCGATAAATTTATCGACGGCGCGGACAGTTTCCTGACCGGTTTGATCGTAACGCCCATGACGGGCTCGACCGCTCTGATATTTTTCAACAATCAGATCGCGTACGATACGATCTTCAGGGGAGAGCGACTCTTTAGGTGCCGAGAGCCGCGCTCGAAGCTGAGGATCAGCTTCCAATGCCTTTTGAGCCTGAATGAGAATATCTTGTTTTTTTCCATCGCCCCCCGCCGTGAGCTTGAGCAGTTTATCCAGCTCATCGGGCTTTGGCACCGTACCTGTCTTTTCCGCTTTGTCGATCATTCGTTGTGCCAACAATTGTTCAGTCTTACTGAACTCAGAATCGTTGGTAAGGAAGTCACGAAGCTCTTTTGCGTATGCCGGATTGGCTTTAATTTTCGCCGCATCCTCAGGGGTCATTGAAGTAAAGTTGTTGAGAATATTTTTGGCATCATAGCTGGTGCCCATGCCCAGAAAGTCATGTCCTTTATTGTCGGCAATCGTTGCTGTTATCGCTCTATGAACTTGTTTTGATTCTTCATAAGATGGCTTCGAAGCCTTGAGTTCCAGCATCTGCATAATGCGAGTGCGTTCGCCTTCATCGGCGTATTTCGTCAACGACTCTTCGATTTCTCGGCGAAACTCTTTGCCCTTCACAGGATCGCGCAACAAGTCATAATCTTTCTGGCTGAGGTTTTCCGCACGCGACATCAAATCTTGACGCGAGTGTTTAGAGCCCCAGCCGAACGGTCCCCACGCATTCGAGTGAGTCTCCGCCATCTCGGTGACGATGTTTTCACGACCGTGCTTCAGCAGAGATTCCCACATCGCGACTTCGCGTGGATTGCCTCGGTCTGAGAAAGTTTCATGGATCTTGTCGTAGTAATTCTTCGCGTCTCTTTCTTCCTGAGTTTTCGGTTCGCGTTTTTCCTCGGTAAGTTTTGCGCCGAGGTTAAACTGCTGGCGCTCGCTTTCGGAGACATTCTTCGCCGCCAGAGCCACATTCTCTCTGTCATCCAGGAGCCATTTTCCAGTGTCCTGAGTGGTGATTGTTTTAAGTGAAATTCGACCTTCAGTTAGATAATCGCGAGCCACTGGATCAAGCAAAGTGTTCAAGTCAAGACTGCCGCCGAACCCCGTCTTGAGATGACCTTTAGCATCAGCACGTTCGTACATATTGGCTAGCGATTGCGATGTCCAACCCTGCGTTGGAAAGGCGATCGTCAGATCCTTCATGAACTTCGGATCTTCGAGCAGTTGCTTGCGCGTGTCATTGTCCGTCCCACGCAAAGCTTCACCCAGCAAACGTGGATCTTTTGCATCGACAGCAATCCTCGCGAGGTCTTTTACGTCTTGCGGTGATTTATGATCGGTGCCGTGCTTGAGAATCTCCAGAGCTTTCAGCGTTTGAGGTTTTACATCATCGCCTAATTCTTTTAGCGCTTCCTGCCATGTCCTTCCATAATCGCGCTTGAAATTTTGATCGAGTTCTTTAATTTGTCCTTCGTTCAACGTCTCAAAAACCGCTCGAATAGCTACGTTGCCGCGATCGCTGTCATCGCGCGTCCTATTGATTGCCACCATTAGAGCACCAGCATCATTCGTTTTTCCATCAACTCGATTCATGATCGAAGTGATTTCGGCTTGCTCTACGCTATTTGGTCCCTTGAATTTTCCGGCAATCTCTTGACGCAAAAAACTGCTTTGAAAATCGGTAGTGTGATCGATCCCTGACTTGTCAGCAATCGCAGCCGACAAGGCTTTGGCCTTTGTCTTATCGCCAAACTTGTCCTCGTAGACTTGTTCGAGAGCCTGACGGTCCGCTTGATTGAGAGGACCCAGAATTCTCGTGACTTTTTCTCTGTCAGGGCGGTTGAAACCCAAAGTGGTTCGATGCAACGCAGAATGAATTTCTTCCGCGGTTTGCTCAAGTGTTTTTCGATCGAGAGTAGGTGCTTTGGTCTGCTCGAGTGGCGGCAGAACTTCAGGCGCGGCTGCAGTTCTTGCATCCCCAGGCTTGGGCGGAGGAGCCGGTGCATCTTTGGGTAGCGGGGCAATAGTCGGAAGGTGGTCGGCTGCTGCCGAGGTTTTTGAGTCAGTAGGCTTCGGGTGCGCAACTGGCGAATCTTTGGGAAGGGCGGCCAACTCGGGCAAATGGTTGGCAGCTGGAGGTTTATCGCCTGGTTTGCCGAGTGCAGTCGCGGCATCCTTAGGCAGTGCAGTGATTGCAGGTAAATGATCGCTTGCGGTATTCGGTCTGTCGGCGACTGCTGCGGCATCACCAGGCTTCGTCGCCTGCTGCGATAGGGTGGTGCGAGTGTCTGTCTCGTTTGAACCCTTTTTGACTTCAGCGACCGCATCGGCAGGCTTCTTGTCTGCCGCCGTCTCGGCGCCTTTCGTGTTTGCTGTTGCTGCCACAACAAGCCTCTTCGATTTCTGCCACTTCCCTACATTTATGTGCCCAGAAGGCGGGTCGTGTACGCGCGCGCCCAGGAGGAGCGAGCGGGTTAAGCGGGGCAAAATTTGGGGTAGAAACTGGGGTCAGTTCTTGTTCTTAAGCAATTATTGCTAGTCGGACCCGAATCTTGACATCCGACAGTTTTAATCTGAACTCATTCCCGACCACTTAACCGACAGAAAAATGTTGTCTGCCAACTCCGACCAATCGTCCAAAAGTCCCTGAGGCGTCGAAAAATAGAGGTTTTGAACACGCTTACCGACCCCACCCACATCCATGAAGCAGGACATAACCGATTGCGGTTCTTCGAGCCAATCACCGCGGATCCGAATAATACGGCGGTTGTTGAGGTAACCGGTACCCGCTTGGACGATGGAAAAGACTTCTCTGTTTCCCAAACCTTCTATGACGTCTTCCAGATCTTCGACCTCCCGCTCATCCAGATCGTGAAATGAGGAGTACAAGATTGCCTGAAATTTCTCCGCGGAGGCTCTTTCCAGCGGATAGTCACGGTAGTGATTGCAAAACAAAATCTCAGGATTCTCGGGTGCGCGAAAAACGACAGTTCTCCTGTCTCCCAACTGAAAAGGCTCATCGGCAATCCAGTCATCCGGCAGTTCAAAAGATTCAACGACACCAAATCTTTGCGTGATTTTCATGGTCGAAATGGTATCACAAGCGCCCTATGCTTAACCTCCGACTTGCGGGTTCTGACATCCGAAGAGACTACTCACTGCAGAGTACTCAGTGCAGACGGCTCAGCGCAGACGACTCACTGCCGACGGCTCACTGCACACTGCTCACTGCTCAATGCAAACTGCTCACTGCAAACTGCTCACTGCAAACTGCTCACCGCAGACGGCTCACTACAGACCGCAGACTGCTCGTTGCGGACGATCTAACCGCGCGAGCCAACCAGCGAATAACCCATGCCGTGAACTGTGCGGATGAGCGAATTGTCGTTGTCGGAATCGATCTTCGTGCGAATTCTGTTGATGTGCTTACGCACCACATCTGGTGAAGCATCGTCACTGGTGCTCCAGATTCTATCGATTATGGCTTCCGCACTAAAGACTTTGTTTGGATATGACATCAACAGTTCCAAAATTGCGAAGTCTTTGGGCATCAGCTTAACGTCGCATTCACCCTTGGTTACCCGCTTGGCTTGCTTGTCGAGAACGACATCGGCAACTTTCATTGTGTCCATTGGCGCCTTTGCACCACGACGGAGCAGTGAGCCGACGCGCATGTTTAGCTCTCGCAGCTCAAAAGGTTTAGTCAAATAATCATCAGCACCAGCATCGAAACCACATTCTTTGTCATCGAGATCACGTCTGCCAGTAAGCATGATAACCGGGGTTACGCCCCCCTGACCACGAAACTGTTTCAAAATTTCGATGCCACTCATCTTCGGCAAAGTCCAATCAAGAACGATCACGTCATATTCATACGTCTTGAGATAGGTCAGAGCCTGCAGTCCATCAGCACAACTATCTACATTGTGCTGGTGTGCTGTTAGTGACTCGCAAATGTTATCAAGCAAATCGACGTTGTCTTCAACAACAAGTATCTTAGCCATCTGTTTCTCCACCACGATAATCGGAATCGTTTATCCCCGCATATTTCATCTACAATGAGGCGACAGAAATTAGGCGACTGGGAGCACAAATATTGAGTGGAGCGCGTAAACACCTGACTCTTGCCCAAAAAGGCTTGATTCTCGTCGCTGTGCCGCTTGCGTTTGAGCTGGTCCTACTTGGATTCCTCTGTTGGCTGCTTCACCTTACTGAAGTAGAGACACGCCAGGCAGACTTGTCTAAATCCGTGATTTCGAAAACCAATGAGGTGATGGAAGCATGCCATGACGTCGGCATCGCCTTCATTGTTTACGACGCAGCGACTAAACCATATTTCCACGACATATACGTCGGCAAGGTTGAAGAGCTGCACCAGAGCCTTGCGGACCTGGCGATCGCCGTGCAAGACAATCAAGAACATCTGACAATCGTAGACAACTGCGCGACGGAAGCAGAAGAGTCATTGAAAGTTCTGGAAAAGCGAAAGCACGAGATCGAATCAGGAGGGCGACTGGACCTGGTCGAGGCACTCGATTTGGAAAATGAACTGAAGACTATTGTCAAGAAACTCGAAGTCATAATCACTGACGAACGTGCCGCACAAGAAGCTCGTGCGATTCAACGCTCTGATGTGCTTTTGAAAGTCATTTTAGGCGTGATCATTTTAAGCGTCATAGTCGCGTTTTTAGCAGTCGTAATTTTTCAAAGAGGAACGGACAAACGCCTAAAGGTCCTAATCGATAACAGCCATCGCCTTGGTGCCGGTCAGCCACTGGCGCCGGTTTTAGAAGGTGCTGATGAAATAGCACAAATCGACAAAGTTTTTCACGAAGCGGCAAATCGCCTCAACGAAGCGGCACAGTTGAAACAACAATTCGTCGCCATGATCAGCCATGATTTGAGAACGCCACTATCGGCGGTGAAGAGCACGTTGGAGCTGCTAGGTGATGAGACTTGGGGTGCGCTTTCTGAGAAAGCGAAAAATAAAATCGACCGCGCTGAAGGTAACTTAAAGCACGCAATTGATCTAATTAACAACTTGCTCGATCTTGAAAAGATGCAATCAGGATCGATTGAATTGAAGGTCGAGCCTATTGCTCTGGGCACTCTGCTGGAGAACTGCGGAAACGTCGTAGCACCACTCGCGGAGCGCTCTTCCATGGTATTATCTCTTCCGAAATCGTGCGAAATTCAACTCCTCGCCGACGAGCAAAAACTCACCCAGGTAGTAATCAATTTGTTGGGCAACGCAATAAAATTTTCGCCCGCAGGCTCAATTATCAAGGTTGCAGCAACGCAGGAGCAAAACAACATCACGGTCACGATTCAGGACCAGGGTCCAGGAATTCCTGACGATGTGAGCGAAAAAATATTCGATCGATACCACCAGCTCGCCACTACTGACGGTGTCAAGCACGAAGGCAGTGGATTGGGGCTCGCGATTTGCAAAGCTATCGTGGAAGCTCATGGTGGCTCTATCGGAGTGAAAAAAGCGCCGGAGAGGGGAAGTATTTTCTGGTTTCAAATTCCCGAAGGAGGCAGTCTTTGAGATTGACCGAATTCGGCATCAGACAACTCGCGATTTTTACCATATTGCTGCTTACTACACTCGCGGCGCCAAAAGTCTATGGAGTGGAACCCACCCATCTTCAAGACCACGACATTCTAAGCAACAGCCTGGAGTCCAGTTCGACAAACCAGCCTAAAGTTAACGAAACCGCGCTCAGGGGCGTCCCTCAAGCGAACGCGAAAACTGAAGAGCAAAACGTTCAAAACAATTCTGATGTCACTCTAAAACAACCAGCTGAGACGCGCCAATCCTTACCACGGATCGAAACGAAAGACCCGTCTACAAACAGCTCGGTCGGATGCGGCAACATCGTGTCCGTGGAGAAAGCGACTAACGACATAGTGAAACTGCAAATTCAGTTGATGAAGATCAGCACTAAGTTTCACCTCACCTGGTTTACTCCGCCGAAGGGAAAATCGTGGCGAGTTTTTGGATATCGTATCGCCGGTTCAACTTTAACAAACGTCGGCATGAGTTGCATTGCAGCGTCGCGCTTTGAGTACAGAAACCATCCAGGAGATGCACCCCGACCGTTTCTTCGCTCGGGTCACATCCTGAATCTGATAGCAAGTTCTATAATCGTCGGAGGCACTCTGACCGAAGCAACTATAGACAGAATCCACGACCGGAGGTTGGCTAAGCAGGGTTTATCGCCACAATCAAGCCTTGAAAATTTCAAAAGTATTCTAAGTCAATTAGATGCATTAATCGAACAACGCAGAGCATTAGCGGTTTCATGCGCCGAACTTACATCCGAACAGAAAGCTATTATCGAAGCAGATGGTCTCGTGCTGAAGGACATTCGCGACTTAACTTGCGCAGAATTCGCCCACTCCTACTGCGATGTAGTTCGCCTTCGAGCTCAACGTGACATCGGCAATGTAGAAGCCCTGATCGGCGCTTCCACTGCAGGATATCTGGGATCTTTGAACGCACTATTGGCGGTGGCTGATCGAAACAACAAACAAATCGGCGTCGCGGGTATCGGCTTCATCACCTCAGGTTCTAGCGTAGTCACTGCGCCCATGTTGACAAAACTTTGCGGAGACCTGGCAGTAAAACGGGCCGAGAAAAAACTGCAGGGAATTCTTCTGGACGATAACGAAGCGACTAGAGCAAGATTCGAACAAAACAGAGCAAAATTGGAAAGCCTGATTGCTTCAGCCAATTCTAATGACACAAACCTGCTTCAAGCGCTTGACGCCAGAGAAGCCGTTTATGCACTTAAGGACAAAATGTTCAACTCTCGCCACGAATTCAGAGTTAACCATCGCAGAAAAGCGAAACGTGAACTCGTCGAACGACAGATATATGCCAGCATCATCGGCGGTGCTAACATCGCCCGTGGTGCTCAACTCGCCGTCGCCGGCTTTCATTATACGAACCAACCCAAAACCATCTATAGAATTGTTGCCAGTTCCGCGACCTGCTACATCGCCGGAAGCGGCGTCTGGACCTTCGACAACATCCAGGGCAAAGTTCGAGAAGAAATTGCCAAAGCTAACATGAAAAAAGCCAAGCTCTCCGTCCAAGGGCGACTCAACGACGACTTAGACGCGCTTGAAGAAATGGAAGATCAAATGTCCATCTATTGATTTCGGTATCGCGCAAGACGAAGTTCATTAGATTACCTATCAACGACCTGAGACCACAGGCAAAGTTCGTTCCAGGCGAGTTAATCCATAACGGCAGAGTCCATTTAACTCAGCGGTCACTCTGTGGTCACGGACACACCTTACGATTAATGAATCAAAACGCCAATACACGTTTCTATGTCCAGAGGAACTTATGCCTCAATTGCTCGAACATAATCCATCGCCGGACCAAAAGCCCGGTAGTGCACTGGTTTCCAATCCAAACATTTTTTCCCAGTCGGACGCGCAGCGGATCCAAAAGCTGACGACAACTCCCTCTCCATCATCAGATCTTTTTCTCGACGCTTACAATTTGGTCGCCAAGACAGCAGAAGAACATCCCTATCTAGCGACCGCCGCCGCCGGAACAGCCATTGTCGGTGCCGGTCTGATCGCACACAACTATGGCACAATTGCGCGCTCAATCGGACGATTCACTCAATCAACAGTTTCAGAAGCTCGGGTTGCCTTTGCTTCCCTAAGTCGAGAGACAACGGTCGCAGCCGAAAAACCTGCACTCCAGGCTCTTCAATTGAGCAAACCAAACGCAATAGGAATAGAAATAGACAAACTTCTTGCTACCAATTCACGGAACTTGGGGGCAGAACTCAGATCAGGCATTAGTACGGATCGAAGCTTCGACTTCAGCCTAATCAGCGGAAATAACGTCCGATCTGAAAATCAACTACTCGGAAAATCTATCTCTTCTTCGCATGAATATCAACATGTCAAACCAGCTTATGTGACAGATGCTGAAAAACTGATTGAAGCGAATAGCTCACCGCTTAAGGTCCTCGCTCACGAAAGTTTTTCACCGCCGAAAAGCATGAGCCCAAGGGCTTACAAGGTACTAAGGGACGATGGAACCGCACCATATGATTCGCGCACGACCTACCCTCTCCCGTCGCAAACCACTGACGGACAGGTAGTTCCGGGTGCGTGGGTAGAACCCGGTGAGTCGGCCGGGGTGAAAATGATACAGCAAATAATCGACGGCGGAGTAGCACAAGAAAAGGGTATCTACATCACATCTAATCCACGCATGTGGAAGGGTGGGTCGAAGGGTTATTCAGTTTTCGAAGTTGAGATTGGCGATAGCAGGTCACTGCAAAAATGGGAGCAAGCATTTGATGTCGCTCGCATTGACACCGTGGCTTCTAGAGTAAGGCTGCTGCGAAGGCTCCCTGACGAAGAGGTCGCAAAGATCCCTATTCGACCTGAAGATTATCTCGGCAAAGGTTTTAACAACATGACACCGGAATACTTAAAACGATTTGAGCAAAGTCAGCGGGAGCTTATGGCAGCACGGCTATCAGAAATCATGAAATGATGCAGCTAATGCACTACCTGCAGTGGCATTCGACAGTTAGTAGAAACTTTTGACACTCCCTATGGTGGCACCAAGATTGAATCACCGGCGGTGCCTATCGAAAAAAAGACTTAGCGCGCACGGTACATTCACTAACTGATCTCCAAAAGCCGCCAGTCGCGACTCACAATCAGGGTTTGCGAACTGACAATATTTTGATGTGTTGCGCGATCCAGGCCCGGCAGCGGGGAAAGCTGCGACTAGCCAACTCACTTGATTGGGCACTGCTGCCCATGATATTCGCGGTCAGAGCACTAAATGTATCGTGGATCCCCTCCACCGGAGCGATAAATGCGTGTAGCTTGCGATCAGAGGTGTCCAGCTTGTCGTAGTCTTGTTTGTACAGCGCTACAAACTGCGGATCTTTGGACGGCAGTTCCAGACAATCGTTCAGTGCGTGCGAGAGCATAATATAGAAATAGTCCTTCAATATTTCGTCAGTCTGCACGGGCCCGAGGCTGGTGCCGCCAGCGTCGGTAGTGACTCGTTCGCAGAGGTAGACTTCGCGGCCGTAAGTGCGCCCATGTTCCTGGGAAAATAAAATGCCCAGGTTTTCATTCATTTTGCTTACCCCATCAGGCCATTTATCGATCAAATTAGGAGTCAGGTAAATATTAGTGTTTCCTTGATCGAGTATTTTGTATACAGGTTCCGGCAACCCCCTTACGAGAGTATTCACCAGGCTTATGGTGCCGGGGCTCACAGGCGAGTGACCAAACCGGGGAGGGACAATATAGATTCTCTCCTTGAGAGGTTTTATGTCATTGGCAGCTGGAGAAGCAGCCGCCTTGGCCGACGGCGCAGTAGCCGCGGAAGGAGCACGGACAGGCTGCGGAAGTTTGGTCAACCGCTCGGTAGCCCTCGCACATTGCGGCGTCCCGGGAAAATATTTTTGCAAGGTCTGATAGGTTTGGCGAGCGGCACCAACTTCACCAGCGCGATCATAGGACTCACCCAGATACAACCACGTAGAAGCTGACTTCGCCCCCTTATAAATGGCCAGTCGAAAGCTCTCGGCGGCGTCCTTAAAGCTGCCCTGAGAAAATTGCTTCAGACCTATTTTTTCGTAATCGGCTGCACCGGACTGGGCTTCTGCGGAAGGGGCAAAGAGGGAAGTGGCCAGGAATAAGCTGATACAGATTCCGGCTAACTGTATAAAAAAACTTGGCAAAACTAATTCCACGCTAACTGGCAGGCGCAATGCTTTCAGCGCCTGAGCACTATATCCGTCGGGCCGATATAATACCATGAGGCTTGGTTTGGAGCGAATTTTATGAGAGCGTCAAAAGCGTTCGAAATCCCCAGGTCTTTCTGCTTTTGCCTGGGTCTCATATTTCTGTGTGTGTCAACCTTCACGACGCGGGCGCTGGCGCAGGAGCGACAAGACGCACAACTACTCAAAACCACCTTTACCGCCGGGGATTTTCAGGCGACTTATCGCCTGGCCTCAGATATGATCGCTCGCCAACCAAACAACGGTTTGGCCCATTACTATCTGGGCCGTTCGCTGGCGCGGTTTGGCAGGATCGACGCGGCCCGCAAGGAGCTGACAAAATGCCGGACTCTGAGCAGAGGCACCGAGCTTTGGAAATTCGCCGACCAGGCATTAACTGATCTTTTACCTTATGACGAGCGCCCCGACAAATACAAAGTCGATCCGCAACTCTCCGCCGCAAACACACAGGAACGCCAGCGCATCCTCTTGGAGCAGGACAAGGAAATGCAGGCGGCGCAAAAAAGGTTTGACGAAAGAGTCAACTTGATCCAAAAAAGCGCCACACCCGAGGAACTAAAAGTCGCCACTCAACGAGAATATGCGCAGTTGAATCGAGATCAAGAATCAATCACAGAGCGCTACCAAAGAAGAGCAGACGCTCTTTTGCGGCGGGCATCAATTCCCTCGTCGGGCGGACACGCGGCAATCGCGCCGTCTTTGACAAACTCCAGTCACGTGCAAAACTATGTTCACTCTGAAGATCCTTCTAAGGCCGCCACCATACCGAGCGAAAACCCGATGGACGCCCACGCTCTCAAACTGGGGGAGGAGACAGGCAAACGTGCTGTTAAAACAAGTGGTAAAAGCCAGTCCGGCGGGAAATAAATTGCCTGCATCAAAAAACAACCGAGCTTTCTATTGGACGGCAGCGGCACGCCTTCAACTCATCTGCTGTCTTGTTGTTCTATGGGTACAGACGGTCTCGATTGCGCCGGTCTCAGGGCAGACGCGCGTCCAGTCGCCTAAAAGCACAACCGGTCCCGGTCAAGCAGCCGCTTCCAAGACCAGTTTGCACGGACACATCAATGCCTTCGGCATGGCCTGTGTCTCGGCAGGAGTGATACCACTGAGTACGGAGCTACCCACCACAGTCGAAAAAGTGAATAAAGGTTCCCGCGCTTTTTATGCCGGCGTGGTGGCAGGCGACCGGATTTTGCAGGCTTCGATAGACAAAAACCAGTTGAATTTGAAGATCGAAAGAAATGGAAAAATATACTTAGCCAAGATGCAAGCCCAAACGGACGACGTCCCACCGGCCAAGCTGGGCGGAGGCGCCGATCAAGGCAAGCTGGCGTCGATACTGCGTTCGTACGAGATCAGGCTGATTGTCGATCATTCAGGTTCAATGTACCGCTCTCTGGGCAACAGCGACAAACTTCGTTGGACTTGGGTTAAGGAAGAGCTCGACAGGTTTTGTCGTAACGCACAAAGGCAGGCTGGCTCTGTCTTTGACCTTTATCTATTCAATGAAACCGTGGAGTCAACTGCTAATCAATCGGCCCAGCAAATCAGAAACACTTTGGACAACACTGTCACCACAGGTAATACCGACCTGCCGGCCGCTCTACGGGTAGCCACAGCCGACGCGGCTCGGCCTCTTCTGATTATCTTGGTCACCGATGGACAGGCGGTCTCGAGCAAAGAAAATGGCGCGATACTGGTAGAAAACCTGAGCCGCACCCCCATACTTCGGCGCAGTCGAGTCGTCTTTTTGCAAACCGGTTATTCATCTGAAGGATCCAGTTTCATCGCGTCGTTAAATGACGCGATGGCGGCTCACGGCATGGGCAAGCATTCCTATGTAGTGCTCTATGAAGAAGCATCGCAGAAGGGGATTCTCGGGGCCATCGAACCTCTGCTTACACAGTAGCGGAAAAAAATCACAATAGACCAGACTTTCGCACCGCTGGCGGTGCCTTCCGTAGCAGGCGATTCAACGAAGTTATAAATTCGGCCTCCGAGCCAAAGCAGCTATGGGGACCATTTTTCACGGCAAGCAGAATCTTTTGTTCACTGGCCTTATTAAACAAAGCCTGGGCGTTTTTAAAGGATAAAACGTTGTCGTCAGTTCCATGGATGATGAGAAGCGGCGGATGTGGCTTCGTATAAACGGCCACGCTGTCCAGCATCTGATGAGGGAAGAGAAAATCCGGATAAAGTTTCAGCCATGGCAAGGTGTCACGACCAGCAATCAGCATCGAAGGGTAACACGACTGAAGCACCACCGCTGATACCGGTCGACGCGCTACTAGTTGTCCCGTTGGACCGCAGCCAAAGGAACTTCCAAACGCGATTATGTCATTCCCCGTTCTCTTTTCGTGTTGGGTCAGATAGTCGTACGCAGCCACTGCATCATCACAAGCATTGTCAATCGAAGGATGACCATCGCTCTCACCGTATCCTTGATAATCGTACATAAATACAGAAGAACCGGACTTAAGCAGCGTGAATGCATGACCTAATCTTCGAAAGATGTTGCCACCACAACCCTCACTAACCAAAAACACTTTTTTCGTCTCGGGCAGTTCAAAAAATATGCCCCTCAACATCTTCCCATTCGCCGAAGGAAATCGAACATCTTTCGTGGTTGCATGCGTGGCCATTTCGATCAGCTTGATGTTGGTCTCAGAGCCAATCTTGCTCTTGCTGGGCCGAAACAGAGCCATGTTATAGAGAGGCCAAGCAACCGGCGGCGACAATAAGACATACGCCGAAACCAGAGCAGTCATGCCTATTAAGCAGTTTCGTTTCCAAGGCCAGTTCGAAGACATCAAAACGTTCCAGTAAACGTCAATAGTTCAACCTATCAAACATCGAGCATGACAAGTCGAACAAAAAACACTTTGCGAACTGTTTCGACGGTGAGAAGTTCGAACGGGATTGGCACGACTTTTAATTCAGTCGTGTCTATCGTTTTTGGTCGTAGAAATAGAAAGAAGGGCAGACGAGGGGACTCGAACCCCCGAATACTGAAACCACAATCCAGTGCCTTAACCTCTTGGCGACGCCTGCCACGGCGCGGAGAATCAACTCCGGGTTGCATTATACAAAACTTTGATGGGCGAACTTACTTTAGATTGAGAAACGCAAACAACGGCGGTAAAACAATGGCCAGTACTCCCCCGAAGCCAATAGCAAAAATCCACGATCCGATCCATATAGTGAGTGCGACTTTGGGTCCGCGCTCTTTGATCATTACGCCCACGGTGGCAATACAGGGCACGAAAAGGGTGATGACGATCATGGCAGTGACCGCTTGAGCAGCGGTCAGATTAACATCGGTCAATCCGAAAGCTGCGAAATCGCGCCTGACAATTCCCAGAATGAAGGTTGTCGGGATGCGCGGATCGTCGGGTAGTCGCAACCAGTGCACCACCACTGGTTGCAAAGCTCGAACAAAAAGATCGAGCAATCCAATCATTTGAGCCACGGTGACTACGGATCCTGCAAGGACGAACATCGGAGCTGCTTCAACCAAAAAAGCGTATGACTTCTTCCAGGTTTTCTTAAGTACGTTTTGCCAACGTGGAAAACGCATAGGCGGCAAATCGATAAGCAAAGCTTGCGACTTGCCAGGAAGGAATTGGTTCATCAACAATCCGGATAATGCAAGAATGCTGACGATTATGACCCCGTAAACAGCCCAGGCACCGCCACCGCCCGCTCGAGCGAGTGTTCCCGATACGACGCCGAGCTGCGCCGAGCACGGAATTGCGATTCCTAATAGGGCTGTGGCAATGAGCTTCTCGCGAGTCGTAGTTAACAGACGAGTGGTGATTGTTGCCATCGTCACGCAACCGAGACCGAGAATCAGTGGAATAATCGCTCGACCGTTTAGACCGAGTTTGTTCATTAAACGATCGACTAAAACCGCAAGGCGAGGAAGATAACCAGAGTCTTCCAGCAAGGAGAGACTGAGATAAAAGAAGACTACAAGCGGCATTAGCAGACCTAGCAAGTAGGTCACAGTGAGAGTCAGTACGCCGTACTCTCCGACTAACACATTTCCAATGATAGTCAGTGGGTTACTGCGATACTTCCAGAAGTCAAATTTGATTTCTGCAGGATTGACGGTTTTCGCAGCTTGGTCGAGTGCGGCAGCCTCTGCGGGTGCGGCATTAGTTCCTGCTGGAAACTCAAACGTCTTGTCGTTGATCGTAACTGCACTCGGCAAGAAATTCGCAACGGCTCGACGAACAACAGGCTCGTAATACACCCTCATTGTTTTCTTCTCGGTCAAGTCGACAAGGTTGCCTGCAATCCAGACACCAAGCAACTGATAGAAGATAAAGTAACAAATGAACAAAGCAATAGCGCCACCAAATATGGGGTGCAAAAGGAACCGTCCAATTTTTACGGATAGCTTTGTGGCTCGTTCGCTCTCAGTAACACAATCATCTACAAGCTCATCGACAAGCCGCCGACGCTCCGTATAGATTGTGTTTCGATAGTCGGAACCAGTGACATTGGTTTCCTCAATTGTTTGTTTATCGCCTTCTAAAATCAAAAGCGCACGCGCGTGGTCGACACCACGCGCGGTGACTGTTTGAATCTGCTCGAGCATCTCCGGAAGAATTGCGCCAGGTCTGGCATCCTTCACAAGTTCGCCAATTTCTTTGATACCTTCGTTGTGGACCGCGACACAGTGCATGACAGGAACGCCCAGGCGTGCAGACAGCAGCCCCATATCAATGGTCATTCCGCATTGCAATGCCTCATCCCATTGGTTGAGAACAACGATCATCGGCTTACCAATATCCACAAGTTGCAGAGTGAGAAACAGATCGCGATCGAGGCTCAGCGCCGAGACGACGTTAATTACAACATCCGCTTCCAACAGCATTTTGCGCGCGGCACGCTCTTCGTCATTCAGGCTGGAGATACCATACACACCAGGAGTATCTGCGATTTTGTTCTCACCAAGAAGTCCGTGGGCAATATCGATTGTCGTACCCGGATAGTTGGAAACGTCGGCGCTCAGACCAGTGAGCGCGTTAAAGATTACTGACTTGCCCACGTTCGGATTGCCGACGAGCACGATCATCTTTTGCGTGTCGGCAGCTTGATTGCTGTCGCCATGGCTTTGATTGCCAGCGTTTCGCTTCTGATCGCGAACACCGAGTTTCATGTGCTGCCTCAAAGTCGTGATATGGAACGGACTACGCACGTAACCGCTCTGCCTTTGGTATACCAAAGTTCAGGTATCCGAGCGATTGACAAATTTTATCAATAAAACCGACATAAGAGTTGTTCGGTTAATCAAACATGCTAATGTACCCTCATTAATTGAGGTCGGAACCGCAAATGCGGCAGCCACGCGCAATGAAAGCCAATCGATGACGCGACAAACAAGTTACAACTCACGGCGCAAGAAAGCATTCGCACGCATCGTAACGCTATTGATGTTGTTCGTTTTCACTTTTGTGTCGTTGGGTCAAACAGCTTCTTGCCAGGTTGCAGCGCAACCAGCTCGCGACTCGGCGTTTCGTCTGGCAAACGGACTGCGCGTCATAATCGTCGAAGAGCCCGCCTTTCCCATGTTGTCCTGTCAACTCTGGATGCACGTCGGCTCCATGAACGATCCTAATGGAGCGAGTGGGACTTGCCACGTAGTCGAACACTTGCTTAGCGAAACGATCAAGGCGAACGGCGGTTCGCTAGCGCGCCAGCTCGTCGGCAGCGGTGGACGATTCGACGCTTTCACGAGTGACGACTTTACCGTGTTTTTGGAAAACTTGCCTGCATCACAACTTGAGCTGGGCTTAGCACTCCAGGCAGAACGCTTGAAAGAAAAACTGTTCACGCCACAACAATTGAAAGATGCTGCGCATCAGGTCATTCAAGAAATTGAGGCGGGGCAGAACAATCCGGATCGAACATTGATGCGCGAGGTCCGCGCACTTCGATATACGCGACATCCTTATAAGAACTTGCCTGCCGGCGTTGAAGAAGAAATTAAAACTGTCACGGCTCAGATGGTGTCTGATTTTTACCGACAATATTTTGTACCATCCAACGCCACACTTGTTATCGCCGGTGACGTCAACAAAGCCAAAGCGTTAAAACTGGCAGAGCAAACGGTTGGGGCAATTCAACGCAAGGCGATCGAGACACCATCACTGGTGCCGTTTGAACCTCTTCAAACGGGCGAGCGCAGAGTTTACCTCAAGTATGGCGGTAAGAAAAACAAACTATACGTCGCCTTCCAGGCTCCGCCAGCTTCCGATCCGAGCGCTGCGGCGGCCGCAGTAATGGAAAGTTTGCTGGGAAATTCCTATGTAGGTCTATTGAAAGAAATCGCGATTGACACCAAAGTTTGCGATACTGCGTCTTCAGCCTTCGAGTTGAGAAAACGTCCAGGAATGATTCTTATCACAGCGGAAGCGCCTGCCAATGTTAATACAGCCAAAATGCTCACCGCAGTTGATGAGCTGTGCGACAAAATTAAGGATGGCGGGTTCAGCGATGGAGATCTTGCCGAAGCGAAAAAGCGTGCTGTATTTTCGCTTTTGAAAAATAAAACTGGTCCTTACAAAGCAGCATTTCAACTGGGTTTCTTCGATTCGCTGGACAAACTCGACCAGAGTGAGCTCTGGCAAAAACAACTAGAGTCGGTTTCGAAACAGGAAATTATGCGACTGGCAGCATCATATTTGGTGCCGGCAAAACGAAGCGTCGGTTTTATGATGGCACAGACGAGCGCCTCACAGAGCCAGAAAACAGCAAGTATTGTGCCGATGCGCGGCGAAAGCAGAATCAATTACGACCGAAGTAAGTTGGGCAATCTGCAAATCGCTACTTACGATCCATATCTCGAAGGTTCTAAAACAGATAGCACCGATGAGCCAAGCGACGAAGCGCCCGACGAGGGCGAAGTTAAAATAAATCCGTGGACATCAAAACCGATTCCATCACCGAATAAACCGGCACAAAAAAAAGTTAAACCTGTCGAACAAGAGAGCAATCCGAATACTCAACCAGCGCAGCAGAACAGCGATGTCGCGCCTGAAACGGGCGGAGAGCCCGCACCGGCCGTGCCACCACAGCCTGATACGTCTGCGTCACGGACACCGGCAGAATCACAGCGGGTAGAGGCACAGCGTGGCGAGGCTCAACGTGCTGCGGCTCAGCGAGCAGAAGCTCAACGTGCGGAAGCTCAGCGTGCAGCGGCTCAGCGAGCAGAAGCTCAACGCGCGGAAGCTCAACGCGCGGAAGCTCAACGAGCCGAAGCTCAAAAAGCAGAAGCGCAGCGCGCAGAAGCGCAGCGCGCAGAAGCTCAACGTGCGGAGGCGCAGAAGATCGAAAAACAGCGTGCCGATGCTCAGCGCGCAGAATCCCAACGCGTCGAAAAACAACGAGTAGATGCACAATGGGAAGATACGCAGCGTGCCGAATCCCAACGGACTGAGTCACTGCAAGCAGAGCCGCAACGAACAGCGCTCACTGGACTGCGCGCCAACATGACAGAGTTCATCATCCCCAATGGAATCCGACTGATTGTTTTCAAAACTGAATCGAGCCCAATTGTGCGAATCAGTGGCGCGGTGAGAGCTGGTCACGTTTACGATTCACCGGCAAAACCAGGTGTGTCTGATGTCACTGTATCGCTCATGAATGGCGGCTCCGGTAAGATCTCGAAAGAGAACTCCATGAAGATGCAGGCCCAGATCGGTCTCGATAAAGCCGACCAAATTCGTTTCTTCGAAGGGCGCGAACAAATCACTTTCCACACCAATTGTCTGGCTCAGGATTTAGCAACGCAGCTAAAACTTCTCAGTCACCAGCTCACAGATCCGCTCACTGACGAAGCGTCTCTGAGCACCGCGAGAAATCTTGTTGCAAGCACAATCAAGAAGAGACAAAACACGACGCAAGACACCGCCAACCGCTTGTTGCTACAAAACCTGCTATCCGAGAAGTCACAGTTCAACCCTCCATCTCCGCATGAACTCCACGCATCGGTTTTGAAAATTAACTCAGATGACGTCAACCAGTTTCGCGCTAACAACGTTGCACCTGCCACCACAACGATTGTGCTTGCAGGAAATGTCGATCCACAGCAAGCTCAGCGCCTTGTGACGAATGCTTTTAAAGAATGGCAGGGCAAAGCAAAATCGCCGACTATTAGTGCGCAGCAAAACAAAAGGCAAGTGACCAAGGTCAACCTTCCCACTGATGATCCAGTCAAAGTAGAAATTGCGCTAGGTCGCTTGCTGCATACACCCCCGGCACGACCGGAATACGCCAAGCTTCTGCTTACCGACTGCGCATTAATCAAGCATCCTTTATATGCACGTCTAACCAATCCAAAACGAATAACAGATCTGGACGACTCGGTATCTATCCAGAGCACGATTATTCCGATGGCAGCACAATGTGCATGGATATTGAACTTGCATCTGACGGAGCCAAAAATTCGTGGTATCACGGGCGCTATCAAGCAACAGTTCAAGGATTTGTCGACCACCGGACTGAGCAGCCAGGAGCTGGCAGAAATGAAACGCTTTATCTCCGGTCAGGTTTGTGTCAATCGGCTGGCTGACGTGTTCCATAGCGGTGACAGCATCATAGATGCCGTATCTACAGATCGAGAACCGGACTATTGGTTTAACCTACCGTCTGCGATCGATGGTACTTCCATCGCAGATGTAAACCAATTCATCAGAGATGAATTCCAACCGGAAAAGGCTTGTGTAGTGGTCTCCGGCGACAAAAAGGCAATACGACTGGTTCCATCATTTAGACGCGGCAAAGATTAGTCTAAATTCAGGTGTCGAATATGGTGGCAAATCGCCCTGCAATATGAGAACGCGCTTATTCAGCAATACAAGCACCTCTTGTCAATTAACAGCAACTCATAAGGTTGTATATCCGATGCCGTATTGCGTTAAACCAGGATTCATATCGAAAAGTGCTGTACCTTCCAGGACTAGTGTCGCTCAAAACCAAACACCAGTTGGTGTTTCCGAAATATCAACAGCAAAAATAGTTGAAAGCAATGCCAAGGTAATTCGCGTTAACAAGACGATTGTAAAGGTCCACCAGGTTGTCAATTATTTAATCTCAGCGCACCCTATGCCCCACCCATTCAGCGTTTCCGGCTTTTTAAGTAATCATAAAACCTCGAAAAGCTGCACAGGAGAGGGATTAGAGCCAATCAACGCTGGTTTGACTTTCTAGTGACAAGTCCGCTAATATCTGCGGTGTGTTTGCTTGCGCCCAACACTGAATGGTTTCAGACAAATCCGTTTAAGTAAGTACGAAACGGACAGTGAAATCCAGAGCAAGTAAACGGAAACCAGTATTCCACAGGAAGCCTGAAAGAGATGGTAACAGTGGTAGAAGATAAACAAATAAACGCAGAGCGAGTGGACTCCATCTTGGAAGATAATTCGATGCTAGACGCCACCCTGCTAGATCAAATTCCTGAGTTTATTCGCGAAGAAATCGACGAAGATCGTCGCAAACCGCAGCTGGACGCTAAGCCCATGCTTCCGGCAACCTCTATCGAAGTATTGAACAGATCGACGGAAATCACAATTCCACCATCCTCGGTGCGTCAAGAGCGCACCACTGCTGGTGAGCAGCCGGCGGACTCGCCGCCTTCTGATGAGCTCGAAACCCTCTGGCCAGGAGTCCACCACGATCTCCAGAAAGAGTTGGCTCATCCATCTAAGCGTCAACCTAGCTTTTACATCATGCTCGGCTTCATGGCTGGTGCATGCGTATCATTGCTTGGCGTCTGGTCATACTCGGCAGTTTCGACAACTATCGCCAACTCCGGCAACAAACAGATTCTCGTTGCTGGCGCTAATTCGAAAGCTCCAGGTTCACAAACAGCTGCAGAACCGGCAATCGAAGCGAAGAGCATCGACCCTAACGCAACACTTGTACCTATTAGTTCTACCTATGAAGTGAAAACTGGCGACACACTCGTCATGATCGCGATGAAGAACTACAAGAAAGTAACGCCAAGACTTCTCGACGAAATCGTTAAAGCCAACGGCATGAAGAGCGCTCACGTTCTCAATCTCGGACAGAAGATCACGCTTCCAAACTACAGACCGCAATCGAGTGCAATCGCAGCAACGAGTTCGGGACAGGTTCATTGAAGTCGAAGGCTTCTTCATCGCAACCATCCGGAAATGCGATCGGAACGGACCACATCGGCTTCATAGACGATGGACTATCTCTGGCGCGCATAGTTGCAGAGCCAGTTCCCACGCCGATTACGCCGGATCTTCCTGAAGAAGAACATCTGACCGTCGCTGGCGCCTTCGAAAATCTAAAAAAGAAGTTGCCCGCTTACGAGCACAGGGTCGAGCAAATCGAACTGTCGAAATTGATTGAGCGCGCAATCACGCATGGTAAAACCGGAGTATTCGAAGCAGGAACTGGAATCGGTAAGAGTCTTGCCGCATTGATACCGGCTGCGCTATCGGGAAAACGAGTTGTAGTTTCGACCGCCACAATTTCTCTTCAGGATCAGTATGTATCCAAAGAGATTCCTTTGTTGCGTGAAATCATCGGAAAGAAAATCGAAGTGGCGCTTCTGAAAGGTCGCGGCAATTACCTTGGTCTGCGGCGCTGGCAGGATTTTCTCTCAGAACAAACGGTCGATGACGAGTTCAAAGACTGGGTTGATGGTACCGAGACCGGTGACATCGCCGAATTGGAATTTACCCCGCAGTTCGAAATGTGGACTGAGATAAACTCAGACAGCGACGACTGTTTGAGAAACAAATGCCCGAGGTTTAACGACTGCTTCTTCTTCGAGTCACGAAAGCGTGCTGAAAAAGCGGACATCATTGTCGTCAACCACGCCCTCTTGCTTGCGGACGCAGCATCGCGCGGAGCGATACTGCCGGACTACGAAGTCTTGATCGTAGACGAGGCTCACCACTTAAATGCAATAGCTACCGATGCATTCAGCGTATCGCTCACCAGCCGTGGTATCAAACGTCTGGCGACTAGAGCGTTGAAGCGAACTCATGCTCCGATCCAATTAGTGGAGGATGTAGAGCAGGCAGCACACGATCTGTTTTACTACCTCAATAACGAATTGCGTTACGCCAAGATGCGCCTGCATCAACCGGTACCCGAAGCAGAAGATTTAAACGTCGCCCTCTCCGAACTCCGAAGATGGCTCAACGACCAGACTTTCGAAACCGTGCTAGATGTCGACCAAGCTCAGGAAAAGGCAAAGCTCAAAGCCAAGTCGATCATCTCGAACATCGATACTTACCTCCAGTGCCTCAGCCTCGTCATGGCGCCCCAACTTGATTGGGTAACCTGGGTGGAAAGACAGGACAACACCGGTTCTCGAATGTCCATCACATCGGCACCACTTGATGTGTCTGAATATATTTCCGACTTGCTTTTGGAACGTCGTGATTTAGAATCAACCACATTCATGTCCGCAACCCTGGCAACATCGGGTGACGACCCGTTTCGCTTCTTCAAACAATCTTGCGGAGTTCGAGGACCTGTGGTTCAGGAGAAGTTCCTCAGCCCATTTGATTACGCGGCGCAATCGATTCTATATTTACCAAAGGCTCTCCCCGAGCCAAATTCGCCGCAGTTTCTTCCTGCGGCAGCGGACCAGATCGAAAGATTGATCGAACTTTCGCAAGGCCGAGCATTCGTTCTGTTCACAAGCAAATATGCATTGAATCAAACTTACGATATCGTCGCACCACGATTGCCTTATCAGTCGAGAAGACAAGGCGACATGTCACGTCCAAAACTGATTGAATGGTTTCTGTCTACACCAAATGCGGTGCTCTTTGGGACATCCAGTTTTTGGGAAGGCGTATCGATTGATGGCGAGCAGCTTAGTTGCGTGATTATCGATAGAATACCGTTTCAAGTGCCTGACGACCCGGTTTACGAAGCTCGATGCGATCAACTCAAAGACGACTCTTCCAGAAGTTGGTTCGGAGATCTAGCCTTACCTCACGCAATTACCAGATTGAAGCAGGGTGTCGGACGTTTGATTAGGACCCAATCGGACTACGGTTCCGTCGCGATCTTAGATCCCAGACTGACGACAAAGCCTTATGGACGAAAGATCGTTTCGTGCTTGCCACCAATGAAAGTCACTCGCGATTTGAAAGATGTAGAAACGTTCTTCGACGCGCTTTAGTTGAACCCGCGAGTAGTGGCGGCTCTAGGAGCAGGCTGGAAGCCTGCGCTCCCAGGATCTGCTGCCCGCTCGCGTCGAAACAGATTGGCCCTTGTGTACGAAGTGATGATTGGCCCTTGCGTACGAAGTGGCATTGGACGTCTTTCGTTTGCGACCGCTGGATAAAGCAACTGGTCGCGGGAAAGATGTAGAAACGTTCTTCGACGCGCTTTAGTTGAACCCGCGAGTAGTGGCGGCACTAGAAGCAGGCTGGAAGCCTGCGCTCCCAGGATCTGCTGCCCGCTCGCGTCGAAACAGATTGACCCTTGTGCACGAAGTGATGATTGGCCCTTGTGCACGAAGTGATGATTGGCCCTTGTGTACGAAGGGACATTGGAAGTCTTTCGTTTGCGAGTGACTTTAGAAAGCAACTGGTCGCGGAATCGTCCGTATCGGAACCTGGGAGCGCAGGCTTCCAGCCTGCTTCTAACTCCGAACTTACACGAAGCCCTAGATCTAAGACGACACTTCCGGTGGTGGCGCAGGCTGATCGCCCTGGACATCGTCGGCGTCATCGAAAGCTGCAAAGATCTCTGGCGTGCGCACCAGGCAAAGTGCAACGGGGCAATGATCTACGAGATAGTTCACGACAGGATCTCGTTTAAAGAAGAAGCTATTTGCGCCGCCCTTCTTCATCACATCGGTCGTTCCAATAAATAACAAATCGGCATTCTGTTCTCTGGCAAATTCCGCAATGGATTTGGCAACCTCGCCTACTTTCACTACTCCGGAAGCAGCGACGCCAGCGTTTTTAAGTCGGGCGACAACTTCATCTACCTGACTTTTGGCTTTGTCCATCGGTCGGTCAGTGGAAATCAGCTGCGCAACCACGCCAACTTTTTCCGGATCGGGAACAACGCGGAAAAGCACGACCTCGGCACCCATCGCACGCGCGTGTCTCACCGCAGTATCAACGGTTTTAGCGCTCCGTTTTGGGCTGCTGAAGGCAACCACGAATTTCATGATCGCGACCTCCTAGGCATGCCAGACCAGTTTTAGAAATAAATAGCACAACGCTGAAAGAACAAATGCTACCGGAAATGTGAGCACCCAGGCAAGCAAAATCAGTTTCATCGTCTTCGGATTGAGTTTTTCTCGACCGTACATCGGAATGGTACCACCGGCGACAGCAGAACTTAGCGTGTGAGTCGTACTGATCGGCGCGCCAAAGTGAGACGCAAACAAAATGATCAGAGCAGTGCTCAACGAGGCTCCCACACCCTGTGAGTGGCTAAGTCTTTCTCGGCTTATCTTCGTGCCAACAGTCTCGATCACTCTCCAGCCACCAATGACCGTTCCAAGTCCCATCGCGGTTGCTGCAGCTATGACCACCCAGAATGGCACATGACCGGTTGTGTATCCGGCAAAATTAGTTGCCAAAATCAACGTAATAATGCCCATGGTCTTCTGTCCATCATTACTTCCATGACTGAAGCTCACTGACGCACTGGCAAAAATGTGCATCCAACGCATTACTTCGTAGTGCGTTTGCCGCTTACTGCCAGGGTTTTCCTTCTCTTTAGAGTAAAACAACAGCAACCAGGTCAACAACGCACCTGAGCCAAAACCGAGTAACGGTGACACTAGCAACGCGAGAAAGACTTTATTTAGTTCCTGCCATTCCACGCCTTCAAGTCCGGCAGCAGCTACTCCAGCGCCAAACAGACTGCCGATCAGACAGTGTGAGGAGCTGACAGGGATGCCATACCACCAGGTCACGAGATTCCAAATTACGGCGGCAATCAGCACTGCGCAGACAATTGGCAGACTCACGGTTTCTTGAGGAATGATCTTCGTAATGACTTGTGCGACCGCTGTTCCGACCAATAGAGCACCCAGCGCGTTAAGCAGACCGCTCATGACGATGGCGACGCCGGGTTTCAAAGCCTTTGTATAAATGACTGTGGCGACGGCGTTGGCCGTATCGTGAAAACCATTGACAAAGTCAAATCCCAGAGCGAGCGCGATGGCAATGATTGCGACGATCGTGTCGGGATTCATTTGTTGGAAACGGCTCCGTTTTTGCCAGTGATTCGAAACTACCCAATTGATATCAACTTCGCGGTTAAGGACGTGTTAACCGAAGCCGCCTTAGCCTGATTCGTTACAAGTCCCTCGCAATTCGCGCCCACCGCCACCGGTCAGGTCAGAATCGAGGCTTCATATTTTGCCAGACTTGCTGACGCATCTTATCAGAGCACCGCAACTGGGCATAATTTGAAAGGTTAAAATGAAACTTTGATTGTGCTTGAAGCCATAAACTTTGTCTAACAATCCCAACGATCCTGACGACCCTGCCAACGAAGATAGCTTCGATTCTGAACGCTTGCCTGATGTTCAGCAGTCCAAGGCATTTCGCAACGCACAGAAACGCAGAGCGGAGTCGTTTACGTCGTTTTCCGAAGGCACGCAAGGTATCGATAAATTCAAAATTCTCGGTGCGGAAAGAGAACATCCTGCGCTCAAAAGCGCTGCGCTCAGCCAGCAAAAAACGGTAGCACCTTCGAACTTAGTGCGACAAGACGGTAGTTCGAATCCTGATTCGCTGGTCGATAGCGACAAAGTGGCTTCAACTGCGCGAAAAGGTATCATGCGTCAGTCCCGAACAGACGATGCCTTCACCTCGTTCAGCGAAGGATTACCAACGGTTGATAAATTCGGCATTCTCGATCCAGAAGCGAACAAAGTAATGCCCCTGATGACCGGCTATTTAAGCAATCCGAGCTGTCGTTTTCTGGCTCCGTATCGTGCAACCGCCGGTGCTACCATCGAAAAAAAGGCATACTCAACTTCTGAAACTGGTAGCTCAAAAACTCTCAACCGACTGATGTTTCTGTTCGACACGCTTCCGTGGTGCGAAACGGTTCGAATCGAATTGAGCGAAAAGCCACAGTTCATCGAATATAGCTTCGACGAACACATGATGGTGCTTAACAAGCTTTCCAGCGATGAACAAACGATCCTCAACTTCGCCCATCAAGCCTATCATTCAACCAATCGACTACTTACGAAGTTGTACGGGACGGACAGGTTGGACCGCGAAGGATTTATCGATCTTTACATGTGGGCTGAGGTAGCCGCTCTCGTAACAGAATTGAACGTCAGGAAAGAATTGGGTATTACTTCGGTGCCACCGCCCAAGGTGCTTTGTCAAGAGAGCAGTGGTAGCATCTATAGTGTCAGCGTCGAAGAAATTTTGAAAAGTCGCGGAATGAAAATTCTCCACGACGTTCTCTTTTATTCAACAGTAAGAGGAACTGAAGACCTTAGCCTGGTATATGTTTTCGGAGAACTATTCGATATCTACGATCAAACGTACGAAAGTGAACTTCCGATTGCAAGACAGTACATTGATCTATGCCTTTCGGCCGGACTAGAAAAAGATTGCATCTAATCGAATTTAGAATTTCTAAGCTAATCGACAGTCAGGACTATACGTCCCAATGACGCTGACGGGTTAAACGCTGCCCCTGGGCGAGATTCCAACTCAAAGCAGAAAGAAACCGCCCTGATCGGAGCGGCGGAAATCAATCAAATGAATCGCGAATTGCCCGGACGTAAAGCGTCTATACGTAACGAGCTTCCATAGCCTCAAGCATCATCGGCTCGGCATAAACCCATAGATCGCCTGGTCGCCATGGTAACGGCTGCCGGTTTGTTCTATATCTATAAACCAACAACTGCCTTACAATCCGCCTAGCTGACGGGTTTTGCTCCCCGCGCTTGTCATTAGCAAGTCTCGTGCGAAGCTGAATGGCATCGCGTTTCGACCAGCAGTAAGCCGGACCGGGATTGGATCCGCGCGAACGGCAGAGAATGGCAATTTTGCCAGAGGGTTGTTGCCAACCTAAAACATAAACGGGATCTTCTTCGTACATAAGTAACTATGATAATTGATGTTGCGGTAAAGTCCAGTGAAGCGTAGCAAATGAAATGAAAACTCTAAATCATATTGTCGTCTTTCACCCAGCCGCCATCGGCGATGCGATGCTTGCTACGCCCGTAGCCTCGCTACTTAAGAGGAATTTCCCAACCGCGCATATCAGTTACTGGACTCACTCGAGTCTCAAAGTAATCATCAACGATATGTGTCCTTCGGTCGACGCTTTCGTCGACTACAAGCGTGGACAGAATATCTTTTCGCTATCTTCTCAGCTCAAAGGATTGAAAGCAGATCTGTTTATCGACCTCTCGAATTCGAGCAAGGGGAAGATGATGCCATTTTTCTCCGGCACTCGAGCTCTGCATTATAAGAAGCGTCCCGATGGTGTGAAACCAATTAGACATGCAGCGGATAACTTCGTTGATACGATCAGATCCCTGGTGACGGACATACCGGAGCAGCTATTTCCAACCGTTTTTCCGCAATCCGATTTGATCGATTCGGTAAAACAAAAATTTTTCAGAGGCCTAAACGAAAACAGTTCGATCGTGGGAATCGTTCCTGGGGTCGGAAAAATTAGACCAAACCGGGCGTGGACGATTCACGGTTTCGAAGAATTGATCGAAAAGCTGATCGGCGATAACTGCTTTCCAATTTTGCTCGGTGGTCCTGACGAAGCAGATCTGGGCGCACAGATCGAAAGTGAAATCGGAAACGGTAAACTCTTGAATCTTTGCGGAAAGCTAGACCTGGCTCAAACGGCAGCGGTACTGCAACAATGCAGACTGGTTGTATCGGGGGATACAGGGCCTGCTCATATCGCGGTCGCTGTAGGAACTCCGGTCGTTGGCTTATACGGACCAACCGCAGTTGAGCGTAGCGGTCCGTATGGAAACCTCCGCTTCGCTATCGACAAGCAAGCAGATTGCCGCTGCCAGTATGAAAAGCAATGCCGCTTTACTCCGGAAGGCACCGCCGGCGATTGCATGGCAAAAATCACCGCCGGTGATGTCATGGATAAAATTTCCCAGATTATGCCTGCTTGAAAATTATCTGCTAGCAGCCAGGCTTCCCGATCCTCTCAGGCTAATCGGCATCGGTTGCACACTATCAACTTGAATGCGCCCGATATTATTGTTTTCATAGTTGGCCTTGTATGTTGACCAGTTGCGAGCGAAATCCTCGATCGCCATAGTTTTCACGGCATGCGCAGGAAGATTGACCTGCATCGATGTCTTCGTTCCATTCTCCGCATGGCGAACTCTGCGAGTTGAGTCACCAAACCCGTCGTAAGATGCAATTACAGTCCAGCTATCATTGATACGCACTTCCAACCGAATGAAAAATTGACCAGGATTTTTCGGAACTTCAGTAACCAGAGCGCGAACTCCGTTTGCCAGGGCGCGAACATCGAGCAGTCGCTCCATCTCGACAACAGGCTCCACATTCACAACCACGGTGTCGTTCCTTTCGGCACCATCGACGGAGGCATGAAGAAATACGGCTTGCTCACCAATTACTGACAGTTTAATCACTGAGGAACCGGAGGCTGGCTCATCAGTCCGGCTATCCAAAACCATCCGCATATCAGAGGAGCTGTTGTCAGCTGTCTGGTGCTCCTCGGTTTTTACGGGAAGGTTGACCACTGTGTGAGTGTAGTCTTGAGCATCGTCCTCTTCTGTTACAACAGGTCCGATGTTGTTAAAGCTCAGTTGAAACTTAGGCATATCACGCACGGTCGTTTTTGGTCGACCTGGTTGCAGCGCTATATTATTAGCGATATATTCATCGTGAAGCGCCTTGCGTACCGCACGTCCGCTCTCTCTTGATTCGTCTTCGACGGTAACTTCAGCGCTCGACACTCCTGACATGGCACTGCCTTTGGTACCATTCTTACCAAAGATGTTTTTGCGATAGATGTTGAGTTCCTGCTCGCTCGGTAACAGAATCAGCTGACCGGGATAAACAAATGGAACCTTGCCTTCATCAGTGAGACGATAAAGAATCTCGCTTCTATTAATGGTCATAATCAGATCGGCGAAACGCTCATCGCCCAGTTCTGTCTCGGCGATTGATTGCAATGACTCGCCTGCTTTTACCGAATAGCGCACCCGAACGTTGGCGCCCGCAGTTGGTTTAAGATGTGATTCATCCTTTTCCCCGGCGACACTGTCAGATTCCGCATCGATCAAGCCGACTACTTCAGCAAACTTCAACGCTGCTCTTAGACCAGGGAAATAAAGAACTTCATTTCCATAGGTGACCGAGAAGGTTCCGTTTTCTAGCGTAATTCCTTCTGGAATTGGATAACCGAAACGAATTGCATTAGCAATTGCACTAGCAATACTTGGGGTCAGAACGGTACCGCGGACAGTACCACTGACGAAGTCACCACATTTGACTCCGTCGTTTGGTCGACCGGTCGCATCGGCCTTGCCAGGCACATTAGCATCACCTTTGATCGAAGTTGCCGTTGGCTGGATTGTAGTACCGTTGATGGAGACAGATCCCGTAGTTACGTTGGAATCAGTTTTGGCAGTAGCGGTTATGTCGACATTGATAAATTTGCCCGTCGAGGTTGTATGAATTATCGCGATGCTTCCGTCCTTAACGCCGGAAATCGCATCGGGCTTAAATCCGCTAGTTCCCTCAACTTTGACGGCAGCGTCCTTGACCGCAGAGATTGCGATTGGACCTTCCCTACCAACACCAGACACATCGATTTTGATCGAACCGGCAACTCCATGACTGGTATTGAATGTGGCGCCGTTGATAAAGGCTCCGTTCGAAATTCCAGCGGTAGGGATTTCGACTTTGATTGGGCTTAAATCGGTCTTTACAGCGACACTCTTGTCCCCTGCAGTCAGAGGTTGTACGCTGACAAAATTAATGAGCGAAGTTTTCATTCCATTGACTGAAACACTATCAATTTTGACACCATCGAGGGTGCCAAGGGTCTGACCGATTGTTTTAACAACGGAATCAGTGACCGGGTTCAACCGCTTAACTCCAAGTGGAAGAACCTCAATGGCAGCTGTTTTAATCGATTCAGCGCCGAGCGTCGCATTTTTTGCAGTCAAGCCGTTGCCTTCAAACGACTTGGGTATCGATAGCGCATCTCTTCCATTCAATCCAATGATTGGGGTCTTCAAATTGTCGAGACTGTAAACTGTTTTCGAATCCAATGCAGCGTTCACTGACTTCGCTACATCGAGTGAAACCACCTTCGAAGCGACCTCTTGGGAGGCTGCTGTAGTGTTGCGGTCCAGTGCTGCGGATTTAAAAGCAGGTTGCGGCGTGAACACCGGTTTGCTTGTTTCTGCAACCGGGGATACTCCACCAGCAGGACGTGGAAGCTCATTTCCATTGTCGCTGTTATTATTTCGCTCCGCTTTAGTCGGATTGTGAAGTGGAGAGACAGGTGAATCTGCCGAGGTCCGCTCTGGTCTTGGGGTCGGTGATGGAGAATCCTCGACTTTGTTGTTCAGTTTTCCTGCACCGCTCAAAATCGAACTGACATCACTGGTAGTGGCAAATGCTTTCTTGGTTTGGTCGGTATTATCGACAGGTTTTCTTATCAAACCGTCAGCAGATGCAGAAATGAACTGAACCGCAGCTGAACTTACTCTCGGCAATCTCTGTTCTTCGGTAGCGGAGAACGGATTAACCGAAAAATTCGTCATAGTCTGAGGTGGAAGCGTTTCCTTATGAATGATCGGCGCTGCCACAACTTCGCCGACACTCTTTGGTGAAGGGCTTGGCAAAATTGTTGGCAGTGTCGCCGCATCTTTTGGCAACAGCGCACTTTGAATTGCAATTTCGGCCGTCCGGCGAGTCTGTATTTCAATCAAATTTGTAAGCGCAGAGGGCGCTGTCGTTGTATTTTCAGGTGTCAACGGTTTTGGGAAATGCTCGACAGCTGGTTGCAGTTGTCTTGGCAGGACAACCGGATCGGTGGTGACGACTTCCGTTGTAGGATGATTGAGTGGTTTTGTCTTCGGAAGCTCGAACAGCTGTTTCACCTGCGGAGGAGACTCAGCGGGAGCGATCGCTCCGAACAGATTGTCCATAGTTACTGTGTTACGAAGCGTAGGACGTGTTTGAGTCGGAGCAGAATCGCCGGGCGTACCACCTATATTTGGCAGCTGAAAATCCAGTTTTAAATCCAGCTTTGGAAGTGTGGGCTTGGGACCATCGGTAGGAGAGGGGTCCCCACCAGTGTTATCCGTTACAGACTTCCTGGGGAAGCTCAACAAGGAAGCTGCTGTTTCGAGAACATCGCCACCTTTCTTAGCATTCTCACCGACCTTACTTGGCACCACTGGCAATGCCTCACCATCAGTCGTGTGCTTTGCTTGCGATGTACGCAATCCATCAGTAATTGCAAAGCCGCCAAGCATTTCGCCGACAGAAGATGTTGTAGGCTTATTGTCCTTCTTGTCGCTGGTTTCGAGCGAGGTCTTCGCGGTCGCTTTTGGAAGTTCAAATGTAGGAGCAGGAGACGGCACAGCTTCCGGTAGCTTGCCATTCTTGGTGTCAAGGGAGCCGACTTCGGCAGTCGGAGCAGAACCGGGTTTGCGCTTCAAATCATCGGTCGTATTGTCTGATGCATGCGGCTTCACTTCAGTTCGTTCACCAGGCTTAGGCGCTGAAGAGACGACTCCTTCCAACAAGCTCTTCAGCGGAGTAGGCGAATCCTTATCATCAGTTTCTGCTTTCCCGCTATCCGTGTTAGTCGGATCACCATGTTTCCTTTGCACTGTAGGGAGAGGACTCCGATCTGAGCTAACCATAAAGTCTAGCGAAGATTTTGGAGCAGGTTTCGAAACGTCAGCGACATCAGTCCTGGTGGCAGAACTCTCTGGTGTTGCCGGCTTGTCCGATGTCTGAGGCTTGTCCGACTCGAGAGGCTTGCCCGACGACAGAGGAGCGTCCGATGCCAGAGTCTTGTCTGATGATGCAGGCTTGTCTGATGTCCCGTGAGCAGGATTGGAATGCGGTTTCACGGCTGGAATCGTATCAGGCATCGAACCTGATTCAGCAGTTTCGCCACTCGAGCGTACCTTTGTAGAGTCTTCTTTTTTCGAACCGGCATTGTCCACGAGCGAGCCAACGCTTACCGCGACCGGCGTAGTGTCCGTAGATTTCTCAGGATTATTAGAACTGGCAGCAGCGCGTGGTCTCACACCCGGATCGGAATCCGATGCTGTCGGTTTAGGCTGAATAGCGGACGCAATCGGTCCAGGAGCAGAAACAAGATCGACAGTGGCAGTAGCGTTGTCGGTCGGAGCAGACGTCGAATGCTTGGAACCTTGTTCCGGTGCCGCAACCACACTCTCTGTGGTCGATGGCTTCGGTGCCCCCTCAGGAAGTGGAGATACGTCGTGAGCCGGACTAGGTAGCGCGGGCTTCACCCCAGCTTCCGGGGTGGAAACCTGGTCGGCATGCCTGGATCCGGCATCCGCGGGTTTAGACTCTTCCGGCTTAGCCACTGGAGTTCCGCCGCCATCGGGTGACGTGACAGCTGGCGCAGATTCTGGCGCGGGCGCGGGTTTCGCCGCTGGCGGTGCCGGGACATCACCTGATGGAGCGCTCTCCGCGGCAGGAAAGTGGATACCCGGCATATGACCGAAGTCGGCAAATTTAGGCGCCGAACTAGATGCAAAACGTTCAATGTAATCCGTCATGGTAAGACAGGCCTGACAAAGGGGGATAGAAACACAAATCTCTCAGCGCATTAGGGGGCGTTTCAGAGATTCTCAAGGTCTTCAGGCTCAGATTAGGGGGCTTGAGCGAATTGGGGCTGCGGAACCTTGATATGAGTCAATATTCAAATCGGAAAAAAATTGGACAAATTGGAAGATTAAATCTGCCGCGAAGTGTCAACATCTTTGAAAACGCCAATCCTATTGACATCCAGCTTGGACAGGCTTATGATGATGCCGCTATGCCCGTGTGCTTCCGAATTCACAGATCCTTACTATCAATCCAAGTAGATTACGAAACCACTCGCTCTTCAGAGCGGGTATGTAGTAATCAGCCAAGACCCCCTCACACCGTCGGTGATACCACATTTTGTTCGATTTCGGAGTAGTTTAGATCATGTCACCTATTGAGCCTTCTGCAGCTACCGCAGCTACAAAAAAACCGCCTGTCACTGCGCCCGAGGGTCAGACAGTAGGAGGAGACAAACCGGTCGCTCCACCTAGCGACGCAACGACTACGGCAGGAAAGCTGTCGGGTTCGGTCGAGATGATGAACCCACCGGATAACGTCACCAGCCTGCCACCAGGCAAAGTGAACGAACTGGCAAAAAACGCTAATAAAGGTATTAATTCCGAGTATCAAGTCGCGCCCGACAAAAACAATCCAGCCAACTTGCCTGCAGGAGCAGCGAAGGTCACTCTGAGCAGTGATGTAGAAGCGAAGAGACTGGAAGCGCAGAACCGAGCAAAATCGACTGCCGCCAACGGCGACAATACCAACGCGCCAGCGAAAGATGCTGCTCCGCTCACTACGGCACAAAAATTACAAGCGGCAGCCGACAACGCCGAAGCCGCACGTTTAGGCAAACCTCCGACTGGTGCTAGCGAAGCACAGATTAAGGCCGCCGCTGACGCTAGTGCAGCGCGTGCAGGAAATCTGCCATCAGGTGCCAGTGAGGCACAGATCAAAGCCGCCTCCGACGCGAAAGCTGCGCGAGAAGGCACACTGCCAGCCGGTGCTAGCGATGCACAGGTCAAAGCGGCAGCCGATGCGAAAGCCGCGCGTGAAGGCACACTCCCAGCCGGTGCTAGCGATGCGCAGATCAAAGCCGCCTCCGACGCGAAAGCTGCGCGCGAAGGCACACTTCCATCCGGTGCTAGCGATGCACAGATCAAAGCCGCCGCCGACGCGAAAGCCGCGCGTGCGGGCACACTACCACCCGGTGCCAGCGATGCTCAGATCAAAGCCGGCGCCGACGCTAAAGCCGCGCGTGAAGGCACACTTCCATCCGGTGCTAGCGATGCACAGATCAAAGCCGCCGCCGACGCAAAAGCGGCGCGTGCGGGCACACTTCCATCCGGCGCTAGCGACGCACAGATCAAAGCCGGCGCCGACGCTAGAGCCGCGCGCGAAGGCACACTTCCATCCGGTGCTAGCGATGCACAAATCAAGGCAGCCGCCGACGCAAGAGCCGCACGCGCGGGCACGCTACCATCCGGAGCCAGCGAGGCTCAGATCAAAGCCGCAACCGACGCAGCTAACGCGCGTGGTGGGAAGCCTCCGGCCGGCGCTAGCGAAGCACAAATAAATGCCGCAGCCGACGCCTCCGCCGCGCGGGCAGCACTACATAAACCTCCAGCCGGCCCCAACGAAACACAGATAAAAGCAGCCGCCGATGCGACCGACGCTCGCGCAGGAAAACCTCCAGCCGGTGCTAACGATGCACAAATCAAAGCAGCCGCCGACGCAAGTAACGCCCGAGCAGCAAAGCATCCGGCGCAGGAAATTGCTAACAATCCTCCCGGCAATCCGCCTCGCGAAAATGGTAGGGATAGACCTGGCAAGCAGACAGAACAGCCGGCGTTGGACACCAGTGGAAAACCGAGACCTGGTACTGAAGTGGTCAAGCCCGCCGACACACCGAGAAAACAAACAACAGATACATCGCAGCCACTGACCCCGCAAGAGAAGCGTGAGGCTCGCCAACAGGCTCGTGCCGATCTGGTTGCTGCACGCGAGGCCAAACGCGATGCACCACCCGTGGTGAAAGGAGACGCTCCACCTGCAACTCCGGCCCAGACGCGAGCAGAAGTGATAGCAGCCAAGCGCGCAGAGAGACTGGCTGCCAACGCAGATCCAGCAGCAGATACTAACAAGGGACGACCAAAAGTCGCTGATCCTGCGGTCACCGCCCCTGATACCACGGCTAAACCCAGACCAAGAATGGAGGTCCCTGCAACACCAGCAGATCCAACCATCAAGCCTGCCAGACCGGGAACTCCAGTGGTCGACGCCGGAGATCCAAATCCAAAACGTCCAGGTCGCCAACCGCTTGCCGATACTGGTGAGCCTCAGGTCAGACCAAACCGACGCGTTCCTGACCTTGCAGTTGACGGTGACGGCAAGCCTGTCAGACCAGATCGACCGCTGCGTCCAGGCGACTCAGGCGATCTTCCTAAGGGCAAACCATTAGTTCCGCAAACCGGAGATCAACCCCCTCTAGTCGCTCGCCGTGGCGATCGCGGTGGCGACGCATCTCAATTACCTCAAAGTGATCTTTTGTCGGCCCGCACACGCAAAGCCGCTGGTGACGCAGTGCCGACGGCACCGCTGGATCCACGCCAACAAAAGTTCCTGGCAGAAATCACAAAAGGCAACGATCCAAAATCTCTTACTTTCAGAGAGAACTTCGAAAAACTCTCTCCGCAAAACCGCAACGCTCTCATGAACATGGACGGCAAACAACAAATAGATATGATTGCCAAATTGTCCAGACCAATCGATGGTGGCCTGGACGCAGGCAAATTGCCTATGGCAGGAGATCTTGCGAAGCTCGCCGGTCGCCAGGACTTGAAGATTCCTGGTCTCGATGTGGCCGATCCGGCAAATCGCAAATTCTTGACCGACGTCAGTACCCGTTTAAACCAGGCAAAAGCGGACGGAGTTCCGGGCACCATGAGAGTTTCCGAACTTCTAAAGGGAATGGATCCTCAGAAAGTCACGGCACTGGAGAAATTCCTCACCACAAATTCCAGTCTAGATGCCGGCAAAGTGACTCTCGGTCAACTCGACGGTACCAAACTGACTCAATTGATGAAGGGCAACTTCGATGGAATGCTCGTGACTGGCAAAACATTAACGCCTCAAGAAGCAATGACCAATCTGACTCGGCAGTTCACCACAGGTGATGGCACCAATACCTTAAACACGTTGGGTCGCACCCTCAATGACATGGGCACGCAGCCCGGTAGGCTATCCGAATTGGTCGCAAAAACGCTCGATGCGAGATCACCAGGGTCAGCAGGCACCGGACTCGATCTCAATATGATGACGCCTGGTCGTATTGGCGACTTCACTGCGCGGCTCAACCCGATTCAGGAGTTGAACATCCGTAACATGATCGAGAACAGTTCTAAACTCGGATTCGACTCGGCCATGCCTCGATTCGACGTCTCCGGACGCGGCGATATGATCGGTCAGGCCATCGGTCTTGGTCAAATAATTGGCACCACATTCGGTGATAGGGGCGGTGATTTCGCCGTGCGCGGAGAGAGGATTCGCCCTCAGGCAGAGTTCATCAACGCAGCAGACGCTGCTGAGGCATCCGGCGGCAAATCACAAGAGTACATTGCCAAACTGCCAATCGACGCGACGTCCGGTCTGCCATACGACCCATCCACCGGCAAGCTCCTCGATCCAATGACGGGAAGACCTATCGGAGACCGAGTGTCTGAGGAGAAGAAGTCCCAGAAACAACGGGACGACGAAGACGAAATGGACGAAAAGGAAAAGAAAAAACAGAAGAAAGACGCCGATCAGGATGCCGAAAAAGCAAAGCAGAAAGCCATGCTCCTCATATTGCAAGCAAAGAAGAAACGAGAGCAAGAGTTGCGTGAAAAGCAGCTCAAAGAAGAGAAGCAAAAGAAAGAAGACGAAACCAGAATCAAATACATTTGCAAAGACGGCGATACAATCCAATCAGTCGCTCTCAAGCAGTTGCGCGACAGCCGCGTAGCTCCATTGATCTATCAAATCAACAAGCAAGTAATCGCGACGACGATCGTCAACGGAGAACAAGTGCCACTTCTCCACGCTGGATTGGTAATCTGGCTGCCATCGCCTAAGGAAATCAAAGAGTTCCGTTCGAAACTCGTTGGTTCTTCAGGTGCATCAGTCCAACCAGCAGAAAAGTTTGCCAGTGCAGAAGACGAGCTAGCAGCCCGGTTCGGTGCAGGCTGGGCCGCTGGAAAAACTCAAGACAACGGCGGTCAGCAGCAACCAGCGCAACCAATGAGCGAAATGGAACGCAAGCTCATGGAAGACGCTATGGCTGAAGCAAAACGCCGAAGAGAAAATATAGAAAAAGCACTCGGTCCGATCACCGGTGGTACCACTCGCAGTGCCAAAGCGGACGGAGAACATCTCAGCTATCAGGTCAGACTGGGCGACACGCTGCGTTCTGTAGCGACGAAACATCCTTCTATCGGTGACGTCAACCTGTGGCGTCTCCTGGCAGAAGTAAACAACCTGAGCACCGATGTCGACGCCAAAGGACAGCCAAAAGCAGGACTGGCTCGCGGCGCAAAAATCAAAATTCCAACAGCCACTGAAATTGCCGAATACAGACAGAAAGTAGGCGGACTACCGATTGTCAGAGAGCAACGAGTGGCCAAAAACTGTCCAAAATGCGGCAGAATGACCGTTCAGTCAGCGTCGCTCTGCCCATGCGGACACGAATTCGGCATCGACAGAACGCCTGCTGCATCGAACAAAGATGCCGGCACAATCGTTCTCGAAGCCATCACTGAAACTCCGGAAGGCATCAGAACATCAAGAACAGAAAATATTGACGCGGATTCGGCTCATACAACAAGAGTCGGACCTAATACGCACGATGCATCAAAACCAGCCGAATCCAGAGAATCACAAGAACAAACAAAAGAAACCGCGTATGTTGTCGAACCAGAACTCACTTGGGCAACAGCTAAGGACTTCGAACCAACTTGCCGATTAACCAAGTCGGCACAGTCATGGGACGCAGCCGACGGCAAATTGATTATCCATTTGCAATTACGAAATGACGAAAATTCGGAATGGTTCCCCATCCTTGAATATGAAGTTTACGGCTCATATTCGATACGCCATACATTCGTTCGCCAAACGCGCGCCAAGAAGACGGTAAAAATCGACCTGCCAGCAGCAGCGGCGATGGAGCTTGCCCAAAACGACCTTCTGGCAAACTGGAACAATTACAAAACCAAGTATATGCTCGCCTGAGCACGATCTCGGTAAGCAGAACTAATAGTTTGCGAACGGTGCTTAGAACCGTCTGCATCATTGCATTGGAACGGATATCCGTTTAGTACCAGATACGGTACTAAGCGCTTTAACATGCCACCATATTCGATACCACATTCAGTAATTCATCAATTAATATAGAGCAAGACCGAAAAATTCGAGATTTTCAGCGATTTACGACCTCACTTTTTTGGACATTAATTCTGAAATTGGCCTGAGAATTAATCCAATTTAGACACCTATTTTCGCCAAAATCAAAATTGACAACTTCGATCGCTAGGCTCACGACAGAATTAATCTCGGAAGCCCAGAAATGGGCACTTTCCAGTCCTGTTGCATGCAAAATTGTAAGCTAGCTAACAGTAAACTCGCTTTAATATTAGTATTATCGACATGTCAAGCAAAGGCTGTCCGCCAATTGTCTTGACGGGCGTATTTTTTGAAAACCAAGGCTGGCACCTTTTGGACAAGTTTTGCCCGACCTTACCACCCCTCAATTCACCCCTAACGCCCGACCATTCTGTGTTTCCCGACTCCGTGCCACGGTTTGAGGGACACATATTCTGTGCATATAGAAGAACTAGAACTTACTAACCTGCAGTGACTTGAGACCCGACTGATGCCCGGCGACGATCCAAACAAAAAACTTCCAGACACCGGTGGCACGAACTCACCGGAATCCAAGGTCGGCAAAACGCCGGAAGTCCAAAAGGACACGCCGCCTGCGGTCAGTCTCGACACCGTCAAAGAAGCTCAACCGACCCCAGAGAACAAAGCCGCCTATGAAGCGGCTTTCAAGCCTGTCGGCGGCACAGACGCGCCGTCTTCGGTAAAAGGCGCAGGGGGCGAAGATGCATCATTCTTCGACTCGCAAAAGGTCCTCGACAAACTCCCTGCCGGCTACAAAGAGCTTGCAATGTCTCTTCCGAAAGAGCAACAAAGCAAGTTTGCTTCCTCAATCGCCGGATACGAAAAGCAGTTCGGCGAACTCAATTTGCAACTGGTCAAAAACGAGTTCGATCGTGCAAAGAAAGACGGTAGAGAGCCTGACTTCAGCAGCCAGGTCAAAGGGTGGAAAGTACAGGCAGAACGCACTCCTAGTCCGAAGCTCGAATCCGGTTCTAGCACCGGCGGCGATACCGTAGAACCGACGAACAGACAACCGGTGGACCGCACAGAGCCTGCACCTACCAGGACAGTATCCGACTCTCCTCCCGGCGCGAAAACTGTCGAAGCTCCACCGACCACCCAGCCATGGGGCGAAACCACCGCCGACGGGAAGGTGCCCACAGGCGCAGATGGTCAGCCTCGAGATCGTCAGGCGGAAGCCCAAGCGCGCGGCAACACCAGGAATGCAGAGTTCGGAGTTCTGGCAGGTCAAATGGACTCAGCTCAGGCTGAACCAGGCAAAGCCTTCAGTCAACACTTCGACACTCCACAAAATCTCTCATTCCGTACACCGGATGGACTCAAGGGATTCACCGGAGTGACCGATGCGTCGACCACTTACACAGCTAACGATCAAAAGACAAGAACTACGTTCGCGACCAAAGATGGAAAAGAGTATCAGCAAGTATTAGATGCAAACGGCTCGCCGGACTCGTTTAAACAAATCGGTGAACGCGTAGACATCACCGACGCCAACGGCAATAAAATCAACGTCTGGCAACGTTTTGACGACAGCGGAAAAGCCACTGTGGCCAGCTTCCAGGACGGCACCGGAAATTGGCAGCGCGGTCAGGGCGACAAATCAAACGAGTGGACCAAGGTCGGAGCTGATGGCAAACCGGAACTGGGCCCGGACAACAAACCAATTACTTTCAAGGGCAATGTCGAATTGCTCGACAACAAAACGACTCTCAAGAAAACTGACACCACCAATCAGCAAATCACCACACATCGCCAAGACGGATCCGAGACCCGAACTCTCACCGGCAATGGTGGCAACCTGTATCAGATCGACACCAAGCCTGACGGTACAGTTGAAATAGCAACCCCGTATCAACAAAAATTCTTCAGTTCAAAGGACGACCCATCGTCCGCCGGTAAGATCGAAATCGATAAGAAAACCGGCGATCTGACATTCACGGATTGGCGTGGAGTCAACACGATCTCGAAAAGCGGAGATCTTACGACGAAGTACAAGAGCGGTGCAACCGACAATGGCAGCGGTGTTCTCGAAGCTACTGAAGGGCGAGATCAGAAAGGCGACAGCTACGTAAAGTCAGTCACTTTCGCGAATGGAACAAAAGTCCCCGTTGAAAATGGTCCTGGTCAACAGAAGACCACTCTTGATCTGTCCGGCACCTGGACTCGCGTGGGCCAAACGGACCAATGGACGAATGGCGAGAAAACGTTCAAAGGCAACTTTGATACCAATATCGGTGTCAACGATGGTTCGTTCAAAGTTACTGATGGTAAGCAAAACTCAGACACTGTCTACAACAAAGATGGTAGCAGTGAAGTCACATTTAAAAACGATAAGGGCGAAACAGTCAGAACGGTTTCGGTCGCTCCTGACGGCTCAAAGGTCGAGAGAGTACCGCTAAGCGCTGAGGACGCCGCCCTCAAGCTGCCCGGTAACGACGGCAATAAAGTCACAGAGGTCACTCGCACTGACAAAGACGGAAAAGTAAACAAGTTATGGGAAGTTGCGATCCCGGATCCAAACAAGATGGGTCCCGACAACGTTTACGTCGCGAAAGTTCAAGATGAGTCTGGTCACACCTGGGTTAGACAAGGCTCCAGCATGTCGAACACATGGCAAGAAGTCGACCCAGCCAATGGCAAGAAGTCCATTTTCAATGGTAATTTCGAACTAGTTCAAAACAAAGACAACACTTCGATCCTTCGTAAATCGCTCGGCGCCAGCGGCGCAACTCCCGACTACAGCATCGACTATAAATCGGACGGAAACATCTCGATCACCAGCAAAGAATTTCCGATGATCGGTTACAACACCGATGCAACATTCGGACCAGGCGTGGTCAGAGGGGCGAATGGTGATTTAACAATCACCAGTGCAAATATGAACGACAAACTCACCATTCAAGCTAATGGTGATGTAGTCGCAAGCAACCTGATGCAGAAGCCAAATGGATTGCAATCCGTCGTCGAAGGTTACGATGCCAACGGAAGAAAAATCGTCAAAGAAGCAACTTTCGATAGCACCGCCCGCGATGGCATGGCCGGTACCTGGCAAAGAATTGGTGGTGCTGACTCCACAACCTGGCAGCAAATGGAAAACGGCAAGCCTACAGGCAAAACGTTTAACGGCGACATCGCTTTAAACAATCGTCTGTCTGGCGATTTGACCATCACTAATTTTGATAAAAATACAAAAGACAACATCAGCGTCCTTACAAAATATTCCAAACATGAAGAGTTTGAACCTGATAACAAGACAGTCAAGTCTTCAGTTGAAAAATTTGCTGATGGTTCAGAAGTTACCCACAAGACTCTTTCTGCAGACGAAATTAAGGCTCAGGGTCTGAAAAGTCCTGATGGCAAGAGTATTGATCAGGTTGTGGTCACTGACACTAGCGGTCATAAAGTCACCACGTACGAAGCCGTCGACAAGCAGAACAGTAATAACAGATATGTCGTCAAAATGGACGGACCGACGGGCACCTGGGTGCGCGACGGCGGGGCTGACAGCAACAACTGGAAGGAAGTAAAAGGTACCGAAGCGACTGGAAAAACTTTCTACGGCGATATCCAGCGGACTGGACGACAAACCACTATAACGAATGATCGAGACAATCAGATCATTAAGTTCAACAGTGATGGATCGTGGACGCAGCAATTGCTTCGCGAGCAGACCACGGTCGGCTCTGACCTATCCATGAAGAGCGAGAAAACTCCCGCTTACACCATCAAGCACACTCCCGACGGTACAACAACAGTAACCGACGAGCACAGTGATATCACATATAGTAGCACTGGTAGTGGCGATCGAAAATTAGAAGTCGATTCAAACGGCAACTTCAAATTTACTGACGCGGACAATGAAAAAGTCACGATAAAACCTGATGGTTCACGCGAGACCGTCAACCCGCAAGGCGGCAAAATGATCACCGATCAAGGTGGTCGAATGAAGCAAGAACTCGATAAAGATGGAAAGGTTCTCGCTGATTATGCTTACACTCAGCAAGGCAAAGATGTAATTCTGAGCTCGTTCCAAAATCAGTCAGGAATGTGGGAAATGAGCGCTACTCCGGATGGCAAACAAATCTGGAGTTTGAGAAACGGAACAGATGGAAGAACAGTCACACTCGAAGCAGACAAAGTCTACATCAATCCGGATAACAGTCTAGTAATTGAAAACGGCAATTCTCGTACCGTGCGAAAACTGGACGGCACCGAAATTACATCGACAACCACAACAGATGCGAACGGTGCGTCAATTAAGACGGTATCCGTCGGCACCCGAAGCAATCCTGGCGATCCAGTCACGGAAGCATACAACCTGGTCACGAAGACCGAGAAGAACGGTGATGTGGAACAAACACTCACCTCAAAAGCCGGCATATTCAAAGCGGGCAAGGACAATGTCTGGCAAGAGTACACGAAAGATACTAATGGTCAGCTCAAAGCAAAAGTCGGTGAAAAGTGGGTCGGAGAAATTTCGGTCCAAGACAACGGTTCGCTGCGAAAAGTTTCGTACGAATCCGAACGAGGCACTGACGGACAGCTGACGCCAAAACTCAATGACAAGGGTCAACCTGTCGTACGAGACGTCATGGACCTGTATACAAATGGTTCATCCGATCAGACCTTCACTAGCGGAGGCTACATTCACCGAGACAGCGACGGCGACGTGACGTACCGCTTCGACGCTGGCGGAGACAGCCTCACTATCGATTACGGACCTAAAGATGCTGACGGTAAAAAGTCCATCCTTGGGTTTACACAAGGCGATACCTATTGGCAGTACAACAAAGACACAGGGAAATTTTCGGCACGTGACGCCAAGGATCATTCAAAAACCATCGCCACCGATTCGTTTACCAACGTATCGATTGACAGCAAGAATGGCGATATAAGCCGTACTAACTTGGTAACGAATGACGTCAACATCAGCAAAGTTGATGGCACAACCGAATTGCAAAAGCGCGACGGTACAATCATCCGGACAGATGCTCAGGGTCGTCCTCTTATCTGGTCCGTTCCTGGACAATTCAGTTATAACCTCACATACGATAAAGATGGCAGTCTCGCCAAACTAGAAGGCACCATCATGGGTCCCGACGGCAAACCGACTGCGGTTAACGTTGTGGACAAAGACTACAAAGGCGAGATTCCAAAAGGTTCTATCATCGGCGACAAACTCAAGGTTGAAGGTTTCAACGACCGATTCCTGTCGATGGAAGACCAGAACAATCCACCCCATCGCATCGAAATTTTCGGCGATCGGACTGTTCGCGAATATGATAATGACGGGAAAATAATCCGAGTCGACAACCCTGATGGCACAGTGATTGTAGGAAAAGACTATCAGGAAACTGGTCGAGACAAGAGCAAGTTGCCGACCATGGACCAGATCACTCAAATGGGTGGCAAGGTCATTAAGGTCGATGAAATTATTGCGGCTCCGAAAACCGATATGGACCAAGCCACGGCACTCGGAGACAAATTCGGTACGAGTGTTCCGCAAGAATTAACTGCTGAAAACCGAAGCGTAATTTATCGCCAAGGTGACACGGTGGTGCAGCGCTTCGGTAGTGGAGCTAGCCAGGAATTCTCTACAATCAAAGTGGCTGGCAAAGATACCAAAATTCTAACTGCCACCACTGATAGTGTCGGCAACCGGGCCGCTTACAAATACGAAAATCCGGCTAACCCAACCGATGTCACGTCAGTGAAGATGACTGACAAAGATGGTAAGACAGTAACTCTCGAAAAAAATCCAGTCACCGGCGCCGCGAAGATGACGGATGCTAACGGCGTAGAAACAACAATTAAGAGCTTCAACGTTGCCGGCGGCAAAATCAGGATAATGCATGTCGATAGTGCGAGCGATCCTAAGCTGCTCGATATGATCGATACTAAAAACGGCACTAAGCAAGTTGTTGGAAAAGACCGAAGCGTCACCGATTTTGATAATCAGGGTCGCATGACTCAAAAGGTTGATTCGACAGGAGCAGTTTTCCAATTCCACTACAGCGGTAGTGAACGCACACCAGATAAAGTCATGAACAATGATGGAAACTGGGTGAGACAAGTTCCGAAAGACGGCGATGTACCAGGACAGACATCCTGGATTGAAACAAAAACTGGAGCAAAATGGACCGGCGAAGTTTCTACCGAGGGCGGTGAATACAAGTTTAAGAGCGTCGATGGAAACCTGACACGAGTCCTGACAGATGGCTCTAGCGAAATTCTCGATCAGAATGGCACATCTAAGATTGTAAAAGACGGAAGAGTCCTTACTGCAATCGACAATGCAGGCAACAAGACAACCTACAAGTACGACGAAAGCAGCGGGACAATTACCGGCTTCGATGTCACAGACGCGAAAGGCAAAGTGATTCGATCTGCTGCTGTCGGCGTCGATGGAGTAACCTCAATCTCAACTGGCGCGAGAGTTGGAGAAAGCGGTCAGCCGACAATCGAGTACGCCAACAAAGAAAAGCTCACCACCGGTAGCAACGGCGTCGGAGTGAGAACGGATGCTGACAGCAAAATTGTTAGCATTGTCAGACCTGATGGCACGGTCATCTCGAAGGATGGAAATGTCACTGACATTGGACGTAACAGCGCAGGTCAGGTCGAAGTCAAATTCAAAGACGGGACCGCTGAGCACTACTCCGATAATGGCACGCGTGTAGTCACGGACAAAGCAGGAAATCCAACGACGTCATATTCAGCTGACGGAAAGACCATAACAAACTACGGCTATACAGCTGACGCGACAGGCACACTCGCGCTCTCGAGTGTAGTGAAAACGAGCACTGATTCTCAAGGCAACAAGCACACTACTCGCATCATCAAAGACGGCGAAGTATTTATCGAACAAAATCAAGTCGGAACAAAGCTCGGTGCCGACGGCAAAACCATGGAACCAGTTTGGGAATCGACTTCCAGTAAATACAACTCGCTGCAGATGTACAACGACACTGCATACCTGTGGAGTACGGAAACCAGAACTTCCAGTAGGTCGATCAACGCCGACGGCAGCGAGTCTGAGATGCGCAGACTTGATGGCAATAAGTACACGCGCATCGAGCGTGACGCTCTCGGCCAGGTCACCAGCAGCCAAGATACCGCTGGTACTATTACGCATTTCCTCCGAAATCCAGACGGTGAGCTGGTTGCTATCCAGCAAAACGGCGACAAAATATTCAAAAACACCAATAACAACTGGGAATCGTCGCAAGCGCCCGGCGTCGAGATCAAAGCGAAAGTGGAGATCGGCAAAGACGGTTCACAGATCTGGAACGACGGCACCAACACTCGCGTAGTAAAACCAGATGGCAGCGTCGAGATCACCAGACCAGATAAATCAGTCACCATACTCAGTGCTGATGGTCTATCAACTCGTACGATTTTTGCCCCTGGTGGAGATGTCGCAGAAGTTACATCATGGAAGACTGGCGCCGTCGAAGTTCGGATGCGCGATGGTGAAGTGCTTCAGCAATCGTCCTACTCAGATCAGGTTGTTTCCAGCACAAAAGGAACGTTCACCGGTTCGCTCGAAGTAGCTAAAGACGGAACTATAACAGTATTCAAAGAAACTGTTCCTGTGAAAAACCCGGACGGTACGTGGTCCATATCGAAGGACACAGCCAATCTCGCCGATGTTTATCATCCAAGCGGAGTGGCTACGCATCTCGAATTCACACCACCCGACAGCAGATCGATCGATCTGGCCGTTCACCAAAATCTAAAGAACTCCAATCTGACAGCCGAGCAGCTCAATCAACTGTCAGAGGAAATCAAGCGTAGCCCAGCAAAAGCCGAACAAATTTTGGCAGCTGCTGGACTGACAGAGGATCAAATCGGTCCGGTTCTGGACAGTCTCAACAAAGTTTCCGTCTATCGCGAAATAGGCTCCGACACTTTCTACAGCAACCTCGGTCAACTAGGTGCAGTCGGTCCATATCAACGCGACAACGCATTCAATATGGGCGATGCTCAGGTTGATAGCAAACTCAACCGCGGCATGGACACCTTGAGCAGATCGGAAATTAAGACAGGTACTGTCGGCAACGGAGCTGGAACCGGTAATGGAACTGGTAATGGAACTGGAACTGGAAACGGCACCGGAACTGGTGCGGGGAATGGTGATGGTAGCATCGCCGGTTCAAATAATGGTACCGGTACCGGTGGCAAGCCTGGTGATGCTGGAGTTGGCCAACCACCTCTCGGACCCAAGGCAGACGATGTCAGCGGCGTCGTTACGGCTAACGGCACAGTCAGCGTAGATCAAATACTTGCGACTAAAGAACTCCAAAACGTAACTAAAGCAGACGGCAGCAAGCTAACAACTGCAGAAATTTCCGAGCTGAGTACTAAGATTGCTGCTAACCCCGGAGAGGCCGCGAACCTACTTAAGTCAGCTGGAATCAGCGACAACACTGCAAAAACTGTTGCAGACAAAATCACTCAAGACATCAAGAAAACAAACGAAACCGTTCAAGACGACATAATCAAAAACGCATTAAAGGATGTCGCAAAAGAGAAGGGTCTTACTGACGCTAAGGTCGCAGAAATCACCGAGCAGATTAAGCAACATCCCGATCAGGCTCAAAAGATTCTCGAAGCGAACGGAATTGGTTCGGATAAGGCTAAAGAAATCGCAGAGAAAATTTCAGCCGACACAAAGGCTATAGGTCAGGCGGCGGATACTATAATTCCGGAAGCTCTGAAAAATTCCGGTCTTTCACCAGATCAAATCAAGGAAGCTACAGAACGAATAAAAGCTGACCCAGCACACGCATCTCAAATACTGGAAAGCCTTGGTGTAAAACCGCCACAGTCGCTGGTTCTCGATAGTCAAATCAATCAGTCTCTTAGAAACTTCAATACTGTCAGAGACACGCTGCTACGTGAAGGAGTCGATGCGAAGGCAAGCAGCGAAATCGCGTTGAAAGCTTACAAAGATCCGTCTGAGAAAAATATTCGTGCACTCCTCACTGAATATAACATTAACGAGGCGCTCGCCAATTCAATCACTAAAGACATTTCGAGCGGTCTGAAAAACCAAGGTCAGAGTGCCGGAACTCAAATTACTGGTCAGGCAACCCAATCATCTACTTTGCATGGACAGCAAACTAACACTGTTCAGAGTGAAAGAATTACACCGACATCTAACCTGGATAAATTCGACAGAATTTCCACAGCTGCATCAGTCGAAGCCCAGAGACAGGCTGACGAAATTCAACGGCAACAGCAGCAAGATCAATTTAAAAAGGGCGAAGACTCTCGTACGAAAGAGCTTGAGACTACTAGACGCGAGTCAGAATTCCTCAAGCTAGAACGCGATGCGCGCGAGGAACAGAGAAAGGCTGACGAAGCAGCAGAAACACAAAAAGTTGATGCGAAGCGCGAGGCCGACCGTGAGAAGAGAGAGGAAGAGACTCGCAATCGCCTAGAACAAAGACAGAAGGAAGATCGCGACCGTCAGGAGCGCCAACAAAAAGAAGAACGCGACCGCCAAGAACAACAACAAAAACAAGATCGTGAACGCTTAGAAAAACAACAAAAAGAAGAGCGCGATCGAGTAGAGAAAGAGCGGAAGGACGAACTCGCCAAAGTCGAAAAGCGTCAGAAAGAAGAGCGTGATCGACTTGAACAACAACAGAAGGATCAGCGCAAAGAGCTCGAAGCCAAGCAAGCCTCCCAACGCGCTGAACTTGCCGAAAAGCAAAAGGCTGAGAAGGAAGCCGCGAACAAAGCTGGCGACAAAACTAAGCCTGACGGTAGCAAGGACAGCACGACGGACCGCGATAAGACCCCTGTCGACGGCAAGAAACTTGATGGAACGGCCAATGTTGGTGACGGAAAAGCGGCTGGCACCAAAGGCGGTACTACCGTCGATGAGCATGGCAATGTAGTTCCAGTTGCTGATGGCACCAAGACCAGTGATGGAAAAGTTGTCGAAGGCAGCGGCAAGGTTGTTGATGGCAATGGAAAGGTCGTCGACGGTGCCGCCGGTGAGACCAAAGTCGTAGATGGCAAGGTCGTTGAGCGTGCAGCCGGCGAGACGAAAGTCGTTGACGGAAAAGTTGTCGACACTAAGGTTGCCGATGGCAAAGTTGTTGATGGCAAAGTTGTTGATGCCAAAGTTGTCGACGGCAAAGTAGTGACAGCCAATCCAGTTGGCGACACGACTGGAACCGTAACGCGGGATGCAGCAGGCAAAATCATTCCAAACCCAACTGATACCACATCCGGTGCATCAGGAAAACCAGTAGTCAAAGATGGAACCGTTACGCCAGCCACGGTAGCGCGTGATGCTGCCGGCAATGTAATTGCTGCCAAAGATGTTGTTAAAGGTGATGCCACCAAAGCAGATCCGACTAAGATTGAAACAAAACCCGATGCTAAGCTCGATTCTACAAAGACAGACCCGACTACCAAGCCAGATGTAAAAGGCGACGCGACCGGCGACAAGAAAGATGGTCCTGAAACACCAGTAGTTGTAGCGCCAGTCGTTACCGGTGCTGACAAAGTCGTGGTCACGCAACCGAATGCTCAAGGGACCGTCGTTCCAGTCGATGGAGCAACGCTCAACAAGACAGTCGTCGAGGCAAATGCCGCAGATCCTGCAAAAGTTCTCGTTTCATCAACAGTAGAAGCAGGAAAGATCGATGCCACCGGCAGCGTCGGCGATCCAAAGACACCGGCAGTCGTCCCACCGACAGGCGGCGCCACGACCGGACAAGGTCAGCAGACTACAGGACAGACAACTCCTCCGGCGTCGGGCGAGCCATCGACAGTGCCACCAGCGGCATCAGGTCCGCCGGTACCAGCAGGCACGTTGCCACCCGGAACTCAAAACAATAACGGCGGTCCAGCTCCTGATCCTCTATTAAAGGTCTCTGTCGACCCTACCACCGGCGCCGTCATCACAGTTCCACCAGCAGGTACTGCTGCCGGTGCTACGACTGGACAAGGTCAGCCGACAGCGGGACAGACTCCACCTCCAGCATCCGGGGATCCAGCGACGACACCACCCCCAGTGGCAGGAACAACATCACAGGGTCCACAGCCACCAGCAGGAACTCAATCCAATGGACCGGTTCCGGATCCATTAATGAAGACCACCGTAGATCCAGCCACAGGCACCGTCACGGCTCCGCCGACCGGTCCGGCTTCTGGCGCAGTGACGACTGGTCAAGCAGGTCCGCAAGCGCCCGCGGGCACTGGACAAGAGCCTCCAGCGGGTCAGGCCATACCGGCGACTCAGGTTCCTCCGACTGGACAAGGAACCGTCACACAAGGACCTGCCGCTCCAACTGGACCGACAACTTCCGATCCGCAAACGCTTCCGAAATCCACAGATCCTAACGGAACCGCTGTCCAGCCACCCTCAGGCACACAGCCAGTTGGCACTCAACCTACCGGAACCAATGGTCCTGTCGCGACGACTCCGAATGGTCAAGAACCTCCAGCAACCCAACCTCCTGCCACTCAAGGCACGACGGGGCAGACAGCCGGACAAGTTCCTCCCGCAGGACAAGTTCCTCCTGCCGGTCCAGCTACTACTGATCCGCAAACTCTGCCAAAAGCGTCAGATCCAAATGGCACAGTGGTTCAACCACCTGCCGGACAAGGCACTGTTGGTACCGGTCAGGGTCCAACTGCACCCGCAACAACTGGACAAGAACCTCCGACAGGTCAAGGTCAGACAGGTCAAGGTCAAGGTCAAGGTCAAGGACAAACACAAGCAAGTGGGCAAGAGCCTCCGGCCGCAGGTACTCTCCCTCCAGGACCGAGCGGACAAACCACACCGACTACAGGACAAGGTCCACAAACAGTTCCTGGTTCTGAACCTTCACTTCCGAAAACATCCGATCCGAATGGAACCGTTCAAACGCCTGCCGGAACTCAGGTTCCTGTGGGTCAAGGACCAGCTACAGGCCAAACTACCCCAAGCGGACAGGAACCTCCTGCCGGTCAGACTCCTGCTGGTCAAGTTCCTGCTACTGGTCAAGCACCTACCGGACCGGGACCAGCAGGTCAGGCTCCAGCCGGTCAAACACCAACCGGTCAAGACCCTCAACTTCCAAAAACTCAGACAGAACCAGGTACCGGAACCACACAACTTCCGACCGGACAAACAGGCACCACCACTGGTACTACGACCGGAACCACAACCGGAACGACTACGGGTCAAGAACCTGGACAGACGGGTCAGACCGGACAGACTGGACAAACTGGTACTCCGACAACTGGAACGACGACTGTCGATCCCGGTTCTACAACTGGCACTCCGATTGGTACGCACACTGGTCAGACGGGAACACCAGCCACAGGCACCACGACAGATCCTGGATCAACAAATGGTCAGACCTTGCCGACCGGCACACACACCGGACTTCCTGGTACCGTCAGCAATGGCACCACAGATCCTACAAACGCGACCCTTCCGAAAGGACAGTCGGATCCGACCAACACAACGGGTCAATTGCCAACCAGTTCGACCGGTACGACTCAACTGCCGACTGGTACAACACAGCTTCCAACGGGAACACTCCCGACGACGACAGGTCACACAGCAGCCACCGGAACGGTATCCTCCGATCCGTCGGGCGCCATGCAAAAAACTGTCGATCCAAATGCACCAACAAATGCACCAACAATCAGCACCACTACCGGTACCACCGTCGTTACAGGTGGACAAACCGCGTCGATTCAAACGAATACCGACCCGACTGCCACTGTTAACGTCCAGGTCGCGACGGGTTCAAGTCATGCCGCTGCCAGCAGCGGTGTAATCTCCATAGATCCGAACCAGGTGGCAGCGGCTGTAATTCTATCAACAGTCATGGGCAACTCGGTTCAACATAAACCATCAGTAGATCCTGGTTCGACTACCGTAACGTCCGCTCAACCAACATATTCAGAACCGACTTATCAACCAACTACGTATTCGACAGCGCAGCCGACAAGCTACAGTTCGAATACCTACACTCCTCCGTCGCAGTCAACATCTTCGACCTACAACTCCGATCCACAACCATCATCGCCAGATCCTTCAAGCAATTCGACGGTAGTAGCGAGCGGTGGCAACGTTTCGACTCCACAGACCAACACGGCCCCCTCGTCAGAACCCGCAACCACTGCTCAATTCCTGCAGTCGATTCCGGCACTTTCAATCGTCAACTCAGAGCCATCGAATACTCCGACAGCAAAGTCCACAACAACAGAACCGCAGTCAGCGCCTGTCGCGAATCAACAGGCTCCGACTCACAACGAAGATAACAACAGCACTCAGCAATCCAGCCACACCACTGGCAGTACCAACAACGATGAAGAACACAACTCTTCGCCGACGGCGAAGGAGCCGGCAAGTTCGCATTCGGAGCCTCAACCACAACAATCCGTTCCGGAGCCATCCACCACTAACTCTAACAACGACCCAGATCAGGGTCATCAACAGGCAGTCAGTACTGGTCACGCCCAGCAAGCGGTTCAAACGCCAGAGCCTAGAACCGAACAGCCCAAAGTAGAACAAACAGCAAAAGACTCCGCCCGAGATGTCGTGCGCGATTCGGTGGATTCGGCCTCGGCGCATGCAAATGCGACAACGACACGGTCGGTTCCCGAAGTCACTACTCATGTCGGCAAAGCGACGGAAGTGATCGTTCATACCAGCAAGGCACCGACACAAGCTCCAGCAGGCGCTCCGCAACAAGCACAACGACAACAGGCCAGCCCATCCTCGCACGGTTCGAATGCAGGGTCACACGGACCAGCAGCCGCAGAACTTCCTCAACAACCAGCAGCCACTAGCAGCTCCGGAAGCTCTTCTTCGAGCACTGGAACTCAGCAAACCACAACGAACACGAACAACGATCCAACAAACACGTCGAATACTGGAACAACGCAAAGCCTTCCAGGATCGCAAGATCCGAAGGCGAAACAAGATCCAACATCACAAGATCCGACGGCACAGCAAGATCCAACCGCACAAGATCCAACATCGCAAGATCCGACGGCACAACAAGATCCAACTGCTCAAGATCCAACATCGCAAGATCCGACGGCACAACAAGATCCAACTGCTCAAGATCCAACATCGCAAGATCCGACGGCTCAACAAGATCCAACAGCACAAGATCCAGCAGCTCAAGAGCCAACCGCTCAAGATCCATCCACACAGGTTCAAAAAGCGCAAGACTCGCCAGCTCAAGAGCCATCCGCAACCTCGCAAGATCCGGTTGCCACTCAAGATTCGTCTTGGACGGATTCAAACGCCGCGCAGACAACGACCACCGAAACTTCACGTGTTACCGAGATGCCGGATGGAACGATTCTCGTATCATACGGAGCGGGCGTGTCAGCGTGGACTTCACCGGACAACACGGTCACTATCCTCGATGCTGACGGTCAACTAACCAAGGTTGATGGACGAATCACAGTAGATCAGTCCACCGGCATTGCCACCATTTACGATGCTAACGATCGGATAATCGATCCGACCGCAGGTGAATCCGGAAGCAACGATCTTTCAGTCACTGCAACACACTCGATCGCATCAACAACGTTCGTTCCACTCGACGTTGCGCCGACCGAACTCAACTTCGATCCGAAGACTGGCACTATCAACGCCGTGATGGATCAGTCTATGCTTCCTATCAACGGTCCGCTCGACGCGAGTCCGAATGCGAATCCTGAGCCAATCGATTTCGTGCCAGTGCCTGCAGTGAATGTTACACCAGCTGTCGATATGACACCGCCGGCAGAGCAACTTCCAACTCCTGATCAGACACAAACTTCAAATCCAGTAGCAGGACTTCCGATCGATCCGGTGTCCGGATTGCCTTACGATCCAGATACGGGAATGCTGCTCGATCCCAACACTGGTCTTCCTTTGGGCTCTTTCGATCCAGCGCTCGATCCGCAAGCTCACATCGGTCATTCTCACCACACAGGACATAGCCATCCTGGCACCGATCATCCTGGTGTAGCCTTTGACATTCCGATGAGCGAAGCCGCCGACCCAGTTTTGATCGATAGCAACCAGTCGGGCAACTTCGATCCGGCGTTCTCACCAGATGACACCAGAATCGATACCACGGAGTTTGCTGGTGCGGCAAGTCCGGACAATCGCAATATCGTCGACATTCTGAGCGATGAGATCAGCAGAATACACGACAACATCGAGAGCCGACTGGAAGAACTCGTCAATGCGGCACGCGGCAATGGCGCATTCTCCGGTGACGACTCCGATATTTCATCCAGAACTGATGACGCGGAGAAACATTCTAAGGAACACGATGAGCGGAAGAAAGCCGAAAAAGCTGACAAGGATCATCGTGACGAAGAGGAAGAACGTCTCAAGAAGCGCAAAGAAGAGATCAAGAAAATTGCCGACACCATGCAAGCTGTCATCGCGACCTCCCGTCGAGACGAGATGGAACGCGTGCGGAAGTTGCTGGAGCAACAAAGAAAAATCGAAGAGTTTATAGCTCAAGACAACCGTCAGACCAAGTACACGGTGCGCTTCGATGACACTCTCGAATCGATCGCTAAAAAGATGTTCAAGGATCCAAGAGTTGCGCACTTGATCTATGACATGAACAAGAACAAGATTTCCGCGGAAATTCTGGACAACAAAACACTCTACAAGGTCAAGCCAGGAACTGTTCTTACGCTACCTAGCCCACGTCAAGCTCGTGAGTGGGTCAACCGTGGCAAATACATGCAAGCTGGCAAGGCGCAGCAAGAGCAAGATAGCCGCACGATGTCCGCAGCGCAAAAGGCAGAGTTCGATGAGCGCAAGAAGAATGTCGAGTCCGTGTTGGGCGCCTTCGGCTTCGCTGGTGGCGGTCGCCCTGGCGACTCGCCCGATGAGTACAATGTCAGACTCGGCGACTCACTGCGTTCTATCGCAATGAAGCATCCGCTACTCAATGACGTCGGTCTGTGGCGTCTCCTGGCGGAGAAGAACAATCTTCCTCTGACCACCGATAACCATGGCATTCCAACCGCGATTCTGAAACGTGGTTCGAAACTGGTCATGCCGAACAAACAAGAAATTGCCGAATTCCGCAAGAAAATCGGTATTCTCACCAACCCCGTATCGACCTGGATCACCGATGGTTCCACAGACGGTCCGGAATCAACCAGAACATCCAAGAAGTGCGGAGATTGCAAACGTCAAGCTCCAGTCGGCGTCGCGATTTGCCCAAGCTGCGGTTTCATCTTCCCTCCAGTCGCATCGAAACCAGTCAAGACAGTTCTTTCAGTCGTCAACCACGGCACCAAATCCGGTGTCAATACTTCGCAGGATGAACCAATCACCGACACACCTCGCAAGAGCGGCGTGAAGACTAACGATGACCAGGATGCGATTCTGCCAACCGCAGATGCAATGGGTGGGAAGAAATCAGATTCGCTTACAGACACTGCTGATGACCTGAAGGTTATCGATCTCACGCAGGTCACTATCAAAGTCAACAACAGTGGTGCGGGCGTCAAGACGAACGAAGACAAGCCTTACATCTCGACGGGCGGCGTCGATACTCAAGATGAGGAGCGTACCGTCTTTGTATCGCGCACATCCGACAACGGTGTTGCGACAGAAGAGGAAGAGAAGACAGTTTTCGTAGCCCGCACTCCGGAAAACAACGGAGTTCCGACGACGGAGGAAGAAGAGCGTACCGTATTCGTACCGCGCACTCCGGACAACGGCGTAGACACCATCGAAGATGTCGAGCACACCGTGCTTACACCTCGCATCCCTGGTCGCTATGCCCACTCCGAAGTAACTCAGGAAATCGAAGCCGTCAAGGCGATATCACCTACGGTGCAAGGTGTCATCACCTCCAAGATGCCTGATGAGCAAGATACCGTCGCGCTCAACACGCCGAAGCCACAAGACGAGACGGCATCGCAAAAACTGATTCAAGGAATTTCCTACTTGCACGATCGCGACAAGAAAGCAGCCTCACAGCCAATTTCCGGACCAGTTTCATCACCGCTTTCTTCTCCAGCCGCTGTGTCTAGCGGTGTTAAGACTGGCGATCCATTGAGCGAAACCAGCGATCAACTACTCGTTCAAAGATACATCGAAGACTTGAGCGATAACTGCAGACTGGTCCAACTCGAGACCGAATCTGCGAAAAATCAAAAGACTACCAGACTCCAACTCGAAGTCCAGAAAGATGGCGAGTGGGTCGCCGTAATAGCCTACGAACTGGGCGCGCAACGATCGATTAGACACGAATTCAGCCTCACGGGCAAACCAAAATCCATGAAGATGGACCTCCCATGCGCTGCTCTGGAAGCCATGGTTCAAAACGACTTCACCAAGAACTGGAAGACTTACGTCGAGAAATTCCTCAACGGCAAAAAGATCTCCGCATAGGTGTCTGCGTTTAGTTCTGCGTTTAGTTCTGCGTTTAGCGTCTGCACTTCGTGTCTGCACTTCGTGTCTGCGCTTAATGACTGCGCTTAGCGTCTACTCGAACAGCAGTTCCTTGAATCTTGTAAGTTCGCCGTCGTGAGTCATGTTTCGTAGCTTGTAAACCACGTCCGTCGTCACTCGCTCGCCTTCTACCGTAAGGTAGTGGTGCTGTTGGTCGTCATCAAAAAATACAGCATAGTGCTTCAACGTACCCGGCTTCTGCTCCCAGAAGTAAAAGAGGGCCCGGCCGTTGTACTTGGCGCCGGAAATACGCTTGCGCTCATGGAATTCGTCCACCAGCACACCCGTCTCATCCATCATCAATACGATTTCTTCAGCAGGTCCATCATCAGCATCTTGAAACGGCATCTGCGGAGGATGCAAAACCAAAAACTCATCAGTAAATTCTGCGACAGGAGAGTTACGTCCGGCTGCGGAAAACTGGCGCCCGCGGCTATCCCTCAGAGGTCGCTTCAAATCGCGCACACCCAACTCGTCAACCAAAGTTTGCTCTTCCGTAAAGGCACCGCCCACGGTATTACCAGTCGCTGCGGCGTTTTGCGCGTCGACATTTTGTTGATTAGGTTGAATCTGATCGTCGTCTGGAGAGTTCATGGCGTCTTGCTTTCATCACCCACGTTACGCTGGCGCGGCACCCTCTCCACCTTCTTCAGCTTCCTTCTGGAAATTCTCCAGAGCGGTTCTTACCTTATGCAGCAAAACCAGCTGTGCATCGGTCGAGAGCTGTTGATCTTTAATCAGGTGAGCAGCCAGACAGTATGCCAGGTCCACGTCGCCTTGGCTTACCAAACGCTCAGTAAGCAATCGGCAGAACCAGGCGGCCGAATCGGATGCCGGTGTATCCTTTCTATTGATAGACGAGTTGAAGTCGAACTTGATCTTAGGATCACGAACAACTTCAGAAACTTCGAATCGATAGAGACACTTCGACGTGCATGGACCGCAGGTTGGAAGCGGACCTTGGTCACGTTTATGCAGTTCTATGAAATCATCGCGCCACTGACGCAACACGTTGATGTCTAGTTTTCTATTCACTTCAGTTGGTTGGAACGCTGGACGCAACAAGTTGAGCCAGCGCATATGCTGTTCTCTCACTTGATCGTAGAACCAGTAGTTCTCTTCACCCTTACGTTCAAAATAACGTTCAGTCGCCTGGGTTAGAACGCACCACGTGATTCCAGTGATGTTACCGGTCCGCGCTCGACCGCCGATTACCCGTTGAATTTCGTGAATGATCTGCGCGCGGAAGTGAACCAACTGCGTCAAATCCTTCAACGTGGACAGAATATAACGGTTGTAGACTTGCCGGAACAGCGTATCATCAGCCACTGGCGACGCGGTATCCAGAATCTGCGAATCGCATCTATGCAGACAGAACCGACAACCAAGGTGTCGGTCGAATTTACCGACGATATCGAGAGGTTTCATCGCCTGCCGCACGACTTCGTCGGATTCTTCCGGAGTTCTCGGTGGCGGCACTTCTTTCGTTTTATCAAACATGATCGCAAGGTGGAACGGCTGTTCCATCTTTTCGGCGTACACAATCGCGCGCCCCTGACCGAGCGCTGTTACGTGCCGCTTCTGAATGTCATCAAGGTTCATAGCACCACCCATAGAGTCGCGGTCATCGACTGCTACGATACGGTGCATGACTTTCAAGTTCGTGTTCTTCAGCGCTTCCGGAGCCAGTTTATTTGGAATTTGGTCGGCGATGATGAACCCTTGACCGTAAGAACGAATTTCAGCAAGCATGTTGGTGAAGAATTCAACGGCCTTACCGGCAGGGTTGGCGCTCTCTCCGCTTTGCCCGGTCGGTACGTTTTTCAACAGACGGTGAGCCTCTTCGATAAGCATGATGTGCTGCAAGCTGTCATGCGGACCACCAGCTTCACGATACTCGTAGAGAAACACGAGCAACATCCCCATGAGAAACGATTTTTCACTGTCTTCGGACACCATCTTCAGTTCGATAACAGTGGGTCTTTTGAACAGCGCTTCAGCCGGAATCGATCGCCTGGTGTTGAGCATCTGCCCTTTACCACCAATGAGTAGCGAACCAATACGGGCTTTCAGAGCGGCTTGTACGTCGGGTCCGATTCTTTCCGAATATCCGAACGATTCAACAACCGGATCGATAATTTCAAAAAGATCCTTCATCGTTGGATAGATTTCCGGAGGACAATCCGGGTCGCCCGCGTCGACTCCTGGAGGGAGACGACGGTTTTTATTGTTAACCAAATCCCAACCACGGACGTTATAAATTTCGTTGAGCGCTTTTTCAAGCACCTGCGGCATCGGTGAATACATTTCGAAACTGGCGTTGAATACCGACTTCAACGCGTCCAGGTGGGTCTGAACTTTGACCCCACGCATGATTTCGAATGGATTCAAGCGGAAAGGAGATACTGTTTCATCCCCCAGAGAGAAGGCTTGCCCGACGCCTTTAAACTGCTCCGACATCAGCATCATGTGCCGATATTCGGATTTCGCCGGTTCAATTACCATAAAAGGAATTTTGAAGTTCCATAATTGACCGAGCAGATAGAAGCAGGTGTTTGTTTTACCACCGCCGGTAACACCGCACACGATAGTGTGCTTCTGCATCGCGTCTACGTCGAGGTAATACAGGTTACCGGTGTCCATACCCCGGTCGAGAATGTTGCCGATGGCTATAACTCTCGTTGGATCCTTCGGCGCAATCGGACACAGGGAAAATTCAGCCGATCGCCTTATTCGAAAACCCGACATCTCGCGTTTCGGCAAATGCACAAACGCTGACAGCATGCGGGAATTCAACGGAGACAGGAATTTATATTCCAACAGTTCCTGGAATATTTCATCATTCCGTTTATTTCTCAACAGCCCAAACGATTGCACGTGAGGCTGCAAGCCCTTGATTTCATGCGTGCGAAGCGGTGTCGGGCGGCTAGTTTCATCAACGTACGTCGCGCGAATCAACGATTGAAGACGGACGAAAACCGAACGATCCGGAGCGAAGAAGTAAACGCAAGTCAACCAGTGACCGACTGCGATACCGAGCTGGATGTGCTTCAAATAGGCATCTTGGAGTTCCAAATAGTATTTGATTCTTCGCTTTTTCTCAGGGTCTTCGTTTTCCTGCGCGCGTTGGATCTGGTCGACAACCTGGAATTCTTCCTTGTTGACTTTGGGATTCGGAATTGGAATGGCGAGCACGAGGAAGCCGAAGTCATGTCCCTGAAGACCATTAGCAAGACGTTCGATCTGCTCCGATTCCATGGTATCACCGGCGGTGGATTTCAATGCCGGAATTCCAGTCACGATTCCAGTGTGAACAGCGAGTGGATCAACCATTCGTTTCATCTGATCCGTGGTGAACGGCTCACCATGGATGTCTACACCGTTGTACACGCTGTGAAGAATTGAACGCAAACTCTGGTAAGAAACCATGTTGGCTTCGCCTTCAGTGGCTGAAGCTGTGTCAGCGGGCAACGAAACACCCATGTAGTAATTAACGCCGACTTTGTTTCCTAGTACAACAAAGGACAAATTCGCTTTCTGGCTGTGCAAGCCAGTCAACGCATCTTCCATGAGGTACATGCGCTTGGGTGGTTTACTCGGATCTTGGTCTTGCTGGGGTTGCTGTTGCTGTTGATTTTTTTCGCGTTCAATGTCCCACGAACGCAACACGCCGTCGATTCGAACAAACGTCAAATCCGGAATCGGCCAACTGTGCAACAAGGCTCCATCAAAGGGGCGTGTATCCAAATCATCAAGATCATAACGACGTAAGTCGGCGATCTTCTCTTCCCAAATATTGCGATTACTCGGTGTCGTCACCATTGGCTTCCTTAGTCTGAATGCGGAAAGAGTCGATATTCTATCGAGATAGCGGCTCTTCTCTAACTATACACGTCGTCGGTCCCAAAACTGTCACCCGGTCAGATATATGCCCTCTTGAAGTCGAAAATCAATCCGCTGTGGAGGTTCGGCGAAGGTCTGCTCGCGATTGGTGACTGATAATCCAATATCCTCCTCTGATCCGTTTGCAACTTGTCTTGAGTACATCTACGTTCCAACACTTTCAAACTTTGTCGGCTGACCGTTCATGATTAACGCGCTCCACCTGCCTGACCTGGCATTCCGAATTGCTGTGCACCAGGCGGCTGCATGCCGCCAGGCTGTTGCATGCCACCAGGCTGCTGCATGCCGCCCGGTTGTTGCGGCATTCCAGGTTGTTGCATAGAGTTGCCGCCCGGCATTTGCGCCGGCATCTGCATTGGTAGACTCGCCTGCCAGTCGCCCTGGATGCGCTCTTGATCGTTTTTGCGCCAAACGTAAGTGCCTGAAGCAAACGAGCCATCAGGATTCTGTGCAACTTTTCCACTGAAGACAATCGGCCAAATATAGCCGGCAGTGTCGTATTGCTTTTGCATCGTGATGGTGTTGTCCTTCCCAAGTTCTCCAGTCAGAGTGAAATCACCGATGGCATCTCGGCCTTTTCCTGTCAGGCTATTGCCGGATTGATCGATCTGCGCGGCAAAATCTTGATAGATGGTTTTAACGTCCCTGCTTATGGTCAACACCATGTGCCATTGCTTCGGAAGAGCCGCACCACGAGCGGCGGAAGTCAAACCACCTCCGGAGCTGAGCTCAGTGAATTTCTGATAGCCGACGAATCCGACAACGCCAAGCACCGCGATAATTCCTACAACGGCACCGACCATTGCAAGCGGATTCTTCGCCGGTTTGATCGGTTTGATATCTCCGATTGACTCGATCTTTTCAAGCTTCTCCACGTCGGCAGCCTTTTTGGGTTTAAACACAGAACGTTCTTTCGGCTTGGGCGGCTCGTTGACGACATCGTCGGTAACACCGGCAGCGCCAGGAGTATCTTCGCTGTCAGGACCAGAAAACGGTTTGCGAGTAAACTTCTTACTTATGTCTTGATCATCAGACGATTTATTTTCAAACCCAAGCACGCCGGTTTTCCCGAGCGCACCTTGCAGTCGAAGCGCTGCGACACGACTCAGACCTTCTTCAAAAGCCAGTCGGCTATCGATGTTGACTGAGGTGTCCACTTCCGGTGAGGCTGAAAATTCGTCCTCTTTGTTTGCATCGTGAAACGACAAGGAGCCACCTGACAATGACACAGATCCATCAGGCATCACCTGCGATGCGCAAAGATTGAGTGAATTAGGAGCCGGCAATAAACCAAAGACGGGGTCCGATTCCGGACCATCAATTGTTTGTGTAACGCTAAGCGTCTTGCCATCATGTTCTTGAACGACTAACAAGAAATTGTCCGCCACCATATATGATGGATGGGCCTGCCGTACAACTTTTTCACCGGTAGATGGATTGGTCGAAGCGCCCTCAACCGCGCCTTGTGAAAGCGTTGCTGCAGGCGGATCTTGGGCTAGATTATTTTGTGCGGAATGCGTTGTCGAGGCCATGTCAGGCGAAGTTGAATCTTGCGATTGTTTATTTGGAAATAAACCATTCGGCAATGAGTCAGCCGGCTCGTCGGGAAACAAGGCATTCTGCGAAGAATCGCTTGACGGCTGCATGCTTAGCGGCTGTGTGCTTTGCGACTGCATGCCTTGCTGCAATAAAGCGTTGGGTACTGAATCATGTTGAGATTGAACACCCGATGGAGACTCATTCGATTCAGCAAAGAAATCATTTTCCGGTTGTTCAGAAGACCTTGACAGAGGCTCGAAGCGGTCCGGAACCGGCACGTTGCCGGAGTTCCCCGGCGCCCCCGGAGCGGCGTCGCTTCCTGCGGCGGGAAACTGCCCGAGCGCAATCAGAGGAGCCGGCGGAGCCGCATTTCCTGCGGGAGTAACCGGTGCTGGTTGACCAGCACCATGACTTCGAGCGAAGGGATCAAACTCGCCCTCCGGTGCTGGAGCCTGGTTCTGTCCGGTTGGCTGAGCAGGCGCCGGCTGTTCGTTGCCGGCTCGCTCGTAGGTCTGGTCATTGAAGAATGCACGACTTCCGTGAAAAACTTTTGCTTTCGGTCGCATCGCTTCGTTGAACTTACAGCGTGTCACCACACGTTCCATTATTAATGGATCGTTTTCCGGCTTGAGATGCTGAGGAGCAGTTGCCGGTTTGCGATTAATCACCAGCACTGGTATCACGGTCGTTGAGTAGCGCGACGTCACGCTCCCGCAATTGCGACATGTTTTGGTTTGGGTTTTCAGAACCACGCCACACTGCTGGCAAATCAGCAAGCCTGCGGCGCTCTGGGTGCGCTGTTCACTCATCAGGCGCTGGCCTTTTCGCTATCCCTTTCCCTATCCTTAGCCTTCTTTTTCTCAGAGAAACTATCGGTGATTGCATGCATCTTTTCGATTAGTTTTCTGTTGACCTTCTTCTCAGGTATATCCTTAAAGTCGAACGCTTTCAACTTAAAGACACCAGCAACGGTACCAACACGATAGCAGAAGAAGTTCTGAATTTCTTGACCGACAATGCGGTCAATATTGAGTTTTTCTTCGTCCATAATCAGTTCGAACTGAGGTGACGTGTTGACTTTGTTGAAGAAGTTCTGAATCGTTTGGTGCTTGATTTTCCGTCCATCTACCCGGAACATCTGCGGACCAAGCATATCTCCGTCTTTCTTCGAAAGTGCGAAGATTGCCATTGTGCCCATGTTGATAACGAGTTGGTTGCGGTAATCTTCAGGTAAATGCTGGAACGTTTTGATTGCACCACAGAACCCGATTTGATAACGTCTCGTTTCTCCAGTGATATTCTCGATCGTTTCTTTCTCAATGAAACTATCCATTTCATCGAGGTAAAGAGCGCATGGATGCTTACTGTTGACGTTGTCCTTCGCCATACTCATCGCGGCTTGCTGCAAACCTGTGACGATAAGACTGCCTAGCAAATTGGCGTTTTGATCCAATTCACCCTGAGGCACTTTTACGATCAAGATTTTCTTCTCCTTGATGATTTCGGCAAGTTTGAGGTCGCTCACTGGTTTTGTCAGAATCGGTCGGATTCTACCATCAGACAACATAGGTCCGACTCTGTTGAGGATCGGTTCTACCCAGGTTATCCATTGATCGGTACGAGCCAGTTTCTTATACTGATTCCACGTTTCCAAAATCGTTATGTACTCGGTTTTCTCACTCTTGCGACGCTCCACGGATTCCAACATGATGTCTCGGAAATCGTTGTCTTGCAGTAAGTTTGGAAGGTCAGTAAGTGTCTTTCCGTTTGCTATCAGAAGCAGTGCCGCATTACGCAGAATGTTGGCAGTCTGCGCGTTCCACTGGCTCTGTGCACCTGGTGGCTCGGTATATATCGCTTTAAAGCCATGGACGATCGCAGACGACGCTGACTGCACATCTCCGTCAGCCGGCATTTCCAGAGGATTGTAGGCTAATGAACCTGCCTTGTATGTAGGGTCAACCAGCACTACACGTTTGGCATACTTAGCGCCTTCGGGCTGAGATGCTATCCAGGTAACGATCAGATCAGAGAGTTGACCGTCCGAATCGATGATCACTACCGCACGATCTTCCGACTTGATGTCGTGTGTGATCATCGAGGCCATCAGCCGGGTCTTACCTTTGTCTCCGCCGCCGATGAACAGCATGTGCGGATTGTGTTCTCTGGTTTCAGGTGGAAGGGAAAGATACTTAGGTTGCCAGAACGCCCACCAACGCCATTCATCACGTTGCCCGAATGGGGTGCCACCAGGTCTCAATGCTTTGCCGAACTCACGAACCATCTTCATGTGATCGGGACGGAACTGAGATGGAATGTATTTCTGCTTCTCCCAGATGTTCATCTTTCCGGACGGTCCAAACAGCTCCAGGAAGAACAGGAATATTATTACCCCGACCAAAACAAATCCGCCTGCGATGAACAGACCCATTTGTTTCCAATCGATCTGGCCTTTTGCATCTTTAGGTATTTCGGGCCCCTTCGGCAGACCGAATCCGCCTCCCATTGCAGGGATTGGAATTGGAGGAGGCGGAGCCGCAGCAACCACGGTGCTTTGTTTTGCTCGCCATGGAGCCTTCATAGGAATGTTGCGCGTAGGCTTCAGCGTGCTGAACGTCGATCCTACCCTCTTGTTGGTCTGATAGACTCCAACTGCAGTCATGACACCGGAATTGGCATCGGGAATCAACTTGCCCTGATAGATAATGACGTCATTGTGAGCCATATTTTTGTGGCGCGACTCTTGATCGTATCGCTTGCTGAACTGCATTTGATCGGGCGGCAGTAGTTGTCCGCCAATTTCGAACACGCCGTATGCATCTTTTCCGATGCCACCAAAATTGGTGCCTGCTTGCTGTAATTGAATCTGACTAGGGACGATTCGACCTTCCCACATCGTCTCGACAGACCAGATTCCGCCGACCGCTGGAATCCCATTGGCAAATGTCGCTTGTTGACCAGGTTGGCCCTGCATCTGTCCGGGCATTCCCTGACCCGGCATACCTTGTCCAGGCATGCCCTGTCCCGGCATTCCCTGTCCAGGCATACCCTGTCCCTGCATTCCTTGCCCGGGCATCCCGAAGCCACCACGCCCACCAGGTGGCCCACCTGGTTGTCCACCCATGCCCATGCCCATTCCGCCCTGAGGAGCCTGCGCGACTTGTTGTCCGCCGCCTCCACCACCGAGGTTGGCGACACTCATCACCCATCCCGGAATCTGAACGAGAATAAAGAGACCAACACCTATCAAGACACCAGCAGTCTTGCGTGATACATTGAGTCCGACGAAACTAATTTCTTCCTCTAACCAACCTAACGCACCACCACTGGTGCTGCTGTCATCGTCATCGTCGTCATCATCATCATTTTTCTTGCTCTTATCTGTCTTTCGAACAGCCGAGGACGAGCCTGCCGAAGAAGTCTTACTGCGGGAAGATTTGGGCGAACTATCACCGCTGAAGTTTCGTCTGGCTGGTGGTTTATATTTCGACTTGCCCTCTTCTTCGTCGTCGTCCTCGTCGTCATCGTGATCGGTCGATTCTTCTTTCTTGACCTTGAGTTCGATGTCTTCGTCACTCTTCAACTTGGTTTTGGATTGAGTTACGCTCTTGGGCATCGCCACCCTTGGACGGTCACCAGCAGTGGTATCAGGTGCAGCATCGCCAGTCACTAGTTTGGGCTGAGGCGCAGGTTCTGCAGCCGGAGCCGCGACCGGTGAGGGCGCAGAAGCAGCGGCTTTCGGCGCGAAATCATCGCCGAGGTCATCATCGACTGGCTTGTTGGCCGATGCACTGGCAGGTTTAGAAAAGAAATCGAAGGCTTCGTCTTCACCAAAGAAATTCGTAGATTGTTGCCGCCCCTCTGGCGCCGGAGTGTCGGCTTTCGCAGCGACTACCGGTTGTTCCTGCGCGATCGGAGAAACGGCTGCGTGTGCTGGTGCGGATGCCACCGGTGCAGGTGCTTCTTCGTGCACAGGCTCAGGGCTGATCTCATCGAATGGCGCAGGCTCAGCCTTGCTCTGAGGACCAAAGAAATCTTCCAATTCAGACTGTTTTGCAGCGAAGAAATCTTCGATTGGCGACTCGCCGGAAGCTGAGTTAGTCGAATCCAACAGCGGATTACCGGAGTGGTCAGCAGCCGGCGATTCGACGTTTGAAACTTCGGATTTGCTCTCAATTGGCGCAGACTCCGGAACAAACGCGGAAGGATCGCCGAGTGCATAGGCGGCGATAGCTTGCTCCGAAACGGGCGCTGAAACTGGTGCTGCGACTGGTTGAACCGGCTGTGAAGTAGATTGATCCGGAGTTTTGATATCAATATCTGCGCTGGACCGCTTCGTCAACATCTGGTTGGCGAGCGCACCGACACCGGCTCCGATTGCAATCGAAATTGCCGCTCCGGGATGCGCACCGAAACCAGCGAGATGCATGGTTGGATTGTTGACCGGCTGAGCGGGCTGTGGCGGCGCTTGCGGTGCGGCAGCCGGCTCTTGCGCGCGGGGTGACTCATAATCCTGCGTTGCCGGCAAGTCAACTTTTAACGCCGGAATGTCTGTTGAACTATCTTCGAAAACCATCTCGCCAAGCGCTTCTACTGCCTTGTTAGGAGGAGACGGTGGCTCTGCCGGAGGCTCGACAAGACGAACCGGCTGTGGTGCTGCACTGTTATAAAAATCTCCGTTGTTTGACGGAGCATACATTCCGGAGCCGGCTCCAGGCGCAGGAGGTTCTTGCTGCGTCTGCGGAGAAGAATTCCAATAATCTTGTTGACCGGATGAAGAATTGGGATCTACAAATCCGGCTGATGTCATAGACGATGAGTTGCTGCTCCAACCGAAACCGGCGGCCAGACTGGATGGGTCGACTCCATCATCGTTCAATGTTGAATACGGCGACGAGCCACCATTGCCGTTGCCACCATTTCCATTGCCGTTATGGCCGTTGCCGCCATTGCCACCGTTTCCATAACCACCATAGCCGCCATTTCCAGTCGAGCTATAGTCTTCGCCACCATCGTCATAACCAGCAGACGAGCCGCCCAAGCGCGGTCTCAAAGTCATTACGTTGAGCTGACGCTCGGTAACGACTCGTTCGAGCAACAGGTGGTCTTGTTTGATGCTGACGGCGAGCGGAGGTCGGACCTGACTGAAAGAATCCATCTGAGTTGGCGAATTCAAAGCCAGTTGAATCCCGCATCCGGTGCAATGTTTGCCTTTGGTCCGAATTATGGCTCCACAACTCTGGCAAATAAGAAGTTTCAATTTAATACTCCGACTATAGAACCTTGAAGTTTACTTACCCGCCTTTCGCGTGAAAGTGCGTGCGATTGAGCAATCGTAAAGAAAACAGCCCGATTCGGGTTGATTTTTTTGATTAGTAAGTTTCGAACGGAAGAACTGATAAGGGGTTTGGATACTCATGAGAAATCGTACCCCCATAAAATCACCTTGTCAAGCGGATCTAATGCAGTTTTAGCTCCTCTTTGACAGATAATCCGGCAAGTTTCTCCTTCTAATTTATATTGTCTAGATTCAGGCAACCGATCGATTGTCGGACCTGATCTCACTTGCGGGCTGCAATGTTTTACAAAAAAGTTTTTTACGGTGCGTTTCAGTGAAGACAAGGGCCAGTGTAGGCATTACACTAAATACAGGCGAGCTAATTCAGGTTTTCCTCCTGACGACCAACAGCTTTTGCTTAACCTATCGCCCAGTAAATGCTGAGTAACCGGATCTAGCGGGTACAAGTTTATAAGTGGAGCGAGAACCGAGCGAACGATACGAGCAAACGGCTCTGACAACTTGTGAACTGAGCAAGAATCGAGCGAACGGACAGAATGGTCCATCCGATGTCAGATAACAATCTGCAGTCGGCTGAGGAATTTGGAGTATAAGGCAGCTAATCGATGGCACGGGACGAAGAAAGCAACGGAAATGGCAATGGCAGCTCGGGTAAATCCGGTCGCCAGGATTCATCGCTATCAGCCCGTAGAGCTCGTCTACGCTCATTAGCGAAACAGGCATTGCCGCCCGATCCGTATTCGAAAAAAGCCGAAGGCAATCAGGAAGACGCACCTTCACTGGAATTAGAGTTTCTGGACAAATCGCAAAATCAGGCTGGCGGGTCAGCTCCAGCAGGAGCGCAAGCTCCAGGTCCAGGTCCTGCGGCAACTCCATCAGCAGAACCGTGGCTGGATGAGGCGATGAAAGCGATCACTCAGCCGGCTCAAGATCCACAGTCACAGCCTGTGACACCTGGTTGTCAATCGATTTCCTCCGACAATTATCCGGCTTATCCGACTCAACAAGCACCAATTCAAGAGCAGCCTCAAACTGGTTTTGGCGGCGACTTTCAACAGCCACAAGCTCCGGGTTTTCCGCCTCAAAACATGCCCGGTCAAGAACAGACGCAGTCGGCAGCTCCCATGCCCGAACCGGGATTCAGCTTCACGGAACCGTCTTTCGGTCAAATGCCTCCGGAACTCGGGCAAAATCAGGCCGCTCCAATGGACGGTTTTGGAAGCGCCCCTTCTTTCGAGAGCTTCATGCAAGGTCCGGCAGAACCGCCAACCTCTTTCATCCAACCAGGTCCAGGACAGTCAGATCCAGGAATGCCCGCTGGCTTCCCGATGCCGACTCCCGATCCCACATTTGCGCAACCCGCTCACGAGCCCTCAACCAATCTCTTCGGTGAACCCATCCCGACGCCGACTCCGCCACAGTCGCAAGCAGTCGAGCAGTCTTATCTGCAGCACAGCCCCAGCGAGAAAGACTTTACATCAAAGTTGGACCTGGACTACGGCGACTTGGATGACATGGATGTGCCAGCCGCTCCGCCGGAGCCAGAACCTGAAGTCTCTCGAGAAATCGATCCGCTGTTGCAGACTCACACGCAATCGCAGACGCAAACACAGGTGATCGGCCAAGCTCCGATGCCTACAACAACTCCAGAACCTGAGCCTGAGCCGGAACCGGAACCGGTTGAGGCTCCATCGAGTGCATGGGAAAGAAATTCCAAGAAAAAGAAAGAAAACGCCTGGTCTGTTGAGGAAGAAACGCCCGCAGCCCCGGTAATCGAGGAAGCACCGGAAATACCAGAAGCCCCTGTCGTCGCAGAAGCGCCGCCGGAAGTCGAGGAAGTTGCAGAACCTCCAAAAGAACAACCGGCACCAGCTAAAAAACGCAGACGCGGCAAGGCAGAACCGGAGCCTGAAGAAACAGAGAAAGAACCAGAAATCAAGCCAGTCGACGAAGAGTCGCAAGATGAGGAAAAGGTGACATCGGTTTGGAATAAGGCGACAGACAACGAAGAAGTTGCCAAAACGAATAATAAGTACACAAGCGAGCCGGCCAACAAAAATCAAAGCGATGATGAGAATTCCGCCAAGAGCGAGAGTTCATATCGCAAGAATGAAGAAGCACCACATGTAGTGCAATCCGTACCGGTCGAGTTGTTGACGAAAACTCAAGCTGAAGCCCTGGAGATGCTGACATCGATAGACCAGGCGCTAGGCATCTGCGCGATGAATTTGTCATCGATGCAAACCGCCGCCAACGAGCAAACTGATGTGCTCAGGAATTTGCGAGAGACGCTTCAGAATCAAACCTTTTTTGAGCTTGGTTTAAACCTGAACACGCTGATGGAGTCAATGTCGGCTGCGCTAGAACCAATGAAAGCCGTCGGCGAACTTGTTCCTGCAATAGATCAACTGGTATCAGCAATGGTATCAGAAAACGAGAAGAAAGAGCCGGTGGTCAGCCCGGACAAACTGCTCATGGGTCTGGCAGACAAACTGGGCGCCGGACAGATCGATGCCTGGACTTTCAAATGCGCATACATGGCCGTCTATCCTGACGAGCACCCTGCCGATCTGGTCCGCAGATTGGCTGAACTTCTGGGAACGGAAAGACTCTCGGGAGACATATTCCGCCTTGCTTTCGATGCAGTCCAAATGTCAGAGCCGGTGCGCGTCTCTGCCAACGGTGAGACCATCAAGGAAGTAATTAAAGAAGTTGTTGTCGAAGTCGTCAAGGAAGTCGAAGTCGAAGTAGTTAAGGTCGTCCCAGACGAAGAGGTCGTCAGACAGCTCGAAGATCTGAAGCGAGCCAACGAAGACCTGCGCCTCATGCTCGATGACAAGGATTCAGATGTCGGTCGCCGCTTT
>JBGAHZ010000040.1:0-71083 GCA_044225915.1 Obscuribacteraceae bacterium (SeqCode)
TTTTGGATCTGTGCATTTCCACAGTCTAGTGGTAAAAGAATCGGACACGTTTTCACACATCAAAAGTTCAAAACTTGGTGATCTTCAGGCAATAAACCGCACCCCAACTTCACTTTAAAAAAAAAACGGCCGCCGAGATACTGCAATGAATCCAGCCACCGCAATCACATTGGCACCGAATATGACACTAGTCTTCGACGTTGTGTTTAATACCCATTTCGATCAAGGCATCGTCAAGACTTACTTTATGCTCGCGCGCGGACTTTAGACCAGCTACCGCTTGCTCGATTGTGATTACTTCGTACTTCAAAAGAAACTGGCATCGAAGCGAGGCAATCAAAGTCGCCTCATCGATTGCACCTGAGATTACCAACATCTTTCCGATCAAGGACGGATACTTGTTGCTTAGCTCAACAGCCTCGGTTATGTCTCCATCAGTGACGAAACCAGTCATCTTCAAAAGTTCGCCGAGCACGGGTGGCGCAGTCTTTCCATCGGTGACTTTACCGAATACGATGTCGTGCAATTCGGCCGTTGCCTGACGGAGTGAATAGGTTCCATTCAAAACCTTCTGATAGGCTTCAAGAGCTTTGTCGTAGATCTTTCGTGATACCAACCCCATTTCGATTATTGACTGTTCCAAGCTAAGTTGTCTGTTCAAGCTCGTTTCCATCGCGGATAGAATCTCTGACTCTGTCGCTAATCCGGAAAGAACAAGAAATTCACCGAAACGAACGCCCTTGGTAGCCGGAGCTGGAGCAACTGCATGAGCCTCCATGGCGAGGGCGCGAGACTTCTCTGTAGGAGCCTGAGCCATCAGCATCTCTATAGCTTGCTCCTGCGAAATTCGCTTGTCTCGAATCATCGACTGGATGTGCAGTGCTTTGGTCAGAAGCGCGTGTGAAATATTGTTGTTTAGCACCAACACTCGCCCGAGACGCAAACCCGTTTCATAGCTTGTTCGTTTGGCTTGTTCCAGATTCGCGTGAGTTATGAATCCGGCTTCCAGAAGAAGTGTGCCAATGGTGGCACGGTCCTGAGTCCCTTTGATACCAACCTTTTCCATTGCTTCTTCGGTATGCAATTTTTGCGTGCGCACAAGCGCGGCCGCCTTTCTCGCGTCTTCAATGCTGCACGTTTTTGCATTGATCAGTGGCTGAAGTTCGACTACAAGTTGCAACTCCTCTTCACTGAGGAAACCGGATAGCACAAGTGTTCGTCCGATAGGCAGTCCAAATTGCGGCGCCACTTGCAGTGCATCGTTAAGATCGCTCGCACTGATCAGTTCTAATTCAATTAGAAGGCTTCCGAATTTCAGGGGATTAGCCGATACAGTCATGGCAAATACCTATTCAACTGAAACTACCAGGTCGCCGAAGATACTAACACTTTTCCACTATACAGCGACGCCGCTTGTTCTCTGGATACCATTTCGGCTCTGGAGGTGTGTCATCATTACCTCTTCGGCCATCATTCGATAGAACTCCGGCACTTCTCTCTAATTTCGGTCGTCAGGAAGGTAGTTCATTTGATGCTGTAGCCGCTTGTTCCGTTCATCAATCTTAGACAGGATAGCTATGACTCGAAAGCAAATTGTCCTCCCTTTAAATGCGGCACTGGTATTTTTCCTTGCAGCACCGATGGCGTCGTATGGAAATCCCGAAGAGGAAAACAAGCCGGCAGCGACGACTTCCGGGCAAGCTGAAAACCAGCAGGAGAAAGCGAAGGAGGATGATCGGCTGTTTGACAACACAACTATGGCCAGAGTCCTGGAAAAAGCCGAGCGACTATGCGAGCAATCAGATTTTGTATCCGCAAAAAAGGAATGGACAAGAGTAATTAATTTCATGCATAAACCACGATGGTTCCCAACAGCCGCGATGGTTCCGGTGTGATGACGCGCATCAACTGATGCACGCAGCCTTTGAGTTCCCATTTCACATTGCGAAAGACGAAGTCGAAATCGACGCGATCGCCGCTAGACTAGTTTCAAATGATAAGAAAGCTGGCAACTTAGACAAGTGCAAAAGTTTTCTGCGATATGCCGTTGAGAAAAGTGCGGAACCAAGACGCAACAAATATCAGAAGTGGCTGGATTCGCTGGAATAGTTCGCGCGTCGGTCAGAACATAAGAATCAGTTTGTAGCTGCAGGGCGCATGCAATGCGCCCCTACAATTATTGCTCGTTTGCGCCGCACGGTCCGGGTCGCGTATGATACCAGCCTAGCTCGCAAGTTCGCAGCTTAGTTCGCAGCTTAGTTGGCAGCTTAGTTCTCAGCTTTGGTATCATCGTCCTGCTCAGCTGATTCGTTCGAATTGCTATCGTTCTGTTTATCGCCATGTCTTACGTTTGTCGTGACGTTGACATTGATGTCCACATCCGAATCTGCGTCTGTTTGTTCTTCTGAACCGTCCGTGATCTCGACTTTAAGTCCGCCTTTGCTTCTATGCACGCCGTCCGCGGAAGTTTCCAACGCAGACAGTTCACCGGCAAACTCAGGGAAATTGAGCATACGCGTAACCTGCCAGTATCCGCCCATGTCGCGCATTTGAACCTTCAACTCTAAATCTTTGTTGTGCGGGACATTATGCAATAGAAGGCTTACGTCAGCTAATTTGCCTTCACTTTTGACGTCACTGATTCTTTTGAATTCGTTTTGTGTTAAACACAAACGCTCATTCAAACTGCTTACGGTTCCGCCTTCAGTCTTGCTCAAGTCCCCTCTCTCGACGAGGGTGTAGAGTTCGTCCTTGACACCAGATACGATACTAGGCTTTATAAATCCGGACATTCCGGCAACGATCCAGCGACCGATCATTCCACCGCCCATTACTTCCTTAAATGGCTCTGTCAGTACGTCGTCGACCATACCAGAGGCGAAGTCATTTACGTTGACGTGTTTGTCGAACTTTTGCTTATCGTGCGACTTGAGTGACTCCCGGATCTGATCGATCGCGTATTGAGGANATTCGAACCATCTTATTTTTAAGCTCCAGACACCACAGACTCTAGTAGCATAGCGGAATCCCCATGAGTACTCGCATTCCAGGAGATTAGCTGAAGACGAAGAATGCTCTTGGTTTTGCAGACAAATTCCGAGGATTGCCGTCGATCCGCAATATGACTGGTTATGCGCAGTGCTGTTCGTGTTTCAGGATCGCGATAACGCAGGTATCATCTTAATCAATTCCAAAACATTGCGCGCTTTTGGTATTGAATGCAGTTGTAGTTTTTCGGTTTAATAAATCCATAAAGCCAGTCCTGGAGATTGAACCACGCGTTCAAGTGGAACAAATAACTCAGGAGACGCCCAATGCGATTGTTGAAACCAATCCGAAACAGTGTTTTGACGCTGGCTTGCCTGAGCTGGTGCGGAGTGGCGTGTGCGCAAACGGTCAACCTGGAAGGCTCCGTCGAGCATTCGGAAACGCTGCATCCAGTCGATGCGTTTACCGTCGGCGCCGAGTACGACGAAAAGCTGCTGCCTGACGGACAGGATTCCCAGGGCAACTGGTGGCGTGTTCCTAAGTGGCTTGCCGGCAAATGGGAAAAGACTGGAAAGATAGAAGTTCTGTCCTTCACTGATTTGAAAACCAATCAAACTATTCCTGCAAAGAAACGAACGCGCGTAACTTATCACGATCGCGAAGTGCTTGGGCACCAATCGGACGGTATTGGGCAAATCTGGACGTATGTGCCGGTTCCTTGCACCATGAAAAGTCGTGCGGGTGAAACGACCAACGTCAATGTAATCAATTCCTTCGACGTGGTGAGCGAGACAAAGGAAAGCATCACTCTCAAGATTTTCTGCGTCACCATCATGGTCGACAGCAACAACAAAGTGATCTCAATCTGCCAACGAGAATCGCTTCAAACCTGGTCTCCAGTCAACGAACATTTGATTTCAATCAAAGACTCAACCAAATTCTTTGACCGCGACGGAATTCCAATCGCGGCGAAGACGATGCAAACATACACGCACAGATGTGGTGGCTATTGTCCTGTTAACTACATAGACAAATCTACTCATCGTCCAATTGCGTCGAATCCGAATGCCATTCCGCTAAATTTGCGCAATTCATTTACAGAATTTCTCCGCACGCACAATCTAGCATCGTTGATTCCGTAGAGGTATCACGTTCTGGCGGCATTAGAAGCAAGCTGGAAGCCTGGACTCCCAGGATCCGCGCAAGCGCGTCAGTTCCGAATCTATTTCTTCGCCGCGCCGGTCTTCTGTTTCTTATATGGATTGTTTGCGTCGTAGATCACAATCGTCTCCGACAGCTCGCCAAGCTTCTGCGCGAGATCCTTGACGTTTTGCGACATACCGGTGTGGACCGCGAATCTGTAGAGCTGTTGCCCGATCAATCCCAATCGTGTTTTAAACGAAGGCACCACGAACGGATCGAGTACAGGAGTTTCATACGGGTCGACATCGGCTCGTTGAAAGGCGCATGCTACGCTGATTCTCGGATTCACACCCTTATCGCTGCTGCGTCCGCCCCAATGAATTAGCGATTCATTCCACGAAAGAATTGAGCCGGCCGGAGCGGGCAAAGCGCGAATGTCTTGAACGTTTGGAACGGCGAAACTTTGAGGACTATGCGGATAATTCGGATCGAAAGTCGCGGGTAAAACATACATGCATCCATTAAGCGGAGACGCATCAGTCAAGGCGATCCAGATGGTCATACTGTTGGGCAAACCGTCGCTTCGAATCGTGTGAACCATCGCGCGATCGCGATGTGGTGCCCAACCTGAGCTGCCGTTTTCGTTGTTGACATAGTAGACCCAGTAGTTTGCAAGCTGCTTGTAGCCTGGGCCGAGAATGTGTTTAAGTATACCGGAAGCTCTTTGATAGACCTGCCAAAACTCATCGTAGACCATAGCAAAGACCGTCGGCCACTGCTCAGCCCAAAGCACTTCAACGACGTCGGCAAGCCTGCTTGTTTCTTCCGGCTCTAACAGCGATGGTGTCGTGAAATAACCCTCTTCCACCATATCGAGCTTAAAGTCGTCCAGCATGCTGGGGCGGACGGTGACTGGCGACCAGGCCTTTTTGACGTCCTTGCCTTCGATGTGACAGCCGGGATTCAAACCAAGCCAGAATTCAGGGGAGATTGCTTTGTCATAGAATGGGCTATTGCTTGCCATAAAACCGTCTAAACACGTTTGGGAGTGCCAGTTACATTGTATCAGGCGCGCGCCACCCATTCCGCCATTCGCTGCCTCGCTCCTCGATAGGACCTTCAATCGCCGAAGTCTTCCGGAGGGAAATAGCTTTTCATTTTATCCTCCATTGTCTGCATCATCACCCAGGTGTCTTTATCCTTCCACATTTTGGCCGCCTCCGGATTTTTCAACACCTCTCGCAGTTGTGGATCTTTCAAGCACTCGACGATGCGCGGATTTTTAATATCATCGTACGACTTTCGTGGTTTCCAGCAATCTTTATTCTGGAAGAACCTAAAAAATTTCGGATTTTGCATATCATTTTTGTATCGGAGAAAAACTGCACGTGCTTTCCGTTCAAGAATTCTCTGTTCATTCAGTTTTTTCTGCTCCTCTTCGAATCTCGGATCATCCTTTCCTTCTTCACGCTCATTCTTCGTTGTTACTAGCTGACCTTCAGAGATCACAGCACAGATTTTGTTGGTTGCAGTTCTAAACCGTTCGATGTCGGCTTTCTTTATAGTTGGGCATTGCACCACATATAGTGCTCTTAGAGTTGGAATTCTCGATAAAATATCCATGCATTCACCGGTTACTCCAGTACAACCGGAAATGTCCAATGAGGTGAGCTTTGGAAAGCTGACCAGTTTTTCGACTCCTAAATTTGTAATCAAAGTCTTTTCGCATTTTAACGTCTCGAGGTTTTCGAGGCCGGTGAGATAGCCGAAACCGATATCGCCGATTCGGTCACTGTCCAGGTTTAGCGCCTTGAGGCTTTTTACCTTTCCAACAGGCCTGAGGGCCTCGTCATCAATTTTGGTATCAGCTAAGTTGAGTTCCTCTAGTTTTTTCATTTTTCGCAATAGCGAAAATCGTTTTCCAGTGACCATCGATTCAGCCAGAGACATGCGCTTTTGACCATCCTTGAAACGCAAGATCTGATCCATGTCCGGGTCACCGAAGTCTTGGTTGGCAGACAGACTGCCATCCGGCTGACAGTAAAGTTTGTCGGTTAAAAGGTCAATAGTCAGAGTATCTGAGACCAGGTCTCTAGTCTGAATTGGAACTGTCGGTGGTGGCGGCGCATTCAGCACTGAAATAACTGCTTTGCCCAACACGACAAGACAAATAACCAGGGCGATAACCGCAGATGCCAAATTCAAGGACACACCGAAGACTGTTTTAGGTTTCTTTTTCCGTAGCAGCGGATCGGGGACTTCCTCAACGGTTGGCACCGCGGTTGGTGCAATCATCAAAAAGGATAAGTCCAGAGCCAACAATGCTTCAGATAGTTCGGTGCAAGACTGAAACCGATCGTCAGGATCTTTTTCCAGAGTCTTCGCGACAATGTTTGCCAGTTCATTCGGGAAATGAAGATCGGGACTAACGTCGTTAATGCTCCTGGGAATCTCGTTGATATGCATGTCTATGGTAATCAAAAACGTTTCGCCGACAAGCGGAGGCTTGCCGGTTAGCGTTTTGTACATCAGACAACCGAGTGAGTAAATGTCGGCGCGCAGGTCAATTGATTCGGTCTGTGCCTGCTCCGGGCTCATATAGAGCGGACTTCCGACACGCATGCCGGTCGTGGTCAGCGACTGTTCTGCGCCGGTCGCTTTGGCTAGACCAAAGTCGACGATCTTTACTTGCAGCAAGCCGCGCTCGTCTTTAACCAACATGATGTTGGATGGTTTGATATCGCGATGCAAAATTCCCTGCGCATGAGCATGCTGCAGACCGGCGCAAATTTGCAGAAATATGGAGATCGATTCGGCAAGAGGAAGGGATCCTCGATTATGTTTTAGCCTGTCGTGAAGGCTTTCTCCATCCAGAAAGTCCATCACCAGGTAAAGGTCGCCTGCCTCGTTTTGACCAAAATCGAGAACCGTCAAAATGTTTATATGACTGAGCCTGGCAGTCATTTTCGCTTCCTGGTGAAAACGAATAATCGCATCGGTTTGCGAATTCGGCAGCAGGACTTTCACGGCAACCGGCTTGTGAAGGACGTTGTCGTAGCCTTTGTAGACGACACCCATACCGCCCGCGCCCAACTTAGACTCCAGAGTATATCGGGAGCTAAAGCTGACCTTTTCGTGGGCGCCGGTCTGTTCGAGTTCAGTCATCTAGGTTGTATTCAAGTGGGCACTATTCCACCTTACCCGGCATTTGGACAATCCACAATCATGTTCCGTGCATAGTGCGATGGTAGGCAAGTGCTAATCAGGCGAAGTTCAATTTTTGTGGTTCGATCGCCTCTAAGTAACTTGCTAGAACCTCTAGACACTGAGGACTGCCTGATAACAAATCACCCACGGAGCAGAACAACTGTACACGGCGGAATTCAGACTCAGAACACTCGTGCCAAAATTCTGCCAAATCTCTGAACGAAATCTGCCAACAAAAGTAATTACTCTAAGGTCGAACTCCAGAGGCGAGGCTAGAAGATGAGTAACGGTTTCAAGTCAACATTGGCAGCGGCAACGACTCTATTCATGCTGTCCTTCGCTGGTTCGGCTGAGGCGAATCCGACTCAATATGATTTAACGTGGATGCAACCACAGGCGCAGCCGCCCGTTCTCGGGCGTTCGAGTACGGCATCAGAAGCGACCAATCAGTACGACCTTGGGAAGCGTCAATCAAATCCGACAGGTTCTTTCGGTAATGTCTCGAGACCAACACGGTCGCAAAGCTGGGCTCTACCAACCTATCGCGCCGTTCCCGTTCAATCCTCAGTGACCAACATCCTCGCCGAATACAGCGTCGATAATGCGCCGATACGCTCCGGCAAATTCGACTACGGCTTTCCAAAAACCGGACCAGCCGCTTACAGAGGCGCCTACGCCGGGCAGAGCCGCATAGTCGGAAGCAACTTACCACAGGTCTCCACCAGTTCGGTCGACATCAACACCGTGGACCTCTCCTCGCCTTTGGGCAGCTCATTCGGCGGCGGTGGCGGTGGCGGCGGCACCGGCGGCTCGGAGCCTCAAGCGCCTCCGGCTTTGCCTCCCGGCTGGACGGGCGTCATGTGTCACGGAATATATGCTGGAGCAATTCCCCCAGGAGGCTCAGTTGAAGCGTTTTGGCGCGGTGAGTATGGATTTGCCGGAGACGAAGCCCAGCAGGCCGCGCTGCTCCGCGAGGGTCAATGGCTGCTCGCCAACGGACAAATCGGTCCTTGAACCATCTACTAATGTTTCAAAACTGTGGGATCTAAGACAATCAACCTCGAAAAATCAGGCAGAAGATGCGAAACTCAATACTGTTCCTCGAATTGGAACAGTATTGTATTTTTTGAGAAGGAAACTGGCTATGCTCAAGGCTGGAATCGTTGGACTTCCCAACGTCGGCAAATCGACTCTGTTTAATGCCTTAACGGGAACGTACCAAGCGGAAAGCGCAAACTATCCCTTTTGCACAATCGACCCAAACGTTGGAATCGTAAAAGTTTCCGACGCCAGACTCGATACGCTGAAGTCGATGGTAAAACCACAACAGGTGATACCAGCAGCATTTGAATTCGTCGACATTGCTGGTCTCGTCAGAGGCGCCAGTAAGGGAGAAGGGCTCGGCAACCAGTTTTTGGCACACATTCGCGAAGTAGATGCCATCGTGCATGTGGTACGTTGCTTCGACGACGAGAATGTTGTTCACGTCGATGGTGCAGTCGACCCAATTCGTGACCTTGAAACCATACACATCGAGCTCGCCATGGCTGATACCAGCTCCATTGAAAAACGACTGGAGCGATTGGCCAAACAGAAAAAGCATGGTGATAAACGTTCGGCTCTGGAATTCGATCTGCTATCCAAAATTCTTCCATCGATTCAAAACGTAGAGCCGGTGAATCTCGACACGCTCACAGATGAAGAGCGTGAAATACTTCCACAAATGCAATTGCTGACAACGAAACCGTTGATCTATGTTGCAAATGTCAGCGAATCAGATTTAGCAAATGTCGATGGCAACAAATACGTCGCTAAATTAAGGGAGCATGCGGCTTCTGAAAATCGTCTCGTCGCGATAATTTCTGCATCAATTGAAGCGGAACTCTCATCGCTCAGTCCTGAAGATCGAAAAGACTATCTAGACAGCCTTGGAGTCAGTGACTCCGGAGTTAACGGTCTGATCAAATTAGCATTCGATGCACTCGGATTGAAAACATACTTCACGGCCGGAGAAAAAGAAGTTCGCGCATGGCCGTTCGAAGCCGGCATGTCAGCACCGCAATGCGCTGGTATCATCCATACCGATTTCGAACGCGGATTCATTCGCGCCGAAGTGATTGGCTACGACGACTACATGTCAGCCGGCTCAGAGAAAGTCGCCAAAGAGAAAGGCACCATGCGACTCGAAGGCAAAGACTACGTCATGGCCGACGGTGACATCGTCCACTTCCGCTTCAACGTTTAAGTTCTAGCCTTGCCGCCATTTGAAGCGATTGCAGGGAATTTGACACCGAATTACTGGTCGAGAAAATCGACCGCCAGGTTTGCCAAACTGCGCACGCCGAGAAGCAAACCGGTTTCGTCGACGTAGAACAGTGGAGAGTGATTTGCTGCTGGCGATTCCTTGCCTTTCGGAGTAATTCCGATCAGGTAAAAGAAGCCCGGCACAACATTTTGGTAGAACGAAAAGTCCTCAGTGCCCATCACTTTCTGCGCGATGTAGACGTTTTCCTTCGACGCAACACGTTCGAGAGTCGGCAACATAGCAGCAGTCAGTGCGGTATCGTTGACGGTGACATCATAGTCTTGCTCGATGTGCACACAAGCTTTAGCTCCTGAGCTTCCCGCAATCATTTCGGCGGTGTTCTTGATCCGCCCTCTTGCCTCTTCACGCATTTCCTGATCGAAAGTGCGCATGGTTCCGATCAGCTCGACCGAATCCGGAATTATGTTTGCACGAACGCCACCATGGATGGAACCAATCGTAATCACCAACGGCTCCTTAGTTGAATCCATTTGGCGGCTGGATATGGTCTGGAGACCAAGCACAACTTGCGATGCTACGACTATCGGATCAACACCGAGCCATGGAAACGCACCATGAGTCTGTTTGCCCTCAATAACGATTTCTATCGAATCACTGCTGGCGAGCGCTGGTCCAGGACGGTAACCAATTTTTCCTGTCTCGATTCCGGCAATAACATGCAAGCCGAATATTGCATCCGGCTTGGGATTTTCGAGAACACCCTCTTTGATCATCAATCGAGCGCCACCTTCCTCGCCGGACGGCGGACCTTCTTCTGCCGGTTGAAAAATGAACTTGACCGAGCCCTTCAGCTCATCTTTCAGTGACACGAGAATCTCTGCCACACCCATCAGAATAGCGACGTGCGCGTCGTGACCGCAGGCATGCATGACACCAACTTCTTGTCCCTCGTATTCGCTCTTCACTTTGGATGCAAACGGCAGATCCACTTCTTCGACAACCGGCAACGCGTCCATGTCTGCGCGCAATGCCACCACTTTGCCGGGACGTCCACCATGCAAAAGACCGACGACACCGGTGTGCCCAACGCCGGTTTGAACCTCGAGACCGAGTCGTTTCAAGTGATTTGCGACAATATCGGCAGTTCGTTTTTCCCGATTGCCGAGCTCAGGATTGGCGTGAAAATCGCGACGCCAGGCGATCACCTGCTGTTCCAGTTTGCTTGCCAGCTCATCAATACGAGCGTGAACGGTCAGTTCTTTCAATGAAGACATAGTCAACTCTCTTATGCGTAGTCCGACAGCAAGTATACAACGCCGTCGTTCAATCTAATTCATCGCTCACTTGAAAGCAGGTAAGACCTTCATCACGCCACATGGAAACAACCGAGGAGCGGTCGTCGATTGCCAGCCACGGATTCCAATCGCGCCTGATTTCTTTGAGCAATTGCCGCTTAACTACGACGTCGCTGCGGAGGTCATTCGGTGCCCGCATGTACAACTTATGTGGAGGCATCCAGAGTCCATGCTTTTCCAACCACTCCCTGGTTGTTTTTTGCAACGCGCGAGTTCGCCCCGAGACATACACGATTGGATAATTGTCGGCAAGCGCACGGACAACGCGTGCAACCGGTTCAATCAGTGGGTCTTCCGAAACTCGAGTGGGATCTAGAAATTCTTTCCAGTTTTTCGGTGAGCATTCGATAAAATGCTTTCGATGTTCGCAATCAGCGAGCGTGCCGTCCAAGTCAACGAGGACACAATCAGTAGAGCCCTCGGGATAGTATACGGTGCTCATGATCAACTTTGAACGATTGGCTTAAACCCTTGACTGAGAGCCGCAAGATTGGAGAGACGATAAAGCAATCTCGCACCCACGTTGGCATCCCACTCGTCTTCGTCGCCACCTGGCGCAACTTCGTTAACATCAAACGCAACGATCTTTTTGCCGCTTTCGACAAGGACTTGCACCATATACAGTGCCTGTTCGAACTCCAAACCACCCGGCACTGGAGTGCCGGTATTGGGACAAAGTTTAGGATCTAAACCGTCGATATCGAAACTAACATAAACCTTGTCCGGAAGCTGAGAAACAGCGTCCTGGCAAATTGCCTTCCAGGATTCACCATTATACTGTTTAGCTTTCAGATCTCGATCGAAGTACGTGACGATGCGACCATTTGATGATTCGATCAATTTGCGTTCATCTTCACAGTAATCTCTAATTCCGATTTGAACGAGCTTCTTTAATTCCTTTATGTTGAGCGCGTTGAACATGATGGAAGCATGTGAAAACGTGAAACCTTCGTAAGCATCGCGGAGATCTGCGTGCGCATCGAAATGCAAAATTCCGAAATCCCCAACCTTCTCGCCGACGGCTTGCATCAGTCCAAGAGGCGTCGAGTGGTCGCCACCAACCAACGCGGCAAATTTACCCCCGGCGAGAATTCCATCAGCGGTTTCCTTCACCCAGGTATTCATTGTGACGCAAGCATCATTAATCTCTGCAAGCAGGCTTTTCATGCCGGAGTTAGTCTCCGGACTCTCGCCATCTTCCAATAGACTTATATACGCTTCTGCTTTGGCTCGTGCGAATTCGTTGAGCAGAAGCAATTGCTCGGGCATGTCAATCATCGCTAAGCCGATTTTCCATGCGTCCTTGAGCAGTGGCTCGAACAAGTCGACCTGCTTTGAAGCGTTCATGATGGCGGCTGGACCGCCGGCTGTTCCTGCGCGATATGAAACGGTAACTTCCCATGGCACTGGGATAATCACCATTTGCGCTTCATCCGGGCTGAAAGGCAATCCGAAGATGTTCGAATCTTTCTGTCCAAGGCTGTTAGGGTCAAAAGCTATTGTTTGAGTCATTGTTATTTTGCAGGGCTTTTCTGACATTGAGACTGACATTTTACAGTTTCCGTATCTCATTTGGCGCTGAATGAAAGGATCTCAAAAGAAATTGTCACGGACGCCCTGCCATCGAACTAAGTGCCGACTGCTTCAGCCTGAGCGCCCGCAGTCGCAGCGCAAACATATACTTCGGCCACGCGTTTTGTTTCACCTTCGTAAGTCGAAATAACAGTTTGTTTGAAGTCTTCTATGCGATCATTCTTGATGATTGCCACGGTGCATCCACCAAAACCAGCACCAGTCAGCCGCGCCCCGGCAACGCCATTGAACGATTGAGACAATTCAACAAGCCGGTTGATTTCAGGACAACTTATTTCAAAATCATCTCGCATCGACACATGTGATTCGTTCATCAAAATACCAAATTGCAGTATGTCACCAGCCTGCAACGCCTTAACCGCATCCAGAACGCGTTGATTTTCAGAGACGACATGACGACTCCGTCTCCTGACCTTTTCAGGCAAATCATTCCAATGCGATTCGAGATCAGCGAGCGTCACATCACGCAAGCTGCTCATGGCACGCCCGGTCAATTTGCTCAACAAATTAGCACCATCTTTGCATTCCTGGCGCCGCGCATTGTATTCGCTATCGACAAGTCCGCGTCTGACTCCGGAATTTGTTATGACTATCGAATAGCCGTAACGCGATAACTGCAAAGGCACTGATTGATAGTCCAGAGTTTTGCAATCAATCATCAGGGCAGAGTCTTCCTCTCCAAGTGAGGAGATAAACTGATCCATTATTCCGCATTGAACACCGACGAACTGATTTTCCGCTTTCTGCGAGAGCAAAGCGATATCTTTTTTGGAAATTCCCAGATCGAAGAAGGCATTGCACATGGTGGCAATTGCTACTTCAAACGCTGCGGATGAACTCAGTCCAGCGCCCTGTGGCACGTTGCCGGAGAGAACCGCATCGAACCCTGCAAGCTGATAACCTGCTTTCTGCAAAATGTCCAGAACTGCGCGCAGGTAGTTTGACCACGCGTGGTCTTCCGATTTCGTGAGAGTGTCTAATCGAAATGAATCAAACTCACCGTAATCGAGCGAAAAGACCTGAACTGTATCACTTCCGTTGAGGCTGGCCGCAACCATCATTTCTCGATCTATTGCCGCAGGGAAGACAAAACCTTCGTTATAGTCAGTATGTTCACCAATCAAGTTTACTCGTCCCGGCGCACGAATCACCATACTCGGTTGCTTATTAAATTGTTTTGAAAACGCGTCCAGCAGCGGTTGCAGACGCGCTGCCGGCAGAGTTTTTAGCAGAGCCATAGATTCTCCAATTAAACTTTTACAGCGCGCAGTTCACTAGCTTTTTCTTCAGGAAGAGTGTCGTTAACAAAAGTACCAGCACCGGATTCGCAACCGGCTAAGTACTTGAGTTTCTCCGGTGTACGCAGTGGTGGGTAAAATTCAATGTGAAAATGACACCCTGGCCAAGCGCCGCCATCCGTCGGTTTTTGATGCATTACCATCATGTACGGCATCGAAAATCCCCAGAGTCCATCATACTTTTTCAAAAGCGTACTGAGAATAAACGCTAGATCGTTTTGCTCGTCCTCGGAAAATTCCGCCATCGATCCACGATGAGACTTAGCGTACAAATGCACTTCGTAAGGGTAACGAGCATAAAATGGGATGATTGCAAGAAAGTGCTCGGATTCACAAACTATGCGTTTTTGTTCCGACAGTTCCCATTTCAAAATATCGCAGTGCAAACATCTGCCGGTTTTCTCATAGTGCTGGGATTCATTTTGAAGTTCACGCTCCACCCGCGGTGGCAGATAAGAGAACGCGTATATTTGACCGTGGGGATGCGAAATGGTTACTCCAATTGCCTCGCCCTTGTTTTCAAAAATAAAAACGTATTCAATTTCGGGTCTGTTACCCAGCTCCTCGTAGCGATCCTTCCATACTCTTACAAGTTGTTCCATCTTTGGTAGTGGAACGTCTGCAAGCGTGCTGGTATGCGACGAAGAGTAAAGCACAACCTCACAAATTCCGAGTGAAGGCTTCACGGGGAAAAGGTCATCGCCTTCGACCGCTGGAGCACCGGGCTCGCGTTTCAAACTGGGAAACTTGTTTTCAAAAACAACAAAGTCGTAGTCCGGTTCTGGAATCTCTGTTGGAAAGCCGCCCTCCGCGGTAGGACACAAAGGACAATAACCAGCCGGCGGCAAGAAGGTGCGGTCTTGCCGGTGTGTAGCCGTAACTACCCACTCGCCCATCACAGGATTCCATCGCATTTCTGACATTATTCGGCGTGCTCTTCGAAAGATTTTTGTTTATCGAGAGTTTCTGATGCTTGTTTGTTTGAGTAGCTCAAGTCTTCGGAGCTTTCAAAAGTGTAATAGATCAAGATACGGCCATCGTCCTTGGTTTCTACTCGCCTGACCATGTTGTGCCGCGGAGAGTTGCTTTTGTTTGTCATAATCAATGCCTGATTGGTTGTTATGTAATTGTAGACCACTTACGCCGAGGTAACGCACACGAAAGAAAACTGGTCAATAAGAGCTATTTACGGATCACTTGATAAATCGTCTTTTGCTTGTACACGTCGCCAGGTCGCAGAATCGTGTTTGGGAATGCGGGATGATGCACGGAATCAGGGAAGTGTTGAGCCTCCAGGCAAAAACCGGAGTGCTTCTTGTAAGCGCCTCCGATGCCAATAATTGTTCCATCCAGGAAGTTTCCGGAGTAAAACTGTACTCCAGGCTCCGTGGTAAACATCAATAGCCTGAGTCCTGATTTCGGCTCTCTAACTTCGGCTGCGAGAACCGGGGAGGAATCGGGATTAGGCGACGACGCATTCTGTTGGATTATATAGTTGTGATCGTAACCGCCATCAACGTTGTTGATGTGGGCACCAATGGCGGTGGCAGTTTTAAAATCCATCGGTGTGCCGCCGACCTTTTCGACACATCCTGTCGGAATAAGATTTTGATCGACAGGAAGATAGGTGTCCGCGTGAAGCGTCAGTTCATGCGAGAGGATGTCGGCATGCCCGGCGCCGGCTAAATTAAAATATGAGTGATTGGTCAAATTGACGGGAGTCGGTTTGTCTGTTGTCGCCTCGTAATCAAGCCGTAGCCGATCGTCGTCGTCTAGAGTGTACTTGACTGCAACTGACATCTTTCCTGGAAAACCTTCTTCCAAATCAACACTTGTGTATTTAAACAACACTCCTCGCTCCGAGCCGTTCTCGAACGGTTCCGCGGTCCAAATGCGTTTGTCAAAACCTTTTAGACCACCATGAAGCGTGTTCGGTCCATTATTTATGGCAAGCTTGTAGCTCTTAGAATCCAGCTCGAACTCGCCCCTGGCGATGCGGTTGGCAACGCGACCAACAGTGCTTCCAAAATACGGAGACTCTTTCTGGTATTGCTCGATGTTGTCGAATCCCAGGACTATGTTGGTCATGCTATCAGCACCGACAGGCACAAGAAAGCGAGTAAGTGTAGCGCCATAATCAATAATCTCAGCGACCATTCCGTTTTTATTCTTCAGCGCGAAGCAGTTAACCTCCTCGCTGTCAGAGGTTTTTCCAAACTTTGAAGTAGACACAGATGAAAATTGCACGCTTTGTATTTCCGCCTTTGATGCCGCGTGAGCAGGGGTAATCGCCAAACTCGCAATGGTCAATGCCGTAATGAAACCAACGGTGCGCGACTTCCAAAATTCAGTAGCCGCTGTCATTGTGGTCACGATTCCTGCCTCTCGACCGTTCAAGCTTATATTAGAAACCTGGTGCAATCAAATCTATCGACACTCAAAGGCGGAAAGTCACATTTAGAGTGGTCTTAGCATCCGCCAAATCAGGCATCATTGCGTCGCATTTGAACTTGCTTTCCATTTTTTAAAGGACAATTCATAAAGTTATCTGTGGGAGCAGAGCAAGCAAGCTCGGCTCTGTTCTATGATCAGGTATCAAATTTGGATCAATGAAACCGTGATATCTTTCAAACTTAATGGCATTCCGACGCTTTTCATCAAGGCATTTACGTCAGTTGATGTTGAAGACATTTTGGAATTCGTTCGCGACGCCAGTGCGATGAAGTCGCAAGCCAGCGACAGTGTGCTGTTTATCGACACGCCGATAACTGCGCACACGATTGAAGCTGTCGTGAAGTTGAAAGAGGAAGGATATCAAGTTCATTTTCGAGACCATCACGGTATTGATGGAGAGCCGGTCAATCAGAGAGATGTCCTTGTGAAGCAGGGGACAGCCAAACTAACCGACCTGCTGGGAGATGACTGCACTATTACAGTGCGCCGTTTGCATCCGGCGTGCAGTACGTTGGTGAAAGTCGGCGAATTTGAAAATGCTGTCGCCATCATTGCCGACCCTGATCCAGACGGTTTAACGGCGGCAATGAAAGCGGTTGGAATTTACTATCCTGAGATGGATAGCGATGCAGCGTTGCTCGATGGCGAGCCATTTCTCCAGGTGACGGGCAGTCCGATTTCTCAGCTTCTGGCAAAAGGTGCAGCGACTCTGCCTTCGTTCGATCCGAAAGACCACGATAAAAGAGAACGAGCCACGCAAAAACTTTTCGCCGATTGGGTAGCTGCGGTCCAGGGTGACAAACGTGCAGAAGAACGTCTGATGAATGGCGTCAAAGCCTACGATGAGGCTGTCGGAGTAGCAAAAGAACTGTCCACCACCGCAAAGGAAGTGCTACCAGGGGTGGTGCTAGTCGACTGTACGGATCAACCGGTCTACGATGTCGGCACATTGCTCTCAATATTGGAAAAAACATACGATTGCAAAATCACGGTGCTGCGCAAATCATTGGGTCCGATTGCGGTTCATCACGGCATTCAATACAGCATGGCCGTAACAAAAAACTACCAATCGGAAATCAATTTGCAGAAGGTCCTACCCGCAGACACGCGAAGCGACCCTCAGTTTGGCGTAATCACTAATGTCTCCTTTCTTCTTCATGTCTCTGAGTATGTTTGGAAAGAGCAGGTGGTTCCGGCTCTGCGAGAGCAGCTCAAGTGATATCCATTCGGTATCTTCGAAACGTTAATTCGCGATAATAGCCATGGTCTCCCGACTTTCTCTGTTTATCATAGAAAGGGCTAAGGTGGCACAACACGTGATGAAAAACAACGGATACTGGCGACTGCACGGGACAGATTGGATCGCGCTTGTTTCAGTAATGTGTTTCTTGACGAATGTAGGGAACGCTTCGGCAGCTGTCGATCCTGCGGTATCCAGCAACACAACTCCGGCTCCAGTCCCGAAAAAACGATTAAAAACAGATGCGTTCCGACTGCCGGTTTTTGAAAAACCTAGCAATCCACACTCGAGTGATTTGTCACCGGATGCGGTGCAGCTCGCAAACACTTTGGGATTGACTGAAAAACTCTCCAAGTTGAAGGACCTGCAAAAGCAAGCACAGCAAGCCAACGGTTCCACTCCTATGGAACTCCGACAGGACATCACCGAGTCCAGGATCGAGATCCTCGAAATCATTGAACAAGCCCGCCTCGATATAGACTTCGTCGCCGCGGAAATTGAAGAAGAACAAGCCGCAATCGAAGAAGTTTTGAAATGGTATATCAACGAAAGAGACGAGCGCGTAACTAGAGCCAACGTCAATGCGTTCCGCACTAACGGCGTACTCTGGGCTGCTGCTGAGGCATTCACGGTTCCTTCCTACAAGTATCCAAGGCTCTCTATTCCATCAGGTATCCTGGGGATCGTTGCCGGACTGGTTCCATCCATGTTCTCCGAGATTGCACTTCGCTCGGGTGGCGGACTGCACCACGAGCGAAAAGCGTATCCGAACATGCTATGCAAGTTCTACGATCTGCCGACCTCGCCCCGCACGGAGTATCCAGAGAGCATCTGGACCCATCTCAACCTGCCACCATCCGGCAAGGACACCCGCACAAGACGCGCAATTTTGATGGATCATTGGATTGACAACAAGAACATTCGTACGCTCAGCCAGGGAGTGTCGAAACAGAAGATCGATCGCATCGCAGGCGTAGACCAGACCGACATAAGTATCGATCTGCTCAACGATCGTGCCAGCATGTTGCGCGAGCTGAAAGCAGTTGTGTTGCAGATCACCAGGCCACTGATGGAATTGAACATGTGCTTGCGCGACAAAAAACAGGTCAGCGGAAAACTTATCGGTGAACTCGAGACGTCTCCAATTACCGAGTAACCCATGCCTTGAAGTAAGGGTCAGGTTCGGGTAGGATCATCGTTCGCGACGTTGCCCAAGACAGAGACGCCTATGAACAACGATACCCAAAAGACTTTAACAGCCTTTTTGATGGACCTGGAAACTAGTAGAAAGATTCCAATCGTCGAACCAGAATGTCGCATCGGGCGTGACATCGAGAACGAAGTTGTTTGCAGCGAGGACTCTTCGATGTCGCGTTTTCACGGGAAAATCACTTTTGAGAATGGACAACATCTGGTTCACGACGAAAACAGCCGCAACGGCACGTATCTCAACGGCAAAGAAGTGACGAACCCAGAGGTAATTAAAGACGGCGATATGTTGAAGTTCGGCTCGACGATCTTCTGGGTCGTATTTGAGACAGACCCCGAATAGCTGACGCCTAATCGTCTTCCAAGTTAGGAAACTCGAGCAAATCAGTTGTGACCGTATCCGGCGCACCTGATGCCTCATCGAGAGATTGCTTCTCGCGAATCGCCATGCATAAAACCACGCATTTGTCGCAGATGTGCGCGCCATCAGCTCCTTTGATAAGGACTCTCATCTTCTCCTGCGGTCTGTTGCAGAATGAACATTTGAGATCTTTCGGTGGTTTTGTCATTGTTTTGATGCCATTGTGCTAATCGGATAAGGTCACCACCAATAGTATCACCTCGGCTAATCGAATAGAAGGTCAGGTTGCCCAATTGAACGGCTAATCAATCGAAACAAAAGCTATTGATCGCATATCCACTACGCTCAATTCCAGCAAAATAAAAGTTAGGAATAATATTGCATCGTGGTCGGCCGCAAGTTTTTTGGGTAAGATGGTGGTCGGAATACCTGGAGTCCTGATGGCATTTTTCCGATTGCACAACCAAGATTGCGTCTCGCCGCACGAGGCTGTGGCCTACCGGCCAGACAATTTCGCCGAATTCGACAAAATGCCACTTATCATATTTTTGCACGGATCAGCCGAGCGCGGACTCGATCCCGGTCAACCGCTGAAAAATGTTGGATTGGTCGTGGCCGATTACTGGTTGCCGGCAATGGTAATTTTTCCTCAGTGCGATCATGAGCACCGCGCCTTCTATGGCGAGATGGAAGAGCGCGTACTGTACAACATCGACCGAGCGATAAAAGAATTCAATGCGGATCCTGACAGAATCTATTTGATCGGATTCTCAATGGGAGGATCCAGTGCCTTGTGGCTCACTGCGCGGCATCCTGAGATGTTTGCAGGAATGGTGTGCATCGCCCCTGGTATCACATGGTTAGGGTCGGAACCACCACCGAAATTTCCGATGGACGACAGAGATCGTTTTGAAACAATGTTTGTCGTTCCAAACAGAACAGAAGGTATCGCCAAGAATGTACAACATTCGCCCATTTGGTTTATTCAAGGAACCTGGGATGAACCTTGCCCGATCGACGAAACACGTTCCTTAATTACCGAGTTGCAAAAGCTTGGTAACGAACCAAAGGTCACCGAATACGAAGGCGCTGGGCACGATATTCTGGAAATGGCACTTCGAGAACACGGATTGTTTGACTGGTTGTTCTCTCAGCGTCGATAATAGTTTTGTTACTCACGGTTTGAACTTATGCTTATCAAACCTTCGAACCCATTCCTACTTGTTTTAGCAGGAGCAATCTTGCTTTTAAACTCGTGCTCGGAAGCCGGCGATACGGAGTCCAGCTCTAAGCCGACTGCGAAACAGAAAAAAGCAAAAAAAGAAAAATCAGAACTCGACGGTCTGCTATTGTCAGCGCCGGAGCTGACTCTCGAGGAGTCAATCAAAAAGTACGCTACCGTTCCAATCAAAAATCTGACCGACAAAGATCGCGGTAGAAGACTAACAGAAGCCGGAGCCAGTGCAGCAGATATGGGCGACAATGAAGCTGCCGAAAAGTTGCTGAGCGAAGCGATTAGACTCGATGACAACAACGGTGATGCACATTATCTGCGCGGTAAGGTGCGGTGCAACGGGGTCAAGAACACCGAACAAGATGCAATGGCCGACCTGAGAAAAGCAATCGCTCTCGGCGTCGGTGGATCCGGTCCTCATGAGTTTCTCGGGCGGATCTATGATTCAAACAATCAACCGGATCTAGCGGTTGAATCACTAACTAACGCTATAAAATTGGCGCCTACTTCGAAAGAAGTTTACAAGTCTAGAGCCGCACTGTACACGGCAATGGGACAAAAGGAAAAAGCGCTTAAAGACTACGACATGCTTGAGAAATTAGATCCGGAATCAGCCCTTGGTCCCTTTCGAAGAGCGCAAGTTCTGGAATCGCTGAAAAGGAACGACGAGGCTCGCGTTGCCTACCAGAAAGTTGTTGCACGCGATCAACCTGACGCAAAAGTTCCGTTGAAAGCAATTGCTTTAAAGCGTCTTGCAGCGCTCGACAGCGCCCGCGGCAAGCACAAGGAAGCAATTGACGAACTAACTGAAGCCATTAAATTCGACGACACCGACGATGAGCCTTTTCGATTGCGGGGTTTGGAGTACAGCACGATGAAAGACTACAGGAAAGCTGCGGATGACTTATCTAGAGCGATAGAAGAAAGGTCAAATTCAGTAGATAATTTTTCTGCGCGCGCTGATGTTTATGAAAAAATGGGAAAACCAGAACTTGCAGCGAAGGATCGCTTAGAAGCAAAACGATTGCAAGATGCGCCGGCGGAGCTTCCTATCTACGAACTAAAGCGAGAATAGCTTCACCGCATGGTGGAAGTGCACAGTTTCGATTTCCGAATTGTGTTCTCTTGCTCGACTAGATCCTAATCAAAGAGCGGCTCAGCCTCGATCCATCGTTCTCATTGATTTCATATCGATATGTTGCTGCCTCGCAATCAATGGGAATTACCGTGGTGTTTGAATTCCAGTACTGCAATAGTATTGACTAGCACCGAAACGGATCAAAATCCGGCAGCTCATTTTGCCAATGGCAGCGGTTTCGCATAAAATAAGCGTCCAATGATGAAAGCCTGAGCCGGACGATTCGTCCCATCATCGAACCTCAAAACCATTCGACCTTGATACACCCTTCGGATTGGAACAACATGAACAAAATTCTTTCAGCCGTCCTCATAATCGCATCCTGCACGATGCTCTCTGCATGCGGGTCTTCAGATGGCTGGACAACCATCCATGCAAAAAAAGCTGAGTGTTCGTTTGACCTGCCGGAGCCGGTTACAAACCCTCCACGACAAGATCGCGAACTATATGAATCGACTTTCGAAGACGAGAAGGGCATGAAATCAAAAATTCAAGTCGCCATCTTCGGTAAGCTTGGTTCTCCGAATCCTAATGCGACCGAAGCTGACATTCTCAACGAACAGCAGAAAGACATTCTGGGTCAAATACAACAGAATTTGATCTCTTCGGGACGACCTGCTGACCTGCAGCTTGATATGGATCTACCGGTTGAAGGCGGGCTTGGGCAGCAGGTACGAATTTTGAGTGGCGATCAATTTACGGTCACCCAAGCCTACATCACGCCTCGCGGCTTTTACTTCGTAAAAATCGACAATGCAGATCAAACAAATCCGGTCGTCGAGCGATTCATGAAGTCCTTCAAACCATAGGTATTTCCGAAACCCATCGTTTCCGGAAGGGTTACCTTCGTGCGCCTTGAACTCTACCCTTCGCGGGAGTAATCGTAGTTGACTCCGGTTTGCGCGTTAGGTCAAGTTTCATTCTGAGATCGACGCGTGAATAATACGAAGGCGGTGCATCCGTATCGATGATAAAGCCGTTGCGCTCGTACAAACGAACGGCTGCCTTCAGCTTTCTATTTGTTTCAAGCGTGAGAGTTCTGGCGCCCTTCTCTCGAGCTAATTCAATGGCGCGCTCGAGAAGTTTTCTTCCGATGCTCTTACCCTGGTAGGCCTCATCAACAGCCATTTTCCCAAGTTCGAATACGTCGTCGCTTTTTTTCAGCAGAGCGCATGTTCCAACAATTTTGTCTCCGATTTTGGCGAAAAGAATTTCGCCGCCGTCCTCGACAATTTTCGAAGGATTCTCGAACAGCTTCTCATCAGATTCTTCGACCGTGAAATACTTTTCGATCCACGCTCTGTTCAGCCTGACAAAATGCTTAGCGAGTGAGGAATCGTAAGTGATAGTTTCGACTTCATGGTTCTTGAGGGTTAGTTCGAGCGCATCAAATCGACTGAGCAACGGCCGCTCATCAAGCGCTTTTTCAAACTCCAGCAGAGCATTAGGAAGAATGTTTTCAGTTTCTTCCAAAAGGTCTGAGAGTGAGGCATGAATCGTGCTCCAAATATCCTTCACAGCCGCACAAACCTTCTTGCCTTTCGTAGACAGGCTTAGAATGCGCTTCCGCTTATCATTTGGGTCCACCGATGCATCCAGCAGATTTCGCTCTATTAACTCCTGAGCGATTTGATTTACCGCAGGATGAGTGACTCCAACGGCCGTCGCGATATCAGTTATCGAAGCGCTTCCTGTCTCGGCGATGTATCGAAAAATAGGGAACCAGCGTGGTTCGAAATCAATATTCCGAGCTTCGTAGATGTTAGCAACTTCTTGTACCAGGCGGTCCGATAGTCTTTTTAGTCGACTTCCGAGTGCGAGACTGCCTAGTTCTTGAAGATAATCCAGGGGCGGTGACTGCTTAGTCATTGTTTTAATTCCATTTGGCGGGGAGATATGTAAGTACTTACGTAAGTGCTTACATATTATTCTCGGGAGCTTACGAAGTCAATGGTTATTTGACAACTCACAGCCTCCAAAAGCTCGAAACGCAAGCCCCGTATAGTCTATTCGCCTGGCATAATCTTGTAACACTGTGTCGGAAACCTAGTGCTATGGAATTTGTCTCACGTTGCCAGAATCGAGTACTGCTAAACTTGCAAAAATGACTTCCGGCAGTCAACCAGGACTGTCGCAACTTGGTCTATATAGAAGAGAATTTTTCTGTTGAACCTACCTATATTAAGTCTGCTGATTTTTGTGCTGAGTTCGACCTGCACCGCATATGGTGCAAGCTCTGATTGGGAAGACGGTCCTCCGAATCAAAATCTGTCCTCTCAGCAAAAAGCCTCGACTCAAACGAATAAGCCGGTCAATGGCAAACTTTGGAAAAGCAAATGGGATGAAGCTCAGACGCTAGTGAGCCAGGGCGAAGTCATGAAAGGCGTGGAGGCACTGGAAGCAGCTATGCGCGTAGTTCTCGGATCCGAGGCCGGGAATACGAGGCTTCACGAAACAATTCGGGTTCTATGTCCAATGTATTTGAGGCTAGGCTTGATGGATCGCCGGAAAGCTATGATTGCCGAAATGCAAAAAGCAGGTACGCCACTGTATCTGATACTGGAGATGCAGCGAATCGGTTCATTGCAAGAGACAGTTGGACTGATTGATGCTCTTATCGCGAACTCGAAATACGCCGAAGCTGAGGAGTTGTGCGATATTCTCCTTGCGAAACAGGGCGAAGAGATGAGTTTCGATGCGCGCGCCAAGGTTATAGATCGACTTACCAGAATCTATTATCATCTCAAGAAATTTGTAAAAGCCGAACTGTTTCTCAAAAGCAATCTGAAGGTTTATGCCACTAAGAAGAATGCAAATCTAGGCAAAGCGGAACGCACTTACATCGCCTACTTGTCGGCAGACCTGGCGCTAATTTTTATGGCGACGGAAAAGTATCCGGAAGCTGAAGAGCTGTGGTCCAGTGCGATTGAGCTTCTCTCGGAAATCTATCCGCCCGATCATCCTAAGATCATCATCGACACCAGCGATCTGGCTCTGCTTCACACCAAAATGGGCAAGCTGCAGGAAGCCGTCCGCGAATATGAAACCTCTTACAAAGCTGCTTGCGAGCAACCTCTCGTTTCAGAAGGTTCTCGCAAGACTATCGCTGGCAACTTCGCTAAAGCGCTCAGAGACACAGGTGATATCGGACGCGCTAAGAAGATCGAGAAATCAGAACACATTGAAGGCGAGAAAGGCGAGAAGAGAAAGTTACTCTTCTTCTAAGCTCGAAGTCCAGTGGTGGCACTTAGAAACTTAGCCAACTCTGCATATTATCTCACGTAAGTTGATCTCCGATGGCACCATTCACTTCGTCTTCTGACAAACCAGAGCTCTCGGAAACCCTCTTCGTCAGCCACCTTGAGAAGGTACTCCGTTCATCTTTGTGAAGAACCAAATCACTCATCCGATTTTTGGTCCACGCCACGAATTCTAAAACGTCCTTCAAAGAAACACTTTTGTTCGCAGGTTCTAACTCCGCACGTTCTAATTCCACAGCCTCCAACGAGCGAGCAGTCAACCACTTGTTGAAGTTTTCGATCTCGCTTGGCGTAAGCTTCGCGTCGGCGATCTTGGTGTGAAGCCAATCCTTAAAATCATCCGATCCGATTTCATCTACATCTTCTTTTTCTGAATGCTCAGATCGAGTTATCAACCACTTATTAAAATCAATAATCTCATTCGGTGAGAGTTTTGCTTCAGCTATTCTTTTGTTCAACCAATCACGGAATTCTTTCGAATCAATCTGTCTGGACATCCTCAAACTCTCGCTCAAGCTAACTCATGTACATCATAGACCCAGTCACAACCATTACATAGCATGATCATTCCAGTTTAAGATTCCTTCAGCACTGGCTTCGAAAAGCCTCGAAACACTCGGGAAGGGAGCACGCAGGTGGTTGTTTTAATGTCATTCCCTCGCTGATTGCTATTTCACGCTGAAAGCTCAAAGACAAGACTGAAACACGTGAGATTTCCGATGCACAGTGGAAAATTAGTTTGCTCAAACAAAACGGCGCGTGTCGATAGGTCATTGCCGTAGCGAATTGTACATGTATAAGTTAGATCGAAACAAGCAATCGCTGAAGAGCACCACTTCTGGTGGCACCCCACTTGGACAAGGTTTATTTTGAGTCGGACATCTTAGTCTTTATTGTCGTTCAATTCGTAAAAATTCTCTTCGAACAAACTCGTTGTCGTTCGGAAGTAAGAATATGTTCGGAGTGGCATCCTGAACGCTCACGTTTGGTAGAATTCGCGAAAGGCTTTCCACTCATCGCATTAGCTAAATCATGACACTAACCAAGCTGGACAAAACGGACCTCCGCTCGACGATATTCCGCCATCTGGATGGAATAGTGACGGCACCTACGGCGTACACGCTCCTGGAGAAAGGAGTGCTGGATTATCTGCTCGAGCACAAATCGGTGGATGTCACTGAACTCGCATCCGCGTTTAAAGCCAATGAGGGATATTTGAACGTAGCGCTGCGCATCCTCGCCACTCAGGGTTGGCTTGATGCGGAGGTTGACAATGTCAACAACCGGGTCAAATACAGCGTGAATGAAAAAAGTGCGGCGGCGTTCGAGCATTGTCGGCTTTATAAAGATGTGGTGACGCTGCTTCGATTCTCAGGTCAGTTTCATCGACGCAAATTTGAACGGGCGCCCTTCACTGTGCTTGAAAGTATTTTCAAGAAGTATCGAGAGAATTTTGGAATTGAATTTTCGAACGACCCGATTACCAGATCCATTCAGGAGCAAGTACTGACGCATATTGAGGGCATCGCGATCGGCCCGACGATCGTTTCACTTGGCATGGGCGGGATGTTCCATAAATACTTCATGGAAGCGTCCTTCAAAGCTGAAGAGTTTCACGAAGACTCTGATAGTTTTGGCAAGATTTTAGACTTCTTTGCTTTCCTCGGCTGGTTTGATAAGAAAGGCGAGACTTATAGCTTCACCGAGAAAGGCTTGTTCTTTGCTCGCCGCGCTACTGCCTATGGCGTGACCGTTTCATACATCCCAACTTTCCGAAATCTTGATGAGCTGATTTTTGGAAACCCAGAAATTTTGACAAATTCAAAGCCAGAGATGCCGGAACTGCACGTAGACCGCGAGATGAACGTGTGGGGAAGCGGCGGTGCACACATGAGTTATTTCAAGCGCATCGACGAAGTGATTATCGAGTTGTTCAACGGACCTCTAGACGATCAGCCCAAAGGCATTGTTGACATGGGTTGCGGCAACGGGGCATTTTTGCAGCATATCTTCGAGGTGATTTCGACTCGAACACTGCGTGGAGAAATGCTTGAAGATTATCCGTTGTTGCTGGTTGGAGCGGACTTTAATGAAGTAGCGCTTCGTGTAACAAGAGCCAATCTCACAAAAGCCGACATCTGGGCAAAGGTCACCTGGGGAGACATCGGCCGACCTGATTTGCTAGCACGAGACCTGCGCGAAAACTACAAAATAGCGCTCGAAGACCTGCTCAACGTGCGGACCTTCCTGGATCACAATCGTCCCTGGGAGCCGTCTACTCATCCAATTACCGATCGTGTAAGTCAATCAACCGGAGCATACTGCTTCCGAGGTAAGCGACTAAACAACAACGATGTCGAAGCCAGTTTGTTGGAGCACTTCCGGCGCTGGGAGCCGTTTGTGCGTCGCTTCGGATTGCTGGTAATCGAACTGCACACCATTTCACCGGACCTTGCTGCAAAAAACATTGGAAAAACATCTGCCACCGCATATGATGCTACACACGGGTATTCGGATCAGTACATTGTGGAGATGGACGTGTTCACACGTCTGGCAGGTGAGGCAGGGCTCTATCCTGACCCCGCACACTTCTTCAAGTTTCCTCAATCCGACTTAGCGACGGTGAGTATCAACCTTTTGAAAGGCAAAGTCTAACGAGTAGGATTCATCGCCTTGCGTAAGACTCGGGCGGCGGTTTCCTTATACTTGTTGAGCGGAAAATCTTCGAAAACGACCGAACCCATGATGATACTGTGCATGATACCAAAGATGATTGAACCTAATCCGATTGGATCGTAAGTCTCGATAATCCCTTTATCCATCAAATCTTGCAGGTGCGCTGCCATTTGTTTCTGAAGTTCGCGCCGCTTTTGTATCGAGTAGTCATCATCGCACATGGTCGGATTTGGACGAATCTGCGCAAGAATTCCCTTTTCGGTGGTGGCAAAACCCACGACTGCATCGATGTAGTTTTCGACTCCGTTCGGTTCCATAATCAAGGGCACATACTTGTCGGTAATTGCGCCGGCTTGTTCAAAGAAGTCAGACGCTAATGCTGTCGCTATGGCCTCCTTTGATTCAAAGTACAGGTAGACGGTGCCGGCCGCAACGCCAGCCTCCGCGGCTATTTGCGCGATTTTTGCGGATTGGTATCCGTCCCTCTCAATGATTTTCTTGGCGGCAAGCATTATTGCTTGCCGTTTTTCAGGGTCAACCGGGCGCGCCATACAAAACTCCAGTGAAAGACCAAATCTTAACGCGTATCTGCAATTACGGAACATTTTACAAAATCCACGGTCCGTATTATCATGATGAATGAATTCATTCATTTATGCAAGCTTCGAGTGTGGGGAAACCTAAAATGATGGTCATGGGTCCAAGAAAGCCACAGGCACTGCCCTTACCGGGACTTTTGCCGAAAAAACTCTCAAAACGTTCCTTATATATGGCAATTGCCGGATTCGTCGCAATCATCCTGTTGATCACGGCGGCAACCGCAGGCAAGGCACTAATGAAAGGTTCAGCCGCGGGAATCGTGGCGAAGAAAACCGCCACCCCGGTGGCGACCGTGTCTATCACTGCAGCGAATATCCAGCCAATTCCAGACACTCTCAGTCTGACTGGCTCAATAGCAGCAACCGACCCACTTTCAGTCGGTTCGTCCTCCGTGGGACTGGTCATCAAGGAAGTCCTGGTGGAAGAAGGCGACTACGTGAAAAAGGGTCAGGTTCTCTGTCGGCTTGATTCTTCCGTCATGCGCGCGCAGCTCGCCGGTGCCGAGGCAAGGTTGCATGGAGCCCATGCTTCGATGGTAAAGGCGGCGCAGCCAAACCGTCGCGAGGATATCGGATCGTACGAAGCAGCTTATCAACAGAGTCTGGCTGACATTCAGAACAAAACCGCACTTTTGGAGCAAGCCACGGCCTCGAAAAATCTGGCTCAAAACAACGCTGTTCGCTACAGCGCACTGGCTAAGGAAGGCGCCGTCAGTTTGATGGAAGCTCAGACTAGACAAACTGAAGCACTCACCGCCAATAGTACCGTTCGTGCAGCATTGGAAAATCTCGAAGCAGCTCGCTTCATGTCACGTCAAGCTGCAAACAGATTAGCCATGGCAAAAGAGGGTGGACGAAAGGAAGACATTGATATCTCGAAAGCCACTGCCAGTGAGAACGCCGCCACGGTTGAACAAATGCGCGCCCAAATCGAACAGACTATTGTGAAAGCACCGGACGATGGTTTGATCACAAAGCGTTTGGCTCACATTGGAGATCTTTCAAATGGTGGCAAACCTCTTTTCGAAATGATTAGAAAAGGTGATATCGAATTGCGTGCTCAAGTCTCCCAAGATGATATCTCGAGATTGACTGTTGGTCAGACTGCACACGTTTCAGATAACGTCCACAAAGCAGATGGAACCATTTTTCAAATTTCCCCGACTGTTGATGAAACAACAAGATTAGGGACAGTTCGTATCGCTCTTCCAAAGTCAGCCGGATTCAAACCCGGAATGTTCGTGAAAGGAGTGATTCACAGGGGCAATAAATCTGCTCTCACAGTGCCTAACAGTGCGGTTCTTTCTGATGATGGCGTGACCTACGTATTCGTGTATCAAAACGGTTTGGCGATCAAACAACAAGTTGATCTAGGTTCAAGAGTTAGAGAGATGGCAGAGGTGACAAACGGATTGCAACCAGGCCAACAAGTCATCGTATCCGGTGCCGGATTCTTAAACGACCAAGATCCCGTTGCAGTCGGGAAGTAGCACGAAGGTAGATAACGCTAATGAACTGGAATATATCAGCCTGGTCAATCAGGCAACCTATACCCTCAATTCTTCTCTTTTTGATCCTGTCGATTTCAGGAATCATCTGCTACTTCAATCTCGGCATCGACGAAAATCCGAACATCGACATGCCGACAATCATGGTCACAATCAGCGAGAATGGCGCGGCGCCATCGGAGCTGGAATCGCAGGTCGCACGACGAGTTGAAGATGCCGTCGCAGGCATCGGCAACATCAAACATATAACGAGTACGTTGAACGAAGGCGTATCGCAAACAAGAATCGAGTTCGAATTAGGCACCAATACCGATCGTGCACTCAATGATGTTCGCGATGCCGTGACGAGAGTTAGAACTCAGTTGCCGCTCTCAATCCAGGAGCCGACAATACAACGCCTTGATTTCGTCGGTGGACCATTCGCGACGTACACAGTTTCATCAAAAACTCTATCTGTGAAAGAGTTGAGCTGGATGATCGACAATGAAATTTCTCGTGCACTACTGGCGGTGAAAGGCGTTGGTCAAGTCCAACGCGCGGGTGGAGTGGACCGCGAAATCAATGTCGATCTCGATCCTTCAAAACTAGAAGCTCTGGGCGTTACGGCCGATCTTATCAACACCCAGGTGAGAATCATGAACGCCAACATGCCGGGCGGTAGAGGTTCGATCGGAGTTCAAGAACAATCTATTCGCACATTGGGCAGCGCGTCGTCGGTAGACAAACTAAAGGACACTCGCATCGCATTACAAAACGGAACTTGGGCGTCGCTGGAGTCTTTGGGCAAAGTTTCAGATGGTATCGCAGAACCTCGTCAGCAAGCCATGATGGACGGCAAGCCCGCTGTTGCGTTCTCCATAATTCGCTCGACAGGAAGCAACATGGCAACAGTCGGCGAAAATGTTGAGAAAGCTCTTACGAAGCTCAAAACAACGCTTCCTGAAGACGTCGAGATCACTAAAGTTCGGTCTAACTTGAAATACGTGATGGAGTCTTATCACGCCACCATCGACTCTCTTCTTCTGGGGGCGGCCCTTGCAATCGCAGTAATCTGGCTATTCTTGCGGGATTGGAAAGCGTCCTCGATTGCCGCACTGGCTATGCCTCTATCAATGGTGCCAACATTTGCGGTCATGAGTCTCTTTGGATTCACTCTCAACAATATGTCATTACTCGGGCTTGCTCTGGTAATCGGTATTTTAGTTGATGACGCAATCGTTGAAATTGAAAATATCGTTCGTCATATTCAGATGGGCAAAACCCCGATGGCAGCAGCACTTGAGGCAGCTGATGAAATCGGCTTGGCTGTCGTAGCCACAACGATGAGTATCATCGTTGTCTTTCTGCCTGTTGCGTTCATGGGTGGAATACCTGGACAGTTTTTCAAACAATTCGGTGTGACCGTTGCAGTTGCTGTATTTTTCTCGCTTCTGGTTGCAAGATTAATCACGCCGATGATGTCCGCATTCTGGTTGAAAGGCGGAACTGAAGAGCCTCCCAAAGGTAAAATTCAAAAGTTTTTTGATAAACTCCTCAGCTGGGCACTCGCTCATCGCGGAAAAACTGTACTCCTGGCGTTCACTATTTTCCTGGTGAGCATAGGTATGCTCGCATCGTTGCCGACTTCGCTCGTCAACTCCGCGGACCGTGGAGAAAGTTTAGTGGCAATCGAATTGCCACCAGGCGCAACGTTGAAGTCTACTTCTGAGGCGGCTTTACGCGTAACAAAGCTACTTCTTAAACACTCCGAAGTTGAACATGTTTTTGCATCGGTAGGAACACCAGCAACTACAGGTATGAAATCCTCCGGTAGCGCAGGTAGTGTCAATAAAGCGAGCGTCTACGTGATACTCAAAGAGAGATCGCACCGCAAAATTTCACAACAGCAGTTTGAAGACCTCGTAAGACCAGAAATATCAGCAATCCCCGGCATTCGTGCCAACATTTCGGCGACCATGGGATTGGGTGGCAAAGTACAAATTCTGCTCGTCGGGCACGATCCCGCTCAGTTGAAATCGACCACCGAGAAACTGACTAAAGAGATGCGCGGTGTTGCTGGCATATCCGATGTCACTTCCAGCTCTGCACTCAGACGTCCGGAAATTCAAGTGGTACCGGACTTTTCAAAAGCATCGGACCACGGAATCTCCGTCCAGCAAATCGCAAGAACAGCGACGATGGCGACAGTTGGAGACGTCGATTTTAATCTAGCGAAGTTCGATTTACCGGATCGGCAAATCAACATTCGCGTGCAGATCGATCCGAAGTACCGTGAAGACATCTCCTCCATCGGCAACCTCAAGGTTTCAAACTTCAAAGGGCAGATGATACCTCTGAGCGAAGTCGCCGACGTGCGCTTCGGAAGCGGTCCCGCCCAGATCGACAGATACGATCGCGATCGCCAGGTGACAATAAGTGCAACTCTAAGCACTGGCACCACATTGGGGGAATCGTTGAAAGCCATTCACCAACTTCCAACGTTTAAAAACCTGCCCGCTTCGGTTCGTGAATCAGTTAGTGGTGACGTCGAAATTCAACGGGACGTTTTCTCCGGATTTGGTATGGCAATTGCTGCAGCAGTCGTTCTTATATACGCAGTTCTCGTACTTTTATTTAATGACTTCATGCATCCACTCACAATCATGGTGTCGCTCCCGATGGCAATCGGTGGAGCTGCTCTCGGTCTGCTCATCGCCCATCAATCAGTCGGTCTGTATGCGCTAATAGGTATCGTCATGCTCATGGGACTCGTAACGAAAAACGCCATCCTTCTAGTCGAATATGTACTCATGTCGATGCATAGAGGAACGCCGCGTCATGAAGCAATTCTAGAGGCAACAGAAGCACGTATGAGGCCGATTCTCATGACCACCGTGGCGATGATTGCAGGCATGGTGCCAATCGCAATGGGCATAGGCGCTGGTTCTGAGGTGCGCGCACCGATGGCTATTGCCGTCGTCGGTGGATTAATCACATCTACATTTCTTACACTAATTGTGGTGCCCGTCGTATTCACCTACGTTGATGACTTGAAAAACAAACTCAAAAACTTCCGCCATAAACCCGAGTCAACGGTTGAAACCAGCGAGGAAAAGTCACGAGAGCTAGTTTCTACGGGCCACCTGTAGGAGTGGATCGGCGGCAATACCAACCGCTTTGATACCACAAGCAGTGCCAATCACCTGCGCGGCAGCCCGACGTCCCGCGAGCAAATAGCTATATCTACTCCTTCCTCCGCAAGCGCTTTGGCGCATGCATAACCAAGTCCATGGCTCGCCCCCGTCACCAACGCACTCTTTCCTGCTAGACGTAGATCCATCTTTGCTTCTCCGGCTTACCTGCGCATTGATTGTCGCATGAGAAACTCTTGAAACTCCATGTCCGGTGAAAAATAGCTGACCGCACTGGTGAATGTTCGACCGTTTAACCGTTTAATCTCAATAAATGGGAATAGATGAGGTAGTTTCCTCTTAGATTGTGATCAGATTCTTTCCACTTTTCTTAGGGCAAACGACCAATCAGTTCAGGTGACACATCGCTCCCTTTCCAGAGATAGGCAGAATGGATAAACGCCGGGACCTCAACATAAAACAAAACGGTCAACAATCAGGATTTTTATCGCCAGCAAGCGGGGTCGTAAAACTGGGCGATCGTGTCTTCGTAATATCGGCGGACACGTTGAAGTTAGCCGAGTTTTCGCTGGAGAATCTAGAGCAGCCCGGCAACTTGCTGGACATGGTTTCTCCAAATGACTCACTTTCAGGTTTCGAGAACGGTGAAGAACACAAACCGGAATTCGAATCGTTAATTCATCTTTCAGCGGAAGAAATTGGTCCGCATGGTGCACTACTGGCGGTACCATCTGGTACGAGCACAGATAAGCGCACGGGCGTACTCTTGATGCTGGATGAATCGGGTTCAGTAGAGAGTCAAAAGCCTGTCGATTTCACGAGTCTATACAACGTTCTCTCATACAAAATCACCGATCTCAAGATCGAAGGCGCTGTGTGCGGCACGGAAAAAGTTTTCCTTTTTCAAAGGGGAAACAATAACGGCAGCAGAAATGCCGTTATTGAACTCCACAAAGATAGATTCCTTGACTGCCTCCGCTTCTTTGCCAGTGTCGAATCAATATCGTTATCAGAAGTGACCGACTGCGAATTGGATAGTATCGATGGCGCCCGTCTGGGTTTCACAGACGCAGCCACTCTCGACGATGGACGCATTGTTTTTACAGCCGCCGCGGAAGAAGCAGGAAAATGCAAGGGTTTCGCAATCGGGCTAATGAGCAAGGAATTGAAAGTTTTGAAATTGAAGAAATTCGACCGCGGTCCGCAGATTGAGGGCATCTTCGCAGAATCTCTCAAGCCGCCGCTTCTCTGGATGGTATTTGACAAAACCTCCCCGGAAACGCCATCGAGCCTCTACACAATGGTTCTCGAGTGATCTAGAGCTTCCGCTCTCACGATCGATGTTCCAAACAGTGGCGCCAAGAACGCCGAAATGCCACTGTAGCGAACATTTCCAGTTCTGAGTTAACGTAAATGGTGAGTAGTGGGACGTTGAACCCATTGCTCTTCGTTTCTGCAGGGACGCTTTGTAAGCGGTCAGGATGCCCGAGATGACACTATAGTGAACATTTCGAGTCGTTGTGGCGTATGCCGCGGACCATCGATAGTCGCTCAGACATTCGGCGCCCAGAGTAGGTCACGCCCGTCTCCAAGCAGCTTTGCAGTCCGCATTGCGGCGTTACGACAGCTAACAACATTATTGCTTAAGCAAACGTCGCAAAACGCTGCCAGTACATGCTTTCTGGAGTAAAATATCAGGCTCAACTGAAAGCCTTGAAGCAACCAGGAGTACATAATGAATTCGTCCGCACCCGCACCGGCACCAACTAAAACTGGCGATTTTATCCGCGATATCATCAACGATGACCTGGAAGCCAAGCGACACGACAAAGTGCTGACGCGATTCCCACCAGAGCCCAATGGTTTCTTGCATATAGGGCATGCCAAGTCGATTTGCCTGAACTTCGGTTTAGCTCTGGAATACAAAGAAAAGCTTTCAGATGCGAATGCGCGCTGCCACCTGCGTTTTGACGACACTGATCCTACCAAAGAAGACACGATTTTCGAGGACGGAATTCAAGAAGATGTGCGTTGGTTGGGCTTCAATTGGGATGGTCTATATCACGCCAGTGATTACTTCGGCAAAATGTACGAGTATTGCGAGCATCTGATTGAGGCTGGAAAAGCCTATGTGTGCAGCTTAACCGACGCGCAGATCAAAGAATACAGAGGCAACGTCACAACGCCCGGGAAAAACAGCCCATTCCGCGATCGCAGTGTTGAAGAAAACCTCGACCTGTTCAGAAGAATGCGCAAAGGCGAATTCAAAGATGGAGAGCATGTTGTACGCGCCAAAATCGACATGGCAAATCCAAATATGAAGATGCGCGACCCGCTACTGTATCGGATTCGCCACACCGCGCACCACATGACCGGTAACGAGTGGTGCATTTATCCGATGTACGATTATGCGCATCCGATTTCAGATGCAATCGAAGGCATCACCCATAGTATCTGCACATTGGAATTCGAAAACAATCGAGAACTATATGATTGGGCAATCGACAACTTGATCGAGTATGCCAAGTTTCCAAGCCGTCCTCGGCAGTACGAATTCGCTCGTTTGAATTTGAACTACACAGTCATGAGTAAACGTAGACTGCTTGAACTGGTAGAAGGAAAGCACGTCAGCGGCTGGGATGATCCCCGCCTGCCGACTATTGCGGGTATGCGTAGACGCGGTTATACACCCGAAAGTATACGCGCATTCTGCGCGAGTGTCGGCGTTGCGAAAGCAAACAGCACAGTTGACATGGCTCAACTAGAATTCTGCATTCGTGATGATTTGAACCAAAAGGCACCACGGGTGCTGGCAGTTTTAAAGCCACTAAAGGTGGTGATTAAAAACTATCCGGATAATGATGTTGAAGAACTTGATGCATCCTACTGGCCGCACGATGTGCCGAAAGAAGGATCGCGCAAAGTACCGTTCTGCAAGGAAATCTACATCGATCAAGACGACTTTATGCTCGAACCGCCGAAGGATTTCTTCCGCCTCGGACCAGGCAAAGAAGTCAGACTCCGCCATGCATATTGCGTCACCTGCACAGACGTAGTGAAAGATGCTGACGGTAAAGTGACAGAAATTCACTGCACATATGATCCGGAAACTCTCGGCAAAAATCCAGAAGGACGAAAAGTCAAAGGCACCATCCATTGGGTGAGTGCACGCCACGCGGTTGACGCTGAAGTCAGACTTTATGAACGTCTACTCAAAGACGAAGCGCCTCCGACAGGAAAGGAAAGCGAGTTTCTCAACGCAATTAACCCTGAGGCGCTGCAAGTCGTCAAAGGATGCAAATTGGAAAGAAGCCTGAAGGAAGCGAAACCCGAAGAGCGTTTTCAATTCGAGCGACAAGGATTCTTTATCGTCGACAGTAAAGACTCGAAGCCAGACTCCCTGGTTTTCAACCGAATTGTCACGCTGAAAGATTCATACGCTCGCGCACAGAAAAAGTAGGGTTCTACGAAATCAAATCAAAACCGGCTCATGATAATAATTTCGGTAGTACCGGAAGTAGTCGGTGAAATCTTGACCCACTTCGACTTGATGCCATCTGTAATAACAAAAAATCTCGATGTCGAAACCTGAGTGCTATCGACGATAGCCCAGCCGTGCGACGGCAGTTGCGATACATACCAATTCACGACCTCGCCGGAACCAGCTTGAACAGCTAATTTTGCCCAGGGGCGACCGAGACGTGCCAGGTCGCGCTATCAGCACCAAATGCGGTGCCGACTGAAAAGCAAAGAATTATCGCTAAGAAAAGAATTGGAGCTATTAACTGTTTCAATTGAGTGTAGATACTCGTGATTGGTGGAATACTGTCTAAATTATAGCGGTCGGGGACCTATAGCTCAGCGGTTGTACAGCCTCAGAGGCGGGTCTGATACGTCCGAATAGTCCTGTCAGAACGGCGGTTCGAGGATTCTGAAGTAATTCGGAGCAAACTCAAATTCGCAGCGCTTGCTCAGCTAGAATGATTTAATTCCATCTGCGAGATCTCCATGTTCGGCCTAATGCAATTCAAGGGCTGCCAAAAGACCGATGAGGAACTTTATCGTCGCCGCTTGCTTTATTGCGGCACTTGCAAGGCAATCGGCTCGAGCTACGGACAGTCAGCCAGGATGCTTTTGAACAACGATGTGGTTTTTCTTGGCGAGGTTCTGCAAGCAATATCAACCGAAGGCACCGCACGCATCGAAGATTGGGCACCAGCGTTTCAATCGTATAATTGCATGTCCTTGCCCACCGAGGCGGAAGTTCCTCTGACATTACGCATCGCAGCGGCGGTTTCGATGATATTGTCGGAACTCAAATTCGAAGATCACATAGACGATGGCGGTTCGATTGTTGTTCGCGGTGCAAAGCGATGCCTCGATCCGGTGTTTACGAAATCGGAATCTGAGTTTTCTCTCTTAAAATTTCCAATGGAAGATATTCGAAACTGGTTCGAACAGCAAAGCATTCGAGAAAAATTCGGGCGTGGCCCCGCTACGGCTGATGACTCGCTGACTATGTTTGCCGAACCGACAGCAATGATTACAGCAATCGTATTTGAACATTCAGGCAGTATCGTAAGTGGTGACACCTGGAAACCAACGATGAAGCGCCTCGGCTATGGATTCGGTTCGCTCATCTATCTAATCGACGCATTCGAAGATTACGAAAAAGATTTTCGCACCAGTTCGTTTAACGCTATTGCCAGTGCATTTGAACTGACATCGCCCAAAATGCCGTTAGCAATCGAGGAGGGCATTGAGCGCAAGATCCGGCTAATGCTGAAGGAGCTGGATACTTGCATCGAGGAACTTCCACTCAGTGCAGATCAGAAACAAGAGTATTCGCAAAGACTCTGGCGAAACGTTCGGCGCAAAACTGGATTTCAGTTACACACGCACTCGTCTAAGCATGTGCATTCAAAAATCTGCCAAAACCATGTATCGAACAATCTGCCTTCATGCAACAACACTGAGAGCAGCTTGCATTCACGATGGCAAACGGCACGCTCAACAGCGTCCAATTTGACATCCGACATCATGACTTTGTGCGATTCGAAGGTTATCCGTCCTTTTCAAATAACGTATAGTGCCACCATTTACCTTTTCGTTCTACTAATCGCATTTTTGAGCCCCGTACAATCCCGTTCGCTGCGCTCGTATAGAGAATGTGTGGAATTGCCGTTCAATCTGATGTTCTGGGGCGCTGCGGCCACGACTTTGATTAGTTCGTTTACACAGGCAGGTAACAAAAGTTTCGCCTACGCACATGCTATGGTCGGAGGCGGAAAGGAAAATGATCCTCAAGCATTTCGTGAACCATCTCCACGCCTGAATGCCGGCTCTTCCGAGGACTCTAATGTCGGTGAGGAGCCTGAGCCGCAGGACGGCGCGGACGAGGAAAGTAATGACCAAGATCAACAGCAGAACAAACCGAGAAGAGGCATCAACAACGATCAGTTTCGACGTTCTCGGGCAATGCAGTCAAACACCACATACTGCTTTTGTTGTGATACCAATTGCGGTGGTGCATGCTGTGAAGGTGGCGATTGCTGCTGCGAGGGCTGCGAGTGTTGCGGCGACGCCGCAGCCTTCGACTGTTGCACAGGTGGAGAGTGTTGTGCCGGTGGCTGCGAGTGCTGCAGCGGTAGCGGCGGCAGTTTGGAGTGCTGTGCGGGCACCGATTGTTGCGCCGGTGGCTGCGAATGCTGCACCGGTGGCGGTGGCGAATGCTGTAGTGGCGGTCTGGACTGCTGTGCCGGTGGCGACGCCTGTGCAGGTGGCTGCGACTGCTGTGGTGCATGTTTTAGTTGATGGTATTACTTCAGATCCTTGATCTGTTTTTCAACAACCTTTATCACGTTCGGAAAACTCTGCGTGAGGAATCTTCGATCGCTCTCGTTCTCCGGTCCGGTCGTAACCAGACCAAAGACGGCTGCAAAGGTTTCTTGCCTTCCGATGCCATCGGGCTGCGACAAGTATTTAACGATGCTGGAGTCTTTATTTGAAATCGCACGCATGTCTTTGTTGTAAGCTTCGACGAATTCAGGTGTTGCGGAGAGAAATTGGTTGCCAAAATCGATAGCATGTCCGACTTGATGAGTTACGACATTGTCTCTCATAACAGGCTCCATTTCGCCGTTATTCAAAAATCGCATGGGTGCAATTATTCGTTTACTGACATTATCGTGAGTTCCGTCTGAATTGATAAACTTCATCTGTTCAGGCCAGCCGCGCGGAGTCAACTTTTCAAGTTCCGGCATGGCATCAGGAATGGTGGCAGCAGCAATAATCTTGTAGCCGCAATTCTTCAAGTTAGCAATAACGTTTGGAGGAATTTTATTGATTGTCTTTTCCAGATGCTTAGTGAACGACTCCGGAACTCCGGGCATAGCCTCGAGAACACCGTCATGACCTTTCTTCGCTTGCACATCAAAGTTGTAGTCTCTACTCAGGTTGATAGAACCATCTTTCTCTCGTGATTTAAACTTCCACCCGTCGTCTACTGCGCCAGTAGTCGGATGCTTAACCTTGAAACTACCTGTAGTATCAAGCGCATCGACTTTCGTGTCCGGATTCACCTTTTGAAAATCAGCCTCGCTCACTCGATACTCGGACGTGATGGTAAGCCTGTCAACGCCCGGCTGAGGTTGTCCGGTTACAGCCCATTTGTTTGATTCAGTTATCTTCGGAGTTCCGAATTCTGCTGTTTTGCTCGGTCGTCCAACTTCGTCAGACTTGTTCGGAGCTTCGGCGATATCGGATTTCTTCGGAGACTCGCCGTCGGATTTCTTGGGAGTCTCAAAGTTATCGGATTTTTTGAGAACCTCGAATCTATCAGATTTCTTTGGAAGCTCAGCTTCGTCACCGTTCCCTCTCTGCGCTTTCCGGTAGGAGGCATCCTGGAAGAGTGCAATCACATCGAAAAATGGAGCACTAGAACTAGATTGGCCAAAACTTGATCGATCGGAAGTGTTGTTGGATAGATCGACGGTAGCGTTGTATTTCGGTTCGGTCATTAGTAGAAAACCCGCACGGGTAGAAGAATTAGCCCGCCTTCGTCTCATGGTAGGAAAACACAACACCGTTGTCAACAGAGCCCGACTAGCAAAACCCGCACAGGGTTAGTGTTTTGAGACCGGACCAAAATATTAGTTTTGATATTGTTCAATCTACGCAATGGAAACACCGCAGCGGTCTTGGTCAGCACCCATACCATCGGTCGCGAAACTCGGAGTTAGCAACACCTATCATGACTGCGTGGACAGGTATTCTTTAAAAAGCGGAAGAAACTTTTTCTGATCAGCGTGCATGATCTCATCAGCACGATCGAGTGAAATATATTCAGCCTTATCGATCTCCCAGGACGCGCATCTGGGCTCTTGATCCAGCGGCGCTTTTCCGACGAAACAGAATACTCGCTTTCTGCTTTTCGTGTAATCGATATGTCCGAGTTCCGCCAGCTCACCACATACGATACCAGTCTCTTCGAGAGTTTCACGTCGCGCAGCGGTTTCCAAATCCTCGCCTTCTTCAGGGAGCCCCTTCGGAATTCCCCATGGTGAGCGCTTGTTGTAGTTACCTGAGGGATGCACAAGCAAAATCAAAATGGAGCCATCCACATTCTTATAAAGAAGAGTGCCTGCAGTTTGTTTCATATTCAAAACCCATCACAACATTCAAGTCGAGGCATTTAATCGTTCCCAAAAGACCTCGACCGTTTGGACGGACGCGCAATGCCTCATGTGGAGCGGACTGATTGAAGTTATACCAACTATTTGCGAAGACCAGCCAGCACAAATTCAGTTGCTTCACTTACGTGTTGCGAAATCATCTCCGGACTGAGTAAATCCGTTCCGGGCTCCCACAGATGCTTCACGTTCTCTCTTGCGCAGAAATAGAAAACGCACGCGCCCATGATGTTGACGGCTGAGTGACGAGGGTCCACGCTCCGAAATACACCTGATTCAATCCCTCTGGCGATAATTCGCTCCAGGGGCTCATACAACGACGCAATCGCTATATCCTTATAGAAGCGACCTTTGTTTTGCATCGCTTCGTAGAAAAGAATCGCCGAGAGGTTAGGATGCTCACCGATCTCGTTCAAAAAACTCTCAACGATCAGCCGGAGCGCCTGTTCTGGAGTCGTTCCTATTAGATCCAGCTTTTGGATGGAACTAACCCGGCGAGCGAAAGCACGCTGCAGCACAGCTTGATAGAGTTTCTCTTTATCTTCGAAATAATAGTAGATCATAGCTTTCGTCACTTTCGTGTTGGCAGCTATAGCTTCTGTCCTGGCACCCAACAGTCCAGCTTTCGCGAATTCGTCTTCGGCGGCGTCGAGAATTCGAGCTTTCGTCACTTCAGCGTCGCGACTGGACGCCTCTTTTCGCGGTTTCTTGGTGGTAGGTGAATTGGACAATTTCTTTACCTCACTAACTATTTAGTCTAACACCGAATTTGTTGGCTTCTCGGGCTCCCATAACCTTATTTAAACAAATCGCAGGGCTAATTGACAGGATGGTTAATAAGGTATATGATATCAACTAACTGGATAGTTAATTATCCGAGGAAGGCAAAATGTACGGTCAAAACACTCTCAACATCATCAACGCCGGCAGCACAAACCCGCTAAATCAGCCGGTTGTGTCCTTCGCAGTGCCGGTCACTAGCGAAACCGCCACCCTGGCGGTTCTGCCGACCGCTGCCAGCCCTCAAACGGTGTTGGAATCTACCACCACCACTGAGCAGACAGTCACCCAGGCATCGCCCTCCGAGGCATCGGTTGCTGCTGACTCCAAGCCAGACCATTCAGAAAAGAAACCGAGTGGTTCAAAAGTCAAAAAATTATTGATTGCTGGTCTCGTCACCGGTCTTCTCGCAGTAGGCGGCGTCGCTGGCTACCACGCGTTTGAACACTTCACGTCGCATCAAGAAACGGAAGATGCCTACACCACCGGTCACCAACACCAGCTCAGCACACGCGTTAATGGAACGATTGAAAAAGTTCTGGTTGACGATAACGAGCATGTGAAAAAAGGTCAGGTTTTGGTGCAGCTCGATCCCCGTGATTACGAAGTAAAAGTGGCGCAAGCGAAAGCAGCGCTGGACTTGGCTCGGAATCAGGCTGAAGCAGCAAAAACTTCAATCGTTTTATCCTCCACAACCGCCAACGGCAAAAGCACGGAAGCTGAAGCGGGCGTCGTCGACGCCGAAGCCGCAGTAAGCCGAGCTCAAGCCGCTCTTCTTGAAGCTGAAGCCTCCGTGCCGAAAGCCGAAGCCGATCTACGAGCAAAAGAAGCGGAAGAAACCAGAGCGAAAGCTGATGGCAAAAGGTTTGTAAAACTGGCAAATGAAGGAGCCGTGTCGCTTCAAGAACGTGACTCTGCTATTCGCGACTACGAAGTTGCGAAAAGCTCACGGGAAGCGGCTAACGAGATGCTTAGACAAGCCAAGTTTAAACTGATTCAGGCCACTCAAGCAGTTAACATGGCTAAAGCGCAAGTCAATCAGTCGAAGGGTGTTGTTCAACAAGCCGATGCGACTCACGTACAAACTGTAGTCAACGAGAAGCAGTACAATGTGGCGCAATCGTCAATCCATCAGGCTGAAGCGCAACTGCACGATGCCGAATTGCAACTCTCGTACACGAAAATTGTTTCGCCAGTCGACGGACGCATCGGTAAGAAAATTGCAGAACCCGGTCAACGCATCCAACCTGGACAACAATTGATGACCATCGTCGCAGATGACATCTGGGTTGTTGCAAACTTCAAAGAAACCCAACTGGAGCGCATGCGCCCAAATCAAACGGTTGAAATCAAAATCGACTCGTACCCTCACCACAATTTCTATGGCACCGTAGATAGTGTCTCGCCCGGTTCTGGAGCAAGCTTTGCGCTTCTTCCTCCGGACAACGCTACCGGAAACTTCACCAAAATTGTGCAAAGAGTTCCTGTCAAAATCAGATTCGATCGGAGCAGCACAAAAGGTTTTGAAAACCTTCTCGTACCTGGTATGTCTGCTATCGTTAGCGTAGATGTTGACAAACAAGGTGAAATAAAATCTTCGTCAGCGCTCGCCAATAGCAAAAGTCAAAACGCAACCGCTTCTAAATTGGTTGGCAACGGCTAACCGATAAGAATGCTCCTGATGATGATCGATGAACCAAGCCGAAGACCGAAGCAAACCAAACTCGTCGCCTGAGAAACCAGGCGACGAGCCTATTCCTTTAAAGAATTGGATCGCTGTTCTTGGTGCGGCGCTCGGCGCATTCATGGCAGTTCTCGATATTCAAATCGTTAACTCGTCGCTTCAGGATATACAAGGAGCGATCGGCGCCACTCTCGATGAAGGAACCTGGGTTGCCACATCGTATTTGGTGGCAGAAATCATTACTATCCCATTGACAGCTTATTTATCGCGAGTATTCTCCACCCGTTGGTATGTTGTGGTCAACGCGTGTTTGTTCGTCATATTCTCGATGTGCTGCGCCTTTGCATGGGACCTGAATTCGATGATCGTTTTTCGAGCATTGCAAGGATTTACAGGCGGAACATTGATTCCGATGTCGCTGACGATCATCCTCACGAGTTTGCCGCCTTCGAAACGAACCATCGGTATGGCGATCTTCGCGATCACCGCGACTTTCGCGCCATCAATCGGACCAGCGATAGGCGGTTGGCTCACAGACACTTTCAACTGGCGCTACATTTTCTATTTAAACCTGGTACCAGGCATAGTGCTTATTTTCCTAATGCTCTACAGCCTTCCAAAAGAGAAAATGAATCTGCAGCTTCTCAAAGAAGGCGATTGGCTCGGGATTTTTACCATGGCACTTGGACTAGGATGTCTCGAAGTTGTGTTGGAAGAAGGAAATCGCAAAGACTGGTTTGGTTCGCCCATGATAGTCAATCTGACGATCATCACGGTCATCTCGCTTTCAATCATGCTCTGGCATGAATTGCGCACAAAGAATCCGCTCCTCCATCTACGACTATTGACGAATCGCAACTTCGGTTTGGGCAGTGTCGCAAATGTGGCGCTCGGTGTCGGACTCTATGGCTCGATTTATCTCATGCCAACTTATCTGGCGCAGATGCAGTCTTACAGCCCTCTGCAAATCGGCGAGGTGCTCGTATGGCTTGGGCTGCCCCAATTGTTTATCATTCCGTTCGTTCCCAAGCTGATGCAAAAATTTGATCCGCGATTATTGCTTGGCGTTGGACTGGTTCTGTTTTCTGCAAGTTCACTGATGAGTTCATCGATGACCAATTTGTCATCAGGGCCTGAGTTCATAATCTCAAACTTGGTCCGTGCCATGGGGCAGCCGCTGATTATGGTTCCACTTTCGACGCTCACCACAGGTGATATCAAGCCGCAAGAGGCTGCGTCCGCATCATCACTGTTCAACATGATGAGAAACCTTGGCGGATCCATCGGAGTAGCGATGGTCTCGACGTTCGTTACACAGCGAGAGCAATTGCACTCATCGCGGATTGGCGAGGCTATCACTCTTGGAAGTCCGGAAGTGCAGAATCGGCTTAATTCGCTGACGCAAATGTTTATCAGCAAGGGTGCTGATTCGACACTTGCATTGCAGGAAGCAACGAAAATGTTGGATAGGATTGTCAGGCGTGAGTCGTTTATTCAAGCGTATAACGACGCGTTTCTTTTGCTTTCCGTTGTTGTCATGCTAAGCGTTGTCGCGGTTGTGTTTTTGAAGAAGACTGCCTCTACGGGCGGTGCTGGCGCGCACTAGGGGTGTTCGCAGCATGGGTGTTCGCAGCATGGGTGTTCGCAGCATGGGTGTTCGCAGAGGCGCTCACAAAGCGGCCCTACAGCGCAGTTCCCGTATGCGTCACCACAATTCGCTAGACTGGCGCCACAACAATGCCCAGTTAAACCAGTTGCGTCGTCCCTTTCTAAACGCACAAAAGTCGCGGTTCGATTCTAAACGCACAAAAGTTGCTGTTCCGTTCTGGCGCACAAAAAGTTGCGACTTCGTTTGCGAATGACGCACCGAAGTCGCAACCATGTTTTTTAATCAGACGTTTAGACTATTCTGCCAATGGTGGCATCAATGGTTGATCCACGATGTGGATGATGCCGTTTGAGCATTGGATATCGGCAGTTTTTACGTGCGCTTTATCCGCATACAGTCCATCAACTTTCTTGTCGTCATCTTTTTTGACGGAGAGCTTGATTTCATGCCCTTCCATCGATTTGACACTAGTCATCGATTCGAGTGCTTTTGAATCCAGCTTGTCGCCCTTCAAGACTTGGTACGACAAGACTTGTGCCAACTTGTTCTTGTTGTTGAACAAGGTATCTTGATCTGCTTGATTGATTTTGGCCCAGGCTTTGTCATCTGCAGCGAAAACTGTAAATGGTCCTTTGCCCTTCAATTCGTTATCAAGATCGAAAGCAATTTCCAGACCATCCAGCATTCTGTGAAAACTGCCCTTGGTTCTCAAGGTATTTACGATGTCCTGGGTTTCTGCTGTCGACATTTTTCCGCCTGTCGTCACGTCTTTTGCAAAGCCGATCGAGCAGACCGAAACTATTGCTAAGGTCGAAAGTGCTATACCGGCGCCGATTTGTCTCTGCTTCATATACCCTCCACGAGTTTTGCTGTTTGCAGTCGTTGCCGGTCCTATAGCAAAGTTTCAGGCAAGGGGTGACGAAAATCTGTCAACAATGGGCAGGATTCTTATATAAAGGTCCAACCGTTTTGGCGAAAAATCGGAACAGCAGGCGCCCCTCACGGCTGATGCGTTTAATCTTAATTTCGCGCCTAAATTGTTTAGATCAAAACGTAAAAAGAACACAGCCTCGTTCCTTATTCGCTAAGATTCAATCGTGACCCTATTACTCAAATCTTCGATTTGCGCCAGGCGATACACTCGTGTCGTCAACTTTTCATTGGCAATTATCGCCTGCCTGATTTCAACGCCAGCCAATGCATATTTCTATGCCTCGGAAAACGAACCGCCTGAATTTAAACACTGGAAGATAACCCAGAAAGCAGGAGAGGAGGCGTTCTACAACAACGAGTACGCCAAAGCGGAAAAGATTCTCAAAGCGGCGACAGAAGAGGCACGCAATATCGGACCCGGTGACGTCAGGATCGCTAAGAGTCCTGGCGATCTTGGTCGGCTACTCACTGTCAGAGGGCGTTTCAAAGAAGCACAACAATATTTAGAAGAAGAGTTCTATTTTAAAAACCGAGCCATTGGTGAAGACGTCGGCAAATTAGTTCTCGACATGGAAGAACTGATTCGTTTCTATCTGACATGCGGAACCGCAGATAAAGCCAAACCGCTCACACAAGACTTGCTCGACTTTGTTCAAGGCAAATTTCAAGAACAAACCGAACAAGAAGCAAAAGCATCACTCGAGCAAGGTAAGACTTTAATAGGATGGGCAGGAACAGCAGCTCCAGCCGTTCAAGACCCGTTACTTGATTGGGCGATCAGTTGCGATAAGCTCGGCGATCTCTATCGCGATCGAGGAGATCTCGCGATGGCAGACAAGTTGTATAAAACAGCACTCGACGTTAAAGCCACTATCCTGGGCAAAAAACACTTATCTCTCGCCAACAGTTATGACAATCTTGGCGGTCTCTATTTGAAGAAAAACGATGCGAAGGAAGCCGAGTCATACTTTAGAGAGGCATTAGATATTACTGAACGCGTGACCGAACCTGGCAATCCGTCGGTTTATAAACGAATGGATCGACTGGCGTCGAGTTTGATCGCGCAAGGAAAAATTTCTGACGCGGAGCATATCTATTTAACGGCAATTCGCAGATGGCAAGGCTCCGTCACTGGAAATGTCGAACAGCGCGCGCTCTTCTCGCTTGGATGTTTGTATTCCGATCAACGACGATTCGGATCTGCAGCACCAGTTCTTCGACGAGCATTACATATTGCTGAAAAAATGAACGGCTCACAATCGGTTGCACTGGTTCCATATCTCAGGAAATACGGATACGTACTCTATTATTGCGGCGCCCGAGGCGAAGGACAAAATGTCACAGCCCGAGCCAATTACATCTCACCTATAGTGAAAGAACTGCAAGCACAAGAAGCGAAGATATCAACCGGTGCGTTAACGACTGGTGCTCTGACCGGTGCATTACCAACCGGTAAAGTAGCTCCTGGCAAAACTTCGGCTGGAAAACCCGCGTCAGCAAAACCAACGGCAACCGGCAAACTGACGACAGGCAAAATCACCACCGCGACGGAAGCCTTCAAAGATCCCAACCGTCGCCTCAAATAAACTTGTCACGTCGACATCAGTAGACGCCTTCAAAGTCGCTAATTGCGCTTGTTATGGGCGCTTGGAGGACACTTATAGGGCGCTTTTACGCACCCAGCCGCTCAGCGCCACTACTTTTTCGTTGTAGCGAAGCCCTTTATCATCGCTTGGGTACCACGGTCGTTGCCTACCTCTGCGGCAGCAGCTTCGAATAACTTTCGCGCACTGTTTGTTCCTGGCAAATCGATCTCATCGCTATTGTCTTGAACCAGACGCAAATCTTTGAGCATATCTTTGATGCGAAAACCAGGCGCGAAGTCATCTTTGATAATCCGCGGTCCAAGATTTTGCAATGCCCAGGAGCCACCAGCACCGGTGCCCAAGATTTCAGGAACCATCGTTTCGTTTAAACCAAAACGTTTTGCCAACAGCAACGCTTCAGTGACAGCAACCATATTGACGGCACACAATATCTGGTTGCATAGCTTTAACGCTTGACCACAACCGGCTGGACCGCAGTATTGGACGTTCTTCCCGACTTGATGCAGAAGCGGAAGTGCTTCGTTGAAATCAGTTTCGTTTCCCCCGACCATAATCGTAAGAGTTGCATTCCTCGCGCCAACATCTCCGCCGGTCACAGGTGCATCGAGAAACCGGATCTTTTTGCCGGCGAGTTGAGCGCTAAAGTCAACTGCGGCGCTCGGACCGATGGTGGCAGTATCAATCACGAGCGTTCCAGGCTCGGCCGACTCTAGCACGCCGCCCTCACCGAATAAAACTTCTTGCAAATCGCCTACATCACTGACGCACGTAAACACAACCGGACAACCCACGACGGCTTCGCTTATGGTATCGCATTTGGTGCAGCCCGCTTCGACGGCATTCTTTATAGTGGATCGATCCGGAGTCCGATTCCAAACTTTTACCTGGTTTCCAGCCCTGGCAAGATTAATTGCCATGGCAGACCCCATAATTCCCATACCTATATAAGCAATTTGCACTCTTTGACGCCTCGGTTACCCAGCCAGGCTGATTATAGACAGTAAAAACCCCGAATGCCTTACAGGTTGGCAATGTGCCGAATCCAAAACCAAGTTGATCACAATTGTGATCCCCGGAAATCAGGCAATATGAGGGTTTTCGCACATTTTCATCACAAAATGCTTGACATCGAGCTCAGTAAACCATACACTCAATGCAACTTACCAAGTTCGTTATTTTTTTCGCCTTTAACGCCTTATTCCAACCTTTCTGGTAGCGGAGATTATTACTATGCGCACTCTTACTAAACTTTTCCTGGCAACAGCCCTCGTACTCGGCGTCACTACCGCCCCAGCTTACGCACAATCGTATGGAGATGCATTCTCCTCGCAAGCTAATATGGGCGAAGTCGCTGGCGGCAACAACACCTATAACAACACCGGTGCTCAGTCCGAGCAGATTCAAAACGGCACAGCCCCGATTCTGCAAGGCGCAACCAACGGTACAATCGGACCACAAGGCGGAGATGCCACATCCATTATGGGTGTCAACACTGCCGGTACGGTCCGCGTAAACAACTTGGCTAACTTAGAAGCCTTGCTCAACATCATCGCCAACGGGATGGAAATCCTCGGTATCGCCTGGGGCGGTCCTACGATGATCATGGGCTTCATGCACATGGCAGCTGGCTCGCAAGACGCAATGAAGAAAGTACTCTTCGGAGCGGCTGGTGTCACCGGCGGTCTCGCCACACCAGGTTGCATCAACTGGCTCGTAGCATCGGCTCGCGACGCCAACTTGTTCAGCTAACATCATTCGACTGAGCAATCAGTCAGAAACAAAAGTACGGATAGAAAAGACAAGTGCTATCAAAGGGAAGGCCATCAAGCAGCCTTCCCTTTTTCTTTGTTCGCAATTCCTCAGAGTTGATCCATATAGTTTCGCGGATTCGATGAATTACGCAACTATGGATCATTTTGTCGTTGAGTCATCCGTTAATCGCAAAACCGCATTTGAACAGTATCTCGCGCGGCGATAAATTGTTTGTATCAAAGCGAACGATCAAAAACGTTATAGCGGAAGTGCGTAAATTACGTACTGGTGCGAATCTTGTCACAAGTTAGTCAGATTTTAAAAATAGCATTTACCTACTGAAAGCCGCTCGCTGCTAAACGCTTTCTCGCTATAAGCGAATCTTGGAGGAATGCTCAAATGGGTGATGATAATTGCAACCGAATCGATCAGGCTGCTGCCGTTCTGACCAGCCGGTTACACCAGGGTGATAATGGACGCGAGGCTCGCGATCTTCTCGCCTTCGATGCAAATACTATGGGCAAAGCTGATTACACAGCGATGATTCAACAAGTTCAAACGACAGAAGCATTGGCAGTCAACGATCTAATGCGCTCCGGCAGACACGAGGAAGCAGTTAATCGCTTGAGAGAGGACGCGATGGTCTTCGGCAACGGCGAAGAATTCATGGAATTAGCCGGCGAAGTTCGTGCGATGAATAAAGCGACTCGCAGCCCATCACATCTCGAGTTCGATAACGTTTATCAACAGGGTGATCGATATGGTCAACCGACTGCAGTTGAAGTCGGAGTAAAGACGACATTTGAAAGCGCACAAACCGGTCAGCAATATGAGAAGAAAGGTGTAGTCACTATCGTCGACAACCACACGCCGAATGATGCTAATTGCCAGCCGCCACAACGTCGAGATGTAGTGATCATCGAGCCACCACCACCGCCACCAATTATTGTTGATGGCAGAGGCGGCAGAGGTCCTAACGTAGGCATTGGAATCGGCATCGACAATCGCGGAGGATTCTCATTCGACCTTGAAATCGAAATCGGAAGAGAACGCGTCAGAAGACACGATCCTCGCTGGTGCCCAGATAACAACTGGCGTCCATACAACGCACCGCCTAACTTCAACCTTGAAATCGAAATCAATCGCACTCGTGAAGATCACCGCCGTCGCGGAGACCATAACTGGGAGCCAAGACGTGAAACTCCTCGGACCGTCATCAATCAAATCAACAACACGACCATCATAAACAACAACACGAAAATCGACAGTCACGATACGGTCAATAGCAACAACCGCACGAGAACCGAAACCAACGACAATAGCAACAGCAACAATCGCACACGCACAGAAACCAGAGAAAACAACAATAACCGCACCCGTGAAACGACGACGCCACCACGCGGTGAGCAACCTCAACCGCGCGGAGAGCGACCTCAACCACGCGGAGAGCAACCTCAACCACGCGGTGAGCAACCACGCAAACCTGAAAACGATCGTCGTCCTCCACAAGCAGAACGACCAGCCGCTCCTCCGGACAGACCCGCTCCACAAGAGCGCCAGGACCGTCAACAGCGCGAAAATCCGCGTAACGACAATCAGCGCGACAATGGCGACCACGGTAGAGCAGACCAACGCAGAGCTGAAGCCGAAAAGATGAGGCAGCAAGCCCAAGAACAGCGTGAACAACGCGAAAGAGAGAGACAAAACAACAAGAAAAAATAGACTTAATTCGTCCCATCCAAACGAGCACCTTAACCACTCGCCCTGCTTCAGAGTCAGGACGGGTGGTTAAGACTTTGGAGCCGGTGGTGGTATTCTTATAGCCGGAAGAGAGGTCGGATTAATGTGGGAAGCTTGGATCTTCGGATTTGCGGTGGTCGGGGGAGCAATGCTCTTCGCATCCATCGGCGTCTTGGTGGTGCGCCGACAGTTCAAAACCGGGCGGATGAGAGACCACCACGAAGTGGCTGGTTACCTCTTGTCGATCGTCGGAACTCTATATTCGGTTCTCCTTGGACTGATCGTTGTTGACACCCAGGCGAAATATCAAGAAGCAAAAACGATGACGCAACAAGAAGCAGATTCGTGTCTCGATCTTTTTCACCTTTCTTATACAGTTCCTCAGCCAGTTCGCAAAGATATGCATAAACATCTGCGTGAATACATGCGGATCGTCGCAAACCAGGAGTGGGGGTCCGCTACCGCGGATGGTGGCTTCGATGAATCTGCGAATGTCGAATTTCGAGAACTGTGGTGGACGATCTGTGATTTTGAACCAACCACCGGTAGAGAACAAAACTCGTATCAAAATATTCTCGATGAGATGGACGATCTGTCTGATGGCAGACGATACCGACTACAGAAAGCACGGACAGGTGTTCCCGAAATCATGTGGGGTGTGCTGATCGCAGGCGGCTGCCTGACGGTGTTGTTCACCTATTTGTTTGAAGTGGAAAACGCAAAAGCTCAGGTTTTTATGACAGCGCTGGTTGCATTGGCGCTGTCGCTAAACGTACTTTTGGTGGCGTTGTTCAGCAATCCATACAAGGGATACATGAAAATTTCGTCGTATCCATTCCAGTACGATTTAAAGGTTATGGACGAACTTCTGCAGCTTCGCCCGGACAAGTAGTGAAACTCTGAAACGGCACCACTCTGGCTATCTAAACAAATAGATCGCCATGGAGGATGACGATCTACTTGCTTGTGCGGCGGACACCTATTCGGTCAAATCAGTTGATTTCCTGAGTGACAACTTCGTTTGTGTTGACTGTCATGAATGTCTCGATTTCATTGTTCAACGCTGCAATCGGTTCACTCTCGACTTCCAATTCCTCTTCGCAATCATCTTCGAAGGAGCGAGTGAATTTTCCATATGCATATGAGGACAAGAGGAAGATCACACCGGCAACGATGAATGAGACAATTCGTTCAAGTGTGTCGTGATTTGCCAGATCGACAAACAAGAGTTTCACCGTCAACATCGCAAGTACGACCAGACTGCTCAATCGGAAGAATTTTTCTTTAAGTAAAAATCCAGCACCAAGCAGCACCAAACCCTCCATTCCGAGAGCAAGAGAAATGCAATCGACGGGAACCTTGGCGAATATCACTGCAGTGAGAGTGATGACACCGACGTAGGCGAGCAGCCAGTGAGCAGCTTCCACGTAGTCAGCTTTTTTATCAGAGATGAGAAACGGCATAAGCCAATTTGGTCGACGAAGCGGTTCGTAACCTTGATCGTTCGCAAAAACTCGTCCGAGCATATGTCCACCCAACAGTGTTGCGGTAAACAATGACATCGGTAAAGACAACCATTCGTTGAAATTGAGCGTGGCAATACCGATGGAGATGACGAATGGAACCAGTCCGACGATAGAATGATAGTCCGAATTGCGCACCATTCCGACAATAATGTTGATCACCGCCAGTAGTGCGAAGGCAAATGTTTGCCAACTATGATCGACGATCTGAAATATCGACATTATCATCAAGCCATTGGCGGCCAGATGGTAGAAGTAGGGATACCAATCTCGTTTCGCTCTCACGTGAATATAGGCAAGCACAGCAAAAACGATCGAAGTAAACATTCCGAGGCTGGCGTAATTGAAGGCGGCAAATCCGTTTGTGACCTCGGCCGTGTGTCCGTAAAGATGGAGACAATAGCTCCAGGCTGGGAGGAAGAACGCTGACAACGCAACAGCTACCCACTTAAACGGATTTATTTTGTATTTCAAACCGACAAAGGCGAGCACCGCGATCTGCAAAACGTCGACAATGAGCACCGACATTCCGGTAAAGTGCATACTCTTCGCAGCGTTGATTAAGAACAGACCCAGTAGTGAATGCACAACGTGGAACTGCTCTTCATCACGGAAATGCATCCATCTAGAAGCCATCAAATAAATTATCCCGGCACCTGCGATAATCGACTCGTGGAAATTGGCGAGCTCCGGACGGTTAAACAGAGCTAGTCCTGTAGCAAACAAACCAGCGTTAATACAGGCAAGAATTGTGAGCGGATTTTTGGCTTTCTCCTCAAGCGGCACGGAGAGTCCAATTCCCGCAGAGAACGCGAGCCAGATCAATGACAGGAACACAGTGGCTATGGTACCGTCACTGGTGCTCATTGGATGGGACAATGTGCAGAAGAAATTTCCTGCGTAGCAACATGCTAATGCATATGCAAAAAGTTTTCTCCACGATTGCAGTTTTCCCAGTATTGACGCCGTGATGGCAATGATGAGAAACGAGATGTCACTGAAAAGATTTAAACCGTTCATCAATATAGTTACTGACGCCAGTGTGATCGAATAGATCGCCATAAGCTCAGATTTGGCACGCAGTGCGCTCGCTAGTGAGCCGGCCGCCACGAGACTGAGCAAAACGGTCTCGACACCGAGCGAGTGGACGACCCTCACGTCAGGCAGATAGTGCGCGGCGTATGTGGTGAAGTACGCTAAGGACCAGCCCCCGGCGGTCAACCCGTGTGCGAACCATTTCTGATTGTCCTTGGCTGACATCTTTCGGCCCAGAACTAATAACGCGATTGACGCTACCAACCCGCTACCAAGCTTTAAAACTGCTTCTAACAGTGGATTGGCACACAATTGAATTGAGTAGGTAATAAGAAAAACAACTCCGAAAACTAAGCTGGCAATTCCGAGTTTGTGCAGCCAGAATAGTCCGATTTTGGTCTCCAGTGAAGGCGGTTTTCGTTTCGCTGTGTTCATGGCAAATCTCCCCTAATGACCCCAGATTAGGCGGTTTGCAAATTTGCAGGAGAGTGTGAAATACAGTTTGCGTACTGTTTGGATTGGAAAATCGCGGATTTCAACAGGTCGATTGACGCAGAACAGATGTATCATTGACGAATTGATTTGGTAATCGTCGGTAGGGAATCGGATGGTTTCACCAGTAATAACTTCAGTCGCCTTCTTCAGTGCGATTTTCGCGGTCATTTCAGTTGTTGCTGTGTTTTGCATAAGCAAATTTATCAGCAAAGAAAAACGCATAGCGTTACGCATGATAACTCAGCCTACGCTGACGGTCGTCGGTATGATGTTTTCGATTCTATTAGGATTCTTCATTGCACAATCTATGCGTGATTACTCTAGCGCTGCTGCTTGTGCAGTAAATGAGGCGAACGGTGTAGGAGATGTGTTCAGGTTGGCTCGCGGTCTTAACGAAGTTAGACAGAGTGAGAATTCGTAATCTTTGCCGAAAATATGTCGATGTAGTAATCAATGAAGAGTGGGACTTGATGACTGAGTTGAAGGACAGCGCCAACGCGTCGCAAGCCATGCAAGATCTTTATGATGCTACCCTGTCAATTAATCCAAAGGACATTCGCGAACAGATTGTTTTCGAAAACACGATGTACGCCATGGATGAATTAGCCGCATTCCGTAGAGCGAGAATCGGCACAAACGCTGCAGGTATTCCAGCTCATTTCTGGGGCATCATTGCATGCGGAGCCGCAGCAATAGTATCTCTTACATACATGTTTGCTCCGGATTGCAAACGCTTTCACGCGGGAATTCTATGCAGTCTACTGATACCACTTATGTTGAACATTTTCTTGCTCGCCGAATATTCATATCCATTCGCCGGCGTGGTGTCATTAAAACCAAAAATGTTCGAACTGGTCCAACAAAAAGTCATGAAGCAGGACGACAATGCTCCGACATATCTGCTCCCTGCGGATGCATCGAAATAGCTAGGAAGTCTGCTGTTCCTGCTGTTCTTGTTGTTCTTGTTGTTCTTGTTGTTCTTGTTGTTCCTGTTGTTCTTGCTGCTCTGCGAAAACAGACTTTACAAGATCGCTTTTCCAAACGATGCCAATCAGGTTATTAAAGTCATCTGTCACGGGAAGCCACGAAAACTGATAACGCGCAAACAGAAATAATATCTCCTCGGCAGAATCTTGAGGTGATATCGATAGCGGTGGCGTCACCATAATCGAGTCTATGGTGACGCCAGAATTGCTGTCCGGCTCAGACGGTCTGTCTCTGCCGATATACACACCAATTAGTTTTCTCTGTTTGACGACTGGAAGACTCGTGTATTTCAGACTGTCTAGTTTTTCATTAGCCGCGGTCACAAGCATGCCTGACTCGAGACTCTCGAATTGGGATCTTATGCAATCGTTGGCGGGCATGCTGACAGATTCTTCTGTCGTCTCAGGTCTATGAAGATGGAGTCCATTCCAGACCATCAACAAATCGTAAAGACCGCCTTTGTAACAGCACTCTCCGAATGCAGACGCAATCACGCATGCGATCATCAACGGTGGCACTATGGCAAAATCGCTTGCCATTTCAAAAACGATGATGGTGGATGTTAGTGGCGCCCGCGATACCGCGGCGAAGAACGCGCCCATACCAACCAGGGCAAACATATGCAACGACGCACCGCTTGCCACATAGTTTTCCAAAGTTCCCGCAATGTATCCAAGCGCAGATCCTATCGACAGAGCTGGAGCAAAGAGACCGCCAGGAGCGCCCGAGCCATACGCGAGAAGTGTGAGCAAGGAAAACGCGACAAAAACAATCTCGACTCTTGTTTCGCCAAGAGAACCGGCATCGATCATGGCTCTAGTGCTGGCATAATCATGAAGAGCGGTCGGTAGCAAGGCAACGATAAGACCGGTAAGCAAACCTGCAAATCCGACCTTCAGCGGTTTCGCCACATTGACACGTTTAAACAAGCGCAAGAAAAGCAAAATTCCGCGGTTGAATAGTGCTCCGAAAAAACCACTGGCTAGACCCAGTAGAACAATGAACACAAGATCGTTTACTGACGTCATTCCCTGACTCGCGTCCGCAGCAAGAGCTATTTTCTGCGGATGACTGAAAACATGCTCGACCAACGACGCGGAAAAACATGCCACTATAGCTAGTGTCACAGACGCCGCTTTGAACTCTTTCAAAAGTTCCTCGACGACAAAAACCACTCCTGCAAGAGGAGCGCTGAATGCGGCTGCCAGCCCGGCAGCCGCGCCTGCTGCTATGAGGTGACGACGCTGTTCCACAGAGGTCGGAAACCATCGAGACAATTGCCCGGCAATGGCCGCACCGACCTGAACAGTTGGTCCCTCTCGCCCCATAAACAATCCGGAACCAAGAGCAATTGTGCCACCGATCAGTTTCACAACCGCGATTCGAAAATCGAGAGGAAGATTCATTCTACTCAGGACTGCGCGCACTTGTGGTATGCCACTACCTGAGGTGTCTGGTGCTATCCATACCATTATGCCACTGACCAATCCGCCAACCAGTCCAAACAGAGGCAGGACGATAAGAGGTTGATACTGCTGGCATAGCTGCATTCTGAGAGAGCCAACGAAGTTTATCCCGTAGCCCAGCAGCAAAGCAGATGCACCAGCAGCCAAACCAATCAGACACGCCGCTAGTACCGGAAGAAAACCGGAGACGCGTATCAGCTTGTCGATCGCCGGCATCATAATGGAGTTGTGTATTTATTGTTTGGTATCGCCGGGTTTGGCATCCACTGCGGCTTGTGCAGCTGGGGGTGCAGCGTTTGGATCAGCATTCACATCAACATTGAAGAGACTGCCTTTGGTAGAACCAGCGCGCAAATCGACGATGATTACCGGCGGATCGTTTTTGATATCGGCGCGTCCGCTTCTCATTTGACGGGAAAACATCGTCAAATGATCGTTATGTTGAAACGCGAAGAGATTGTATGGTTCCTCGCCACCTTTCGGTTTAACTTCGAAAACCATTACAGACTTCATGGCTTGCACGGCATTCAGTGGAAAGCCCGTTTCGCGAGCGATTCGATCCATCGAATAGCTTACTTCTCTAATACTTCTTCCTTTGAGAAACTCTTTGTTGAATCTGCTGGTTCCCATCGGGCCAATCAATCCTGAGTTGTAGCACTCAATCGTGATCGTCTCAGGTGTCTGCGCGATATTCATTTTCGAGAAGTCTTCCGAAATCTTCAGCGCGACTAGTACTGGACGTGTTAAGAAGTGAGGCTCGACCTTGTCGGTTCTCACAACTCTAACCGGAGCGAATGTTTTGTTGTTGTACCGAACGGTCAATTCATTTTCCGGCAAAACAAATACGTCATGATCTGTATCGAACGAAAGCGCGTCAGCGAAAGCCGGCATCGCAACCGCGGCACACGAAATTGCCATCGTCGCTGCAATCAGACTTAGTTTTGTTTTCTTCATCCCTTAACTCTCCAGTTTCTTTCACTCGTGAGCAGAGTAAAACCCCGTGCCGCTCATCGCATCACAAACATCGAAGTTTGTACCACCCATTGTATAAGCAAAAGCCTTCGTCAAGACGCCCAGCTACGTGAACAATCCCAAATGCAGACGGGATTTTCAAAGCTTCAAATCGCCATGAGGACCGCACGAACGCAGATAACCGACACCGAAGTAATTGGAATAACTCATGACAACCAGGATTTGAATGATTAGATCTGGTAATTATAGTTAAACAAATGAACACAACAGTAAGCATCTCTATAATAATCTCAGGTGACGTTGTGTTCTTAAACAAAAGCCGGAGGAAACGATGACGGCAGTAACTTCGAATTCGAAAAAGTCTATTGAGTACGCGGCTTACGAATTGACCGATTACGATTTAACCGCCATTCGTCCCGCCACAAAGAAAACAGAACCGCTCGGTCCGAAGGACGTGCTGGTCCGCATGAAAGCGGCGTCTCTCAACTACCGGGACCTACTAGTGGCCACCGGTCGCTATCGCAAGATTCAGTTGCCACGAGTGCCCCTATCCGATGGCGCTGGCGAAGTCGTCGAGATTGGCTCCGCGGTCACCAAATTCAAGCCTGGAATGCGGGTTTCACCCAATTTCATGACCGGATGGCACGGCGGCAATCTATCCCCGGAAGTCGTGCACACCGACTTGGGTGCAGGAGTTGACGGGGTTCTTCGCCAATACGGCGTCTTCGAAGAATGCTCCCTGGTCAAAATACCTGACTATTTGAGTTTCGAAGAAGCAGCCAGCTTGCCTTGCGCGGCGTTAACAGCCTGGAATGGTTTAATCGAACAAGGACAATTAAAGGCAGGCGAAGTCGTGCTCTGCATGGGCACTGGCGGCGTTTCGATTTTCGCGATGCAGTTGGCATTGATGAGCGGTGCTGAAGTAATCGCGACATCCAGCAGCGATGAAAAACTTAAACGACTGAAAGAGCTCGGTGCCTCGCACGTCATCAACTACAAAACCACTCCCGACTGGGAAAAAGACGTCGTTAAATTCACGCGCGGTCGCGGCGTCGACCATGTAGTCGAAGTCGGAGGAGCCGGCACTCTAGAGAAGTCAGCCATCTCCGTGAAAATCGGCGGGCACATTAGTTTGATCGGCGTACTCGCCGAACCTAATCCGAAGAGTAATCACGCCGTCCACCTTTTGATGAAAGCGGTAAAACTCCAGGGCATCTTCGTAGGCTCCGTTGAGATGTACGAAAGAATGAACCGCGCTCTCGAAGTTCACAAAGTCAAACCAGTGATCGACAAAGTATTCGAAGCACAGGACATCGTCGAGGCGCTGCGCTACATGCAAAGCGGACAACACTTCGGCAAGGTTGTTTTGACAATCTAACCGAACGAATAATTGAATTGAAACATCAAAAGGGGCACCATTGATGGTGCCCCTTTCTTTTCGATCTTTAGACGAAGCATGCGCTCTCAAACAAGTTGTTTGAGAGCGATTCTAAACGAACGACTATTTGTGTTCGATGATTACTTGCTTCATGATTTCATCTTTGACCGGTCTATCTTGCTCGCCCGTTCGGACATTACCCAGTTTGTTCACGACATCCATCCCGCTGACGACTTCGCCGAATACGGAGTGCTTGTCATTCAGGTGAGGTGTTGGTCCAAGGGTGATGAAGAACTGGCTGCCATTGGTTCCTGGTCCGGCATTTGCCATCGACAAGATTCCGGCTTTGGAGTGGCGCAGCTTAGGATCGAATTCATCGGCGAATTCATAGCCAGGTCCACCGGTTCCGGTGCCTAGCGGGTCGCCACCCTGGATCATGAAACCTTTGATGATTCTGTGGAATTTCAATCCATTGTAGAACGGCTTTTTCACTTTTTTGCCGGTACGTGGGTCGGTCCATTCCTTAGTCCCTTCAGCCAATCCGACAAAGTTAGCAACCGTTTTCGGTGCTTGTTTGTCGAATAGTTTTACGGTGAAATCGCCTTCAGTCGTGACGAACTTGGCGAAGGTATCAGCGTGTGCAGCAGAGGCCGCGCCAACGGAAACCAACATAGCCGTCATCACGGACATAAGAGCGCGACGTGAAGTCTTCATACTTAAGCTCCTTCCTTATGACATCTGACACTGCAACAGCAGTAGTAGTACGCAATCAGTCGGTCATCTTATCACGATTTCCAAGTTGAACCGGGAAAATCGATTCTCGGACCGACATTCCAAAAATCCCTTTGTTGCCAACAGAGACAGAATCTACAGACCTCGGCGTTTGGAAATTGTTCCTCAGTAAAAGGGGCGAGCAAGTTGATAATATTGTTGCGATGAAACCGAATGACAATTCAGTTGATCATAAGAATCAGCAAATTACATGAACGCGATTAACCGCGAGGAAAAATGCGAGTACTTCTTACCGGTGGATGTGGCGATCTAGGACAAGTACTAACTCCGATCTTGCTTCGAAAAAAACAACAAGTTCGATTGCTTGATTTACGTTCACCCGCTTCGGATCAAGAAGGCGAATATGTTCACGGGTCGGTGCTCGATCGCGAGAAACTGAAGGGTTGGTTTACCGACTGTGACGTGATTGTACACATCGCAGCATGGCATGGAATTCATGAATTCAAAAATGAAAAAGATGCCTATGATTTTTTTGATTTGAACATTCGCGGAACATTCGAGATTTTCCAAGCTGCGCTTGCCGCAGGCGTTTCCAGGGTAGTTTTCATTTCCAGTACAAGTGTTGATGAACCAAATACGGTGTATGGACATAGCAAAATTATCGCGGAACAAACTGCAACTTTTTATGCGATGCACCACAATATGCGTGTGGTAACACTTCGGCCGCGCGCATTTATTCCATACTGGAACCGAGCAGTCTATGCCAATTATCTCGATTGGGTGAAATGGTTTTGGAAAGGCGCTGTGCACATCGATGATGTTGCTCAGGCGGTAGAAAAAAGTATTGATTTCCTAATGACTGAAAGACCATCACCGAATTTAATACTCACCATAGATGGTGCCTATGAATATTCGGACGATGATTTGAAACATTGGAACGAAAATGGACCAAGTTCCACTTTCAAAAAGCACTACGCCGATTATTATGAGATGGCAAAATCGCTCGGACTCCCTGTCGATAAGCCTCCGCGGAAGCTCGATATTTCAAAAACCAAAGAAGTGCTGAACTACTCACCAACATATTCGTTGAAAAACGTACTCGATGATCTCGCTAAATTCGGGGAATCTGGTCCGCACTAAGTGTGTTCCCCGGTAGGCGCGTGCTTGTTTCTTTGATCGTATAGGTCTCAAAAGGTTTGCAGTCACCAAAAGGTGGCCGACGTTAGCGTCTGTGTAGACGTACGCACCGACAAAGAAGAGATGGAAAGAACTATGCGCACAGGCAACTTTCTTCGGTCATAGATCTCATTCAATGCTCTGTCTTATTTAGGCGTCTTCATCCTGCGGGGACTCGATATCCCGAAGGTCCTCAGGAAGTTCGCCGTACTTACTCAGCAGTTCGTTGAGGCGCTCGGACTTATCCGTCTTCCACTGGGTCGTAACGAAGGGAGGGCGGTGTAGCGGCACTGAATACCTGACAGTCATAGCAGTATCCGACGGCGGACTGACCAGTGTCAGTTTCCCGTCGTCCCAGCGTTCGGTGCCAGCTGTCCAGCCCGTCTCAGTTAGGTGCCGGTCCGAATACACGACCTTTGCCATTCAATTGCTCCCCTTACCTCTAAAATTTATTATAGATCTATTTGATATAAACCCTTCTTTTAGAAGAAATGAACATATGAAGGCTTATGTATAACGACGTAGTTAACAACGAGGTATGAGATCAGGTTTTAATTTTGAATAGAAGTAACTCCAGGTGTTGTTTTGAAAACAGGATGCACAACTCAATTCTGACTTTATCTCTTGCTTTGAATAAGTGATTAATTGAGAACTAGACTATGAAACAAGAACGCAGTTTTATCTCTCTTCAAAATGTATATTTATTCTTGTATGCGTAAGAACCGCATGTCGACTGTGAATTGAAGATTAAAAGTAAAAAAAACCCTGGCTATTTTTTCTGGGTCTGTGGTATTGTTGTTAGTGCCGACCAAATTGTTTCCGATTAACGGAGCAGTGGTAGGCGATGAGGAGTTAGATCATGTATCTCAGATCGATACACAATTTTATGAATTGCGAAAGTCGCATCAAACCGACCGCCAATGGCGAGCGCGGCTTGTGGACGGTAGTCGCAAGACATACAATTTACCCAGGGGCGATCTGACACAAAGTGTCTTATCCAAATCGTCAAGCCTGGGTCGAAAGCCCAGGTTTTTTGTTTTAATAACTTCGGTTTTCGCTAATTAGAAAAATACTGTTTGAGCTCCTTCGTACCTCGCGAAGGGTTCGTCGCCATGCGCCTCGACAGCATCAAACAAAAACCGCACCCTGAAAATTGAACCCGCGTAACGCACTTTTGAGTGTTCGTGCACATGCATATTTGCATTCCAAATTTTGATCGGCGATTGAACGGCGATACAAAATCAAAATGCATGTGCACTGTCACTCGAATTGCCCATACGCTTTACGTATCCCTGGTGTAACCGGCAACATCACGATCTCCAAAATCGCTAGATCCAGGTTCAAATCCTGGGGGGTGCGTCACATAGCAGAGTGGTGTAATGGTCAACATGTCAGGTTCATACCCTGAAGACTACCGGTTCGACTCCGGTCTCTGCCACCACGGGGACTTAGCTCAAATGGTAGAGCAACTCGCTTGCAACGAGAAGGTAATCGGTTCGATTCCGATAGTTTCCAATTACCAGTGCGCCGTACTCTCACTGGACGTGCTTACAAACTAACTCAAATTGGTAAGAGTATCTGATTACAACTCAGACTGTTCGAGGTTCGATTCCTCGGTTTAAACACACAGCACACCGACTTGTACGGCCACATGCCCCTGTAGCAGAATTGGTATATGCGCCTGTTTTAAACACAGGAATTTGAAGGTTCAACTCCTTCCGAGGGCATCTTTTTCGCAGTACGGGGAGCCGTTGTTCACGCGGCTCCCACCCATTTTTCAGACAAGCCTTTGTAGCAGAATCGGTACATGCAACTGTTTCAAACACAGTAGTTTGAAGGTTCGAGTCCTTCCAGAGGCACCACGTCTAGGTAGCTCCAATGGTAGAGCGGCAGGTTGAAGCCCTGCGCGTTGTTGGTTCGACCCCAACCCTAGGCACCATACCCGGTTAGCTCAACGGAAGAGCAACTCTCTTACAAAGAGTGGGTTGAAGGTTCAAATCCTTCATCGGGTACCAATACCGAATAAATCAAAGCAGAGTTCGCACGCTATTCAGAAAGCGCTTATATGCAGAAAGCGCGGATGCATAAGCGTGTGGAAGTGCAGGTTCAAGACCTGCTTCGGTAATATCGACCGTACTCTTACTGCAAATGCATACAATCCCACCAAGACAAAATAACGTGGCAATCTTCCCTAATTGGAATAAAGGGCGCGAAACGTAAAGACCCACACCCAGCATCCGCGACTCGTACGGTCCATGTGCCCGCCTAGTTCAATGGTAGAACTACATCCTTCCAAGATGATGATATCGGTTCGATTCCGATGGTAGGCTCCACGCCCTTGTAGCTTAACGGAAGAGCGTCTGGCTACGGACCAGAAGGCTCCAGGTTCGAATCCTGGCAGGGGTTCCAATTACGCACCGCCTGTGATATCGGTCGGCGGTGATTTAAATCAACAAACCGAACAAAACCGTCCGCAACACAGCAGACAAAACGTTCGAACCAACGACTTACGTAGAAGCAAGTCGAGTTTAAAGAATATGGAGGCATGGCAGAATGGCTATGCACCTGGCTCTTAATCAGTGGTTTTTAACCGACGTAGGTTCGATTCCTACTGCCTCCATAACAATGCCGCATAACTTAACAGCAGAGTACTCACCCGATAAGTGAGCGAGTGTAGGTGCAACTCCTACTGTGGCAACCATGTGACCGTACTCCGACAGCGATTGCTTACATACCCTCTCTACGGCAAAAAGTTGCATTTGCAAATCGTACGGTCCACTTGCCTATCTAGTCTAAGGGCAGCATCCCGCCGTGCCATGGCGGAGGTATCGGTTCGATTCCGATGATAGGCTCCATGTCCCTTTGTCCGAACAGCAAGGTGACCGGCTGCAACCCGGTTTATACAGGTGCGAATCCTGTAAGGGACTCCATTTTGTCGAAGGTTACATTGGAACCGCATGCGGTGTCAGGATATCTGGCACCACAGATGGTTCAAAATCCCAACCCATCGGTGGGTATGCAAGCGGCCAAAGCAGCGTGACTGTAACCCACGTGTCGCGAGACTTCGCAGGTTCGAATCCGTGCCCCGCCGACCATTTTCCGTGCACTTACCTTAAATGCCTACACACTTAATTTGCACTTAAGCCGCGACGAATTCCGCACTGCGGTGTTCGCAAGCATTCATGACTCGCACGGAATTAATTTTGAACTTTGCCGTACTCTCACTGGAAATACTTACACTCGGTAAAATTAGCCTATTCAGCTAACCATTTGGTTCGACTCCAAACGTCCCCCCATTTTCCTGGGGACGGTTCACAATCGTATCTCCGACTCGTACGGCTCTTGCCCTTGTAGCTTAAAGGAAGAGCATCTGGTTCCGAACCAGAAGCGTTCAGGTTCAAATCCTGACAGGGGTGAAATTCAGAAACACAAAGAGGCATCACGCGCTGTCGAATGATTTAATTCGACATCGCAATATGCACTGATTTTCAGACATGGCACTGTCCTCTAATGGCTCAGGAGAGCGGATTTTCACTCCGTTAATGCGAGTTCGATTCTCGTCGGTGCTCCCACTTTTTCACAAAATGAAACTTCGCAAAATCGAAGTTTCTATTTCGGAGGTATGGCAGAGCGGCTATGCACCTGGCTTTTAACCAGAGACAAGTGGGTTCGATTCCTACTGCCTCCATCACACCAGTGTAGCTCAATCGGTAGAGCGACCGATTTATACCCGGTTTTCAGCGCCAGATAAGCGCGAGGTTGTAGGTTCAAGTCCTACCACTGGTATCACGTGCCGTATTAGCTTAGCGGAAGAGCGATGGATTTCTAACCCATAAGGCCCAGGTTCAAATCCTGGATGCGGTCCCATGCCGTTGTGGCTCAATAGGTAGAGCTGCTGTCTTGTAAACAGCGGGTTGCAGGTTCGATTCCTGTCAACGGCTCCATGCCGCTAGTGCGAGTAGAGCACTGTCGGCGATACCGGAGGAGTTTCTTCTCCTTCTTCTTGTTCTCCTCGTGGAAAAATTCTTATCTATTAATGGGAGAGAAACAAACCGTCCTGGATAAGATAACCACCACATATGGTATCGCCGGCGTGGGTGCAATTCCCATGAGCGGACGACCAGTCGCAGTAGCCTGACACCACCACCACACAATAGGGCTGAGCGGTACGATGCCCGAGCTACATCGTATTGCCTGCGACTCACGGAAGTAACCCGGCTGGATGAGGACGCTGTCTTGAAAACAGTTGGCCGTTAAGGTTTGGGGGTTCGAGTCCCTCTGCTTCCGTACATTGCACAGTAGTTCAGATGGCAGAACAGTCGGCTGTTAACCGACGCGTCACAGGTTCGACCCCTGTCTGTGCAGTTCTTACTAGGCGTCGTGGCCAAATTGGTTAAGGCACCGGGCTTTCACCTCGGAGAGTACGGGTTCGAACCCCGTCGACGCTAAGTTTTAAGACGGAGGATGGCATCACAAACGTGGTATCTACTCGCGTAGCAGGCGGAACTTTATCGCACTGTCGCGAGACGTAAGTGACAACTCCGCAATACAGGTGACCGCGACTCATGTCTTTAATTGTCGAGTTGCGCGCGGCGCCATCCCCATGGCGCCGCATGGTCACCACATTTAGTATCGTGAGATTTAGAGCCGATTCATTCATCTATTAATCGCTTCGAATTTCACGAAAGACGATCAAAATCTGGAACAGGTCCGACTGGCCGAGGAAGCCGTTTGCTAAACGTCCTGCCTTAAAAAGGGTTACAGGTTCGAATCCTGTCTGTTCCGATTACTAAGTTATGCGGGTTTGATTTTCCGGTTTCTCTGCCACTGGCGGAAAACTGGAACCTTTTGCTTGAAAAATTCAGCAGAGTTTGCCATAGTCACCTATATGAATAAGACTAGTAGTTTATCCATCATATAGTTCTGGCTTACTCTGAGCCGAAAGCACAAAGGTGTCGTTTGAATTCTTTTTTGCGCAAAGCTCGAAACTCAATTTTGATTTTCGCATTACTGCTGCTTGCCAATATTCACGGGCATGCGGCATTGGCGTTGATCGAATATTGCGACATCTACGCCGGCAACGAAAAGATTTTCGCTGTCAGCAACACTCCTATCCTGTCAGCACTCGAACGAGGCGAACAAATAAACGAACGAATGCGGCACCTCGTGTCCGACTCCGGCGTTGATCTATCAAAAATAATCGTCAAAACAGGACTCGACGGTGTGCCGGTAATCACTCTCGACGGCATTGTAATTTGCGGTGTCACTCCACAAGATGCAAAAGAAGCAAATAAAAGTCAGCTCGCGTTAGCAAATGAGTGGAAAGATAAGATTGTCCGCAACATTGCACCACTCCGCGAAGAACTGGCCAAGAGCGGCAAGACCGCGACGTCCAACGACAATTCTATTGACGAAACAGCAGGCTTCGACGCCAATACCAACGCAAAAGACGATCACGGTCATAGACCTCATAACACGAATCTAAGCGAACATGCCGTACTACTTTTGTTTATTGAAATTGCCATACTTCTTTTCGCATCACTAGCCTGTGGAGAACTCATGGTTGCGCTGGGACAGCCAGCAATCATCGGGCAAATTCTTGCTGGCTTGATCCTGGGTCAATCTTGTTTCGGTTTACTATTTCCTGATCTTTCTTCACAGCTTTTTCCTCGTGATGGCTCTCAATCACGATTGATAGAAGCCATTTCTTGGATTGGCGTTTCCTTCCTACTGATGCTGACCGGTATGGAAACCGACACTGCTATGCTGAAGAAGCTGGGTAAACCAGCACTTTATATCGCGATAATCGGTCTATTCGGTCCGCTCTTACTCGGTTCCACCGTTGCATTTTTCTTGCCCGCAAGCTTAGTCTCAGATCCACAACACAGGCTGCCTTTCGCGGTTTTCTTGGGAACTGTCTTCGCCGCATCGTCGGTTCCCGTCGTTGCAAAAATTTTGATGGACATGAAGATGCTTCGTCTCGAATTAGGGCAGCTAATTATCGCGGCGTCCTTGTCACATGATCTTTTGTGCTGCCTCTTGCTCGCCATCATCGTTGTGCTGTCCGGTACCGGCGGTGAATCGGGCGCAAATCCAATAGTCACTGCCACCGTCGGCACTACCTGTTTTCTTCTCGCGATTTACTTTGGACGCCCACTAATTTTTGCAGTGCTTCGCTGGGTCAATGATCATCTATCAACAGCTGACGGATTGATTACAGGAATGGTCGTCCTCCTATTAGCGAGTGCAGCTACGACACAAGCTATCGGTGTGCACATTGTTCTCGGAGCATTCGCAGCCGGTTTGATTCTGTCGCAAACACCGGTCGTAAATCATAAGGTCGTACGTCCCCTCGAAATCGTGACTATGGCGTTTTTCGGTCCAATCTTTTTTGCATCCGCAGGATTGAACGTTAATCTGACGACACTGCTAGAACCGCAGCTCGGCACCATAACGATATTAATTTCATTGGCTGCATTGGGCATCAAAGTTTTATCCTGCCAGTTTGCCGGCAAACTCAGCGGACTGGGAATGTGGGAGTCGATCTCCATTGGTATCGGCGCCAACGCGAAAGGCTCGTTGGGACTCATTCTTGCAACACTCGGTTATTCGCTCAACATAATTACAATTGAAATGTTTGCGGTAGTAATTTTTGTTTCCCTATTTTCTACGGCGGTGGCCGCACCGCTAATGAAGCTGACCATGAAAAAAGTCAAAGTCAGCGATCTCGAAGTCGAAAATATGAAAAAAGAAGAGCGTCAAAGCCGCACCATTCTTGGTCGCATCAGGCGCGTTCTCTGGCCATCATCAGGGAAAGGTCGCAATACGGTCTTTGCGAAATTGCTTAACACGCTAGGCAAGAAACAAATTGTAGAAACGACCGCACTACATGTGAAACCAACAACCGGAGCAGAGAACGAAAATCCATTCGCTCACATTGCAAAACTGATCGACACAAAACACGTCAGCTTTTTAAAACGAAACGTAAGATCAGACGACCCTATCGGAGCAATTGTCGAAGAAGCAAATCGTGGCTACGACCTTGTTGTTATGGCCACTGACGAACCAGCAGCCGATGCGAATTTCGTCTTTGGAAATCTGGTCGACAATGTGGTGCTTCAGGCATCAACCAAAGTCCTCGTTCTTTACGATCCCCAACCCGAACTTGACCGCCAAATCAAAAAAGTTCTTGTTCCTGTAACCGGAAACGAATTCTCGATGACAGCAGCAGAGTTTGGAATATCCCTGGCAAATTCGCTCAACGCTACTGTCACATGCCTATCCATCGCCGAGTTTGCGGCAGAACAGCTATACGGAGAAGAAACTCAGAGCGGAAATAGGATTGAGAAAAACATCAGTGACGAGATCGATGCAAGTCTTCGTGAATTGGCAATCGCTCTGGACGTTCCATTCGAAGCGATACTGGTTCAGACAGCTAAACACCCTGCCCAAGCACTTGTACTTACCGCGCAGCAACACGATATTGACCTCATCGTTTTAGGAGCCGAAACAAAAGTCGGTCCCGGTCTCTTTCTGGGACACATGGTCAACTTCCTCCTGCGCAACGCGCCTTGTGCAGTCGCGGTTCTCAAAATGAACTAACTCACTGGTTAGACTGGATTGCTCGTGGAGCCTTCTGCACCGACAAGTCGTACAGAAAACTCCACGCGCAATCGAAGTTTAAATTCCGTAAGCTCTACAAGCCACCACCCAGGCCACCATAGTTGTTGATCATAAACGTGCCAACCAAGTGCACAGCGGTCGGCACAAGCAACATTATGGCAACTGCCTTTCCAACTTCCACGCTACCTAATTCCTTTCGAGAACGGATAGATGAAATCGCGATGCCTATCGAGATAAGAAACGCGAGCGCCGTCATCATTCGTGAAATATCGCGCGCGGTGTCGTAGCCAAAGTCAGCTAAATAACCAACCTCATTTGACTGCCCATATCTAGGATCAATTGGTGCGCCAACTAATCCTGGTGCGTGCGAATACGAGCTAGAGTTCGAGTTTAGGTTATTTAACTCCTCAACAAATCTTTCAGGATTTCTCTTAAATGCGACAAGATCCCTATCACTGTCCACGACAACCGCACCAGATACTTCACTAAGAATTCCATACTTTTCAGCAACCTTTAATGCCGCCACCTTTCCTCCATTCTCTATAAGCGTTGTCACCTGTTGACCAGCCCAGAGAGCAGCAACTTGCTCAGACGACAGTCGATCACCAATAATCGAGATTGGCGTCGAATCAGCAACTATTTTCCTTTGAACGGTGAATTTTTTTGTTGCGGTTTCTAATCCGGCGACGAGCTTTTCAAGGTCATTAACATTAGCCGTTAATTCACCGCGAAGCGACTGACAAGAGATCAAACTCGAAATATCCTCTGATTTTATTGCGGACAGTACGCTGTTGTTCGCTCCCGATCCAAATTGAAGATCGTATAGACGGACAGGGTTAACAAGATCGATCGCATTTGATTCCGACAAATTTTGTGTGGTCGGCTGCGGTCCGTGGATCCAAAGCACGCCACCATGCGGCTGCTCTGCGGTTCGTTCAAGGACTTCTCGAATAATCTCGTGATTGTTTTGCCCTCCGAAAAAGGCTTCAGAACTGAGAGCCTTCTGAGCTTCTTTGAGTGACATTCCTGATATCTCAGTTTTGATGTCATCGGTAGCCTCGCGCTCGGCCGCGAAATAGACCGTGGGTTTTAAACGGTCCGGAAGAGCGGCGAGAATTTCTTTGATTCTCGGAACTTCATTTTTAAGGGCTGACGAACAATCCACAACCACTGATAAACTTGCCGCTGCGGGTGTTCCAATTTCGCGAAATTGACTTACGATGTATCGTTTTTCGGCAGAGCGCGGATCAATAACTGCGGTGTCCGAAACTTTCGTGTTTCTCCGAACAACTACAGAGTTTATTTCATCGGTATTGGGTTTGATAATTCCACTGAGTGTGAAACCAGAAGCATTCTTTCCAGCCACCAAAGCTGAAGTGTTTTGAACCAGCACGTCGCGCGACTGTAGATTGATGCGGTGCCGTTTTCGCTGGGCAAAATTGCTGCTTATTAGTTTGGGCAGCTCCATCGAGCATATTTTGCCATCAGCGGTTTCCAATGGAATCTTAAACGCAATATGCATTTTGGTGCCACCACCGCAAGCGGGTATCGGAAAACATCGCACCAAAATTCGATTCGCAACAGGCATTGTTACTAGCAGCGGAGCGCGTGTTGAAGTGTTTTCAGAAGCATAGACTCGACCAGCGCTGAATGTAGGTGAGATGATGCCAGGACGCTCTTCACCGTTTACCCATAGTGTCACCCGTGATACTACCGCTCCATCAGGTATGCGTATTTCTGCACGCGCCTCCTGAGACGAAGAAGTTGAATTATGAAAACCAAGCGTCCAATCGACTGAGCTAGAGAGCGTGGAAGCATCAAGGCGGCCGGAGATATTCGAGTTAGCCAGTGAGAGTCCTGGAATATTTTCACCAACGGACGAACTCAGAAGCGATGAATTGGCATCCGACTCTACGCTCAAATCTTCGAAAGGTTGACCGGTAATTCTGAAGAAAACGTCCTTGTCTTGATCGGTACCAGTATCTAAACCTCGATCTGATACCAAAAGAGATGCCAGAGCAAAACCACTGATTGGATGTTTCACGGGGCGTAGATCTTCAGGAGTTGCAATAGAACGAAGGGTCGAAATTGCTTTCGTTCGATCGTTCTCCGGACCTTGCTTTGCTTGCATTAACAGTGATTGCACGAATGATGAACGGACTACCGGGGTGAACACAAACAGCATGGAGAGCAGACCGCCGAGGACCGCAAAGGTCGTCGCGACTTTGCCGATTCCTGATTCAGTCTTGCGCCACAGATCCCAGTTTAAAGTTGCCGCCGCAAGTAACATAAATGGCGAAACGCACAACAACATCATCCATCCGAATTTGCATGAAGTGAATCCCTGAGGCACCATCAGTGATTTCATCCAGATTATTGTCCACGAAGCGGACAGACCTAAAGCGAGTCCATTCATCAGCCCGATTATTCTTGGTCTGATGAGATAGCCTTTTCTGACTGATTTCCAAACGATAAAATTGAAAAAAGGAACGAGAAGAAGCAACGCCAATTTGCCTAACTCTTCCGGTAGGTTAGGTTGGACAGACTTTATAAGAGCGTCGACACCATAGGCAAGCAACACAATTCCTGGAAGAATCGATCCAAGTGTGAGCACGAAAGCGCCTTCGAATGGCGCGGCGAAAGGTTGATAGTCCTTGTTGGCTCTGAATACTATTCGTTCAGCCATTGCATGGAAAGCAACAGTCATCGCACTAAGAGCAACGAACGCGCAACCAAAAATAGCAGGAGTTTTACCTAAGCAAGCGAAGGTCGCGATGAAAACGACGAAGACGGAAAGATAGAGAGAAGGCTCTTTGAAGATTGGTCGGGTGCCACAATCGAAGCCGGTGATCTTTTCCTCAATCTGAGGAAAACTCTCGTCTGAATAATCAGACAGAGTCTGTTTGAGGGTGTTCATGATAAAAACCTCCACTTGGAGTAGGAACGTAACGCGATGAGCATGCTTAGCCACGCGACAACACAGTGAAGTCGCGCACTACGCAGTAAGCAATGCACTCAGCGAACGCTGAGCACGAGTGGGGAAAGTTTTGGGTTTATGCATTATGGTGGCAAAGCCAAATTTTCACAACACCGAAGTCTGGCTCAGAGTGGGTTTTTCCCCAGTCCATGCAATGATGCTAACGAAGGTCAGTCGTTTTTCTACGTATTAAATCGGACCAGGAAACAGGTTCTGATGAGTGACTTCTCGTCTCAATTCCGAACGGCTGTCCAGGAACTTGC
>JBGAHZ010000041.1:0-69701 GCA_044225915.1 Obscuribacteraceae bacterium (SeqCode)
GTTGTCCATACGGCAGCAAAGAAGCGGCTGTCCATACGGCAGCAGAGACGCGGTTGTCCATACGGCAGCAAAGAAGCGGCTGTCCATACGGCAGCAGAGACGCGGTTGTCCATACGGCAGCAAAGAAGCGGCTGTCCATACGGCAGCAAAGAAGCGGCTGTCCATACGGCAGCAAAGAAGCGGCTGTCCATACGGCAGCAGAGATGCGGTTGTCCATACGGCAGCAGAGATTTCGCCCCGGAAGTAAAGTGGATGGGCGCTAAACCCCTTTGCACTTTGTAATGTCGGAGATCCTGCTCAGGAGCTAGAATGGAGTAGGCGTCATGGGCGATTTTTAGCTCGTGACCGAGTTCACGTTTCCCCCAGAAGAGATTCGCATGGAGTGGGCGGACTACAAAGCTAAGGTCAAAGAAGCTCTCGAAAAAAGCAAATTCGATGTAGCGGAAACGACCTTGCTGCAAGCACTGCAATGGGTGAAGGATACGGGTGGTTCAAACGAGCGACTCTGCCTGTGCCTGGATCAGCTTGCCTGGATTTATGTGAATATCAAAGACCTGGATCGAGCCGCGGCCTGCTATAAGGAGTCGCTCGAAATCAAAGGAAATATCCTTGGTGAACAGAATCCAATCGTAGCCAGAGCATGCAAGAAGCTCGCCACGGTCGTTTACATGCAGAAGCGCTACGACCTGGCAGAGAAATATTCGAAAGACGCGCTCAACATTTTCAAACAGACCCTCGGTGTCGAGCACGAAGAGACACAACAAACGCTGTCGGATCTGGTTTCGCTTTTGCGCAAGATGAACCGCAATATCGAAGCGAACATCCTGCAGAACATGGGCAAACAAGCCGCCTCCGCACAAGCACCGCAAGCCGTGGAACAAGCGCAGAAAGGTTATTCGACAAGCCAGACTTTCCTGCGCATCAAGGTTTGCAGTAACTGCGGACTTCCTTTTGACGGTGACTTCTGCATGCGCTGCACAGAAGGTCGGGTGATGGCGCACCATTCTTCAGCGCTACCCGAGGGGCAGTCCAACGTGCGCACCGGAGAACAAAACATCCAGCCGATGATGCAGAATCTCCTCGATCAACAAATCCATCAGGAAAAACTTTTCCCTCAGAAGCAGGCACCACAAGGTGACTCCCAGCAACATCAGAGTCCAGAGGTGCAAAACCAGCAGCAGTCGCATCAGAATTCGCAGTCACAGAATTCGCAGCATCAGAATCCGCAGTCGCAAAATTCGCAGCCGCATAACTCGGAGCCACAGAATTCGCAGCCGCAGAATTCGCCGCCTCAGAATTCGCAGCCGCACAACTCGCAGCCGCACAACTCGCAGCCGCATAACTCGCAGCCACAGAATTCGCAGCCACAGAATTCGCAGCCGCATAACTCGGCAGCGCCTGCTCATCATCACCAGAATTCGCAGCTGCATAACCCCGCAATGCCGGAGAATCAGCCTCAGAACCCGCAGCCACAGACCAACGATCAGGCGCAGAATCAACAACTCAACGCACAGTATCAACAGCCGGAAGACCAGTCGCAAAGACCTTCTTCGCAGACCAAGCCGCAAAATGTTCTTGCGCTACTGCAACAACAAAACCAGCAGCAGGCTCAACCCTCGCCGCAAAATGACGATCAGATGCGAACCTTCCCTAATCTGCAGCAGCAGCATCAGAACGATCTGCTCCATGCATTGGAGCAGCACGATCAGCAGCAACTGCAACGTGACAGGCAGCATCAACAACCAAACCCACAAGCCTCTGCTGCACCGTCGGTGCAAGACCAGCAGAATTATCAAAACGTGCCGACTCAAACTGCCGCACCACAGCCATGGGGGCAGCAACCCGCTGGGCCGCCGGAGCAATCGCAGTTCGGACAAAACCCGGCGACCAATAACGTGCCACTGCCAGCGGCACCACCATCTTTCCCGGGTGTGCCACCGAGTTTGGTACCAAGTCAACAAACCGGTCAAAACCTTCAACCAGGTTCTCCGCAGACCTTCCCACCTCCAGCCTATGAGCAGTTTCCAAACAGTCAACCGCTGGGCACCACCGGTGGTTTTCAGCAAACATCGGTCCCCACTTCCCAACCAGTAACCGGCGATCAGCCTCTCGGTTCCACTGGCGGTTTTCAACAAATACCTGACCCTACTTTCCAACCGGTAACTGGCAATCAACCATTAGGCACCACTGGCGGTTTTCAACAAATACCAGACCCTACTTTCCAACCAGTAGCTGGCAATCAACCATTAGGCACCACTGGCGGTTTTCAACAAATACCAGACCCTACTTTCCAACCAGTAGCTGGCAATCAACCATTAGGCACCACTGGCGGTTTTCAACAAATACCCGACCCTACTTTCCAACCAGTAACTGGCAATCAACCATTAGGCACCACTGGCGGTTTTCAACAAATAGCGGCCCCCACTTTCCCACCAGTAACTGGCAATCAGCCTCTGGGAACCACTGGCGGTTTTCAACAAATACCGGACTCTACGTTCCAACCAGTAACCGGCAATCAGCCTCTGGGAAACCCTGACGGTTTTCAACAAAAACCGGACTCCACATTTCAACCAGTGACCGGCAATAAGCCGCTCGGCACCACTGGCGGTTTTCAAATTCCAAACGCGTCGAGCTTTGCCGGAATGAACACCACGAATAATCTCCCGGATGCGCGGAACCTGGAGACAACTGGCGGCTATCAACACGTTCCCGATGCCGGTATCGATCAGGCAGACCAGACCGAAGATTCCGGAATGCAGATCAACCTCGACTTGTTCCCCATGCCAGAAAGCCTCTCTGCAACTGGCGGATTCATGCCGGTAACTCGAAAGAGCGATAAAAATAAGGGAGCGAGCGACGACTCGAATCAGCAGCTTCAGGACCAGCAACAAAACCCGTCACCGCCTAGCGACCAGCAACAATAGTCAAAGTTTAACCTCGATATCTAAAGACGAGGAGCGCTACTACTCATTTCGGAGCTCTGTGACTGCAACTCGGATAGCTATCACACGGGTGGGAGCGCCAAACTGAAGCGCAGCGCTAGCTCGAGCGTTCACTTCCGATAGCGCGGCAGCAAATGTTAGACCGATCACATGGAGTCAGAAATTCGTAAGAGTTTGCCCAGAGTCCACACCTATGCGCTTGCGAACCCACTTACTCGGATATAATGACATTTGTCAATCGACAGGTTGGTTTTGCCAAAGCGAAGATCAGTTGCGAAGAAAAAGAGAGAGAACGGTCCTGCCGTCCTCTTCTGGAAGGCGATTAAATTCTGCGGACTGGCCGTCTGCATCGTATTCGCTGTGGGACTGGGTTATCTGGGCGCCTCCCTCTACGGACAGTTGCAGGATTTACCGGACATCACCCTGGTCGAACGCTACGAGCCAATCGAAGCAATTCAAATTTTCGATCGAAACGATCAAATGATCTGTACCGTCGAAGGTGACGAAGACCGGCGCTGCATACCGCTCAACCAGGTCTCCACTCAGATGCAGCAGGCTATCCTCGCCGCAGAAGATCACCACTTCTACGAACACAATGGCGTCAACTTCATCAGTATCGGTCGCGCCATGCAGACCAACTTGAAAGCCGGCAGAACCGTTCAAGGTGGAAGTACAATCACTCAACAGCTCGTGAAGAACCTCTTCTTCAGCGACGCCGGAAGAACCTTCGATCGTAAGATCAAAGAAGGTTACATGGCATGGAATCTCGAGACAAAGTACGGAAAAGAACGCATTCTCGAGATGTATCTCAATCAGATTTATTTCGGCAACAACGCCTACGGAATTGAACGAGCAGCTAAACGTTACTTCAACAAACGCGCAGCAGAACTCAATCTGGCCGAGTCATCATTCCTCGCCGGTCTCGTCAAAGCACCTTCGGAATTAGGTGATGAAAAAGGCAGACCAAAAGCAGTTGCGAGACAACGCGAAATTATCGACAAAATGGTTGAGTACGGTTACATCACCCCGAAACAAGGTGATGAAGCCAAGAACTACAAGCTCGCCTTTAAAAAAGGCGGCAATCCGATGCAGCGACATCCTTATTATATTAGCTACGTGATGGAACTTTTGCGCGACCGTTTCAGCCAGGCGGAACTACGACGTCAGGGTCTGCGCGTTTATACCAACATGGATGAAACCGCTCAGACACTCGCAGAGAACGTCCTGGCAGAGAGAATCAAGAAGTCACCTAAGGGAATTACGCAAGGCGCGATAGTATCGGTATTGGTGCAGGACGGTTCTGTCGTATCACTGGTTGGTGGAGTGGGCAACTTCTGGACCCACCAGTTCAATCGCGCTACCCATGCCCATACAGCCGGATCTTCTTTCAAGCCGTTTGTTTACCTGACTGCATTTCTGCGCGGTTCACTCAGTCCGGATTCGATTGTCGAAGATACACCACTCGTAATTAAACAGCGATGGGGACTGCCTGATTACTGTCCGAAAAACTTTGACCATAAGTACATGGGAAGAATTCCGGTGCGCACCGCGCTGATGTTGTCGCGCAACGTTCCTGCGGTAAAAACGGCTCAATCACTGGGTATGGAGAGCATCATCGAGACAGCTCGCCAAGCTGGTATCACTTCGCAGCTCGACAAAAACCTCTCACTGGCACTGGGAAGTTCTTCAGTATCTCCGCTCGAGATGGCAGGTGCCTATGCCACTTTTGCCAGAGCCGGTGTGTACATTACTCCACAAGTGTTGCGTAAAATCGAAAATAACCGCGGACAAATTATTGAAGTTTTCGATCCGAAAGTCGATAAAGTTTTCCCGGTTGAACCAGTCGCCCGCCTGGTCAGCGTCTTGCAAGACGTCGTCAAAAAAGGCACCGGTACTGCGGCTAGGCTCAAGGATCGCCCGGTTGCCGGAAAGACAGGAACATCCAACGAAGCTCGGGATGTTTGGTTTATCGGATTCACGCCGGACATGGTCACAGCTATTTGGGCAGGCAATGACGAGCACAAACCAATTCCTGGAAGTCATGTCACAGGCGGTGGCTTGATGGCTCCGACTTTTAAACAATACATGGAAGCATACTACACAGCCAGACCGCATCCCGCAGGCTCTTTCGTAGAACCTACGCCTGGTCTGGATGAACCCGTAAAACAAGATGGTGGCAATGAAAAATTAGCCGGCATCGGAGCGAAGACAGATGATGCAGCTGCAACTAGCACCACCGATGGTGCTAACAAACTGAAACAACCAGAGACCACACCTGATACATTCATCCCGGAAAGCCATACGGATACCTCGTCTCAACCCGCAGATTCCGCGCCTGTAGACCCGCTTTTAGCACCTGCCGGTGGTTCATCCAAGTCTTCCACGCCACCGCCTGTCGCACCACCAATCGAAAAGCCTGGAGCGTCTGAAGACCCGACACCTGAGTTTTAAAGCTCCACACTTAAGGGAATCATGCAAGAACCTTTATCAACAAAATCAAAACTCGATGCATCGTCGAATGCATCTGGAGAACAGGCTGATTCAATCAGCGCGTCTACCAAATCAGAACCGATCAATTTAGATCTGCAGCCCAAACCCTCGAGCGCCATTATCGTCTGGATGCTGGTAATCGCAGCAGTCCTCGCTGTACTGGGGTACGAAATGCACGGCGACAGACAACCGGCATACAACGTTGCAGTAAGCATGAATGGCGACGTTTCGGACTGCGAGATTTTTGTCGACGGACAGGCGAGTGGCAAGTTCAGTCAGACCAACAAAGGCGACAATTCAAACACCGCTTGGCTGACGATTGATCACGGCAAGCACCACATTGAAATCAAAAAATCAGGACAACCTTTGCAATCGAAAGATCTTGAGGTCAAGGGCAAGGAGTACCTGAGATTTGATTCAGGAACCACCTCACCGACCAATTGAGACGACTTTCAGGGCTGAAAACCGATACCATATACAAGTCGAGAATATCGAGGTAAACGAGCGCACCGAACTACGCAAGTTCAAAGCTCGCCGTTATTCTTGATGGTCTAAAACGTTCGCCCAGCAAACAATTACCAGAAGGAACGTTATGGAAAAATTGATGGGTCTGGTCGGGTTTGCCTCGATCTTGGGTCTGGCATTCCTGATGTCCAACAATCGCAAAGCGATCAACTATCGCCTCGTCCTCTCAGGTCTGGCGATGCAACTGCTCATGGCAGTATTCGTTTTAAAAGTTCCGTTTGGTCAGGAGTTGTTTAAAAATATAGGCGACGCAATTACAGAATTGCTGCACTGCTCGGACGCCGGCGCAGGTTTCGTTTTCGGACCGCTCGTCACCGCCCCGGACAAAATGGTTGAACTTTTTGGTCCTGGAGCCAACTTCATTTTCGCCTTCCGAGTCGTCCCCACCATCATCTTCGTGTCAGCACTGGTCAGCATCTCCTACTACCTTGGCATCATGCAGCGTGTCGTTTCGCTCGTCGCCAAAGTGGTTGCAAAAATCATGGGCGCGTCCGGCGCTGAAGCTATGTCAAACGCAGCCAGCGTCTTCGTAGGTCAGGTTGAAGCGCAGCTTTTGATTAGACCATACGTCGCCAGCATGACGATGTCGGAATTGTTGGCGTCGATGACCGGATCAATGGCGTGCGTCGCAGGTGGTGTGCTGGCCGTGTACATCGGCATAGGTATCAAGGCATCCTACCTCCTGACTGCGAGCATCATGGCAGCACCTGGTGGACTGGTGATCGCCAAGATCGTTTATCCGGAAACAGAAGAGTCACAGACCAAAGGAACGGTCAAAATCGAAGTCAAGAAAACCAACGCCAATGTCATTGACGCGGCTGCTCATGGCGCTTCTGACGGATTGCGGATCGGTTTGAACGTCTGTGCGATGTTGATCGGTTTTATCGCGTTGATCCAATTGATCGATATTGTCTTAGGGTTGATTGGAACACAATTATTCACTCTCGGCGTGCGCGCAGACGCAATTGGTGTGGATCTCAATCACTTTGCCCTCAAAGATATTTTCGGGGTTATGTTTGCACCAATCGCTTTTATTCTCGGTATTCCATGGCAAGACGCGCACACTTGCGGTGCATTGATGGGTAAGAAACTGGTGATGAATGAATTCGTCGCATTCACTGATTTGTCCGCGATGCTCAAAGGCGAATCCCCAATCCACATCTCCAAGCAAGCAGAAACCATCGTGACCTTCGCTTTGTGCGGATTTGCAAACTTCAGCTCCGTCGCGATGCAAATCGGCGGTATAGGAGAAATTGCACCATCACGCAGAGAAGACCTGGCCCGTCTGGGTATGAAGGCGCTCACGTGCGGAACGATGGCTAGTTACTTATCGGCAACCCTGGCAGGCCTATTGGTATGACTTCGGAACAAAAAGGAAGTGGCACCACCAACGGTGCAGGTTTCAACCCTCGAATTTTGATCTGGATCGCCGTCGCGATCGTCGGTGCTTACGCGCTTAGTGTGCTGGCAATCACTCGTGGTGAGTCGGTTAACGGTGTCTGGATGATAGTGGCCGCAGGCTGCACCTTCTCCGTAGCTTATCGCTTCTACAGCAAGTTCATCGCCGAAAAAGTATTTCAGCTCGATGACAATATACCGACACCTGCTGTCGTTAAGAACGACGGCAAAGACTTCGTTCCTACTCATAAATTTGTGCTATTCGGTCACCACTTTGCCGCCATCGCTGGTGCCGGTCCATTGGTGGGACCGATTCTCGCAGCTCAATTCGGTTACCTCCCTGGAACAATCTGGATCATCGTGGGCGTTGTTCTAGCAGGTGCGGTCCAGGATTTCGTCATCCTCTGCGCCTCGATGCGACGCGGTGGTAAATCACTGGGACAAATGGCGAAAGAAGAAGTCAGTCCTCTCGCCGGTATCATCGCGTTGATTGCGATTCTTCTTATTATGATGATTCTCATTGCCGTCCTGGCAGTGGTCATTGTTAACGCGCTGAAGGCGAGCCCATGGGGCTCATTCACACTGCTGATGACGATTCCAATCGCGATGATCGTTGGCGTTTACATGCGCATGATTCGCCCGCACAAAGTGCTGGAAGGTTCGATCATTGGTGTAGCGCTCACTATTTTTGCGGTTGTCGCCGGACGATGGGTAGCGGATGATCCGAACTGGGCGAAGTTTTTCACCCTCACCGGAGAACAGCTTGCCATCTCGGTTATGCTCTACGGATTCGTGGCTTCGGTATTGCCCGTCTGGTTACTGCTAGCTCCTCGCGATTACCTCTCAGCCTTTTTGAAAATTGGAACAATCGCGCTTCTAGCCTGCGGAATAATGTTCCTCAGACCGGATATGCAAATGCCACCACTGACGATATTCGTCAATGGAGAAGGTCCGATTTTCCAGGGCGGAATATTTCCGTTCTGCTTCATCACAATCGCTTGTGGAGCCATATCCGGATTCCACGCGCTGATATCGTCCGGCACCACGCCTAAGATGATCGGATTGGAAACGCAAGCTCGACCGATCGGATATGGTGGCATGCTGTGCGAAGCCGCAGTCGCTGTCATGGCGATGGTAGCAGCATGCGTTTTAGAACCAGGTACTTACTTCGCGATCAATTCTCCGGCTGGTGTTGTCGGCGCCGATCCGGTCGCTGCCTGCCAATCCATAGCCGGTTGGGGTTACTCAGTCACCCCGGAAATCATGGCAAAACTGGCATCAGATGTTGGCGAGACTTCACTGTGGTCGCGCACAGGAGGTGCACCAACACTGGCTGTAGGCATGGCGCATATCTTCGCGAATTGTCTAAAAGCGATCCCCGGTCAGGAGTCGGCAATCGCATTCTGGTATCACTTCGCCATCATGTTCGAAGCGCTGTTCATCCTCACCTGTCTCGATGCCGGCACGCGCGTCGGACGATTTATCGTTCAAGACTTCCTTGGTTTATTCAACAAAAAACTCGGCGAAACAAGTTGGTATCCATCGATTTTTCTGAGTTCGGCACTCGTCGTCGGTGGTTGGGGATACTTCCTCTATCAAGGCGTAATCGATCCGTTAGGTGGAATTAACAGTCTGTGGCCTCTTTTCGGCATCTCCAACCAATTGCTCGCCGTGATCGCATTGTGCATCGGTACAACGGTGATCATTCGAATGGGCAAAATGCGATACGCCTGGGTCACTCTTTTGCCGCTTGTCTGGCTCTTATCTGTGACCGTGACCGGCGGCTGCATAAAGATTTTCAGCCCTTCCCCCAAGCTCGGTTTTCTAGCGCATGCTCAAAAACTTCAAACCGATTTGCAGACAGCAACGGGTGCTGATTTGCAGAAACTTCCTGTTTTAATTTTCAATGACTATCTCGATGCATGTCTTGGTGGTCTGTTTATTTTGCTTGTTGCAATCGTGGTATTCGAATCGTTACGAGTCTGGATAACCAAGCCGCCCAAGCGCGACGACGATTCGTCATTGTCTTCTCTAAATGACAGTGACAACCCGATGCGATGTTGCTAATCAAAGGTGGTACTATTCGGAGCGAAGGTAGTGATCAACTGACATGCTCGAAATTCCCTGGGGCTCATTAGGAACCTTACTACAAGAAGCGAATTTGCTCACTTCTGAGCAAAACGAATCAATTCGCGCCGCCTGTGCGCGCGAAAACATGACGGTCGGCGAATTTCTATACGAAGCACGCGCGATGCCGGTTGAATTGATTCGCGCCGGAATACTATTACAACTGCTGCTTAGAGACGGTCTTCTGAAAGTCGATGCAGCGGTTAAGGTGTTGCAATTGGTCGCCGAAAAAAATCAGCCGCTTGAAACATCGCTCGAAGAACTCGGCTGGAGTCGTGCCTATTTCGAGCACACTAGACTAATCGCATATCTTCTGGTTGACGCAAAATTCGTTGCTAAACACGTGCTGGATGAATCAGCCGATAATGCATACAAATCAGGAATTCGACTTTCAAAAGTTCTGATTGACAGCAATTTTCTGTCAGCAAAAATGCTTGAGCAAGTGTTGACAGTCGAAGGTTTTATCGTCGGAGAACAACTCACATACGAAACCGCAGTGAAGATTCTAACAACCTGCAAGGAGCAAAGCATCGACCTCGCGGATGCGCTTGCTGCAAGCAATTTAAACGAACTCTCAAAAAAATCAAAGTCTCGGTTGCAGGAGTTATTGATTGAAGCGGGATTGCTTACACCGGAAGAAATAATTCCGATTGTCGAACAATCTCTAGTCCAAAGAAATCAACCAGTCGACGTGTTAGTCAAAGAAAAACTTTTCAGCCCCGAAGAAATTGCGATCATTATCGAAACCAATTTCAGAGTGCTAAACGGCATGATGACGACAAGCCAGGCTGTCGAGCGTTTCAGAAGCCTGCGAGCGCCGGGAGGTTGAGAGGATGTTTGAAAGCGTTTCAAAACTAATCCAGACAAAGCTCAAGGAGAAAGACTTCAAAGGCGCGCTTTCGGTTGCCACCCAATATAGAGACACGCTCACCAGTGCCGGAGACTCGATGAACGATCCGGAGTGGGTGCGTTCCTACTCAAAGTGTGTCGAATACGTCGGTGATTGTTTGCTGGGTCTGCAAAACCTCGACGGCGCCCTGCGAGAGTACGAGCAAGCACTCGGACTTGGTGCCAAATTGTACAGTCCGACAGATGATCCAAACATGCTGTTGCTGTTTAAGATCGAAAAAACGCTTTCCCGAATTAGCGAGCGTATGGGCACTACGGCCGGTTTAAAATCGGCGGACACTCCGACTGATGCGCAAGAAATCGAAGAGCACCAACGCAGGTGGAGAGCCAATCTTCTTGTAACTGCACAAGAGAGAATGGACACCACGCAGAGCAACATCAGCGAAAGTCGCGTGATGAGACGAACGCATCTGAATCTGGTTTGGAAAGATACTGTAGCCGAAGTTCAAAAAAGAAATGAACAAAAACGTGCAGCGGAAGAATTAGCAACCGGAGTTGTAAATTTAAAACGAGACCTCTTCCAGTTCAATCGAATGTGGCTTGAGGTGGCAGCTTCCATTGTAGTTCTTGCAATTACTGTTCTTATTGCCAGTGTCAATGTCGTCAACTGTATTCAAAAAGCGCCGGTGCCGTTAAACGATACAGAGGCGAACATGCTCGCTGAAAATCCTTACACACCGGATTATTTGATCGATCGAACTTTCACCGTTCAGGGTCCGCCGGAGGACAAACTCAGATTCGAGAAAAATGAGGCAGTGATAAACGCTGACTTGGACAGCTTCTCCGTACCCGCATTTACTCAGTGTAAATCGCTACTCGATCTTCCCGCCTTCTTCTTACTAACTGCTACAAAAAAATGCACGTGGTTGGAACGCAGTGCATACGGTTTAGAAACACCAAACGGCAAAGTTCTTTTCGACGTAACTTTGCCGGAATACAAACTGGCAAATTACATCAACGAATATGTCGGATCCGCCGCAGAGACTGGTGAAAAGCCTGAGGGCGACTACACCAATCCATACACACGGACTGTTCAGTCGGTTCAGTTTGGCAATGTCAAAGATCAATCAATCACCGACTATATTTTAAAACTGGGAGGCAGTTTCGAGTTAACACCAGGAACAATCATCTGCGTCAAAGAAAAAGTTCGAGAAGGATTGAACCGGTACTACGGGATCGCCGTCGGACGCGAGAAGGGGCTCCTTGTCCCGCTTGGTCTGGGTGCTGACCTCTTCTTATCCGATACCGATCAGAAACAACGCTTGCTGAATGCGCTGGGCAAACCACAAGCCGTCATCGTATGCGATCGCTCGACAAAGGATGCTCTTCTGGTTTTGATTGCTGCGATGACAACCGTTTGCCTCGTGATTAGTCTCGCTCCGTTTGTTCACACGCGCCCCCTCCGCACGATTTTCAAAGTGCTCTCAATGCTCTGCATTGCCTTGATGGCGCTCTACTTCATCAACAACGTTTAACTGTCACCAACAGACATTCGACTGAAGCTATACAGTCGTGTTTAAAAAATCTGGCGATTCGCACCCTAGCCATTATTCGTAGGATCCCCACGGCGGGTACAAATTAGCCACAGTTCAAACCATATCATTGTTTTGCATTTCGCATGTGCCGTCCCCTGCATCACTTTTAAGCACCACATGCACCTTCTTAAGCGACATTCAGTCGAGCGAGATGCCCCCCGTTACGAGCTTGATATCACCGATTTCTGCAATATCGATGAGGGTTCGTAATATCAAAACCAATGCGACAGCGTTGGGTGGTTTCGCATGCTTCCATTCCGGAGGCGTATCGCTTTCATTTCTATGGGAAGAAAGAAATGGTTGAATTCCGAGACGGCAAAACAAATTCAAGAACGGGGCATCAAAATGATGGTGCACTCGGTGGTCAAGTATTTGGCGACGCCAAACGCGATCGTCAGGATCACAAGGATAGGGAGAATCCGAAGCCGCATGTTCAGCCGCAAAACGATGGCGGAAGAAAACCACATCCGGACTTCACGCCGCCTGCGCCGAGAGAAAATCCTCGTCCGAAGATAGTGCCGACGGACAACACGCCATCCGTAAGAATTCCACAAAGGGATCAAATCCCTAGAATTCAGCCAACGGATAATACGCCGAAGATTCCTCAACGGGATCAAACACCAAGAGTGAATCCGCGCGATCAGCTTCCGAATTTTCCAAACATCCCGGCTCCGAAAACCGATAATCGTCCACGCCCTGAGCACACGGTGAATCCTAACGGTCCAAGACCAGGAGAGAATGTCAAACCACGCGTAGAATTTCCTGATTTAAAACCTACACCGCACGTAAATCCGGATGGCAAGCCAGCAGTGCCGGCTGATCGAAATCGTCCGGGAGGCATCCCGCCGTTTCCGTCGTTCAACAATGTGGACAACAATCCAGCTGTGAAGCCGGACAGAGGCCGCCCCGGCGTCAATCCAGCGTTTCCGTTCAACACTGGAGATAACAATCCGAGCAACGTCAAACCTCAAACTCCTACAGTCAGGCCGGACGGGAGACCTGCAACACCAAGTCCTTATGACTTTAGACCTCATGAAATGCAGGATGGCAAACCCAGGGCTCCACATGTTGCACCTCGCACCGACGTCCCTGCGGTGCAACCGCGTGTCAATCCTGTGGTCCAACCTCAATCAGACGCGCCGCGCATCACCCCTGGTGGAGTGCAACCGCACAATGAAACTCATCCCAGTAACGTCGTTCCGAGAGCCGACAATACTCCGCAGTTTAAACCGCAAAAGCAAAATGTAATCGGCAACATTGTGCAAGACCTGTTGATCGGACCGCAATACAGACCGTATCCAGGCGGCGGCGGTTTCAATCCGGGCTACAATCCTGGCTACAACCCAGGCTACAATCCTGGTTTTTACCCACAACGCCCAAACACTCCGGCAGCGATTTTGGGTGATGTGGTCAACGATCTTATTAATCCCGGCCAAACATATCAGCCCGGATGTAATCCCAACAATTACGATCCTCGTTTTGATCCGCGTCTTGATCCGCGCAGCTCAAGCTACGATCCACGGATGGATACCCGCAATCCAAACTACGATCCAAGAATTGATCCACGCAATCCAAACTACAATCCGCGTCTCGATCCATATAACGATCCGCGCTACAACCCGGGCTACAATCCAGGCTATAACCCGGGTTTTAATCCCGGCTACAATCCTCGTTTTCCACAAAATCCAAACACGGCAGCCCGAAGAATAATCGGTGACGTGATTGGTGACTTGCTTGGTCCCGGCGGTGGTCCCGGATGCAATCCTGGTTTCGATCAGACTTATCCTGGCGCCTACGATCAAAACATGTACCCGCAGAATTATCCTCCGCGCGGAAGATTCGCTCCCAATGGACCTGTTCGCGATTTCATCAGGCAAGGGATCGGCAACCTTCGCAATAATCCACAAGCTCTAGATGGCTTGATGAACGGCTTGGGCGGATTGCTCGGAGGCGCGCAATTCAACATCGACAGAGAGCGCGGCGAACTCAATCTTGCGATGGACTTCACCAAAGCTTACGACACGCTCGCACAAAAGCAAGGGACGCCTCCCAACGAGGAGATTCGACGAGTCCTCGCAGGTTTGGATTCCGTCAATCTTAGCGCCGATGCAATGAATTTGAACTGGAAGGGAGAGCAACTGGTTTCATTAGGCGATAAGGCTAACGGTCCAGGAAAAGATTTGCGCATTCTGCTTGGTGCCGGCACCAACAGAACGTCTTTCCAAATTCAGAGTAATGAAACTCGTTTGAATCTTTCCAATATTCAAGGATTGGAAGCAGTAGATCCGCAGGGCAAGCGGATGCGCGTTCATATGATTGACCTTGATACCAGCGATCCGGCTGGACCGAAGGGATCGATCACTATAGACAACCCAATGCCAAAACCAGCACAATTGCCCGCTAATGTCCAATGGCCGGAGCAAGTTGCGCTGCCGATTCCGATGAACGGTCCTGAGCAAAAGCAAATGGCCGATGCATTACCTAATGCAATCCGAACAATCAATTCGATGCGTAACGCTGCTAAATCAGGTGATCTATCCCAACTTGATATCGGCAATTTGATTGGTATGCTTCGTGCACCAAGACCGCAGCCGGTCAATCCCGATCAGTATCGGCCCGATGTACCGCCGCCCCCGCAGCCCGGGATTCGCGCTGACGGCGAGTATTTGCCACCACCACCAGAGCCCGGCATTCCGGCAGACCGTGAGCGTGTGATACCCGCCCCGCCAGAACCCGGAATTCCAGCAGAGGTTAGCCCTGCTCCCGGCGCGAATTTAGGAATTCGACCGCTCGGTGATGCCGACTATCTCGATTTCGCACCGGCACCAGCAGCGACACCACAAGAAGTTAAACCGAATGTTTTGCCTGAGGCACCACTGCCGGAAGTACCACCACCAGCAGCGGTAGACACAACAGTCAGACCTGCTGCTCAAACAACGGATCCAGCCGGCACGCGTATCGGCGGAGGTTCTCTCCTGCGCGGCAATCCTACTGCTTCGCTGTTTGCTCGTTCATTGGGACGTGAGGCAACACCTCCGGTCGAAGCAGAAAAGCCTGTTGCACCAGCCGTTCAGCCGACAGCACCAGCAGCAGAAATCGCTCCACCAGAAATTCCTGTCACACCGAAACCGGTAGAGCCTGTAGCACCACAGCCAGTGGCACCAAAGGCGGAAGTGCGTCCAAGCACTAGTGATGCGGCTCCTCGTGGATCTGCAGACTTCCTGCGCGCCAACGGCGTCAAGATCCCCGAGTCGAAGAAAATCGGACCAGAACGACTGTTCGATATCGTGTTCGCAGACGCCGATCAAAACGGTCCATTGGTAACTGGGTTTAATCGCTCACTTGCAGATACGAGATTCCGTCAAGATGTCTCCACTATTGGCAGCACACTCAACCGTTTCGACGTGGACAAAGCGAGCAAATCGATCACGATCGGATTGGACTTCGCCAAAGCATACGATACGATCGAAACAGATCGTACGAAATACAAACCAGAAACCAGACAGTTTCTCGCTGGTTTAGAAACAGTAACCATCACACCAGATCAGATTCGTCTCAAACTGAATGGACCAAGCAAACTACCGATGGATGGCGAAGGTCTGAAAAAAGCGGACCTCTGGTTGGGCACCGCCAATGGTGAAACCACTTTCAATTATCAAACCACAGAGAAGAGCATTACGTTGCAAGCCAAAGGGCTGCAAGCCGAAGTCGCCGCGCTCGGCAAGAAGTTGAATGTCTATGAAATCACCATCGACACCAGCAGCGGAACCGCCACCGCGACAGCGCTGGTCGACACCCCATTCGACAAACCACCAGGCGTGCCCGAGAGCACCTGGTCAAAAACAATGGCAATTCCTCTGGACCTCGGTAAGACCCCTGAGGAAACAGCAGAAGTAAACAAACGCCTGCCGCAGACTCTCAAGTCCCTCCACGGCATGCAACAGGGCGCAAAGAACGGCGCCATGGCAGAGCGCATCGGCAACCTCACAAAAGAAGACATCATCGCCCTCTTGAAGTTCCAATAATCCGCTCTCAATCAGCTAGAATATGACCGGCTCCAACTGGCTTGTCATGAAACTACTAAACAAGGGCCGTCTACTAATCACTATCCCCATTGTGGTGCAGTTCATTTTCGTGCTGTTAGTACTTCTGTCGTACCGAAGGGCGGAAGAAGAAGCGTTAAAGGGAATCCACTTCCGTGAGCAGACGCAAGAGCTGACTACCCTCTCAACCCTGATGTACCGATGCATCGGCGTTCTCTCGGTCTATGGCATGTCGAACCAAACGAAGGCTCTCAAAGAGTTTGACTTCGTTTATCAACAACTACAACGAAAGGTCGAACTGCTCACATTGCTGGATCAAGAAAATCCAACAGAGCTTTCTCAACGAGCAAAGAAAAACTTCACTAAAATGATGGCTGATCTGTATTCAGCCAGACAAATGCTCGAAGTAAAAGGTCCACTTAACGGCACCACTTCATCACTAATCTTACTGGTATCTGAGCTAAAACAGGAGATCGAAGAGTCTTTGACAATCATCGAAGACTTTGTCGCCATGCGTGTCAAAGAAGGTCAAAGCGACCTTCAGCAAATCGAGCGAAGTCGCAATTTGATCATCGGCAGCATCGTCACCGGATTCGCGGTCAACATGCTGATTTGTGCGTTTCTCTTGCTGCGATACTCGCGCGATTTCGCCAGACGATTCAACATCGTCGTTGATAATACAAACCGCATCGCACAAGGTTTACCGCTACATGAAAAAGTCGACGGCAGTGATGAACTAACAGACCTCGATGTTGTTTTTCACGACATGGATCTGGCTCTCAAAGAGTCGCAGGCTCGAAAAGAGCAACTTATGAATATGGTCAGCCACGATCTCAGAGGACCTCTCACATCGGTGCAAATAAGTTTTGAATTACTGTTGAACAATGAAATTTTTCAATTACCGGAAAAGGCAACTAAAAGACTCAGCGACACGGACAAAATGATAAAACGACTGTCCCGGCTGGTCAACGACGTCCTTGATTTCGACAAACTCAAAGTGGGCAAACTCGACTTGACACTAGATATGGTGCCTCTGCGCTCCATACTGGAAGAATGCGTGACGGAGCTTCAACCGATTCTCGAAAAAGAAAACATCGAGATCGTCATACCGGATACCGACATTGTCGTGGTTGCCGATCGAGAACGCTTGCCGCAAATTCTCCTAAACCTGCTCTCCAATGCGCTTAAGTTTAATCCTAAGAATGGACGGATTGTGATTGAAACCACCGTCGTCCAAGACGATTCAAAAGATTCCGACTTTGCAAAAATCTCCATTCGCGATCAAGGTCCTGGAGTACCGGAGCTTTATCGCGATACGATCTTTTTGCCCTTCGAGCAAGTGCCGGACAACAAACGTCCTAAAAAAGGTTCGACCGGTCTCGGTTTGCCAATCTGTAAAATGTTAGTCGATCTGCACGGAGGGGATATCGGCGTAGAGGTTCCCGAGTCCGGCGGAAGTATCTTCTGGTTTACGTTGCCGATCGCTGAAAGCGACGAGCTCTAGGGTACAAAAGATAAATCGCAATCGAGGTATCCGTGGCAAAGATTCTCATAGTCGAAGATGATCCGGAAACGCTAGAGACGTTGAAAAGCTTCCTTTCAAGCGAGCGTCATTCGGTCGATTCTGTTCCGCGCGCACAGGAAGCGCTGGACTTTGTACAAATGTATGAGTACGACGTACTAATTGTGGATTGGGAAATGCCTGGAATGACAGGCATCGAATTCATAGCGAAGTTCCGAGCAAATGGTGGCAACACGCCCGTCATCATGCTCACTGGAAAGAGCGCGACAGACGAAAAGATTTCAGGACTCGATTCTGGCGCGGACTACTATCTGACGAAACCATTCGAAGGAAAGGCACTACTTTCCTTTATACGCGCCAGTATGCGGCGTGCACCAGAGCTTGCCGTCGACATGATCGTAGTAGGGAATTTGCAACTCCACCCGTCGGCAGCCGAAGTGAGGTGCGATGGCAACAGCGTTACTCTTTCTAATAAGGAAGCAGCTGTTTTGCGACTGTTGATGAACAATCCAGACAGAATTGTTTCGCATGAAGAACTCCAGCGCGCCGGGTGGTCAGAAACAGATGTCCCCTCAGGCACCATTAGAGTGTTCCTCACAGCGCTAAGAGAGAAGCTCCAGTCAATCGGTGCCACCACCAGAATCCTCAGCGTGCGAGGCTACGGCTATCGCATCGAATAGGTTTTAAATCGTTTCACACTCACCTAACGTTGCTCGCATAGTATTTCTGAACACGAAGCGAAGCGGCGGTGTGGGGAGAAACGAGATGCGAAGAAATTACCGATTTACCAAAAAGCCTTCTGTACGAACGAAACATAGAAATTCTGCTGGTAGTGTCCTGGCAGAAGGTGTTTCCGGTCTATCAATGCTGGTAGCAGTAATCGTTCCAATGCTCATTTTCATGGCAAACCTGGCAGCGCAGCTCATGCTTCAGGAAAAGGTCGCTCACGTAGCCAACCAGGCAGCAGAGACGGTGGATGAAGGACGCTATTGGCTCGGCGCGCCACGTCCCGGCTATAACGAAAGCAAGGCATCCGAAAATGCAAAGGTCGTAGCACAAGAGTTGTGCAAACGAATCGGATTGCAAAACGCGAGCGTCCGGATCACCTTCGACAATTCCAATCCTGATTTCGATGTCACCGTATGTGATATCAACGCCAATGCGATATCGCAAATTCCATTTCGCACTGATGTTTTTGGATATGATATGGCATCCTTGTTTCCAGGCAACGTCAGTGCACGCGGCGTCGCCTCCCATGCAAAAGTCGCCCCATATGCACTGATCCATATGGATGCTCCTCACGGAATGGATGAGTCCACGCGCCGTCCGCTCGGCTTCAATCAGAGAGACGTCGCTGTCATCCCGGCATATGGTTTCTTCTACACCGCGGTCGCCGGCGTAACGAAGAATCCAACTCCTTACGGCAAGGGCATAGCCAATCTCGCACCGGAAAACTTCTTCTCGATGAATCACTATCATCTTAAGAAGTCCGACGTCGAATATGTAGTAGCCACTGGTAATGACGTTCAAATCAGTAGTTGGCACAAACAGCACGTTATCGACGGCAAAGAAATCTACTGGTAAGCATCAGGTTTTCCCCCTCAAGCAAGCACCGGTTCGAGAAGGCTAATTACTTTCTCGAACTTGTGTTTTTCCATTCTGCAAGTTCACACTTTCACAAAGTTGCCGCCGTATTGTGTTTGCACACACGACTGCGGGGGACAACAAAATGGCACAGCATCAACCGGCTCCTGAACAATTCAATCCATCGGACTCTTTCAACCAGCCCGTCGAACCAAACTTTAATGTCATAGAACTATTTCAAGACAGCAAATCGGCATCGACAAATTCAAACTCACTCAGCGATATCACTTTCTCTAATACAGACGTGAACGCAATGCTCAAGGACTTCAACCTGGTCGACGACTCTAAGGTTGTGGCCTTTTACGACGGAGCACAAACCAGTAGCGATAGCAAATCAGCAAAAACGGAAACAAAGAAACCAGAAGGCGAGTTCGCCGCATCGTTAGACGCAGTCGACTTCTACGAGAATTTTCTCAACAATGTCGCGGACCCAAATCCAAAGTTTCCTGCAGAAGGCGTGAGGGTCAACCAAACGAAAGCCGGCAATCCTGGCGGCGTTCACACGCCAGAAGGCATCACAACATTTACTACAAATCCCGAAACCGGACTTAAAGATACTCACACCATCAGCGGTCTTGCGTTCAACAACGAAGCCTTCGAAAAACCTCTGGTTTTGGGCCGGGTGGACACGAGCGGTCACGAAGGCAAGGTCACTTTACCTGGCGGAAAAGTTATTAACTTCAACGAATTCCCACCTGAAACTCAAAAGATTCTAGAAAATTACTTCAATGGACGCGATGGAATGGCAAAGTCAGACCTCCCTCCGAATGAGGCTATCAAACATTTTCAAGATCAACTCGAAAAAGCATGCTTCTCGAATAACTCAGCGGAAAACGAATTGATCAAACGCGCCTTGCAGGAATTTGTTCGCGGCGATCTGTATGGAAGATTCACCAGTTTCGAAAACCAACCCGGAAGCACGCCGCTCCAGATGCCTTCCATGAGTCGCCCGGACTTCGAACTTACCCCGGGGCAAACCGGGCACCTTATTACAGCTCCTGTAGACGCATTTTGGAGATCCCTCGGCGATATAATTGAATCAGTCACGCCGGGCGGTTAACCGATAAAATATTCTCGACCATCTTTCAGAATCGACACACGGCAACCAGCTTCGCTAAGGCGTTTTCGAATTCTACTCATTGCAGACCGTGTGCCTGATTCTGATATCTCTTCACTAAGTTCTGCGCATCGGGACAGGATGGCTTCCATTCCAAATTTCTGTCCCGCGTGCGAGATCAAAAATTCCAAGACCACAAACTCCGCAGGCTGCAGGCGAATCTCCGTTCCATCAACAGATACTAGCTTCGACGCGACATCGAGTTTCAAATTTTCACATTCGAAAATTTTCGAGTCCTTCTCCGCAGTTCGCCTCAACAGAGCACGGATGCGAATTGAAAGTTCCGATGGCTCAAACGGTTTAGTCAGGTAGTCATCGGCACCAGAATCGAGCCCACAAATCTTATCGTCTAATTGATTTTTTCCTGTCAACATCAAAACCGGAATGAAATTCTTTTGCTTCCGCAATAACTGACAGAGTTGAACGCCGCTCATCTTAGGCATCTCCCAGTCAAGGATTAAAGCATCATAGAGATAAGTTTCAATAAAGCCGAGCGCTTCACTACCATCGAGAGCCTGGTCGACCACGTGCTTATCATTGATGGAAAGCCAGTCGACAACCATTTTCAAAACACGTTTATCATCGTCAGCAATCAAAAGTTTAGCCATCGAGCTTCCATTTTTCCGCGGCGCCTAGCAACTCACGTGCGCTCAATTTGTTTTTCCACGAAATCGATCGAGTTCACACTTCCACAAAGTTTAAATCATATCCTGTGAATGTAGCGAGGGCGGGAGAAATGAGCAACAACAGTGTATGCTTGTCGATGATTTAGCGCTGCGGTAGTTATGTTTCAAAGCATCAAAGTCAAAGGCCTTATCATCGTATTCATTCCGATGTTACTGAGCGCGGTCGTCTTCTGCGGATTGAAAATGTTGCTCGACAACGCCAAAGAACAAGCCGCCGCGGAAAACCATTCCAGAGAAATCATTTCATCAGCTAATCGCATGTCGAGTTGCGCATTCAAAGGCGTGACTGCCTACCATATGTTTCACACCACCGGAAATCAGGATTATTCTCGCGACGGCGATCAGTATGCTACCAGAGTGAAACAGGAGATTTCACAACTCGGCAAGTTGACGAAGAAAGATCACGAGCAGCACGACCGGGTTGTGGCTATCAATAAACTCGCAGACCAGGCGATCGATCTTCTGCAAAACTCATCGAATGTCATGGATGCTGACTTCATGATGAGCGTTGTTCCGGCGATGCAGAAGAAACTATGGATCCTGCTCGCGAAAACCTCGAAGATAGTCGGCGAAGTCAGTGATGTTGAAACTTCCCGAACAGACAAATCGACAACAGAAGCAAAATCTTTTCGCGAAAAGATGGATCGCGGACTGTTTCTCAGCATGTTTGCAAACGTAATATTGGCGCTTGCCCTTGCGGTATTTTTCGGTCGCAACATTACCAATCGTTTGTCTGTTCTCCGAGATAATACGACCAGATTCGCTCAAGGCAAACCACTTAGTCCGCCTATCAATGGTGGCGACGAAATCGCGCAACTAGACAAAGCATTTCGCGCAATGGCGCAGGAACTCGAACACGCACGTGCGCGCGAACGCGAGATGGAACGAATGAAGCAGAGCTTCATCGCACTTGTCAGTCATGAATTGCGTTCACCTCTGACCGCGATAACGTTTTACTTGAAGTCCTTACGCGCGGGTACGTATGGACATCTTACGGAGTCCGGCTCGCAGTCGGCAGCTGATGCCATCACTAGTGGTGAGCGTTTAATCCTGCTCGTTAACGAAATACTCGACGCAGAAAAAGCAGAATCAGGTCAATTGAGCGTTTCTGTAGAACTGGACGATTTGGTTCCAACAATCGATGCCGCCGTTCGCGGAGTTAAACCACTGGCTGCGGAGAAGAACATTTCATTCGTCGTTGATAGCGATGAAATGCTGGAGTTACCTTTTGATGCTGAGCGAATACAGCAAGTACTCGTCAACCTGCTCAGCAATGCAATCAAGTTTTCTCCGATAGACAGCGAAATCAAAATTCGGGCGTATGTCGAAAATTTCAAAAGCGAATCAGGGATTAACAGCGCTGCTTCAACTAACATTCGAGTGGAAGTCCACGACCGAGGTCCGGGTATTTCAAAGGCAGAGCAAGACCAGCTCTTCCAGCGCTTCTACAGAGTCGAATCTCATCAGACAGAAAATCCGCATGGTTTCGGATTAGGTCTGTCGATTTCGAAATCGATCATTCTTGCTCATGGCGGCAGTATGGGAGTCGAAAGCGAGCAAGGCAAAGGCAGTTGCTTCTGGTTTCAGCTGCCTTTGAAGTAATTGATTATTCGCGGACGTGCTATCTTTCGCGGACGTGCTTCATCACTTCAGCGACGCGAGCAGCAGCATCGGGCTTTTTCAGTTGAAGATAGATGTGGTTTAAACAAAGCAGTTCAAGATTACTATCGTGTGCGCCAATAATTTCCCCCTCTATTCGAGAGGGCTTCTCGCCGAGAATTTGAGTTCTCATGTCTTTGGCGGCCAGATAGCTGTCCATCCGCTCGACGCCAGGGGTCGCAAGAACCTCGTTGGTGAGCTGCAGTGCTCGTTCATAGTTGCCGCGGCAGTATTCGAATTGGGAGAGCCACAAAACGCATCGGCAATATCTTGCCGACCGTTTGCCAGCGAGCTGTGCCACCAGCCCCGGTGTCTCCTCGAAGTATTTTGCTGGAAATGTTTGTTCTCTCGAAATTTTCAATGTTTCCTGATTATATGAGGGATAAGCACGTCGATAACCGAGCAATTGCTGCCATAGAAGCGCCACGGACGAGATGTCGGAACCACATGACTCCCGAAAATCTTCCATAATTTTGCTTCCTTCATCATATCTATTTTGAGAAATCATGATGTTATTCAAAACAAAAAAGGTGAACTGCAGGGTCTCCGGGCCTTTAAGATTGAGCTTCTTACTCAGTGCAAGAACGTCGTTCGAAATCTTTTCCCGCCTCGCTTTATCCGTTTCCGGAACAGAGTCATAAGTGCTCATGAGCAGGCGCAATTTATGCCGGTCTTCCCAGTTAAAACCAGATTTCATTCGTTCCAAAAACCGGAGTGTTCTCACTTTCGATTCCGCGGTGTGCGCTTTTGCCAAAGTGTCGACCACGCCGGAAAGCGCATTAATCATTCGGATTTGGTCAATCTTAGATTGTTCGGGAGTTCTCTCAGGCATACGATCCAAGAGTTCATAGGTCAACCCCGCGGCTTGCTCACTGGAAAACGCGTTCAATGCAACAATCTTCGCCATTTTCAATGTGAAATCATCGCTTCCGCTCTTGTGACATAGTTCCAGCAAATCATCGATTTCCTTGTTCGTGCTCCGCCCTGCCTCAGGCGTGGATGGAGGCCAGAGCTTCGACAAAATTTGATTGCTCTCGTAACTATCAAAATAAGTTTGCACGCAAATTTCCGGTAGTAAGTTCTTATCAATGCATTCTTTCATTTTGGATCGGATCAGAACTCGTTGTGCCGGGCTTCCTGTCTGAAGTATCTTACTTGACAGAGAGAAAGCAGCCATCGCTTCAGGCTTATATTGAATAGGAGCATTCGAAAAAAATTTCAACCATAAATTGACCGCACCTGTTACGAGTGCTGGTGCATGAAGTTCATCGCCCTCGTTGACTGCAGTTTGAATAACGACCGTTCGGGTCGATGGTCTAACGCCGGGGCGCGTGCACGCTTCCAAAGCCTGGGTCAGCGCGGTGACTCTGGAGTTTTTGTTGCCCAAGGACAGGAGGTTTTTAATCAAGAATTCAGATGGGTAGCTGCCGGAAAATCCTTTCATCCCATGAGTACGAAACCACTCGCTGGCAGCAGCAGGATCTGCCAACATGCTTCTCAATGCCTGCGCGCGGGCTTCACCTTCAGCATCACCCTCGGCTCGATTAATTCTCGCCGTTAAGTCAAAAATTTTCTGCAGGTTAAAACGCTGAGGCTCTTCCTCGAAGAAGGCCGTTTGACTTTTCAGGTCGTCAGTAGCGGCTGTGACCAGCGCTTGCGCGCGAGGATAGGCGCCCTGTGCGAGATACAAATCGGCGGCGGCCAGTTCCACTCTTATCAGTTTCAACAAAGCAATATTTGCGATACTACTGGTAGTGTCATGTTTCTTCCGGATATCGTCGACATGATGTCGCAGCTTTGAAAGATTTTCTTTGACGTGTCCTGTTCTACGAGCAATGGCTTCCAGTGCCATTTGTTCGTCGGCATGAATTTCTACTCCCATGCCCAAACCCGGCTTGTGGAAAATTCTTGCGAGTTCCGCAGTGCTGGAGCTACGCGCGAAGCTACCACTGACACGATAATTCTGGAGTGACTGCTCCTTCAAAGACTGATTGAAATATACGGAATACCAGGGCGACAAAACAAGCGCAAGCACCAGTCCGATCATGACCAGTTGCGATCCTATTAATGATATAGCGACCTTGTCTTCCGGCTTCATTGTTTATTGCCGCGTCAATTTCCAGCCTACTGATACATTCCACATAAAACTAACGTTGCCACTGTAACATGCGTGCATGGGTTAAATGAAAGCGGTGCATGGGCGGTAGATTGGGAGATTACGCAATGAATAGTCAACTGGCGGTTAGTGGCCTCGCATTCACAAGTAGCACTAGTATAGTCCAAGGCAATTTTTATAAACCAGACACCGTACTCGACACCATTCGGATGTCGAAACCGACGGCGGAAGGTGTGATCGCAATTACCAGCAAGCACGCCAACGGACGAATCGCGATATCGAATAACTCAATTATCGTCGGTGCGGTTGTTGATGGAACTGGTGAGACAGGGATTGGTGCCGTTTATAAACTGTTGCTCGTTCCAACCGGAACATTCCTTTTTCGCCAGCAGGTTCCCCAAGAACAGTGGCATCTACAACAGGACTTGAACTTGCATGTGCATGATGTCAAAACGTCTCTTGCCGGACCAGCATCCATCGGACTGGCTCGCCCCGCCGATGTATCGCTCACTAATCTTCCTGCGGTTACAAAACCTGAGCCCGTAGTGACGACAACTTCGCTGGTCTCGGTTGCACCTTCGTTTGACACGAATGTCAGAGATTTGAGCGACGATGTGTTTGAAGAGTATATTCAAAGCAGACGCACATTTAGAATCAACAACTATGAGCAGACAGTGAGCAACACCTTTGTTGCTGATTGCACCAAACTTCTCGATTCCGTTGAGAAGAAAACTACAACCGAAATTGTTCGTCCTCGGCAAAGTGGACGGACAACGGATCCGAATCTCAGAGCACTAAAAGTGGTGCCGGAACAGAGCGAAAAACCAGTTGCAAAATCAATGCCGTTGGCTTCAGCAGCTATTGTCGCCGGCATAATGGGATTCATCGGTATTGTAGGATTTGCCAGCCACAGCATCACTCCGACCAGAAGCACGACACAAACATCTGTCAACAGAACGGCGAACTTCTTGAGCGAGGCAAGCGCGAAGACCGGCGCAGCGAGTGCTGATACGGAAGACCTGCGAATCACAAGCAACTCTGATAACACAGATTCTCTAAAAGCCACTGTCATTAAACAGTCGCCGATATTCACTATCGCCAATGCCGAATCCGAGCAACCAACCCCAGATCACACTACTTTCATTCTCCCGGGAGCAGGACCAATCCACAATTCTGCACCTGCTGTTGATTCAACCCAATCGTCCGAAAGCGGCACCGCATCTAAGGATACAATCGATAGCCTGCTTGCCAAAAGTAAAGTTGTCGAAACTGAAAACATGTCCTTCTGGGTTCAAGCCGTAAGAACAAATCCCAACGACGCAATTGCCCGCGAACACCTGGCCTACAAACTCCTGGCCAATGGACAGCCAAAGGTTTCCGTTCAACAGTTCCAGGCAATGATGATGCTTAGACAACCAAGCACGGAAGAGATTGCGAAGTACGTCGATGCCCTTGTTCTCTATGACCAGAAACCCCTGGCACAACAGTTTCTCACAAACGCTTTGACCGCTAACCCGAGCCAGGAGGGTCTTCGTCAGAAGCTCGCTTCGCTTCAATAGGCGCTGGCAACAAGCGAGTTTAGTTGCTGTTCGATAGTCTCCGAGAGCCCACACCCCATCTTCGGTTTCTTCCATCACTCGAACAGCAACTTCTCTCGCGACTCCGGTGACTGACCGCCTAATTTTTTGGTTAAAACCTTAGTACATCTATTTCTTAAACCTTACTACCCGACCATTTCCACAATCGCCTAACGTTGCTGCTGTAGCATTTGCATACGGTGGTGAAACGGGCTTGGGAGATTCAATTATGACTAACTTCAACAACAGACGTCGAAGCAGACGACCAGCCGGCTCCAGTCGGAGAGGACAGGGAGGCGGTCTACTAGTTCTCTCAGTTTGCATTTTAGTTTTATTCTTACTAATCGTGTCACCATTTTTCTTTTTCCTCGCCAATCTCTCGGCTCAAATTGTCGCAACCGGAGATTCGCAGCACATCGCAAAACAGACTGCCGGCATCATCGACGATTATCGTCTATGGCTTGATGCGCCAAGACCTGGTTACGATGAAGGCAAAGCAACCGAGATCGCAAGAGCCGCAGCCGAAGCAATGTGCGCCAAGTCCGGAATGAAATTGGAGAGTATTGGATTCAATACATCAACCGATGCGAATGGCATGCAACGAACAATGTGCAGCGTGGGCGTGAACGCCAGAAATCGCTTCCCGTTTCTGATCGCCGCAGGAGCGTTCGATATGAACAGCTATTTCACAGGCAAGATTCAAGCCGTCGGATATACCGAACATTCAAATCCACAACAACCCTACTCGATCATCCACATGGATGCGCCACACTCGACCGTCGATGAATCGATAAAGCGACCACTCGGTTTCAATCAACGCGACGTTGCAGTGCTTCCCGCTTATGGATTCTTTTATACCGCGGTCGCAGGCGAGACAAAGAATCCAACACCCTACGGAGCAGGACTTGCTCCAAATCTCGATCCTGAAAATTTCTTCGCACTAAATCATTACCACTTCAAAAAGACTGATCTGGAATACGTCGTCAAAACGGGCAATGATGTTCTCAACAATTCCTGGCATGTCACCCGAAAAATCGACGGCAAGTGGTACACCGTATCAAGATAACTGCGAGCATAACGTTACTGCACCATCGAAAAAACCATTGACCAAAACTGATAGCTCCATTGTGAGCCGTGAGTAGAAAACAAAGAGACGCCGGTTAAACCGACGCCTCCCCCGCTCTAAGTTTTTAAGCCTTATCTCTGCCGATGATGGCGATCGGCGCCAGGTTGCGCCTGTGGTGGCAGTACTTTGCCAGGTGGTGACACTACTCGTGGTGGCGCTTCGCGGCGAGGCATGACGTCTGGTCGGCCGCCATTGCGGAAGGCTGGATTGTCTGGAATGTGTTGTCTTGGAATTTCCCTTCTGATCGGAGGTTGTCCTCCGTTTTGTTCCGGAATGTGGAAGCGTGGTTCACGTCTCCAATCCGGTCGCGCTTGTCCCGGCGGAAATTGTTCGCCCGGGCGTCGAACATCAGGCGGTCTTTGATCCTGACGCGGGAAATTTCGCGGTCCATCGTGATGACGAGGCGGCGTTTCCGAAGGGCTGGTTCCATTTGGGAATCTTCTTCGCATTTGCTCCTGCATGCGCTGTTGCTCCTGTATGCGCTGTTGTTCTTGCATGCGGCGCATCATCCATTCCGGCATGTTACCGCCGCTCGGACCTTGGTGCTGCTCTTGCCAGCGACGCTGTTCCTGCCAACGGCGCTGCTCTTGCCAGCTCGGCTGACGTCCGCCAAACTGACTCGAATCTTGAGATTGATAGAACCGGCGCGATGGTCCAAGTTCATACTGCGGGAGCGACCGTGATTGACTCCACGGAGATTGTCCCCATTGTTGATCGTGTCTTTGATTTCCCCAGCGTCCACTTGGATTTGGATACCACATATTACCGCCTTGATCACGCCAGGAGTCGCGACGCGGCTGATGACTCCAACGGCTAAACTGCCCACCAAGCATGCCACCAATAAACATTTCAGTGATCATTGATAATGGATCGAAACCACCTCGGAAACGACTCCGGGGATCGAATCCCTGCCTGGGGTCGAAGCCTCCCTGTTGTGGATAACCATCGTAAGGTTGTTCGGGCGCACCTCGCAGTATGGCAATTCGGTCGCTGCCGAGTTCGCTGTCAATTACGACTTCACGATCACCTGTATCGATATACTGAGATCTGCCATACGAGTCTTGAACCTGCCGCACGATAGGATCGATTCGAAGATCGGCGCCCTGGCCTTTTTGATCGTATTGCTGGATGCGCTCCAGAAGATCGATTTGAAGTGCTGGAGGACGATCATATAACTCTCTTCGAATCATATCTGCCGATTGATTCGGATCGCTCGAATCCAACATTCGAGCAAGCTGATCGGCTTTTTGATCGTTATCTGCACAAGCCTGGCGTCCAAATTGTTCGCAACCCATGGAAATTGCCTCAGGTTCGGGGGTGTCATAGAGCAATGATGCCACCACAATCAGGTTGTTGGAATGGTGTGATCACGAACTGAAAAAATATTTTTTCTTCAAACATTCAAAGAGCGAAAAACCGCGCATCATGCGCGTTTCCAGCCATCCCAAAATCGAAAAATATTATATCAAATCACAAAAATGTGGTAGCGCCCGTGGTGGCGGACGCAACGAATGGTTTTCCAACGCCTTTCGATGTTTAGATGCTACAGCGTCTTCGTGACAGTAACGTGACGCCTCCAAACACCTTTTGTAGATGGATTATCCGGCTGAGAGCGGGTTTCCAAGAGATCACATTCGCACTTTCAGCCTGCAGAACTAGGAAAGCTAGACCGTCTGTGCAACTGCAAAAACCACTCTCGTTCAAGCACAAAAAAGACCCCGAATCCGTCACAGATTCAGTGTTTCAATATCACAATCGAGTACGTGCTTTCCCCATTCCTGTACGTACACGTAGGGTGCACAATACTGTTCCGAGGCACTAATTGCTGTTGGCGAGCTGCACACATTATGGACAATCCAGTACCCACGGATACACCGCGGCAATCACCCGCGCTGGTCCCTGTTCTCAATGGAATTGAAACGTCCTTTTCCGACAGGGCGTTAAAGGAAATCTCCAGAGATTTTGGCGATTTCAAATCGATTACCCGGCAGGGTAGCCGTATCGTCGTAGCCAGAGATAAAACCGATAGCATTCCAATCGGTTCTGATTTCCTCAATGGCAACATTAAGGTGAATTCTCTGGACTTTGCGAAGGATGTCGGACTTGAAATCGACGGAAAAACCAAGACAGCGTCAAACATCACAGGCGTTTCGCTCAACCTGACACTGTTCGGCAATCCATATTCGATGGATGTGACAAAAGTCCGCCTCGGTCATGACGCTAATGGACAGAAAACGCTATTCACGGAGCTAAAGAATCCACTACCGGAAGCTGGGCGACGATTAGCAGGAATGCCGCCGTCCTTTTCGATTGAGATTCCAGTGACCAAGGAAGGTGGGTTTAAACCTCCTGTCTTGAGCAAAGTATTTGCTGACGCCGCGTCCACAACGGGACCTTCGATCACAGGTCTTCTTACTTCGGATGCATTGACCGAAGCATCCAAAGTCGCTCTATTTGTAGAGTCCAATCCAAAGTGGGTCAATCATGTTGTTGAGCCGGCACTTCACGATATTTTGAAGCAACTGGTTGTTCAGCGTCAGGAACCTCAGCCTCTCTTGAGGGATGCTCAAACTCAGTGGCGAGGAGGAGCCGCATCGGCGACGGTGCAGATGGTTCATTCGAATCACTTCGATAAAACGAAACCAGCGGTCGGATTCGTGGAAGGAAAAGCTGGAACTCTAACCAGACCAATCGAGGTTGCGGCAGCCCGACCCGGGGATATTCCGGTACCGGCGGCGAAAGCACCTCAAGATATTTCTAAGCCAGGCGATTACGATCAGACGATGGAAGTCGGTGGAGCAACGCGGAAGTATCACATCCATGTTCCGCCGAGCTACAACGGCACGACGCCGATGCCGATGGTCATGCTGTTGCATGGCCATGGTCAGGACGGAAAAATAATTGCAGAACACACAAAGTTCAATCAAATGGCCGATCGCGAAGGATTCATAGCGGTTTATCCGGATGCCAGAAGTTGGGCTGGTCGCGAAGAATGGCGTGCCTGGGACACTGACAATGGTTTGGTACCCCCTGGTTCACATGCAGATGATGTCGGTTTCCTCAGAAAAATGATCGACCAGGCTGAGTCAACGTACAAAGTCGATCCCAAAAGAATTTATCTTGCAGGGCTCTCAAACGGAGGCATGATGAGCTTCCGCGCAGCCGGCGAATTGTCGGACAAAATAGCTGCAATCGCAGTTGTTAGTGGTGCGATGAGTGGAAAGGAACCATCTCTCAAGTCGCCGATGTCGATATTGAATATTCACGGAACCGAAGATGGAATCGTGCCTTACGATGGTTTAAAGAACGTTCCGGACTCACTAGCAGCGATCGGTTTGCCGAGATTCAAATCGATGGATTATGCCACCAAGTACTGGACAGAACAAAACAAAATCACAAACCCGCCAATCGTGCTGAAAAACGGCAATGTCACCGAGCGCAAATTCATCAATACGGACAGCGGTGTCGAAGTGAATGAAACCACCATCAGCGGTGACTACCATGTTCCATCAGACATTGATGCAGTGACCGGACAAATCTGGAAATTCTTCGTTGCTCACCCCAAAGCTACCGGTGATGTCTCAGGCACGGTGCAGCCTCCCGAAGGCGAAGCGTTCAACATCACGAAGAAGCTAAAAGCACATATGGAAGCTCGCGGTGTTGATGGATTGCAGCTCGATGCTGCGCAAATGCTTGCAGAAGTGAAGAGTCTTCCCAACGGCAGCATCTCACCGGCAAAGACTCTTGGACGCTTCGAAAATCAATCAGGAGTGCATCTCAGTGACACGGTAAGCATGTTCCTGAAGTCAACCAATCAGGTTTCCAAAGACGGATCTCGCATCAGTATCGACATGGCTTCACCTCAGAAGATCGACATCAACAGCGGCGGTCGCGTAAGCGTAGAAGCACTGAGAATAGAAAGCACAACGTTCAATTTGTACGCTGATAAGAAAACCACATCACTAACCGATATCCAGGGCGTGAGCGTCGACGTAGAAGCACTCGGGCGGAAAATGAACGTTCCGGTCACCGAGTTAACTCAAAAAATCGATGATAACGGCGCACCTTATTATCGAGTTAAAGCGCAAAATCCGATTGGCTCGTGGAGTCGCGCCATCATGTTGGCAGACGGACAAATACCGATCGACGTTCGAATGGGTAAAGACGGCAGTGCTTCGATCCTGAATCATCGCGAAATTAAAGACGCCACCCTTGGTGTCAACCCCGTAATTCGCGGATATCTCGACATCGGCAATCATGGCTATAGAGCCTTTGCCGAACCGGGCTGGGGAACGGGACTGAACTTTGCAAAAGACGTTGGTATCATGGGCGGTTCTAGCTTTGCAGCTTACAAACTGGCAGCGATGAAGTTTGGAACCAAAGGCAAAGTTGGAGTTGCACTGACAGTCGGTCTCGTGGTTGCACCAGCAGCAATTCATGGTCTTGAACGATTGTTTGGTGATGACACGAAATAAAGTGGGGCACAAACATCTAGTCGGAATCTAAAGGCTGGGCTCACTCTTCCCAACGTCTAGAATCCGACCAGGATTCACTCGCTTTTAAAATTGTTGTCTCACGGATTCACTCAGGAAACACGAATTCGTTCGGCATGTGAACAATTTAGAGGAGCGCTATCAGGACAACGTGACAGGGGCGATGTATTTCTACATCGCCCCGTTTAGTTCTCTTTGTCTCGCCCAAAGACTAGTCGTTGACGTCTCTTCTGGTTGCCCGGTTGAGACGATTTTGGCGATTTTCAAGTTTGCGAGCTTCTTTGCGCGTTAAACCACGGCCGGAGTCTTCCATGCGTTCGCGGTTGTCTTGAAGTTGCTCCGCTTTCTTATCGAGGTGGCGGGCTTCCTGAGACGTCAGTCCAGAACCCGGCATGCCATCAGCTCTTCCGCCTCGGTAAGGCGTGTGCTTGTAGGTTTTTGTCCAACCATACGGCTTTGCACCCATCCATCTGTTGGCGGTGTTAGCATCGTGAGATTCACGGTAAATTGCCTGTCCAAGCGCATCCAACTCGGCGTCGATTCGACGGCGCTCAGACATGCTGAGACCGTTGTCATCGAGTTGTGCTTTCATTCGGTTGATGTCATTCAAGCGAGCCTGCAAAGTCGCGGCTTCAGATTTAGTGATAGAGCCGTTTCTCACACCGGCGTTGATACGGGCTTGTTCGTCGGTTCCCATCGTGTTGAAATTCCAGTGCTGCCACGCATTCCAATTTTGGTTGTTAGGCACATTGGCTTTCCAGCCTTTCGCCCAATCGAAAGGCTGCTTTCCAAGCCATCCGCCACGTCTGTCGTTGTCGTTAGTTTCTTTGTAAATTGCTGATGCGAGACCATCGAGTTCTCTGTCGATCTTGACTTGTTCGGCTACATTTAGTCCGCCACCACTCAATCTCGCTTTCAAGGAATTGATGCTGTTGAGACGATCTTGAAGTCTTGCCGCTTCAGACTTGGTCAATGAGCCGTTCTTTATGCCGGCCTGAATACGAGCCTGCTCGTCCGTGGACATTGTATTCAAGTTCCAGTGTTTCCAACTGGGTAGGTCAAGATAGTTTTGCGCTTGTGCCGGAAGACCGAGCGCGACCAATGCCACCAGAGACAAAATTGTTCGTTTCATTACTAATCACTCCCTCGCTGTTCAATTGTCGAAGACGCAACCGCTTCAAATTTGATTCCGAAAACTTGAAACAAGTTATTCAGCCAACATTCTTGATTCTTTCAAAACCCGCAAACGCACACAGAACAGCAGTTCTGCAGTTTGAAACAACTCAAAAAAACTGCTACGCCACCAGCGGTATAGCGTACTCTATTGGAGACAGTGAAAGATCATTTTAGTGGCTTCACTTGCCATCTTGATCGAGAAATGCGCCCCAACCATCTTTAACAACCGATTGAACCTTCTTTCGATCGGCGGCGGCGAGTTCTCTCTTGCCGAGCTTTTCGTAAGCGTTGGCGCGGGCAGAATAATCCAGCTCGAGCGATTTATCGTCTTTCTTCCTCTCGCTGGCAAGAATCGCGGCAGTGTAGTCTTTAACTGCCAGGTCGTATTTTTTCAACCGAAAATATAGGTCACCACGGTTTCGATAGGTACCCTCTTGATCACTGTCTTGACATGCAATTGAACTATTCAAGTCGGCAAGCGCCTTATCGTCTCTATTTTGGAGTATGTAGAACTTCGAACGCAGGCGATAAAGATAGTCGGCTTTGGGATTGATCTTCAGCGCGATTGTCATGTCCTCAACGGCACCATCGAGATCATTCAGTTCGAATTTCAATCGCGCACGGCTTTCGTAGTACGGCCAGCCCTTGCTATTCATCGCAATCGCGCGGTCTAGATCGGCTTGCGCATGCTTGCGCTTTTCTAATTGCAGATACGCCTCTCCACGAAGTCCATAGGCATTGTCCAGTCGTGGATTCTGTTGTATAGCCCGGTCCAGGACCTTAATCGCTTCACGATAATGATTATGCAGTACTAGACGCTGGCCTAATTTCAGGTCAGCATTCGAGTCAGCGTATGCAGGAGAGATGGTGGAAAGAAGCATCATCAGACAAAGAAGCGATATCGGTGTTGTAGACCTAAGAATTCGTTTTACAAAATAGCGAAACATTGATCGCATTCGACCACCGAAATTGCTTTGAATTCTAAAAGGCGATGTCCTTTACCGTGGTGAGAATTTTCATTATAGTCCAGCCGTTATAACCGCCGTAAAACGCGGCGCATCCAAACACTACTAACGCAAAGCCGACAGTCACGCCGAGATGTCCTGGCTGCATGTCGATTGACGCACTATCAATCGAATTTTCGAACCAGTCGTGTTGCCTTTCTTGTCGTGAATCTGCCCAGGAGAATCGGACCATCTCAATTCCGCCGAGTACGGCCAGGACACCGAGTATATAAAGTCCAATCTGATGGTCCATAATCGCTACCTCACACTGGCATTAATGTGCCACATTATGGGGGATGGCAAAACAACGTTCAGATAACGAAGTGTTGGTATGAATCGGCGGACATCTCGGGGTGCGATATTGTGTGAAAAGGTAGGTTTTCCACGAGAAAGAAAAATGGAGTTGGCATGGTTACTTTTCGGAAATCCTTTGGACACTATGTTGAAAATGTTAAACCTGGACTCTGGAGAATCGTCTTTCATTTACCGACTACGACTAACTGCTACCTTCTCCAGGAAGGTGATGGATTGACACTTGTTGACGCGGGCAGCTTCTGGAATGCCGGCACCATTCTCGATACCATATCAGCTATCGGTAAACCGTTGCGTCAAATAGTTATCACGCACGCTCATCCCGATCATGCTGGTTCTGCCGCTCTGCTCGCGAAGGAAACCGGCGCGGCTGTCAATGCTCACAAAGCGGATGTCCCCATGTTGCAAGGCAAGGAAAGCATGGCCGACCTTCCTGGTTCTTTAGAATCCAGAAGTCTACACAAGGCGGCTCGAACAGTCGGGATTCTAGAGCCGCCCCGAATAGGTGCGGTGAATCCATTGCAAGACGGGGAGTCCGTAGGCAGCCTGAAGGTTTTGCATACTCCCGGTCACACTCCGGGCAGTATCAGCCTCTGGTGCGAAAAGGACGAAGCATTGTTCGTCGGAGATAACGCGAGTTATCGATGCCGTCAACTCAAAAGCAATTTTTCGTGGTTTACTCTCAACTCAGGCGAATTGAAGAAGAGTTTGCAAACGTATTCCAACTATCCGGCGAGCATGCTTCTGCCCGGGCATGGAAACGTATATCGTTCCAACAATGTAGTAAGAGACCTGCTGAACTCGGTGCCGGCATAAGAGCGCCAGCATTGTTCAGCAGGTCGTTAAATGGGCAGGGGTCAGAACTATCTGCGCCCGGCAACGGCCTCTCGTTTGTCCTTTGCAGATTCTTCCAGAGGGTCTTTTCCGCTAGTGTCCTCACCAAGTTTCTTCATGATAGCTGTCCGGTGACGCCATGCGAACATCGCAGCAACTGGCGTCCCTACGACAATCAACAGACCGACACCGACTACTGCTACCAAGATCAAAGTACTTGTAAGACTGACGACGTCCTTAAGGTCTTTGAGATCCTTTTTCAGTTGATTCAATTCGCTGTTGACACCGGCGACTGGTTTTTGAAGTCCTAAGACTGGCCCCTTCAATTCAGAAACAGGCTTGTAGATTTTATTGAGCTGTTCTTCCACACGTCCAAGCCGAGTGTCGACGCCGGACATCTGATCATGAATGCCACCAATATCGGTGCGCAATCCACTCATTTGTGTTTGAACACCGCCCATATCTTCTCGCAGACCAACCATCGGTTTTTGGAGCGCGGCGATTGGTGCTTCTAGACGCATGATTTGTTTTTCCAAATGCACGACTTGTTTTTGCATATCGGTGATGGGCTTAAACACCCATTTCATGGGGTTCAGATCTCCAAGCTTGAAGCCCTTCTTTTCAGCTTTGAAAATTTCTTTGTCGACATTGACTCCGTCAATTTTGTTTACCGCATCAACCATCTTCAGGTCAGTTTGCTGCTGTTTTTTGACAGCCGGCGCCAACACTTTTTTGGGAGCTTTGCCATTTTTGTTGATGGCACCATTGACCGCTCTTACATCAGGTTTACCAGCCTTGTTGTCGACTGTCGTTTTGCCGTCGTGAGCCTTATTAACCGCAGGGGAGGCTGCTTTATCCGCACTTTCTGTCGCAGAGCCATGAGCAGCCGTCTCCGCGTTCTTCTCAGAAGCTTTAGACTCGGACTCCGCATCCTTGGCAGCTTTCTTCGCCTCTTTCGCCGCAACCTTGTCGGCTTTATCCTGAGCTTTTTCTTCTGCCTTCGCTTCTTTGGCTTCTGCTTTGGCTTCGTTTTCAGGAACTAAATCAGTATTCTTCTCTGTTGTCTGTGCAATTAGCACCGGCTCCTGAGGTACGCCGGTATCCGCCGCTAGCGCACCGACTCCACTACTCATGACCAGGCCCGCAAATAGCGCCATAGCCGTATTAACTGCATCCTGCCTTTTCATCACAAAGTCTCCCAAGATATCACTAGGCGTCACGTAGCATTAAGGTTCAATCGCGATGTTGGACCGCAAGCTGCGGGGAATATTAAATCCTCACTTAGCTCTAGCGGTAACGGCTCCGAGTATGGGGATACTGGATATGTGGATACGTGACTATTAAGACAGTGACAGTTTGCTGAACGAAAGATCCTTTTAAGTAGGCAAAACAAAACACGCGGCGTGCTCCGCTCACGAAAGGGTAAAGAAAGCTTTTCAACTGATGAGGGAACTCGAAACTGCCCTCGCTAAGACAATTTATCTTGAAGCGAACGAGATTTTCAGTCAGAACAATCAGTCCTTCTTGATACCAGATGTAGTGTGGTCGTGAATGATTTTCCAGCCATCGGATGTTTTCTTGAGAACCAAACTAAAAACACCATCAGCCTTAGTCGAGTCGGGTTTTACAAGGTGAAACTGCCCCACACAGAAAGCGCTGTCCTTAGTGACTTCCACCGTCCGTAGATCCGTAAAGCTGAGCTTTCCCATGGCACTACTATCGGTACCATAAGCTTTAGCATACCTGTTATGAATTGCTTCATATCCCCAAACTTGAGCACCACCTGAGGTGTACGAAGTATCGGGCGACTTGAGATAACCTGTCATAAACGCTGCGAGATCTCCACGATTCCAAGCTTCCGCTTGCATATCGAGAACCTTATGGATTGCGACTTTATCGTCGCCATCAGTTGATTTACTTAGCGCCGGAGAAATTGCGACAGCCATAATCAACATTGTTACCACAAATTGCCAACTGATTCGATTCACAAAAGTTCCCCCACCTATCTTCCACCACCGAATTTACCGGGCAAATTCAGTTACCGACATGTTATTCTGCTTAACCCGCTTTTCACGAGATTGCGTAAACACCACCACAATACCTTTGTTCATGAGCCTCTTCACACAGGCCGACGAAACGTTTTTACAGCCCGTCACGTCAAGCGTATGCAAATTCTTTAAAACAGTCAATTGACTGACACCGACGTCAGAAACGTTCGTACCTTTAACGTAGATAGCTCGCAGACTTTGTAATGCCGTGGCGCGTATGAGCGAGGCATCATCGAGGTCGGTATCATTCCAATTGATGACATCCAAACGCTTAATTGGTTTGAGCAACTCCCATTTAGCGTTCTTCATTCCTGTTCCCGATTCAAGACTCAACGAGCCAAGATTTTTGCACTTAGCTATGGACTTGAGCACGGTGTCGTTTACATCGATGCAATAGAGGCAAAGTTCTAGAAGATTAGGAACATTACCCAAAAGAGCAAGCGCTTTCGCGTCATAAACGTTTTTTTTCTTGTCGCCCAACTTCAAACGACTCAATGAACGAATCTTCGCAATATTGCTCAGAGACTTCTCGTCAGCAATATGATCGGTATATGTCAGCACCGCAACGTTTGTGTTTTGCAAAACCTTTAAATCATCACCTCTTATCAGAGGAGCAGAGCTCAAATTGACGCGATGTACATAACCACCATGGGCAGCCAATTTAGCGAGATCAGCACCAGTCGCATTATCATCTGCAGCCCAGGCTTCGGTGGTGACGAAGAAGTTCGACGTGCTTTCAAAATTGCTCTTAAAGGGATCCGATGCTTTAGACGGAGCGGAAGGAGTGCTTTCGAAGTATCTCGAAAAGAGACAAACTCCGAAGATGGTTGCCGCAATCACGCCCGTGATCCCCAAATTCCAAAGATTGCCTCGTCCTCTAACCGTGCGATTTTCACCGTCAACACCATCAATCATCAAAGAACCATACCTTGCGTGATGATGTCCTGATTGGCTCTTAGACTCGTTATTAGGCGTCTCGGCTCTCCGCGCTTGGAGCCGGTGAAGTTCATTTTCCAAATCGATTGACAGTTCTTTAATTGATGAGTATCGATCCACCGGGTCCTTAGCCAATGTTTTTTTCACGATCATTTCCAACGGCTCTGAAAATTCCTTATCAGATTTGTCCGCCAGGGCAGGCGCTAGTGAATCCGTGTGCATTTTGATGGTATCGAGAGCGGTGGCACCGACAAACGGAGGTTGTCCAGTGAGCATGTCGTACATTAGGCATCCAAATGAGTAGATGTCGGAACGCTGATCTATATCGGAATTTCTCACTTGTTCAGGAGACATGAAAAGCGGCGTGCCAAGCCCGACTCCTTCACCTGTTATATCCTGAATAGAGGTCTGAGACTTTGCGATTCCAAAATCCACGATTTGAGCGATCAGACGGTCACCGCTCTCTACCAGCATTACGTTGCTAGGTTTGATATCTCTGTGAACAATGGAACGATTGTGTGCGTGTTCAAGACCGGCAGCAATCTGAATAAGGATGTCCAGCGCGACTTCTACATCCATTTCTCCATGGCGCTTCAGGTAGTGAGAAACGCTTTCGCCCTGAGCTAATTCGAGCACCAGATACGGTTCATTCTCAGCAGTCAGACCAAAATCCAAAACCGATCTGACGTTGGGATGAGTTAATGAACTGGTAAGTTTTGCCTCTCGCTGAAAACGGATGAGCTCAACTGACGTCGAAGTATTATGCAATTTCTTGATAGCGACGGACTTTTTAAGAGACTTATCGTACGCTTCGTAAACCGCACTGTTGATGCCTCCACCAATTATTCGCTTGATTTCATAGCGATCGGAAATGAAAATCGGCGGGTCCGCAGACATTTCTTCCTGTGGCTTTCGTACAGGCTGCTCGTCGCTACCATTATTGTTCTTCGACACAGGTATTCTGTCCTGGACATCGCGATTAGGGCACAGTCGCACCGCCAGGAATTCGATCCGAGTATCCGTTGTTCTGCAGATAGTGAACAAACGAAGGATAAAGATCATTCCGCGGTGCATAGGCGCCGGTCTTATAGTAGCGGGTCATGCCGCGAAAGGCTACTTGTCTTTTGCCGAATTCGTCGTAAACTCCTTCGACGCTGCTCGAAGTGATTGTGCCATCAGCGTTTGGTGTGACAGTCTTAATCGCTTTGGATTGCACCACCTGTTTAATGATTTTCGTTTTCTGGTCAACAGTAATCGACATTCCCTCGCCGCTGTATCTCAGAACATCCGGGCGAGGCGGGTCGTAGTTTTGTGACATCCAAATTGAATAACAAATCTCACCTTCACCAACTCCGACTCCGACTGCAGGCATGGGGTAACAGTGCCATACTGTGTTTTTCGCATCTACTTGCATGCCCCAAGCCGTAGTGGATACGATTTGTTTGGTCTCTCGATGTCCGTCGGGAAATTCAATAAGTTCCGCATTGCGAGTCCATTTGCCAGCACACCAGGCCGGAACAGGAACCCAAAAATCGACCTTCGCTTTTTCTAGAGTGCGCGGATCGAACAATTGACCGGGACGGTATTGTTCCGGAACCGGTTGAATGACGTCTTCGGTAATTCCACCTTGCAACGGGAGCGCCACCGCTGGTGGTGCTATCGAAATCAATAGTAGTGCTAACAGAAAAAGGGTACGCATCTAATTTGCTTAGTTCATTTGGGCTGCATATAGTTTGACAGAGATTCGATCAGGAGGGAAGGTATCAATCCTTATATAAGTACGATTCCAGACCCACCCGGCTTACATGAGAGTTCGCCCCACCTATCTCTCACAGGACAGTTCCAACCCACCTGAAGTTTAGCAAAAGAGTTTCCTATCCGCCTGAGACGCCCTAGCTCAATTCAGAAAATGATTTGGTCGACAGAACCTCGACGATTTCGTCGAGAGAAAAGCTCGATCATTGAAATTACACGAATGCAAAAACTGTTTTACGTTCCATGCAAGAGCTCTTAATCTTCCGCATGCGACGATAAACTCAGGACATTTCGACTCGCACGTGAGGACACGCGCATGAACACGATCAAAACTCTCTCCGTTTCTATTCTTTGCACAGCATTAGCATTTGGATCGATTGGTACTGCAAAAGGCGCAGAGGAAGCGGCTCCAGCGACCGAAATGCCTGAACTTGTTACACCGCTTCCAACGTCTTCGAGCGAAGTCGATTCGTCATCCACCGCATTGCCTGAAGAGTCGACAAAGGATTCGAAATTAGAACCAAAAATAACTGACACTACTTCTAACAAAACGCCCAACCAGCCGGAAGCCGAACCACCGGTTGTGAAAGAAGAGTCCGAACGCACGCCGTCAGCCGAGAAGCAGGCGCCAACGGTAACGATTAAACCCTGGATAAAAACTAAAAAGGTCTCGAGACACACCCTCAAAAAAGGCTTGGACATCAGCGTTGTTTACCCACGTTTTACAGGCGAGCCCAAAGAGACGATCGCGAAGTTGAACAAATTGATGAAGAAGACTGTCAACTGCAATATGCCGGCTGGTGTCGCACTGGAAGGATCGGTCGGTTGCATGTGCTCATGTGAATACGAAATTTCCTCGGTAACTCCGGAATTCGTCAGCGTTGATTTGAACTTTTACTCCTACCTTGGAGGCGCTCACGGCAATGGCTATACCGTCCCATTCAACTATCAACTGACCAGTAATGGTCCTAAGGAAATCACGATAAAGAATTTGTTCGGACGAAAACCGAATGTGGTTTCATTACAAAACTTGGTTCGCCCGCGTTTGATCAAAACGCTTTACCCAGAAGGTGGCGGTTCCGATGATCAGTGGATCAAAGACGGAACAGCCAAACTCAGAGATTTTAAATGCATCTCGCTGGACAAAGATGGTGTCATCTTTAACTTCCAGAGCTATCAAGTTGCATGCTATGCCGCCGGCGCACCATCAGTGAAGTTCAAGTATCACGAACTGGCTAACCTATTCGATGCGAAATCGCCGCTGTACAACACTGTGTTATCAGCGAAACTAAAAGCATCAAAGAGACACGTGGCTTCGAAACGACACGCACGAAACAAGGTCGCATCAAAAGCTCACTAATACCGTTCTTATCTCGACGCACAGGTTCTAGTTCTACTGTTCAAATTTGTAGGGACGGCTCGCGACCGTCCCTACTGCTATCTCCAGCCCAACACGATGTCAATGTCGAACTCGACAACAGGTTGATCGCAATTAATGCTATAAAATGGAACCATCGAATTTCGACTCTACGCAGATCTGGCATGCAGAGTCGAGGTGTGTTTTTTACAGAGCCTAGATTTTATCGCGGAGAATTTCTATGTCTACCAATCGACGAGTTTTCGCACTCCTTTTGATCGCAGCAACAACGGCTTCGGCGACACTAGTAACAGCGCCGGCTGCCGAGGCAAACCGAGCCGTTAAGCGCCAAAGACACGAGGCACATAGAATGGTGAAAGATGCCGCGCAGGCTCAAAAACGGGCAAACAATCAGGCTGCAGTAGCGAATCGAAGAGCTGCAAACGACATCCAGAAAGCTCAGAAGCATGCAACGAATCGGGCTGCTATAGCTAATCGCCGAGCAGCAAAGAACTACGTGAAGACTGTTAAACGAGTCAATCGCGCTCACTAAACGTAGACTTTACGTTCCAAGTCATTAGACCAATTCGCATGGCGTTTCGCCGCCACAACTGCTAAGCTCGGCTTTTCACAGCCAGCGGAGACCGATCGTGGCGAAGGCTCGAAACCCGGGGAAAAACATCAAAGCAGACGAGCTGCACAACCTCTATTCAGACTCTACTGGGACTGATGAAGGGTTCGAGCAGGCGTTCGCCGTGGTGGATGCCTCGTTTTCAGCGGCGCTTATCAGTGGGATGTCGCCGCAATGTTTGCGAGACACACTGTCTTACGGATTCTTGAATGTCGCATCGACAAGGCGCGACCTCGACGACGATACGCACGAGAAATGGCTATCCGAGCCCAGTTTGATATGGGAGCCTGTATTGAGCGAAGTCATTGGATTTATTGAATCATTCAAAGACGAAATCATTTTGGAAGAGATCGAAACCGAAGTGCAGGTTTTGCTTACCGAATGCAATGTGGTGCCATTTTCATTGTCGGAACTGGAAGAGCGTCGGCACAACAACACGGCATATCGCATCCTCGAGTGGACGATGGACGCGCTTGCCCGCCAGTTGAGCCGAGCGGAGAATGTGGAACTTGCACTGCTGACCGAATGGTTCAAAATCGGAGCATTGATTTCAGACTGCGCGATCGAAAACTACGCGATCGTCAGATACAACGCACTAAAGATTCAAACTTTATACAACCAGGTAATGTGACGGCTATACGCTAACGAGAACCTTGCCGCGGTGTCGACCTTCGAAGAGACTGTTCAATGTGTCCGGCAGTTTTTCGAATCCGTCGATTATAGTTTCTTCGAAAACAATCTCTTTGTTCTTGACCCACGGTCCTACGATCGAAAGCATCTCATCCATTCGATGATTGTAATCACGGGCTAGAATGCCTTGAATAGTGGCACGCTGATAGAGCATGTGATGTAAGAAGCGTGGTCCCTGCTCCACATTATCGAGGCCGCCATCGTATTGGCTGATGGCACCACATATGATGATTCGCGCGCGCAGGTTGACTCGCGGAATAATCGCGTCGGTGATCCATCCACCAACGTTGTCGAAGTATACGTCCACACCATTAGTCAGTTTTTGAACTTCAGCAGACAAAGCATCTGTCGTTGAGAAAGCGCGATAATCGATTGCACCATCGAGTCCGAGTTCATTTGTGAGGAAGTCGCACTTCGCCTGGCCGCCAGCAATTCCAAAGACTCGGCAACCCGCGCGTTTGGCAAATTGAACCACGAGCGATCCGACAGCTCCAGCCGCTCCTGATACGACAACCACTTCTCCGGGGCGGGGTCGACCAGCCTCCATCAGCCCAAACCATGCGGTTCTACCAGGCATACCCAAAACGCCAAGAGCGGTTGATACAGGTGCGGCAGTCGGGTCGATTTTCTGCAAATCACTAGAATGGCACGTAGCGAATTTTTGCCATCCGGTGTAGCTCAATGCCCAATCGCCTTCTCGCCAGTTAGCACTTTTCGATGCGACAACCTGTCCCACTGCACCGCCTTGCTGAACGCTGTTTAGCGGGTGAGGTGGCGACCATGTGTTCGACTCATGCTGTTGAATGCGCATGTACGGATCGACGCTTATGTACTTCGCCTCGAAGAGAACTTCATTGGCGGCCAAATCAGCATTAACTTCCGATTCGCGCAGCTCGTAATTGTCTTCCGTAACACGCCCACTTGGACGTTTAACGTAAAACCACTGACGGTTAGTAAGAGATGTTTTTTGCATCGCACAATCATACCCGATCAACGCTGAGCGCGTGAACCCGATCACAGATACAATAAGCCCGCATCCCCGCTCCTCTCCTCGAACGCCGCTCCTCGACCCCGCTCCTCGACCCCGATCCTCGAACGCCGCTCCTCGAACGCCGCTCCTCGAACGCCGCTCCTCGACCCCGCTCCTCGACCCCGATCCTCGAACGCGCTCCTCGAACGCGCTCCTCGAACGCGCTCCTCGAACGCGCTCCTCGAACGCGCTCCTCGAACGCGCGCCTCGAACGCGCGCCTTGAAGGTCGCTCCTTGAACGCGGTTCCTGGATCGTGGATCCTGGGAGCGCAGGCTTCCAGCCTGCATCTACAGCCAGTAAACATTCAGTTTATTCAGCCGCCACCCACAACTCTTAGAATCCGTTCAATTCCTAGCAATAAAATTAAATCGCAGCGATCTCCGAAACCGAAAACCAATCGATTCATAACTCCGAATACCTGCAGCGTTATCTGTCCTCACCGTCAAAAATGGAACATTACCTCTTCCATGAATCAATTTCGACAAGCCGGAAACAAGAGCCCTAGCATATCCACGACTCCTATAATCCGGATGAGTACTGACAGCCGAGATTTCCTCGAACCCAGGCAACTTCATTCGCTGCCCCGCCATCGCCACGAGCACGTCACCATCCTTGATACCAACAAATGTACCAAGATCGATCGTTCGATCATAGAATGGACCAGGCTTCGCCAACTCCGCCAACGCGAGCATAGCTGGAACGTCGTTACTGGTCAAAGTTTCAAATTCGATTTCTTTGCACTCAATCAGCTTGGGGCATGTCATCTGGGAGACCGTAAAACTGTTTTTGATTGTCCACTTTTTCGGAACAGCAATGCTATCGTCGGTAGTTAAAATTCGTACGGTAGCACCGGCGGTGACTTTTCCGAGCGATTCAAAAGAAGCGTCACTTTCGTCCTTTAAACCAGCAAGACAAGTATAATCCGGCGGATACCTCTTCGCCAGATCATCTCCGATTGCCAGATCCGCCTGACTGGTAGAGAGCGCATAGTAAATAGGATTGTCTAGAAATTCCAAGTTTGTCTCGGCCGCTACCATCGTTAAGAAAACTAATCCAGAACATCATGATAGGACATGAGCAATCGCGGCGGATCATGCCTAACTTTGATGTAGGTCTCCGCATCGATAGAGCCACCTAAAGCAGCTACTTTCAACCAACACACCAACAGTGCCAATTCGACAAGAACCATTTCTAGTTCTTCATCTTCCGCAATTTTCAAAATCGACCATTCAATAATCGATAGCGCAATTTCATTTTCACGGTTCAACTCGAACACTGAAAGTTCTTGATCATTACAAACTGCACGCAATGCAAAAAACTGGTCCGCTTCCATGGCATCAACGACGTTTTCGCGCGCATCTTCAAAGACATTGATGATCGCCTGCACCACCTGTCCGAAGATGTCGGCATTCATCCATTGTTCTAATTCTTCATTGGACTTTTCACGGAGTCCGGCTGCTACTCGCATGAATTCAAAACAAAGAACCGCCTCAAAACTGAATGGTGCAATTCCGGAGTAAAGAGCCCCTGTGATTGCAGCATCAATAATTGCAAGCGCGCGCTCGAATCGTACTCCCATTTCAGCCATCGGAGTTTGATCCGAAGTCGGTGACTTCGCAGTTTCAGCCCGCTTCCTAGGCATGGTGACCTCCACAAGACAGCCTATTTTAAACCATATTGCGAATTATCCGGCTCTCATGTAAATTCCAAAACCAGTTACACCATACAACCACTGCTACCGCATATGGTGCGTGCACAGAGCACCATCTGTGCATATTATCGAACAGAGGACCGCCTGCCATGCCGGTTCCGCTTTTCCGCAAAACAAATACAGACCAAACAAAAATCGTGATTTTACACGACGGTAAAATGTTTACTTTCAATCGATTACAATTGAAAACACTTCAGGTCTTCGAACTTCGTATCAGACGTGTCAATTCGCGATCGAAGGTAGCAGCGAATGCACGTTTCTCACGATCACCAAATGGTTTTGGTCCTCCGGTAATCTCACCAGTATCTCTGACGTCTTGCAGCAAATTGCGGATGGATAGACGTTCTCCAATATTGTCGGCGGTAAATTTATCACCGCGAGGATTGATCACCATGACGTCATTGTGAACAAGAATGTGCGCAAGCGGGATATCCTGCGTGATCACAAGATCCCCGGTAACTGCTCCTTCGGCGATGTAGCGGTCAGCAGCATCGGCAGACATGTCGACCACAACACAAGAGAGCAAAGGCGATTCAGGCAAAGCAATCGCCTTGTTGGCAACAAAAACAGCCTCTATTGATTTTCGGTAGGCGGCGGTGGTGATGATGTCTTTCACCGCACCCGGGCATGCATCTGCATCCACCCAAATTTTCATCATTGTTAACTCGCGCGTTACGTCTTGCCTATCATAACAGCGTCGCAATCGCTGCTCCAATCTGATCTTTACCGGACCGACACATCTGAAAGGTTCAAGATCAACTTTAATAATGCTAAGCAAAGCCTGGAAGTCAAGTAATAGTGTTACTATTTTCAGCCCGTCTGGAAAGGCGCCGTACGTACACGCCTCAGGAGTTTACGATGTCGAACTGGAACAATAATCTCGCGCTCAGCGCAGCTCTTCTTTGTCTAACACAGCCGGCTGCGATGGCAAATCATAGAGGGCCCGAGGGATGGGCTCCGAATGTTCGACCTGACAGGACGATGAGAATACAATCCGATCTTGTTCGCCCAAGACAGGAAGCGGCGCGAGAGGCACGTCAGTTGCGGCACGCCGCCCGACTCGATCAAATTCAATTGATCAGAAACATGCAGCCATCCTTCAGTGTTGGGCTTTTGCCGAACAATCTCAATCTGCAATCGATCAAACACAACGTAAACACGAGGTTGTTCAACTTAGACCAACCAGTCACCATCACGGCTGGCGGACAACAAGTAACCATCACTGATACGACAAGATTGACAGCAGCCGAGGCGGTCGCCGTCCGCCAGGTCTTGCAGACCGGAACACAAACCATTCAGTTATCCGCGAAAGGAAATGCTATTGGTGGCTCCGTAATTTTGAATCAGCAGGATGGACAAAGCTACTCGCGGATAGTCATTCCGACGGGCGTTACGTTAGTCGATAACGGCGGATCGGGCGATTTGCATGTTCGCGGCAACTTTATAAACAACGGTTCATTTTATGCTCTGTCGGACACCGCTGGGGACTCAACGAGTGTTATCGCTAAGAACATCGTCAACGTTCGCGGTGGGTTGGTGAGTTCGTCGGCGCCAACTGGCTCATCGATTGATTTCGGTAATCTCACCAATGGCGTGGATCTAAGTCTCGTTGCCCAGCGCGGTTTGGTAAATGCTGGAGATATCGTTGGTGGCAATGGCGGTTCTTCCGTCCGTATTCAGACAAACAATCTAGCCAACAGTGGTTTGATTTCTGCCACAAGTGGAAACTTGAACATCGAGGCGCTTGGCTCTAAGTCCAACGTGACCATCAATAACATCGGTGGAACTTTGTCTGCCATCGCGGGTGATATCAACATCGGATCGAACAATCCGGCGTTCAATAAAGCAATGGTAATCAATGGTGGGGACTATCGATCCAACAACCTCAATCTAAATGCAGGCAACGGCACCATTGATGGAGTATTAGGTAACGTCACCGGCGCGGTCAACACATCCGCTCATGTCGCGCACATCGGCGCCAACACCGAAACTCTCGTTCTTGGCAAAACTTGCATCACTGGCGACCCGACATTCTGGAACACCGGCGACATCTCAATAACCGGTGACATCACGGTAGGCGAAAACCTCTCGATTCTTGCAACCGGCAACATCACCGACACAACAGGTGTGGCTCACACGATTATTGCCCAGACGGCTAAAGGTGATGGACAGCAAATAAACATCGTGGCCGGCGCCAATCTCACTTCAGGAGGCGCAAAAACCGGCACGATCGGCCCAACGCCACCAGTCGTTGGAAACATCGGGCCAGGTCAAACCGTCAAATTCAATGGTCCTGATGCTGACGGCGGCAGTATCGACCTCGGATTCGACATCCTTGATGCCTCAGGCAAGGCCGGCGCGACTAATAATGGTGGCACCGTTACTTTGCTGGCATATGCCAATGGTGGCACTGGCGGTGACGTCAAAATCATTGGCTCAGATTCCGCAAAAGGCAAGACGAGCATTAACACCGGAGCTACAGTGTTTGGACTTGACGGACACGTCATAATCATGGCTGGAGGCGCGGATGCCAATGCAGTGCTCATCGGTTCCATCAACACCATCGGTGGTGGCGGTGGAGTGGGTAATGTTTTAATATCCAATTCCAATGCAGTAGGCGCTGGAACTGCAAATGCCAACGGCACCTTGAGTGGAAAGTTTACCGCAGGAACCTTGGCCGGCGGCACGATCACCACTGGTCAAATTTTCACTGGTGGAGGAACTCTCACTATTAACACAGCCGGCAAAGCCGCATTGGGTGCCACTATCAAAAACGTCGGCGGAACTGATGTAGCAGGATTCACATCCTCGTCGTCCGCGTTCTTGCAGGGTACGGGTGGAACGCTCAACGTCAACGCGAAGAATATCGACGTGCTGGCAGACGTGAGAGCTGACGGCGGACCGGGATTGAGCGGTGCCAAAGTAAATAACGGACAGTCAGGCATTGCAGGCACTATGGGAGGCAACGGAGGGATTCTCAACCTCACCGCCAATGGTGGCGACATTCATATTTTAGGAACCAACGCAGTGGTCGGTTCTTCCGGCGGTACGGGTGGTTCCGGAAGCACTCCGGGCACGGCACTGTCAGGCAAAGCTGGTCCTAAAGGAGCGGCTGGCGGAGCGGGCGGAAACGGTGGCACCCTCACACTCACAGCCACAGGCTCCGGTAACATAATTGCAGAGAAATCGACTGCAATTGGTGCCGTTGGCGGAAATGGCGGCAATGGATCAAGCGGTGCAAATGGCTTTATCGGAACGACGGGAACAGCCGGAGGCGCCGGCGGAGCAGGCGGAGACGCAGGTAAGGGAGGCACCGTTCTCCTCAAGACGGACTCAGGCAAAATCGATCTTAATGTAGTAGCGGGCGGTGCCAATTCGGCCCTCATCACCACAGGTGGTGGCACTGGCGGAAAAGGCGGCAGCGGTGGAACGGGTGGAAGCGGCAGCGCCGGAAATGGCGGGAATGGCGGCAAAGCAGCCGCAGCAGGCGATGGCGGAGCCGCCGGGAAACTGACCATCCAATCAAACTCCGGCAACATCAACCTTGGTGTTGTTCAGAATAGCGGAGGCGGCGGTGGAGCCGGTGGCATCGGTGGAACCGGCGGAGTAAGTAGCGGTTCAGGTGGCAATGGTGGCTCGGGCGGTGCCGGTGCAGCCGGCGGTAACGGCGCTTCCGGTGGTCTTCTCACCGTGGTCACGCACGGCAACGGTACGATCACCACAAATAATGCGATACAAAGTTTTGGAGGCTCAGGCGGCAAGGGCGGTGCTGGTGGCAGCGGTGCCGCTGGCGGCATCAAGGGCGGTAGTGGTGCAATCGGCGCGGCTGGAGGTACAGGCGGCAACGCGTCTGTGGTCAGTATATCTACTGATGCCGGCACGATCACTGTTCAAAATTCGTCCGGCGCAGCAAGCCTGGGTGGCAATGGCGGCGACGGCGGAGCCGGTGGCAGCGGCGGTAGCGGCGTTTCTGGAGTGGGCGGCAATGGAGCGAACGGCGGTAATGCCGGCAATTCCGGCAACGGCAACCTCGTAAAAGTCACGACGATAACCGGACAAATCACCGATAACGGAAGCGGTTTACAGAGTGGATTCATCACCGGTTCCGGACCGAATGGCTCAAACTTCCAGGCCGCGGGAACAGGCGGTAAAGGAGGCGATGGCGCTCAAGGAGCGTCAGGCGGGTTCGGAGGCAATGGTGGCACCGGCGGTTCTGTCGGTTCGGGCGGAGCACTGCAGATCACTTCCACGAGCGGCGACATCAACTTGAGTGGAAGCATCGCACTTCAGACGACAAGCGGTCTTGCAGGTAAAGGCGGAGCCGCTGGAATCGGCGCAAAGGCTACTGATTCTGATGGCGACGGCGGCAACGCTGGTCGCGGCGGAAATGGCGGCGCAGGCGGAATTGGTGGATCAATGACTATAACCACCAGCGGTGCCGTCAGCACGAGCAATAATGTCTCAGCCAATGGTGGAGCAGGTGGCGACGGCGGCGCATCTGCAGCCGCAGGCAACGGTGGTGCAGGCGCCGGCAACGGCGGTCTTGGCAGTTCCGGAGGCAACGGCGGCGCTGCAGGTAAAGGCGGCAGCATCACGATGAGCGCCGGAAAACAACTCACTCTGAATTCGTTTAATGCAAATGGTGGCAAGGCTGGTTCGGGAGCCAACGCTACGTCAGCCGGCACCGGGGGTGTATCTGGTAATGGTGCATCGGGCGGCAGTGGCGGCAATGGTGGCGCAGCCGCAGCTGGTGGGACGGTCAAACTCACAAGCACCAGCACCAATCCAGCCTTCGGAATAGATATCGCCTTCAAAGGTTCTGCGGATGGATCACAAACCGGAGGCAACGGTGGTACAGCCGGTGTTGGTACTGCTGGTGGTGCCAACTTATCGAAGAGCGTCGGCGGCAACGGTGGTAAAGGTGGCAGCGCCGGAGCTGGAGCAATCGGTGGTTCAATCATTATAAATAGCACTGTCGGTGCAATAAAAGCAGGCTCGGATATAACGATTACTGGCAGTGCTTTGACAGCTAACGGCAGCTTGGCCGGAACTGCTCAGGCCGGACAGGTTGGCGCTGGCGGCACAGGCAAAAACGGCGTGGGCGGCGCAGGAGGAGCTGGTGGTTCTACCGGAAAAGGCGGCAGTATCAGCGTCACCTCGACCACCGGAGCCATAACCATTACAGGAAAGACCGGTTTCAACGCCGTCTCTGCAGCGGGTCAGGCGGCATCGGATGGTGGCGCAGGCGCGACAGGCGGTAGCGGAGTCGCCGCCGCTGGCGGTGCTGGTGGAGCTGGCGGCAATGGTGGCGCATCTGGTGCAGGTGGAACAGTTTCAATCAATTCAACCACCGGTGTCATTTCTGTCGCTGGAGTCAATGCTTCCGGAGGCGATCACTATGGCGGTGGCGGAAAAGGTGGCAACGGCGGAGATTCAACAAATGGCACCAAGGGTGTGGGAGGAGTCGGAGGCGCTGGTGGTGCAGCTGGAGCGATTGGTGGTGGCGGCAGCATAAACATCAAAGCCACCGGTGCAGACATCACTGCGACCGGTCTCGATGCAAGTTCCGGAAACAGCGCAGTAACTCCGACATCATTTGGTGACGGCGGTGCTGGTGGCAACGGCACCGTGAGTGGTGGCAACGGTGGGGCCGGCGGCGGCGTCGGTGCGGCCGGAGTGGGCGGTACAATTTCAGTAACTACGAATAATGCGAGCACGATCAATATTGACACTCTAAATGTCTCCGGTGGCGGTGCCAGCTCAGGCGGTGCCAATGGCGGTCTTGGCGGCAATGGTGGAAGTAAAGCCGGCGGTGCCGGTGGTAAGGCTGGAGCTGGAGCAACAGGTAGCGATGCTGGCGACATAACAGTCACGGCTGGAACCATCAATGGTGGAGTAAGCTTCACCGCCGATGGCGGTGCTGGTAAGGCTGGCGGCACAGGCGGCGGTGGTGGTGCGTTGGCTCCAGCCGGCGGTGCAGGCGGTGCAGGTGGAAGCGGCGGTTCCGGAGGCGACGGCGGCACGATCACAATCAGTTCGCCATCGCTCGCGACGATCTCTGCAAATGGCGGTGCCGCAGGTGGCGCAGGCACAGGTGGCGCAGGTGGAACGGGCACCGTGACCACAGGAGCCACAGGCAAAAACGGTACGGCGGGAACGGCCGGTGTCAATGGGACGGTACCTAACTAGTTCGCAGTATGACAATCTGTTCTGGCCGATTGCGGAGTGCTAAACTTACATCAACACCGAGGGAATCGTGTTGATGACAAAACAAGCAACGTTCGCAGCAACACTCGTGTTTGTCGTTTTACTTTCCGGAGCACGGGCTCAAGCCCAAGATTCTCGATTGCCTGAGATTCCAGCTTTCGCACCGAATCCGTATAAAAAACCGGTGGTAGCGCCGGTTAACATCAAGGACAACATCAAGCTGCTCGAACAAACGCTGTACGGAAGCACCAACGATGACAAACCGGAAGACTTGCGAATTCCAGCGCTGGAGCGCACCGTATTTGGTGCGGCTTACCCAAACGCAAAACTTTCTCTCGCAACGAGAACGGCCGGTCTCGAAAAAGTAGTCGATCGCCTTTTAGCTGGTCGCAAGCTTTTCGAGGAGAAGAATTGGACCGAAGCGAAAGTTGAACTCAACGAAGTGCTGAAGCTTCTCGGTAAAGACTACAAAAGTTTAGTTCGCGCAGAGGCGCACTACAGAATCGGCATGTGCGATTACGAACTCAGCAATGTCGGGGTACAAAAGCCGGGCGTCAAAGTGAATGGTTTGATGATAAGAACCAGCAGAGAGAATCTCAGCAAGGCGCAGGATTACTACAAATCGCTTGGTCAGGTAGATACAGCGCAGAAAATTACGGCATTTATGGATTCCTTTAAGGACCAGTCCGAGAAATCGTTTCTGTACTAAACGAGCTGTAGAAGAAGGCTGGAATTCGCGATCCCAGGACTAGCGATCACCGGTTCGCGGAATCGAACCGACGAAGATTTTCGATCGCTCATTTCGAAGCAGGCTGGAAGCCTGCGCTCCCAGGCCCGCGATCGACGGCTCTACTCTACTCTGCGTTTACGCTGCGCTGCGCTACTCTACTCCACGCTGCGCGGGCTCCACTCTACTCCACGCTACGCTACTCCACGCTGCGCTACTCCACTCTACTCTACTCTACTCTACTCCACGCCACGCCACGCTGCGCTACTCCACTCCACTCCACGCTGCGCTACTCCACTCTACTCCACGCTGCGCGGCTCCACTCTACTCCACGCTGCGCTACTCCACTCCACTCCACGCTGCGACGCTACTCCACGCTGCGCTACTCCACTCCACTCCACTCCACGCCACGCTGCGCTACTCCACTCTACTCCACGCTACGCTACTCCACGCTGCGTTACTCCACGCTGCGCTACTCCACGCTGCGCTAGTCCACGCTGCGCTAGTCCACTCTACTCCACGCTACGCTACTCTACGCTGCGCTACTCAATGATCACATGATCGCTCGCGCAGCGGCCAAAGGTTTCGGACATGTACATTTCCTCGAGCTTGGTAGGAGGTACGTTGTAGTCACCGGGAGTGGTGGCACGGATCATGTAGGTGTAGTCGTAGGAACCGGCAAACAGAAGAGACTGGAATGCCTCTGCCTGATGGTCGCGCAGGTTTTGGTGTTCAAACCACTGCCTTGGCCACCACCAGAAGAAAGGCGCTTCCACAAACTTCGATTGAATATGCAGACCGCCAGTCGGACCGGACGAACCGTTATCCGGGACTTGAGTTCTGCTGCCGGAGAGGTCCGGATTAAGCGGTTCTGCACCTGCAGGAAGAGGATCCATCATCGCGACGTGGTAGCGTGCACCAGGAGTGGTGAACTTCAATTTCGTCTTAACGGTCGATCCGGCTTTTATGTGCCAGACTCCATCAGCATCTTTTTTGACATCGTCTTTATTATCAACGCCCTCATAGGTTCTTTCCACGCTAAAGCCGAAATCAGCAGGTTTCAGCGTCAGGTTACGCGGAGCATAATCGAGACCGATTCGATAATAGAGTCGCCCCGGTCCATCTTTGCTGACCACGATATCGCTGTCATTGCGCTTAGCAAGATAGCTTGTCGGAATCGACACAATTTTGGTCTCAGTCGTGCGCCCGGCAAACTTCTGCAATCCGACGAGTGTTTCGCCGAGCCATTCCTTGCTCTCGAAATCCGGTTTCTGCTTCTCGTAAGTACCGAAATATCGATCGAGTGCTTGCAGAATGTATCCGTTTTCTTGCGTCCCTTCCCAGGTTCCATTCTTTCTGTGAGCAAGAAGTCCTTTCACCATTTTCGGTATCAACTCACTTTCGGGTTGATCGATCATTAGAGCTTCCAGAACAATCGCGTCTGTTCTTCTTGGTGAATAGAACAAACAGTAATTCCAGTCGCCATAACCGCTCTCATTAGCTGAAGCCGTTGAAGCAGTCTCCTTGATGGAGGCGTCGAACTGCTTTCGAATCAACTCAACCTCGGCTGACGAATCCTTGTCCTTCGACAAAATCGGCAGCAACCAGCCGGCACAATCTAGCGACAGATCGCTTGTATTGGACACGCGATCGGGCGCTATCTTCGCTAGTGGTCGAGGCGGATTGCTCGGCGGCGGATTCTTCGAGGACGGTTTGGTCTTCGGGTTGAGTGCACGGCGAACAAGACGCCGAGCGGCTGATGAATCGATGTCACCCATTCGGAAGCGAACGTTCAAGGCTCTAGCCTCGATGGCGATCTTCGTTCGTTCGTCATATTCTTTTGGAATGTGCGCGGCAATATTTTTCAAATACTGCTCGCTGCGATCCAAAATTTGCTTATCCACAAGATAGTCTTTCTGCGTCGCGAGATTTAGAGCCTGAGCCACCTGGATAGAAACGTACGGCCACTTATCGCGTTCTCCGGTCTTCCAGAGTCCAAAACTTCCGTCTGGATTTTGTCTCTTCACGAGTTCTGCAATATCTTTCTTGACGAATTCTTTGAACTCGGATTGCTCCGCTCCACCGAGTTTTCCAAACGCTACGAGAACATCCTGCAGAGACAACATCGCGATCATTCGCGACGAAATTTGCTCGGAACAGCCATAATGATAATTCTTCAAATAGAAGTACGCATCCGTCAAAGCCTGAACAGCAGTGCTGCTTGTCGTAATGGTCAATCCGCCAACTTGCTCGAAAACATCCTTTGGTCGATCGATTTTTTGCTGAATCGCGCCCTTGTCGATTTGCCCGTAGGTGGCGAAGGTCTCCATCGTAGCCGGCACCAAAACCGGCACGGTGAACTCCGCCGCATCTGTCATAGCACCAGACACTGCCGCACATTGGAAATTGGCATTGCCTTCGTCGATGGTGGCAACAGGGAATCGAACTTCGACTCGGTCGTTGGCAGGAACATCGACGACTTTTCCAGCGGACTCGGATCCTTCAGGTTTCGAACCATCAGAACTAGCGGGTCTAGCACCGGTTCTACTATCGGGAGAATCGCTTTTCGACGATGAAGCAGAGCCATCCGGCGCTGTTGTTGTTCCATCGATCTTATCGGAACCAGTGTCATAAGTCTGGGGTGGCATCCGATCGTAAGAGCGAGTTTTACTCACATCCTTTAACTGTGCGTTCGATGCTCGCATCACCACCTCTACTTTTAGAGGTTTGTCAGTTTGATTTTGAAGCACCACAGGCAGTTCACACCGGTCTCCAAAATGAAGAAAACGCGGAGCAGATGGTTTTACCATCAACGGCAGTCGTGCGGTGACATTCGACTCGGTAGAGCCAAACGCATCGTCGCCGGCGACGGCAACTGCCATGATGCGATATCTCGTCAGGCTATCAGGCAAATGTAGTTTCACTTTCGCCTTGCCATTTTCATCAGTTACGATTGACGGAACAAACAATGCCAGTGCGCTGAAATTGGTTCTGACGGCGATGTTTGGCTCCGGTTCGGCAGCTTGACCCATCTCGGCAGAACTTTCGTTAGCCATCGCTCTGCTGTCCCTGCTGGCAAGACCGTCCATCATTGCTTCTTTCTTCGCCATGCCTCCAACCGCGCGAAACATCATCGGCGCTGATGCAGGTGGCACCGGTGCATCCGCTCGTTGTTTCGTCTTCTGCTGCCCGTTTTCGTCGAGTTGCGCTGGAAGGATTACATACTGTCGAGAGTAAGCATTTTCGACGGCGGACTGAGCCACTGGGTAAAATAGCTCGATTGGATCAGGCCACTTATACCCTGCCAACGCTAAAACCGCATCGTCAGCCACAGCCAGCGCGACCTGTGCGTTTTTAACAGGTTTACCATCAGCCCCCTTCAAATCAATCTCAATCGAAGTATCACCACCAGGAGACAAATCCTTCTGCGCCGCAAGCGCCTGCAGAGCCAGAGTACGTGCTCGCGGTGGAACTTTCATTTCTATAGTTCCTGACGCAAACGCGCTGTCTTTTCCAGTCAAATATGCCTCAACTGAAAAATTTGGATAGTAGTCTTTCGTTACCGGAATCTTGATCGACTTCGATGAAGTAGTCATCTCCAGCGGGATTGTCGAGACGATGGAATTTCTCCGGACAGTGACAATTCCATGCGCCGGATAAAACGGAGTTGAAACCATAATTTCGGCAGTATCGCCGGGCTGGTACTCCTTACGATCCGGAATCAACATCAGGGTCTGAATCTGCGCCTTACGCGCCTCAGCGGGAAGGTCGCCCTCAATCCACGTCGAAATTCTGGTTCGATTGCGTCGTTCCTTGCCATCGAATACGGTGGCTACAACGTAATGTTGCCCGCCTTCCTTCGGCATCAATTTTATTTGTTCAGCCTGCTCACCTGAGGATACCGTTTGCCTTGTTACTTCCACCTCTTTACCATCGCGATCGTTCTTCACCAGCTTGAAAACAACGCGACTTCCAGGTTTCACCTTACCGTCGATGTCGGTGGCGATGTAGCGCAGGTCTACAGCTTCACCTTTGTGATAAAACCATTTTCCTGGTTTAACACCAACATAAGTGTCAGCGGAATGAACCAGCACCGAGACTTTGTCCGACCACGACTGTCGGTTGACATCGTTGACCGTCGCCTCGCAACTCGCCGACATCGGATACGGTTCTTTAAAGGAATCGAACTTCACGTTGACCGTATGCGTTCCGGTGGCATCAGTAGTCGAGCTGAGAGTTTTCACCTCACTAACAACTGGTCGAGGATAAAACCCTCCTCGATGAGACATGATTCCCTCACCGCGAAACCAGAACGGCTGTACCTTTCCGAATGTGAATTCAGACCAACCGGGAGGCGAGTATGAACTTTCACTCGCAGCCACGGACCACGAAATCGGTGCATCCTGAAGGACCCCACCTGCATAATATTGCGTTTTCGCAGTCAGGCTAGTGGTGTCACCAATCAGCATCGAATTGCCCAGCGACGAAGCCACCTTCATCTCGAATTCCGGGCGGCGGAATTCTTGAATCTTGATAAGCACGCTGGTTGTAAGGTTACCTGAGCTTATATAGTTTTCTAAACTGACAGGAGACTGAGAACCCGGATACGCGATTTCCTGCTTCCCGTGCGCCGTAATCATTATGTTGGCATTGCCAAGATTTACTTTCTCAGGAAGGGTTGTTTCAAACGAGAATCCTCCAGTTGCATCCACAGAGGTCTCGCCTTTGACCAGTTCTTTACCATCGTAGCCTGATATCGCATACGATACCGTCTCGATTTTCGGAGTAAATAGCTGCAGCGCATCATTCGGCTTAAAATGCAGTCCCCGCGCCCATCCTTTAACGGTGACTTTTTCGCCAGGCTTGTAAAGCTGGCGATCTGTAACCGTGTACCAGAGAAGATCATTCGGCTGATCGTTGTATACCCAGCCCGATCTGTACTGTGAAGCAGGCAAGATTGCGACGTCGTCGCCTTGCCGTGCGACGAGGACCTCAGACTTCTCGTAGTCGGTTGAAATCGCCAATTTCGCCATACCATTGGCGTCGGTGACGCCGTTGACGTTACTGGTAAGAAGCGTCAAATCCACGCCAGCGACCGGCGTTCCATCTGCGAGCGAACTTGCAACAGCAATTAGATTTCGCCCTTTAAAGGCGTCTACGCCGAGTTTAGTTACTTGCACCCATGACATAAATCTCTGTTCGCGATCTCGAGGAGCTCCGACCGTCTCGAGCTCTACGACAAACTGCCCAAGACCATTTTTGAGATATGGCTTCAAATCGATTTCGAATGTTGCATCCTCATTGCCGATTTTGTAGCTTTTGGTTCCAACCATCGTTCCCACGTGCAGGTTTCGGTTGTATCTATCCTGAGAATAGGTCAACCAATCTTTAGGCGTGGTTCTATATATAGTGGCTTTCACAGAGGACACAGCCTGCGCATAACCGGAGATAATCGGCTTCTGTCCATAAGGAATAGTGTTTAAAACTTCCAGTTGGCTGAGCTGAGTGTTCAATGCGCCGGTCGTAAATGTGCCGATGACTTGTCGCTCCAGCGATTGCCCGAAAGTGTCCGTGATGTCTTTATCAAATGTCACCGTGTACTTAGTGAACGGTTTCAATCGCCCTTGAATTGATATATAAGAGCCGCTAGCCTGGATCTCCATCGGCACAGACGGAGTTACTTTAACCATCGCAGGTTTGAATTTCGCAGGCGATGTGTCGATCGGATTCGAGAATTCAAAACTTCGAGAAGACCAACGTTCCGGTGAGACACCTTGTTCCGGTGAGCGGACTAAACGAAATACGCCATGAATATCGACGTTAAACTCTTGAGCTGAAGTGGTTTTCAGCGGTCCTTCCAATGATGGAGTTCCCGGAAGAAACGAAACTTTTGCTTTGGTTCCGAGCGGCAATGGCGACTCGGATTCAAATGCCAACCACTGATTCTTCGGCACGTTTGTGATCCAATACTTACGCGTGGAGTCACTTTCAACCTTGGCATCATCTACGAGACGAATACCAAAATTATCTTTCCCGACAGTCAAACGCATGTTTTTCAAAACAGCTTTTCGATCGATATCTTGATCGAACACTGCCACCATAATCGGTGATTGAACCTGCGGTCCGCCCTGCGGGTAGAAGTTTTTCACGACGACCGTCGGGGTCGTCATCGTCCACGATTGTTCCTTAACACTTTGACCGCCAATGGCTGATTCCGTGCCGGCAGGCACAGTAATCTTATACTCGGTAGACTTCGGAAATCGGCCTCTTTCAGGATCAAACAACAGTGTTTGAGTTCCTGCCCATCTATATTTTCCAGAAGGCTGAGGCTTCATCACCAGAGATGGCACCGTCGCAAAGGTTCTTGCTTCTGAAACAGGAACCATCGGCTGCGAGTAAGTAATCGCGTATTGAGTGACCGTATCGACAATTCCGCTGTGGCTTGTCCGAAGCACCGAAAGTGGTGCCTTGCTTGCACTAACCACCGGTTTTTCACGCTGCGTTTCTTTAGGCGGAAACTCTTCCAGCGTTTGGATTCCCGGAAGTTTTGGCTTAACCAGAGAGTCTTCAGGAATCACAAACGAGGCTTTGGTTATGGGTTTCAGAGGACTCAACCGCTTCAACAATTCCTCGACACGCTCCGGAGAAAGCTCTTGCGTCGGCGTAGACTTCACGGCTTCCGGTTTTTGAATCGGCGCTTTGCTCTCAACTACAGTGAATGCAAGTTCTGATTTAGGTTCATCACTGTTAGTCTCGGCCGCGTGAGCCGGAAAACTTTGGAAAGGAACCATATTTAACAGCAACAAAAAAATCAAAAAGTATGTTGAGAGAACATCAGAAAGTTTTTTGTTCGGATGCAAGAGTCGACGCATGGCGCCTCCAGGAGTGGTTGAATTCAAGGGAGCATTGTAACCGTTCCGAGCCACTGGCAACCGGTGCAATTTCGCGACGCAGCAACTCAATCCAGCGGCATGCGTTGAGCCTCGCGAGGTTTGATAGCAACCCGGACACACATCAAATAAAGCTACCGCTTCACAACCTCGAAGTTTTCCATTCTCAAAAAGGATAGGTGGTCATGCATAGGGGTGCTTTGTAAGAGCCCAGTGAGGAGATCACCTCGATACCGGACATCCAGCTAGCCATTCGTGCTAAACCTCGTTTCTGACCGGTCAGTTCGCAGGCTGTCCACAATGAATTCAATCAATCGAGTGGCAGTGAGATAGTAAACGTGCTTCCTTTTTCCGCCACGCTGGAGACTTCCACTTTCCCACCGTTCGCTTCTGCTGCGGCTTTGACAATCGCAAGTCCAAGACCAGATCCACCACCATCGTGCGACCGAGACGCATCAACGCGATAGAAACGCTCGAAGAGCATCGGCAGCGCTTCTTGTGGAATGCCTATGCCGGTATCAGCCACGGAGATTTGAATACTTCTGTTGAGGTCCCTGGCCGCCACGCATACAGTGCCGCCGGTTGATGTGTATCGCAAGGCGTTAGCCAGCAAATTCGTGAGCGCTCGTTCGATTAAATCTGGCGCGCATAGCACCTTGATCTTGCTCAACCCCGCATCAATTTGACATTGCAAGTTGACTCCTTTTTGTTTGTAGTGCTCAGAAAATTCACTTAAGATCGGCTGCACAAGAGTGTCTATACCGATCCTTGTTCGTGAGATTTTAAAACCAGGATTCTCCATATTGGACAACAAAGTGATGTCATCGATCAACTGCGTCATGCGCTCCAATGATCGAACAACAATTTCCGTGCGCGCGGTTGAGAAGTTTTTATCCAGCAGCTCTTGCTCCAACGCCTCGGTATTTATCCGTGCTATGGCAACGGGCGTCTTGAGTTCATGACTAGCGTCAGTCATAAATCGTTTTAACGTTGCAAACGAATCTTCAATCGGTCTGACCATCTTGCCTGCGAAAAAATACCCAGCCGCAAGCAATGCGAGAAACAAAATTGGTGATGCAACTGAAGCAATCCAACTGAACTCTCGCAATGCGAGGTCTCTGACTCTTGTTGAAATCGCGATGCGAAGCCAACCTATCTTCGTGCCATTCGCACTCAGTGGTTTAATAATTTGCCTGAATTGTCGGCCATTAACTTCAACTTCTTTCTTTTGCAGCAAAAGTTTTGAATTGTTTTCCGGTCCAAGCTGCGAAACCAAATGTTGTTTTGCGTCAAACAAACTAACGCTGATCACGATATCCTTTCTAATCGCTACGGGTCGTGCAGGATCAAACTTCGGCTTGTGATGCTCAATCGCGATGAATGGAACGATCTCACTTTCAAGCGCAGACAATTCATCGTCGAGTGCTGTGGTGATGTTGAGCTGCAAGAACCATCCACTGAAACATGTCACAACCAGTTGAATTATTGATACCAATAAAACGAACAGTCCCGTTATTTTCAATCTACGATTTAGTCGCATTGAAACTATATCCAAATCCAGGAATGTGCTGAACAATGGAATTGCCGAGTTTTTGCCGCAATGTTTTTACAACGGTCCGCACGGCTTCCGCAGATGATGTCGACGTAGACGACCAGACGCGCTCAAGCAAAGCCTCCGCGGAGAACGAAACGGAAGGATATCGATATAGGAAAAGAAGTAAGTCGAATTCTTTCGGCGACAGCTGAATGGTGGTATCACCATTAGTGGCGACAGCAGTACGCAAATCTACTTGCCAGGACTTGATCCCAATGACCTCCGGCAATCTAACTTGCGGGCGTCGCAAGAGCGTAGTTACTCGTGCGATAAACTCACGCAGAGCAAACGGTTTGCACAGATAATCATCGGCACCGATTGTGAATCCGCGCTCTTTGTCATCCAGCGCAGACTTCGCGGTCAACATGAGTATGTGCGCATCGCCACCACGGGTTCGATACCTACGACAAATTTCAAAACCATCTATATGTGGAAGCATCAAATCCAACACAATCAAATCGAATTGGCTGAACTCTAAAACCCGCATACCATCGGCTCCATGATTGAGTCGCACAAGCGAATCCTTGATGGCGTCGGCCATATCCTTTTCGTCTTCGAGCACCAGAATCTTTGCCATGCTACTGCGTAGTCATCCAGTGTAAATACAATCAATATTTTGCCACAACACAGTCATAATCGGGCTTTCGATCACGCGACGGCCACAGCTTTGATCACAAGAACTCACTGTTTCGATCACGAACATTTTCGTCGATCAGTGGAGAATGCCAGAAACAGTTGGAGGCGGTCCGGATTACTCCAGGCCGCTTCCAACTGTGGGAGGGGATGCCAGACGTTAAGCCTTATGAGAAACCTTTGTTGATTTGAGAGCCTTTGCAGGCTTGCTGGCAACTATCTTGCCGGCTTTTTTATGGAGTGAAACTTTTTGGTTTTTCGTTCTCATGCAATTCTTTTTAGCGGTCTTGCATGCTTTCTTTTCTGCCTTAACGACTGGTGCTGGTTTCTCAGTAGAGCGAGCCGGTGCGTTTGCAAATGCGGGCATAACTGAGAGCATGGGAAGTACCGCTGCCATTGCTGTTAGTATCATCTTTTTCATGGTATTTTCCTCTGGCGAAACCTTGAACACAATTCGATAGTATCGAGACGCTGTGAGTTCGACGTGAGGTCGCATTTTGGTCACAATTTGTTTTCGATTCGCGGAAAAGCGAATGGACGGTTTCGGACTTGGACATTAAGATGGCAATATGAAGGTCCACGTGTGCATAATCGCTTTAAGCTTCATTGCTGGGCTCATCGGGCTCTGCACGTCAGGCTTCGACTTGGCAAAACATGGCGTGCTTCAAGCCATCGTCTTTGGTTTGATTGGATGGTTTGCAATCTTCGGTTTTGTTTTTCTTCCCGGACTCATTATTAAAGGTATGGGTCATCTCGTAAAACGATAGTTTGTCGAAAGGTACAGGTCGCCTCGTGAACCATCGGCTGTCAAAAGGTGCAGGTCGCCCTGAGACGATAGGTTGGCGAAAGAATCGGTCACCTCGTGCAATAGATTGTGGAAAGCTATAGTTCGTCTCTGTAAGTCAGCGATACACATCCGCTAACAGAAGACCCGATTCTGTCCCCGAAAAGAGTCTGCCTTGTGGGGTAAGCGCATCTGCACCTTACAGCCACCAGTCGCTTATAAAATACAACCAACAGGACAAGCAACAACTCGCCCGGTCCCCAAAACCCAACAATTAGGGAAACTCTTCCACAACTCGCCTAATTTCTGTAGAAATTAAACTACGAGACTGTTGACTTTAAACTACCGGGTGAGTATATTGAATACATCGACGGTTCCGGTTCGTCCCGTGGACCAGATGTCCCAATTACCTAATTACCAGCAAAGAGCAGTGGAAGTCCACCGCTCGCCACGCTATGAGCATATGAGGAATTAAACATGTCAGCGCTTGTTTCGAATCTGTTTGATGATGAATTTGAGACAGTATCGGAAGATGATGTCGACAACATCCTTCAGTTTCCGACCCAATCTGGGAGCTCAGCAAAAGCCTCCAAGAGCCGCAAAGCAAATGCAACGAGCGAAACACTGCTAGTCCCTTCGAAATCGATCACTGCGGAAGAAGAGAAGGAACTTGTAGTTCGAGCCAAACGTGGCGATGTCGCCGCTCGTAACGCGTTGATCCTCGCAAATATGAAACTCGTTAATGCAATCGCTAAGAAGTATTCGGATAGAGGCTTGCCACTGAGCGATCTGGTTCAAGAAGGAAGCATCGGTCTAATGACAGCGGTAGAAAAATTTGACCTGAAGATGGGCCATCGTTTTTCGACATACGCTTCCTGGTGGGTGAGAGAAGCGATAACGCGCTCACTATCAAACAAATCACGCGTAGTTCGTTTGCCCGTGCACCTCAACGAACTGATGACCAAGATCCGCAGAGTTCGAAGCACACTTTCGACTCAATTAGGTAGAACAGCAACTATTGAAGAGATAGCGGCAGAACTCAACGAGTCAGTCGAAAAAATCGCAAAAGCACTGGACGCCTCGCAACACTGCATGTCACTTGACCAAAAAGTTTCAACCTCTGAAGACGAAGGTTGCACTCTCGGTGATACCATCGAGGACGAAACCAGCGTACACGTGCTCCATAGAGTCAACAGCAGCTTCTTGAAAGCAGAAGTCTCAGAGTTATTATCCTGCCTTAAACCAATTGAGCGCGAAGTAATCAAATTACGATTCGGCTTCGTGAGCGACGACGAATTGTCGCTTCGCGAAATCGCCGATAAGCTGAACCTGACTCGGGATCAAGTCGGAAAAATCTCATGCTCCGCGATGCGCAAACTGAAACAAGCCGCTAACCAAAGTGATTTTGAAGATTACTTGGCAGCTTAAGTCCAAATAAATCTCACTCTAAAAGCCGTATCTGCTCAAGCAGTTACGGCTTTTTCTTGCATCGACCACACAATTAAACTGCGATCGAACCAATCCGTACTTATGAGCGCTAGCCCCAGTTCGTTGATGCTGTAATAGTTTCGTTACCGGCTACTTACGCCTGTCATTAATGAGTTTTATCGCCGCTTTCACTTGCTCATCCTTGTCGCTACCGAGTTCTGAATTGTCTGAATTACGAATTCTAATATCAGGTGCCACGCCATTACGGACAGTGTCGCCATTGCCGAACCAGCGTCCACCAGGCGCCATAATGTGCCCCGTGTTCAATATCAGCATCGTGTCTCGCTTAACAGGTGATGCAAGTTGAGTTACACCGTATCCTTTAGTTTCAGTGCCAACAACAGTCGCACCAGCGTTAACTTTCAAGGTCTCAGCAAGCATTTCGGCACTACCACTAGTTTGTTCGTTGACCAAAACAATTAGCTGCTCGGGACGACTCGCCAACGGCACACGATCATTAGTCAAAATCGGCGGTTTGCCATCATTGACCGGAGCACCGCCAGTGGTTCTACTTGTGTAAACGTTTTTTTCATTCAGACTTACCTTTTCAGTCTCAAATGATGGAGCGGATGGATCCGACTTTACTCTCGAATTGAGGCTGTACAAATCCCCTCTGTTTACAAACAACGATGCGGTGAGTACAACGTCGCTGATCCGACCGCCGACATTGTCGCGCAGGTCAATGATCACGGAATTGGACTGAGCGCCATCTTTAGCGCTTGTTCTCGATGCGTCATTCGCCTCATTTTGGTTCTGCAGCGCTTTCCAGATTTTATCCGTAGTGTCCTCGCCAAAGAAATTATTTACTTTAATGTAAGTAGTATCGTGCGGCAACGTCGGTCCACCTATCGTCAAATCTTCATTTCCGTGTTTCGCAACCACAGGTTGAACTTCTACAGCACGTCTCGGCACGGTCGTCTCGAAGGTTTTTCCATCACGCTCTACTACCAGAGCTGCAGTCGGATAACCGTCGACGCGTCTAGCAAGATTCAAGCCGACGCGCTCACCGCCTCGTTCAATCATCAGATGAACTTGCGACCCTTCGCGTCCCTCCAGGCTTTTGTTCAATCTATCGATGCTCTGATTTTTGGAAACGGCAATGCCATCGATCGCCACAATCGCATCGCCTTCCATGAGACCGGCCGACTCAGCCGCCGACTTACGCTCCACCTGCGATATTTTCAATGAACCGTTTTCATGACGAGACAGTCCAATTCCAATGTTACCGTCGAGAATACTTCGTTGAGAGGTAATCAGATTGTGAACATCTCCCAGATTTGATAATTTTGAGATTGGCTTCCCATCGATAGAAAGAACTTTATCACCCGCTTTGAGATCGGCTCTGTCGGCAGGACCGCCAGGTATAATTTTTGAGAGTTTGAGTTCTCGATTTTTATAGTCGAGCTCGGATCCAATTCCAGCTCGGCCCGGACCAAACAGCCCCTCCGGCTGCTTGTATACCCGTATGGACGGGTCCGCTTCGCGCAGAGCCTGAACCGCAAAATCTACCGCCTCTTCCGGTGTCCGAATCTTGCAGTTATATTTATTTTTCAATTCATTGATATCGCCGAGCAACTCTGGGTTGTAAGTATTCTTGGCAGCAAAATCGATGACGTTTTGATATTCAGGTGACGAGGGGCAGCCAGAATAGTCTTTGGAGGGTGCGTCAAAGCTCATGAGTAACATCCTTTTCTAGAAAAGTTTTCGCAGCAAAACATAAAGCTCGGTGGCAGGAGTCCTGTCAAAAGCCGTTACGGTTTGCGTATGAACTCACATTAAATTGCGCGCGTGACACCCACGTGACTGATGGGCTCGCTTGTTTCGTATATTCCGCAGATTGAACGAGTTGAGAGAATGAACACCAGAACAGAATTACTGCAGATGCCTGCAATCAGTTCCCGATAACTTAAATCACGCCTTCCGAAAAGGAGAGAAGTGCCGTATCCTTTAAGGACGCTCGGGGGTGGGTTGAAAAGCCAATCTCGTGATGGCAGTAGCTGCAATTGCGGAGGTCCTATGCAGTCTGGCGATTTTTACCGAACAAAATTGGCGAAGTGCTTTATGACGTTGGTGGCGTGCAGTGCGATCGCAGGATGTACATCAACGCCGACAGAACCTGCGGTGCCAACTCCAACGCCGACTACAACCGTGCCAGTGACACCACCAGTGGTGACGACAAAACTTATGGAGCGCGTCATTGTCGTTCCTCCCGCAAAAGAATTTAAAAACCATCCTGCTGTCAGCACCGCTACGGTACAAGCTGCGAAGAAGGCGATTGAGAATCTTCCGGAACCGCTTCGCAAGAAGCTCGATGAGAGCCAATGTCGCGTGGTCATATCCCCCAATATGATCGATCGATGGCCGAATTCAGCGAAAGATTGCCTGACCGATCCGGCTGCTCAGTCACTGTCAGAACAGCCAGGACGCATCTATGAACCTCAAGAAATTTGCTTGTACGAGCGTCCCAAGAACAAGGGCAGTAACGATCTCGGTCCTGCACGAAAACCGGAGTATTTGCAACTCCACGTCGGCGACATGTGTTTTCAGGTTCTCGATGACATGATGACACTGTCGAAAGATCCCGCGCTACGCAAAGAATGGCAAGCCGATATAGAGAACATCCCAGTGAGCGTGCATTCGAAGATCGCCAACTTCATTAAGACCGACGACTGGGGTCCGCGCGAAACATGCGCCGAGATGTTCGGCTCCATGATGGGCGGTCGCAACGAGAACACCGACAACCTCTACAAATATTTCCCGCGCGTGAAGAAGTGGCTCATCGCGCGGCTCGACGTTCACGATGCACCCACCGCAAAAACAAAGTAGTTTCATGAATCGCTATCTGTGTCGAAGGCTTTGGTAGCGATCCTAAACAGTAAATGCCGGGCGGGCAATCAACTTCGCAGGGCGCTTGAGCAACGCGCGAGCTGCGCCGACGGCGGTCTTGATGGCGTTCTGTTCACCTTCAACGAATGATTCTTTGGATGTGACCTTCTCGCTCTTGGTGCGATTTGCTACGACACCGCAGACGGTGCCCGCTCTCAAACCGAGAGCGCAGCACATCGTGAATAAAGTGGCGGCTTCCATCTCGAAATTGAGAACGTTTAATTGCTGCCACTCTTTAACGCTGCCACGTAAGTGCCGAGGTACAAATCCCGTAAATGAATCGTAGCGTTCTTGCCCCTGGTAGAACGTGTCCGTCGATGCGGTGATGCCGACATGGTGCGCGATCTTCAGTGCTGTAGCGCTCTCGACCAGCGCATTGGTGACTTCGAGATTGGACACCGCCGGATACTCAGGTGGAGCAAAACTTCGACTCGCGCCATCAAGCCGAACCGCAGCGTTCGAAATCACGACGTCAGTTACGTTCACGTATTCTTGGATTGCACCGGTGCTACCCACACGTATGAAGGTATCCACTCCGATCTGTGCGAGTTCTTCCACACACACTGAGAGCGATGGTCCCCCGCAACCGGTCGATGTAACGAGAATCGGCTCACCATCGAGTTCTCCCAGGTGGGAGTTAAATTCGCGTTGATGTGCGACTTCCTTTGCGTTATCGATGTGCTTCGCTATCAAAGGAACTCGAAACGGATCACCTGGTAGCAATGCAACTCGGGCGCCTCGGATGAGACTCTTCGTGAGCTGGAGATGATGGGCGGTTTTCTCAGTCATTTTGTTCTCAGCCTATTAGTGGGAGCGCGCTTGAGCGCACACGACGACAATATGATAGTCGAAATCATGCCAATCATACGTTTACATTTAAGAAACCTATCGGTAATTCTTGGTGGAATCTACGATAGGTTTCTATTTTTCGCGAAAACGAAATGCTAAATCTTACTAGCTGTGGTTAGCTGTGCTCGTGGAAGTTTTATTGCTTCCCGACATTTGTTGCATTTTCACATTCGACAACTCTTGAGCAAACGTTCTAGCAAAAATGCGAGCTCGATTTGCAGTTGCAGCGTCGTCTGCCGATTGCATTGCGTACTGTTGTTGTGCGTACGTAGGCATCGCATATTGAGCAGCCATCGGTTGCATGAACTGCGGTGCCGCATATTGTTGCGATGCAAATTGCTGAGGGGCAAATTGTTGTTGAGCGTACTGTTGTTGCGAAGCTATCTGCGCTGATTGTTGTTTCGAATCACTGGATGCAGGCTGTTGAGTGTTATTCACGATTATCGGTTGGGTATCGCTGCTACCAAGATTGACAGACCCATAAACCATTGGAACCGGCAGGAATCCGGGTCCCCAATAACCGGCGCCACCGTAGTAGCCGCCGGCGGGATAAGCGCCATAGTGTGAGCCATAACCATAGCCGGTAACACATCCGGCCGCATATGGATGGCCACCATATGCGCCACCATAGCCATTAGCGCTCGCGTTTATGTTGTTGGTAGTGTTGCCATCATTGTTGCCAGAGTTATTTCCGTTTGCATGGTTGCCGTTATTGTTTCCAGAGTGATTTCCATCGTTCGGATTGAGCGGATGATTACCTTGTCCACCGTTGTTGGGATTAAGGGGATGGTTTCCTTGACCTCCTGCGTTTGGATTCATTGGATGATTGCCGCCGGCAAAACCGCCTTGTTCACCGCCGCCGAATATTCCGTGACCACCACCACCGAATGCGCCACCACCTTCGCCGAATGCACCGTGTCCGATACCACCAGCCATCCCGCCACCGAGTTCATGTCCCATACCACCGCCGCCCATGTGTCCGCTAAAGCCGCCGAATCCGCCACCCATATGACCGCCACCAAAACCGCCTCCGAAGCCTCCTCGGGCTTCTGCCGGTTGTCCACAAAGGATGATGCCGGTCGCTACACCTACTAAAACTAAAATATTGGTTTTCATGATTTTGCCCTCCGCGCCTCGTTCACTTGAACGTCCGAGTGCAATACAAACCGGCAGAAAAAACGTTGCGCCGGATCGATCACCTTTAAGAATTTCACAATTATTGTTCAGACTTTGATGCCAAAATCCGGTGCGGGACGATCGGCAAACATCGTGCTTCAACCCACAGCGGACCTAAGTAGAGACAGCGAGCCGTCCGCACCAGCCGCAGGCTTTGCCACTAACGAAGAAGTTAAGTGCTCGATCACAAGTCTTGCTTCTAGCTGTCCAAAACTACTTGCAATATGACGCGCAACTTTTTACTCACTACACGGGTTTCATTCACGTCAGCGAATTTCGATGGTCCATTAACACTTTTTTTGCCACTCGAATAAGAGTTCCAGGAGACAGCAATTAAGGTTATAGCGTAGGATTAGAGGATGCCATTCACCACCATCACCAATCAAGTTTTTCCGATCAATTTCGTTTCCCCGGCATCACATCCATTGGGTTTAATTTCTGCCGGAGAGAATTAGATGGCAGACAGTCAAACATTTGTTCTACAGTGCCTTCAATGCCACAAATTATTCGGACCTGAGCATGGAACCTGTCCTGACGACAACTCTCTATTAGTTGCAGTCAAAAAGGATCCGATGCTAGGCAAACTTTTTGCCGAGCGCTATGAAATTCTTAGCGTTGCCGGCAAAGGTGGGATGGCAACAGTTTATCGAGCCCGACACAAATACACCGAGCGAGAGCTGGCGGTCAAGCTGATGCACGGTCACCTTGTCGATGATCCAACTTGGATCAAACGTTTTCAACTTGAAGCAAAAGCGGCGAGCAGTCTTAACCACCCGAATATCATCAGCGTTTATGACTTTGGAATTACAAATGAAGGTGATGCCTACCTGGTCATGGACTACTTAAACGGATGTTCGTTAAGCCGGTTAATCGATACAGCGGGATATGTTCATGAGTTCGAAGCAATCGACATTTTCAGACAAACCTGCAAAGGACTGCTGCACGCGCATCACAAAGGCGTTCTTCACCGCGATCTGAAACCAGCCAACCTTGTTTTGCTATCGGACGAAGACGCGACAGTGCTCGTCAAAATAGTGGATTTCGGAATTGCAAAATTGATGTCTGGTGGCTGC